>JAWLGR010000007.1:0-202053 GCA_041684965.1 Mariniphaga sp.
TTTTGGTTATTCTGGCTTTAAATGGCAAGTCAATATAATTGCCTAATCGTTCGGTCTGGGTCTGCATTTGCTTTCCTTTACGGTTATTAAAAATTACCCAGCGGTTGAGCTTGAGCCTTGTAACAAACTTCAATTCTTTTTCTGCAAAGAAGCTTATCAACTCATTATTGTCACCTGCGCGGTCAATTGCCCATACACCTTTGCTGCCAATGTATTTGATAACAAGTAAAATTATGGCAATTATTTTTTTTGTAAGGGTTTCATATCCTTCTTCTTTTGTTGATTAAGTTTCGCAATAAAGAGGTACTATTTTGTTATGCTCCAGGTTAGCTTCCATTACCTGACACATATGGTAGCCTGTGGCTTTTTCCTTCTGGCTGGCATCATAAATTCCACACAGGTTCTCCATCGCTTTGGCATATGGTTTTCTGATATCTCCAGGGTCAATTGAAATAACCATATCATTAGTGATTTTTTCCTTGCCTAATCGCAAAACCTCATGATTTATTTTTTTTGTAAAATCATTGTCCCGCAAATGGTTACATAGCCGATTCTCAGTCTTTATCAGTTTGATGTTTTCTTTTAAGCACCTGCTGATATTCGATATCTTAACATCTTTGCAGCATTGTATCCCATAAATGATTTGCCGGATAAATTTTTTCTCCGGTTTCTTCATATCTCTGGAAATGATTCCCGAAAATTTATTAACTTTCGCTTTGAATCTATTGATATCACATGAATTTGCGTCCATATCTTAGTTGTTATGTTTTGCCACTGCAACTTAAAGAATTTTGGGCGCAAATTTTTGGGGAAACTTTTTTTGTTGAAAAAAATTATGCCTCTCACTTTTTAAAATCATGGATTCCAGTAAATCCGGGGCATTTAAACAATTATTTCTTTAATTTTGGGGAAAGTCCAGTGTAATTAAATATTTGCTCATAAAAATTAACCCTGTCAAAAATTCAGATTTCCTTAGTTCAGTACATAGCCTCTTCTGTTAAAAAGGCTGTAACAGAAAGGTTTCTGTTTTAGACATTTATTTATAGTTCAACCTTACAGCAGCTTTAAATGCAAGAAAAATGGACTCAATTTAAATTGATTTTAATTATTTAAGGAATTTATATATAATAATTATGATAGTATTTCATTTTAAAGACATTTCAAACAGTTTAATTGCTGTATGATGATACAGGGTTAAATATTTACCTTTGCCGCAATGGGAAAAGTGGAGGAATTGAGGAATGCAAACATTAGCCGGCTGATGGTAAAATATTTTGTGCCGGCATTTGTAGGTGTGTTTGTTAATGCACTTTACAATATTATTGACCGCATTTTTATAGGGCAGGGTGTTGGTGCTGAAGCGTTATCGGGTATTTCTGTTATTTTTCCTGTTATGCTTATCATGATGGGGTTTGGGATGCTTATAGGTATAGGTACTGGTGTGTATGTTTCCATAAATTTGGGTAAAAAAGATATGGAACGTGCCGAACAAACACTGGGGACAGGATTCACGCTTATGTTGCTGGTATCGGTACTGATAATGGTTGTAACATATTTGCTAAAAGGGCCGATTTTACGATCATTTGGTTCTACTGAAGTAACTTTTCAATATGCTAATGATTATCTGAATATAATCCTGGCAGGAACCCCTTTTATGGTTATAGGTTTCTCGCTGAACAATGTAATCCGTTCGGAGGGAAATGTGCGTATTGCAATGTATTCGATGTTGATTAGTGCAGGTGCAAATCTTGTGCTTGATCCAATTTTTATATTTTGGCTTGATATGGGAGTGAAAGGGGCAGCTTTGGCTACTGTAATTTCAATGTTCTTACTTATGGTATGGGTACTGTTTCATTTCAGGGGTAATCGTTCAGTGGTTACATTACACAATAAAAATATACGAATTAGATGGGATATCCTGGTGGAGATTATTGCAATTGGAATGGCTCCTTTTTCTATGCAGATAGCCAATAGTGTTGTTCAGGGATTGATTAATAAAAAACTAATAGAATTTGGGGGGGATTTGGCAGTAGGAGCTATGGGAATTGTGAATTCCGTACTGTCTATGGTAATAATGGCTATAGTAGCTATTAATATGGCTTCACAACCCATTATCGGCTTTAATTATGGAGCCAAGTCGGTAGCCCGGGTAAAGGAGGCACTTCGTATTTCCTTAATTGCCGCGACATTAATTTCTGTTGCTGCATTCACATTTATTGAAGCTATTCCGGGAATTCTTGTCAAGATGTTTAATACCGACAGTCCGGAATTATACAACATTTCTGTTCATGGATTGAGGTTGGTAATTCTTGCCTTGCCGGTTGTTGGTTTTCAGATAGTAGCTTCCCATTTTTTCCAGGCTATTGGGAGAGCAAAAATAGCTATTTTTGCCACTTTATTCAGACAGGTAATAGCACTTATTCCATTGTTGTTTATTCTTCCTGAATTTTGGGGAATATCAGGTATCTGGCTGGCTTATCCACTATCCGACTCATTATCGGCCCTGGTAGTTTCGATTTTTCTCGTACGTGCCTGGAGACGGCTGCCTTCTATGATGAGCCAGGCCGGGTAGTTTTTTCAATCCTATTTATTTAATAAAAATGGGACCATCGGGGCCCAGCGGAATTCCAATTAGCATCCAAACTACAAGAAGAGTTATCCAGGCAATGCCCAGAATTAGAGTATATGGTAACATCGTTGAAATAATCGTTCCTATACCATACTTTTTATCGTATTTCTCGGCAAATGTCACTATTAATGCAAAGTAGCTCATCATAGGAGTTATCAGGTTTGTGAGCGAGTCTCCAATACGGAAGGCAGCCTGAGTAAGTCCCGGATGGTAGGGTGGATCAATCAGCATAAGCATTGGGATGAAAACCGGGGCCATAATGGCCCATTTGGCTGAAGCGCTTCCCATAAACATGTTTATAAAGGCCGAAAGGATAACGAATCCTATTATCAGTGGAATTCCGGTTAGCCCGATGCTTTGAAGGGTATTAGCTCCTTTAATGGCAAATACAATCCCCAGGTTGCTGTAATTGAAGAAATAAACAAACTGAGCGGCAAAGAATACAAGAACGATGTAACTTCCCATTGTACTCATTGATTGCCCGATATGACGTGCCACATCTTTATCATTACGAATGGTACCCACAGTAATTCCATATGCAAGAGCGGGGAAAAAAAACATCAGCAGAATGCCAACGATTATTCCTCTGAAAAAAGGAGAATGAAGCACCGAGCCTGTTTCCGGGTCACGGAAAAGACCGTTTTCAGGTATTATTGTCAGGGCAAGCAATCCCAGTATACCTAGCAGCGCCCATCCTGCATTTTGCAATCCTTTTTTTTCCTTATGGGTTAACTGCTCGATGGGCATTCGCTCAGCAGTTCCTTTATAAGGCCCTAAGCGGGGTTCTACAATTTTCTCTGTTACCCAGGTGCCGAAAATGAGAACTACAAAACTGGAAGCTATCATGAAATAGTAATTCACAGCAGGATTTACTACTATGTCCGGGATGATCATCTGTGCTGCCGATTGAGAAATACCTGCCAGGATAGGATCAATGGAACCAATAAAGAAATTTGCCCCAAATCCGCCGCTAACACCTGTAAAAGCTGCTGCCAGTCCCGCCATCGGATGCCGCCCAAGGGCATGAAATATCATGGCTCCAAGAGGGATTAGAATCACATACCCTGCTTCTACTGCCAGCCCTGATACTACGCCTGCCAAAACAATTGCGGCTGTAATCAGCCGTTTGGGTGCGCCCAGAACAAGTGCACGAATCATTGTGGAGAATAAACCGGAACCTTCAGCAGCACCAATGCCGACCATTACTACGAGTACGTACCCCAGTGGCGGAAATCTTAAAAAATTATGAAGAATGTTTTCATACATCCACCGTAAACCATCACCGCTCAAAAGGCTTTTGGTATAGATTGTTTCTCCCCCAACCGGATGTTGGGCTGAAGTTCCGGACATATGGCCTATCCATGAAATGATGACAACCAGTAAAGCCAGTCCTGCAAACAGAGTTGCCGGGTGTGGCAGCTTATTGCCAATGATTTCAACATAGTCGAGCATTCGCAGAAAGAGTGGTCGTTTGGCTTTATTGACTGGTTCCGGTGATGTTTTCATCCGTTAAGGAATTGTTAGTAAATGTTTTTATTCAATTTTGAATTTATTATGCTTAAAAAGGTGCTGCCATTTTTTAATCATTCTCTGGTGGAGGATAAACAAATCGCTTACCTGTTTTCCTGATTACATTTTCCTTCCACTCTTCAGAATAGCCGGGAAAGGAAGGCGGCTGCGGATAACCCCATTGGTTCCGGAGAAAACGACCCTCTTTTTCTTTTTTTACATTTCCATCGAGGTATTTCACCAGCAGGAAGTCACCCAATTCTTTCCACCGTTTTACCGTTTGCTCACCCATATTTACTGAATAGTCGGTTAAAAATTCACGCGCCAATTCAGGGTCTTCTTTCCAAAGGCTCAATGCAGCAGCATCTACAGCTGGAATATATTTTGAAAATTTTTCCTCCAGATCATTTTGAACATTCCGAACATCGGTTATTACCCGGTTGTAAAACAAATAAACAAAATGCGCCACCCGGTTAAATACCCAAAACGCCGCATCGTCTTTATAATCAAGAATATCTCCATACCCTTCCGCCCATGATTTTGGTACCCGGTTAATCCCGCAATAAAAAGGAACATAAACTGTAGTTCCTGCATCATCAACTCCGAACCAGTTTATACCACCAATAGGATCCGGTAACCAACTGCGCATTTGAGCAATAAATGAAAACCCTGTTTGCTGGGTGGCAGTAGCCCGTTCGTTAAAATATTCCTCGCCCTGGTATTCCCAGGTCAACCCACGCCATCGGTAGGGCAGTCCGAAAGGCCCTGCACCGGCATCCTGAGACATGTCGAGCTCAGTGTCTTGCAGGTAATCACGTTTAAAACTCATTAAATCGCGGGGGGATAATTTTCTGTTTGGTTTGATAAATAAAGGCATACGTCCTTCAGAAGTTTTGCCAGTTGCATAATCCCAATACTCATCCATTTCATTCGATACACGATTGAACATACTCCACACCCGTAGTTCACAAAAACGGGCAGCACCGAAATCAAGCGGTGCATACACATCGCTGAAACTGAACTCTGAATCCTTGCCCTCAAAATAACCCATCTTACGTGCAAACGAAATTACATCGTGGGCATAAACCACATCTATCTCTTTATTAAAAATTTTATCAAGATTTTTGCTGCTTATGCTTCTTATACCGTCTTCGGGGGGGAACCCGATAATCCGGGCATGATTGGCATGTGCCGATACATATCCGTCAGGTATGCGAATGGCTACCCATACTGCGCCTTTGCGTGAATTGATGTTTTGCTTTAAGTTCCGGTCAAACTTCATATCAACTCCTTTGCCAATCAGTTCCATAATCCAAACTTCATGGGGGTCCCCAACAGAAAACGATTCCCCTGAACTTGCATAACCATGTTCTTCTATGAGTTCAGCAATTACTTTTATGGCTTCTCGTGCGGTTTTGGCACGTTGAGTTGCCAGGAACATCAGAGCAGCATAATCCATCAGACCGGTACTGTCAATCAGTTCGCTGCGGCCGCCAAATGTTGATTCACCAATTGCTACCTGGTGCTCGTTCATAAAGCCTACCGTTTGATAGGTGTATGGAACCTGCGGGATTTGTCCCAATGGTTCAGCCGTGCTTCGATCGTATACAGTTACCATACTTCCTTTGGGCCAATGTGTGGCAGGACTGAAATAAAGTTCTCCATATCGGATATGTGAATCAGCAGCATAGGTAACCATAGTGGAACCATCAACCGATGCACCTCTGGTAATCAGAAAATTCGTGCATGCTGACAGTTTGGTCGAATTTAAAAATATAGAGATTATAAATATTTCAACTATCAAAAAGAAAGATTTCATAATGAATTTGTTTAATGATTGTAATAAATCATTCATGGTAATATGGCAAAAAGAATAGAACTTGATAACAAGGCAGCAAAAATAATTAAATTGCTACAAAAGGCAAATGACTGTGTAACAGAAGGACAATTCATACAGAAAAATGAAATGTAAGATATCCGAGGCACAGAATTGCAGATACTATACCTCATTTTTTATTCAACTATTAAAAACGGTCAGTGACAGATTTCGCAGTATTTAATTCTATCCCGTAAATGCATCAGTTTTCTGTCAAAGTATTTCCCGGGATAATTTCCCTTCCGTCGGCATATTTTGCAAATCTCGATTTTTCAGATGGATGCACATTGTCCCTACGTTTCCAGGGCCAGCCTCCGAAGCCTGATTTCCGGTAATCAGCAAAAGCTTTGTAAATTTCATCTGCCGTATTCATAACAAAAGGTCCGTGTTGGACTACTGGTTCATTGATGGGCTTTCCCTGCAATAACAGCAGGAAAGCCTTCTGACTACTGTTTTCAAGGATTATAGATTCTTCTGCAAGCAGATCCAGTGAATGGTATGGCTTCACTTTAATTCCAGCAATTGTTAGTTCATTTCCCCGATAAAAATAGAGTGTCCTGTTGAGCTCAAGTGAAGCGGGTGGTATTTCCCAATGTGCATACGGGTCCATTTTTATGAGCCATATTCCTACTTCATTATCGGGATTGGCAGCCCATGAATCGGGAGCTGGTTCAGGTGCATAAGTGTCATTTATTTTTCCTGCGATAAGGGAGATTTCCGTTTTCCTTCCTTTTTCTTTATCTTTAAACGAGATTAAAGGTATTTTTTCATCCCACAGCATGACATAATAAGGGTCTGCAAATTTTCTTTCTTTAGGAAGGTTGAGCCAAATTTGAAATAATTCCAATGGATTTTCTTGCTCTTTGTTTAGCAAAGGAAACATTTCGGAATGTTGCAGACCCGCTCCTGCTGTCATCCATTGTACATCACCATTTCCATACCTTCCTGAATTTCCATGAGAATCGGAATGATCAACAAAGCCTTTAAGTACTACGGTAATTGTTTCAAAACCCCGGTGTGGATGAGCAGGAAAACCTGGAATCACATCTCCGTGATACATTCTCCATCCGTCCTTTTTTGTAAAGTCCTGACCCAGTTTTCTCCCTTCCAGTGAAGCTGCTGGTCCTAATTGACTGTTTCCTGCCGGGTAGTTGTCGAGGTGATGAACACAAAATAAAAATGGGTCGCTGGTTTCCCAGGTAAATCCCAGTGGTTTGATGTTGCTTATTAGTTTGTTATACATGACTGGTATTTTTATTGTTTTGACTTTTGCCAGAAATTACAACTTTTCTTTTAATGCTCTGCCAGTATAGGATTCTTTTTTTTGAATGAGTTCCTCTGGTGTTCCTGCAAAAATAAGTTCACCTCCTTTGTCACCACCTTCCGGTCCCAGATCGAGTACCCAGTCGGCAGATTTGATGACATCAAGATTGTGTTCGATGATAATTATTGAATGTCCTCTTGATAAGAGGGCATTAAATGAGTCAAGCAACTTTCGGATATCATGAAAATGCAATCCGGTTGTCGGTTCGTCAAAAATAAAAAGAGTGGGTGTTTCTTTTTCAAGTGCGAGAAAAGATGCCAGCTTTACCCGCTGGCTTTCACCTCCTGAAAGTGTACTTGATGACTGACCAAGTTTTACATAACCAAGGCCAACATCCTGCAAAGGTTGCAAGCGTTTTACTATTTTCTTTTCGGTAGATGATTTTCCGGCAGTGAACAGTTCAAGTGCCTGGTTCACTGTAAAATTAAGGATATCATCAATATTCTTACCTTTATATTGCACATCAAGTATATCTTCTTTAAAACGCTTTCCACCACAGCTTTCACAAACCAGATACACATCGGCAAGAAACTGCATTTCTACTTTTATTGTTCCCTCACCCTGGCATTCATCACACCGCCCGCCATCCACATTAAAGGAAAAATGAGAGGGTTTTAATCCCTGGATTTTTGCTGCCTGCTGATCGGAATACAATTTTCTTATTTCATCGTATGCCTTAAGATAAGTGACCGGATTCGACCGCGATGATTTCCCTATTGGATTTTGATCGATAAACTCTACAGCCGTAAGTAAATGATAATCACCTCTTAGTTCATCGTGATGGCCTGTGCGTTCTCCATAACCTCCAAGAACTTTTGTGAGAGCCGGATACAGAATTTTTGACACCAGGGATGTTTTGCCTGAACCACTGACTCCCGTAACTACTGTTAGTGTATTGAGCGGGAATTTTACAGTCAGATTTTTAAGATTGTTTTCCCTTGCGCCTGTAATTTCAATAAAATTACTCCATTTGCGGCGTTGTTTCGGCACTTCAATTTTTTCTATGCCGGTAAGATACCTGGTGGTAAGGCTGAAAGGGCTTTTTTCAAGTTCTTCATGTGTTCCCTGAAATACAATTTCTCCACCATGTTGTCCAGCCAATGGACCGATATCTATTACCTGATCAGCTGCTCGGATTATTTCCTCATCGTGTTCCACAATAAATACAGTGTTGCCGGTTTTTTGTAATTTTCTCAATACATGAATCAGCCGTTGTGTATCCCGAGAATGAAGCCCTATGCTTGGCTCATCGAGAATGTAAAGGGAGCCAACCAGACTGCTGCCTAATGAGGTTGCCAGATTTATCCTCTGCGATTCGCCTCCTGATAAAGATGAAGATAACCGGTTAAGAGTTAAATATCCCAGGCCTACATCACTAAGAAATGAGAGCCGGCTTTTAATTTCAATTAATATTCGCTTTGAAATCTCAAGATCGTTGTTTTCCAGTTCTATTTTATCAAAAAATGTTTTGAGTTCCAGTACAGGCATTAGCACAAGTTCCTGAATCGATTTTCCGGCAATTTTAACAAAACCTGTTTCTTTTTTAAGCCGGGCACCTCTGCATTCAGGGCATGTGGTTTTGCCACGGTACCTTGAAAGCATGACGCGGTATTGAATTTTATAACTTTTCTCTTCAAGGTATTTAAAAAATTGGTTTAACCCCTTGAAATATCGGTTTCCTGTCCAGAGCAGTGCCTTTTGTTCCTGGTTGAGCTCATAAAAAGGTTTGTGTATAGGAAAATTAAATTTATCAGCTGCATAGATAAGATTGTCTTTCCACTTGCCCATTTTATCTCCGCGCCAACAGGCAATAGCGTCCTGGTAAATAGAAAACGATTTATTTGGAACAACCAGGTCTTCATCAATACCAATCACTTTCCCATATCCTTCACAGGTTGGGCATGCACCCACCGGATTGTTGAAGCTGAACATATGTACAGTTGGTTCTTCAAAAATAATTCCGTCAGCTTCAAATTGATTTGAAAAATTGATTTCTGCTTTATTCCCATTGTCGGAAATTTTTATTGTGCACTCTCCATGTCCCTCATAAAAAGCTGTCTGTACTGAATCGGCTATCCTGCTAAGAGTGTCTTCATCCTGTTGTACCATCACGCGATCAATTACTACATTGCAGCTTCCATTGCAAAAATATTGCTCTGGATTGTTTAGCAATTCGTCTATTTTGATGATTTCCTCATTTTTTTCAAGACGTGAAAACCCCTTTTGTCTTAAAAGCTCCGCTTCCTGGAGAAGTGATCTTCCTTTGTTGAGTTTCAGGGGAAAAAGGATTATTGCGCGGGTATTTTCGGTATAGGAAGAAATAAAATCAACTACATCTGAAACAGAATGACGTAACACTATTTTGCCGGAAACAGGTGAATAAGTTTTACCAATACGGGCATACAACAATTTAAGATAATCATAAATTTCTGTTGAGGTGCCTACTGTCGATCGGGGATTGCGTGTATTGACTTTCTGCTCAATGGCTATTGCAGGTGGAATTCCTTTAATGTAATCAACCTCAGGTTTATTAATACGTCCAAGAAACTGTCGGGCATACGATGACAGACTTTCTACATACCTGCGCTGACCTTCGGCGAAAAGTGTGTCAAATGCCAGGGAAGATTTTCCTGAACCAGATACACCTGTGACTACAATAAATTGATTTAGAGGAATCCGGAGGCTTATGTTTTTAAGATTATGTACCCTTGCGTTTAGTATCTCTATGGATTTATTTGCTTTATTTTGTGGCATGAAAAGTCGAAATGCTTATAATTTGTGAAAAATGCTTGTTTATTTCAGTAAAAAGTTTCATTTTTACCCGCACAAAATTAATAAATAGTTTTACTAAGATTTACTTCAACTTAAAATTGACGCCTATCGGAAAAATTTTACTTTTTGTTTACAAATAAATAGAAGGTAATGTTCAGAACAAACGAACTGAACGATAATGAACTCGTTCAAAGTTTTATCGAAGGCGATCAAAACTCACTTGAGATTTTAATTCATCGTCACAAAAACAGGGTATATTCCTATGTTTTACTGATTGTAAAAAACCAGGAATTAGCTGAAGATATTTTTCAGGAGACTTTTATAAAGGTTATTCGCTCTCTAAAACGTGGAAAATATGTGGAAAACGGGAAGTTTGTCTCCTGGGTTTTACGTATTGCTCATAATCTGATTATCGACCATTTCAGGAAGGAAAAACTTCAGGGGACAATTTCAAACGACAGTATGGAAGTTGATGTCTTTAATTCACATAAATTTTCTGAGGAAACCATTGAAGACCATCTGGTTAATGCACAAATCCTCAGTGAAGTGAAAGAATTGATAAAAGAACTGCCGGAAGATCAGCAACAGGTTATTTATATGCGCCACTACATGGATATGAGCTTTAAAGAAATTGCGGAGCAAACTGGAGTCAGTATTAATACTGCTTTGGGTAGGATGCGCTATGCTCTGATAAATCTTAGAAAGCTTATTAGGCAAAAGAACCTCGTACTTACCCGGTTTTAACATTTATTAACACAATAACTGTTGTATCATGGCGTTATCCATTAAGTATGAATTTAATATAAATAACGCCTATGAAAAAATGGTTTACATTAATTTTTTTTGTTAAAAAATTCTCAAATCAATCATTCGGGAACACCGAAGATTTTTTGCCGGATTTTTTAACAGACTCTGATGCTGAGTTGGGTTTTTCACCTTCTGCCGGTTCAATTAAAAACATTTTGGATTTTGCTAATTCTTACGAGGTATTGAATAGCAATTCTACCGGTCAGATTGAGTTGATAACCAATTAAGAAAATTTATTTATTTAAAAAAGGTGTCGTGTTCATGGCACCTTTTTTTTTGAGTTTTTATCTGTCCTGTTGTTTAATTTAATTTAGTTTGAAGCTCAGAGCAATATATGATGATGAGGATGGAAATGGAAGTTATGTGTGGAGAGGCCTTAATTTGGAAAGTAGAACTCCATTTTAAATACTATTCTCAACTCGATTTATTTTTCAAATAGTTATTTCATCTTTTGCTGTGGGGATAATTTAATTATACCAGTTCTAAATAAATAGGTAGTAAGGTTTTTTTTAAAAAACTTTAGAATTTATTGGATGATTGTTTTAATGTCAACATTATGAAGTTGTTGAGCGTGTTTTTATTTACTCATAATGGATAGGTGAAAAGGATTTATATTGAAAGTTTTGATGTTTCCCGGTGTCCTCATCATTGGTAAAATTTTGATTTCTTTCTGTTCAATATCTATATTTGCTGCCCTTCCGGAAAAATTGGGAAGGCAGTTTAATGATGATGAGATATAATTAAAGAATAAAATAAATTAATCTGGAATATATGAATTCTTCCTAATTCAAGAATTTTCGAAGAAACATAGAATAAGGAAGTATATTGAAGGTTTCACTAAAAACCAAAGAAGTAAATTAATTATCAAAATGAAAGCTTACAACATTATTGTTTTGGCCAAACAGGTGCCCGATACCCGGAATGTTGGCAAAGATGCAATGAAAGCCGATGGTACAGTTAATCGAGCTGTTTTACCTGCCATTTTTAATCCTGAAGATCTTAATGCGCTGGAACAGGCATTACGTATTAAGGATCAGTTTCCGGGAACAACTGTCAAAATTCTGACAATGGGTCCTGTACGTGCTGCTGAAATAATTCGTGAAGGATTATTCAGAGGTGGTGATGGAGGCGTGTTGCTTACTGACAGGGCTTTTGCAGGCTCTGATACGCTTGCTACTTCGTATGCTTTGGGACAGGCATTAAAAAAGATGGGAAAGGTTGATCTGGTAATAGCCGGACGTCAGGCAATTGATGGGGATACAGCTCAGGTAGGACCACAAGTGGCAGAAAAGCTTAATTTGCTTCAGGTTACATATGTAGAAGAAGTAAAGGAATTGAACGAGGACACAATTGTATTAAAACGCAGGCTCGACAGAGGGGTTGAAACTGTGAAATGTAAATTACCACTTGTTATTACCGTTAATGGAACTGCCCCTGAATGCAGGGTCAGAAATGCCAAAATGCTTATGAAATATAAACGCGCAAAAACAGTAACTGAACTTCAGAAAGAAAATGAAGATTATACCCAACTGTACAACAACAGACCCGATCTGAATATACCTGAATGGACCGTTAACGATATTGAAACGGATGCTTCCCAACTAGGCTTAAACGGTTCTCCTACCAAGGTCAAATCTATTGAAAACGTGGTGCTTCAGGCTAAAGATTCGAAAATTATCTCAGATTCAGATGCAGATATCGAAACTATGATGATTGAGCTTATTAAAAGCCATACCCTTGGATAATTTTAAATCGAAACAATAAGAACATGAATAACGTATTTGTTTATTGTGAAATAGAAGATGGCCAGGTAGCCGAGGTAAGCCAGGAGTTACTGACCAAAGGGAGAAAACTGGCAAATGAGCTGAATTGTAAATTGGAAGCCATTGCCATCGGACATCAACTTGAAGCTGTTGCTGAGCAAATTATTCCTTATGGGGTGGATAATTTATACCTCGCCGATGATAAAAAATTGTATCCATACCAGACTTTGCCTCATTCAGCGATAGTTGTGAATCTTTTTAAGGAAAAACAACCACAAATCGGATTGATGGGGGCTACTTCCATTGGCCGCGATCTGGGGCCAAGGGTTTCTTCTGCATTACACAGCGGGTTAACTGCTGATTGTACCAGCCTTGAAATTGGGGAACATTCCGATAAGAAATCGGGTAAGAATTACGAAAATCTTCTTTACCAGATTCGCCCTGCATTTGGTGGCAATATCATTGCCACAATTATTAATCCCGATTGCCGTCCGCAAATGGCCACAGTGCGGGAAGGAGTGATGAGAAAAAATATTCTCGATCCCAAATACAAAGGGAAGATCATTTCACTTGATGTTTCGAAATATACCAGCGAGTCTGATTTCATAGTGGAAATCCTTGATCGGCATGTTGAAAAAAGCAAACTTAATATAAAAGGTTCTCCTATTATAGTTTCCGGGGGGTATGGTGTTGGTTCAAAGGAAAATTTCAAACTGCTTTTCGACCTGGCTGAAGTTTTGGGAGGTGAAGTAGGGGCCTCACGTGCTGCAATTGATGCTGGTTATGTAGAACACGAAAGGCAAATTGGTCAAACTGGTTTGACTGTGCGTCCGAAACTGTATATTGCCTGTGGTATTTCGGGTCAGATTCAGCACCGTGCAGGTATGGAACAATCTGCTCAGATAATTGCAATAAATACCGATCCTGATGCTCCTATTAATTCAATCGCCGATTATGTGATTACTGGTGATATTGCTGAAATCATTCCGAAAATGATAAAGTATTATAAAATGAACACGAAATAATTTTGAATAATAATATTCAGTAAGATGGCAAATTTTTTTACAGATAACCGCGAATTGAAATTTCATTTAAATCATCCTTCAATGGCAAAAATTGTCCGTTTAAAGGAGCGGGAATTCACATTTAAGGATGAATTTCAGTTTGCCCCGCTTGACTTTGAAGATGCAATGGACAATTACGAGCGCGTGCTTGAAATTGTAGGTGAGGTTTGTGGTGATATTGTTGCACCAAATGCTGAAAGCATTGATGCCGAAGGCCCACAGGTTATTGACGGGCGTGTGATATATGCTACCGGAACCCAGATCAACCTTGATGCCTTAAAGCAGGCCGGATTAATGGGCATGTCGTTGCCATATAAGTACGAGGGATTGAATTTTCCAATTGTACCATATATTATGGCAGCCGATATAGTCTCACGGGCTGATGCTGGTTTTGTAAATATATGGGGGTTGCAGGATTGTGCTGAAACTATTAATGAATTCGCTTCGACAGAACAAAAAGAGAAATACCTTCCACGTGTTTGTAAGGGGGATACCATGGCTATGGATTTAACTGAACCCGATGCAGGTTCCGATTTGCAGGCAGTGCAATTAAAAGCCACATGGGATGAGAAGAAAAATGTTTGGTTGTTGAACGGTGTAAAACGGTTTATTACAAACGGGGATGGTGATATATCCCTTGTTTTGGCACGCTCTGAACCGGGTACAAAAGATGGCCGTGGTCTTTCAATGTTTATTTATGACAAGCAAAACGGTGGGGTTACCGTCAGGCGTATCGAGCATAAAATGGGTATTATCGGATCTCCTACATGTGAGCTTGTTTTTAAAAATGCACCTGGTGAACTGGTAGGTTCCCGAAAGCTGGGACTTATAAAATATGTGATGGCACTGATGAATGGAGCCCGGTTAGGAATTGCTGCCCAGTCGGTGGGTTTATGTGAAGCAGCTTATCGTGAGGCTTTGATTTATGCAAAAGAGCGTATGCAGTTTGGTAAGGCAATTATCCGCTTTCCTGCTGTGTTTGAAATGCTTTCGCTAATGAAAGCAAAACTGGACGCATCCAGAACTCTGCTATATGAAACTGCACGTTTTGTGGATGTATATAAAACTTATATGCATATTGCTGACGAAAGGGACTTAACCAGGGAGGAACGTGAAGAAATGAAGCGTTATCAGCGTCTGGCTGATATTTTTACTCCTCTGGCCAAGGGAATGTCAAGTGAATACAGCAACCAGCTGGCTTACGATGCCGTTCAGATACATGGTGGTTCAGGTTTTATGAAGGATTATCCTGTTGAAAGGATATACCGCGATGCCCGGATTACTTCAATTTATGAAGGCACAACCCAATTGCAGGTGGTGGCTGCAATCAGGGGTATTACAACCGGTGCGTTTCTTAACCGTATCAGGGAATATGAAGCTGAAAAAATTTCTCCTAAACTGGAATACCTGAAACGCTCACTGATAATTTTAACCGATGATTATGAGCAGGCTGTAAAAAAAGTTACCTCTGCTGATGATAATGAATTTATTGATTTTCATGCACGACGCCTGGTGGAAATGGCCGGGCATATTATCATGAGTTACTTGTTGCTGCTCGACAGCAACCGCGATGAAATGTTTCTTCGCTCGGCTAAAAATTATATCACTTTCGCCAAATCACAGGTGAAGGCACATGCTGAATTTATAAGAGTTTCGGAATTAAGTGATATAGGATCTTATAAATTCGAATTGTAATTCCGAGAGCTTGAATTGATAAAATGAAAAGCCATTTCCGCAGCATACTGGAAATGGCTTTTCTTTTTTTTGGAAAATTCCTTATGCAGAATATTCCTTTAAGTAACAATAAAACGCTGAACCTTTATTTGGCTGGCTTTCCACCTCTATATAACCGCCATTCTTTTCTATTATCGTTTTTATGATGTATAAGCCAAGACCTGTCCCATCTGCTTTTTTTGTGAACCTGCGGAAAGGTTTGAATATTTTTTCTCCTGCCTTCTTTAAATCTATCCCTATCCCAGTGTCGGTAATTTTCAGCAGCACAAAATCATTGATCCGGGTAGTGCTAATTTGTACTAACTCATTTTTTTCTTTTGCAGAATATTTTATAGCATTTGAAACCAGGTTTTTAAGAATACTGACCAGATGTATTTTAATATAGTTAATTGCTGGTACTTCTGAAAAATTGACATTAATATCCCCATTGTATGCTGAAATTTCAGATGCTAAAACCTCGTTTAATTCTTGCCACACATTCTCAAAAGCAACTTTTTCTGCTTTAACCTCCTCTTTCATCTGGAGAGAAACCATTTCAAGCAGGCCATCAACTGTGAGTTGCAGCCTTTGGGTTACAGGTTTAAACATGCTAAAAAGTTCCATCCTTTTCTTTTCATCGTTTTGATTGGCTATGAGTTCGTTAAGGGCGAACAGATTGCCAATAGGTGATCGAAGGTCATGTGCAGCTATCTGAACAAAATCTTCCAGCACTTCATTCATTCGGGTAAGATTTTTGTTTTGTTCCGCCAACTGTTCATTTGCTTCTTTTCTTTCCGTAATATCCAGATGAATGCCTGCCCATGAAATTATTTTACCATCTCTGTTCCTGATTGGTTTGGCCCGTGCCAGTATATGTTTTTTAATTCCATCTTTCCCAATGATCTTGTGCTCATGTTCATATGGAGCGCCTGTGTTCACAGAATGCATCCACATTCCCATTATCTCCTGTGACTGTTCAAAAACCATATGTTCATGCCATCCATATACCTTTAATTCTTCAAAGGACCTGCCAACAAGTTTGCAGAACGATTCACTCAGGTAGGTAACTTTTCCTTCCGCATCGGCAGCCCATACTCCATAATCGACCGCTTCTCCCATTATCCGGTATTTCTGTTCCGATTCGGCAAGTGCTTCCTTTTCCATTGCCAGCTGTTCTATCAATCTTTCTTTTTCCTGTTCAGCCCGTTTGGTGTCAGAAATATCACGGGCAACAACCACCGAACCTGTAATTTTGTGATTGCTATCGCGGATGGGAGCAAAACTAAAACTACCCACCCAGGTCTCACCGGTGTCTTTGCGAAAAACCGTATATTCCGATTTGGATATTTTCTCACCACGCAAAGCACGGGCTATTGGAAGTTCGTCATGGTCGGCCAGCTTCCCGTCAGGTAGATAGAAGTCGAAAAAAGAAAGATACTGACTGATATCATTTGAAAAAATCGTTCCAGGATTAATCCGGTAAAAATAATAGAATGCCTCGTTAAATTCAATCAGTTTTCCTTCTGCGTCAGAAATATAAACTGCATCGGTCATGCTTGCCAGGGCAGTTGAAATAATATTCTTACTTTTTAAAAGCTCCTTCTGAGCTTTCCTGCGTTCACTGATGTCAATGCCAATTCCAATCCTGCGCCCGTCAGTTGAGGAAACATTGGCCCACAAAGTATCTTTGGTTGTACCGTCTTTGCAGGTAATAACAATGTCTTTAAATCCTGGTGCAAGTGATTGCATGTATTCTGCAACTTCTTTCCGGTACTCTGGACTGGGGTAAGCCAGTTCCATAATGTTTTTATATTGGGTATCCCGGGAAGTCCAGCCTGTAACGCGTTCTGCTTCCCGGTTGAGTTCTACTTTCTTTATTTCCGGATCGTAAACTGAAATCATAGCTGGAACAGTGTCAAAAATTATCTGTAGCAGGTCGTGCTCCTTTTTTTGTTGTTCTTCCAGTTGCTTTCGCTCTGTAATATCCTGAAATGTTGTAAGTATGGTTTCACCCATGCTTGATTTCAGAATTTCGGAGGATAATAAAACGCAAAGGTTTTTCCCGGACCGGTGTCTTACTTTAATTTCAAGATTTTTAACTCTTCCCCTGTTTTTTAAAAGTTCTACCATTTTATTCCGGTCATCAGGGGAAACATATATTTGAATATCTAATGTGCTTTTACCGATGACTTCATCTTTATTAAGGCCAGACAGGGTGCAAAAAGTATCGTTTACTTCATAAATTTTTCCTGTTTCCAATTCCGATAATACCAGTGCATTGGGGTTTGATTTAAATGCAATTTCAAATTTTTCTTCACTCTTCAGTAATGCCTCTTCAGCATGTTTTTTTTCTGTAATATCGTGAATAATGGAATACAATATAGGTTTCCCCATGAAAATAAATGATGAAGAGTACACTTCAACCTGACGGATCTGTCCATCGGCAAGCTTATGTGGAAAGATAAAATAATTTCGTTCATCCCTGAGGGCTTTCATCCATTCGGCCCTTACCTCGGCAGGATCCAATTGGTTGATATCCTGTATATTTAATTTTTTAATTTTTTCTTTTGAATATTTATAAAATTTAACAGCGGCTTTATTGGCATCGATTATTGCTCCGATAGCCGGATCAATAAGAAGCATTACTGCCTGATGTGATTCAAACATGGCCTGAAAAAAACTCTCATTAATAGATTCGGCTGTTTTATTTAAACCTTTATCGTAGAAAATTGCTTCCTTTTTATGTTTTGTTGACTTCAATTTTTTCATTACAGGCTGTTTTGTAGAGTAAAGGTTGAATGGTTTTGAATACTAAAATAATAAAATTTTCATTTTGTGATAATTTTAAGTCGTAGATCAGATTTTATATTTACTTTTTTTCAATTGGTTCCTTGTTTCCCGCTGTATATCATGTGTTTTCTATTTAAAATTATTTCAATATCAAATTGTTATCTTCCAGCCTGAAATTTATAAAAACACCTCTTTCGGCTAATGATTTCTTTTTTACCTTTGCACGCCCTTTTAACAGGCCTTCTAAAATACCAATAAAGAACAGGGAATAACAGGAAGAAAGTATTTGCATTTATTGAAAACAATTGAAAACAATGAAAGAAATTAGGAATATAGCCATTATTGCACATGTTGACCATGGCAAAACCACTCTGGTCGACCGTATGTTGCATCAGGTAAAACTTTTCCGGGAGAACCAGGATATGGGCGATCTTATCCTGGACAGTAACGAGCTGGAACGGGAACGCGGAATTACCATCTTATCGAAAAATGTCTCCATACGGTACAAGGATACTAAAATAAATATAATCGATACTCCCGGTCACTCCGATTTTGGCGGAGAGGTGGAGCGGGTGCTTAATATGGCCGATGGTGTGCTGCTGATTGTAGATGCCTTTGAAGGACCTATGCCTCAAACACGCTTTGTATTGCAAAAAGCAATTGATCTGGGCTTGAAGCCCATTGTAGTGGTTAACAAAGTTGATAAACCAAACTGTACACCCGATATTGCGCACGAGAAGGTTTTCGATTTAATGTACAGCCTGGATGCTACCGAAGACCAACTCGATTTTCCTACTGTTTACGGATCGGCAAAAGCCGGATGGATGGGCCCCGACTGGAAAGAAGAAACAACCGATGTAAGTTATTTGCTGGATGTTATTCTTGAACATATTCCTGCATCTACCCATAAGGAAGGCACTCTGCAAATGCGCATCACCTCGCTCGATTATTCGTCTTATACCGGTCGTATTGCCGTTGGAAAGGTTACCCGGGGACAGTTGATTCCGGGGACACCTGTGGCTCTGGTAAAACGTGATGGAAGTATTGTGAAATCTTTTACCAAAGAGGTATATCTTTTTGAAGGCCTCGGTAAAGAAAAAACCAGAGAACCTGTGCCCTCAGGTGAAATTTGTGCTGTACTCGGTCTTGAAGGTTTTGATATCGGCGACACAGTTGCCGATGCCCTGGAACCCGATGGCCTGGAACCTATCAAGGTGGACGAACCTACCATGAGCATGCTGTTCGTGGCAAATAATTCACCTTTCTTTGGGAAAGACGGGAAATTTATTACCTCCCGTCAATTACGTGACAGGCTTTACAAGGAAACGGAAAAGAACCTTGCACTACGGGTGGAAGATACTGCTTCGGCCGATTCATTCATGGTTTTTGGACGCGGAATCCTGCATCTTTCCATTCTCGTGGAAACCATGCGTCGGGAAGGATATGAAATGCAACTGGGACAACCTAAGGTAATCATAAAGGAAATTAATGGTACAAAACATGAACCTATTGAATTTCTTACCGTTCAGGTGCCGGAAGAATTTTCCGGAAAAGTTATCGAACAGGTTACACAGCGTAAGGGTGAAATCATTAACATTGAAGTTAAAAACCAAAGGGCACACCTCGAGTTCAGCATCCCTGCAAGGGGAATTATCGGGTTGCGCAACCAGATGCTTACAGCTACCGAAGGTGAAGCTATAATGGCTCATCGCTTTAAAGGTTACGAAGCATGGAAGGGAAACCTTGGCATCCATAGGAACGGAGCTTTGATTTCACTCGAGACCGGAACCTCCATTGCTTATTCTATCGATAAAATGCAGGACAGGGGACGCTTCTTTGTTGACCCCGGTGAAGATGTATATGCCGGGCAGGTTATTGGTGAAAATACCCGGCAGGATGATTTAACCATCAACATTACCAGGACAAAAAAACTCACCAACATGAGAGCTTCCGGTTCCGATGATAAGGTAAGTATTGCCCCGGCTGTGAAATTCTCACTTGAAGAAGCAATGGAATACATCCGGAATGATGAGTACCTTGAAGTTACACCAAAAAATATGCGCATCCGTAAGATTCTGCTGAACGAACACGAGCGGAAAAGACAGACTAAAACATCGGCGGAATAGAGGAATTTATCTTTTTGTCCTGATTCTGAATTCTCCGTTTCCGGCAGTTATTATGCATGGGGAAAATGCAACTTTATTCTTCAGACACATTGAAGCCCCATAAGCAGTTGCATTTGAATGTATTGCTCCCGGAGTTAACAACCACTTTGGAGGTGTTAAGTTTATCCCTGTCACTTGGTAAAAATTAAGTTTTTGAAAAATTAATACCGCTTCTTGTGTAATAAACTGAATATAGGAACCTGATTATTGATTCAATAACTGTAAGGAAAGCCGATTTATCTCCGGATTAAATTCGCTACAAACTCGCATTAAATTCGCTACAAATTCGCGATTTTGCGAATTTGTAGCGAATTTATCGCGAATTTATACCGAATTTGATGAGGAGTTGCTATATCAAAAAGGCAGGTGGTGAGATAAGCAGCTAAAGCAGGAAGTTTCCGGATGAAATTTTTTCATTTATAAGAACAGAACTCCTTTGGATGGATTTATAGCAAGGCTTCTATGCCACAAATACAAATGCGGGTTTACAATAATATCAAATGTAATGGTCCGGAAAACTTTCTCAGGCTTGCATGAAACAATTTAATACCTGTGGGCGCCGTTCGTATCAGATGTTAATAATCTCCTAATAAAGTGTAAACATATATTACTATTTAGACATGCAATAAATTACATCATTTAATTGTAAATGCCACTTATTGGTTTTATTTTTAGACACTTAATTTAAAAACAAATGTCGATGCCAAAAAGTGTAGTTTCTCTTTTAATCTTGTTGATATTTAGTAGTTTGTGTCTTTCTGCCCAGCATGTTACCCGGTGGAGGGGAATAAATGGAAACGGGGTTTATCCGGAAACGGGATTGCTCAAAGAGTGGCCTGCTGACGGTCCTGAAATAATCTGGCACTTTGAAGGCCTGGGTGAAGGGCATTCCTCCCCGGCATTTGCCAATAACCTCGTGTACCTTTCGGGAATGATTGACAAAACAGGTTATGTTTTTGCACTTGATTTAAACGGAAAATTGCAATGGAAGGTTCCGTATGGAGAAGAATTCACCGAAAGTTATCCGGGTACCCGGTCTACTCCTGTAATTGCGGGTGATTTGCTTTATATTTATTCCGGAAACGGCCTGCTGACTTGTATGGATGCCAAATCCGGGGCTGTTAAATGGAAGAAAAATTCATTAAGCGATTTTGACGGGAAGAACATTACCTGGGGAGTTACCGAAACTGTTTTGGTTGATGGTGATGTGGTTTATCTGACACCCGGAGGGAAGAAAAATAATATTGTGGCATTGAACCGTTTCAATGGTGATCTTGTATGGTCATCTCCGGGGAAAGGTGAAAAATCAGCCTATTGCACACCCATTGTGGTTGAATTTCCTTCACGTAAATTGCTTGTTACTCATACCGCTGACCATATTCTGGGTCTGGATGCTTCAAATGGTAAATTGCTGTGGTCGTACCCGCAAACCAACCGTTATAATGTACATGCCAATACACCCGTTTATCATGAGGGCGGATTGTTTTGCTTCAGCGGATACGGTCAGGGTGGTGTAAAGCTTACCTTAAGTGAAGATGGCAGCAAGGTTGAAAAAGCATGGTTTAATAAAGATCTCGACAGCCGTATAGGTGGTATCGTGCTGATTGACGGATATCTTTACGGGTCGGGTGATGTTGCAAGGCAGTGGCGTTGTGTAGACTGGCAAACAGGTGAAGAAAAATATGCTTCCACAGAGATAGGAAAGGGAGTTGTAATTGCTGCAGATGGTATGTTGTACTGCTACAGTGAACGCGGAGAATTGGCCCTGGTAAAGGCAACCCCTGCAGGTTTTAATATTACTGGCCTTACAAAGGTAAAACTGGGAACAGCCCAGCACTGGTCACATCCGGTTATAAACGACGGCAGGCTGTATGTGAGGCATGGGGACGCACTGATTGCATACAAAATCAGGTAGAGCTTAATAAAAAATTAATAGATAAGACACTTATGAAGAATGTTATTGGTATTTCCTTTTTTTTATTGATTGCTTTTTCTTCCAGCGCCCAGTTTGTACAATGGCGCGGACCGGCACGTGATGGCCATTTTACTGAAACGGGATTGATGAAGTCATGGCCGGAGAACGGGCCCGAATTGATTCTTGAAGTTGAAAATATCGGTAAAGGATGGTCTACACCTATTCCGGAAGGAGATATGATTTATGTCAGTGGCATGATTGATACGTTGGATTATTTAACAGCTATTGATTTATCGGGTAAAATTAAGTGGCAGGTGGCTTACGGGCGCTCCTGGAATCAGTCCTTTCCCGATACCCGGAGTACTCCCTTAATAGAAGATGACCGGATTTATGTTCAGAGCGGAACCGGAAGAGTGGTTTGCCTTAAACGCGAAACCGGTGAGGAAATATGGGCTGTTGATGTAGACAAGCAATTTGAAACGGAATATGGAACATGGGGAAATTCTGAAACACCACTTATTGTTGATGATAAATTGATTTGCACACCAGCTGGTTCAAATACAAGTGCTATTGCCCTGAATAAAATGACCGGAGAAACAGTATGGCAAACAAAGTCTTTGGGAGGGCCACGTTCTTATGTTTCTTCAACTATCTATAAATTTCAGGACATCACATATATTCTGGCCGCTACAGGGACACATCTTCTGGCAATTAATCCGGAAAATGGAAACATAGTGTGGAATTATAAATATATGAACCCGGAGAAATGGGAACGCGTCGGTTTAATCTGGGCAAATACTCCTGTTTACAAAGAGGATGAAATATTTCTTACCATGGGCTATGATTACAATGCAGTAATGCTGAAAATGGATTCTGCAGGAACTTCTGTTTCAGAAAAGTTTATTGATCATACATTGGATAATCACCATCATGGAGTTATTTTATACGATAATCATTTATATGGTTCAAATTGGTATAATAACAAACAGGGCCGGTGGGTCTGCATGGTTTGGGATACAGGTGAAATAAAATATGTAGATGATTGGGATACAAAAGGAGCTTTGGTAATGGCCGATGGAATGCTTTATGCCTACAACGAACGCGGAAATGTGGGGCTGATAAAACCAGGCCCGGATAAGTTTGAAGTGGTAAGTCAGTTTAGAATAACAAAAGGAGCCGGACCCCATTGGGCGCATCCTTTTATAGCTGACGGGAAGTTGTTTATGCGGCATGGAGAGGTATTGCTGGTTTATGATATTAAAGAAAAATAATTTCTGCATTCAACAGAAAATGTAATTATTTAAAATGAAATTACTGCTGATAGTGATTATATGTTCTTTCTCGCTCACCATGAGTTCACAGGAGCTTGTGGAATTCAGGGGGACCCGAAGGACAGGTCATTATCCTGAATCGGGGTTGTTGAAAAAATGGCCGGAATCAGGACCGGAAGTAATTTTAAAAATTAAAGGAATCAGCAAGGGATTTTCCCAACCTGTAGTAGCTGAAAACAAAATTTTTATTACCGGAATTAAAAAAGAAGGAACAGATATCCTTACAGCTTACAATATGAAAGGCCAATTGATTTGGGAAACCGCCTATGGCCGGTCATGGATACGTTCTTATCCCGAAAGCCGGTGCACTCCTACTTATGAAAAGGGAAAGCTATATGTTGCAAGCGGTATGGGGCAACTCAGCTGCATTGATGCCCAATCAGGGGAAATAGTATGGGAAGTTGATGTAATAGAAAACTACGATGGTGAAATCCATATGCATGGCGATGCTGAAAGTCCTTTGGTAGTGAATGATATTGTTGTTTATACTACAGGCGGTGAGAAGTATTCCATGGTTGCATTTAATAAAGTAAACGGTACCGAGGTTTGGAAAGCAAAAAGCCTTGGAGGAGCCAAATCCTATGCCTCTTCAGTTCAGGCCAATAATAACGGAAAAGATATAATTCTGGTGCAAACAACCAAAAACTTACTGGCAATCAATCCGTTGGATGGAGAAATTGAATGGCACCACAACCTTGACAACTTTTACAGTGGGAGCCAGGGTGAAGGGGCACAGGCTAATCCTGCATTGTATTTTAATGATGAAGTATTTGTTACCAGCGGGTACGATCATCCGGCAACTATGTTTTCAATTGCCCATAACAAAAAGCCGGTGACGCTTAAATGGAAAAATGAAACCTTAAATACACATCATGGAGGTGTAGTTCTGGTTGATGGAAATTTGTACGGTTCCAACTGGCAGCATAATTCACGTGGACGATGGGCAAGCGTGAACTGGGAATCCGGCGTTACCAACTGGGAAACAGAATGGTACAATAAAGGATCTGTGATTTATGCTGACGGCATGTTGTATATTTATGAGGAAAAGAGTGGAAATATCGCTTTGGTAGCACCTTCTCCGAAAAAACTTGAAATTGTAAGCACTTTTAAAATGGAAGAGGGAACCGGGCCTCATTGGGCACACCCGGCTATTTACGATGGTAAACTATTTATCCGGCATGGTGATGTGCTCATGGTTTATAATATTAAAGCCTGAATGGACAGTAAGCAAACGATAAAAATCATTACATTCTCCCTGGGCATTATTTCCCTGGGGTTTCTCACCTGGTGGTTATCTGCTGATCCTACCCGTGCTTTTGAAATAAGTATGGAAGGTGCTGATAACCGTGGAGCGGGTGTTGAAGCTCAACAGGTGGAAATTGGTGAATTTTTTGACCAGTTTGCCACAGGTTATACAGAGCTGTCGGAGACTTGGCCCCGTTTCAGAGGCAGTGATTTTGATAATATTTCCAAATCAGATGTCAAACTTATCAGTAAATTTGGTAATGAAGGTGCCAGGATAGTATGGTCGAAAGAGCTTGGTGAAGGCCATTCCGGAGCAGCTATTTATAAAGGACTTGCCTACCTGCTTGATTATGATGAGGAACAGCGGGCTGATATTTTACGATGCTATTCATTGACCGACGGTAAAGAGATGTGGCAGCGGGGTTACAGTCTGAATATAAAACGCAATCATGGAATGTCTCGTACCATTCCGGCAGTAACGGAGGATTATATTCTGACGATGGGGCCAATGTGTCATGTTATGTGTCTTGATCGTGAAACCGGAGATTTTCTCTGGGGGCTTGATGTGGCAAGGGAATACGAATCGGAAGTCCCCTTATGGTATACCGGGCAATGCCCGCTTATTGATGACGGGAAAGCCATTATTGCTACCGGCGGAAAGGCTCTGATGGTGGCTGTTGATTTGGAAACAGGAGAAAAAATATGGGAAACACCCAATCCCCTCGGGTGGAAAATGTCCCACTCTTCGGTTATGCCATTTACATATGGTGGGCGTAAAATGTATGTATACAGTGCTGTCGGAGCACTTGTGGGAGTGGCGGCCGATGGCGACGATGCCGGTTCATTGCTCTGGAGTACAACGGTTTGGAATCATTCGGTGATTGCTCCCTCGCCTGTTTGTATGCCTGATGGAAAAATATTTATGACAGCCGGTTATGGGGCAGGAAGTATGATGGCCCAGTTGATTGAGGAAAATGGTAAGTTCTCGGTTGAGGTACTGACTAAATATCCACCTCGTGAAGGACTGGCCTGCGAGCAGCAAACTCCTGTTTACTGGAATGGGCACCTTTTTGGTATAATTCCCAAAGATGGTGGTCCAAACCGTAACCAGTTGGTTTGTGTCCATCCTGAGGATCCGAAACAAACTGTCTGGACAAGCGGGACTGAAAACCGGTTTGGCCTGGGGCCCTACTTTATGGCAGATAATAAGCTTTTTATATTGCGCGATGACGGAACGCTGTTTATTGTACAACCAAGTACTGAAAAGTATATACAGCTCGATGAAGTGAAGGTAATTGAAGATGGACACGATGCCTGGGCACCGTTTGCAATTGCGGACGGTTACCTGATTATGCGTGATGCCACTACCCTGGTTTGTATTGATTTAAATTTAGAGTAATCAGAAATGAAAAATAAGGGAATTGTTTTTTTTCTTATACTTCTGGCCGCAGTTATTGTTGCAATGATAGTAACGGATTACCGTTCCGACAGGCCGGGAAAAAGCAAGGCAAACCCTTTTGCCCTGAATCTGGATGCATATAAAACGGTCGATCCTTCATTAATTCATTACAGGGAAGCAAGAAACATAAAACCCGGATTTGAAAAACCGGCAGCTATAAAAATTGTCGATGATAAAATTTATGTAGCAGGGGATAATAAGATTAAAATCATTTCACTTTCGGGAAAGCTTCTGGCCGAATTATCCTTACAGTTTAATCCAAGGGTACTCGATGTATTCCAGGGAAAGATATTTCTGAGTGATGGAAGCCGTATCTATGTTTTTGATGAAGAAGGCAATGCATTGCATGAATGGCAGTCGCAGTACCCTGATTCTCACTTTACATCTTTGGCAGCAAATGTAGATAATGTATTTGTAGCCGATGCGGGTAAAAGGAAAATATTCCGGTTCTCAGTAAAAGGTGAATTATTAAATGAATTTGATGGTAAAGCTGAAGAGGGGGCCCTCCATGGTTTTATTATTCCAAGCCCTACCTTTGATATAGCTATTAATAACGAGAATGAACTCTGGGTTGTAAATCCCGGATTGCATTCGCTGGAAAATTACACTTTCGATGGGAAGTTAAGGGGGCACTGGAAACAATCCGGAGTAAATCCTGAAGGCTTTAGTGGTTGCTGTAATCCGAATTATATTGCATTTTTGGAGGATGGACGTTTTGTTACCAGTGAGAAAGGATTGGTACGGATTAAAACCTATAAACAATCAGGGGAACTTGATGGGGTAGTTGCTGCTCCTGTTAAATTTGCTGAGAATGGCAATGCACCGGATATTGCAGCCGACAGCCAAAATAACATTTATGCCCTTGATTTTGATACTAAATTGATACGGGTGTTTACACCCAATGAGTCGGAGGTTCAATAAATAGTGATTTGAGCAGTATTGGTAAAATGAAAGAATAAAAGAATGAACCGAAAAGATTTTATAAATACAGGAGCCAGGATTTTTATTTTGGGAGGTATGGCAGCTTCTGCCGGGTACCTCGCATTCAGTAAAAAAATTGATACTTCCTGCTCCATTTCACCGTCATGTAAAAAATGTGATAGGTTTTCCGGATGTGATTTACCTCAGGCAAAGGAGGCTGCAGATGGAAAATAATAAATCATCAAACAGGCGTGAATTTATTCAGAATGGGGCCCGGCTTTCCCTGGCTCTTGCATTGGGCGGGATAGGCGGATTATCGCTGAGTAAAATCACCAGCGACGAATATGTATGGCAAATTGATCCGTTTGAATGTACACAATGTGGCCGTTGTGCCACCGACTGTGTAATGACTCCTTCCGCAGTTAAATGTGTACATGCATACGATTTGTGCGGATATTGCGATTTATGCGGAGGGTATTTTAAACCCGATGCAAATGAACTTTCAACTGCCGGTGAAAATCAATTATGCCCAACGGCTGCCATTGAACGGAAGTTTATTGAAGAGCCTTATTTCGAATACCATATCATAGAGGATTTGTGCATTGGCTGTGCCAAATGTGTTGCGGGATGTACCTCATTTGGCAACGGCTCTTTTCATCTGCAGATAATGCACCATATTTGTCTCAATTGCAATGAATGTTCCATAGCCAGGGTTTGCCCTTCAGATGCAATTAAAAGGGTAAAGGCTTCTGACGCCTACAAAATTAAAGGCGGATTTTCAAAAAATGAGGAATCATAACTTCTAATGAAAAAGATACATTTTAAAATAACCTGGCAGTTTCGTGCAAAGAAGGCTTTAAATTATATGTCCTGTATCTTTGTTTTGGTCATGGTATTTTTTGCTTTATCGTCAGGCGCCCAGGAACAGCGGTTTCCAAGGCCTGAATTTGAATCAGGATATCAACAGCCTGCTACTGAAACTCCGGCTCCCAGGGCGCAGATTATGGAATACCTGGATGTGGCAGTGCTGGTGGGTTTTCTCATTCTCGCTACCTGGTTAATGATAAAAAAGCGCTCGAGGCGGGGTATGATGTGGCTGGTAATTGCTGCAGTTTTATATTTCGGATTTTATCGTAACGGATGCGTTTGCCCCATAGGAGCCATACAAAACGTTACGCTTTCCTTTTTTGATCCAGTCTATGCCATTTCCATTGTTGTCTTTTTATTTTTTGTTTTGCCGCTAATTGTTACCCTTTTTTACGGAAGAACATTTTGTGGTGGGGTATGTCCCTTGGGTGCGATCCAGGATTTAGTCATTGTTAAGCCGCTTAGTTTACCTAAATGGCTAAATAAAACACTGGGGCTTATACCTTATATTTTCCTGACACTTGCAGTTCTTTTTGCTGCAACAGGAACCGATTTTATAATTTGCAGGTACGATCCATTTATCGGGTTTTTCAGAATGGATGGTATGTTTTTAATGATTGTTCTTGGAATCAGCTTTTTGCTGCTGGGCATGTTTATCGGAAGGCCTTACTGCCGGTTCCTTTGTCCTTATGGAGTTATGCTGAGTTGGATGTCCCGGTTTTCAGGTAAACATGTAACCATTACTCCATCCAAATGCATTCAATGTAAATTGTGTGTCAAATCTTGTCCTTTCGATGCCATAGATTTTCCAACAAACGAAAAGGAGGTTGTTAAATCTGGCCTGGGAACAAAACGTTTTATTTTATACGCAGCATTGATCCCTTTATGGATTGCTTTTGGAGTATTTATCGGTGCTAAATCGCATGTGTTTTTATCAAAAGCGAATCCTGATGTATATTTGGCTGAGCTTATGATTTCCAATCCCGACGTTAAAAATGATCCGGACAATATTGATGTTCAGACATTTTTGAAATCAGGAAAAACAATGGATACGCTGGTAATGGAAGCTGAGGGGATTCGTGGTAAATTTTATACCGGAAGTATGATTGCGGGCGGATTTTTAGGACTTGTAGTAGGAATGACTTTGCTCAATACAGTAGTTTTCAGGAAAAGACAGGATTATGTGCCGCATAAGGGGAACTGTTTTAGCTGCGGACGTTGTATGGATTATTGCCCGGTAATTAAATAAATAAATTAAAATAGTCGCACATGACAAATAAAGACAAATTACTTTTATCAAAAAATACCGTTTTGCTGTCAGGTATCTTTTGTGTTGTGGTGGCTTCGCTTTTGCTGCTTAACTACTGGCAGGTTTCAAATAATGATCCGGTAGAGAGCCAGGTACTTGAAGCCCTGGTGGCCCGGTTAAAGCAGGAACCAAATAATGCTGAACTGATAAGTGAGATACGCAATTTTGATCTTTTGGCCAGGAAAGCTTATTTTAATAGTCAGTGGCAGATAAAAACCGGTGCTTACTTGCTTTTGGGGGGTGCAATTGTTCTGGTCATCGCACTCACGGTTTATTATTCAATAAAATCAAAAATAGAAGAACCGGATAAAAAACAGGAAAATGAAATTGCTGGCCGGATTTTAGCCCAGAAATGGGTTGTTGCCGTGGGGTTGGTGTTTTTTGGTCTTGCCTTTTTGGCTTCATTTTCATCAGTTAATTACCTTGACGTGTATAATCTTGAAGCTTCTTTAACAGAGCCTGTTGAAAACCAGATTGAGGAAGAGATAGAGGTCATTGAAGTTGGAGAACTTTCTGAAACAGTAACTCCCGTTCGGGAGGTACCAGTATCAGGGGATGTATCTGAAAAAGTACCGGTTTTAGGGGAAGCTGCAGTTGTTGAGAAACAACCTGAACCCGAGCCGGAACAAACTGTAAAAAGTGAGGCTGTAGCTGGTATTTCAATTGAGCAGATTCGAAACAATCACAATTCATTCCGGGGCCCATTGGGGCAGGGGATTGCTTATCACAAGAATGTACCGGTAAAGTGGGATGGTGCTTCGGGCAATAATATTCTATGGAAATCGCCGGTACCAAAACACGGCTATAATTCACCGGTGGTTTGGGGTGATAAGGTTTTTGTTGCCGGTGCTGATAATCAAAGCCGTGAAGTATATTGCTACAATCGTGCCGATGGTAAACTGCTGTGGACTGGTAATGCCAGTAATATTCCCGGTTCACCGTCTGCGCCTCCACGTGTCACTGAAGATACAGGGCTTTCTGCTTCTACCGCTACTACCGACGGACAGCGTGTTTATGCTATTTTTGCTACAGGTGACGTGGTGGCTTTCGATATGAATGGGAAAAGGGTCTGGGGGCGGAATCTTGGAGTTCCTGATAACCATTACGGTCACTCTTCTTCACTTATAACCTGGGACAATAAATTGCTGGTTCAGTATGATACCAATAAGGGAGGCAGGGTAATGGCCTTGAATGCAGCAACCGGTGAAACCGAATGGGAAACTGTTCGTAAGGCTAAAATTTCATGGGCCAGTCCTGTATTGGTTCAGGTAGATGGGAATTACCAGATTATTTTAACAGCCGATCCTATTGTTGCGGGGTACGACATTCAATCAGGAAAAGAACTCTGGTCAGTAGAATGTATGATGGGAGAAGTAGGGCCATCTGTGGCGTATTATGATGGAGTGGTATATGCCGCAAATGAATATGCCAGAATGGTGGCTATTGATATCAAAACAAGTGAAATTCTGTGGGAAGATGATATGTACCTGCCAGAAGCAGCAAGTCCGCTGGCACATGAAGGACTGCTCATTATTGCAACCAGCTATGGAGTATTGGTTTGCTATGATGCAAAAACAGGTGACATGCTGTGGGAGCACGATGTGGGAAAAACGCTTTATTCATCGCCTTCTTACGCTGAGGGAAAGCTCTTTATGATGGACAACGATGGTGTAATGCGTATTTATGAATTTGGCAGGGAGATGAAATTGATTGCAGAAAACAATTTGGGTGAACCTGCCGGTACCACACCGGCATTTGCTGACGGGAAAATATATATCAGAGGCGAGGAACATTTGTACTGTATCGGAAAGTAATTTTCAATTGTTTTTTTTAATAAGGCGATGGGATTAAATGGTTGAAATAAAATAAATAACCTAAGTTTATTTATCGGAATAGTAAAGATCAGTTGAAAGAGGAGAAAGTTGAATGAATCAACAATATAAAGATATTGACCGCATCATTGAAGAAACCGGTTCTTTAAAAAAGAATCTGATTCCACTGCTGCAGGCCATTCAGAATGAATACAATTATTTACCGGAGGAGGCTTTAAAATACCTTTCGGAAAAAACTTCCATTACCCCTTCTGAAATAGTTAGTGTGGCCAGTTTTTACAAGCAGTTCAGAATGCAGCCAGCGGGGAAACATCTTGTAAAGATTTGTGTTGGGACTGCCTGTCATGTTAAAGGTGCCGGCCTGGTTCATGATTCATTCCGCAGGCTTTTTAAATTGCTTCCGGGAATAGATACCGATGAAACCGGGAATTATACACTTGAGAAAGTAAGTTGTCTTGGGTGCTGTACACTGGCACCTGTGGTGCAGGTTGATGATATTACCTATGGGCATGTTGCCCCCGACCAGGTTGACCAGGTGATAGAAGATTTTGAAAGTCAGCAGGTACAAAAAGGCGGGAAGAAATTCAGAAAAGCTGATGGTACAGAAATAAAAGGAGAAATCAGGATTGGCCTGGGATCCTGTTGCGTTGCCAGTGGCAGTGGTGACATTGAAAAACAGGTGGAAGCAGTAGTTAACCAAAATCACCTTCGTGTAAAATTGAAGCATGTAGGTTGTGTTGGCATGTGCCATCAGGTTCCACTTGTTGAAATCGTTCCGAATGAAGGGGAACCTACACTTTATGCCCGGGTAAAACCTGAAGATGTTAAAAATATAGTTGAAAGCCATTTTCAACCACCAGGTTTCCTTTCGAAGGTGAAAAACAAAATCTTTCAGTTTGCAGAAGATATTCAGACAGACCGTAATTGGGAAGGTGTGCAACGTTATGAAATCAGTATGCGTGAGAAACCTGTTGCATCTTTTTTGGGCAATCAGTTTCCTATTGCCACTGAATACAGAGGAATTATCAATCCCATTGATATTAATGAATATATAACGCGAGGAGGATTTTCTGCTTTAAAGAAAATGTTTATCGGGCTATCGCCCGATAATGTGATTGAAGAAGTAAAAAACAGTGGCATCCGGGGCAGAGGTGGTGCCGGGTTTCCTACCGGTGTAAAGTGGGAATTGGTAAAAAAAGAGGAAAGCGAAATAAAATACCTGATATGTAATGGCGATGAAGGTGACCCTGGTGCTTTTATGGACAGGATGCTTTTGGAAAGCTATCCGTACCGGGTGATTGAAGGTATGATAATTGCTGCATATGCTGTGGGAATTCATAGAGGCTATTTCTATATCAGGGCCGAATATCCACTGGCTGTGAAAAGAATCCGTCAAGCTCTTGAGATTTGCAGGGAGAACAATTATTTGGGAAAAAACATACAAGGTTCCGGTTTTGATCTGGATATTGAAATATATGAAGGTGCAGGAGCTTTTGTTTGCGGTGAAGAAACAGCATTAATTGCATCAATAGAGGGAAGCAGGGGATTTCCACGAATCCGTCCTCCTTTTCCGGCCCAAAAAGGTCTGTGGGGATATCCTACACTTGTAAACAATACAGAAACCCTGGCTCAGATTTCTTATATTATAAGGGAAGGGTCGGATAAATTTAAAGGAATTGGTACAGATGGCAATACCGGGACAAAGGTGTTTGCTTTGGCAGGTAAAGTTGCACGAGGTGGTTTGATTGAAGTACCAATGGGAATTACCATCCGCGAGGTAGTAGAGGTTATTGGTGGAGGGATTGCCAATGGACGTAAATTTAAAGCTGTCCAAATTGGTGGTCCCTCAGGCGGGTGCATCCCGGCAGAATTTGCCAATACACCCATTAATTATGAATCGCTTTCCAAAATGGGCGCGATGATGGGCTCAGGAGGGCTGGTTGTACTTGATGATACCGATTGTATGGTAGACATGGCACGATTTTTCCTTTCGTTTACCCAGGATGAATCGTGCGGGAAATGTACTTTCTGTCGGGTTGGGACCAAAAGAATGCTCGATATTCTGGATAATATTACCAGTGGAAAAGGCAAATCAGGAGATATCGCAGAATTGGAAAAATTGGCGGAATGGACAAATAAAGGAAGTTTATGCGGCCTGGGAAAAACAGCTCCCAACCCGGTAATCAGTACCCTGATGTATTTTCGGGAAGAATACGAAGCTCACATTAAAGGAATTTGCCCGACCGGGAAATGTACAGAATTAATTACCTACTCTGTGAATGATAATTGCATCGGATGTACTAAATGTGTACAGAAGTGTCCTGTTGATGCTATCCCTTTTACTCCCCATGAAAAGCACAGCATTAATACCGAATTATGTATTAAATGCGATGCATGCCGTGCTGTATGTCCGGAGGATGCTATTGATGTTAAGTAGACTGAATATATGGGTGAAAAGTTTAGGTTTTACCGGAGGAAGTTTAATTGGATTTGCAATTGTAAATGATTAAAACATGACAAGTAAAAAGGTTGGTGTTTTTGAGAGAATTGTTCTAAAGTTCATTGCTCATATTGATATATGTTGGAATAAATTTTATCTATGCATGATCACAGGAAAACAAATTTTATTGATATTTGGCTTGATTTTACCAGCAATTGGATTTGCCACACCTACTGACAGTTTAAAATTTATAGATGCATCTTATTTTCCGGTCATAGGTAAAGGATTTAATAATACCCAGACCCGATATGAACGCTTGCCCGCTTCGCTTGAAAACCTGACGCGGAAACCAGTTTGGGAGTTATCAAAAAATACCAGCGGTCTTGCAGTTCGGTTCAGTACCAACTCAAAAGTAATTGCAGCAAAATGGGAAGTCACAGGAGATGTATTTATGAACCATTTTACCATGACTGGAATTAAAGGACTGGATTTATATTGTCTGAAGAATGGAAAATGGCAGTTTGTAAACGCTGCCCGTCCTGCCGGAAAATCTTCAACCGCAGTTATAATTAAAAATTTACCTGGGGATGATATGGAATACATGCTTTATCTTCCATTATACGATGGTTTGGAAAAGATTGAAATAGGTGTGACAACAGAGGCAGATATTAGTTCACCAAAAGTAAATTCACCCCAATCGGGCAGGCCCGTAGTTTTTTATGGGACCAGTATTACTCAGGGTGGTTGTGCTTCGCGAGCAGGAATGTCATATCCCAATATCCTTTCACGAATGCTCGACAGAGAGATTATCAATCTTGGGTTCAGTGGAAACGGTCAGCTTGATTTTGAAATAGCTGAAGCTATGTCTGCTATCCCTGCTTCTTGTTTTGTTATTGATTGCCTTCCCAATGTTAGTGTGGAACAGATGAATGAAAAATACGTACCTTTCCTTGAGATTATTCGTGACAAGCAACCTGACACTCCTATAATACTTGTTGAAAATATTTTGTATCCTTATATGTATTTTGATCAAAAAGTTTTTGCATTGGTAAATGAAAAGAATGCAATTCTGAAAAAAATGTTTAGGGAACAAAAAAGGAAGGGGGATAGAAAACTATTCTATGTGAAAGGAGATAAGTTAATTGGTGAAAGCCAGGAGGCAACTGTAGATGGAGTACATTTGACAGATTTAGGTTTTCAAATTATGGCTGAAAATCTTTTTCCGGTCATTAAAAAACGAATTAAGTTTAATTAGGAGACTTTTTCGGGAAAGGAAATCTTTGGATCAATTTTATAATTGACAATCGATTAAAATGTAAAACCAATCAGGATAGCTTCTTTTGTTCAGGCAGAAAAATGGAAAAATGATTACAATTAAAATAAATAACAGGGAAATTCAGGTCGAACCAGGCACGTCGGTAATGAAGGCAGTGCAGCAGATGGGTATTGATGTACCTAACATGTGCTGGCATGATGAACTGGAGCATTTTACCTCTTGTATGGTATGCCTTGTTAAGGATAAAGGAAGTGGAAAACTTTTTCCATCCTGTTCTGTAAAGGCAAGCAATGGAATGGAGGTGACAACCGATGATGATGAAATAGCTGAAGCCCGGCAAACGGCACTCGAGTTACTGCTGAGTGAACATGTGGGCGATTGTGAGGCACCTTGTCAGCTTGGTTGCCCTGCACATATGAATATCCCGTTGATGAACCGGCTGATTGCTGCGGGGAAGTTCAATGAAGCCCTGGAGGTAGTGAAGCGTGATATTGTTCTTCCTGCTGTATTGGGCCGTATTTGTCCTGCACCTTGCGAAGGTGCCTGCCATCGCAGAACTGTTGACGAACCGGTTTCCATTTGTTTGCTTAAACGGTTTACGGGCGATGAGGGGACTGTGCCTGAAGCTATATTGCCTGAAAAAACAGGCTTCAAAGCAGCAGTCATTGGGGCCGGCCCGGCTGGACTTGCAGCAGCATATTACCTGCAATTGAGAGGAATTCAGGTAACTCTTTTTGATAAAGCTGATAAAGCCGGCGGACAGTTACGAACATCCATCAGCCCTGAAAAATTACCCCATGACGTATTAGATGCAGAGATTGATCTGGTCCTGAAAACCGGTGTTGACTTTCAGGGAAACAAACTGATTGATACGACAGAATTTACTGATATTGTTAAAATATACGATGCAGTGGTGGTTGCTTCCGGAGTTATTGAAGACGGAGTGAATGGTTTCGGGTTGAATACTACAGCAAAAGGAATTATAGTTGACAGGAATACTTATCAGACTTCTGTGGAGAAGGTTTTTGCTATCGGTAATTCTCTGCGTTCATCAAAACTTGCAGTTCGATCAGTAGGACAGGGGAAAGAAGTGGCTTTTTCAATCTGGCAGTTTTTAAACGGACAACCTGTAAAAGGAGAATCTCGAATGTTTAATTCCCGTTTTGGTAAATTAGTCAGTGAAGAGTATTCCGAATACCTGAAAGAATCGGTAGTTGCGGGACGAACCTATCCTGTAGAGGGTGGTTATAGTGGATTTTCCCCGGAAGAAGCAATAGCTGAGGCCAAACGTTGTTTGCGATGTGACTGCCGTGCTATTGATAACTGCAAGCTTCGTATTTATTCAGACCATTATAAGGCCGATCAACGCCGGTTTAAGACCAGCGAACGGAGAAAAATTACCAAAATCAACAATCATTCCAGCATTATTTACGAGCCGCAAAAGTGTATCAAGTGCGGGATTTGCGTACGCCTCACTGAAAAAGACAAGGAAAAATTTGGTTTTACTTATATTGGCCGGGGGTTTGATGTGGTAATTGGCGTCGCATTTAATGAAGAACTGAAACATGCCCTCACCGAAACTGCTGTTAAAGTAGCTAAAGGCTGTCCCACAGGAGCTATTGAAATGAAAGAGGATTAAATTAAAAAAGTAATTTATCTGGAAGCTTTGTATGTATATTAGGTTTGCTTGAAAATAAAGTCAAATGTGAATGGGAAAAAATTTAAACATATTGAAAAAATATTTTCTATTGCTTGTTATTATCCTTTTTGGAAAATTTTCTTTTCCCCAGTCTTCCGGTTCATGGCCTATATTTAGGGGAAATCAGCAGCTTACTGGTGTTTCCCAAATTGAGCTTCCTGCACAGCCAAAATTACTTTGGACCTTTCAAACAGGTGATAATATAAAATCAGCACCGGTAGTTGACCAGGGCAAAGTGGTAATTGGGTCTACCGATGGTATAATATACTGTCTCAATTTGAATGGAAAGCAGATTTGGCAATTTGATACAGGTAATGCCATTGAAGCCCCGGCACTTATTCATAATAATACAGTATATATTGGTAATCTCGACGGTAATTTATTTGCACTTGATTTAAATTCAGGAGAAAAGAAGTGGGTTTATGAAACTGATAACCAAATAATTGGTTCGGCCAACTGGTGGGAGACCAATGAAACAACCTATATTTTAGTGGGTAGTTATGATTACTTCCTTCATAGTGTGGATGCAAAGTCTGGTGAAGTGAAATGGAAATATGAATCGGACAATTTCATAAACGGTGCACCTGCCTGTTCTGAAGGTAAAACATTTTTTGGTGGGTGTGACGGTTTCCTTCATGTAGTGGATATTGTTACAGGAAAAGCCGACAAGAAAATTGATGTAGCTAATTACGTCCCAGGATCTCCTGCCCTGGAAAAGAACAAGGCTTATTTAGGCGATTACGATGGCCGGTTTTTTCAGGTTGATATTGAAAAAGAACGGACCGGGTGGGAGTGGAAAGATGAAAAAACCACCCTGCCTTTTATTGCTTCACCGGCAGTTATAGGAAATCAAATATTTACTGCCAATCATAACAAATTCCTGTATAAATTTGATAAATTAAGTGGGGAAAAGTTATGGAGTTATAACACCGGAAACCGGGTGGAGGCATCACCGGTAGTGGCTGGAAGTAAAGTAGTTGTAGCCAATATGCGTGGCGATTTGGCCCTTGTTAACCGAGCCAACGGAAAGGCCGAGTGGACTTACGAAATTGGCAGCCAGATAATCAGCAATCCGGCTGTTGCCGGAGGTCGTATGTTTGTTGGTGCTTACGATGGAAATGTTTATTGTTTTGGAAAATAAATAACTATGTCAGTTGTGAAAAGAGATTGTAAGAAATGTGCAGATTAAGAAATTTTGGTGAAAATTAAATAACAATATACTTTTAGAAGTAACCAGGGGAGTATTTATTATGAATATTATTCAAATCATACCGGGATCAGGCGGAAGTTTTTATTGCGGAAATTGCCTTCGCGACAGTAAGTATTTCAATGCACTGCGTGCCCAGGGCCATCAGGTTACAAAAATCCCAATGTACCTCCCGTTGTTTGCTGACGAGCACGATATTTCAGATGTTCCTATTTTTTATGGAGCCATAAGCATTTATCTTAAGCAGCTTTTCCCTGTTATGCGAAAAGCTCCTAAATGGGTTGATAACCTGCTGAATTCAAAGCCAATGATGAAACTTGCTGCTTCAATGGCTGGTTCCACAAGAGCAAGCGGTTTGGAAGATATGACCATTTCGATGCTACTGGGCGAACAGGGTCAGCAGAAAGATGAACTGGAACACATGGTGAATTGGATTGCAGAACATTGTAACCCTGATATCATTCATCTCTCCAATGCTCTATTGCTGGGTTTGGCAAAACGGCTGAAAGAAAAAGTGGGAGTACCGGTTGTTTGTTCTCTACAGGATGAGGATGTTTGGGTGGATGCTGTTCATCCTTCGTTCAGGAATAAAATCTGGAAACTGATGCAAATTCGGTCAACGGACGTAGATGCATTTGTTTCGGTAAGTGATTTCTTTGCAGAAAAAATGAGGGAACTTATAAATCTTCCGGCAGAAAAAATTAATACTATTCACCTTGGGGTTGAAATTGATGACTATCATTTTATTTCACCAAAAAATAAAGAGAGGAATATTGGCTATCTTTCCCGAATCTGCTATGAAAATGGTTTTGATATTGTGGTTGATGCTTTTATTAACTTAAAAAAGAATCCGGAATTTGAAGATGTAAAGCTCATTGCCACTGGTGGTTCAACGGGCGATGATGCTAAATTTATAAAAGAACAAAAATCGAAATTAAAGGATAACGATCTTTTAGGTTTTTTTGAAATTCTACCCGATTTCGAAGATAAAGGGCTTCCAGAATTTTTTAAAAGTGTATCTATAATATCAGTACCGGTAAGAGTAGGAGAAGCCTTCGGAATTTATCTCCTGGAATCCATGGCTTCTGGTGTACCTGTTATACAGCCTGCCTTGGGTGCGTTCCCTGAAATTATTGAGCTTTCTGGTGGTGGGATGACATATTTTCCGAATACTTCAGAAAAATTAAGTGACACATGGGCTGAAGTGTTATCTGATCAAGAAAAACTTGAAAAACTGAGCCTAACTGGTTATGAAGGGACTAAATCAAAATTCAATATACACAGCCATGCAAGTGAGATTATAGCATTATATCGGAACCTGGCAACCGGATTAATTGATACTGAGGCAGAAAAATAATACATACAAATGCTCTTACAACTTCAGAATATAACAAAAGGTTATGGTGAGCCGGGTTCTCATAGCTACCGGTCTGTTCTAGTAGGACTGGAATTGGAAATAGGGCATGGCGAAAAAATTGCAATCGTCGGTCCAAGCGGTTCCGGAAAAACTACATTACTTAACCTGGTGGGTACACTTGATCAACCAGAGCAAGGTACAATACTTTTTGCAGGTAAGAATATTACTGGCTATTCAAAAAACGAACTTGCTGATTTTAGAAATAAACATCTTGGTTTCATTTTTCAGCAGCATTATCTGATGCCACAACTTACACTGATAGAAAATGTATTGTTGCCTCTGCTTCCCCGGGAAAAAAATATTTATAAAGAACAGAAAGAGTGGGCAGAGCACCTTATACAAAAAGTGGGAATATGGAAACAGCGCGAACAAAAGCCTGCACAGTTATCAGGAGGAGAATGCCAGCGCACTGCTGTGGTCAGGGCACTTATTAATAAACCTCAATTGATTTTGGCTGATGAACCAACGGGTGCCCTGGATGAGGAGAATGCCAAATCATTAACCGAACTCCTGGTAAAATTAAATGAAGAAGAAGGCATCGCTTTGATAACAGTAACACATTCTGCTTCTTTGGCAGACAGGATGGATAAAAAATTTCAAATAAAAAACGGGAAGTTGGTTTAAATTTTCCCCCTCGACGAAATGTCCCGGGGACAATGGGGCTTTTATGACAAAATTCAATTACTTAATAAAATCTTTTTTCCATTATCTGAAAGCCAATTTATTGGTGGCATTGGGAGTGGCAATAAGTACAATGGTTTTGACCGGCTCCCTGATAATCGGTGATTCTGTTCAGCACAGTCTGGAACAGACTGCCTATTATCGCATAGGGGAAATGACTCATGTGGTGGCTGTTTCGGAGCGTTACTTCAGGCAGGATATGGCTGCTGAAATAGAAGCATTTAATCAGGATATCCAGACAGCACCGGTTTTAATGCTTGAAGGTGTTGCAATAGCAGGAGGAGGGCAACAGCGGGTAAACCGGGTGCAGATAATGGGTGTAGAGAAGCAATTTGAGAAAATAGCTAAAACGAAAATTTATTCTGAACTATTGGGAAATGAAATTATAATTAGCCGTAATCTTGCTGAAAAGTTGGATGTTAATGAAGGAGATAATATTCTGGTCCGCGTTAAAAAAGCCAGCCTGATTCCCATGAACGCCCCATTTGTTTCGGCTGACGAAACCAGTGTCTCAATGAGAGCTTCTATTAAATATGTTGTCGACAAGGAAGATATGGGTCGGTTCAGCTTAAAAACTTCTCAAACTGCACCTTATAACTTATTCGTTTCTCTTGACAGGTTGAACCTGTTAATGGATTTTGAAGGTAAAGCCAATCACCTGCTGGTAACAACCAATTTGGATAATGAGGAAGTGAGGAAAGCTGTCAGTAACTGTTTGACACCTGCAGATGCCGGATTAAAAATGAAGTACATTAGCGCTACAGAGGAGGTTGAAATTTCAACCGAGCGGGTTTTCATGGAACCGAAAATTGCGCAGTTACTTGAACAACTGTCTGATGCAAATCCAATTCTTACATACTTTGTAAATGGGATAGCTGTTCTGAATACGGAAAAAACCAATGGTCGGGGTAATGAAAATTGGTTAGAAAGCAGTGAGAAAGTTATTCCGTATTCATTCGTTTCGTCTTTGGGTGATGATCAGCTTGCTGACAATGAAATTATCCTAACACAATGGGCTGCTGATGATTTGGATGCAAAACCGGGTGACAGGATTAAAATAAAATATCTGGAAATAGGGCCGTTAAGGCAATTAATCGACAAGGAGTCAGATTTTATTTTAAGAAAGGTTGTACCTATGACGGAGAGCTGGGCTGATTCTACCCGAATGCCTTGGATTCCTGGGCTTTCGGATGCGGGACACTGCCGTGAATGGGATGCTGGGGTACCTGTTGATTTAGATGCCATACGTCAAAAAGATGAAGCTTATTGGGAAGAGTGGAAAGGAACTCCCAAAGCTTATATCTCATTAAAAAAAGCTACTGAAATTTGGGAAAACCGTTTTGGGATATATACTGCAGTAAGATTTCCTGCAGAAACTTTTAATGAGGAAAACTTTCACGCGAAATTTTCCCTGAACATCCAACCCGGCGATTTGGGTATGGTCATTGAACCCATTCGTGAGGAGAGTCTTTCTGCTGCCCGGGATGGCACGGACTTTAGCGGACTTTTTATCGGACTTAGTTTCTTTATATTGCTGGCTGCTATAATACTAACTGCGCTTCTTTTTCGTCTGAATCTTGAAACCCGCTCATCGGAAATGGGCATTCTGTCAGCACTCGGATTTAAGGGAAAACAGGTGCGTACTATCTTTTTATTGGAAGGACTGATCATTGCCCTTTTCGGTGGAATACTGGGACTGTTTTTTTCAGTTTTCTATACATCAGGCGTATTCAGAATATTAAATACCTTGTGGTTTGATATTGTCCGGACCAATGTACTACTGATACAAATAAATCCAATGACCTTGATTTTAGGGCTGGTCATTGGTGTTGTGGTTTCCCAGGGAGCCATTTTTCTGTCAGTTTACCGGTATCAGACGCAAAAAACAGCTGAACTCCAAAAACGAACGGGTATAGAAATGAAACGAAGCCGGCAGATTATCCTTGATTTATTAATGTGGATTTCATTGGTCGTTCCCGTTCCTCTGGTTTTAATACAATTCTTTTTTCAGGATGCCATCAATCCTATACTTTTTTTTATATCTGGGGCATTAATACTAGCAGGCTTGCTGCTGGTTTACAGGAAGATACTAATAGCGCTCAATGTACAAAAAACCGGGAAAATCAGATTGGAAAAGTTTTTCCAGTTGAATCTGGCACGTAACAGGGGCCGCTCAATGACAGTGGTTGCTTTATTTGCCCTGGGTACTTTCCTTGTAATCTCTACCGGATCTTACAAGCTCGACTTATTTGCCAGTTCAGGGGATAAATCAAGCGGAACGGGTGGTTATCTTTATTTTGCCCAAACTACAATGCCCGTCCTTTATAATTTGAATGACACTGAAAAGAGGGCAGAGGAAGGAATAAATGAAGATTTTTCTGCGGTGCAATTCCGGTTGGTCGAAGGCGATGATGCCAGCTGCCTGAACCTGAACCGTATTGCTCAGCCGGCAATACTGGGTGTAAATGCGGAGGATTTATCCGGACGGTTCTCTTTTTCTACCCGAATGAAAGGTTTCGAAACCATAGACCCATGGTTGCTTTTAAATGAAGTTTTGGATGATGGTTCTGTTCCTGCAATCGCTGATCAAACGGTTATTCAGTGGGGATTAGGCAAAAAAGTCGGGGATGAACTACTCTACCAAAATGAATTGGGCGATACCCTCCGGCTTAAATTAATTGCCGGAACTACACCTTCTATCTTTCAGGGGTTTATTATCATTTCAAATAAAAATTTTCTAAAAAATTATCCATCCAGCAGTGGTTCATATGTTTTTCTGATTGATGGAGAAAACGAAAACGAAGAGCAGATTGGAGAAGAGCTGAGGTCGGTATACCGTGATTTTGGCTGGGAAATGGAAAATACGGCAAAAAGATTGGTGGAATTCTATTCTGTTACCAATACCTACCTGAGCATATTTCTTGCACTTGGTGCTTTGGGCATGATCCTTGGAACAATCGGACTGGCAGTTATTCTTGCCCGTACCTTGCTGGAACGCAGGCATGAAATTGCCCTTATGCAATCTATCGGATTCAGGAATCGCCAACTTTTTCGTTATCTTGTATACGAATACTTAATTCTGTTAATTGCCGGAGTTCTTACTGGTTTTTTTACAGCAGTAATAGCTACATTACCATCTTTTATATCCTCCAATGCCGATGCCTCTCTCGGAACTGTGGCTATAATTACTCTCTTAATCATGGCTAATGGAATTTTCTGGATAATGGGTTTATGTTGGTTTTCTTTACGTAAAAGAAAATTGGTTACAGGGTTGAGGACAGAATAAATGTATGGTTAATCAATTCCTGATCAATAATACAACAAGCATCACGAATAATTATCGCAAATTAAAAACTCCTGGAGCAAGGACCCAACAGTTTCCGGATTCCCCGGAAATATAATATTAGGTTGGTTTTCATGATATGGTGATGAGCAGTATTAAATTTCAGTAACAGTTACTCACTGTACATGAGCCGGCAACATACTATTACCATAGGCATAGAAAAAATGCTGTCTTTTAAAGACAGCATTTTATGTATCTTATTTTTCGATAAATTTAATCTGTAAATACAACTTTATCCAAATTCCGGTCCGCAAACGAGGTACTGGTATTCGTTTAATGTTTCTGAAGGATGAGGTTTTCTATACATTCGTATAAGATGTCGTTCCTTATGAAATCCGACAGCAGTTAAAAAATCAATCAAATCTTTATTGTTTTCCAAAACATCTACTGCCACAGGTCTGTTTTCAATCTTTTCAAATACTTTGGAGATAAGTGCAATAGCCATCTCCGTTGAAGATGCACTCAAAGGTCCTATATGGTAAAAGCGGCTTCCGGTTCTTCCCAATGAAAACCCTGAAACTTTCCCTTTTTCTTTAATTAACCATGCTGCTTCATGAAAATTATTTTTTAGAAATTCAATAAGTTGACTTCTGTCGGCTCCAAAGACATGACGGTCGAATTCGGCTACTTCAGATATGTCAGCTACCGGGGAAATTTTTTCATAATAATTATTTTTTAAATCAACTTTTTTTGCAGGAACTGAATCAATTGTCATTCGATAAATTATAAATTCATCCTGAAACCCGAAATTTTGGTAAATTTTGTGACCGGCAGGAGTAGCATCCAGTTTAACTGACCTGAAGGATTTTAATTGTTGTAAAAGTTCATTAAGCAGTAATTTGCTTATTCCTTGCCCCCTGAATTCACGTTCGACGAGCACCATCCCAATCCAGGAAATTTTATCTTCATAATTCATAGCAGTGGCGGTGCCAACTATTTTCTCCCTGTGTTTAGCTGCAATACAAATAGTTCCAGGATTCTCAATCAGGAATTTCCAGTCTTCTTCTGTTTGATTCCACAATTCAGCATCTGAAAGTTTTTTGGCCTGCCTGATGTCTTTGATTGTTAATGCTCTTATTTCAATCATCTGATATTGTTTTCCATTAAGTAGGCGTCATTTACCCGTTTGATTTTTAATTAAATCACTCGGCAGCGGTATGACATCTTCCTTTTTTATTTTCGAATTACAAATTCCTGACTGTATTTCTCAGAATACCTACCTTATCAATTTCGACCTCAACCACATCCCCGGCCTTGAGATAACGCGAAGGATTACAAGCCATTCCAACGCCCGATGGCGTACCGGTCAGGATGACTGTTCCGGGATAAAGTGTAATTCCTGCAGAAAGATGTGATATGATTCTCGGAATGCTGAAGATCATGTCGGAAACGGGCTGATTCTGCATCTGTTTGCCGTTCAAACGCAGTTTGACATGAAGCTCTTCGGGCTTATCGATATCTGTTACCAGAAACGGTCCAAGAGGACAGAATGTATCAAAGGATTTTCCTCTTGCCCACTGAGCGTCTATTTTTAACTGAACATCCCTTGCGGAAACGTCGTTGGCACATGTATAGCCAAACACATAGTCCATTGCATCCTTTTCTGAAACATAACTGGCTTCTTTACCGATTACAACCGCCAGTTCCGCTTCATAATCCACGGCATCCGGATAATTCTTCGGGAGTACAATGTTTTTTCCATGTGAAGTCAAAGCATTGGTTGACTTAATAAAAACCAATGGGATTTTTGGTATTTCAGCATTGCTTTCCTTAACATGATCAACATAATTTGCACCGATAGCAATTATATTGGAAGGATCTACCGGAGGCAGAAAGTCAGTTATTGATTCCAGAGAAAATGTTTCCTCAGTATCACTTAACTCTCCGAACATTGAGCCTGTCACAACTGTGACAAAATCACCATCAACCTTTCCGATACATCCCTGAGGATATCTTTTATTTTTAAAACGTACCAGTTTCATTCTTCAATTTACTTTTAATGTTACCAGATATTGTCTTCATCTGTAAGCGGGAGGGATACTTCAGCCCTTTCCTTGTCTGATTTGTACATTGCCATTGCGATTTCAAGAGTCGGTCGAACCGATGAGCAAGGAATACAGACTTCCTTGTTCTGAATAATGGCGTCCACACAGTCGTCGATTACGTATTGATGATCAGCACTCGGAAGCGCTGTTGGATCGCTACCAGCAGTAGCAGCGGCAGCATCACCTGCTTTTCTGATTTTTTCATCTTCCGGTGTTTCATTCCTGAACTTCCATAAGCTGAATGCTGCTCCTTTCATTACGGCACTACCTTCAGTTCCATAAATCTCAATTTGGACATCGTTCCCCGGCCACAGGGCAGTACTTGCCTGAACAAATCCGCGGACTCCGTTTTTAAAAGAAATCCGGGCGTCCAGTGTATCTTCCAGTACCACATCAGGATGGGCAAGATTGCGCATTTCTGCCACAACTTTATCCCCCGGTCCCATCAGGTACTGGAGTATATCGATGTAATGAAAAGCGTGCTGAATGGTTACCCCTGCACCATATCTGCGGTTTGAACGCCAGGCATCCATCAGGTAATAATTTCCGTCCCGATACCATTTCATAATCGCATCAACACGGAGAATTTTACCAAATCGGTTATTGTCAAGGGCCTTTTTTATCAGGCGAACAGGTTCACGCATTCTGGATTGAACGAAAATACCAAATTTAACTCCTGCCTTCTCACAGGCTTCGATCATTTGATCTGTTTCGGCAAGCGACATGGCCGGTGGTTTTTCGCATAGTACATGTTTGCCTGCGGCAGCGGCCTTTAAAACAAACTCTGTATGAAGATGGTTGGGTGTAACTATATTCACTACCTCCACTTTATCATCTTTCAACATGTCGTCAAAGGAAGTGTAAACACGCGCGGAAGGAGCAAACTTTTCTGCCAACTTCAGAACACGTTCTTCACTGACGTCGCAAATTGCAACAAGATCGGCTTTTTCTGATTTAGTAATCGCATCTGCGTGAAGACCGGAAATCATTCCGGCGCCAAGTATCCCAAATCCTTTTTTTCTCATGATAAACGTTTTTAATTCAAATTCTCCGATCAAGGTTTCAGTATTACTTTCAATGCTCTCTGGGCTTCAATTTCCTCAAATGCCTTTTCCCAATCAGTTAACTGCACCCGGTGACTGATTACATTCTGTGCAGGAAGCTGGCCGGTTGAAATCAGGTTGATTGCACGATCCCAACTTGTATAACTGGTTGACAGGCAAAAGTGAATGTCAGCCACTTTAAACGCTGCTTTTTCCCATGGAAAATCCACAGTACGGCCACCTGTCAGACCGATGGCACAGATACGCCCTTTTTTACGGATAAGGTCAACTGTACTTGCTATTGCAGGTGGCGCACCGGAACATTCTACTACCATATCGGCTCCAATTCCATTGGTGAGTTCCATTACGGTTTCCATGATATTGTCTTCAGCCAAATTCAGAACAGTTTCAAATCCCAGTTCGCGGGCTTTATCAAGCCTTAGTCCAACATCCTGCTTAGTACCTACCATTACCACATGATGTGCCCCGGCTGCTTTGGCGGTAAGACCAGCCAAAAGTCCAATCGGTCCGGGGCCAAGAACCACCACAAAATCACCGCCTGTGATTCCGGCACGTTCAATAATATCGTGTACCGTATTCGCAGTTGGTTCCACAAGTGCGGCTGTATCAAAATCCATAGAATCCGGAATACGGTGAAGAAGCTGTTCAGGCATAACAAGATATTTTGTAAAACAGCCGTCAATTCCCCAACCGGGACTGCGTTTTGATGGACATATCTGAACATTGCCGGTGCGGCAAAGGTAACATACGCCACAGTGTTTTGTATGTGGTTCTCCAACTACACGGTCGCCGATTTTGTAATACTTACAATCCGGTCCGAGTTCAACGACTTCTCCTGAAAACTCATGTCCCAGAATAACAGGAGGCCAATATGGAAAATTGTCGTGTTTGACGTGAACATCAGTTCCGCATATACCTGCTGCTTTAACTTCAATAAGCACTTCTCCCGATCCCGGTTTGGGTTCAGGAACATCTCTTAGTTCAAGAAAACCAACTCCCTTTTGCGTTTTAACTAAAGCCTTCATTATTTATTTTTTACAATATTTATAAATAAAGTTAAGTAATATGCCGGCTGCTTCACCAATATCATTCATATTGATCTGTTCATCTTTTGAATGTGCCACTTTCAGTGTTCCGGCTCCAAATACCAGGGTAGGAATGCGAAGTTGATTGTTATAGAACCACGCATCACAGGAGGCAGTCATCGCTTCAATTTTCAGGTGGGCTCCGGTCTTATCAGCACTTTCGAGGAGCATTTGCGGCAGTTCATGTTCCGGTTCCAGGACGCTGCAGTCATGACGATACATAAAGCTCAATTCAAAATCATCTTCAGTCAGTCCGATGCCACCGTTTAGAAGTGCTTCCTTCATTTCCCCGCAAATATTTTCTTTGGTTTTATTTGGAAGGAACCCGAGAACTCCTTCAAGCGTTGCTTTACTGGGAGCCGCTGCAGGCCAGTTTCCAGCCACAAGTTTTCCAAATGTAATCGGCATTGGGTTGGTATACGGGTCAAATAAAGGAAAGCCCTTTGAAGCTGCCAGCAGTCCAGCATGATATTTTTCCAACACCCCGATTGCATCACGAGCCATCAGCAAAGCACTTTTTGTCTGTCCGGCAGCTCCGCTATGTCCTGCAATACCTTTGAACTGTATCTTAAACCAGACCGCACCTCTGACCGAAGTTAACAAACGTTTTTCGGTTGGCTCAAGTACAATACAGGCATCAGCTTTTTCTCCTGCCCGGGTCATAGTCAGGGAGCCGTTACCACCGTTCTCCTCTTCATTGACCAAATGGCCGATAATATTTCCGTCAAGCTCAATTCCAAGCTCATCCAAGGCTTTCATGACCAGGTAGAAAAGGGCAACCTGCCCTTTATCGTCACAGGCGCCGCGCCCGAAAACGGTATCTCCTTCTATTCGGGGGTTCCAGGGATCGGCCATTCCTTCGGAGGGAGGTACCACATCGGTATGTGCGTTGAAAAGCAGTGTTTTTCCCTGTCCTCTGCCTATTTTTGAAATCTTAAGGTTAAAGCGCCCGTTGTATTTTATATCTGGCACAGGATCACAGTAATCCGGATCATTGAGAATATCATCAGACATTACAACCCGCTCCACCTTACAATTCGTTGTCTGAAATTTCTTTTCGAGAAACAGCATCAACTCATGTTCCTGTCCGGGTGTTGAAGGATATCTCATTATATCGCACAGAAACTCACGCGTATCCGAAAGCAATTTATCTATCGTTTCCTGAATTTTATTGTTCATAATGTGCTTTTTTATAATGACAAATTCATCACAACTTTCTCCATAATCGCCAGGCTTTCGTCTGCAATTTCTTTGGTAATCACGAGAGGAGGTGCCACACGAACTACATTTCCGTACCGGCCTACTGAACCGACCAGCAGTCCGTTGTTGGCACATTCGTTGATAACCGGCTTGATCAATTCCGGTGCAGGTTCTTTAGTTTCCTTATCTTTCACAAACTCCAGCCCCATTACCAAACCCTGACCACGGACTTCGCCCAGATATTTGCTTTTAGAAGCAATTTCCTGAAGTTTTATTTTCATGTATTCACCTAATTTGGCAGAATTTTCAACCAGTTTCTCGTTTTTCATAATATCCAGGATAACCGGCACAACCGAGCTGGATACAGGGTTACCGCCAAGTGTACTTGACATTTCTCCTTTTGATAAACATGAAAATACTTTATTTGTTGCTACTATGGCGGAAACAGGAATGCCGCATCCGATAGCCTTGCCCAACGTGATAATATCCGGCTTCAGGTTATCGTGTTCCATCGCAAACATTTTTCCGGTACGTCCGTACAATGACTGAACTTCATCCAGTGTAAAGAGCAAGCCTCTTTCGTGCGCCCATTCTTCAAGGCGTTTCAACCAGCCTTTCGGTGGAAAGATAAAACCGCCTGCTCCCTGATAGGGTTCCACAATCACACCGGCAAGATTCCCTGTGGAATTTGCGTTGACCACATCTTCGAGATAAGCAAAATATTTGTTAAAGTCCGGTCCGTCGTTACACCAGCCAAAAGGATCGCGGTAGGGATTCGGATATATTGCTCTTATCGAGCCCGGAACAACGGGTCCGTATTTTTTCTTTGGTCCTGCCAGTCCTCCAACAGCTGCAGTTCCTGGTGTACGACCATGAAAACCTCCTTCAAATGAAATGATTTCATAATTCCCGGTATAGCGTTTCATCAGACGCAAGGCACCTTCTACTGCTTCACTTCCGGTACTCAGAAAAAAACATTTGCCAAAATGCTCCGGCATAACGTCCATTAAAGCTTTTGCAGCTTTTGCCCGGTATTCGGTTGGGCATTCATAATTATTGATGAGTCTGGATACTGATTCCTGCACAGCCTTTACCATAGCCGGGTGAGCATGTCCCACGTTGGTCACCAACACACCGGATGTCCAGTCAATAAAGGTATTTCCATCAACATCGGTTACAATACAACCACTACCACGCTCCCATACAACGGGAGCCTGATACCCGGTAACATCGGCTTCATATCGATGCCACAAATCTATAATTTCTTTGCCTTTGGGTCCGGGAACAGTTCCTTTTACATTTGTGTACGACATAAGAGTTATTGTTTGATTTTCAGTTTTTTAATTTCATTCACGACGCAACGGGCTGACTGGCCTTCTGCAGCAGCCAGGACATCGTTTAAAATACTTTCGCGGATTTCCCAACCGGCTTCTTCCGATGCCCAGCCGATATGCGGAGTAAGAATCACCTTCTCCAGTCCGAAAAGTTCAAAATTCGGTGCAGGTGGTTCCACATCATATACATCGATGGCGGCCCCGGCTATTGTTCCGTTTTTTACAGCTTCAGCCAGTGCAGCCGAATCCACCATTGGTCCGCGGGATGTATTAACAATGTAAGCGGTTGGTTTCATTAATGCAAGGGTTTCGGCATTGACAATATGTTTTGTCTCATCGTTGAGCGGAGTATGAACGGTAATATAATCTGATTCTCTGAATAAAGTTTCTTTATCCACATAAACCATCCCCTGATCTTCCAACTCTTTCTTTCTGTGTTGGCTAATGTATGGATCGCAACCAATGATATTAAATCCAAATGTTCTCAGTTTACGAAACACCCTGCTTCCGATACGGCCGGTTCCGAGAATTCCAAGGGTTTTGCCATCAAGCCGGAAAACAGGGAACAATCCGGAAAAATCCCATTGTCCTTTATTAGAGGATTCTTCCAGTGTTTTACGGCTTCGCACTACTTTCCTGGCACAGGCAAAAATAAGTGCAATCGCATGCTCTGCCACGTCTTCCTTACAATAATCAGGCTGATAGGCAAACTGAATACCGTATTTGGTACAAGCCTCAACATCAACATTATCGTAACCGATTCCATGCCTTATAATCAAACGGCATTTTTCAAGTTTGGAAATGATGGACTCGGACATATTTACCATATTGACAACAATGATGTCTGCATCTTTAATTTTAGCAAGCACATCTGCTTCCGGTTTGAATTTCAACTGGTACGTTTCAAAAACGATTCCTTTTTCGGTCAGCTTTTCCGCTTCCCAGTCAAGGTTGTCTTCAATGTAATCCGTTACAACTACTTTAATTTTGTCACTCATCGTATTGTTGTTCTTTAATTATTCATATTTCACTTTTACAGTTCTGGATGATTGATCCGATTCATAAATCGCTTCGACCACCTGCAATACCTTCACTGCATCATCACCATCAATAAAAGGCGCTTTTCCTTCAAGAATATTATCTGCTATTTCATTTATATATTCCAATCCAAGCGATCCAACATAACCCGGGACTGCTTCCAATTCAAACTGAATGGTTTGTCTTGGGGCTCCACCAAATTTTTTATTGTTGCTGCAAATAAAAAGTGTCTGCTGAGTCCCATCAAAAGACGGTGCAAAACTCAATGTGCCTTCAGTACCCCGCAGGGCGAGATAAAGGTCTCGTCCATATGGATAGCTGTCGGGAACTGTATAGCTGATATCGAGTGCCAGCGTGGCCCCATTATCAAATGAGGCAATGGCAAATGAATTGTCCTCAATATTGTAATTTTTATTCACGTGGACATTTTTACCAGTAACTTCTGTTATCTCTGATTCCAACAGCCACCTGTAAAGGTCAATCCAGTGAACTCCAAGGTTGTACATCGGCCCGCCGCCACTTTTTTCCTTGACAAGCATCCATTCACTATGGCCTTCAATATAACGGTGCAATCCACCTGCTGCACAACGCCCTTCACATCCGACAATCGTTCCAAGGATACCGGATTCTATGGCTTCCTTCATTTTTCTTACTACCGGGTGGTACCGCCACAGATAAGGTGTTGAAAAAAGTACGTTGTTTGCCTTGCATGCATCGGCAATTTTTTTTGCATCTTCGGAGGTGTGGGCAACTGGTTTTTCCACTACAATATGAATTTTTTGTTCAGCGCAGGCAATGGCTGCTTCGGCGCAGTCACAGTGTGGAAGAAAAATATAGGCAAGATCCAGTTCTTCCTTATCAAGCATATCGCGCCAGGAGGCATATACATTTGTGTTAAACTGATCTTTAAAGCTGTTTCTTAAAAAATCCTTTTCATCACTGGCTGCAACAACGGTTGTTTTTTCACAAGTAATAAAATGAGGCATGTATGTGACAGGGTGCAGGTGCCCCAATCCGATGATTCCGACTTTTAATGTCTTCATATTAATCTCTTCATTTTTTAATTATAAAAGCGGTACTTCAGTCTCCGTACCATTATTTTCATCCGAAAGATATGCAGCATATATAGCCGCAGTTGTATCCACAGCAAGTGCCAGGTCCGACTGAGGCTGACGTCCGTCAGCTATACTGGAAATAAAATCCTGAAGTTCGGGCTGATAGCCCATTGTCAGGTTTTCATCCGGGGCCATCTGTACCCAACCTTCTTTGGTACTGATTTTCTCCATTACATAAATATCATTAAACTGGCTGCCTGCAGGGTTGTACGTATCCATCAGACCTGCGGGACTTAAATGGCAACGGGTCCGGTGGTTGTTGGCAAAAACTTCAACATAATCGTAAATCCCCCCGAGAACGATTTCACTTGTTATCACATCTGCGACTGTACCATCCTCAAAGGTAACATGCATATAACCGTAATCTTCAATATCATGGTAATCTGTCCGGATAAAACCCAGATCCTGATAATTTTCCAGACGTGTAATCTGATGCGTCCGGGCAGAAATCTTTTTCGGGCGGATGGGTTTTCCGTTGCGGGCCAGCCCTTCAATTCGTTTCAGATAGAGCATTCCACCCAAGGGATGGCATCCTTTTCCAATCAGGGACCCACCCCCGGCTTTTTGCCAGATACCGTAAACAGGAGATGCAGAACCGTTATGTGATTCCTCTCCGATCATTCTCAGAATCTGGGCTTTTGACTTTTCAATCACCTCCCGTTCCTTCTGGATACCAGGTGCATAAACGAAATTCTCGGCGTATCCAAATATGCAATTATTCTCCTGAACCGCAGCAGATATTCTCTGTAGTTTTTTAATCACCTCTTCAAGCATTTTGCTTTTAGAATCCTTGTCTCCACGGTAATTGCGATCAGTTTTTTCGGGACCAAAAAAACCGGTTAAAGGTTTTTCGCATATAATTGCTTTTCCTTTTTCAGCAGCAGCCAGAATATTGGTCTCGTGCGCATATGGCGGAGAACAGATATCAAGAACATCCACATCATCAAGCATTTCATATACCGAATTGTACACGGGAATGAAATATTTTGAACCAAAAGCTCTTCTGCTTTCCTTCCGGAGGGAGGTCACCCCGGCAATTTCAACACTGGTACCATAAATCCTTTTCAGGCATTCCACATGATATGCGCCAGCAAAGCCAGTGCCTACCAGACCTATTTTTATTTTCTCTGCCATGAATCCCTATTCGACTTAAAAGACTATCTTTAATATTTACCGTCTCTTACTTCATAATGGGTGGGTTTACCAAGCAATTTCTGTTCTTCTTTCATCCATTCAGCAATCCATTCAATGACTTTCGAAATTGGTACTTGTGGGCGACCATAAAGTTCGTATGCATAATTCGAATTATTAAGCAGTGCGGTCGGAGCTTCCTGACCAACAAGTTTGGGTTCTACTCCAAACAACTTTCCAAATTCCTGTGCAACATCGCGTACACGCAGGATTTCATCTCCAGTTATATTGAGTATTTTTGCCGGGCTCGATGCAAGTTCTATCGAACGAAGAACTACATCGTTAACATCTCCCTGCCATATAACATTGAAATAGCCCATCGACAAATCCAGCGGTTCTTCATTTTTTACCTTGGTCGCAATATCAACCAATACTCCATACCTGAGCTCAACCGAATAATTTAAGCGAATTAAAGCTACAGGAGTATTGTTCTTTTTGCTGCCATATTCAAACATCCTCTCTCTTCCAAGGCACGATTGGGCATATTCACCAACTGGTTCAGGTTTGTCGGTTTCTTTTGAACCACCTGAATCGACCGGGACAAGCGGATATACACATCCCGTGGAAAATGCCACCAGCCTTGAATCTTTAAAATGCTCAACCACAAGAGCCGGCATGTAGGAATTCACCGCCCATGTGAGGGAAAGATTGTCTTCTGAACCAAATTTCATACCTGCCAGAAAATAAACATTTTTCACCTTTGGCAAAGAATTTATAAAATTTATATCCAACAAATCGCCATGGATTGTTTCAATTCCCATTTTTTCAATACGCTTCTGTTCTTCCTCTGACTCAAAAAGTGAAACCCCGTAAAACTTTTTTGAGACACCTGCAGCATCACATGCCTTTATTGCCATTTGCGCCAGTGTAGGACCTATTTTGCCGCCAATGCCTAAAAACATGATGTCTCCGTCTAAACGGCGAAACATATCGATAGCTTCAGCTCCTGGTCTTGATATCAGCTCTTCAAGCTGTTCTTCATTTGCTATTTTTTCAGGCAATTCAATCATTTTTTACTCCTCCTTTTAAAATTATTTTTTTATAAATTTCTACTGCTTTTCTAATATTTTCTGTAAAACAAAACTCATCTGTTTGATGGGCCATTTCAGGTTGACCCGGACCTAATATTATTGTTGGTGCTCTATCAAAAGCATTTTGAAGCACTGCCCCATCAGTCAGGTAAGGGAGCGATTTAGGGAATCCTTCGTCTCCTTTTTTGATTTCACAGGCATTGTAAACTGTTTGTACAAAGTTATGAGATTCATCAGATGCTACTGCAGGTAAATCTACAAGTACTTCTATCGATACTTCTTTTCCCAGCTCCTGATTTAATCTTTCAAGCAATTTAGTATGGTTTATTTTTGTAGTTGTCCGGGCATCAATGGTAAATTCTGCATAATCGGGTACTGAATTGAGGTTTATTCCTCCTGATATTTTACCAACATTCAGGGTTGAGTAGCCAAGCAGAGAATCTTCTTCATCATTAAAATTGAAATTTTCAACTTTCAGGATTGCTCTTGCAGCTTTATAAATGGCATTGTCGCCAAGATGGGGCATTGATGAATGTGCTGTGACACCTTTGGTTGAAACATTCAGATACAAGCCTCCCTTGTGCGCGATTGCAGGTATATTGGCTGTTGGTTCCCCAACAATTATTCCACTAACCGGTCCTGATTTTTTATAGTAAGATACAAGATGTTTTGCTCCCTGGCATCCTGTTTCTTCTCCGGCAGTAAGCAACAGGAGAACACCTCCCGGAGGATTCCCATCATTGAATGCCTGAATGGCTGCTATAACCATTGCAGCAATTCCTCCTTTCATATCACTTGTTCCGCGGCCAAAAAGTTTGCCATTTTTTTCCTCCCCTCCAAACGGATCGGTTTTCCATTCACTGGCTCCAAGTGGAACTGTATCAAAATGACCCGAAAGAACAATGGGAAGTTCTTTACCTGAGATTCCTTTTTTTGCTACCAGATGTAAACGGTTTTCACCATAAGGTATGTATTCAACTGAAAACCCATTTTCCGAAAGTAAATTTCCTGTTAATCTGGCAGCTACGGCTTCATTGCCAGGTGGATTAACTGTATTGAGCTCAATGAGCTCACGGGTAAATTTTATTACATCGGGTAACAACATTTTTTACTGTTAGAGTGATTGAAGATACGAAATAATTTTGCTGTACATAAAATAAACCATCATGGAAATTAATATAAACCCCATAATGGCAAGTATGTTTTGCCAAAGGTTGTTTTTGAATTTGCCCATTACCTTCCTGTTGTTCAGTATCAGGAACATACCCAGTGCAATCAGGGGGACTGCCAGTATTGAAGACGCCTGTGCAAGGATAAGAGTATATATAATGTTCCCTCTGAAAAATACAGCAATCAGCATTCCCAAAAGAAGAATAACTGAAGTAAATATTTTGGGCATTTTTTCATGCATTGTACGTCCCAGCCCCAATCCATCTGAAAGCAATCCTCCACCCATTACTGCATTAACCATTAAAGAAGAAAAGGCAGCAGCACACAATCCAATGCTGAAAATAACCTTTGCATAGCTCCCAAATAATGATTCAAGTTGCATGGCCATATCGGCTGCAGAGTTGACGGTTATGCCATTGGGATGCAATGCTGCGGCAGATGTTACAATAATCAATATCGAGATAAGTGCAAGAAGAAATATCCCCGTATAAGAATCCCTGAGTGCTTTTTTTATTTCTGTTAATTTCCATCCCTTATTTTGTGCCAGGTACGACTGATACAACGCCCCATGCAGAACAAAAGTGGTACCCACCAGAGCTGCTATAATGTCGAGCGAGCCCATATTAAATTTGTGAGGTACAAATCCAGTTGCCATCTGACCAACATCCGGTTTTGTTAAAATCAAATTAAAGAAGAAGGACAGGATCATTACCATAACCAGAATCATCATAAGCTTTTCAAGAAGTTTGTACAGATTTTTAGCCCAAAAAAGCAATACGAGTGCCAGAGGAGTGAAAATCAGTGGCCAAACCCTTTCGTCAATGCCGGTTATACCTTGCATGGCAATCCCAACTCCAAGATTATTTCCGAACTGGAAGCTGGAAGCAGACATAAAAGCAGATATACCTATTAATACCGAAAACCACCTGCCGTAGTTAGTGGAAATTGAATTAAGCAATGAATCATTATTGGCAATTCCGAACCGGGCCCCCATAGAGGTATAAATGACCATAGAAATGGCGGCAAGAAGAATTACCCATAAAAATGCATACCCATATTCAGAACCAATCCGTGACGATACTGTAATACTTCCGGGGCCCAGAACAACCGAAGCGATTATAAATCCTGGTCCGAGTGATTTTAAATAGAACTTTAATTTTTTAAGCCAACTCATGAAATACAGTTTAGTTATTATAAATCTGAAAACGTTCTGTTCTGGTTATTTGTGGTTATCTGGCTGGCAAGATACATTTTATTGTTACAAACTTTTTTAAAATGGGGATAAATATTCGATGGTTTTTTATGAATTGTAAAGTGCATCATTTATTCCAATATCTAGTTAAAACCCATGACTAATTATTTTTTGTTTAACTTTTTGACCGGTTAAAAATTAAAAAAAACAAAAATATAAAATCTATCGGGAAAAGAAATTTTAATTTTAAAAATCGAAATAAAACGAAAATACTGAAATATGAATTAACGCTAAAAATTTAGAAGTAATTTATGTAATCGATAATTCAAGAGCCCATTTAATTGGCATATTATTGGTTTTTGTTTATCGAAAGTTTATATTTATGAAATATTTTATTTATTTAAAGATTCATTTTTTTTATATAATCTTTCATGTTACAAGGATTTATTCTACTAACATATAGAATACTAATGAAATATAAATAAATTTGAATAATATCCTTATTACATTGGAAAATTATTCGTAAAAAAATGATTAAAAAATTTATTTAGAAACGCAATGTGCTATTTTTGCAAATAATAGGAATTATTATAAATTGATAAATGAGTCGGTCATCAAACAAATCTACTGTATCACGAAGAGCCGGGATACTTGAAGAACTAGAAGGAAAAGGAGAGGTTTCAGTTAAGGATTTAAGCAAAATGTTTAGCATCAGTGAAGTTACCATCCGCAATGATCTTGCCCAGCTTGAAAAGCAAAATATGTTAATTCGTGCCCGGGGAGGAGCAATAAAAATAAAATTCTACCGGATTGGCACAGATCCTTCTATTGCACAAAAACAAAAAGAATTCCTTAAAGAAAAACAACGTATTGCAAAGGCAGCAGTAAATTTAATTTCAGATGGTGACACAATTGTGTTGGATTCAGGCTCAACTACTACTGAAATAGCTAAAAATTTAAAACAATTTCAAAACCTTACAATTATTACAAATGCCTTAAATATTGCAAGTATTTTATCCGAATATGAAGGAATAAGTATTTTTATGCCTGGCGGTTCACTAAGGAAAAAATCATTGTCACTTGTTGGAGTCCTTGCCGATGAAAATTTTGAAAAATTTTATTGTGATAAACTCTTTCTGGGAGCGGATGGCCTGGATACACTTCATGGGTTATCAACTCCTGATTCAGAAGAAGCACATTTAAATCAGATTATGATAAAAATTGCCAGGAAGGTCATTGTAGTTGCTGATTCAAGTAAGTTTGAAAGAAGACGCTTTGCATTTATTGGTCCTATATCCAACATTGATGTTGTTATTACTGATTCAGGATTAAAAGAAGAAGATAAAATCCGGCTTGAGAAAAATGAAGTTGAAGTTATAATCGCATAATATAGATACTTGTAATCCCATCCCATTAAATACACATTGATTCTAATAATCTATAATGATATTGAATCCAGGTATAAATTTGGTGACTTTTTATCTGGATAATTGCTGTTGTGGCAGATAGGGTTAATTCTTTTTTTTCCCAGCGGGTACTGCTTTTAGTTAGGAAATGAATGAATAGTAAGGATAAATGCTTCTTGTACATTTGTCTGTATTTTGTTCAGAGTAAACTCGCAATAAACTCGCAACAAATTCGCAACAAATTCGCAACAAACTCGCAACAAATTCGCGAAATACCGAATTTATTCCGAGTTTGTTGCGAAGTTATAGCGAATTAATAGATTACCTGGTAAGCATACGGATTGCCCGTTCCAGGTAAGATTGTGGTTGAAAGGCGGAAGCACAACAGGGAATGCATTTAAAGTGCAAAATTCAATTTCTAAGGAATTTTAAGAGGGCGTAATTTCAAATCAGACTAATCTCTTCTTCGATTCAAAATCAATACGTACTTATTTTAATTGCAGGATTACCAGCAGAATAGCAATGGGAACTAATATGAAAATTTTTTATTGCTTTAAAACCTCGAAATTTTCATATTCAGCTTGTAGTTTTTCAGGATCTATGCTGTTAAAATTTCCTTCATGAATTATCAACCGGTAATACAGTACCAAAGGTTCATCAGTTGGAAGTTCAATACGGTTGCTTCCTGGAAAAACCACATTTTGCATACTTGTTTTGGAACGTAAAATCCATGGAGCCGGGTAGTTTGGTGTTTCAGGGTGGCAGAGAATAGTAATGCCATGGAGTTCACTGTTTTCTCCCATACTTCCCGAAATATCCATCCACGGACCTGCAACTACCTGTAGAGTTTTAGGCTCAACCTTTCCTTTTTCGGAGGTAAATGCAATGTCTTCCGGTAATTTTACCCGCGTACAAAAGCCACCATAACCTTTTTCATCAGCAGCACCTCCCAGTTCAACTCCTGGCAGTAATCCTCTTAATGCAATAGCAAAATCTATTTTTCGTACTTTATCCTGTAAAGGATGGACAGTAATGGTCGTCTTTTCACTAATGAATGGTTTTTCGTTTTCAAAAATTGGAGATTTCCATTGAACTTCTGCAACAAGTTTCGCAGTTCCTTTCCTGGCCGATGTGTGTAAATCGATAACATCATGGCTTAAATTTTCCATTATCCAGCTGTTACCAACACTATTGCCATTTATATATACCTGATGCCATGCCCAAAATATTCCACGATGGTATTGATGATCCAAAGGGAATTCTTCGGTCAGGATATCGCCATTTAAACTATATAACGGGTGCAGGTAGTTGTTGCAGATATATTCACCTTTCAGGGATTTTGGAGCTCTCTGATAGAAAAATACAGGCTGGTTGTTTTCCCGGAGTTCAATTCCCTGGTCGTTGGATTCAAAGGTGAAAGTGGTCTCATTTTTATTTGAATTGCAGGAGGTAAAGAGAATTAAGAATAAATACAATACAGTAAAAGAATGTTTCATGGCAAATTTTTTTAGTCAATTTCAATAATAGTAGTTTATTAGTTGGAATCTATAATGATACTTATAATTGTAAAATTATAAAAACAATAAGAAATATAAATCATTTTGCCATTAGATAAACTGCTACAAGTGCAGTACCCATTCCTGCTATAATTACGGGATGTGGAATTACAACATAAATGATTAATGACAACAAAATGGTTATAAGCGGGGCAACAGCATTTGTCATAGGTGCCACAATGATCACTTTTCCATACCGGATTGCATACAATAAAGTCAATGCACCAATAGAATTAAAAGTCATAATTATTATATTCAGGTATAAACCTTTAAATCCCCAGTAGATAGGCTGGTTAAAATCAGTCATAAAATAAGCTAATGGAGCTAATAAAATACCTGTAATCATCATATAAAAAAAGATGCTTTCAGCTTTCATTGAATTGTTGGCCAGCTTCATGAAAAAAGCCTGGATCCCCCATGCAAGAAATACAAAAATTGCAAGGGCAAACCAAATAAGAAAACCGGAGCCGGAGGATTGAGGTTCCTGGTATGACATGAGCAAAATGGCAAATAGTGCAATTAGTATTCCCGCCCAGTGACGTTTGGTTGTCGATTCTTTTAAAAAGAGAACAGACATAAGGACCGTAACGGTAGGCGATAATGATATTATTGGAAATACGAGATAGGCTGGGCCTTCTTTTAAAGCATGAAATAGAATTAATTGACCACTTGATCCCAAAAAACCAATTATTAAACCATAACAAATAGATTTCCAGTCGTAATCAAGGTTCCATTTTATAAGTTTCAGGGCAAACAGTGCGCAGGGAATCATAGTTAATGACCAAACAATATATCCTAATGTTGCAGGAAAACCAGCTTTTTCAGGTATTTCAATCAAAGCTCCCCATACTCCCCAAAACAAGGTTGTTGTGAGGGCATACAAAAACCATGGTTGTTTATTCATTCCTTAAAAGGTTTAACCGGAAAGATATTTTGATTTAAAAAAACAAATAAAAATCAAAATTAAGATTTAAAAACATATATCTTGCAGATTCCATTTATTCCAGATAAAAATCTTTCAAATTCCATAGTTTGAAGATTATTAATTTAAACTTTTAAGCATTATGAACTCGCGGGAACGGACAATAGCATCCATAAATCATCAACAACCTGATCGCCCCCCGGTTTATGTATCTTTAACTCCCCAGATGGCCAAAAAATTAAGTGATTCAACAGGCCTTCCGTATGAGCCACCAATTGATGCCATGGAATCCGCAAGAATTTCTCATACGGAGTTATTAATTCATTTAGGAGTTGATATAATCGCGGTTGCTGCAACTGCCCCGCCTTCAGGGCAGACAATTGAATTGCCTGATGGCCGGATCAAAAATGAATGGGGTATGATCTATAAGAATGCCGGTATTTATACCGAATTTGATGAATATCCTTTGGCACATGCTGAAGTGAAAGAGGAAATACTTAATTACCCTTTCCCTGATCATAATCTGGAAATAAGATATTCAAAAGCTAAAGAAGTAATGGATATATATGGAAAGAGTCATGCTATTATTGGGGATGTAGAAACTATGTTTTTTGAAACATCCTGGTATCTCACCGGAATGGAAAAATTCCTGATCGATTTAATTCTGGAAACTGAATATGTGCCATACCTGCTGGATAAAATAATGGAGCAAAATCTGATTGCCGGGATAAAGCTTTTAGAGATGGGCGTGGATATACTTTGGTGCGGGGATGATTTTGGCGGGCAGCAAGGCATGCTTATCGATCCGGAAATGTGGAGAAGGATATTTAAACCACGAATAAAATATATGTTCGAAGAATTCCGTAAAGTTCGCCCCGATATTAAATTGGCCTGGCACAGTTGTGGTTCTATACTTCCGATTATTCCGGATTTTATTGAGATTGGTCTGGACATTCTTAATCCTGTACAACCACTTGCTAAAGGAATGGAGCCTGAATTTTTGAAAACCACCTATGGAAAAGATCTGGTTTTTTTCGGAGGTATTGATGTGCAGGAATTGCTCCCATATGGTAAACCTGATGAAATCAGAGATGAAGTCAGAAGACGGATGGATGTATTTGGTGAAGGAGGCGGATACATTGTATCACCTGCACATAATATTCAGCCAGATACCCCTCTGGAGAATGTTTTTGCTTTTTTTGAAGCCATATTTGATTGTCGTTTTTCTTAAAATTTCACTTAGGAAATACTACGATCAAATTGTTTCATTGAGAGCTGGGAGTGCATAGGTCAAATGATTTTACGCTTCACAGGGTCCCATTCAACACGTCTTTGTTCTACATAGGATTTATGTGCCATCATAACAGCTACACCTTCTTCAAAAGCCTTATCAATGCTAACTTGTGGGGTTCCGCCATTACGGATGCAATCCAGCCAGTCTTTAATGTGAAGGTGTGTAACATCAATATGCCTTCCATCGACAAACGTTGATGTTAATCCCCTGGAAGTGTAATATTTTTCAGTAGCTGAACTTGTTGCATCAACAGCCCCCGACCCCGGACTAACTGTTATCATTGGCTGATTTGTATCAAGTATCCCTTCCTCAATCTGCTTTTTATACCTGGTCGAGTTGTAGTCAAAAGTGATTTTTAATGATCCGCCTAATTCCATTGAAGCATCGTGCCCCATTATTAACCTTGGCCGTTGCCTGCTGCTTGCCAGACTTGCACTGTAAAACAATGTCAGGTCTTTGTGCGGATACTCAAAAACCGAATGCAGCACATCGGGGATATCCCTGTTGTCTTTCCAGTAATAGATACCTCCCGATGACACCACCGATTTGGGAATACCGATATTTAAAACCTGGTTAATCGCATCGAACTCATGAGTAAATAACTGGCCAAGCAATCCTGTGCTGTAATCAAAGAATTTCGTCCAGTTATAATACCTGTCAATACTAAAAGGAACATATGGGCGGGATCCAAGCCATTGTTTCCAGTCGATGGTTTTTTCATCTCCCGGTTTTGGGGTTCCCTGTGCATCCACATGACGTATCCATGCCCCTCCTGCGTAATTCCTGTTGGTTGTAGTTTCAATCACGCTGATTTTACCCAGAATATTATTGTCAATAATATCTTTTGCCTGCTGATATACCAAATTTTGAGTAACCTGATGGCCCAATTGAAAAACAATATTGCTGTTTTTTACTGCATCGTAGGCATCGTAAAGTTCCTGTTCTGTACGGGTGAAACTCTTTTCGCAATAAACATGTTTCCCTGCATGAACAGCATCTATAGTCATTTGGGCATGCAGGTGCTCAGGAGTAGCAATAATCACTGCATCTATATTTTTATCATCGAGCATTTCCTGGTAGGTGCGGTATCTCTTTACATCATACTTTGCACCTTTGTCTCCATTCACCCTTAAACCGTTCATTGCGATTTCCATACCTTTCGTGGCATGAAGATCAAATACATCGCATATTCCCGCCATTTCAACATTGAGATCCTCTTGTGCAAGGAAATGTTCAAGCCTGCCCCTTTCTTGAAGTCCTTCAACAGTGGCTTCATGAATAAAGCCAAGCCCACTGGCCAGTTGATTTGCACGATCACCAAATCCAATGAAACCGATACGTAATTTATTTGAGTTACTTCCTCTGGAAGTTGAAATGGTTGCAGTCGGTTTAAAAAGTTCCTCAAAACCTAACTCCTTAATCACGTTTCTTTTTTTACTGCTTTCATAAGTCCAGCTCTTAAATGTTCCGTACGATAATGCTCCCAAAACAGGTAATCCAGCCAAAGCTTTCAGCATAGTGCGTCTACCCTGGTTAACGCTTCCTGACTGGAAGTTTTTACTGCTTGATTTTTTTCTATGTTCTTTATTAGTGGCCATTTTTTAATGTCAATTAAGCGTACTTTAAATTAACTTTTTCTTTTCTGTAACAACAAATCCAGACCGATAATATGGCTGGTTGGGAAAACTGCCAGAACAAATAATGTAAGTGCCTCAATCAGGGTTTTATTTATGATTAAATAATTTCCATCTGATGGCAGGGAATACTCCAATCCTATTAGTGGAGGTGTAGTAGCATAGTAGAGAAGTAAAAGAACCGATCCAAATATGGCTGCAGCTCTACTAAATAGCCCCATTATTAATCCGATTCCAATTGCGATGAGCCCCCAAGTATTTAAAAAATCTACAATGTTTAATACATTTGGATTGGAAATTACCCAGTTGAAAAAACCTGTGAGTATCCACTGCGACTCCCGAAGAAATCCGGCCGATGTCCAATTTGGTATCAGCAATTTTGTAACTCCTTCATACAATAAATGCCACCCAATAAACAGACGTAATGCAACTAAAGAATAAAGCTGCAAACCGGAATAAGTTTTATTTTTACTCATTAGTATATTCAATTTTAAAAAGTTTCATAAGGAAAAAGTCAAGTTAAATGTTTTTAAAACGTTATTTTATATTTATTTTTTACAGCATCAAAAGTAATGTATAATTATTGAAAGGCAATATAAAAAATATTAAAGTATTTTATTTTATTTCCTATATTTACAATTTTAAAACATTTTGTTATAAAGATAAATAATTGAAGATTATCGATTTATGAAGAATAAGTGGATAAGTGGCTGTTGTTGTATAAAAATCTCTTATGTGATTACGGGCATGTTATTTCTGCTTTCAGGAGGTCCGCTGACAAGTCAGGTTAATATATATGAGAAACCATTGGAATTACCAACTTATGGTGTAGAAGCTCCGGAAAAGATGCCTGACTGGAGGATGTACCGCTACCCATATACAATGTATGACAGGTTAACCAATACGAAAGGAAGCCATACATACAACGCTGTATATGTGGAAAACGAATATGTAAAGGCATTGGTCCTTCCTCAAATTGGCGGACGATTGCATGGTGCTACGGATAAAACAAACGGATATGAATTCTTATACGATCAGAAAGTCATAAAACCCGGATTGGTTGGTATAACTGGAGCATGGATTTCCGGAGGAGTGGAATGGAACTTTCCAATTGGTCATCGGCCTAGTGGATTTCGGGAAACAGATTGGGTTTTAACAGAGGAAACTGATGGTTCCAAAACTGCCTGGGTAGGTGAGATTGATCGGTTAACCGGCATGAGGTGGTCGGTAGGGACAGCTGTGCACCCCGGCAGAAACTGGGTGGAAACTAAGATTCGACTATATAACAGTACTCCTTATAAGCAAAGCTTTCAATATTGGGCTACCAGTGCGGTACGTGCAACTGAAAATTATCAGGCAGTCATTCCTGGTGAAGTCATGACAGGCCATGGGAAACGGGAGTTCTATAACTGGCCGGTTCACGATGGGGTGGATTTGAGTTATTGGAAAAATATTTCAGGAGCCGGCAGTTATTTTACGGTCGATTCTGAATCGGATTATTTTGGGGGTTACAGTCCGGAGGAGAATGCAGGAATAGTTCATTTTGCTGATCACCATATTGTAAGAGGTAAAAAATTGTGGACCTGGGGAACGGCACCTTCAGGCAGGATATGGGAAAATATACTCACCGATGGCGATTTACCTTATTTTGAACCACAGGCTGGTGCTTTCTCCGATAATCAACCAAGTTTCTTTTGGATTATGCCAGGTGAAACAAAAATTTTCAGTCATTTTTGGTTTCCGGTTAGAGATATTGGTGTATTTGATTATGCAAACCTTGAAGGGGCTTTGAAACTGAATTTGGAGAGTGGGAAAGTAATTTTTGGATGGTCTCCCACAGGAAAAAATAACAATGCATCAATTGTAATAACTTTGGGAGGGAAAGATATTTTTAACAGGAAAGTAAATGCTGACCCGGCCAAACCTTTTACAGGTGAGGCAAAAGTTTCTGAAAATGCCTTTTTGCACCAGCTTAAAATGTCAGTTATAGCTTCCAATGGGGATACGCTTTTAACTTTCAGTCATCCAAAACCCTCAGGTTTGCTGCTTCCTGAGCCGGAACCACGGCCACGGCCACCTCAGGAAGTCAGATCTCAGGATGAGCTTTTTACAATTGCCGACAGATTGAATAAATACAACAATAAGGAACAGGCAATTGAATATTACAATGAGATACTAAAAAGAGATGAGGGAGATATCCGTACCAACAATGCTTTGGGTGAACTGGCCTTGAAGGAAGGAAAGTTTAAGGAAGCTCTGCACTATTTTGATAGGTCACTTAAAAGAAACGAAGATTATTTTAAAGCATGGTACAATAAAGGATTGGCAGAATTATGGCTGGGAGATATAACGGCTGCAGAAAAGAGTTTTAACAGGTCGACATACGATTTAGCCTGGTATGCCCCTGCTTATTTTAACCTGGCACAAATTGCATTAAGTAAATCTCAGACGGCTCTTGCACTCGAATATATCAATAGAAGCATCAATGGAAATGGCGACAATACGGAAGCCTGGGCGGTTAAAGGATTGGTGCTTTCACACCTGGGGCAACATATTGAAGCAGTTGATCTCATAGAGAAACAATTGGAAATAGATCCATTGAATCATTTTCTTCACGCTGCTAAGCTCATTTCTTTAAATGAATCCGGTGCATCAAATCATGAAAAGCTGGCAGCCGCCGGCAAGCTGAAACAGATAATGCGTGCCGACAGTGATAATTACCTGGAACTGGCAATTCGGTTTGCCCGAATTGGTTTATATAATGATGCTGTAGAGGTGCTCGATACTTTCATTAATGAACAGAATTCAGGTGGGTCTCCCCTTATACATTACTACAGGGCGTATTATAAAAACTTGCTTGGGAAGCAGCAGGAGACAGTTTCGGAGCTGGTAAAAGCTACTTCAACTGATGCCACTTATACCTTTCCAAACAGATTGGAAACATTTCCAGTACTGGAGTGGAGTTTAGGTGTAAATCCTGAAGATGCAACAGCCCATAATCTTATAGCTATGCTGTATTACAGCCGTGCCCGCAAACAGGAAGCTGTAAGGCATTGGGAAAAATCAGTAAAATTAAATCCGGCCCAGGGTGTGGCATTCCGGAATCTGGGTTTGGCCTACCAGGAACAGGGAGATTTACAGGGAGCAAAAAATGCATATGTATCTGCATTAAAAGCTGATCCCACAGCCGGCAAAGTAATTGTGGAACTGGGATTACTTAACAAAAAACTGAATATTCCCTATAACGATCAAGTTGCTTTATTCGAAGAAAATCTTTCTGTTGTGGCAGGTTACAATCAAGCTGTTTCTCAATTGGTTGAGTTATATGTAATTACGGGTCAGTATGAAAATGCCCTGGAATGGTTACAAAAAACGCATTTTAATTCGTGGGAAGGAAGATACGGAATTCACCAGCTGTGGGTTCAGAGTAATATAAAACTGGGCGACAAAGAGATGAATAAACGGAATTATAAGAAGGCATTGGAGTATTATAAACAGTCGCTTGAATACCCTATGAATTTGGAAGTTGCTGAGCAGCCAAACACGAATCATTCAAGGAAATATTATAATATCGCCCGGAGTTTGGAAGCGATCGGGGAAAAAGCTGAGGCTCGAGGTTATTATGAAAAGACAGCAGGTTATGAAGTGGCTGATGGTGATGCTTATAAATTCTTTAAGGCAAAAGCACTTGAGGCACTTGGAAAGAAAAAGGAAGCTGAAAAAAATTATAAAGAGTTGCTAACAGCAATGGAGAATGAAATAATTCCGGAACAGGATCCGGAAGGCGATCCAATGGTTGAAAACCAGCGGCAAGCAAATTCTAAAGCTGTTAAATTATTTACAAGCTCTCTGGCTCTGGAAGGGTTAAACCGTAAGTCAGAAGCCGATCAATTGCGGGAGAGAGCTATGGAGCTTTATCCGTTGGTTGAATTAAGTACATACAGACCTCCGAGATCAGGATATTAAATTTTATTATTATTTAATTAGATGAAATGAAAAAATCACAAAAAATCTTTCTGATATTCTCTCTTCTGCTCTTTTTCTTTTCCAGCACATTACCAGCTGCCTTATCACAGGAAGACAATTCACATTACAGTAAAGTATTTGGAAGAGAAAAGCCTTACCGGATTTTTTTTCCTGCAGATTATAAAACTTCTGGTAAAAAATATCCTGTAATTTATTATTTTCATGGTAACAAGGGGTCTCATGAAATGGCTCTTTCAGAACTGGCTCAGGAACTGGTAGAAAAGAATTCAGTAATTATGGTTGCATGGAATGGCCGTTCCATCGATTCAGATATTCGACCATATAATATTGGATTTCACTCAAATATAAACTATGAAATTCAATTCAAAGATTACTTCCCTGAATTTGTTTCCCATATTGACGCAACTTACAGGACACTTGCCGATCGGGAAAACCGGGCAATTATCGGTCATAGCATGGGTGGCATCATGTCTTTTTTTCTTGCGGGAAAATATCCGCATCTTGTTGGTACTGCTGTAAATTCAAAAGGATCACCTGAGTTTTTTATTGGTTACCCAGATAACCATTCGCTATACAGTGTCCGGTATTTTTTTAAAAATCTGCTTGGAATTAAATTGCGCTTTCACAACAGTACCAGCGGTGAATTGGTTTATCTTAATAATGAAGTACATCAGGGAGCGATACGCGAAAAAGACCTGGATTACGAGTATCAGGTTTATGAAGGAGGTCATACATTGATGCCTGCAGGTTTTACGGATGCTTTTAATTTTGTGGTTAAATCTTTTAAAAATCCATTACCTAAACCAGAGCGCTGGCATCATGCTGATTTATATCCGAATTTTGAAGTATGGGGATATGAAATTGAAAGTAACCTCAATGAACCTGGATTTATTGAGCTGCATGGAGTAACAAAAGGGGGAATGGGAATTACAACAAAAAAATGGCAGCCTGAGGGAATTCCTGTTCATGGTGTGAAATTAAGTGTTAAAACCGCACCGGTATATCAGCCAAATTCCAGTTATAGCCTGTTAAGTTACAATAAGAAGCATAATAAAAAGTTGATGACATCTGTAAAAAGTGATGCAGATGGAAGGATTCGTTTTTCAGTGGGTAATGAACCACATCAATTTGGTATTTTTAAAAAGAATGATCCTGCTGAAATTGTGTTTTTGAATCATAAGGTGAATGGGGAAAGTGCTTTCCTGGAACATAAAAAGGAATGTGCTATGAAGTTGCATCTGTTAAATCGCGGAGGTAGTACAGGTGAAGAATTAAAGATAACATTAAGTACCTCTACCGATAAGGTAACAATTCACAATCCTACGCTGCAAATCAATGATATTCCATCTGCAGAAGATAAATGGTTGGAACATGATTTTAAGATAACTGCTTCAAATGACCCACCTTCCGACGGTTCTCCTTTCAGGGTCAGGTTTAATATAACTGTTACAGATAAAAACGGAAAAGGATGGGAGGATGAATTCGATGCACCTGTATTTTTTGATGTTCCTGAATTTACTGAAATAGGGATAGATGACGGCGACAGTGAAATATTTGGCAGTGGAAATGGTAATAACATAGCTGAACCTGGTGAATCAATAATGATATATCAAATTAACCACCGTACCCGTCTTTATTATGACGACCCATATGTAGACTCTGAACGGATTCATGTTGATTTGCAACCCGATAAATGGGGCGATGGATATGCTGTTTCTTCGGTTGTTCATATTGCTGAAGATTGCCCGATTGGTCATAAAATCAAGTTTTTGGCAAGTTATGAGGTAAAGGAATGGAAAACGATAAAAAGGAATGTGACGTGGGGCACATTTACCATAACCGTTGGAAAAGATGCTGACAAATAGTTCATCTGTTTAAAATAAAAGAATAATAAAATGAGAACTGAGAACAAAACAATTTTTGTGGGATTAAAAAATTATGGCAGGTTTATTGGTAAACTTGCTGCAGTGCTTTTTTTAGTGTTTTATTTCACTTTGCAAAATGGATATTCGCAAATAGCCATTGAAGCAGGAGACCCGCCTAATGCCACCGATTTGCCTGATTTTTATAAGGGAAAACTGAGTGATATCGATAATGAGTTGCAGAATGTAAAAAGAGGGGAAGTTAAGGCAATAGCAGTCTCACCCGGAGGGTTGCCAGTATATGCAGTATTTTACGGGGAAAAGGAGGATTTTCAATCACAGGCGAATTATAATTCGGCTTTGGGAGCAAGAAATCCTGGTTTTTATGCCAAAAAAACCAAAGATACCAAGCCTGTAATTTATTTTCTTGGTCCGGTTCACGGACAGGAAGCAGAAGGCATTGTCGGACTTGTAAACCTGATACATCTTATGGAAACAGGAAGGGATCACAGGGGCAGGGAATGGCCAAACCTTAAGAGAAAGCTTGATCAAAGCAGGGTAATTATTGTACCATGTGGTAACCCGGATGGAAGGAGAAGAGTTCCATATGACAGCTTTGTGGGGCTTCCTGTTAACATCATGACAAAATATGGCCAGGGAACACGTAAGGATGGATCTTTATGGGGCTGGCCGGGAACTAAATCAGTGCACCCGATGAAAGGTGATGTTTCAATACTGGGAGCTTATTTCAATGATGACGGAATAAATATGATGCACGATGATTTCTTTTCTCCCATGTCTGAAGAAACAAAAGCTATCATGGACATTGCACGGAGGGAAGCGCCTGATATGACTGTTTCATTGCATTCGCATGGAAATCCTCCGCGAATTTTGCCTGCTGCCTATGAAGCCTGGTTTATGAAAGAACGCATTGATGAGTTGATGAAAAAACTTAATGTGCGTTATGAAAAAGAAGGATTGCCTCATCCACCTTTCGATTGGTTGGGAAATCCTGGGGTTGAAGACAAACAATTCCCTCCAAGAACCAGCTTCAACCTTATAAGTGCATTGCATCATGTTTCAGGAACTATGGCATTTACATTTGAATGTCCTCATGGAACTACATCTGAAAGATCTCCGGAACCTATTGTGTCGCACGATGAAATACTCGATATTCAGCTAATCTTATATGAGGAAATGATAAATTACCTGTTTGATAACAGGCTCATTTGGGAGTAAAATTTACATTTTAAAGCTGCCTTGCCGGTTGCTGAAAATATTTATATGCAAACCTTTTACTTAATTCAACTGATAAATGTAAAACTCCTGGTTTCATTGCTGATACTAAACCTGCCAGTTAGTTTTTGGGTAAAAGGACAAAACGGGGCTCTTGCCACAGGATTATATGAAATTATTTATGCTCCTGTGCTTGTGGGAACCCCTCCTGATAATGCCTTTAATGGCTTAGTATTATTGCCGGATGGAGAAATCAGACATTATGGCTTTGAAGGTGACTGGAAAAAGCGTACAAAGAGTATTTACATTTACAGCAGGGATAATGGATTAAAATGGAAGACAAAAATTATAAATGATTCTGTTTTAAATACAAGTGAGAATGAACTACCGGCAACAAAAAGCCCATATTCGGGCGTAATTAAGGGAAATAAAGTATTAAACCCTGGTAAATGGCATGATGTAACATTTGAATGGAATAACTTCCAGACAGACGAATGCATCCTAAATATTGATGACGATGAATTTATAAAGCCCATAAACAAATCGATACTTAACAGAATTAATTATGTGCATTTTCAATCGACTACAGAAAATGAAGATTTGAATGGATTTCTTATTGATGCAATTCATGCATCCATTCAGCATCCGGATATTTTTTAAACTAAATATTAAACAAAAAATGAAATCAAGACTGTTGCTAATTTTTTTTACCTCCTTTTTAATTTATGTAGCTTGTAATTTTCAAAATAAAACAATCGGGTTATTCGATGATTTCTCCTCAGCTGAAGGGTGGTGGGAGATTGATTCTAAAAGGGATTCCGTAGCCCCGGTTGTGAAAATGGAAGTTATTGATGGAGCATTAAGAATCCATCATAAATACAGAACATTGGAATTCGCTGCTGAAAAGTGGCCCTGGATTGAATCGACAATTGATACCTCAACAAACCTTCGGAAAAATTATGGCCTGGTGGATTTAGACAAATATCATTATGTCGTTTTAAATGTGAGGGAAAAAGGCACCAGCAGCTATTTTTATATAAATGGTTTCAGAACCAAACTTGGCTACACAACTGGTACAACAGTTATTAATTTAAAAGATTATGATAATGAGCGTATAAGTGGAAATCAAAGAGTTACATTGGGAATCGACATACAGGATAACCATACACATCTGATTCTTGATGAATTGAAATTTGTTTCAAAACTTTCAAAGAAGGAAAAGGAGAAATTGCTGGGTGCCGGGTTAACCATCAGAGATGAAAATTTTGATCCACGACCCTATCATGGTCTGGAAGCGTTGAAGTACAGAGAAAACTTACAACTCCCGGTCATTGAAGAGGAAGAAATGGTTATTTTCAGGGATGACGCAACCGGAGCTGTTACCACCCGTTTAACCACCAGTGCAGGTGATGATTATTTTGGTGAGGGAGATATCTGGTCTGGAGATGGTGCTGCAATTCATTTTGAGAGCAGAAGGAAAATTGATGGTATCCCAATTCTCTTGCCGGGAACCGGAAAGCTGATTGCTGGTCCTAAGGGGGCCGCCTGGAAAATGTGGAGTGAAACCGATCCCGATATTTTATTTCTGATGAAAAGAAACGGTCGTCAGTTTTCGATATTTTCATGGAATAAAGTTTCGGATGAAGAGGAATTCATTGCTGACTTTACAACACCGGAATATACCCGGTCGTATGTTGAATTCAAGCATTTTACACCAAATGGAAATATAGTGGTAGGGTTTCGTGAAACTCCGTACCTGTATATTGTAGATGTTAAAAATAAAAAAGCCCGGTATATTGAATTGCCCACCCGGTTAAAAGATGTCAGTATTACTGGCGACGACAATATTGCATCATGGGCCAATTGTTATACCTATGAAAGATGGTGGTTAAACCTTGATTCAGGAGAAACCGGACTTGCACCAAGCTTTAGTTCCGGTCATGCCAGTCATGGTAAAAATGGAATGGTTGCCAATTTTGGAGGTCATTTAAATGTTTTTGTTCCAGGAGACATTGGCATGACTTTTACTCCGGGAGAAAAAATTGTTCCCTGGGCAAACTGGAAAAATACCATTGTTACAGATTATGGAAGAGTTTCAATCGATAATAAGTATGTTTTCACCAACGGGAGACGAGATGACGTAAACTACCAGCATCTTATGATTCCCTCTGATGATCCGGGAGCAGTTATGCGTGTTGCCAGGTATTTTACAAAGTTTTCATGGACTTCAACAACCTATAGCAGGCCAAGCCCTGATTATACAAAGCTGGTATATAATGAAAACATGATTGGCAGTACAGAGCTGCAAATGGTTTATACAAGAAGACCTGATGCTCCCGTCAACATAAAATTGAGCGGCGAAATGCTTTCCTGGGAAACGCCAAAGCGAAATCTGGAGGTGAAAGGTTATAACCTGTATGGTTCCAACGACAGCGGGCGGAATTTTACAAGGCTAAATGACAGCCCAATTATCAGGAATCAAGTAACAGTTGATGGTAAATGGAAATATTATGCTGTGGCTTCTGTTGAGCATTCCGGTCTGGAAAGTTTATTTTCCAATGAAGTATCAGTTGATGGGGCAAAATCATTTTATTTCGAGGCAGAAGAAATGGATTTGACTCCACCGGCCCGACGATTTTTTGATGGATATGCCAATGGATTTCAGACGGTTCGGATAAACCCTGAGTCTCCTGATGAAAAGGCGTCTACAGGTAAAATATCTGTTTCTTTAGCGGAAGTGCCTTCCGGCGATTATGCTGTTTGGGGAAGGGTGAAAGGCCAGGGAAACTGGAGTGTTTCCGAAGTGGCAGGTTCTGTTGATTCTGAAGAATGGGAGTGGTTAAAAATAGGACAGCACAGTGTTAAAGGAAGAAATGATGTTCTTGATATAACTTCCAGGGATGATGATTTGAAACTGGATATGGTACTTCTGACTACCGATAATTTTATTCCTGAAGGTTTGTATCCGGCTGATGGGGTTGCCCCTGAAAAGGTTCAAAATGTTAAAGCTGTAGTAAAAGATAACCAGGTTCATTTGATGTGGGATCCTTCTATAGCCTCTGATTTTCATCATTATTCGGTGTATTGTGGAGAATCACCCGACTTTAAATGCAACAATGAAACAATCATCCGGTCGGTGCTGAAAAACTCTGTTACAGACATATTGCCTGAGAAACCAAACGGTTTGTACTATAAAGTAATCTCTGTGGATAATCGTTGGAATGAAAGTGAACCGGGAACAGTCGGGGTTAATTAATATTATTCACAATTTTATCAAAAGAAAATAATAGAAATGGCAATAAAAAATTTAAAATTGAGAAATCTTTTGACATGTATATTATTTCTGGTTATTATATATACAGGCAAAGCAGTTGAGAGGATTGAAAATGAAGGCAATTCTCGGTTGGCGCCTTTAGGGAAACCAGAAAAAATATTTGTGATTCATGCACCAGTAAGTGATTTGAATGAATTTCGTGAATTAGCCCGGCAGGCAGCCCGGCTGAAACCTTACGGCCGGGTGGAGGTAAATGTCAGCAATCTTGCAGATAAAGGGTTTCATGAGATACCCGAAGGTAGAAATTACTGGTATGAATATGCAAGTAAAAACCCTACACCGTATAAGTTTTTTCCCGATCCCAAGATTGCTCCGTTTATTCCTGCTGACTTTGTAAATAAGAACCGTGAATTGATAATTGCAAAAGCAAAAATTCTTCGTGATTTTGATATTGAAGGTGCTTTTTGGAGCTATGAACCCAATTTTCTTCCAGAGGAATTTTTTGAGCAGTATCCCGATATGATGGGCCCGAGGGTTGACCATCCGCGCCGTGGAAATTACCCGGCATTCGCACCATGCATCAGTGTGAGGGAGACGCAGGAAATGTACTCCAATATGGTGGCCGAACTATTAAGAAATGTACCCGAAATCCATACCTTCTTTTTTAAAACAAATGATGCAGGTTCAGGCATTTGTTGGTCCGACTGGCAATATGTAGGACCCAATGGTCCAACACATTGTAAAAACTACAGCATGGGAGAACGTGTTGAGACGCTGATGAATTCTTTTAAAAAAGGAGCAGAAAAAGCAGGGGAAGAAATTTCCATTTACCTTACAGGTTCGATGTTCTCGGATGAAGAAAAGGAAGATATTTACCGTCACCTGCCGGAGGGATGTTATTTTCAAAGTCATAACTCCGATGAAGTAAAAGGCATCAGCAGCATGATAGTAGGAAATTATCCTGTGCGGGGGTTATTCAATCCATTGGAAATCATTCAGAACATCAATTCCATTAAAAGTGAAAAGACAAATACTGTTTTTATAAGTTTCCGTGCTTCTTATGATCGTGGCTATGAACACATGGAAACAATTGATAAATTTATGAACCTGCTGATTCAAAATCTGGAGTATCCAACCGGTGAAGGATTTATGGCACAGGAAAAACAACTCTATCAGCTTTGTGAAGAATGGGGTGGGGAAGAAAATGCTGAATTACTTTACAAAGCCTTTACAGCTCTTGAGGAGGCAAATAAATATAAAAACATTGCTTTAAGAGGCGCTTCGGGAATGTATTGGGGAGTTTCAGCGCGTCATATTACGCGTCCATTGGTCGTTGCACCACAATTATTATCTATTGAGGAAGAAAGCTATTTTTTAAGCCACGTTTTTAATCCTTCGGAAGAAGAAGCTCGCATGGATTATACCGATATTCACGGTGCTCACAGAACGCTTACATCGGGGGCTGCAAGTTCATACGCAGGCAGATTGGACAGGGCAATCGGTATGTTTGAAAGAGTGAATAATAATGCCCCTGAAAAAGCCTTTTTACAAAATATGGTTCAAGCTTTAAAAATTCACAGCAGTATTTTCCGGAGTATAGGAAATTTTGCTGAAGCACAATTAATCCGCGATCGGAATGCTGAAAGACTTACCATGCCACCGCACCGGCCCGATAAGATACCTACATGGGAAGGGGATGCTGATTTGCAGGCATTTATGGCAGTGATGCGCGATGAACTTGACAATACACAGGAGCTTATAAATATCCTGGCTGATGGTGGAATGAAATTTATTTCTCACGCAGTAGACCCGGCATATGAAGATACCTTTTTACTGGGGCCGGATTTAATTGAACAACTAAAAAGAAAACGGAAAATAATGTTAAGGCATTGGACTGATATAGAAGGATATATGGCAACTCCATTTAAATAATTCAGCCCCCGTTGAAGCGGATACTATAAAACAAATAAAAGAATAATTTGACGAATGATAAAATGTCCTGGAAACCTTATGCAGGAGTTCTCAGAGGTATATCATTTGAATTCATTAATTATTTTCCTGGTGGAGGAGGATTCCATTGCCCGAAATTTTCTCTTACATATTCGAGCCACCATTTTATACCGGCATCCGGATGCAGTTGCTTAACATTCCTGTTTATGTCATCAATGTCTGAATATCCTCCGGGCATCATAAAAGGGCCGTTAATATTTTCGGCCTGGCCTGCCTGGAGCCATGTAGATGCCAGCATGTGTCCGTTGTATTTTTCAATATCTGTTTTCGTTTGATTTATCTGATGGTTTTTTGAATAATTGGAATATACACCAATTCGGATGTAATTGTAATAACCCTCCTCTTTGCTGTAGCTTCCCCAATAGCTGCCTGACTCCAGGGCCGGAGTTGCTTCTGTAGCAATATAAGGTTTGCCTGTTTCCTTAGGTCCAAAATGGATATTCAAATCGGCATTGGGAACATGATATTTTGCATTGTTGGCTACCATTATTTCCGGATTTACCAAATGTGCTGCTTTAATAAGGTTTTCAATTTTCCATTTCTTCTCCTGCCATGCCATTCCCTCATTATCGGGATCAACAAACACATTCCGGTAGTTATTTTCTGTCAGCCATTTTACAGTATTTGCTAAAGCTTTTGCGGCATCCGCTTCATGCCAGTGTAAAAGTTCCTCTTTGGCTTTTGAAGTGCTCCAGTACAGGCAACCAACAAGTATAATCATACCTCTTGCGTCAGCAGCCTCTATTATTTTCGACATTCGGTCTGCATAAACAGGATCAAGTGATGAATCAGGTAAGTAGCCTTTAACATCACCAAACCTTGAACCCATAAAATAGACGCTCACGGTGTTTATTCCGTACGATTTAAATTCATCCAGATTAGCGATTAATTGTTGGGTTGTGGTATCAGATATTAATGCATTGGAGGTCCTGAGTCCTATTATTTTTATTTCGGTATCATTCAATAATAATTTGTTCCCTTTAACGGAGAATTCATACTTACTACCAGATACCATTTGAATGTTTAATAATAATAATACAAAAATGACTGTAATCCTGCCCATGTTTTTGATATATTCTATTTCATAAGTGTTAATACTGGTAAAATCACATTGCTTTCCTTTCATATCGTTTCGTTTAATTGGGAAAAATGAATTTTCCAATCGTTAATTATTTCATTTTGCAAGATAAATACATCTTTTGGATAAAACTATTTTATATTTGTCGATTAATAAAAACAAATAACTATGTGTCATTTTTTGAACCAAAAATTCCAACTCAGGCTTTTGATTTTCCTGGCAATATTTATAAACTTCGGAATATTCTGTCCAAATAATATTTATTCTCAAAATACGTCTCAGATCTTTGAGTTAAGACATTTTACAGATGACCCAAAGGCCAATGGTGAGACTGATTTCAAAGGTGAAAAGGATTGGATGAAAACAGAAGACAGAGTTCGTTTCCTGAATGATTATGCTGATTTTGCTTCTGTATATTTTAACAATCCAAGGCTGAATAAGAAAATTGTTTCTGATGAAGAGATACATCAGCTTATCAAGAATATTAAACCGCAACCAGGTACAAATATCCGTAAAACCATTGAATTAAATGGCTGGAGAACTTATGGTTATAAAGAAGGACAGGATGTTGAAAAATCAAAAAGCCTAATAGAATGGTCAAGACTTCCTGGTGCTTCTGTTTCGGAAGGAAAATTGATTTTGAGCGATACCCGTATACAGAAGCCTATAGAACCGTTAACCTGGAGGTTTAAATGGGAGAGCAATATAAAACTTGCTGAAAACAGTCAATGTGTTATTGAGTTTGGAAATAATGGTAAAACAGCCATTGCTCTTGGTGTTGGCAAGTCCGCAACATCTGGTAACAAGAATGATAATTTACAAATTATTCCTGTAAGGCAAGATGAAGAGATTGCTTTTGTAATAGAAGGGGATATGACAAAAAAAAGGTTTAACTGCTATGTAAATAACGAATTGGTTTATGACTTTTCCCTGATGAATGATTCCTCTGTCACAGCCATCACTGATTTGGCAATAACTTCTTCAGGTAATTGTTCCTTTGACAATATATTCCTTTTCAACCATAAACCTGAGGAAAGTGCAAACTATCCATACTCTTCAAAAGTAATCTGGGATGAAAATTTTGAAACTAAACCTGGAGTTTCCGACTGGCAAACATATCATTTTAATGATTCTCATTGGAAACAGGCTGATTTACCTGCCGTTCATGGTGGCATCAGGGAAAAGGGAGAAAATTTTTACCTGAGAAAAAAAGAGTATATAGGAGAATTTGAACGTGCTTTTTTACAGTTGGAAACGCTGGACCCGGGTGGTGAAGTCTGGATAAATAATGAAGTGGTTGCAGTTGTGAATGACAGACATCCAAAAGAATTTGAAGTTACAAATTATCTGAAAAAAAACCAGGATAATCTAATTGCCGTCAGAGTGAATCCCTACAAACTCAATCTACCAATGCCTCACACACCGACTGATCATCATATTGGATGGTTTTTAGGGAGAACAAAACTGGTGCTTACATCGAAATGTGCAATAAAGCATGTGGGAATATCTACCCTTGAACTTGGAGCAGAAGCAAAGCAATTACATAAAGTAAGCCTTGAATACCCCAATCATGATTTTTTTGAAGGGAGTATTGAAATAAATTATTATCCCTGGTTTCCCAATGAAGGAGAGCGGGTTGCTTCTTTCTCCAGTGAATTGAAAGTCAGGCCAAGGATTGAGCAGGAGTTTAATTTTGAGTTTGCTGTGGAATCTCCTAAGCTCTGGAGCCCTGAGTCTCCGAACCTTTATAGGGTTGAGACCATCATAAAAGATAAAGAAGGAAATCCGGTAGACGATTTTGTCGTGACAACAGGAATAAGGACAATCAAACAGGCTGACGGTCATTTATACATTAACGGGAAGCCTGAAATGTTAAATGGCGCTCAGATTATGGGCTTTCGTACTCCCATTGAGACCATAGCAAAATACAATCGTTGTGCACCTGTAGAAACTGTGGCAGAAGAAATGCTGATGATACAAAAAATGGATGCAAACCTGTTAAGAATTCACGTGCATGCAGAAAAAGACACTGCAGATGGCATTAATGATCCACGTTATGCTGAGTTTGCCGATCAGATGGGAATTTATCTGATCTGGTCTACAGCCGGGTTTATACGGGAAGGCGAATCCTGGAATATTGATTATGATGGGTATCCCAAATTTATGAAGCAGGTGATAAACCATCCCAGTATTGTTATCTGGGAAGCATCAAATCATCCCAACCGTTTCAAACAACACGACATTTCTGAGACTCATGATTTTGTGCAGAAGATTTACCGGACACTCTATGAAGCCGATCAAAGCCGCCTGATAACACCTACCACTGCATGGGGTCATACGCATTATGCCAATTACGACGGGACTTTTGATTATGAAGGGAATCGTATTACGCCAGTACCTGAATATATGGCCGATTTAGTCACACGTGGCAGTCAGGATGCCTATACAGGATACGGTGCTGAATGGTCAAAACTCAGAACTGCTCCTGTTGGCTTTGCTGCATCTTGTCTGGAAGCAAATGACAAGGCATATTTTAATTTTGAGCACGAAGAGTCTATTGGGCAGCCCAACTGGGAATTGAGCAAAGGAAAACCCTGGTACCTGGTCCACTCATACGAATGGGGATACGATGAAGGGAGTATCGGGCGTCGCCTTACATCCGATGAATGGCGTGCAAGCCAGGCCTGGCAGGCATTTTCGGCCTGGGAATCGATGAAAAAACAAATGCTGCTGGGTTACGATGGATTCTCTTGGTGCACTATTCGGGGAGGGGCAAATATGGGAACTTATCAGAAACCATTAATTGATAATTTGAGGCATCCGAAACTAGCCTGGTATACCAACAAAATGGTCTTCCAAAGAACGTGGGCTGCCAGCAACAATGTGGATGTTGTGTATGGGCCTGACGATGAAATTGTTCCTGTTATTCATCATATCGGCAATAAAAAGACAGTCGATTTATTGATTGAACTTAAAAATCTAAAGGGAAAAACCCTGGAAAAAAAATCATTTAATAGTATTGAACTCCAGGAGGGCAGATATTCAGTACAGCTGGATAAATTCAGGTTTAAAAGGCAGCACAAAGGAACACTTGCAATAATTTATACGCTAAGTGAAAAATAAACGCCACTTCAAAGATTTTCATTTTTCATGAAAAATCGTTAAATCGCAACCGGTACCTGAATAATTATTTTTCAGGGTGTATAAAAACTTAAATTTTAAACGAATGAGAAAAGTTCAAATTTTTTCTGTCTTAATAATTCTTATTTTAGCGGTAGCTTCCTGTCAGACCCAGAAGAGAATAAGCCGCTCTTTTTTTCGGGATAACCTTAAATTCGTTACGAACCAGTATAGTCTGCAAACCAATATTATTGAAGAATCAGGAAAGGTGCTTAATCCAAGGACATTTGTGAACGGTCAGATTCAGTACATTTCTCCGGAGGATTGGACCTCAGGTTTCTTTCCTGGTAGTATGTGGTATTTGTATGAGTTAACCGAAGACGATAAATGGAAAGAACTGGGAATAAAATATACCGAAGCGCTTGATTCCGTTAAATACCTGACCAGTCATCATGACGTTGGTTTTATGATTGGTGCCAGTTATGGTAACGGGTTGAGGTTGTCGGGTAATGATGCATACAGGGATGTGATTGTGCAGGCTGCCCGCTCGCTATCTACACGTTACAGACCGGAGGCGGGCGTAATTCAGTCATGGAATGTCGATAGGGGATGGCAGGCCGAAAGAGGATGGGAATGCCCGGTTATTATAGACAACATGATGAATCTGGAGCTGCTGTTTAATGCAACAAAATTTTCAGGTGATTCATCCTTTTACAATATCGCCGTAACTCATGCAGATAATACAATTAAAAACCATTTCAGGCCTGATTACAGCACATGGCATGTAGTAGATTATAGCCTTAATGACGGCAAAGTGAGAAATAAGCATACTGCGCAAGGTTTCGCCCATCATACTACCTGGGCAAGGGGACAGTCGTGGGGCATTTATGGTTTTGTTGTATGTTATCGTGAAACTGGTGATAAAAGATATTTGGAACAGGCGGAGAAAGCTTTTGATTATGTTATAAACCATATAAATTTTCCAACCGATTGTATTCCATATTGGGATTACGATGCACCAAATATCCCATTCGCCAATCGGGATGCTTCTGCAGCTGCAATAATGGCTTCCGCTTTATATGAAATGTCCACTTATTCGAAGAGCGATTACTATAAGAGTTGGGCGGACAGAATATTGGATAACTTGTCTGGCCCGGTGTATAAAGCAGATGTTGGTGAAAATGGAAATTTTATACTGAAGCATTCAGTGGGAAGTATTCCTCATGGTGTTGAGATTGATGTACCGCTGAATTATGCTGATTATTATTTTCTGGAAGCATTAAAACGTAAAAAAGATATTGAAACGGATAAAAAAATTAAACTCTGATTTCAGAGGTATAAAGGTATAGGTCAATTAGCTATAAACAAATATTATATATGAACAGACTGTATTCTTTCTTTTTTTTACTTTCCATTCTTACAATTGCATTATTTACCGCATGTCAAAATGAAGCTGTACTCAATGAGGACAAGATGAAATTTGTTGCCGGACAGTTTGAGAACACATTGGCGGTTTCAATTGATCCTGAAAGCATCCCAAGGACAATTTCTGATGACGGTACATTAAAAACTACCGGAATATATGGATGGACAAGTGGTTTTTTTGCCGGGAGTCTCTGGTATATGTATGAACTGACGGGTCAAGAAAAATGGAAGAAGGAAGCTAAAAAGTGGACGGAAGCACTGGAGCCTGTTCAACATTACAACAGACATCATGATGTGGGATTTATTATGAGTTGCAGCTATGGGAATGGGTTGCGACTGACGGATGAAAAAGAGTATGAAAAAGTATTGGTTCAAACCGCCAGGTCTTTAAGCACCCGTTTTAATCCTGCTACCGGCAGCATAAAATCCTGGAACTATAAAAAATCATGGGACGGGGAAACTGAATGGTTTTATCCGGTAATCATTGATAATATGATGAACCTGGAACTGATGTTTGAGGCTTCCCGCATCAGTGGTGACCCAACTTTTCGGGAGATAGCAGTAAGGCATGCCCGGACAACCATGAAGAATCATTACAGAAAGGATTTTTCTTGTTACCATGTGGTTAATTACGACACAATAAATGGAAGGGTACTTGACCAGGCTACGAATCAGGGATTGGCCGATCTATCTTCCTGGGCACGCGGACAGGCATGGGGTTTGTATGGATTTACAATCTGTTATCGCTATACCCAAAACGATGAATTTCTAAAATTTGCTGAAAATATTGCTGATTATATTCTCAGCCATCCCAATCTGCCTGAAGATAAAGTGCCTTATTGGGACTTTAATGCAGGGGATCCTGATATGGTTCCTCAATGGGATGCCAGTGCTTCAGAATTTTCCATGGACCAGCGCGATGCTTCCGCAGCAGCTATTATCTGTTCTGCATTGTTTGAGCTAAGTACCTACTCCTCAGTAAAAGGGAAAAATTATGCTGAAGCTGCGTCTAAGATTTTAGAATCCCTGGCATCGCCTGCCTATATGAAGATACCAGGAAACAACCGTTACTTTATTATTGATCATTGTGTTGGCAGTATACCTCATGGTGTGGAAATTGATGTGCCTTTGGTTTATGCAGATTATTATTTTTTGGAAGCTGTTAAAAGAAAAAGAGATCTTTTAGGGAAGGGGGATATTTAAAGTTATTTTTGCTTCAGACAGATTTTAATACCTGAATTTATTTGATTCCGGAGTTGATAGTATTTTTCAAAGGTAAGTGGTTGAGAGTAAAAAGGAAGAAACAGTTAGCAGAGAATCAGTACTTGTTTTTGGAAAATGGAAAATTATCCTCTTTGAAGTATTGTTTGTAAAAGTATTTTTGTATTTTTTACGTTGAATTTGAAAAATATACTATGAACTGGTTAAACTTATTTCGTTTCAAATCAATCTCAAATATTTATCTGTTTATGGTTTCCCTTGTTGGATTGGCATGTTCCTGCCAAATGCAGACACAAGAGGCAGACGTGATATTGATTAATGGTAAAGTAATTACCGTGGACAGTGACTTCTCAGTTCAAAATGCTGTTGCAGTGCGTGGTGATAAGATAATTGCTGTAGGGACTAATGAAGATATAAGAAAGTATGCCGGTGAGAATACACATATTATTGATGTGGAAAGCAGGGCAATCATTCCCGGTTTGATCGATGCACATGCCCACCCTGAAGCTGCTTCAATAAGTGAAAACGAAGATGAAATCCCTGACGTACACACAGTGCGTGAATTGCTCGACTGGATTAAATACCAGGTTTCTGTAAAAGAAGAAGGTGAATGGATAATACATCCAAAATTGTTTTATACCCGTTTGAATGAATTACGGCAACCTACGCTTCAGGAGCTTGATCAAGCAGCCCCACGGAACCCTGTTTTTCTTAATGGATCGTTTGGGGGAGTCATAAATTCAGCTGCAATAAAAGTTTCCGCATTAAACGAAGTTGGAGATCACGAGGGACTTATTCGTGATCCGGTAGATGGAAGTTTGACAGGGGTCATAAATGCATCTGCATTTAAACTGCTGAAAATACCTCCCAGAAAAAAATTATCGGCACAGGAGGAAGTTGAATCATTGAAAAGTATGTTTAATGATTACAACAGGTATGGTATAACAGGGGTAATTTCAGGTTATGGTGATTTAAAAAACTATGACCGCTACAAAGAGTTGAGCGGAAGAAATGAATTGACAGTGAGAGTTATGCAGAATTTTTTGCTTCCTTTCGATCACCATCTTCCCCTGGAGCAACTGGTTGATTCTTTAAAATCATTTCCACTTTCAACCGGCGATGGTGATGAATGGATCAGGACCGGAAGTCTGAAAATATTTCTCGATGGAGGGATATTAACTGGAACAGCTTATTTGAGTGAACCATGGGGTAAAACAGCGATGGAGGTATACAAAATTGATGATCCTGAATACAGGGGTATTGTAAATTATACGCAGGAAGAGGTAAGGAAAATTGCTTCAGCGGCAATTGAATCAGGATGGGCCTTTACAGCACACAGTACAGGTGGAGGAGGAGTTGACCTGCTGTTGAGTGCCTTTGAGGAAATTAATCCGTCAGAATCGTTAAATGATAAACGTTTTTCTATTATCCATGGTAACTTTTATAGTGAAAAGGCCATTGAAAAAATGGATAGACTCGGAATCATCGCCAATGTACAGCCGGCCTGGTTTTATAAAGATGCGGATGCAATGAAATATATATTGGGTGATAAAAGAATACAAACCTTTAATCCTTATAAGACGATGCAAAAAGAGGGCGTCCTTTTATCCGGTGGTTCTGATCATATGGTAAAACTAGATGCCAATACTTCAATTAACCCATACAATCCATTTTTAGGAATTTGGTCGGCTGTAACCAGAAAAACAGAGCGTGGCAATGTAGTTGTGCCTGAAGAAGCCCTGACAAGGGAAGAGGCTTTAAAAATGTACACAATCAATAATGCATATGCAACTTTTGAAGAGGATATTAAAGGCTCGATTGAAGTTGGGAAACTGGCCGATCTGGTAGTTCTTTCCGATGATATCCTTACCTGCCCGGAAGATCACATAAAGGATATCCGATCTGAAATAACAATGGTTGGAGGGAAAATTGTTTTCTCATCAAAATAAGGTTCTTTACGATCTTCTTCCTCAGTTGACCATTAAATTGCACAATACGGATAAAAAGGGATGGAAATATTTACTGAAATTAAACTTGATTTTGCATCGATGATGAAAAGAAGATACCTGATTTTTTTGCTCCTTACAATTAACCTGCTGTATTCGTTTGCGTCAGAAAGCACGAAAGAAAAGGCCATTCCAAAAGTAAACCGGGTAGTACCATTAACTGAGGTTCAGAATACGAATCCGGGAGTGTTTTATTTTCAGAATTTTGAAACCTTGTCACAGTTGAAAAGTGAGTTTCACGATTCGGGTAACCTTTCCGATTCAATAATGAGTTTATCCTCTGTTAATTCTTTTAGCGGAAAAAAAGCAATTAAAAACAGTTATATTCCAAAAAACAGATATCAGCAAGGGCAAGACCCTGGGGGGTCGGGTTGGGTCTGGCGTTTCTTTGGAGACAATAAACTGGCAACGAATATTTCGATACAAGATACTACACCTCATCTACAGGTGTTTGCTTCCTGGTACCATAAGTTTGAAGAAGGATTTTCGTCACAGGAAGGAACGGGTACGCTGCCCCCAAAAATGGCTCGTATGAGATGTTTTACCACTCCATGGAAAGCAGTATATTCTGTTTTGTTTTGGATTGAAGGAGAAAAAGGATTCATTACCATTCAGCAACATACCAAGGCACCAGGTGTCGAACGTGAATGGCTCCCGAATTACAATACTGTATTTTATCTGAATACTCCTGAAAACCTGGGAAGATGGATTCATTTTGAGTTGGGAGTTACACTTGGCGAGGGACGTCATTCCGATCGCCTACAAGCCTGGGCAGACGGGCAACTGATCTGTGATATCGCAAATCAGGATCTGGCTGGAGGGCATCGTTTGGAAACATTAAATGGCATGTCGTGGGACGGATACTGGAACGGAGGCTCCCCCCGTAAACAATCCCGCTATTTTGATGATTTTGTTATTTCAAAAACGCTCGTCGGACCTGCAAGAACGGGTCTAAATCCGGTAATTGAGATTGCTGAACAGCCGGGTGAGGTTTTGAATAAGTTATATCGCGTTCAAGTGGCTCAAACAAAACAAATTCCTATGTCTGTTAACGATCCCGCACGCAAACAGCCTATAATGGAATACCATGTCATTTGGAAGGGAGAATCCAAAGAAAACCGGATTGAAGTCAATTCTGTCAATGGCAGTTTCATATACAGCAAAGAGCAATTGCATTACAATACCCTTTATTCCGTTAGAGTTCAGCAGCAGGATGAAAATGGTGAATGGTCAGAATGGTCGCAATGGCATGCTGCTTTTGCCACACAGTATGCACCCGGCACACCGGAGCTGAACAGGGCATCTCCAATCGGATATTTGCCGGGCCACAACCTGGAGCCTAAAACCAACTAACCATTCGGATAAGCAGGTTACCGGTTAAAAATTGTTTTTTTCTCCTTTTTAAAAGTAAGCCTGCTAAAAGTTATTTTGCTTTTTGGGTTTGTGGTAATAAAATATTTAAAACAATCCCCACCAGCGCTGCCAGACCTATTCCAGCCAGTGAAAAAGTGCCGTATTGGACGATTGCTCCTCCGATTCCTGTAGTCAGGACGATAGATACAATTACCTGGTTACGGGTTTCGGCCATATTGGTTTTTGATTCTACCAATGATTTGATGCCGATAGAGGCAATCATTCCAAAGAGCAGCAACATGATGCCTCCAAGCACAGCAGTAGGAATGGTTTTTAGAAAACCGCTTATTTTACCTATAAAAGCAAATGAAATTGCTGTGATGGCTGCTATTCGCATTACAAACGGATTGGTAATTTTTGTAAGGGTAACAGCTCCTGTAACTTCCGAGTATGTTGTATTTGGTACTCCGCCAAACATTCCGGCAGTGGCTGTTGCAATTCCATCACCCAGCAGTGTGCGGTGCAGGCCGGGCTTTTCAATGAAATTTTTATTGCAAACACCTCCAATAGCATACATGTCGCCCACGTGCTCAATTATTGGAGCAATAGCAACTGGAATCATATAAAGGATAGCCTGCCAGTGCAATTGGGGAACTGTAAATTGAGGAATCATAATCCAGCTTGCTTCCCTGATGGGTGTGTATTCTAGTTTCCCCCAGACTGCAGCCGCCAGGTACCCAACAATGATGGCAATGAAGATAGGGATTAATTTGGCCATGCCTTTTCCCCAAATCACCACGATTATAGCTGTTAACAGGGAAATTACTGCCAGTGACCAGTCACTTTTTGCCATATCAACAGCAGCTGAAGCGAGGGATAAGCCAATAATCATTATTACCGGGCCTACTACCACCGGCGGGAAAAGCCGTTCGACAAATGTAATACCACGTGCCTTTACCAATGCCGAAACTACTGCGTAAACAACACCCACTACAATGATTCCCGAAAGGGTACCAGGCCAGCTATACAGACGGGTGGCCTCAATGATGGGGGCAATGAACGCAAAGCTACTGCCTAGAAAAACAGGTACTTTTCCACCGGTAATAAGATGAAATATAAGCGTACCAATACCTGCAGTGAATAATGCAACAGAGGGGTCAATTCCTACGAGCAAAGGTACCAGCACTGTGGCTCCAAATGCTACAAAAAGAAACTGAATACCTAAAACTGTATTTTTAAGGGTTAGTTGTCTAAGAAGAGATGAGTTGATCATTGTAAAGTTGTTCTAAAAAATTGTTGCAAAAGAAATGCTTTTCTGTGTTTAATTCAAAAATAGATGTCAACAATTTCTGTTTAGAGCCAGATCTGGTGAATTTTTATCTAAATTCTTTGAGTTTATCTTATCATTTTGTGCAAAAGGGTATTTATTCACAAACAAAAACCCGAATCAATGAATTGAAACGGGTTATCTGTTAATGGTTGAAATTTATATATTATTGTATCACTTCAGCCGGGATTTCTTTAATAGGTCTTATTTTAAGCGTGCGTATAAAAATTTCGGCTCCCTCAGACTGAATTTGTATTTTACCTGCTGTAAGTGGTTTTATGCGTCCATTTTCAACAATGCCGGTATTGTTGTTTACCATAACAGTCTGGCCATTTACAACATGAACTGCAGTGCTTCCAACACAGTATAAATCTACTGTATTCCATTCTCCAAGCGGGTTCTCGTAATCGGCTGCTTTTTTCACTAACTGCCCATTGTGCTCAACACTGAATTTTTTAACTTCTCCTGCCGGATCATATTTGAAGCTGCCATTGTCATCTGCTACAGAAGTTTCGCAGTAGGTGTTATTCATCAAGTAAGTATCACCCAGGCGTTCATGCATCAGCTGACACTCAATGTTGACCATCCATGTCCCAAGGGCTTCACCGAAATCGCCGAAACTATGATACAACAGACCACTGTTCCGATTTGAATAAACTTCTTCACCCCATTTAAATACGAGCTGCAGATGGTAATTGGCAAAGGTATCACGTGTAGCCAATGAACCGTTTATTTCACCTGAGATGCGAATCAGCTTTTCCCCGTTTTCCTCAACTACTGTAAATACTTGTTCAGAAGATGGAACTTTTGCCTGCCCTTCAAACCCTTTCAGCGGGGTACCAATGTACATATCCCAATGATCGAGATTTTCTCCATTATAGAGAGGTTTCCATGAACTTCCTGTCTGGCAGGAGTAAAATACTAAAAAGATTATGGGGATGAAAAGTAGATGTTTCTTCATTTTTGGTTTTTTTTAATTAAAAAACTGCCCTGGTGGGAGGGCAGTTTTTCGCTTTAATAATTTTTTTTTTGGATTTAAACTGTTTCTTCATGTAGAATTTCTTTGGCCCGCTCAAGTATTGCTGCATCATCGAGAAGGACTATTCCCCCATTGGGCCCAGGTTCCATATGAATGCCTACTGCTGCACCATAAGTGTAATTAGCACCTCCAAAATAATTCCTGACGGTTTCTTCTGTAACTTCAAACTCCTGGGCCAGTTTTTTGATAGAACCGTCAGGCAAACTGTCTTTAATTTTTCGCAGCTCATTGAATGTGATTTTACTCTCCATAATTCTAAATTTTATTTTGCTGTTTACAAATATTTAAATGAACGACTGAGAATGTAAATTTAAAATTATAAATTTAAATCCAATCTGAAAACAGAAAGTATATTTAATTGTTTGATGTTTCACCTGGTTTTTTCATTATTTAATACTTTTTTACATGGATGGAACACACTGTGTTCCAGTTATTAAGACTTATTAATTTAACTCTTTAAGTGTTAAAACGAATATCCCAAATTAACTTTTTTTAACCCCACTTATATTTCAGGAGCGATTATGCTGTCATAGATTGCCTGATGCATTGCCGGCCGGATATTATTATCGATGAGGGCAGAATTGTTACGGGTCGGATGTACCCGGTTAGATAAGAAAATAAACAGGATGCCGCTATCAGGGTCGGCCCATGCCATTGTGCCTGTGAATCCGGTATGTCCAAAACTATTTTTACTGGCACTTACAGCAGGATAAGCATCCTTAAGCTTGTTTTTATGATTATCAATAAATGGTTTATCGAATCCCAATCCCCGACGGTTATTATTTTCCCTGAATTGAATGCGGGTAAACTCTTCAATGGTTTCTGCTGTTATGAATTGTTTTCCTGCAAAGTATCCTTTTTGAAGATACATTTGAAATAACTTGGCCAAATCCCCCGCAGTGCCAAATAAGCCGGCGTTCCCGGAAACACCACCCAACATGGCAGCCCCCTCATCATGGACATATCCCCGTAAATTTTCATTTCTGAAAAAATCATCGATTTCGGTGGGAACAATTTGCTCTAGTGGGAAATGAAGATATGGATTATAAGTTATTGTAGCTGCTCCCAATGGTTTGTAAAAATTTTCAGCAATATAATTTTCATAAGGTACACTTGTAATATTGGAGATAATTTCCGGGTAAAGGTGAAAGCTGAGATCGGAGTAGACATATTTTTTCCCTGGCAGAGGGGAAGCAGATCTTATAGCGTCATAAATTGTCTGTCTGAAATTGTTGTTCAGGTATAGCTGGTTTGAGATTCTTGTACTAAATTCATCGGATGGCTGAGTTGAAAAAATCTCTCTGCTCAGCTTACCTTCTTCATCCAGGCCCATTCGCCAGAAGGGTATCCATGAAGGTAACTGAGCCTGATGGGCGAGGTAGTCACGAAAGGCAATTTTCCCTTTATCAGTGCCTGCGAAATCGGGCCAGTATTTACTGAAAGGCGCATCGATGTTTATTTTTTTTTCATCCACAAGTTTCATTATGGCTGGCAAAGGTCCTGTTACTTTTGTAAGTGAGGCCCAGTCATATATATCCTCGGATGAAACCTCCTGATCCTGGAAATAGGTATGGTATCCGTAACATTTGTGAAAAACAACCTGTCCGTTTCTGGCTACAAGTACCTGCACTCCCGGGTATGCTTTTTTATTGATGCCTAATTGAGCCAGTGAATCTATACTGTATGAAAGTTCTATGGAATTTAGGCCTGCTTCTTCTGGAATAGTATATGAAAATGTATGGTTCTTCCTTACTTCTATGCCACTTTCCAATTTAAATCTGTCATCTGCCGAAACCGGAAGCCTTCCGTCAAGGTCAAAAGCTCCAAACACAGCCTGGGCTGCCAGTTCCTGGGTTAACGGATTGTTTTGGTAGGCAAGAATCAATCCATGTGATTGGTGAATATTTTCAAAATGTTTCAATGCATAAGCGTTACCAAAGAATACAGTAACCACCCGGTTGTCTCTGATAAAATCGGCCAGTGCAAACCGTTGGGCAGAACTTGTTCCATAAGCGCCGGATGGATACAGATTTATTCCCTGCACACCTGCAATTACAAGGTTGTAATTGTCGAGCAATTTTCGCAGCACAGCTATTTCACGCTCCGACGCATCTTTTCTTAAATTAAAATGATCAATCCGGGTATATTTATCCATCATTTTCTGGAAAGGGGTTATATTATCCGAACCTATCATTACCGATGCAATTTTCAAATTGGCAAAATCTTGAACGGGAAGTGTGTTCTTATTGCTTAAGACGGTAAGTGATCCTTTAATCAATTTACGAGCTGTTACTTCAAAATAAGGAGAATTCAGCCGGGCAGTCAGATTTTTGGTAGACGCAGGTTGGTAGAGGTGCAATCCCGTCCATCGTTTTAAAGCAAGTACACGAATGCACTTTTCATTAATTTCTTCTTCAGAAATTCTTCCGTTGGCTACTGCAAGCTTCACGGCTGCTATTGCCTTAGGCAGGTCGGTTACAAATTCTACCATATCATTTCCTGCCTTTAATGCTTCAACCACAGGATTACCGTTCCCGGTCAAAACACCTTGCATATTCATGGCATCGGTTATTACAAATCCATTGTATCCGATTTCCTTTCTCAGGTAACCATTTATTACTTTTTCTGAAAGTGATGATGGAATTCCGGAATTATCGAGGGAGGGCACGTTCAGATGTGCTGTCATTATCCCGCTGATCCCTTTTTCAGCAAGATAGCGAAAGGGAAAACTTTCCACAACATCAATCCGGCTTCTGGGATGGTTAATAACCGGCAGTTCTTTATGAGAGTCGGTCTCGGTATCACCGTGTCCGGGAAAATGTTTTGCTACAGGAACAACCCACTCGCCCTGCATCCCATTTGCAAGATACCAGCTTTTTCTTGTGACATTTATTTTGTCTTCTCCAAAAGATCTGAAATTAATTACTGGATTTTGAGGATTAGTGCTTACATCGGCTACAGGTGCAAAATTCATGTTTATACCCATAAGCTTCATTTGCCTTGCAAGATCTTTTCCCATTTCATAGATGTAAGTAGAATCACGAACGGCTCCTATAGCCTGGGCATAAGGGTAACGTACTGTGCTGTCTATACGCATTGATAAACCCCACTCTCCATCGATGGCTACAAGTAACGGAACTTTCGAAGACTCCTGAAATTCATTTATCCAGCGAGTGGTTTTAACCGGACTGCCCTGCATTACCAGAATGCCACCAGGTTTATATGTTGCAATGGTATTGATTATTCTTGCTTTGTCAGTTTCAGTTTGCCTGGGGTATACCGGAATCATCATCAGTTGAGCAATTTTTTCGTCCAGTGTCATACCTTTTAGCTTTTCTCTTACCCAATGATCTTCCTTTAAAATAAGGAACGGGGGATCACTTTCGGCTAATCCCTCCTCAGCAATTATTACGGATACAGGTGTAATAAAAAAGAAAATTATTAAAGGAAATATTTTGAAATTCATATGTAAATGGCACTTCTGAATGTTCAACTTTTACAGAGGCTAAAATTACCAAAAAGTTCAGATTTACATAGTAAATGTAAAAGTTTCCATTCTATTTTTTCGGTTTTTCGAAAGCACACCGGCCGGTTTAATCTCACCGGGCAAATTAGTTATTTAGGTATAATTAATCAATTTACAATCAGGTTTAAAATATACTTTCTACTTTTGTAGCCAAAAAATAAATTTCATTCAAAGAATTTTATTTGCAATTCAATAGTCCTGTGACTTAAGGAATAAATTTTCCCTTTGATCCCAGGAATTATGGAAAGATGGTGCGGATGAAAAATAAAAAGATTATTGTTGGCCTTTCCGGAGGAGTTGATTCAAGTGTTGCCGCATGGTTGCTGAAGCAACAAGGACACGATTTGGTGGCCTTGTTTATGGTTAACTGGCATGAACGTATTGGAGTTGTTACCAGTGCCTGCAGTTGGGAAGAAGATGCCCTCATCGCGGAGATGGTGGCTAAAATGCTCAACGTCCCTTTTCACGTTGTCGATTTGAGCAAAGAATACAAGCGCCGGGTAGTGGATTATATGTTTGCTGAATACGAAGCAGGAAGAACACCTAATCCCGATGTGCTCTGCAATCGTGAAATTAAATTTGATTCTTTTTTGGATGAGGCAATGAAGTACGAGGCTGACTATGTTGCAACGGGACATTATTGCAGGAAGCTCGAAACCGAAATTGAAGGGCAGATAATACATAGATTAATTGCCGGTATAGATGAAAACAAGGATCAAAGCTACTTTTTATGCCAGCTGAACCAGGTGCAGCTTTCAAAATCGATATTCCCGATAGGTCATCTTACCAAGCCACAGGTCAGGGAAATAGCGCGTAAGCATAATCTTCCAACCGCTGAACGTAAAGATTCCCAGGGAATTTGCTTTGTAGGTAAAGTAGATTTACCCACTTTTCTGCAGCAGCAGTTGCGTCCAAAAACAGGAAACGTTATAAAAATTCCTGCTTCTTTTATAGCAAAAAGAAAAGACGCAGAGCTGTCCCGGGAAAATTTAAGAAAAAATTGTTTTCCTTTTCCATACAAACCCTGGAATGGAGAAATAATTGGTAAGCATGAGGGAGCACATTATTACACTGTCGGTCAACGTAAAGGATTAAATATTGGGGGCTTTAAAGAACCTTTGTTTGTCCTGGCCACTGATGTCAGACGCAACATCGTTTATGTCGGGGAAGGTCACGAACACCCGGGGCTTTTCAGGAAAGGATTGTATATTGCTGCTAAAGACATTCATTGGGTGCGTCCTGATATGAAAATGAAGACAGGGGATGAAAAGGAATTTCAAATTCGTATACGTTACCGTCAGCCTCTTGAAAAGGGAACTGTCTGTATTAATGATGAAGGTGCCTGTATTCTGTTTGATAATGAACAACGGGGGATAACATCCGGCCAGTTTGCTGCCTGGTACCTGGAAGATGAATTGATTGGTTCGGGTGTTATTGCATAAATTTTGTAAATTCGTAAAATATATTTAATTCATGATTAAATCAATGACAGGGTTCGGTAAAGCCGAATTTGAAGTAAACAACAAAAAAATTACGCTCGAATTAAAAGCCTTAAATAGCAAACAAATTGATATCAATGCCCGCATTCCTTCGGTTTACCGTGAGAAGGAGATTGAAATCCGGAAAGAACTTGCAGAAAAATTGGTACGTGGAAAAATTGATTTGACTATTTATGTTGAAAATCATGGCAGCGAATCCAACAGCAAAATAAATGAACCGATTTTGATAAGTTATTTCCAGCATCTGCAGAAAATTAATGAAACACTGGGTCTGAATAGCGATCAGACTACATTACATGCTGCTTTGAGATTGCCTGATGTTGTAAAATCCGAATACGAATCGTTTGATGAGGTGGAATGGCTCGTGATTCTCAATCACCTGCGCAAGGCAATAGTTGAAATTGACGAGTTTCGATCCAAGGAAGGCAAGGCATTGGAAATTGATATTCTGGTAAATACCAAAGCCATTTTAAAACTCCTTAATCTGATTGCCCCATATGAAAAACAGCGAATGGAAATCGTTAAAAATAAACTTTCAGAAAGCCTTGGTAAGATAAATTTAAATGGCAGTGTGGATGAAAACCGGTTTGAGCAGGAGCTAATTTACTACCTCGAAAAAATGGACATGAATGAGGAAAAAGTACGGCTGGAAAATCATTGTTCTTTTTTTATGGAAACACTGGCAGAGGAAGAAATGAATGGTAAAAAACTTGGATTTATTACCCAGGAAATGGGAAGGGAAATCAATACCCTGGGTTCTAAAGCATATGAAAGCAATATTCAACGAATAGTAGTGCAGATGAAAGATCACCTGGAACGAATTAAGGAACAGTTGCTTAATGTGTTGTAGCCTTTACCGGGGAAATGTTTTTTTCTTTACACTTTAATATTTTAATTACAGCATGCAAGGAAAGCTAGTAATATTCTCAGCACCATCGGGTTCAGGAAAGACAACTTTAGTAAACCATCTGTTATCGAAGAATTTAAATCTTGAGTTTTCAGTCTCGGCAACCAGCCGCCAACCCCGACTTAATGAAGTGCATGGGAAAGATTATTATTTTATTTCAAAAGAGGAATTCCTAAAAAAAATCAATAATAATGAGTTTTTGGAGTGGGAGGAGGTTTATGGAGGTACTTTATACGGTACATTAAAAAGTGAAGTGGAGCGAATCAGAAGTAATGGGAAGCATGTGATTTTTGATGTAGATGTTGTAGGTGGTATCAATATTAAAAATTTTTATGGGAAAGATGCGCTCGCTGTTTTTGTTAAGCCGCCTTCATTAAAGGAACTAAGGAGCCGGCTTGAAAATCGGTCTACTGAATCTCAGGAGAAAATTAAAATGCGAATGGATAAGGCAGAAAAGGAGCTTCAATTCGAAAACCAGTTCGATGCAGTGATACTGAATAAAAAGCTGAAGGAGGCAATGAAAATAGCTGAGACCATAGTTTCTGATTTCCTGGCTGGCAAAATTGAATCCTCTTTGCCTGCTTAATATCTAATTGATACAACAATGAAAAAATTGTCTTATCCGTCTTCCTGCAATAAAGAAGTTGGCTTATATTTTGGCTCTTTTAATCCTATTCACATTGGTCATATGGCAATTGCCAATTATTTGGTTGAATTTACAGATTTGGATGAATTCTGGTTTGTTGTAACTCCGCAAAATCCACACAAGGAAAAAAAGAATCTGCTGAACGATTACGACAGGCTTGAGATTGTACTGCTTGCTGTAGAAAATGACCCCCGGCTGCAGGTTACCGATATAGAATTTTATTTGCCCAAGCCAAGTTATACCGTTGATACCCTGGTATATCTTAAGGACAGGCACCCCCAAACGGAGTTTAAAATTCTTATGGGTTCTGATAACCTTAAAAATTTTCCCAAATGGAAAAACTATGAAGCAATTGTTGAAAACTTTGGGGTGATTGTTTATCCAAGGCATGGATTTGATAAAACATCTGGCCCCCAACATAAAAATATTGTTATTGTTGAAAACGCTCCCATGATGGAAATATCCTCTTCATTTATCCGAAAAGCAATAAAAACAGGAAAAGATATCCGCCATTTTCTTCCTGTAAAATGCTGGGAATATATAGATAAGATGGGGTTTTACAAATGATTTTTCCATCAGGGCACATACTAATGTGTTGGAGTCAGGTTTTTATCCACACAGATGATGTAATCGGCCGTTCCTGTATATTCTGTATTTAGTGTGGAAATGTCCTTCTGGCTTATTGTTGTGAGGGTTATGATATTAATTTCCGGGTTCTTCTGCTTTAGATACCAATAGATACTTTCAAAATTGTCAGAATGATAAGCTCCATTGTAATGCAAAAATAATTTTCCTTCCGACCAGTTTTCCAGTATAAAATGTGCCATGGTTGCATCTTTTATAGCCTGGGCCTTTGGAAAATTTTCATTGGCATGGTGTTCCATCCCCTCCATTTTCAGCATGCTGCTGTAAGCTTTTAATTCAGCATTGTATTCCACCGGCAACGGTGGCAGAAAGGTTTTGGCCTGTTCTGAAAGGTTCTCCAATCCTTCGAAGCCCTTTGAACTGACAATAGTTGCATAACGCCGGGGAACGTTTGTGGCGATAAATCGTAGCTGATTTTTACGAGCCAGTTCCACCAATGGTCTGTAATCTGTATTATAGTTGGGCCACAATCGTGCATCAGCTTCAAAACGGTTTTGCGGGATAAGGCCATTCAGATATTCATCGAGAATTATCTGGTTGTCGCTTTCAAACATTTCTGCACCCAATACAAGATGCTGGCCTTTGATTTCAAATAAATCGCGGCTTAACTCCAGTTGCAGCCAGTGCGAAATTGGATTGTTGTGGTGTTCACCAAATAAAATTATGTCCGCATTTTTGATTTTACGTACCATTTTATCATATTTCACTGTATTACCCTCTTTTGAATAAAGCACCCATACCGGTTTGCCGGTTTTAAATCCAGGGAGAACAAACATTATCAGAATAAGGGCTATTTGAATTTTTTTCATTTTTTTATTTGTTTTAGTTTTAAACAAAAACGGATGGCTTCAGTTTATTAAAGCATATTCAATAAAGGAATTGAAAAAAAAGTTTATGTCTGAATCAGGAACCTTTTATGGGGTATTTGTTGATCCGGTTTTAAAAAAATTACGTAAACGCGTGGTATGTCACATTGAACCTGGACAGACTGTTCTCGATGTTGCCTGCGGAACAGGAGCACAAGTGTTTGAATCAGCCGGTAAGGCAAAGAAAGCAGTTGGGTTTGACTATTCTGAATCAATGATTCACCGGGCACAAAAAAGCAGTCAGAAAAAAGAACTCCCTAATGTAGAATTTAGAATTCATGATGCAACAGAGGAGTGGCCATTTAGTGATAATCAGTTCGATGTGGCTATCTTGTCGCTGGCTTTGCATCAATTTTCTCCTAAGAGTTATTTTGTGATTTTAAATGAAATAAAGCGTGTGGCTGCCCGTCAGATTTTAATTGATTATGCTGTTCCTTTGCCTCAAAACATTATTGGCATTGGAAGCAAAATTGCTGAATTTATTGCTGGCAGGGAACACAATCGCAATTTTAAACATTATTCCCGGTTGGGAGGCTTGCGTGAAATCCTTCCAAAACACCGGCTGTATATCGAAAAGGAGGAATATTTTGCAAAAAATGCCTTCTGTTTGATGGTATGTTCATAAACGTTTTCAATGGCTGTAATATCCTGATTCCCTATTATTGGAAATTGTTGAAAAGGAAGAGTAACAATGGGAAGATCAGCCGGTATAAAAATTTAGGTGCCCGGAGTCTTTGCTGTTTTATAACTGATAGAAATTCCTGAGCGGCTGTTTGATGCAAAGCTGGTCTGAAAATGGTTTAGGTTTTCAATGTATTCCAGAAATTCATTAATACCTGAACCTCTCATTGACGTATTGTGAGCAGTAAAACAGCCCCCAACTTCCAGTTTTGGATCCATTGCAATGAAATAATTTTTATACCAGTATTTATCTGCATCACTGAATACAAAATCATATTTTCCTGGGAGTGCAGGAACTAATTCATGTGCATCGGCAAGCCGTGAATCGATGTATTTATCTAAACCGGCTTTTTTAAAATTGGCTTTTGCTTTCAACCATCTGTTTTTATCAATCTCAATAGTCACTAATTTTCCACCGGTTTTACTTAATGCCCATGCAATCCAAATTGCCGAGTGGCCAGTAGAAGTACCTATTTCAACAGCATTGGTGTAATTGTTTTTAATGATAAGATCGTAAAGAATTTTTCCATCCGAGAGCGGCACATTCATATCGCGCCAGTTATTAACATTATCATCCAAAAAAGCTTTTACTCGGCGGTCAAGATTGTTTTCTATATTCGGGTATTGGGCATTTACAAAAATTGATGCAACCAACAGCAGCAGAATTATATATCCAGTTTTCATCTCATTTTAATTGTTAATTTTTAACGGTATTTATCTTATTCAATCAATTATTTTAACAGCATTCGATAGAATTCGTCCGTTCAATTCAATGTAACTCCCATGAACATCATGATGTAATTTATTTGTGAATACAAATTATTCATGGTCGTTTCACAAGAATTCCTGTTTAACGAATTCCTAAAGATAAAAAAAAATGATTAAATGCCCTGAATCTGTTTTTCAAGCTCAGTCAGCTCTTCTGCGTTTGCCATTTCAAGTTGACTGTCCCTGAATTCAAAAAAGGTATTGAAGAAAACCGGCACACTTTGGGATGCAACACTATTTGGTGAGTTCGACAGGTAAACAATTCCAATATTATCCTGTTTGCTTATAGCAATTTCGGCTTTGTATCCATTTACATATCCTCCATGGTAGGCTATTTGCCTTTCTTTGTAATCTACCATCCGCCATCCAAGAGCATATTTCTTTGTTGGCACGTGATCCCAATATCTGAAATAACCGCTGCTAAGTCGTGAAACAACCTGTGGTTCGAATATACTTTTATATACCTCTTCAGTTAGTATCGGATTATTGTCGTCGAGCAATGCCATAAGAAATAGTGCCATATCTGTAATGCTGGCATTTACACCTGCAGCCGGTGCGGTTGTATAGTACCGGTCGTTTAGAGGCAAAGTCCTGTAAATACCATTCGCACCTCTGTGAGGAAATGCCTTGTTCGGGTTATCCCTGAAACTTTGAAAATCAGTGGAGGCATCGTTCATTCCCAACGGTTCAAAAAGTTTTTCTCTTATAAGTTGCCTGTAATTTTTGGAAGTTTTAACTGCTAAAATTGTATCAACCAAACTAAACATTACATTCTGATACCCGTAAACTTTGCCGGGATCGGCAGAAATTCCCGCATCTTTCATTCTCAGGAAGATATTTGTAAGAGGCAGGTGACTTTCCACTAAATCATCGTATGCATGAGGAACCAAACCTGTTGTATGGCTTAACAGGTTACGTATGGTGAGAAGGTTGGAATGCCTCGAATTGGCAAATTTTAGCCAAGGTACGGTTTCAATTACCTTTTCGTCAAAATCAAGTATTTCTTCCTGTGCAAGAATTCCTGTAAGTATTCCAGTAATTGGCTTTGAAACCGACGCTAGCCTGAATACCGTATGTTCATCGACAGGATCTTCACTGCCTATTTTTCTTGTCCCAAAGCATTTAATAAATGCAATCTGATCTTTATAGGTGATGGCAACAGCAGCTCCTACTGTTTTTGATTCCTCTACTTGTGCGGTAAGCCATTGATCGTATTTTTCAAAAACTTCCTTCATTTCTGAAAGTTCTTTTTCCGATTGCTTTAAAACTGGTAGTTCTATTTGTTCAGGCAAATTATCGGGGGAGGAAGAGATGCGTTGATTTGTTGTAGTTAATAATAAAAAGAAAATAAAAAATAACAAGCTGAAGAATCTTTGTTTTTTCATCAAAATTTCTTTGTAATGATATGGAAAATGGCTGCATTAATATTCTATTTGCCGAAAATATGAAATTCATTCGTAAAATCAATACTATGGAAATATTTTATTTGAAGATTGTGTTGTTCATAACTCGAAAAATACAATAAGAAGCTGTTCGGGCCGGTACTGTTCATGGTGATTTTGTTGATAATTTTAATTATATGATTTTGATATTTTTTTATTTGTAGTATTCTCATTTCCTGTATCTTTATAAAAAGCTTAAATAGAAATAATGAAATATAAATTTAACTACGTCCTTTTATGGTATTTCGGTGCAGTAACAGGTTTGATACTCAGCATGGGGTGTAATCCACAACGACCTGTGAAGAAAGTTGAAATCAGTGGTATATATGGGCATCCGCAACCTATCTGGAATAAAGGTTATAAATTGCCTGACTTGGGTGTAAATGCCATATTTGTTCACAGTGGTTCCATAGATGAAAAATTAATGCAGCAGGCAAGGGCAGAGGGAGTAAAGGTATTTGCTGAATATGCCACCCTGAATGGTAGTAACTATGTGGAAGATCATGTTGAAGCATGGGCAGTAAATGAAAAAGGCGAACATGTGGAGGCAGCTTCGTGGTTTATGGGTGTTTGCCCCACTGAGCCCGGATTCAGACAATATCGGTACAATCAGTTGCGTGAATTACTTACCCGATTCGATATCGATGGTGTCTGGATGGATTATGTGCACTGGCATGCCCAATTTGAAGAACCGGAACCAATTTTAGTCGAAACCTGTTTTTGTGATCATTGCCTTGCAACTTTTTCAAATGATAAGGGTATTGAACTTCCGGATGGAAGTACTCCTCTGAAGGCAGAATGGATTTTTGCCAATCATGATTCTAAATGGCGTGATTGGAGATGCGAGGTTATTGCCGGATGGGCTTCTGAAATAAAGGAAATAATCGATGAGTTAAAACCAGGTATATTGTTGGGAATTTACCACTGCCCCTGGACCGATGAGGAATTTGATGGAGCCCGTCGACGAATACTGGGAATTGATTATAACCTGTTACGGGAATATGCCGATGTTTTTTCTCCTATGGTTTATCATGCACGCATGGGCAGAAGCCCGGAATGGGTGGAAGAAAACATTGAATGGTTTTGTTCCAGCCTGGAATCGGGAACAGGTAATGTTCCAATGGTATGGCCGATTGTGCAGGCCTATAATAATCCCTATACAATTTCTGCCTCTGAATTTGAAACTGTATTGAAAGGTGGATTAACTTCCTGGGCTAATGGTGTGATGATGTTCACTACCAGGGCTGTTGCCGATGATGAGGAAAAACTGGCAGTCATGAAAAAAGTGTATGAAAATATACCAAAATAGTAATTCCCATCTTTTTTTGCCATGTTATGTGCTATACGTTCCTGCTTCTTAGGGTTTGAGATTATTCTGTTTATTGAAATATTTCAAATCAGGGAAAAGACAATAATGAACGAAGATTCTATTGAATTTATATGCAGATTCAATTTACTGGTTTTAATTTTTTAAGTAATGTTGGTAGAAGTTCTGACACTGTCGGATGCGGTTTTACTGCATCAATAATTACATTATAGCTTACATCAGCATACATAACATGAAGGATGCTGCTTATTATTTCATCTCCGCCCACTCCCAGGATAGCTGCTCCCAAAATTTTCCTTGTATCGGCATCAGCTATTATATGCATCAGACCATTTGTTTCCCCTTTTTCTTTTGCCCTGGCTACCTGGCTCATGGGTAATTTTGCTTCCATAACTTATAATCCTTTGTCAAGCGCTGTTTGTCTTGTTATTCCAGCCCGGCCAAGTGGTGGATCAGTATATAGAGCGTAAGTCAGTATCCTGTCTGACACTTTTTTATTTTTTCCGTCAAATTTATTGCCGGAAATTATTTCGTAATCATGGTAAGCAGTGTGTGTAAAAGCACCATTTCCGTTGCAATCACCAAGGGCATATATTCCCTTTGCATTTGTTTCCAGGTAGTCATTAACCTTAATGTACCCTTTCTCATTTGTTCCCACGCCGCTACTCTTCAGATTCATTGTATCGGTATTCGGAGTGCGGCCTACTGCCAACAGCAAATGAGTTCCCGTGATTACCGGTTCTCCTTCTGCACATTCCAGCTGCACAGTTACAGTTCCGTTACTATTTTGCCTGCCACTTATGCAATTGGCATCCAATCTGATTTCAATTTTTTCATCTTTCAGAAACTGTAATATATTTTCACTTATTTCTTTGTCTTCATGACTGACAAGACGGTTTTCTTTCTCTACAATTGTAACTCTGCTTCCAAACCTGCTAAACATTTGCCCAAATTCCAGGCCATTGTAACTTCCCCCCACAATTATTAGGTGTTCAGGGACTTTTTCCAACCGAAGAATAGATTCATTGGTAAGGTAGTTAATATTTTTAAAGCTTTCAGGAATTAAAGGCCTCGCACCCACGTCAATATATATTTCTGGTGCTGTTAATTCTTCACCGTTAACTGAAATTATTTTATTACCCGTAAATTTTGCTTCCCCTTTATAAAACAAGATGTTTTTTGTTTTTTTTATTCCATTACGAATCTTATCGGCCGATTGCTGTACAAGGAAATCTTTCCTTCTTTTTATCTGTTTCAGGTCTGCATATGCCCCTTCAGGAATTACTATTCCCAGTTCATTTCCATGACGGGCATCCCACATTCTTCGGGCACTTGCTATATAGGCTTTGGTAGGAGTACAGCCATTATTTAAACATGTACCTCCAAAATGCTCCTTCTCTATCAATGCTGTTCTAATTCCGGATGAGGCCAGTTTAAAAACAAGTGGATTTCCTGCCTGCCCCGATCCAATTACTATTGCATCAAATTCATTCATTGATTTGTATTTAATATTTTCTAATAAACTACCGGTAGGCGCTAAGTATGATTGTTCTGAAAAGGGTATCTAAAATAAATCAACAATACTTCAATTTATATGTTTATGAAATTTCTGTCTGAACACCCAGAAGTTTTTTATTAACGATTTCTGCCTTGGATATGAATAGCTAAATTGATTTGAAAAGATATAGTAAATTCGTATTATCTTCGATGTTAATTCGAGGTTTATTCGATACAAATTCGCGATTTTACGAATTTGTAGCGAATATATCATGAATATATTACGAAAAAAATATGAATTAATAGATGATCAAGGAGTCCGATTTGAATCAATGTTTAATTCCGAAGGATAATTTAGGAGTTGCACAAAAAGGTGAAGAAAAGGTTTTCTTGACAAGAAAGCAGAAGAATTGGTTTTGTTGAATGATATATTTGTTATAGAAAATAAATCCGATAAATATTTATTTTTATTGCTTTTAGAATGAGACGCGTTATTCTTTTATTATTATTTAATTGTATTGGTTATATTGTATTAATACTTATTTTTACTGCCTGGTAAAGGGGTAGGACCATTGAATAAATAACTATATATTTGATTCAAGAACAACAATATACATACCGATTTCATTTATTTTTATATATTATAAGTACAGAGGAATAGTTAGATCTAAATATAAATGAGGGACATTTATTTTTAAGTTAAGAGTGAAGATTCTGGAAGCATGAACATTAAATTGTTGGAATTTTTTAGTTTAAACAACTTAAAAGGAAGTTGGAAATCATTATTTGTCTTAGCAGGTGGTCTTGTCCTGACTATAATTCTAACGGTACTTACTTATCGTAGCATTGAAAAAGAGGCCGAAGACGAACTTGCTTCAATTGGCCTGGAAATTGGATTAAAGATTAATGCCCGATTACACGCTCATGCTATTATTTTAAGAGCCGGAACTGCATATTTTGCTGTAGCTGATACAGTAACCCGTGAAAAATGGAAGGAGTTTGTTGAGCGGTCGAGACTTGATATTAATCTTCCTGGAATTCTTGGCATGGGGTATTCATTAATAATTCCTCCATCAAAATTACAGCAACATATTGAGCAGGTTCGGGCTGAAGGGTTTCCTGATTATACAGTTACTCCGGAAAACGAAAGGGAAATGTATACTTCTATTGTTTTTCTGGAGCCCTTTTCAGGCCGGAATCTCAGGGCTTTTGGCTATGATATGTTTTCGGAGCCCGTGAGAAGAAGAGCTATGGAATTATCGCGCGATAACAATGTTGCCATGCTCAGTGGAAAAGTGGGTCTGGTTCAGGAAACAACCGAGGATGTGCAGGCAGGAACCTTGATGTATGTACCTGATTATGATCCGGAAATGCCTGCCAATACTGTTGAAGAAAGAAGAGCAGCAATAAGAGGGTGGGTATACAACCCATACAGAATGCGGGATCTAATGAGAGGAATTTTGGGCCGTTGGGATGAAGAACACCAGGACAGGGTTCGTTTACAGGTATACGATGATACCCTTTCTGTTTCTTCTCTGCTGTATGATAGCCAACTCAATTCAAGTGCACCAGACTTACACAAAGCACGGGCTTTTACGCTGCCAGTTGAATTTAACGGTAAAAAATGGTTGCTGCTTCTGACCCAAAAGCGTGAGTTTCCTCTTTTAAATTTGAGTGTGCTTATAATTTTCTTTAGCGGCATTATTATCAGTGTACTTCTCTATTTACTTGCCTTATCTTATTTTAAAATTGCAAATCGTTCAAGAAAAATCCGGCATCAAAATGAGGAACTTCATAAATTGAATGCAACAAAAGATAAATTCTTTTCAATAATTGCTCACGATTTAAAAAGCCCTTTTAATTCAATAATTGGTTTCAGCAGGATTCTAATTGACCAGGTTGAAAAGAAAAAATACGATGGAATTGCAAGATATGCGGATATCATTCATCAATCGTCTAATAGTGCGATGGAACTGCTAATGAATCTGATGGAATGGTCACAGTCTCAAACCGGTCGGATCTCCTTTAATCCTGAAAAAATTAATTTATCGGCATTGGCAAAAGAGGTAGAACTTCTTTTTACGGATGTTGCCAAACATAAATCGATTGAAATCATTAATAAAGTTCCTGAGGGAATGATGGTATTTGCCGATTATGATATGGTAGGGACGATATTTAGGAATTTAATTTCAAATGCTATTAAATTTACGCATCCCGGAGGAGAGATAATCATCAATGCAAGAGAAGTTGCAAGGGGGCATGTTGTTTCTGTATCCGATACAGGTGTGGGAATTCCACAAAATAAAATCAAAAAGCTTTTCAGAATAGACGAAAGCTATTCAACTGCAGGCACCCAAAATGAAAAAGGAACAGGGCTCGGGTTAATTCTTTGTAAGGAATTTGTAGAAAAGCACAGGGGAAAAATTTGGGTTGAAACCTGGGAAAAGAATCCTGATGAAGAAAATTCCGGAGGATCTACATTCTATTTTTTACTCCCTTTTGGAAAAGCAACAGAAAGTAAAAATACTTTAAGAGACGATGAGTGATATTTAGGATTTATTCCGTTTTATTACGAATGATCCTGGAGCTTTTCATATGAACTCTTTTCGGGGAGTGAAGTGATTTTATCGGCAGTAATTTCCACAGAATAAATCGTATTCATTTCCTGAATCCGAAGTATAAAGCGGTCTTTGCCACGGTAGCTTAGTAATTCTCCTCTAATACCTATCAGCGGCCCGTGAATAATTTCAACTTCTTTTCCCGATTGAAAATTTTCCCGGGAAACCTCTACTTCAAAATCTGACTGGTTTAGCATTTTTCGCAGAAATTCAATTTGCCTTGAAGGTATACGAGCAGGCTTACCATCAAATCGTACATATCCTGCTACATGTTCTGTCCGTAATACTTTTTCATATTCTGCAGACTCAATATTAACAAAACAGTAACCGGAAATGACAGGCATTTCGACCCATTTTTTTCTATCTTTCCATTGTCTTAATTTTTTTTGAAGGGGCAGAAACGATTCAATTTTTTGTTCTGTAAGCAGTGCATGAACCTTTTTTTCTGCCCTTGAGCGGGTGAAAATAACATGCCATTCTTTTTTGTTTGCCTGGATTTGCGTCATTGTTAAGTTTTCGTTGCTCCTGATTGTATTTACAGGAGGTGCAAAATTATAAAAAATCAGGCAATGAAAAACAAAAAAGTACTTTCCATTAATCACATAATATATAATTGTCGCGCCGGGGGTTAATAAGAAGAACAGGCATCTGCCCTGCTTTTTTAATTATTTTTCGTTCAGGTAATCCAATTAACCAGTCGAGCGGTGTAATTACCGAACTTCCCAGAATAACAAGCATATCTGAATATGAATTCAATGCGAACGCCAATGCTTCATAGCTGTTATAAAAACTTGATTTCCGGCCTTTAAAAATTTTATGTGAAACACCTGTTTTATGAAAGAGTTTTTTTGCAAGCAAAACATTTTGGTTTACTTGCCGCCTGGAACTATTGTCCTTGTCAAGTGCTGCCACAACTGTGATTTCTGATTTGGCAAACCGTCCGAACCATGAGCACCATAATGCAGTATCGCTGTTTTCCTTACGTAGATCAATTGGTAACACAATATTTTGAAAAGTAGATAATGGCGATTCAGGATTAATAAAAAGAAAAGGAATGGGACTTCTGGTCACTGCAGTTGAATAGATTCTGTAACTGTTGGCCGGAGCAATAAGTAGAATACCTTCGTAATTATCGGCCAGCATTTCAGGTAAATTATTGATGGTTTCGTCTGAAAGCAATACTGAAGTTTTTAATAGGGGAAATTCTTTTTTCAGCGGGATTAGGTAATCATTTAACTTTTGCTCAATACTAATCCGGTTGGGTCGTTCTTTTTTATTCAGTGGATATAACAGGCAAAGCTCCTTTTTGAAATAAACCGCCAATCGGATACCGTTTAAAATAAGATTTTTGTCAGCAGGAGAGAGGGTCGAAAAAACAATAATTTTTTGCTCTTTTTTGACGTCCATTTTCAGAAATTTGGTAAAATTAAACAATCTTGTTATTAAAGTACTCAGATGGATTGAAAAATATCAGGGATTGATGATATGAAATTACCTACATTTATGCAAAAATAACAGTACTGCATGGTAAACGAAAAACTGTTACATCCTGAAAGCATAGCTATAATTGGGGCATCAAATAATATCATGAAGCCAGGAGGGAAGATTGTCAGGAATCTGATTGAAAATAACTTTAAGGGAAAGCTGTATGCGGTAAACCATCGTGAAAATGAAATACAGGGAATTCCGGCGTATAAAAAACCGGAAGATCTGCCCCCGGTTGATATGGCTGTACTTGCTATTCCGGCTCAGTATTGTCTGCCGGCAGTGAAAGTACTTGCTTCACAGAAAAACACAAAAGCTTTTATAATTATTTCTGCAGGATTTGGTGAAATAAGTGAAGAGGGAAAAATACTGGAACGGGAAATGGCAAAAATCGCTGACATGCACCAGGCATGTCTTATAGGTCCTAACTGCATTGGAGTAATGACACCCTGCCATGCCAGTGTTTTTACCACACCCATACCATCACTCACGCCTGATGGATGTGATTTTATATCCGGTTCCGGAGCAACTGCAGTATTTATAATTGAGTCAGGAATTCCTAAAGGACTGCGGTTTGCCAATGTTTTTTCTGTGGGTAACAGCGCCCAAACTGGTGTGGAGGATTTATTGGAATACCTGGACATCAATTATAAACCAGGCATTAGTCCGTATGTTAAGTTGCTTTACCTTGAAAACATAAACGATCCGGATAAGCTGTTTATACATGCTTCATCACTTATTCGTAAAGGATGTAAGATTGCAGCTATAAAAGCCGGAAGCTCTGCTGCAGGAAGCAGGGCTGCATCTTCACATACAGGTGCTTTGGCAAGTTCAGATGCTGCCGTGGAGGCACTTTTCCGAAAAGCAGGAATTGTTCGGTGTTATGGCAGGGAAGAACTTACCACAGTAGCCTGTGTTTTTATGTGTAAGGAACTAAAGGGGAGAAAGCTGGCAATTATTACCCATGCCGGGGGACCGGGCGTAATGCTGACTGATGCCCTGGAAGCGGGGGGACTCAAAATTCCGCAAATTCCGGATTCATCCGCTAAGCAGCTATTGAAACAAAAATTGTTCAGGGGTTCGTCGGTAGAAAATCCGATTGATTTTTTGGCGACTGGTACAGCTGAACAGTTAGCAGATATTGTGGATGCCTGTGAGAATGATTTCGATGTTGACGGAATGGCTGTAATATTTGGCAGCCCGGGTCTATTCCCGATTCGGGATGTATATGAGGTATTAAATGAAAAAATGCAAAGCTGTAAAAAGCCGTTGTATCCTATACTTCCTTCCATAATGCATGTGAAGGAGGATGTTGCTTATTTTCTTTCTCATGGAAATGTTAATTTCCCGGACGAGGTATTATTGGGCCGGGCACTTACAAAGGTGATTAATACGCCTCCTCCGGCAATTTCTGAAATATTCCTGGAAGGCATCAATATAAATAAAGTGAGGAATCTGATCGATAACGCAGCTGATGGTTATCAGCCACCAGAAGTTATCCAGCAATTATTCGATGCCGCAGGTATACCCAGAGTAAATGAGGTAGTTGCGAAAAGTGAAACGGAAGCAGTTTTGGCTGCAATGAGTATTGGTTTTCCGGTAGTGATGAAGGTAGTGGGGCCAATACACAAAACTGAGATTGGGGGGGTAGTGCTCAATATCAGAAATGTGGATCAGGTAAGAAAGGAATTTCACCATCTAAATGAGCTTCAGCATGCGAAAGGTGTGTTGGTAGCACAAATGGCTTCAGGAATTGAACTATTTCTTGGTGCAACTTACGAGCCTAAATACGGGCATGTGATACTTTGCGGATTGGGTGGTATTTATGTGGAGGTGCTTAAAGACATATCCTCCGGATTGGCGCCTCTTTCTTTTCCAGAGGCAGCTTCAATGCTAAGGCAACTGAAATCATGGAAGCTCCTCAAGGGATACAGGCGACAGAAAGGTATAAATATTGAGAAATTTGAAGAAATAATTGTTCGCCTTTCCAGTCTTTTACGGTATGCCACCGAAATCAGGGAAATAGACATTAACCCGATGTTAGGAAATGAAAAAGAAATCCTGGCTGTAGATGCACGCATCCGGATTGAGAGAAGGCAATCGGGGAAGGATTTGTAGTAGAAAACATATAAATGGAATACCCAAGCTGTTCTTAATGAATGTTGAAATTATAAATTAATTAAGATGATTGATAAACAAAACGAATTTTACTCTTCGATATCAAAGTATTACGATGAAATCTTCCCTTTCAATCCTGCTCAGTTGAATTTTATTAAACAAAACACCGGGGAGTTGAAGGAAAAGCAAATACTGGATATTGGATGTGCTACAGGCGAGTTGTCATTTCACCTGGCAGTTGCAGGTTCAGAAGTGATTGGGATTGATTTGAATAATGATTTGCTCAACCGGGCAAAATCTGAAAAAAGGCATCCGGGTCTCACATTTCATATGGGAAACATGTTGGAGCTGGAATCTCATTTTCATAAAAATCAGTTTGACGCCGTCTTGTGTTTTGGTAATACGCTGGTACATCTTCCTGATTCATTATCGGTTCTGGATATGTTAAAAGGGGTACGTTCAGTATTGAAATCCGGGGGTGTCTTTCTGCTCCAGATACTCAATTATGATTATGTCCTTTCAGAAAAAGTTACTGAATTGCCGGTAATAGAAACTGAGAATATAAAGTTTATCCGTACCTATAAAATTGATGATAATAATTCAATAATTCGCTTTAAAACGCGCCTGCAAATTAAAAACGGAGGAACGGATATTGAAAATGAAACATCACTTCTGGCATTGAGAAGCAATGAATTAAAAGTACTGATTAAAGATGCAGGATTTGGAAGAAGTGATTTTTTCTCAAATTTTAAAGGAGAACAATTTGGAGGACATCATTTACCTTTGGTAGTCAGAGCAAAATGACAAGAGAACAGCAGATAAATTTAACGGACAGCAAAACATAACAGTATGAAGAGCAGTATCATCGGAAAAACGTATGAATTGGCTAAAGAACAGTATTCTGAAATGGGAGTGGATACTGATACGGCAATTGAACGGATGAATGAAGTAGTTATAAGCTTGCATTGCTGGCAGACTGATGATGTGGGTGGTTTTGAAAAACCGGATGCAAAATTGGGTGGCGGAGGAATTCAGGCAACCGGTAATTATCCGGGTAAGGCCCGATCGATAGAACAAATGCGGGCGGATCTCGAAAAGGTGATGCAACTGGTTCCAGGTATTCAACGCGTAAATCTTCATGCTATTTACGGAGAGTTTGGAGGAAAGAAAATCGACCGGGATGCTATTGATGTGAAACATTTCCAGGGGTGGATTGATTGGGCAAAAGAACTGGATATAGGGCTTGATTTTAACGGAACTTATTTTTCGCATCCCAAATCCGACAATGGCTATACATTATCTTCCAAAAATGAAGACATTCGCAGGTTTTGGGTGGAGCACATGAAACGTTGTCGTGAAATAGGAGCGGAGATGGGAAAACAGCTTGAAACACCCTGTGTTCACAATACCTGGATTCCTGATGGTTCCAAAGACGTTCCGATTGACAGGAACGGTTACCGGACGCAGCTTAAAAAATCACTCGATGAGGGTTTTGAAAAGAAGTTTTCAAAAAAGTACCTGAAAGATGCTGTAGAAAGTAAGTTGTTTGGGATAGGAGCAGAATCAATGACTGTTGGTACACATGATTTTTACCTGGGCTATGCCATTAAAAACAATAAACTGATTTGTCTTGATAATGGTCATTTTCATCCTACTGAACAGGTGGGTGATAAGTTAACTTCATGTCTTCAATTTCTTGACGAACTGCTGCTTCATATTACACGTCCGGTGCGCTGGGATTCCGATCATGTGGTTACCCTTAACGAGGAAGTTCAGTTGATTGCTTCTGAAATCGTACGTAATAACTTCTTTGATCGTATCTGTACCGGGCTTGATTTTTTTGATGCTTCTATTAACAGGATTGGAGCTTATGTAATTGGTACACGTGCTGTTCAAAAAGCTTTTTTAATTGCACTCCTGGAACCCACTAAACGATTATTGGAATTGGAAGAGGAGGGAAATTTTTTTGAACGGCTTGCTTTGCTTGAAGAGTTGAAAACAAAACCATTTGGTGCTGTTTGGGATTATTATTGTACATTAAAAGATGTTCCTGCTGGTGAAGCATATATTGATGAGGTTAAAAAGTATGAAAAGGAGGTACTGAGCAAAAGGGAAATGTAGAAATGATAGTGGATGGTTTCTGTAAGAATAACTTTATTAACAGATTGTTTTATAAATGAAAAGGCTCAGTTCTTTTAAAATTTCATATACCTGTTTAAGTTTAATTGATTTGAAATTTATATAATGATGTCAAAAAATACTTTTTAATTTTGTGCCCGGAGATTACTATTGATGAGTAGAGGGAAAAGTAAATACAATCTGATTACAATATTGGGACCTACAGCCACAGGAAAAACCAAATTGGCATCTCATCTAGCTGAAAGAATTAACGGCGAGATAATATCGGGCGATTCACGGCAGGTATATCGTGGTATGGATATCGGAACAGGTAAGGATTATATCGACTACTTTGTGAATGGTGTTGAAGTTCCATCGCATCTGGTAGATATAGAAGATCCGGGAAAACATTACAATGTCTATCGATTTCAAACTGATTTTGGGATTGTTTTTGATGACATCAGGGCAAGAGGAAAATTTCCGGTGCTGTGTGGAGGCAGTGGTTTGTATCTTGAAGCGGTACTTAAAGATTACAGGCTTATACAGGTTCCTCCAAACCAGGTACTAAGAAGGGAACTGGAAGGAAAATCATTGGAAGAGCTGTCGGATATTTTAAAACAATTAAAACCCAGGCTCCATAATAAAACTGATATTGAAACCGACAGACGTGCTGTCCGTGCTATCGAAATCGAGCTATACTATCGTGAACATAAGGATGCAGAATCTGAAGCATCAGCTATTCAAAGCCTGAATGTGGGTGTGAAGGTTGACAGGGAGGTTCGTCGTAACCGGATTTCAAAAAGATTGAAGCAGCGTCTGGAAGAAGGAATGATTGAGGAAGTACAGCGACTGCTCGATTCGGGATTGACTCCTGAACAATTAATTTACTATGGTCTTGAATACAAGTATCTGACTTTATACCTGACAGGAAAGATGGGCTACCAGGAAATGAATGAAAGACTTGAAATTGCTATCCATCAGTTTGCCAAGCGTCAAATGACCTGGTTCCGCGGAATGGAAAAAAGAGGAACAAAAATATTCTGGATTGATGGTTTGTTATCTTTGGAAGAAAAAGTGAATCATATACTGAAGCTGTTTGTCAGTTAGAATTCATTTAAGATTTTCTTTTTTGCCAAATTAAGAGGGTTCTTATAAGATCGCTTCCATCACTTTCCCGCACAACACTGCAGAAGTGCTTTAATATGCCGGCTTGCTGCCTTTTGACTGCCAGCCGGTCTGTTGGAAGTCCCTCCTTCAGGAAATTAATTTCAAATGCAACCAATTCATGTTTTTCATGGAAATCAAATGTGTAATCATCAATAATGCGTTCGATGTACCTGCCGCTGTTGAAATGCTGGTTAATATCAATTTCATTAAACAAAACAGGAGTAAAAAATAATTGCTCATCCGATACCGGTGATTGTATTTTTGATGCATTATTGCCAAATACACTTTCAGCATATTCGGGAAACTCCCTGAAATTTGAAAGACGTACAATTCGTTTGGTAACAGAATCAAGTATAAGCCAGCTGCTTGTTGACTGAATAATAGGATTTCCGCTTTTATCAATAAAATTAAAATCACGGTATCCAAAAAAGCCATCGGTTCCACGGGACCAGGTTTCGATGCTGAATTCTTCAGTCCATACAGGACGTCGGATTATTTTAACCTTAATTCTTGAAAGTACCCAATATTGGTTTTTTTCTTTCAACTGGTTATAGCCAAAACCCAACAGGTTGGCATGTTCCCAGGCAATCTCCTGCATTTGATAGAACATAAAGGAAGTGGAAAGTTTTCCAAACCGATTGATAAAATAAGATTTGGTTGTGATGTGGTTGATGTGTTTCATTTTCTATTTTTTATTTTAATAAATTCTTTTTTATGTTGCAGGCAGTGTTTAATAGTTAGAATTCCAGAAACTAAAACTTTTAGGCAAATTTATTGTTCGGTTTTGAAATACCATTGTAAATAACCAATTTTGCAGTGAAATTAAACAAGAGGATAACAGGATATGGGTGGGATTATAATCAAAACTCCGGAGCAAATAGAAGGAATTAGGAAAAGTTGTAAGTTGGCTGCTGAAACCCTTGATTATGCTGCACAATTTGTAATGGCAGGAGTTACTACCGGATATATTGATTCACAGATAGAAAAGTTTATAGTTGAACATAAGGCCATTCCTGCCACAAAAGGTTACAATGGATATCCCAAAGCGAGTTGTATTTCTCTTAATGAAGTTGTTTGTCATGGCATACCATCCACCCAGACTCTATTGAAAGAAGGCGATATAGTAAATATTGACGTAACTACTATTCTTGACGGTTATTATGGCGACACCTCCCGCATGTTCTGGATAGGTGAAATATCTCACGGAGCCAGAAATCTTATTGACGTTACCCGCCATTGTCTTGATTTGGGCATCTGGCAGGTAAAGCCGGATAATCAATTTGGTAACATTGGTTTTGTAATCAACCGGTATGCAACAGCAAAAGGTTATAGTGTAGTCTATGAATTTTGTGGACATGGAGTTGGATTGAAATTTCACGAAGAACCACAAGTTGATCATACTTCACGGCGCAATAAGGGACCAAAAATGAAACCGGGTATGATTTTTACCATTGAACCTATGATTAATCAGGGACGTGCAGCAACTATATTAGACAGGGCTGACGGATGGACTGCCCGTACAATCGATAATAAATTGTCTGCACAGTTCGAACATACGGTTTTAGTTACAGAAAGTGGGGTAGAGGTGCTTACTGATATTCATGATGAGTATCCCGTAAAATAAAAAAACCGGCAGAAATACCGGTTTTTTTAGTTTTCACGACTTTGTTTATTCTGTTTTCAGTTTTCTGTCCCAATATCTTTTATTAACCATCCAGTTTTCCAGTTGCAGTTCCGGTTCTTCTGTATCAGCTAATATAAAAATAAAGGTTAGGCCGGAATCAGCATCTTTATACTCAATTGTTGTTAAACGTTTGGCTGGGCCTGTGGATGTCATTGCAAGCGTTTCTTCGGTTGTTTTTTCGTTTGAGATGCTGTTAAATGTAGTGTCAATAACCATCCATTTTTCCAGTTTCAATGTTTTTTCTATTTCGGTTTCCAAATCAGGAATGCTATAAAAAACATTGTTATTCAGCATCCATTCCTCAATATTTAAAACTCCCTCTGCTTCATTATTCATTGAGTATGCAAAAATAAAGTTTTCGGTGACTGTCATCCAGCTTTCCAGTTCCAGAGCTTTTTCCATTTCAAGTTCATAGAAAAAGTCCGGCATAAAATTGCTTTCGTTTTTCATCCATTCTGCTAAGTTCAGTGTTCCTTCACTTTCTGCTGCCAGATCATAGCCAGCTGTAAACATGTCTGCATCTGTCATCCAGCTTTCCAATTTCAGAGCAGCTTCATTAGCAGCTTCCAATTCAAAAGAATGGTAAAAATTGTTTTTGTTGAGCATCCAGTTTTCCAGGTTCATCTCAGCATCCCGTTCCGAGGCTAACATTTCAGTAAAAGTTTCTGCTCCTGTATTAAGACTGGATTTTTTCTCAGTTGCAACTGCTTTTGAACTCAAAAACATAACTGCGGCAATTAAAACGATTAAGTTGGCCAGTGAAGTTAATTTTGTTTTTTGTAATTTGCTGTCTCTTGTTTTCATGACTTTGTCCTCCTGTTTTCTGATTAATTTCTTTATTTTTTTAATTCCTGTTTTTTGCTTTCAGCTTTAAGACGCCTGAATTTTTATTTCGTTACATTTTTATAGAACTTTTTTTTATCATGTACTCTTTTTAACCTCGTTGTTTGCATTACAAATATACAAATAAAAACTAATACTATGCAATGCATAGTTCTAAATTTTTTTCCAATATTTTGAAATTTAAATGTAATAATCTATTTTTCAGTTTTTTACAAGTTATGAAAATTGTTAATATTTTTTACCAGGTAACAGAATTTCTGATGGAAACATATGTATTGGATGTTAAAAATCCCGGTCTCTATGAATTAAGGCCGGGATTTTTAACTGGATCAATCACTTCATTCATCCAGAACTACATCTACGCGGGTACCATTTGTTACAACATCATAAACAGGTGACATTTCAGTAAACGACAACAATTCCTGTTTTTGAGTATCGGTAAGATCACCATTAATTTTAAAAGATACTCTGATTTGCTGATAACCGTTTCGTACCTGATCATTTAATCCAAGGAAACCCTGGACGTCCAAATCACCTTCAAATTTAGACTCAATACTGTCAATTTCAATTCCTCTTGCAGCTGCATGAAGTGCCATTGTTGTGGTCATACAACCAGATAATGCTGAAAGGAGGTATTCAACAGGATTTGCTCCTTCATTATGGCCCAGTAGAATGGGTGGTTCACCATTGTCAAATACCCAGGCTTTTTTACGGGAAGTATCTTCCTGACCACCACCATAAAAATCTTTAACTGTTGCCTGATTGTGTCCTCCGGTTACCCATTTGTTTTTTACACGAAATTTAAATTTAGCTATCTCAGGATTTTCCTGAATTGCATTTACTGTTCCGATAATTTCTTCTGATTTGAACCCATTTACTGCTGATTTACTAATTGTTTTCATCGCTTTAAATTTTAAAATTAAACAAACTGTATTTTTATAGCCAATGGATATGCCGTAAAGTTAAAGTATTGGCAGACAGGAATATAATTGAAGAAATGATTCCCGATATTTCGTTATTCCTGAAATTTCGTTAACTTTAATTCGTAAATAAGTATATGTTATGGCAACAGATTACCAATCATCACGAAAGATATCTTCAGGGTTAATCATTTTGAAAAAAATTGTTGAAGGTACATCAGACCAAACAGGTGAATCATTTTTCCGGTTGTTGGTAAAGAATCTGGCTGAGTCACTTGATGCACATGGGGTTTGGGTTACTGAATTTTTAAAAGAAAAAAATCGTTTACGGGCACTTGCATTTTGGCTTGATGATCACTTTGTTGAAGAATATGAATATGATATTTCCGGAACTCCATGTGAACCAGTTCTGGAAACGGATAGTATCTGTCATGTCCCCGAGGATGTAATTAACCTCTATCCCAATGATCCTGATCTTCCTTCTTTGAATGCAGTTAGTTATATGGGTCTTGCCTTAAGAGATGAGAATGGAGCAATACTTGGCCATCTTGCTTTACTTGATAACAAGCCCATGAATGATCTTCCGGAAGCTTTTGCCATATTTAGAATATTTGCTGCTCGTGCTGCTTCAGAGATGAGACGATTGAATTATGAGAAAAAGCTAATTGAAAATGAAGCAAAACTTAACAGGCTAGTAAATGGGACAAATGAATTGCTGATTGAGTATAACGAAGGATTTATTGTGACCCAAGCCAATAAAGCGGCAAAGATTAATTTCAACGCCAGAGAGCATGACCTGACAGGCAAGCAAGTGAAAGACCTTTTTGAAGCTGAAAGTTTTCAAAACATAATACATTCCACTTCCAGAATGAGAAAACAACCGGATTTTTTTTCATCAACATTTTTTCAAAAACATCTTAATTGCATCACATTAGATGGTAAGACTTTTCCGGCGGAAGCTACTGTGTCTAAATACTATTACAACAAACAAAACTTTTATGCACTGTTTTTACGAAATGTAAGCGAGAAGATCAAAGCACGAGAGGAAATTAAACAGTTAAGTGCGGAGGCTATCCTTTTACGTGAAAAAGTTAATGCTGTACATTTTGAGCATATAATTGGTGAAAGTCCCCCGATTTTAAAAGCATTAAATGCAGTTGAGCAAGTAGCTTCAACTGATTCAACCGTATTAATTAATGGTGAAACCGGGACAGGAAAGGAGCTATTTGCACTGGCTATTCATAAAGCAAGCAGCAGGGTGAAGAATCCTCTGATTGCTTTAAATTGTGCAGCACTCCCTTCTGAACTTGTTGAGAGTGAGTTGTTTGGTCATGTTAAGGGCGCTTTTACCGGTGCACTAACTGCTCGTGAAGGACGTTTTATGCTGGCTGATGGAGGCACAGTATTTCTGGATGAAATTGGTGAACTGCCATTATCCCTGCAGGCAAAGCTCTTGCGGGTTTTACAAGAAGGTGAATTTGAACCAGTAGGTAGTTCAAAAACTTATAAAGTAAATGTAAGAGTGGTAGCTGCTACCAATCGGAAACTGGAAGAAGAAGTTGAAAAAGGAACTTTCAGGAAAGACCTTTTTTACAGGCTTAATGTATTTCCCATTGATATCCCACCATTGAGAGAGCGTGGAAATGATATTGTTTTACTTGCTGAAGCATTTTTGGAAAAGTATTCTAAAAAATATGCATATCCTGTTGTTGCCCTGAATGAGCTAAATAAGCAGCAATTGCTTTCATATCATTGGCCCGGGAATGTGAGGGAGTTGCAGAATATAATGGAAAGGTGCGTTATTACCAGTCAGGATGGAAAAATTAATTTACCCGATCTTTTTCCATCCTCATTAAAAATAGAAACCAATACTACTCATATGGGTGAGAAAGTATTAACTGAAAGAGAAATGGTTGAAATTGAAAGACAGAATATAATCCGGGCACTGAAATTAACCAATTGGAAAATTTCTGGAGAAAATGGTGCCGCATCTCTTTTACAAATTCCAGCTACAACTTTAAGTTCGAGAATTGCAAAGTTGAAAATAAAGCGGGATTAATAAAACATATTGTTTATGAATCAGTTGATTTATCAGATAGCCATGCTACTTTTTGCTCGGAATTGTGTTCTTTTCCAAGTATATGCCGGTACAACTCAGGGCGGCGTGCCTGAACATAACGGTATCCTCCAGCCGCAGTAAGCTTTTCAGGAACAAGCACTGTGGAAGCCACATCATCACCTAAATTACGGCATTCAGCTATTACATCTCCAAAAGGATCAATGATCATTGAACAGCCGTTTTTAAGCTGGTCGTCGTCCATACCTATTGGGTTTGAAAAGATAACATACACTGCATTATCATAAGCCCTTGAGGGCAACCATTTCATCAACCACTGACGGCCTTTCATGCCATCAAATTCAAGTCGGAGGGAAGTGGGGTCATTTTCACGGTTTTCCCATAGCTTAGGGTCAACAAAGCCTGCCCCTGGTCTTGACGAAGGTGTGCACATTGTTACATGAGGCATAAATATTACTTCTGCACCTAATAATTTGGTTGCCCGGACATTTTCTAAAATATTATTGTCGTAGCAAATTAAAATACCACACTTCCAACCGTATAAATCGAAAACTACGTATTCATTTCCAGGTAAAATGTGTGGATTGATAAATGGGTGCAATTTTCTGTATTTTGCAATCAATCCATTTTTATCCACGCAAATATAAGCTTTGTACAAATTGTTATTTTTATCTTTTTCAAACAGTCCTGCAAGAAGAACTATGTCATATCTGCCGGCAATTTGTACTAGTTTTTCTATACTTCTCCCTTCCGGGACCGGTTCTGCAAGTTCCAGCATCTGTTTCTTTGAAAGTTTTCTGGCAAATGTGTATCCCGTTATGGAACATTCATGAAAGGCAATTACCCTTGAACCTTCATCTGCTGCTTGCCGGGCCAGATTTTCTATTACTGATAAATTGTAAGCTTTATCACCATTTCGGTTTTCAAATTGGGCTGTTGAAATTTTTAATTTTTCCATTTTGTATTGGTTTAACAACATGATTCCATGAAATGAGATGAATCCCCAGGTCTTCAATCTTCTTTTTTACTGTGATGTCTTTTAATACTTCCAATTCAGAGCTTACTGACGGATGACACATAATTTCTGTAACTCCATCTGGCAGCTGCTCCAGAATAGATATAAAATTGGCAGCTGAAGCATTTCCATAAAAATTGTCAATAAACCAATCAGTACTTTTTATGCCTTCTGAAAACATCAGCTTTTCCTGCTCAATGAGAGCTGATAAACTCACCTTTTTTATCATTTGCAGTAATTTGAAAGGCTGATAAAACCCAAAGCGGATGAGTTTTTTCATACCTGTTGAACCGCCTCCCCCATTGCCATTCAGTGAAATTAATTTGTATATGCTTGCAGGGACTGGATTTCGTACCGGAACATTGTATTTCAGCGCCATTTCCCGGATAATTTTGAAGAAAGGGGTATATAAAGCAGCCAGATGATAATGATAATTGATATGATCCATAGGAACTCCTGAAGATAAAAATAATTCTGCCTGTGCAAACAATTCTTTTCTTACTTCTTCAACTGGCATTTCGGTAAGATGTTCTATAATTTCATCAATATCATAAAATTGACCATATTCATCTGTAATCCGGTTAATTCCCTTATTTACTGCAACGGGTGTTCCCTGGGTAAGGTTTACGTGAAGCCCTACCGGAAGGCCAGGATTTTCAATATGAATTTTTTTTAGCTGGTTAACAGAATCTGTTAGATTAATAAATGCAGATGTGCTTGTAAGGATACCATTTTTGAAAGCTGAAACAATTGCCTGATCGGTTTTTTCATCCCTGCACAAATCATCGCCATTAATTATGAGGAATTTTCCTTCACTTGTAACTTGTTTTGATCTCAGATGCATATGATTTCCTTGAACCAATATCTTTATTAATAAGTCGCCTGCAATATTCGAAATTTCCAAGTTCTTTTTCAATTTTTTTCAACTTTTTTTGTTTAATGACTTAATTTGTAAGGGTTGCTTTCATTGCTGATTGAAAATAAATTACTATTGACTATTTTCCAACTCATCCTTCAACACATCACGCACCATCAAAAAATTCCGTTCGAGCAGAATCATATTCTCTATAAAAAAATTGTAAATGTCGGGCCATTGGTTTTGATGATGGATATCAGCATTCTCCATTTCAGTAAAGATTCTGCAAACTTCCTTTCCGCTGTCAATACGTTGGTGGTAGAATTCCCATATCAAACCTGTAGAAAATCCTTCTTCTATTATCAATTTATAACGTTGAAGTATTTCAAATGTTTTTAATCTCTTGTCCTCATTTTTATCACTGAGCTCAAGAAGAACGCGTGCGCCTGAACGGTCTGCTTCGAAGCGAAGTGCCACACCCTTAATTTTTGTCCTGTGAAGTATGAAATTTTTCCGGCGGGGGCTTAATTGGGGGTGCACTTTACAACGAATTCCAAATTGTTCCCAAAAAAATATTCTGAGTTGTTTTGCTTCTTCCTGTGAATACATTGTATGATAAACCGTTTATTGCACATTTGAACAATACTTTATTTTAACCAAATGTAAAGCATTTTTTTTTCATTATTCTTTTTTACAGGGCAAATTCATTCACATATTAAGCAACAGATAAAAATGAAAAATCAGAAATAAGGAAACTTTCTGAAGGTATTTTATTGAAAGATTTGGCTGTTGGAGAATGTGATTTCACAACAGAGACATTAGGTGATGATTCTGGTAACCATTCAGGATATACTGCCAAAAATCACTTGGTTTGTTATACACAAAATTACTGTCCAGGTAGTGCAAAATAGCTGGTTGTAACGTTTCTGGCGGAATTCATTTCGATGAATGTTAATTGCCAGATGAAAAGAATTTGGATGAATTTTTGGAAATAATAAATGAAATCTTTCCTTTGCTAAAAGTAAACGCTCATTTACAATGATGAAGGAATATTTTAGTTTTTTCCTGCTCTTGTTAATACCAGGTTTTGTAATAGCTCAGTTGGCTGAAGTTCAGGCGAATTATAACAGTATGGGTGATGTCGATTTTGTGGCATACAACAATACACGTGTACCTCTGTTTTTGAACATTGATTTTGCTGATTTAGAGAATACTACATTTAATGAACCGCTGCCTTATATTAGATTATTACAGCCGGGCTTCAATACTCTTTTTACCTTACAGCGAGATAATCAATCGGGTGTGCCCAGGTTTAATCATCAGATTAAAATATTTAAATCCAATCCATGGTCACTTGGTGATCTTGATTTTCCATACCTGATCCCTTTGTCTCCCGGTAAAACAGCATTAATTATTGATGTGCAATCATTAGCGGGATTTTTGGATATGAAGGTGCCGGAATCCTGGAGTGCTACCGGATTTCTTGTTGCACCCGGACAGGATGTTTATGCATCGCGTACCGGGATTATAGTCGAAGTTACAGGAGCTTCCAGGCATGGTGATTCACAAACCTGGTATCATCATTGGAACAATGCAATTACATTGTTGCAGGCCGATGGTACTTTAATTTGTTATAGAAATATAGTTGATTCTGATAAAAAATTAAAAATAGGAGAGAAACTATTTGCCGGGCAAAAGTTGGGAAATGTTGTTCCATCGGCTAACGAACTGATAATTGTTATTTATCAACACAGTCTGAATTCTCCTGAATTGAGGTTTATTATACCTCAGTTTGTTAGTAATAATGATACCGGCGTTTTACTTACCTCTCAGGAATATCAAGTAGTTCATCCAAGGGAGATTCGTGCTAAAGAAATGACCAGCAGGGAAAGACGCCGGTATTTAAAGTAATTTCCAGAAAAATGTTATGAAGAAACACCCTTCCCAGTGGTCAATAAACGGTCTGCGACGGTAGTTAAAAAGATTAAAAGGACATATTAATCAAAAAACGGGAATAGCTTTTTTAATTCCTCATCAGAAGGGCGCCTGCCATATTCACAAATTTCAAATGCTTCGGCAACATCAACATTGGCAGCTTTTTCAGAGCCATACCATTTTCCCAGTGATGTGCGTACCTTATCTGAAACTTTGGGTTTACGGCCTTCCGCCAGCCATTTTAGCCGTGCTGCTTCGTCTTTTGGAACCTGCCCGAGCCGTTGTCCTGTCCAGGGCAACCATTCAAACATTTGCGATTCATGTGCTGCCAATGCATAAATCTTCTGATCGAATACATCTGAAATATCAACTGCAATATCTGGCTCGAAAGGATAAGGTTTTTGAAAACGGTCTTCTACATACATGAATACCGGATTTTTCTTTAGCGCAGGCACATCGGAAGCAACATTCGGAACTATTACCATGTAGGCTGCATCCTGAACCAGGATGGCTGCATTACGGTGATCAGGATGATAATCGTTTGAACGTGGACCCATTACAATGTCAGCATTCCATTTCCGTATCAGGCGGATTACCTGCAGCCGGTTTTCAAGGGTTGGCATCAATTCCCCATCGTGGTTGTCGAGTACAACATACTCAACACCAAAGCGTTTTCCAGCTTCCATTGCTTCAGCACGGCGGATTCTGGCAAGTGCACCTCCACCTTTTTCATGGTGGCCGGCATCTCCGTTTGTTAGTGATACAAATAAAACATTATGGCCTGCCTGTGCATATTTTATTGCTGTACCTCCGGCACGAATGTCGGGATCATCCGGATGTGCTCCAATTACCACTACATTTAAAGGGTTTTGAGAATGAGATAAACTGATTAAAGCAAAAAAAGTAAATACAAATGCAATTATTGTTTTCACGATGTATAATTTAAGTTATTGATAAAAATGTTCTGTTGATAAATCTTTTAATTATTGTAATTGCCTGGTAAATATATAAATTTTTTGAATTGCAGAATTTTAATTTCTATGACAAAGGGTTGATACAAACTTATATATTTATAATAAACTGCCGATTGTTTATAGGGAATGAGAGATTATTCCAGATGAGATTCTTTCTTATATGGATTTTACACAGAAAATTGCATTGAGAAATGTCGACATATGTGAATAAAATTGATGGATGTCATACATAAATATCAAAAACAGCTGTTATTCGTTTACCTTTTTCATTATTTTTACCTTTCTTTTTGAGAGACAACTTGGCTAAAAATCAAATTTATGAGGAAGTTAATATTAACTTTCATAGTTATTCTATTTTTAGAACTTGTGATTCATGCGCAGGTTAAATTGGTAACAGGAACGGTTCACACTGCAATTGATGGATCCGCTTTAGCAGGCGTTTCAGTAGTAGTGAAAGGAACGTCACTCGGGACAATTACCAACCAACAGGGATATTTTGAACTAAAGGTTCCCGAACAGGTACAATCGCTCGTATTTTCGTTTATTGGAATGAAAACTTTAGAAGCACCTGTTGAGGGAACACTGGTTAATGTACTCCTCGAACCGGATGTTGTTGGTTTGGATGAGGTTGTTGTGGTTGCTTACGATGCCTCTTTGAAAAAGCATTTTACCGGTTCTGTGAGTACGGTTAGTTCAACCGAACTCGACCGGTTTCAGGCTTCAGGTTTTACTGAAGTTTTGCAGGGACTTTCAGCAGGTGTTTATACTGCCGGGGAAAACGGGCAGCCTGGTGAAGCAGTTGATATACGGATACGTGGATTTAATACCTTTGGTAATGCCAGTCCGCTTATAGTACTTGACAGATTTCCGTTTGATGGCAACCTAAATGCCATCCCACTGACCGATATTGAATCGCTCACTGTTCTTAAAGATGCACAGGCCACTGCTTTGTATGGTTCAAGAGCCGCCAACGGGGTTATAATAATTACTACTAAAAAGGGAATTCCTGGTACTTCGGGATTAAACTTACGCATAAACTATGGTCTTTCTGGCAGAGCTATTCCAGACTATAGAAAAGTTTCTGCTTCTCAATATTATGAATTGTATTGGGAAGGTATACGTAATTCTCTGATGGAAAGCGGATTCTCCCAGGCAGAAGCCGAAGCAGGGGCAAGCGGGCAGTTGGTGCCATTGCTTGGAGGATATAACGCCTATGATGTTGATGATCAGGAGTTGGTTGGTAGTGATGGCAGACTGAATTCAAATGCCACCCGGCTGTGGAACGACAATTGGTATGATGAACTTTTTGAAACCGGCAAAAGGAGGGAATTGTCGCTTACTGCCAGCGGAGGGTCTGAGAATTCTACTTATTTCTTATCGGGTTCATTGCTTGATGAAGTAGGTATTATAAGAGCTTCGAATCTAAAAAGATACGCAGTAAGGGCTAACATAAATTCCAGGTTAAGCAACTTTATTAACACGGGAGTGCAGCTTTCAGGCTCACTGTCAGAGCAGAACAATCCTGAATCTGCCGGTGCTTCCATGTTAAATCCTTTTAGGTTCGCTGGTCTTATAGCACCTGTATACCCGGTGTATTTGTATGATGAAAATGGTCAGCTACAAACAAATGCGGAGGGGGAGAGGTTGTTCGATTATGGTTCTGGTTACGGGCGTACAAGGCCTTATGCTTCCAATCTGAATGTACTCGGGACGCTTGAACTGGATGAAAGGTTGTATAAAAATGATGTATTTTCATTCCGTTCATTCCTTGATTTTAATTTGGCTAAAGGATTAACCTTTCAGTCTTCCATTGGAGCCGATTATGAAGCAGCCAGCAGGATAATACATCAAAATATGCGTTACGGAGATGGTCAGAATTTTAATGGACGCACAACCCGTCAAAATTTTCGTACCCTTTCATATACAGCTAACCAGATGATATGCTATAACTGGGAATCAGGATTGCATGGATTATATGTTTTTGCAGCTCATGAAAATTATAATTATAAAATTAATTCCCTGGTTGCCACCCGATCGGGTTTCCCCTTTCCAGGACTGGTTGAACTTGATGGTGCTGCTATTGGTGAAGGTTCTGGTTCCTTTGAAGACAATTACCGGCTGGAAAGCTATTTTGGAAAATTGGATTATTCCTTCAGGAACCGGTATTTTGCAAGTTTTAATTTTCGAACCGATGGTAATTCACGATTTGCAAAAGATGTCCGCTGGGGTAACTTTTGGGGAGCAGGGATTGCCTGGCTGATCACCGGAGAGGATTTCCTGGAGAACAATACGTTTCTTGATTTGATTAAATTAAAAGCAAGTTACGGAGAACAGGGGAACGACAAGATAGGTTCATATTATGGATATCAGGGGCTTTACCAGACAGGCATGAACAATCTGGATTATCCGGGACTGATAGCCAGCAGGCTGGCAACTCCTAATCTTACATGGGAAACGCTGAAGTCACTTAATTTCGGAACAGAATTGGTGTTGAATGAACGGTTTTCAATGAATTTAGAATATTACATCCGGCATAATGATCGGTTGTTGTTTGAAAAACCATTGCCTCCTTCCACAGGTTTTGTTTCTGTGGATGACAACATTGCCCGTCTTTCGAATTCCGGATTTGACCTGGAAGTAAAAGGTTTGCTGGTGAATGCTCGCTATTTTAAATGGGTAATGGATTTGAACCTGGGCCATTTTAAAAATGAGATAAAAGAGTTACCTCAGGAATTTATCATTTCCGGAAATAAAAGATGGGAGAAAGGAAAATCGATTTATCATTTTTGGATAGAAGAATTTGCCGGTGTGAATCCTGAGACCGGTAAGTCACAGTGGTATTACAACGTACCTGAGATTGATTCAAATGGCAACCCAATGCTGGATGACGAAGGCAATCCGGTATTTGCTGCAGAAAAAGGAATTACTGATTCATATGCTCTGGCTGACAGGTACTATACCGGTTCAGCAATTCCGGATTTGTTTGGAGGATTAAACAATTCTTTTTCAGTTTTTGATTTCGATTTATCTTTGTTATTTACTTTTGGTCTGGGAGGCAAAATTTATGATAATACATACATGATGCTTATGCATTCCGGGCTACCCGGATACAATTTTCATGCAGATGTATTAAACCGGTGGACTCCTGATAACCGTAATTCCAATATTCCGGTAATTGATGGTGATCAATTTGCAAACAGACGTTCTTCCCGTTTCTTAGTTGATGCTGATTATCTTAATATCCGGAATATTTCACTGGGATATCAAATTCCGGAAGCTGCTTATTTAAGATTAAACCTTGAGAGTATCAGATTGGTGCTTAAAGCTGATAACCTGGTGATGATTACTGCCCGTGAAGGACTTGTTACCAGGCAATCGTTTGAGGGGAATGCAGACCCGAAGTATGTTCCTGTTCGAACCGTTTCTGTCGGATTGGATGTTAAATTCTAAGATTATTGAAAAATGAGAAAATTAGTTTTTTGTATAATTAGTTTTTCAATGTTGATAGTCTCTTGTTCGGATGACTATCTCGAAACAAATCCTACAAATCAGATATCCGATCAGGTCATTTTTCAAACTGTTGACGGCGCAACAACAGTTCTTGATGGGGTTTTACGGGATATGCGATCAAAACATGGCGCTGAAAATATGCATGACCAATTCGGAATTAAAACAGTTGACCTAAGTTGTGATTTGATGGGAGAAGACATCGTAGTGGAAATTTTTCACTGGTTCGGAGCGGATTACCGTTTTGAGAATCATGGTTCAAAAGATTACCGTTCTGCTTATACCTGGAATCTTTTTTACAGGATTATCAATAATGTTAATAATATAATCAATCATGTCGATCAGGCAGCTACTAATAATGAAAATCTGCGAACGGATCTTAAGGCACAGGCACTGACACTTCGTGCTTATTCCTATTTTCAATTGATTCAGTTGTTTCAGCACACCTACATTGGGAATGAAAATGAACCAGGGGTACCGGTTTATACAGAAACCTCTGCAACTGGAAATCCCCGGAGCACAGTTTCAGAAGTTTATCAGCAGATTGTTTCCGATTTGGATTTGGCTGTGTTGCTTTTTGAAGAAAGCAACCTGCCGCAGAGGCATATTTCCAATCTTACCCTGAACGTGGCAAATGGTTTAAGAGCTAGGGTAGCATTGGTGATGAATGACTGGGAGATTGCAGCAAATAAAGCATTGGAGGCAAGAAAAGACTACCAGTTGATGTCGGCTGAGCAATTTAGCACTGGTTTCGATAATCATACACAACAAAACTGGATGTGGGGACTGGAAGTGAACGACGAACAATCAACAACTTATGCATCATGGTTTTCACACGTTGACTGGACAATTGGTGGTTATTGTGGGTTCGGGTTCAGTCCAAAATCTTTTAATTTGGCATTGTATCGGGAAATGTCGGATAAAGATATCAGAAAACAGTTAATAGGCGCTGCCTTTATTGAATCGGGACGATTGATTCCTTATAAGTTTTCAGCGGGTGGAGATAAGAATTTTGCTGCAGATTTGGTGATGATGAGACCGGAGGAGATGCTGTTGATTGAAACTGAAGCGTTGTTTAGAATGGATGATGAAGATAAAGCCAGTCTATTGCTTAAGGAGTTACGCGACAGGAGAATGAGTGAACCGGTTACTGTATGGGCTTCCGGAGATAAACTATTACAAGAAATTTTACTTGAGCGACGTATTGAATTATGGGGGGAAGGATTTTCGCTTCTTGATATAAAGCGTTTGAAAAAAGGGTTAAACCGCAACAACAGCAATCATAATCCTGCAGTTGCGCGTACTATGTTTCTTGAGCCTGAATCATCAAAATTTAATTTTATGATTCCGCAACAGGAGATTGATAGCAATTCTAACATTGACCAGGTTAATTGAATGGTTGCCTTTATGTGTTTTGTTCCTGTCTGTTTTTAAGGCATTCTCCTTCTTTAAGTTTTCTTGCAGTAACTTCTTGCACACTTATTGAAAAACAGTGAACTGAACCGAAAAGGATTAGGGAATTAACTGGTTAAATGCGCTAATCAAATTTATGTTCTTCTTTAATGGAATCACATTCGCAATCTTTATGGAGCCCTTTTTCATATTGCTGAAGCGCTCTCAGGCTCATACCCATATTGGAGAAGCCACCATCATTGAAAAGGTTTTGCATAGTTACTTTTCGGGTCAGGTCGGAAAACAACGTGATGCAATAATCAGCACATTCATCAGCAGTGGCATTACCGAGTGGTGACATGCGATCGGCAAAGTCTAACAGGCGATCAAAGCCTTTAACTCCACTCCCGGCTGTTGTAATTGTTGGTGATTGTGAAATTGTATTAATACGAACTCTTCGTTCTCTGCCATAGATATACCCAAAACTTCGGGCGATGGATTCGAGCAATGCCTTGGCATCCGCCATATCGTTGTACCCAAAAAATGTACGTTGGGCAGCTACATAGGACAAGGCAACTACCGACCCCCATTCATTTATCGCATCAAGTTTTCTTGCTATCTGAAGGACCTTGTGAAATGATACGGCAGATATATCGAGTGTCTTATTAAGAAAATTATAATCGAGATCACTGTAATGTCTTTCTTTTCTGACATTTGGTGACATGCCGATGGAATGAAGTACAAAATCAACTTTACCTCCCAAAAACTCCATTGATTGTATAAACAGATTATTTAAATCATCGACATTTGTTGCATCCGCCGGTATGGCAATTGTATTAAGCTTTTCGGCCAGCTTTTGGGTTTCACCCATCCGCATGGCAACAGACGTATTGGTTAGTGTAATTGTTGCTCCTTCTTCATGTGCACGTTCTGCCACTTTCCAGGCAATTGATTCTGAATTTAATGCTCCGAATACAATCCCCTTTTTTCCTTGAAGTAAATTAAAACTCATGATAATTTTTCTGAATTTAGAACTGCAAAGCTAATTGAGTTTAATTAAAAATATAAATGAGAAGATAATTTTCCCTCATTTAATCTCCATCTTTAACCATTCTGTTCAAATATTGTTCGTATGTGTTCTAAAAATTAAATGTTGTTTTTTATTTAAAATGATTTTAAATAAATTTTGTTGATCTAAAAAATCAGTTTTATATTTGCAGGAAATAAATCGGCAGGAAAAATGAATCCATTGATAAAAAATAAATTACGGAATGCTGAGAAATATCTCTGCTGCTGTGAATTCATTTTGCTGACAGTTTTTATGTCTATGCGCTAGCCTTCTTTCGATGGTTCCCATTGATTGAAGGCATACAGAATATTCGCGTTCGAAAATCAAAGTTTCATTTACTATTTTTATTATGTCGGATTGTGTTATTCGACTGAGCGGCAGCCAGGCTGGGCATGCGGCATCGGTTAAAAATCTGGTTACTTATATTGGCAAGAACAAACATCGAAATTTTCTGGTTGTTTCAGCTTTGCCAGTAATTTTGGATCTTATTTATGAGGCTGTTGAAAATGCATCGGATACCGATATCAGTACTTTTACTAATAAGTTGCAATCAGTTTTTTCTTCCCATGCAGGAGTTATTGCATCTGATTCTTATGTAAATCTTGCTGAACAGGTAAGTGCAATTTTAACAGGGATTCGGCTTATTGGCGATTACTCCAATTCTCTAAAAGATCAACTTGTATCTTTTAGTGAGAAGTTAACTGTGGAGATTTTTCAAACGATATTTAAGTCTGCAAATATCCATACTGAAATTCTATGGCCTGAACATTTTGGACTATTAGCTACCGATGATTATGGGAATGCCACTTTTTTATCTGTTAATAATCAGGTTTTATCAGATCTTCCAAACGGCTTTTATATTGTTCCAGGCTCTTACGGTGTGACCAGGGAGGGCAAAATTTCCAGGGCCGGTAAATCAGCCGCCGACTATACTGCTGCTTTTTTGACAAAAGCAGTCAAGGCCAGTAAACTTGAACTTTGGGGAATTGAACAGACATTTAGACGTGCTGATCCCAAAATTGTTCCTGCGGCACCTAAAATAAAAAGGCTTACCTATTCTGAGGCAAGTGAAATGGCATATTTTGATCATTTTTCATTTCATCCAAGAACAGTTGAACCTCTTGAAAACGATCATATTCCAGTTCTTATTTTGAATACTGAATCTGCAAAGGGGGAACCCGATACTATAATAAATACTGAAACATTTGTAGAAGTGCAAATTGTTAAAAGTGTAGCATCCTCAGATGATGTTTCCCTGCTCCGGCTGAATGGACCGGGTGTTGGGTTAAAGCCGGGCATTCTGGCAAAAGTCACTTCCCGGCTTAATGAAGCAGGTATTAATATCCGGTCAGTTATTACATCTCAGATTTCTATTAACCTTATTTTGGAACGTGATACTGGAAACAGGGCACTTGCTTTAATACGTCAGCTAGGATTCTCCTCAGTTAAGGAAATATCAGTTATCGATGACGTCTCACTTATTGGCATTGTGGGGCATGGAATGCAACAGAATTATGGTGTTTCAGCTAAAATATTCAATGCTGTAGCGTACCATAAAATTAATGTAGTGCTTAGTGGTTCAGGAGCTTCAGATTTGGTGAGTTATCTTGTGGTAAAATCGTCCGACAAGAAAAAAAGTGTATATGAAATTTATAATGCATTCTTTAAAAATGAAATTTAAATCAAAAAAATAACAGTTATGACAACAAAAAATTTAAAATTTGAAACATTACAGCTTCATGCTGGACATCAACCCGATAAAGACACAAATTCCAGGGCAGTACCAATTTATCAAACTTCTTCTTATGTTTTTAATAATGCTGAACATGCTGCAAATTTGTTTGCACTAAAAGAATTTGGGAACATCTATACCAGAATTATGAATCCTACCTCCGATGTGTTTGAACAACGGATCGCAGCACTTGAGGGCGGGGTAGCAGCTTTAGCTGTTGCCTCAGGACATGCAGCCCAGTTTTTAACTTTTAATACGATTTTGAATGCCGGTGACAATTTTGTTACCTCTCCTTATCTTTATGGAGGGTCCTATAACCAGTTTAATGTTTCATTCAGACGATTAGGAATTGATGCCCGTTTTGCGGAGGACTTAAATGTAGAAGCATTTGAGAAGCTTATTGATGAAAATACCAAGGCACTTTTTTTTGAAACCATTGGAAACCCCGGCTATCTGATTCCCGATTTTGAGGCTTTTGGTGAACTTGCAAAAAAGTACGATATTCCTTTGGTGGTAGATAATACTTTTGCTGCAGCAGGTTACCTTTTCAGGCCGATTGACTATGGTGCAAACATAGTGGTAGAGTCAGCGACCAAATATATTGGTGGACATGGGAACAGCATAGGTGGAGTGATAGTAGATGCTGGGAATTACAACTGGGGAAATGGAAAATTTCCCGGTTTTACAGAACCTGCTGCGGGTTATCATGGACTAAAATTTTGGGATGTATTTAACTTCGACAGTCCACTTGGTAACATTGGTTTCATAATCAAAGCCAGAGTTGAAGGATTACGCGATTTTGGTCCGGCAATAAGTCCGTTTAATTCGTTTCTCCTCATTCAGGGTTTGGAAACTCTCTCATTACGCATGGACCGGCATGTGGAGAATGCGCTGGCACTTGCTCTCTGGTTAGAAAAACATCCAAAAGTTGAAAGCGTTAATTATCCTGGCCTTGAAAGTAGTCCTTCTTATCAGAATGCAAAGAAATATTTACCAAAGGGCGCCGGAGGAATATTATCATTTGTTGTAAAAGGTGATAAAGAAGATGCCAATCAGGTCGTGAATAACTTAGAGCTAATAAGCCATCTTGCTAATGTAGGTGATGCCAAAACATTAATAATACAACCGGCAGTTACCACTCATCAGCAATTATCTGAGGAAGCTCAGCTTTCAGCAGGGGTGTTGCCATCTCAGCTCCGTGTGAGCGTTGGGATTGAACATATAGACGATATTATTGCTGATTTAGAACAAGCCTTAGATAAAATTGGTTAATGATTGAGCAGAAAAAATGAGGAAGATAGAGAAGTGAGAAAGAATTATGATTAAGAATTTCTCACTGCTCTTTTTAATAATTTTTAATTTAACAGAAAATATTTAAAAGAAAATGCCAGTTAACGTTCCAGATAAATTACCAGCTATAAAAATTCTCGAAGAAGAGAATATTTTTGTAATGGATGAATCACGTGCCAAGCATCAGGATATAAGACCATTAAAAATCATTATCCTGAATCTGATGCCACTGAAAATTACAACGGAAACCGATTTATTAAGATTGCTATCCAATTCTCCCTTGCAGATAGAAATCGATTTTATGAAAATGAAAGGGCATACACCCAAAAATACATCTTCAGAGCATATGGAGATGTTTTACCGCAACTTTGATGAACTAAAAGATAAAAAATACGATGGGTTGATTGTTACAGGAGCACCGGTTGAAATGCTTCCTTTTGAAGCGGTTAACTATTGGGAAGAAATGAAAGAGATCCTCGATTGGGCTGAGCATCATGTTTATTCCTCACTATTTATTTGTTGGGCAGCTCAGGCAGGTTTGTATCACTATTACAACATTCCGAAATATCCACTTCAGAGTAAAATGTTTGGGGTTTTTGAACATACCCATACTAATTCGCAACTCCCGATACTGCGTGGATTTGACGATGTATTTTTTATACCTCATTCACGTCATACAGAAATCAGAGCTCAAGACATTGAAAGGGAGGATAGGCTTCAGATAATCGCCAGCTCTGAGGAGGCTGGAGTGGCCATTGTAAAAGCTAAGAGTGGAAGGCAACTTTTTATTACAGGTCATTCAGAATATTCCCGTTACACGCTCGACAAAGAGTATAAACGGGATATAGCAAAAAAGTTGCCCATTGATTTGCCCGTTAATTACTATCCTGGAAATGACCCTGCTAAAACTCCTTGTATGCGGTGGGGATCTACTGCCAATCTTATGTTTTCAAATTGGCTGAATTACTATGTCTACCAGGAAACTCCATACAATTTGGAGGAAATAAGCTAATGTTATTTCACAAATTGTCTTTAAAACTGTAATTTTGAAAAAAAGAAAAAATCAAAATAAAATGAAGAAAATTGCAGTTGTTTTATCAGGTAGCGGAGTATATGATGGTTCTGAAATCCATGAAGCTACCTTAACATTATTATCTGTTGTCCGAAATGGTGCCACCTATCAGTGCTTTGCCCCAGATATAGAGCAGGCTCATGTAATCAATCATCTTACAGGTGAAGAAATGTCCGAAAAAAGAAATGTATTGGTGGAAGCTGCACGCATTGCCCGTGGGAAAATTCAACCACTTTCGGAGTATAATGCTGGAGATTTTGATGCCATCATTTTTCCGGGAGGATTTGGAGCGGCAAAAAACCTGTGTACATATGCATTTGACGGGGTGGATTGCAAAATTCATTCTGATGTGGAATATGCTATAAAAAACACAATTGAGGCAGGAAAACCTGTCGGAGCATTATGCATAGCACCTGTACTTATTTCAAAAATTCTGGGAAATGTAAAACTTACTATTGGCCAGGATGAGGAAACAATTAGAGCTATTAAGCAGATGGGGGGCTTACATATTAATACAAATCATGGCGAGATTGTAGTGGATGAAAAATACAAAATAGTTACTACTCCATGTTACATGCTGGATGCTACAATTGACCAAATTGCAGATGGTGCAGATAATGTTGTGAAAAAGATTCTCGAAATTGCTTAAAATTATCGTGTGAGCCTACTTCCATTTATCGATATACACACACACCATGATCATTTTGGGACAGAGACGGTGAGGATTAGAAATTTATTTCCAGGGAATAACATTCCAGTTTTTAATGGTAGAAATTTTTATTCGGTGGGATTGCATCCATGGGAAATTAAGACAAAGAAGGAGAACAACGTTAACCTGGGTCTTGTGCAAGATGCTCTTGAGTTCGATCACGTAATTTTTATTGGAGAATGCGGACTGGATAAAATTTCTGGTGCTGATTTCGAAGAGCAAAAGCGTGTCTTTATTGCGCAGGCCATAATGGCAGAAGAATTTCAAAAACCACTTATAATTCATTGTGTGAGGGCATACAATGAAATTATAGAATTGTATAACGAAAGTCGACCTTCCATTCCTTGGATTCTTCATGGTTATTCGGGAAATCTTGAAATAACAAAGCAGCTGTGTGATAAAAATTTTTTATTTTCCTTTGGTAAACTGTTATTCAATGAAAAAGCAAAGGCAAGCGAATCCTTCAGGGTGTTGCCTCTGCAAAAAATTTTTTTGGAAACCGATGAATTCAGTGGACCGGTGAATGGAATTTATAAAAAAGCAGCAGAAATTAAGAATCTTACAGTTGAAAAATTAAAAGAAATAATTTGGAGCAATTTTAATCGTCTGGAAAACGTAAATTTTGAGATTTAAATAATTTGGTTTAAAATAATTGATTTGAATAAATTTATATGTATTGGCAAGAACGGACTGAGTTGCTACTAGGTTCCGATAATTTGGATAAGCTGAAAAATGCAAATGTTCTCGTGGTTGGTGCTGGAGGTGTAGGTGCCATTGCTGCTGAAATGATTTGTCGTGCAGGTATTGGAAAAATGACAATCGTTGATGGAGATGTTGTTGAAGTGTCTAACCGTAATCGCCAGCTGCCTGCCCTATTCAGTACTGTTGGTATTCCCAAAACTCATGTTCTGAGTAATCGATTCAAGGATATTAATCCAGATATTGAGTTAACAATTTTGACTAAATTCATTCGGGATGATCAAACTTCCGAGCTTCTTGACAGTCAATCTTTCGATTATGTGGTTGATGCTATTGACACCCTTTCTCCCAAAGTTTTTTTGATTTATCACTGTATTCAACGAAAGTTGAATATAGTCAGCTCTATGGGTGCCGGAGGGAAAATGGACCCATTCAAGGTGCAATTGGCTGATATTTCCGCCTCATATAATTGTAAACTTGCCCGTATGATACGTAAGAGACTCTTAAGGTTAGGAATCAGGAACGGTATAAAAGTGGTTTTTTCTTCCGAAATAGTTAGTAAAAGTGCTGTACGACCGGAAGAATCTGCGAATAAGAAATCGACGGTAGGGACTATATCTTATATGCCTGCTATCTTTGGATGTATTATTGCCAGTGTAGTTATTAATGACCTTCTGGATACTTAGCAAATTTCCATCGTGTTATGAACTTCATCGGATAAAAAATATATTACTTAGAAGTTTGTAAATTATAAATTTAGTTTATCTTTGCAATGTGTATTAAAAGATGATTTTGAACTTTTTATAACTTCGATTGTCTGGTAATAAGCAAATTGGTCTTTTTTTGTTGAAAAAGTTTTTTAAGGTATTCTGCAACCGGGCACGATTTTCCTTCCTGTTTTTCTCCACGATTATTTTGTTTTCTTATAAGTTTTCAAATTAAGTGTAGAATAAAACACTGATTGGATTTTTGCGTATCAATTAGCGATACCTTTTTTATTAATTTAATTTTTAGTTACAGATGAACATTTATGTTGGAAATCTTCCATACAATGTAGTTGAGGAAGATTTAAGAGAAATTTTTGAAGAGTATGGCGAAGTTGCCTCAGTTAAAATCATTTCTGATAAATTAACTGGACGTAGTAAAGGTTTTGGATTCGTGGAAATGGACGAAGATCAAGAAGCTAAAAAAGCCATTGAAGAACTAAACAATGCTGAACTCAGTGGACGGAACATTAAAGTAAATGAATCACGTCCAAGAACTAACGACACCCGTAGCGGTGGTGGTGGTGGTGGTAACCGCAGAGGCGGTGGCGGCGGCGGCTATAACAGAGGCGGCGGCGGTCGTTATTAATAGTATTTATATGGAAGGAAAAGTAAAATGGTACGACGCTGTAAAAGGCTTCGGATTCATCCATACCCAGGAAGGGAAGGACGTATTCGTTCATCGTACCGGAATTAAAGATGCTCAGTTTGGTCTTGAAAATGACCAGGCAGTGCAGTTTGAAATTAAAGAAAGTGACCGTGGTCCGGTTGCTTTTAATGTGGAAGTTATCTAGCGATTATAATGTATACTAAGAAGGGTCTTGTGTTAACAAGGCCCTTTTTAGTTTGCAGTAATTTATAGCCCTGATGATGAGAATTCAATGCTTATTAAAATTTAGCCAATTTTTATTGGAAGAGGTAGAATATTCATTTAACCTGGTTTCAAGACTTAGCCCAGAAATTATTACATTTACTTTAATAGGGTGGGTATGAAGCAGATGCTATTTTAGTAAAAAAAATTACCTATTGCGATAAAGAGTAGGCGATGAGCCTACTGAATCCTTGAAAAAATTACTAAAATGAAACGGATCGGAATATCCTAAAGAAAAGGCTATTTCTTTAATACTGCTGTTGCTAAACTTTAGCTCACGTCTGGCTTTAATTATGATTTGTTCCTGAATAACCTGTTTTGCTGTGACCCCCATAATTTGCTTAACTATTTGATTTAAATACTTGGGTGAAATATTCATAATTTTTGCATAATCCGATACCATATGCAATCGTGTAAAATTATCTGTCACCAATTGTTTGAAATTGCTTACAATACGAATTTCCTGAGGATTTGCATTTTTATCCAGGCTCACATTGCATCTACTGTCACAATAAATCAGTATGGCTTTAAAAAGGGAGTGAATTGCATTTTCCTTTTTAGGGATATGAGAACCGGCCAACTCATCTATCATTCCCGCCAAAGAATGTATCCGTTCACCAATTTTTGGACTTAATACAATTTTAGGTATTTTATCTGAATCGGAAAACAGATTTACATTTCCTAATGCAAAATTTTCGTGTCTGAGTAAATTTAAATAAGTTGTGGAAAAACGGAGTATCCATCCTTCCGGTTCTTCAGTAGTTTCAATTTTTAATTTCTGTCCTGGTGAAATTAAGACTAACAAATTTGGATAAGAATTGAATATCTCATCGTTTATCATAACTGTTTTCACTCCCCGTAGTATCCATAAAATTTTGTAGTGTTTATCGTTTCCCAAACCTGGAAAGTAATTCAGACGCTGAATACTGATGTGCTTCTCTGTTGCTTTAGCTAAAGGAAAATTTTCGATTGTTTTTTCATTATTGTCACTGCTTCCCGTTCTGGTATATTCTAGTAGTTCCATAAACAATATATAAAATAGTATTATGTATTAATTATATGCAAAATACGATAAATGATTGAAACTGCTAGCAAAAAGGGGAAGGTAAAAAATACTTTTTTTGATTAGAACGATTTAGATACAGGAATGGGGGGAAGCATCCATTATGTATTTTAGTGTTTTTATTAAAGAACATCAAATTTAAATATTACATCAAATCCACTATCGATCGTTGAATTATTAAGCTCAAAAAATAAAAAGCGGAACAGTTCATATTCCAACTTCACTTCATATTTTTTAAGATTCTGTTCGTCTGATTGGCCAAAGCGCTGTTCATAGCTGACAAACAACTTATTGGTAATGTATTTTCCCACTACAACTGAGGCTTCATCAAAACCACTCCCGCTTTTTACTTCAATATAATCTACATCGAGCTTATCTTGTAAAAAACTTGTGAGTTGGGCTGAAACAAGCGATGCAGCTGCCTGTTCTGCTAAATTTCCTACACCTGCTCTTTCCATATTATCCTGTTCATTCATAGTGAGTTCATTCATGCTTTTACCAAACAGAATGTAAGACAATGCATCACCTTCATCAATGGCATTCCCATTAAGTTCAAAATTTACTTCAGGTTCTTCCGGGGTACCCGAAAGATTCACTGTAAGTTCCTGTTGTACCTGTTGATTGTTTCTGAAAGAATAGGAAGCACTAATATTCATTCTAAAGTTCATCTCTTTACCTCCTTCAAAATTCACGGTGCCTTCATCAATTACAAATACTTTTCCCAGCAACTCATATTGGCCTCGTACAACTTCTACCTGTCCAAAAAGTTCAAAAAAGTCTAAGTTTTTAATTACTTCCAGTTCACCTGAAATTTCAATGCGCATATCATCATTTTTTATCCAGGTATTTCTTGGAATTTGCACCCTTAATTGTCCTTTTAATTGATCGAAATAATCAAAACTTGCACTGTCGGGCTCTTCCTTAATGAATGTCATGATTTTTATTGAATCAAGTTGTTCCGGCATTTTATCCAACTCCTGTACGAGAATGGGTTTTGGTATCTCCTTTGTTCCCATCCTTCCCATTAGCCGGAAGATGGCAGGTAAGTAAAATTCTGCCTGCGGAATTCTCAAATCACCTCCGAATACTACTTCTTCTCCCTGGCCTTTAAGCTCCGCTGAGCCTTCAACCTGCATGTTAAACTGCCTGTGATTTACCGGATTAAATCTGTTAAAATTCAATTGAATTTTAGAATCGGTAATATCTCCTTTGTAAAAGTCAGAACCAAAATTTATTGTACCGTTACCTTTAACATCCCCGTCACTGGTGCGAATTCTGAAGGTGTCAAGTTCAATTAGATCGCGCATGAAATTTAGATTCATTTTTACATCCCGGTAGTCTATTCCAAATTCTCTCATTGTAAAGGATGCATTTACCAGCCGGATATTTCCCTCAGGGTCCGGAGCCTTAGCTGTACCGGTTACATTAACTTTCCCTTCAATGAATCCTGTTGTTTGAACCGGAATATTGAAGCTGTTTAATACTGACAGTGAAAATTCTTCTATTAATAGCTGGGCAGACAATGAATCATCGGGAGAGAAATGGAATCCCATAGTATCCAGATTGAGTTGAATGGGTAACATTGTCTTGATTTCAAACCTGCCGCTATCTTGTGGAATTATGACTGATTCAAAAGCTAATATGTTATTGTTGTAATTCATTTTGCCTTTGAGATCAGCAAACCTGTATTCGTTTATTTCAGCATCTCTTATTTCAAAATTCCCATTTAGAATAGGTGATTCTGAATGACCTGACAGGTTCAGGTAGATATCTGCCAGACCAGTTCCATTCAAATCGGTGTCAAACAACCCGGCAAGCTGAATGATGTCTATATTACCTGCTTCCAGGATAAAATCTTCTTGCCCTTTCCGGCTGATTAAACCTTCTAAGGACAGAAACTGAGCACTGTCGGAAGGGCCTGTAGCGAGTCGGAAATTTTCGATTAAGTAATTTACTGAATCAAGTTCAATATATGCAGGTGGATGCTGCAGAAACAATTTCTGCTCCTTATAAGCAATCTCCCATAACGGGATAGTTATTTTTAATTTTTCAGCCGGCACAATTCCAGCATGAAGTTGTGTTTGTAAGTCCTGGTTTACGATTGTTGTCTGCAGAAAAACAGAATCAGGTGATCCATTGACGCTGGCTGACACTGAATCAAGTAAAAACCCACCCAGATTAAGACTGTAAACATAAGCTGTTGCATCAAAAAGGGTATCAGTAGGGGTTACCTTCCCATTTGCATGCAGGAGAAGACTTTCAAAGGTAATTGTATCATATTGGGTTGAATCCAGTCTAATAATTGCCTCGAGTACTAATGAGTCAGCTACGCCTGATATGTTCGCTTCAAGCACTCCACGGGTACTTAACTCTTTAACAGGAATAAAATTTTCAAATTCCTGAAGCCCTTCAAAATTGATTGAAAGGTTGAGATCGGAGTTTGAGTCTAAACTGTAATTTCCTGATGCCTTGGCTGTAACGTATTCTGTTCTAAGCCATAAGGAATCAATCCGGATATTATTATTAGAGTAATGAATTTGAGCCAATAGGCTATCCAGTTCAAGCTGCTGAAAACTGGAATTGAAAATTATTACACTGCCATCTGCAACTATTTGATCCGGGTCGAAGGATCGCCCTTCCACCTGGGCCCGCAGGTTTATATTTGATTCTAATGTATCGGTACCGGTTAAAGCAGACAGGTTTAGCTCATTTGCGTTTAAAATCAGATTGTATGATGGATTACCCATGAGGTCAGATATCCGGGGTGCCAGGTAGAATTGTCCAAATTCACCATCTCCCTTTATCGTTCCACTCAGATTCCCGGCTCTGAGTTCAAGATTTGCTGACACGGAGTTAAATGTCTGGTTTTCTATTTTGCTTTCATGTAAATTTGCCTCTAAAATAATATTTGCAGAAGCAGGTTCTATGCCGTATCCTCTGGCATTTAAGTTTCCATTAATCAGGTAATCTATTTCGGGATTCCCTGTCCAGTACCCGGGTTGAATGTTCCTGAATTCTGTTTCGAGCATATAATCAGGCACTATTGTTGAATCTCTGAAGAAATATTTAATAAGATTACCTGTTAATATATTTGCATTGATTACTTGATCACTATCTTTCAGATTCATTTCAATAGCAACAGAATCCTGTATCATTTCACCACTTATTATAATTTCCGGTGTTGCATTAATGCTTATATCCGGCAGGAAATAGGAAAATTCATTCAGATGCAGCTCGTTTATTTTAAAATTTGCACTACCTGTCTGAACCGGCTTCATCCTATAAACCGCCTGACCTTCAATGTAATTTTGGCCAGTGCTTACTATAAAATCTATAAGTTCTGCCTGTTCTTCATTCATATTGAATAAAAATGTGAGTTGATTTAATTGGAAATCAGGTTTTACTGTAGACAATGAAAAATTATTAATTTTTACCGATTGCTTTTCATCCGACCAAAAAAGGGATAGTTTTGTGTTAAGATTATTAATTTGTTCCGGGATAACTGAATCCTGCGAATTAATTTTAATTTGCCCTTGATTTATCCTAAATTCTGAAAGGTTTATTTTTATACTTCCTGTTTTTGTTGTATCTGATTCTTCTTCAACTGTATCTACCAAATTTTGAACATTCCATAGAGAGTCATTAATTTGCTCAAGGATTATATATGGTTTATTGATTATTGCTGTATGGATATCAACCATCCCTTCAAAAAGCGACAGGAGGTTATATCGCACATCCACATTGGCAATATATATCAGGGTGTCGTTATCAGCAGTAAGCAGAACATTTTCGAGTGAAAGATCTGTAAAAAAATTTCCATTAAGCCTGCCAATTGAAAGCTCCCCATTAATAAATTTGGATACCTGGTTCTCAGCAAAACCGGCAATTTTATTTTTTACCGGCTGTAATTGAATCAAAAGGGAAATCAATAAGACAACAAGCAGGAGAATCAGAATGAATCCGCCCAAAAATCGTACGCCATATTTTAGAAAATTTCTCATATTTTAAAATGCCTGCCCCACGCTTATAAAAAACTCAGGGTTTGTTTTCTCATTCCATAGCGGAAACCCAACATCAAATCGCACCGGGCCAATCGGTGTTTCAAACCTGAGCCCCGTCCCGGCAGCATACGACAGATTATTTAATCTGTAATGGTATGATTGTTCCCATACATTTCCTCCTTCAAAAAATGCTACCAGGCTCATTCGCCAGAACAATGGATACCTTACTTCAATGTTGCCTTCAAATATACTTTTCCCTCCAAGAGGAGTGCCACTTTCTCTTTTAGGTCCCAGTCGGGCGCGTTGCCAACCCCGAATGGAATAGCTCCCTCCTGAATAAAAACGGTCTTCAACAGGGATGAACTGGCTGGTATCCGAAGAGTTAATCCCCCCGGCCATGATCCGTAAAGCCAAAACAATATCACTCAGCTCGTGGTAGGTTCTTAAATCGCCCCAAAGCTGTGTGTAATTGAAATCACCTCCCAAAAAATATCCGTTAAACCTGAAACCTGTCGAAAAATTAATTCCACGATTTGGTGAAAACTGCGGTGTGGAATTATTGAGACGAGTAATAAACAAAAATCCCGATTTGCTATAGGGGAATTTATCGTTCTCATAATCTGCAAATTCCTCATCACCTGGTTCAACTCGTTGTTCTGAGTCCTCAAGATAATAGGAAAGGTTGCTGTCAAGCCACTGGTTGAAAATGTAATTAAAAGGTATCCTGACACCAAATGTTCTGGTATCATATCCCGGCTCAGAGTTGCGCATAATAAAAGGTTCTATTGCTATGGAGGTATTCATACCTATGAACTGAGGCTGTATCCACCGTAAACGGGCAGAATAAGGCTCAAGCCCTGAATGTTTTAACCGTAAATTTATTCTTCGTGCACCACCTAAAAATCCCCGGTAAGTAAAATCAAGAAAGGTTCTGAACTGTTCTTCTGTTCCATATCCGGCCCCAAACCGGGTGCTGATACGTGGCGCTTCTTCAACATATACCCTTACCGGAATGGGACTTTTTTCTGTATCACTTTCTTTTTGTGGTAAAACCGATACTATAGAAAACAACTGTAACCGGTAAAGGGCCTGACGTGTACGGGTTAAAAGATATTCATTGTAAAGGGCTCCTTCTTCATACTGAAGTTGTTTTCTTATAAATCCTTCTGACACATGTTCGTTTCCCATGATACTGGTTTCTCCAAAAAAGGAAAGCGTCCGGGCATTTACGTCGTATCGAATATCAGTTACCAGTTTAGAAGGTTTCAGGTTAAGCTGGTAGCTGGTTGTAGCATAACCATAACCTAATGTTTTGAATGCATCACTTATCAATTGCAAATCGTTATTCAAAGCTTCATCACGAAAACGTTCTTTAATTTTAAGTAACGGCTTGCGGTTCATTCTTCCGAATATTGAATCAAGGTTTACATTGCCAGCCTCTTCAGGATAATCAATCTGTATGGTATCTACAATCACAGGATCCCCTTCTTCTATCTCAATAAGCAGGTTTAATTTGTTTTTTCTATCGTTTACCTGAATGGGTTCTATACTGGCTTGAACCTGAAGAAATCCTTCACTTTGATATGTCCGTACAAGACGTTCAATATCCAGATTAATAAGTTCTTCACTGTAAAGAAAAGGTTCTTCATTGAGTATAACTTTCTCTAACCAGGAAACTTCCTTTAAGGCCATGTTTTCAAGTAAGAAACTTTTATCGAGGGTTCGGTTTCCACGAATTCTAACTTTGCGTACTTCATAATTTTCCTGAGCAAGTGCCTGCAAAACAGTTATGCTTAATAGAAAAAAGCTAATGAATAAATGCCGTAAAGGGTTTTGCATAAATTTCCGATTCATCTAAAGTTGTTTGTCATCGCTCTACAGATTTTAAACCATTTGGCTATACCTTTGGCAGGTAAAAGTTGGAAATTCCTTAAAGTTAATGAAAATTTATTTCAGGTGGTTCAAATTTTATATTGTCAGACGCTGATTGTCGTAGAGAAAATTCTACACATTTCCCCAAACAGGTGGGGAAGGCTAATTCTAACTTGTTTTCTGCCACGAACATTTTAAAGGCATTAAGTGTCTTCTTGAATAGTTGCATACATTATTTTATTCCTGAATATAATGAATGTTTGATTATCGATGAAGAAGAGCAAGGTTAAATCAGTTGTTTCTGATGTTTTAAAAATATTCAAAAATTCGTTCTCAAATTTTGGAACAAACCGTCCAGTGCAATTAGCTGGCACTACTGCATATTTTGCAATTTTTTCCACTGCACCCATTATAATTATTATAATTTCCGTTTTCGGAAACATAACAGGAAACACTGCTATCCGGGAGAAAATCTTTGATGAGATGGAGAAAATGTTAGGAAGCGACAGTACTGAATTGCTGCAACAAACAATAGATAATTATAATATCGTTGAAAATAGTACGTTGGGTACTATTTTAGGCATTGTCATATTTATTGTTTCAGCTACTACTTTATTTAGTCAGTTGCAAAATTCCATTAATTTTATTTGGAGGGTAAAAGTAAAGTCAAGTTTGAAAGTTAGTATTGTAAATTTATTAAGAACCAGAGCATTTTCGTTTGCTGTTATTATGGGGTTGGGATTTTTATTGCTTGTTTCTTTAATTATTGATGCTTCTATTGGCATTTTAAGGGAATTTTTAACTTCCCAGTTCACTGAGCATTTTATAATTCTGGCCCAAACTATTAACCTTGTAATATCACTTGGTGTGGTTGCTGTAATTACCGCATTTGTATATCGTTTCTTACCCGATGTGCATGTTGATTGGAGTGCAGCCTGGTTTGGAGCAGGTGTGACATCTCTTTTATTTGCATTAGGCCGGTTAGTGTTAAGCATGATTATAAGGAATACCGAATTGGGCGTTATTTATGGGGCTGCCGGTTCTATTGTTGTCCTTCTGGTGTGGGTTTATTTCGTTTCACTTATATTTTACTTTGGAGTTGAACTCACACATCAATTCTCTCTTTATTATGGCCACGATAATCTTCCCCGAAATTATGCCGGTACTTTTGAAATCTATTCTGTGGAATAACTTGTACAATTTATTCTGGCCATAAAAAAACCGGCTACCATCAGCCGGTTAAGTACATTTAATTACTGAATTTAATATTTCTTATCTTATCTCCCTCTGATTAGAGTTAATAAAATAGATATAATTGCAAATATCAGCAGGATATGAATCAGGTTTCCGAAAGTAAAAATGAAAAATCCAAAAATCCAACCAATCACCAGTATAATTGCAATTATGTACAGGAGTGTCCTCATTTCATTGATTTGAGTTCCTTTACAACTTCCTCACGTGTCTTTCCGGTTTTCTTCTGTATACGTCCAACAAGTTCTTCTTCTTTGCCTTCTACATACATAAGATCATCGTCAGTAAGATCAGCGTACTTCTGCTTTAAATTTCCCTTTAGTACATTCCAGTTTCCTTTAATTTCCAATCTGTCCATAACATTAAATTTATTTATTAAAATTTTAGATTCCTGCCATTAAAAATGGCATTCAGAATAATGTATTAGAAAAACTGTGCCGTATTTTGATATTCGTTATAATTAAATGACTCATAGTTATTTATGCTAAAATATGAAATAAATGGGAAACACCAATATGTATAATAGAATACACATTCTGTTCTTAAATTACACACTCGTACTGAATATTCATAAAGTATATGTTCAAATAATATTTTTCTAAAGCTTCTTTTTATCAGGTAATAAACAAATCTCCAAAATAAGGTATCTGTTGATTTTTTCCTCAGTTTGCGTAGATTATCCTCAGTGAGAGGCGAAAAACTATTGCAAAGATTTTAGTAGGTAAAATTAAATAATCGTTTTTATTTACTTGATTTTCAATATTATACAATAATAGTAAATTAAATGGAATTTTTGGCATTGTATTTTCAAAAGGATATATCAGAATGTTTAACTTTTAAATAAAATGAAGATGAAAACAAGGAAAAATTTTAAAATTTCTTTTACAATAATTACCTTTTTGATTGCAGGATTATTTATTTCCTGTCAACGAGGTGAAAGAATTGATGAGAGAGTACAAAATGAAGTGGAAGATTTGAGAGATAATTTGAATGATCTTTCTGAAAATGATTCAGATTTCTCTGATAAACTTCATAGCGAGCTTGAAGATTTTGAAGAATCAATGAACGACCTGAAGGAAGATATTAATGAGTCCGGAGAACAGGTTAGTATGGAGATTAGGCAGGCTATAAATGATCTCCAGGCAGAAGCACGGTCCCTTAGAATGAAAGTGGAACGTAGAACCGATGTTGATGATGATTCTGGTATAGTTGGCGATTTTGGAATAGATGATGATGACGCTGTCGGTGGAGATCGTACAGCTCAGGCACAAAGAGATACAACTATCCGGGATACAACCGATACTGGTCAGGGACTATTTGGTGATAATACCGGGGGCGTTCATACAATTGATCAGGAAATAAGGGCAGATTTTCAAAATTTCAGACAAAACGTTAACCAGTGGGTTGACAGGCTTTCTACCGGAACAAATAACCAACAAGGTTATAATTGATAAAGGGATAAAGTTTAGTTTTTGTAGGTTTGGTTTTAATTAACTTGAAGCAGGCGGTCTGAAAAGTCCGCCTGCTTTCATTATTGGTAGGCTGGTAAGAAGTGAGCAAGTAACGGAATGTTTTGAAGAAACTTATCGGAACTACTTGCTCCTAAGAATTCTCATTGCATTGAAAACGGCAAGAAGCGCCACTCCCATATCTCCAAATACTGCTTCCCACATCGTTGCAATGCCTGCAATTCCCAAAGTAATAAAAAACAATTTCACCCCAAGGGCAAAGAAGATATTTTGCCAAACTACAGTCCTTGTTTTTTTTGCAATATCAATGGCATCAGCCACCTTTGACGGAGAATCAGTCATCAGAACCACATCAGCAGTTTCTATAGCTGCATCTGAACCAAGGGCACCCATTGCAATCCCCACATCTGCACGGGCAAGTACCGGCGAATCGTTAATGCCATCGCCCGCAAAAGCTACTTTACCATTACTTTCAGACATCAGCATTTCAATGTGTCGTACTTTATCTTCAGGCAACAAGTCGTAGTAATAGCGATCAACCTTTAATTCTGTTGCCATCCATTCAGTTGCATTTTTGTTATCACCGGTAAGAATTACCGTTTGGATATTTTTAGCCTTTAATTTTTCAATTGCCTGTTGAGCATCGGGTTTTAAGCTGTCGGAAATAAGTATGCAACCGGCAAAAGTCCCATTTACCGCAATATATACCACGGTTCCCCTTGTAAACTCATTTTTCTGAAAAGCAATATTTTCCCGATGCATCAACTTGTCATTGCCGGCAAGTATGATTTTTCCATCAATGATTGCCAACATTCCATGTCCTGAAATTTCTTCTGCCTGTCCGGCTATTGTACTTAAATTTTTAATGCCTGATGCTTCCCGGATGGACTTAGCAATGGGATGATTGGAATGTGCTTCAGCATAGGCTGCATAATTTAACACTTCCTTTTCGGAAAAACCACGCGCTGCAATAATTTTCGACACTTTAAATTCTCCCCGGGTAAGTGTTCCTGTTTTATCGAATACAACTGTTTCTATTTGAGTCAGAGCATCCAGGAAGTTGGAGCCTTTTACCAGTATCCCTTTTCGGGAAGCCGCACCGATACCTCCGAAATAGCCCAGGGGGATACTTATTACCAGGGCGCAGGGACAGGAAACAACAAGCACAACCAATGCCCTGTAAATCCAGTCATTAAATGTTTGGTCAGCAAAAAGCAGGGGTGGAATGATTGCCAGGAACAGCGCCGCGAACACAACCACCGGAGTATAATATCGTGCAAAACTGGTTATGAATTTTTCTGTTTCAGCCTTTTTTGAGGAGGCATTTTCTACTAATTCAAGTATCCGCGAAATAGAAGAATCACCAAATGATTTCGTAACCTGTATTTTTAGCATGCCGCTTTGGTTTATCATTCCCGATAAAACTTCATCTGTTCTTTTTATTTTACGGGGTACGCTTTCACCTGTTAAAGCCGAAGTGTCGATAAAAGATTTGCCTTCTGTAACTATACCGTCAACCGGTATTTTTTCTCCCGCCCGAACAACAATAAAATCTCCCGGGTTTAAAGTTTCAGGAGATACTCTGATTACTTTCCCGTTTTCAGATAGATTGGCATAAATTGGTTTTAATTCAAGCAGTGATTGCACAGACCTTCGCGAACGATTTACTGAAATATCCTGAAAAAATTCACCCACAACATAAAAAAGCATAACAGCTACAGCTTCGGGCATTTCTCCTATAACTATGGCCCCCAGAGTAGCAATTGTCATCAGAAAATATTCACTGAATACTCGTCCATGAATGATGTTTTTCACTGCAAGGGCTATAACTTTCCTTCCCACAATTATATAGGCTAGCCCAAATACTAAAAATTCCAGGCTGCGGTAAGGAGTACTACGTAACTCCTCTCTATAAAAAAGTCCGGCAAGCAAGAGGAGTAATCCACCTATAGCCTGAAAAATTGTACGCTGGTTTGCCGCTATTTCATGTGATGAAATGAGTTTCTTTTTTTCATAAAATTCTTCCAGTTCGGCATCTGGCTCAATTTCCTGAATTTTTTGCTTCACCTCATCTAAATTTTCAGTGTCAAGCGTAATGGATTCAGTTGCAAAATCTACAGCCACAAATTTTACATCCTCCAGTTTACGTAAACCTTCTTCAATTCGTGCAGCACACGATGCGCAGTCAAGGTTTTTTATCCGGTACTTCTTCATTTCAATATCCCTTCATCTGGAAACAGGGGTTGAATTTGATTGTTCAAAACAGGTCATCCAGAGATGTGTTAAAAAATATTACAATAAAAAAATTATAGAATTCTCATTTTTAAGCCTGTTGGAAAAAATATCTCAGCGTTTTTGGGTCCATCATCCACCATGAAACAGATTTTTACAGATGTGAGATTCTAAGTTATTAATTTTAGATTCGTACATTCTCATGACCGATTTTTAAGATGTTGCTAAATTAAAGTAATTTTATCTGAAAATGTATGTTGTAATTAATAAGAAAACAGGATGTTATGGAAATACTAAAAGTTGCTCTGCTCCAAGCTGATATCATCTGGGAGCAGCCGGCTGCCAATATTAAAAATTACGAAACACTCTTATCGGGGGTAGGGAAGACTGATTTAATTGTCCTGCCCGAAATGTTTACAACTGGTTTTTCTATGAACTGCAAAATGCATTGTGAATCAATGGATGGCTCATCGGTACAATGGATGAAAAGGACTGCATCAAAAAAAAATGCTTTAGTTACAGGTACTTTGATAATTGAAGAGCATGGAAAATTTTACAACCGTTGTCTGTGGATTTATCCTGATGGCACTGTCAGTCATTACGACAAACATCATTTGTTTACCATGAGTGGTGAACATCTATATTATACTCCGGGTAAAGAAAGATTGATAGTTGAATATAAAGGCTGGCGGTTTTGCCCGTTAATTTGTTATGATATTAGATTTCCGGTATGGAGCCGTAATACGGATAATTACGATGTTCTGTTGTATATGACCAATTGGCCATCGGCACGCCATTATGTATGGAAAAGCCTGTTAGTGGCAAGAGCAATTGAAAATCAGGCATATTGTATTGGTGTAAACAGGGTGGGTTCAGATGGTGAAGGAAATTTATACCATGGAGATTCAGCACTTGTCGATCCCAGAGGCTTTGCCACTTTTTTAGGGCCAGCTGAAAAGGTGGAAACTTTTACAATATCGTACAGTGAGTTGCATCGTTTCCGGGAATTATTTCCTGTTCTAAATGACCGGGATTCTTTTACTTTTAATGGAAATGGTTCTTAAACTGATTTTGCTACAGCTTCTGATTTTTGATGCGGAAAATTGATGAGATTTTTCCAGACTGAAGATATCGCCATGCCTGCTTGGGAACCGGGTGCATATTCAATAATACTTTTTCCTGCAACCATTGCTTTCACCATTCCTGCATCAAAAGCAATTTTCCCGGCAATATAAGTATCTGTTTCTTTAAAATGATTTTCAATCCGGATAGTAACTGCAGGGTTAAGATTGAACTTATTAATAATTACAAAAAGAGGTAATTTTAAAGACCGCACCAGACTTGACAATCGAATGGCATCATGAAGGCCAGCAAGTGTCGGCTCTGTTACCAGCAACACAATATCTGTGCCTGTTAAAGAGGCTATTACCGGGCAGCCAATGCCCGGTGGCCCATCACTGACTATGTATTCAGCCTTTATCATTTCAGCAATTTCTCTTGCCTTTAGTCTTAACTGAGTAACCAGCTTTCCCGAGTTTTCTTCTCCTGCCCCCATCCGTGCATAAATTAAATGTCCAAAACGGGTATCTGAAATAAACCACCTGTTGTTGAAAAATTCATCCATCCGGATAGCTTCTTCGGGGCAGATATGAGAACACAGACCACACCCTTCACAATGAATTGGATTTATTTCAGGAATCCCTGCTGGTGTTATATGGATTGCTCCAAAGCGGCAGTAGGTTGAACATATTCCACAACCGGAACATTTGTCCGCAACAATCACAGCTTTTTTCCCGCTGCTGAATGTATGTTCCTCTTTTATTACAGGTTTTAGTATAAGATGAAGATCGGGTGCATCCACATCGTTGTCACAAAAAACTGCATTTCCACTTAATGAAGCAAAAGCTGCAGCAATGCTTGTTTTCCCTGTACCTCCTTTTCCGCTGAGGATGGTTATTTCAATCATTGTGATTCAAATATTTTGCGTATAATATCAAGGTAAATTTTTTCTGTTTTTTGATTAGTAACGGAAAGGATCTTGCCTTCCGAATATTCCCGTGCATATGCTTTTGAAAAAGGTATTTTTCCCAACAGGTTAATTTTTTCTGTTTTCAGGAATTGGTATACGTCCTGTGATCCCAGGCCTGATTTGTTTACAATTACGCCGAAAGGAATTTTTAGTTGCTTTACTACCTCTACAGCGGTTTTTAAATCATGTAACCCAAAAGGAGTTGGCTCAGTTACCAAAACAACGTAATTTGTGCCTGTAAGGGTTTGGATTACAGGGCAACTGGTGCCTGGGGGTGCATCAAACAGAATGCAGGAATTATTATTTGATACATCCTGCTTTAATTTTTTTATTAACATGGTTTGCATGGATGATCCTACCTGCAGTCTTCCTTCAACGATGAATTGGCCTGATTCTGTTTTATAGCTCGTAATTTTACCTGCCAAATGAGGGTGTTCGGTAATTGCTTTTTGGGTGCATGCAACAATACAGGCACCGCATGAATGGCATAAATCCTTATTTATCAGGGCAAAATTATGGGAAGCCACCAGGGTAATTGCATTAAATGAGCACCAGTCGGAACATTTTCTGCAAAATGTGCAGATTTTTGTATTTATTTCCGGCACATATTGAAAAACCTTTTTGGTACGTGTTTTTGTAAGATCCTGAAAGAAAAGTACGGTGTTGGGTTCTTCCACATCACAGTCTATAAGCTGCACATTAGCTTCAAAATGTTGTCCTATATAATGGAACAAATTAACGGAAACGGTGGTTTTTCCTGTTCCACCTTTGCCACTGGCAATAGTTATTTGCATCGGTAACTTTTATCGTTCCATTGTATCAACGGATTTTAATGGTCACAGTTGTTGCCGGTGAATTGGATTGAATTATCAAGGAATCCCTTCACCAGTTCATTTGCCTGCATTGATGGAGCGCCGGTATATACACGAATATTATTATGGTTGAATAATTGAATGGCCCTGTTGCCCATCCCACCAGACAAAACGTCCGTTACTTCCAGTCCGGCCAGCCATTGGGGTAAAACACCAGGTTCGTGGGGAGGTGGTTGTAAAAGTTCATCATGAATTATATTATCTCCCTCTGTTGAAACGATTAAAAAATAACGGCAATGGCCAAAATGTGTATCTAACTTTCCTGTTATATCGACAGGAACTGCAATTTTCATTTTTATCATTTGAATTTTTTATTATTATCCATTTTTTTTTAAAATAATCGCACAGTATGAAACGGTGCGATTATTAAATTCTGAGCCAGGGGAAACTTATACCTGCCTTCCTCTGTTACGTCCCCATCCTCCAAAGAATCCTTTCCCCAGGCCTCTGCCACCACCAGTAGCGTTCTTCCGGCTGTTTTCAATTGAGATCCTTCCTGCAAACCTTCGCCTTGAAAAAAATGTTCCGGTATCTTTTTCCATATCCGGATTACATCTTCCTGTTTTTCTTCCGGTCTGGGTACCTAGACCCATGGGACCGGTTTTGTCTAATCCTGGCATATCTGTTAATTTTAATTATATAGTAACTTTAAAATCTCCTCTATCGATCTATCATGGTATTCAAAAGTTATCATTTGAATTTTAAACTGTTTAAGCAATGGTTTTGCTTTAGGTCCGAAATCTCCGGAAATAATTTTCTGTGCATTGAGTTCTGATATTATTTCAACAGCTTTTGTTCCTGCTCCGCCATTTGCATTTTTGTGCATGTTTTCAACGAATTCTGCCTTTTTGCTTTCCGTATCCCAGATGCAAAACCATTCACACCTCCCAAAACGCAGGTCGAATTTTGCATGTAGGTCATTGCCTTTCGATGTTATTGCAATTTTCATTTTGTAAATTATTTGTTTTTAAGTTGTAAGATGGAACTCATAGGCTGATATTTATTTACCTCTTTGCTTTTACATGCTTATTTAATTAATATTTATTGCAAATTTAGAGATAATGTTTAATATAAAAAAATGACTTATGCTACATATGTTCATTATTATCCTGATTTTTTAATATTTTCTGAAGAAATCCAGAAAACTCTGACTTTTCTTAATTCAAATAATATATAATTTTTGATTTTACGTGAAATGTTGGTGGGAGCATGAAAAAAAATCCTGTCAAGACCTGGTTTCCTGTAGTCTCTCTTTATTAATTCATTTGTATAAGAATAGTCTGTGTAAAGGCTGTCATTAACTGGCTAAAATAATAGGTTGCGGAAACATAATTGTTTCGGTAAAATCATGTAAGTATGACTTGTTTAAATTTTCATCAAATCCATCCATGAAGGATTTATTATACTGCCTTTTTCTTCATGATTTTCAATTCGAAGATGAACATCAATTTCCTGCTGCATTTCTTCTACATGTGAAATAACCCCCACAATGCGATTTTCTTTTCGAAGTGTTTTAAGAGTATCAAATACAACATAAAGTGATTCCTTGTCGAGTGAACCAAAACCTTCATCCAGAAAGAAGAAGTTCTGATTCGATTCGGTAATTTTCTTGATGTTATCGGCAAGGGCTAATGCCAGTGACAATGCTGCCTGGAAGGTTTGTCCTCCCGATAGCGTTTTAACACTTCTCACTTTACCCCCGTTTGTAAAATCACGTACCTGAAAGTTATTGTCAGGGGTAATTTCCAGGCTTAGCTTTTGACGGGTTAACTGGAAAAAACGATCATTGGCTGCATTGCAAAGGTTCTGAAGGTATACGGATGAAATGTAATTAATAAATCCACTTGCTTTAAACAGCGTTTTCATCGTTTTGATATTATCTTCTCTCATCTTTATTTTTAAGAGTTCGGAAAGGAGCAACTTCTGATTTTCCAGATCTTTTTTAAGTTTTTGCAACAGCTCTGATAGTTTTCCAAATTCCTGGTTTTGTTTTTTGGATAATTCATGATTGGAAGTTATTTCTGAAATCAGATTTTGATGGGAATCTGCATCGTATGTACGTCCACCGATTTCTTTTAACAACTGCTCTTGTTGTTTTAAATTCAGTACCAGATGCTCTTTAAATGTATCCAGTTTCTGTTTTTCCAACTGCAAATCGATGGGTTGAGAAATTATTTGTCTTACTTCATCAAGCGTTTGAAATTTAGTTTTTTCTAATTGTTTATTTAATTGTTCCTTCAGCTTGTTATATGTTTCACTTTCCTGTAAAAATACTTTTCGGTTAGCATTAATGCTTCCTGTCAGGTTATCAGCAGACTTGCGAAAGTCAGAGAGCAGATTGTTTTTCTCAGTAAATTGTTTTTCCAGCTGAATGTATTGTTGCAACAACTTATTTCTCTCCTCTTCCATTTCAGCACTGTCTTTCGAGGCATACAATTCCGGAACGATTAAGGAAAGTTGCTTTTGAAGGATATTGAGTTCCGTCCGGCTGACTGTCAGAGTATTATTTATTTTTTCAATTTCATTTTGATACCGTTCTTTATCTGTATATTTTTTGTCCAGATTTTTATTAAGCTCTTCCAGTTCCTTTTCCTTTTTTTCTATTTCTGATTGTAATTGCTTTGCTTCAAGGAATGCATCATTTAATTTTTTTAGGTCTTTGTATTTTTCCCATATAAAAAGAGCAGAATGTACTTCAATTTTCTTTGTAAATTCTTCTTTCTTAGTTGTCCATTCTTTAAAATGACTCTCGTAGAAATCACTTTTATTTTTTAATTCATTCAATTGAGAAAGTAACTCATTTATCCGGTTGATTTCATTTGCTTTAATCTCCTTTAGATGTTTAAAATGTTGTTGAGATTCAAGTATATCTTCAGGATTATAAACCACAGGATGATGAGCAGACCCACACAACGGACATGGTTCGCCTTCCTGAAGGCTGGCAGCAAATTCTTGAAGCCGGACTTTTACTCTTAATCCATCAGCATCCTGATCCAATACTTTGAGCTGATTTTTTATGGTATTAATTTTTTCCTGTAGAAATTTTGACACGATAGACAAATCAGAATGTTCAGGTAATTCTTCAATTGCAGATTCAGTTAATAAATTTTGTATCGCCAGTTTGGCAGAATTGTGCGCTACAGCATAATTTTGAAGTTGTTCTTCAATGTCCTTCTTTTGTTTTTCCAGACTGTCATTTTCTACATGCCAGGCTTTTATTTGGGCCAGAACATTTAAATCCGGAATTTTTTGTTTTTCTGCTTTTACCGAAATTTCCAGTTTTGTCTTTTCCTGTTTTAGTTTTTCAATGATATCAAGTGTTTGACTCAAGATTTGAGTTCCTTTTTTTTGACGGCCCTGTTTTTCATCAATCAGTATTTCGAGTGTTTTAATTTTAATTAGCTTACCCAATTCATCTGCCTTCTGTTTAAATTCTTCCCGTTTTTCGAATGCGGGTTTTATTACTTCCAATTGCTTTGCTGTATTAATGATTTCAGCTTCTTTTTTTTCCAGTTCTATATTTTCTTGACGGATTTGTATCTCTTTATGCTTTAATCTTTCCGAACTGGAATGAAGTGAATCAAAAAGATGCTTAAATTGAATTATACAGTTTTCATAATCTGCAACTACTTTTTCCAGTTTTCTGTATTCCGGTTCCTGTTCCCTGAGTCGGTTTAATGTTTTTTCAGTTTCTTTTAATTTTTCGGTTAATATTTTAAGCTGCTTCCACTCTTCCTCTTGTTGCTGAAGACTTTTTAATATGAGAGTCCTTTCTTCCAGTTCTTTCTTTATCTGGTCTAACTTTTCCTGATACTGTGCAACCTGGTTGGTATCAATTTCCCCTAATTGTTGTAACTTTCCTTCTGTATTCTGCTTCAGTGCATTATTTTTCGATTCCAGTGAAGTGACTTTATAATAGAACTCGAACTTTCCGAGATTGAAAAGCTCTTTCATCATTTGGGTGCGATCTTTATTGCCCAACTGCAGGAATTCCTGAAACTGGCCTTGTGGAATTATAATTGTCCGTTTAAAATTGTCGTAACTTAGCCCGATAACCCGTTCAAGTTCTCTGTTTTCAATCGGCAACCACTGTGTGTCAACTTTTTCATATGCCGTACGTTCCAGGGCTTTAACATCATCAAAGTTCTTACTGTTGCGCCTGCCTTTTACTATTGTCCGGTAGGCTTTCTGTTCTTTTCCCGTTTCGAAGATAAAATCTATGAGCAGCTCATCCGATTTTAGATTCATCATGTTGTAATAACGGTTGTCACCGGTAAGGTTCAGGCGATCTGTCCTGCCATAAACAGCAAATGTAATGGCTTCTATTACTGATGATTTTCCGCTGCCTACCGGGCCAAAGATGCCAAACAGGTTAGCAGCAGTTAGTTTGGTAAAATCGATGGTTTGTTTTTCCTGGTATGAATACAGGCCTTTGATTATGAGTTGTAAAGGTATCATTGTTCGTTTTCGGCTAAGATTTCGGTGAATAAATTCATTAATTCATCATTGGGTTCCTGCCCCTTCTCGTGTATGAAATAATCACGGAATAATTCTTCAATACTTTTACTGAGATCGATTTGTCTACAGTTGCTGTCGAACCGATTTTCAGCATTGTTTACTTCCGGTATAATGGATACAATCCCCGGATGAACTGATTGTAGCTGCCGATGTTCCATTGCAGTGAGAAAAGAATCTGTAACGAGGGTTAATTCCACCAATGCGTCCGGGTGTTCATTTAACCACGAAAGGGCTTCCTGGATACCCTCAGCACGTTTTCTTATTAATGGTTTCCCCCGGGTCAACTCAATCTTCCTTACGGTTGCCTGTTCACCAGGTTCGGCTTCAATAATCAATACATATTTTTTTTGATTGGCTTCGGCAAAACTATATGATAACGGGCTGCCACTGTAATAGGCAGGGGAAGGCTGATTATCAACACAATGCATCCGATGCAGATGTCCCAATGCAGCATATTGAATCTGTATGGGAACGTCTTCGGTATATACAGGTTGTGCCCCACCAACATGTAATATAGGTTTTTCATCATCCGGCTCTTCGGGCAGTTTATCTCCTTTGGCAACCATAAACAGGTGCGAAACCAGAATATTTACCCCTTTTTGATCGCAAAAGCAGTTGGCCAGTTTCTGCCATTTTTCCCGAAGCACGATTCGCAATTTTTCATCACTGTTTTCCTGCCCAAAGCATGCTCTCAGCCGGTATTCATTGGCATAGGGTGTAAGTATAATACGAAGCGGCTCGCTCCTTCCGGGAAGTTGCAGCTCCAAAAAACCTTCATCCTTTTGCATTATTTTTAATCCGCAATCAAGCTCAAACGGAGTAATTACTGTATTTGGATAACCTGCGAAAATAATTCCGCATTCACGTGCAAGGGGATGTGGTACTTCTATGCGATCGGGCGAGTCGTGATTACCGGCTATGGCTATTACCGGATTGTATCCATTTCGTGACAGACGCTTTAATGTTTTGTAAAATAAGTCGATAGCTTCAGTAGGTGGATTAAAGGAATCAAATAAATCACCTGCAATTAATGAAGCATCAATATTTTCTCTTTCAGCAATTTCACATATTTCCTGTAAGACTGCCTGCTGTTCTTCCATACGTGAAAAATTATCAAGCCGTTTACCAAGGTGCCAGTCAGACGTGTGGAGTATTTTCATGGTTTGTTATACTTTAACTTTTAACTACAGAGTAGGATAAATATGGGAAATACAATCTTTTTATCCAAAAACTTTTCAAGTGCACACTGTTAATTAATACTTATCCCGGCTGATGAAAGGTTGAATTCAAAAGTGCCGGAATTTAGTTCATATTTTGCTACTGGCCTGTTGTGCCGGGTTGTCACTTCTTTGAAAACTACACCTTCAGCTGTTCCAAAATCATTAATAGCAGTAGGTACAGGCAGGTATAAGGTGGCAGTTGTATTGGCAGGAACCGTTGTTTTATAGGAGGTCATTGAGGCTTTACCATTGGCTCTCCAGCTGCTTTTAATTTTGCCATAATTAGAGTCATAACTTCCCTCAAGTGAAGTAAAATCAGAACCTGCTGAAGGTTGCAGGATAAAATGTTTGTAACTTGCCTGGCCATTCTGATGGTCGGTGGTAATGCCCAACTGATATTCATACATCCATTGCCCGACTGCCCCCAGCGCAAAGTGATTGAATGAATTCATGTTGTTTGCATTTGGTTCTGAAAATGCAACATCGTATGAATTCCACCGTTCCCAGACGGATGTGGCCCCTTTTGTTACCGGATAGAGCCATGAAGCAAATGTTGTGCAGGAGATCATTTTAAATGCTTCATCTGTGTATCCGCCGCGGCTTAAAGCGGGTAATATATTTGGCGTTCCCGAAAACCCGGTGGTAATAGAATAGGGTGGGTAAAGGGGCAGTTCTTCTTTACCTGTTTTTCCGGCTGATTTTTTTCCTGTCCCGACTTTATTGGAATTCTGGGTGCCTGCTCCGCTGGCCGATGGATTTTTTGCCAATTGAGCAAGGTAAGCTTCGGCTTTAACCTGGTTTTTATCATTAAATGCATTAAAATTTAGTGGTGTGGCATACGATGTCTGAGAATGGATAATGTTGCCCTTTGCGTCTTTGGTTTTACCTGTTGCATCATCTACATATAAGTTGTTCCATTCTTGTTTTGCTTTTAAATGCCTGTCTTTTAGCAGAAGTGCATAGTCCATTTTACCAATCGCCTCAGCCATTATTGATGTTACTTCCATCATATAAATATAAATAGCATTGTTTACAAGGTCGGCAGGTGTACGGCTGTCGATTGCGAGCCAGTCGGCCAGACCTCCGGTTTTTCCTGACAGATAGGTATATTCTTCGCTGTAATCATAAAAGTCCATGCCATTAAGCCAGTTCATCATCGTTTCGATGTTTTCTTCAATAATCTGAGTATTTCCATACTGAATGTAAAGCTGCCAGGGAACCATACATACCGCGGCTGCCCAGGTAGTGCCATTTGCAAAAGTAGGATCATCAATCTTGTTGAAGGTAGGTACAGTACTTCCGATACCTCCCGGAGCTTCTGTTTTACTGCCTATGCCCTGGTCATCACGCAATGCTGCCATCCATTGACGGAAAAAATTTAACACATCGGAATTATAGGTGGCTGTGCGGCTGTATGCCTGGGCATCTCCTGTCCATCCCATACGTTCATTTCGTTGGGGACAATCCGTAGGAATGGTGAAGAAATTACCAAGCTGACTGCGCTGGATGTTACTAAACAACTGATTTAACAGATTACCTGTGGTTCCGTCACTGGTTGTTGCATGATATCTTCCGGATGGCAGTTCATCTGAGGAGAGTACAAGTCCCTTTACATTTTCCAATGGCAATGCTTCCCGATATCCCGGCAGCGTAATTTGCAGGTATTGATAACCCCTGAAAGTAGATGATGGACGGATTGTCGCTGCAGCACTGCTTTTAACGGTATAAAAATCGGTATTCATTGCTGCACGGTTGGTTTCATGTAATATTCTTCCGGCAATATTCTTCCCTCTTTTACCAAACCGTTTTATATATTCTGCATTATCTCCCTTCAGGCCCGGATAGAGCTGCTCTCCATAACGAATAATGACTACATCTCCTTTTTTCAATATTCCTGCCGGTATGGAAATTTCGGGGACACCAACCATATTTACCCCCATATCGTAAGTCCAGGTACTCTTATCCGGGCTGGAAACTTCTGATATTCCTGTTGCTGATAACACCTCCCTGACTCTGACAGGTTCATCGTACCTCGCTGCTATGTTGAAGTCAATCCAGTCAAGCGGCTCAATTTCATCTGCGGCTTCCCATAAGCTTTCATCGTATGAGGCAGCTGCCCAGCCTTCAATCCCTGTTTCTTTATTTGCATCGTATCTTTCTCCCTGAAAGAAACTTCCAAAACGCACAGGTCCGTCTCTGAATACCTTCCAGGTCTTAGGATCTGTTACTATATTTTGCTCAGTACCGTCTTCATATGTAATAACCAACTTTGCCAGCAAGGCTTCGTGGTCTCCATAAAAGTTGAAGTTTGACATGGTAAAGGTCATATAACCTGTGTACCAACCCTGGTTAAGCATTGCTCCCATAATATTTTCACCCTCCCGGATTAAACCGGTTACATCATATGCATGATAACATAAGGTTTCGCGGAATTGGCTACTGCCTGGTGCAAACCAGGCATCTCCTATTCTTTCACCGTTTAGGAACATGTTATACCCTCCCAGAGCAGAAGCGTAAAGCTTTGCTTCCGATACTTTTTTGCCGGTATTAAACCGGGTTCTCAGCATAGGTAATGCACCGTGTGAAGGATCAGTATAATTTATTATTATTTTACCGGTAGTATTGTGAACATGAATGTTATTCCCATCAACTTTAATATTTCTGAAATCTTCAAATATTGAATAACCCATTCCTTCTTTATTGCTGAACACAACATTGGCAACACTCTGTCCTTTATTTTTTATTGTATAATCCGAATATATTACCTCATTTCCTGGCAAGGCAGCAAAACCTACCGAACAAAGATGAGGATAAGTATTAAAGTCGTGGTTGTTGCCCCAGGGACCAATTTGAAATTTTGTTGCCTGGCTGACCTTCATGGCAACACTTCCTACACTGAAGCCACTTGAAAATTGTTTTTGAACGGCTTTGTGTGAAATAAAATCGGTTTCATTAATAATAAAGCTTACATTACTGGTTTCTACATGAATCTGAACATTGTGCTTCTTGTTTTTATTTGCAGCGGTGAAAATTTCATTAATGTTACTTTCCGGGTGTGTTGATTCGGATATACTTATATAAGGTTTGTCGGGCGAGTCATTCTTTGCATAGCCTACCCGGTAAATATTCAGCACCGTCCCCTTTTCTGTTCCTGTACCTGAAAAATCAAAGTCAACTCTTATGTAATTCTCACCTGAAATGTTATCAATATTCTGGAAACTGTCATTCAAACGGAAATCATTTGCCCCAAAAATTAATGACGCCACATTCCCGTTTATTAGCTGAAAGTTGGTATTTATTTCAAAATACATGTGTGACGTGGCATCAAGATATGGCTTTTTTGTGCCGATAAATTTTGCGCCACTCCAGGCAGATAATTTTGGATTCATCAGACCAGTCTCAAAATAGGAACCTGCAGAATACTGCTGGTCATTCTTATCCCATACTGTTAACTTCCACATGTACTTCATTTCAGGCTGCAGGGCTACACCCAGGTATGGGATGTTGGCTGATAATCCGCTTTTAACCTTGCCGCTGTTCCATACTACCCGGTTATCGCTGTTGCGAATCACCACAATCTGGTAAGCTGTTTGTTTTTGTCCCCTGATATCCGACTGCATCTGCCAGCTGAATACTGGTCTGTCATCTTCCACTGTCAAAGGCTCAACAGCATTTTGCACTTTTAGTTTTACAATGGCAGTACCTTTGGTTTCATCAGCATATATAGATACAGGTGAAAATAGTATTGAAAGGGTAATGAAAAATGATATGAGTACTGAAAAATGACAGGTGGTGAATTTCATAGTTCTTTAAGTTGAAGTTGAACGCTTATTAAAATTTTAAAGATAATTTTTTATTCAGAAAATTCTCAACAGAAGCTGGGTTTAAGCATTTAGACGTTGCGGTTTTTTTTATTAAAACTGCAAAATTAACAGTAGCGCTGCAGTTCGAATCGGGGAACCTAACGACTCGTAATGGATCATGCCGGAAAATCGGCTTACATAAAAAACCCTGGCACAACTTTTTGGTAAAGACAGAGTGTCATTGCCAAAACACCTGAAGAATATTTTCGTTGCAAGTGAATAACATGAAAAAGAGGTTTGTGTTTTTTTTTGCACAAACCACTCAACATGGCGCTATCGATGATTTTAGAAGTAAGACATGAAGGGGAAACCACCATGGAAAGTGAATATTGATGAAAAGTATTAAAATGCCATACTTTTTTCTTATTGTCAGGATAATGTTGGGACACAAAAAAAAAGGATTAAACTGTATTTCAACAACTTAATCCTTTTAAAAGTCGGGGTAGCCGGATTTGAACCGACGACTTCGTCGTCCCGAACGACGCGCGCTACCGGGCTGCGCTATACCCCGCAATTATTTATAATAATTCTCTTTTTCTACTCTTTTTCTATAAGGTATATCTACTTTGCCGTCCCAAATCCGTCAGCTGACGGACTACCGGGCTGCGCTATACCCCGCAATTATTTTCAATGTTTCACTTCTTCTTTTAGACCTTGTCATGTCGAAGCTGTCGGCTGACAGAATACCAAACACTGTCAGTGCTTGGCATGGCTGTATACCCAAAGGTGCAAATTTAAACTTTTTTGAACGAATAGAAACTTTTGCAAATATAAATTGCAATGATGTGGGCAATTTTCGTCTTACCGGTTAGGCAGTAGTAAATTACTGCTGGGTAATGGGAAATTAAGCATTCTTATCCGACACACTTTCTTCGATATAAATTCGATACAAACTCGCAACAAATTCGGTATAAATTCGAGAATTTGCGAATTTGTACCGAATTTGTTGCGAATTTATTGTGAATATGATCTGAAGGAAATATTACGGAGTTAAAAATATTGACTGCTGCTTGGAAGGGGTGAGGGGGAAGCGCTTTTGGACGTATTCTGATGAAAACTGGCAGTTGGTAGAATTTACAGAATCAGGCTAAATTAATTTAAATTTTTCTCGTTAGGGGCTTTTGGGAAACCGGATATATTTTATCTGCGTGCTGTAAGCGAGGTATTGAAAAGTAAAATAAATCTGTTGAGGTTGTATTATTATAGGCAGTAGGTTAATTCTAATTTCTATAATAGCTGAAACAAAATCGCTATTATTGAATAAGCACTATTTTAGATAGTTTGTCAACAGGCAGGCAGACGTAAAACAGTAATTACTCTGTGATAATTTATCACAATGCGGAAGGCATCAGCCAGAAGTGATATCAAACTAGGAAATTGTTTGGGTTGAGGTAATTTGCATGGCAGGTTCACTTACAGCCATTGGAAGCGAAAAATAAAAAACAGAGCCCTTCCCTGGGATGCTTTCTATCCAGATTTTACCTCCGTTTCTTTCAACAAAATCCTTGCAAATTATCAGACCAAGCCCGGTTCCCGATTCTCCTTCTGTACCCGGGTGTGTATAACTGGTGCTGGCTTTAAACATACAATTGATTTTTTCCGCAGGTATACCTATTCCTGTATCTTTAATCCCAAATAGAACCGACTCTCCTGTTTCCCTGGTAAAAACTGTAATGGTACCTCCTCTCTGGGTGAATTTTACAGCATTTGATATCAGGTTGCGAATTACGACAGTTATCATTTCTTCATCGGCACATACAATGGCTTCAGCCGCGACCTTATTAATAAACTGAATTTGTTTATGTGACAAGTTATGAATTAAAAGATTATGGCATTTTTCAACAATAAGCTGCATGGAAATATTCTCAGGGATAATTTTTACCTGGTTTCTTTGGGAGCGTGCCCATGTTAGCAAATTCTCAAGTAATTCTGATACTGATTGTGAAAGCTGGAAAATGAGTTTGTTGTACCTTCTGATTTCCTCGTCTGAAAATTGGTCGTATCCTTTATCAATAAGCTCAGAGAACCCAATGATGTTGCTAAGCGGACCCTGAAGGTCATGACCGATAACGGAAAACAACTTGTCTTTGGTGGCATTTAGCTCTTTAAGCCTGGCTTCGTTTTCTTTAAGGCATTGTTCGGTTCTTTTTTGTTCGGTTATATCTTTGGATGTCGAGATAACTCCGTCCACTTTTCCTGCAGTATCGAGGTGGGGATAATAATTCATTTCCAAAATCTTAAATTCACCTCCAGGTATAAACCCTTCAAATTGCAAGGATACAGGTTCCCCTCCTAGGCATTGATTAATGCCTGACTTGATATGATTTCCGAAATAACTGTCGCCCCAGATGTTATCTACAGTTTGTCCAATAATCTCTTTTGTTTCCCGGTTGTAGAATTTATTGAACGCATTATTGACAAAAATGTACTTATATTTTTTGTCGATAAAAGTTGCTGGTTCGGAAATGGTATTTAATATTTCTTTTTGATAATGAAAGTACCTGTTTTTATGGTTTTTCCTGGTTCTTTTCATTTGTAGATTTAAGTTTCAGCTTTTCGAAAGAAGTTAATTTAATAGTTTTATAAATATTTTCTCAAAATTACAACAGGTCATGAAGTACCCATTTTAAATGTAATTTTGATTCATTCCTGATAAGTTACTTTCTGCCTTTTAATTCTTGAATATACTTTGGTTTTTTAGTTTATAAAGGTTGCTAAAATAGAAATGATTTGGTTAATAAACAAACTTTGTTCATTATATACAGATGAATTCTATTGCAATCGTTTGAATACCATCATTTTGAAATCCATTACCTGGGAACCCGGAATGTCAATTGCTTTTAATGTCAGGTTTCCTTTATCTTTTTTAAGATGAACGGTTCCGATATGCATTGGTTTAAAATCTTTTATATAGGATTCAATTCGCTCTACCCTGTCGTTTTCCATTCCTTTTAGTGGAGGATTGTTTGCCTGTGAGACTTTTGCAGTATATTTTTCACCTGCAAAGCTTAATTCAATTGTTGAACCAACATCTTCAGGTGCACAGGTATAATAGATTTCTACATCGAAATTTCCTTCTGCCAGCACTTCTGCATTCCAGACAATGCTGTCGGAGGTGCTTGTCCAGTTGGTGAAATAAGAATCGTTCGGGAACCGGTTGGAACGTCTGACAGAACCATAGGCGTTTCCATCGCGTGCCGGAAGCTGGGTAAATAGATACTCCGGATGTCCGACAGGAAACCGGCGGTTGTCAACTTGTGGCAGTTCAACCAGCACATCTGCTTTCCAGGCTTCCCTGGCATGCGTCATTTGTTGTACTGTCTCCGGGAACTTTTCATTTACAGGTGATGTTTGCCCGGGGTCTGATTCCATATCATATAATTGGCCTTCATGGTCAAGCCGGAATTTTTGGCTGCGCACACTGGTGCGTCCACCCCAATAATTAAAAAGAAACCGTTCATCCCACTCCTGGTTATGCATTTTCAGTAATGGTTTCAGACTTATTCCATCCAGTGGCTTTTGAGTTTGCAGTTCGATTCCGGCTAAATCAGCCAGAGTAGGCAAGAGGTCGATAGCACCTGCAATTTCCGTGACCTTTTTTCCAGCCGGCAAAACATTTTTCCAATTTATAAACATTGGTGTTCGTACACCACCTTCATCAGTAGAGCCTTTTCTTCCTTTCATGCCTCCGTTCCAGCGCCAGCTGTTAGGCCCATTATCGGAAAGAAATATGAAAATGGTATTTTCAGTCAGACTTAGCTCCTCAATTTTTTGCATTATCTGCCCTACATTCCAGTCGATGTTTTCACACATTGCCAGTGCTGCACGCGTAAATAAGGTATCCTCTTTTTCAGGTTCCCGGTGAAGCATTTCCAATTCCTTGTCTTTATATTTATTCCACCACTTATCGGGAACCTGCATCGGGCTGTGTGGAGTATTGTATGGGAGGTACAGAAAAAACGGATGATTTTTATTGCGAGTAATAAAATCCATTCCTCTATTGGTGAAATCATCAATAAGAAATCCGTCTCCCTGAACAATATTGCCATTGTGTTCAAGCATTGGGCTGAAATAGTCACCCCAATGGCCGGAGCAGAAACCATAGAAGTCATCGAAACCCCGCGCATTCGGGTGATAGGGAGGTTGCATTCCGTTATGCCATTTTCCATAGGCAGCTGTTATATAACCAGCTTTTTGAAAAAATTCGCCAATGGTTGTTTCATCTAAATCCAGTCGCTCACCCCCGGAGGACGTGGAATAGACACCTCCGCGAGGATGATAGCGGCCTGTGAGCAGCTCAGCTCGTGTTGGTGAACACACAGGACTGACAAAAAAATGTTCGAAGATTACTCCGGTTTCTGCCAGTCTGTCAATGTTTGGGGTTTGAATGTTGGAGTTTCCGGTAATGCTTAAATCTCCCCAGCCCTGGTCATCTGTCAGTATAAGGATGACATTGGGAGGCCGGTCTTTATCCGGTTTGCTGCAACCGGAGGAAAATGCTCCAATTACAACAAGTGGGATGAGCAGCTTATTATTGATCATTAAAAAAGGCTTTTCATATTTTTCCGGAATTATTTTTCCAATTGGTTCTCTACAGGTTCAATTCCCGCCAGATGTTCTTCGAGTACTTTTCTGATTTCATTTATTATTTCCGGATGATTCTCTGCAATATTCAGTTTTTCTGAAGGATCAATATTTACATTAAAAAGCAGTGGTACTTCATGTACCGTTCTTTCATTTTTTATCTCTGTGGGTGGATTTGTAATGGGATGAGCTGTTTGACTTCCGTATTCATTTTGTGTAATAAAATGTGCCTTATAATCGCCTTTGCGGATAGCATATACCTGTTGGCCCCTGTAATAAAATACTACTTCCCGTTTGCTTTTACCTGTTCCCAACATTAAGGGAGCTATATTCTCCCCGTCATAAGTTCTGTTGTTGGGTAATTCTGTGCCTGAAAGGTGGCAGAAAGTTGGGAGAAAATCCATGGTAGTGGCCATGTCCATCACAACTCCGGGTTTTAAATTGCCGGGCCACCAGAATACAGTTGGTACACGCATTCCGCCTTCAAAAGTACCTCCTTTTGCTCCTCGCAATAAACCTGCTGTTCCACCGTGAGTTTTAAATGTATGCCACGGACCATTATCGGAGGTAAACACCACCAGGGTGTTTTCGGCTAATCCTTCTTCTTTCAGAGTATTTAGGATTTGCCCTACCGACCAGTCTATTTCTTCGATTACATCACCATAAAAACCTGCCAATGAAACATTTTTAAATTCTTCGGATCGAAACAGAGGAATGTGTGGTAGCGAATGCGCCAGGTAAATAAAAAAGGGCTCTTTTTTCATGCTTTTTATACTGGCCACAGTTTCTTCTGTATATCTTTTTGTAATGGTACGCTGATCGGCAGGCCGCTCAATTATTTCCTTGTCACGCATCAGGGGTACGTTATAAGCCTGATATCGTTCCTCTTCCGCCAGTGTGAAATGGTTTGTTTTATCAACCTTATCCATATCGTTTGAGTAAGGAATGCCATAATAACTGTCGAACCCATGGTCAGTCGGCAGGTGGGGCGATTTGTGTCCCAGATGCCATTTGCCGATTGCAGCGGTTTTATAGCCATTGTCTTTTAATACTTTGGCAATGGTGATTTCATTAGGAGGTAGTCCACCATTGGAATCGGGAAACAAAACCCTGCGTTTATCGCTGCACATGCCCGAACGAACAGGCAATCTGCCTGTTAACAGACCGGCACGGCTTGGTGTACAAACTGGAGCCGCCACATAGAAGCTGGTCCATTTTTGACCTTCGACTGCCATTTTATCGAGATTGGGTGTCCTAATGGTGGGATGCCCAAATATTCCCAAATCACCGTAGCCAAGATCATCGGCAAAGATGATTATAAAATTTGGCTTTGGGTTGGTATTTCCTGATTCTGTTTTCTGTGCGAAACTTTGCAGGCCGGTTAAGGCAAACAGATTCAATCCGGCAATGGCAATTGATTTAGTTGAAATTAAATTCATTGATTGGTTTATTTTTATATTGTTAATTTAATCTTTCTCCGGTCCACCGGTCAAATTTATCCGGAGTTGGTTCTTCAGGAATAAAATCATCGAACTCATCTATCCATTTATCCAGCATATTACGCATTTCGGAAAGAACAGACTCGTAGTCCGGATTTTGAGCAAGGTTCACAAATTGAAAAGGATCATTAAGCACATCGTATAATTCTTCCGGTTCACGTGGCTGTTTAAAACAATCGAGCTGAAATTGGTTCAATTCTCCTGCTTTATACATTTTAATCATTTCCCGGTAAGTAATGCTGTTCACTGCATCGGCAGGCGGAGAAGCATTAAGGTGCGGAAAAGCATTTCGGATATACAGGTAATTATTGTTTCTGATTGCCCGTTCATGCGACTGATAATCATGCCAGTTATGCTCTGATGCAATATATTCTCTTGTTTTGGATGAATAATTATTAAGAATTGGTGTAAACGATATTCCCTGATACGTTTCAGAAAGCGGAGCACCTGCAAGTTCACAAAAGGTAGGGGCAATATCAACTGAACTTACCAGTGCATCGGTGGTTCCCCTTTGTAGTTTAGCAGGCCATCGGACAATAAAGGGGGTTTTAATTCCACTGTCATAAAGCCTGGTTTTTGCCCGTGGGAATGGTCTTCCGTTATCTGTCATATAAATTACCAGTGTATTTTCATCCAGCCCCTGGTTTTTTAATTCAGCCATAACCATTCCAATATAGCTGTCCATGCGGGAAATTTCATCGTAATAAAGCGCAAGGTCCTTTCGCGTAGAATCATTATCGGGAAGATAGGGAGGTACAATAACATTTTCAGGCAGGTGTGGTTCAGGAATAATGTCGGGGAAATAGGGACGGTGAGGATCATAAGCAGCCAGCCATAGAAAGAATGGTTTATCTTTTGGCCTGTTTTGCAGCGCTTCCACCCAATACTCGCAACCGCTTGGTGAGCCTCCATAAATGGTGTCGAATTCAGCTCGTTTCGGCCCGATGTGATATTTTCCTGCTACTGCTGTATAATATCCCGCTTTTTGTAATTCACCAGGAAATAAAAGCTGGTCAGCCGGAAGTGGCATATGCAGTTCCTGTGCTCCTGTACTGTGAGGATACCTGCCTGTCAGAATGCTGGCTCTGCTGGGGCTGCAGGAACTGGTGGTTAAAAAGGCATTGTTAAAAACAACTCCTTCTTCTGCCAGCTTGTTAATATTTGGAGTTTTAATCTGGTTGTTGCCATATGGGCCGCAATCATTCCAGGCTGCATCATCAGCAATAAAAATTATGAAGTTTGGCTTCAACGGTTTGTCTGTTGTTTCATTTCCACAGGATACAGCTGTAAAGATTGTTATTGCACCAAGTAATGGTTTTGCTTGAATTAAATTCATGATTTTTTTATTATTTATCCAGGTTTTGCATTAATAATTGCAAGTAAGATCACCATTTTTATTAAATGGAATCAAGTTTTGCTTTATAAAAAAAATAACATTGACAATTGCTGTTACCTTAACAGGTTTCACCTAAAACAGTATCAGATTTACAGATAACTCATTCCTGACAGCAATTTTTTGATTGTTACATTATTCTGTTCCTCTCTGTAAAAGATTAATAAATTATATGAACAGGATCTTTTTATTTTAAACAAATTATTGTCTCTTTGCCCGGTGGTCAATGTATGCCTTAAGGTATTTTTCATTTAATTCATCACTGTCACCATAATATTCCCGCAGTTCTTCAAGTTTTTGGTGAAGCATGCTTCGGATGTCCGCATATTCAGGGTCATCATAAACATTTTTCATTTCCTTCGGATCTACCTCGAGGTCATACATTTCCCATTCATCAATATCGTAATAGAAATGCATGAGTTTATATCGATCGGTTGCTACGCCATAATGGCGTTTAACCATATGCACAGAAGGATATTCATAATAAGTGTAATATACTGCATCGCGCCATTCTGCTGTGTTATCTGCCACCAGTTGACGGAAAGATTCCCCCTGCATTTCATCTGGAATTTCAATGCCAGCGTAATCGAGTAGGGTAGGTGCAAAATCAAGATTCTGAACCAGATTAGCTAACTCAGTTCCTGCACTTATTTCTGACGGATATCTCATTAATAGAGGAGTCCTGAACGATTCTTCATACATAAACCGTTTGTCGAACCAACCGTGTTCACCAAGATAAAAACCCTGGTCAGAAGTGTAAATAACAATTGTATTACCAGCTAATCCTTCCTCATCGAGAAAATCAAGTACTTCACCTACACCGTCATCAACCGATTTGATGGTTCGTAAATAATCCTTAATATACCTGTTGAATTTCCAATGTGCAAGTTCTTCACCCTCTAACATGTTATTAAGTAATTCCTGATTTTTAGGTTCATATGCAGCCATCCAATCTCCTCTCTGTTGAGGAGTCATTCTTCTGATGTCGCGAATGAATTCCGTAGTATCTCCGGAAGGGTCGACAATCAATTTAAAATCATGTCCCCATAATGCATGTCCGTCAATTTTCATTTCCTGTTCCCTTGCAGCAGTTCCACGTCCTTCATAATCGTCAAAAAAATTGGTTGGTGGAGCGAAATTATCATCATCATAAAGAGTCAGATATTTTGGTGCGGGCTGCCAGTTACGATGGGGTGCCTTATGATGATAGAGCAGGCAAAAGGGTTTATTGGGATCACGTTTGTTTCTGAGCCAGTCCAGGGTTGCTTCGGTAATAATTTCGGTGCAGTACCCTTCAATATTCACTCTTTCTCCATTCAAAATGAAATCAGGATTGTAATATTGACCCTGGCCGGGGAGCACCATGGAATAATCAAACCCCTGTGGATTACCGTCGAGGTGAATTTTCCCTATCATTGCTGTCTGATAACCGTTTTGTTGCATTAATTTTGGAAAATTGGGCTGGTCCCAGTTGAATGGCTGTACGTTATCTACTTTTCCATTTACAAAACTGTGCTTACCTGTCAGCAATACTGCCCTGCTGGGAGCACAAATGGAATTTGTAACAGTTGCCCGTGTAAAAATCGCCCCTTCCTGCGCAATTCTGTCAATATTGGGAGTTTCATTCAGGCCATGTCCGTATGCACTGATAGCCTGATAGGCATGGTCATCACTCATTATAAAAATGATATTTGGCTGGGAGCCTGTTTCTTCTTTAAGATTACAGCTTAATACTCCCATTCCTGCAGTTAGTATAACAGCTGACTTTGTAATGAATCGATTCATATTTTGAATTATTTAAGTTTCACCCAATTTGTTTTTATCTGTTTTGGTTTGTTTTCTAATAAAGGTAGATTATCCCAATAATATCCTTTTTCCTGAATTTCTTCAAGTTTTTTATCGATTTGCTTTTTATATGAATCTGCATCGGAGCATTCATTTAGTATGTTTTTGGATTGAGAAATATCATTGGTAAGATCATATAATTCATAATCTTTAATTGTCATGTTTTTAATATACAGCATATCAGGTGCAGAAAATTCATGTGTTCGGGGTATCATGTCTTCATCTTTCCCCATAATCATATAATTATCTACTCTTACAGCTATTTCAGGTGAAGTCCGGTAAAAGAACCAGTATAAAGGTTGTGAGCGCACGAAATTTTTACCTTCCAGTAAGCTTAAAATACTGGTGCCATCGGTATCTAATTTCTCTTCAGTTTGTATTTCTAAGAAATCATTAAGCGTAGGCATAATATCAATTAATCCAGCCGGCTGGCTGATTAAAGCCCCAGGCTTACTGATTAGGGAAGGCCAGTGAACAATTGCCGGGACTCTTATTCCTCCTTCGTAAAGGTAACTCTTAACAGCCTTAAGTTTACCATTAGCATTGTGTCTGTATGATCCATTGTCAGAAGCAAAAATAATGATGGTATTATCAAAAAGATTCTTATCGATCAGGTGATTTATAATTCTGCCGGCAGCAGAATCCAGGTTCTGAACATTGGCATAACAATTTGCTTCTCTTTCAGGAAATTGATTGTAATTGTTTACCAATTCGGGTGGTGCTGTCCATTGAGTAGATGCATGGGGCTCATGGAAAGCTACATACATGAAAAAAGGATCTCGATTGTAGTTCGATTTCTCAATCCATGAAATCGCTTCATCAGCAACCAGCTGGCATGAGTATCCATTTAAATTCCCGGTCATTTTTCCATTTTTTACAAAATTTACCGGGTTGAAATGAGAAGGTTCCGCATTGTTTTCAGTAGCAAAATAAAAATCAAAACCATGATCATCAGGCTGTGGCTGATTTAATTTTTCATCCTGTGGAAGACAGCCCAAATGCCATTTCCCAAACAGAGCAGTCTGATATCCTTGTGTTTTTAGTAAATTAGCCAGAGTTAATTCGTTTCTCTGCAAATGCATAGGGTGACCAGGTGGCCTGTAATTATACATTCCTGTCCTGACAGGTGATTTTCCGGTTAAAAGTGCTGAACGTGAAGGGGAGCAATTAGGAGCCCCTGCATAAAAATCTGAAAATCTTATACCCTTTTGAGCAAGTTTGTCCAGGTTAGGTGTGTGAGAAATCCCTCCATAGCAACCCAGTTCAGCATAACCCATATCATCTGCAAGTAAAATAAGTATATTTGGTTTCTTCTTAATTTTCAAATCTTTACTGGTGGAATTAAGCAGAGGTATAAAGGATAAAACAGAGAAGTAAAAAGAAATAAACAATACTAGTACTGATTCCATATTGATGGGATATTTTTATCTTTTAATTGATAAAATACAAATTTTAAATCTAATTATTTTAAAAAAACATACTATTTTACCTTCTGTAATTTGAAGTAGCTTTCAATGTTACTGTATCTCCCACTGCAATCTGTTCCTGCTTTAGCCTCTCCGTCATATCTTTAACGATGTTGCTGTATTCTGAACTGGAATATACATTCACCATTTCATCCGGATCATTTTCCAAATCGTACAATTCCCATTCATCGGTAGTATAAAAATGGATTAATTTATACCGGTTGCTTCGAATTCCCTGATGGGGTTGTACCATGTGATAATCGGGATATGCATAATAATGATAATATGCTACATCCCGCCAATTATCTGTTTTTTCTCCTTTCAGGATAGGTGCAATGCTTTTACCCTGAATGTCTTCTGGAATTTCTAATCCGGCCAAATCGAGGAAGCTTGCTGCATAATCAATATTTTGAATGATGTGTTCATTGCGTGAACCAGGCTTTACGATATCAGGCCATCTGATTATAAGGGGCATCCGGAAGGATTCTTCATACATCCAACGTTTATCATACCAGCCATGATCTCCCAGATAAAATCCCTGATCGGAGCTATAGATAACGAGTGTATTTTCAGAGAGTCCTGATTCTTCCAGATAATCCAGTATACGGCCAATTTCCTTATCCATGGATGCAACCGCACGAAGGTAGTCTTTAACATAGCGTTGGTAATTCCATTCTGCCAATTCTTTTCCTTTGAGTTCAGCTTTAGCAAAAGCTTCGTTTTCAGGTCCATACGCCTCCATAAACCGTTCCAGTTGTTCTTCATTCAGATATCCTGGCGGAACCAGCTTTAAATCCTGTTTGTTCATATGCCTTGCAACCTCCATTTCCTGAACTTTTAAGGCTGAACTGCGGGTGGAATAATCATCGTAAAAATTTGTAGGAAGGGGAAGTTTTACACCCTTGTACAAGTCATATTCTTCAGGACCAGGAACCCACTCGCGGTGAGGTGTTTTATGGGAATAAGCAAGAAAAAATGGCTTGTCCTTATTCCGTTTGGATTTCAGCCAGTTTATCGTTTTATCGGTAATGATCGTGGCAGTATGGCCGGTAATTTTTTCCTGTCCTTCAGGCGAACCTATAATTGGATTATAATATGTTCCCTGTTGGCTTGGGTTATCAAGTATTTCCCAATAGTCAAAACCAGTTGGTTCAGTAAAAAGATGCCATTTCCCAATCCAGGCTGTTTCATATCCGCCTGATTGCAGAAGTTTTGGAAACGTTTGCTGTGCTCCGTTAAAAACGGTATCATTGTTTAGCATCCCGTTCAAATGACTGTGTTTACCAGTTAGAATAGTTGCCCTGCTGGGACCACAAATAGAATTACCGCAAAATACATTGGTGAACAGAATGCCTTCCCCAGCCAGTCGGTCGAGATTCGGAGTTTGTACAAACTTGACTAACTCAGGATTATTATGTTTTGGTCCATAGGCTCCAATGGCATGGGTAGCGTGGTCGTCGCTGAAAATAAATAAGATATTAGGCCGCTCCGATTCCTGCTCCTGGGATGCGCATCCCAATGCCCCGGCACTCAATGTGAAGAGAGTAATAGAATTAATTAGTAACTGATTTTTCATTTAAATTCTTCTTTAAGAATTGTTTAATGATTTCAATACCTGCTATGAATTACAAATAGATGAGAATCAATTTTTTTCTTTAATAACTTCTCCATCCGGATGCCCTTCTATTTTATTATCAATTAATTCGGGTTGTGAACCGTTGGCATGGATGTAAATCCCAGCTTTCTGTGTTTTTTGCCCGGTGCTTCGGAAAGTATTATCCTTCAATACCAGATCACGTGCAGGAGAATTTATTGAGAATCCGTAACCCCCTTTTTTGATGCCGTTGTTTTCTATAGTGTTTTTTACAAATGTGTTTCGGTGAGGTGCATTTGATTCCCGTTCACCTCTTAAGTGTACTCCATCGCTCCCGTTTTCATAAATGTGATTTCCTGTAAAAACAACATCTGTATCCTTGTGACCAGTACAAATTCCATAGCGGCCGTTGTTGTGAAATTTGTTGTTGTTAACTTTACTTTGATAAACCCGCCAGCAAATAAACAGGCCATCGTTGTCATTATTATGTACATTGTTATTTTCAATCACAGAAAATGGCGAACCAGTACCCGGATGCATTCCAGTGTTTCCACTGCCAGATATTTCGCTGTTTCGTATGGTGACATTTTCAGTGATTTGCCAACTGATACCTTCTCCATTATAATCTTTCACGTGCACATTATCTACGGTCACTTTTTTTGATTTTATAACAAGAATTCCTGCGCTGTTGCAACCGTCTGCAAAAAAGTTATTGGTACGGTTTCCATCGGCGGTGAGATTGGCAATAAATACATTTTCAGCATCAATTACTTCAATTACTGAAGAAGCATTGGAAACCAAGCCATCTCTGTCGGAGCGGTAATCCCGGATCAAATGTTTATCGATGTAGATGATATTGTCTTGTATATCTGTAATGTATGCAGTAGATACATTCCAGCAGGATCGTTGATCCCTGTCAGTTATCTGGACTTTCATGCCTGGTTCAAATCCATCAGAATTTTCAACTGTGAGCTTTAATTCACCATAATCTGCGTCTAATATAAATTTAGTTTGTACCCCTTCTTCTTTTTTCAGTATAGTTTCCCTGCCCGAACCAATTAGTTTTACATTAGATTTCATTCTAACAGGTGCTGAAATTTTATAAAGACCCGGCAATAATTTAACTGTGCCTCCGGATTTGGCTACCGCTTCGATGGCATATTGTATCGACTGATTATTGAAACCGCAGATATCAGCACCTTCTCCACCCACTGTTATTACTTGTTCTGCCATACGAGGTGAGACAAGTGCATCAGCTTGTTTTTCGGATGTTTGTGCATTGGATAAGGCAGTTCCAATCATAAGGAGGAAAATCAGGATAAGGTTTTTCATTTTATTATTTGTTTTATCAATTTTATATTATTCCGAAAAATAAGAATTATTTTTTATAAATTCAGCCGAATGATATAAACCTGCCTGCTGCCGGTATGGGTGGAATTGAAACCGATCATATCGCCATTTGGGCTCCAGCGACAGTGAAGATCACAGCGCCAGTAACCTGTGTATTCAGGTGGTTGCTTGAACCTGCCAAGTGGCATTACAGCCTCTGTATTCATATCCATGAGGAAAATTTTTTGCTCACGCAACCCACTGCCAGGATATGTGTCGGTAAGCATCCATTTGCCATCCGGTGAAAAAGTCCCATGTCCGTCATAATCGAGCAATCCATTGCCAAGTCGTTTGTAATTCTGCTGCCCTGTGGTAAAAAGTACATGTGCATATTGCTTTCCTTCATAGTTGGCTGTTATCATTAGTTCATTGTCATTAAGCCAGTCGAAATGTGAGCCTTCCCAGCCATCAGGAAAACAACGTTGCAGGCTGGTACCATCACGATTTACAGTAAATGAAGTAGTATTTCTGTGAGGAATAGCTCGTGCAAGCCAGAAAATCTTACTTCCATCCCGGCTAAATAGGGTGTGATTAAAATATTCGATTCCCTTTTCCGGTACTGGTGGTACCATATTGTATACTTGGGCAATGGAAACTATTAGCTTTGCTTCACCCGTTTCCAGGTTAACTATAAACAATCCATCATCTTCAGGAAATTGTATTTCTTCCCTGGCGTTCTGACCATCACCTCCATAACCATAATCGGTGCGGGTCTTGCGTAAACGTGCAAAATTGATACTAACAGCTTCCTTCCCATCTGGTGAAACTGCACTTATAGGGTAGGGAAGTGTTTTGATTTCCCGTTTGTTGTGGACGTTCATGATTACTGAAACGAACCGGTTATTTCTGAAATCATTATAAATTATAAGGGAATCGGGTGAAGTTGAAAGCCAATGTGCCATACAACCTTGTTGAAAGTTCCAGGCCCTTGTTTCTGTAAGGGGAAAAAATTCATTTGTTTCAAGATCAACTAAACCAAGCGTTGCCGGATCATTTTCGGTTGGCAGCCGGTGTTTGATTTCCGTCTCTAAGATTGTAACAAATCGCTGATTTTTGCTCCATGAGTTTATTCCATAATAGCTGGCAAACAGGTGCTCTTTCCTGTTGTTGGTAATCTGGACAGGATTGTCATAATTTGGGAAAGTGACAGTTATACCGGATTTATTTTGTGTACAGGAATTAAATGCAAGAATTACTAATATTATATAACTTTTAATAGAAAACCGAGTGTTCTTTATTAGTGCGGTAAGCAATTTTTTTATTGGGTTGTATAAATATTTCTTCATTATTTATTAAGTTTTAGTTACAACATAGAAGGAGGATTTGTGCCAACAAGAGTTCTGAGAATTCTTACTTGCAAATTGAAAAAGTAAACATTCACCCATCAGCTGTCATTCTGTCAAAATTACCTTCTTTGTTAAGAATATCAACTTATTTTATGAAAATGCTTTCACCAAAACAGGAATACTAAGCCTCAAGCATTAAAAATAAAAAGAAGTCCTAAAATAGAGGAACATCTGTTGTATTAATATTTCATACCACTATTAAAATATTAGGTGAGTTTCTAATGTTCATAAAACATTAATAAATTAATTTTTATAACAAAAAGTATCTATTAAATTTATATCCAAATTTTTCCAGTTACTTTTGAAGTTAAACTTAATAAATTTAATGAATTATGGCTAAATATAGTTTGAAACCCGTAGAAGTAAAAAAGGTGGAAACCGAATACCGATCCATAAAAACTAAAATTCCTGTACCGGAATCGTTGAGCATATTTCAGGCATTAGAGGAATCTGAACCGGTTTCCATGATGGGGCAACCTCCTGTTGTATGGGATAAGGCCGAAGGGTTTCAGGTGTATGATAAATGGGGAAATAAATGGATTGACTGGTCTTCCGGAGTTTTAATAACAAATGCGGGTCATGGAAGATCTGAAATAGTGAATGGATTGAAAGAAGTTATTGATAAACATCTTCTGGCAACGTATGTTTTTGTTCATGAAAAAAGAGCGGAGTTAACAAAAATGCTTCAGGCATTGTCGCCCAATCCGGAAAGTTATTCGGTTTTTATTTTAACTACAGGAAGTGAGGCTACAGAGAATTGCATCAAACTTGCCAAAACTTATGCAATTAATAAATACGGACCCAGGAAAAAATATATTGTGTCGTTTAAAAATGCATTTCACGGCAGGACTTTCGGTGCCCAACTCGCCGGAGGAATGGATAAGCTAAAAACCTGGATTGTTGATGAAGGAAAAACATTTGTGCAGGTACCTTTTCCCGATGGTTACAAAAATGAAGATACCTCATTTGATCTTTTCCTTAACTCAATAGAAGATCTGGGAGTTAAGCCGGATGAAATTGCTGGTGTTATTACTGAAACCTATCAGGGAGTTGGGCCTGATTTCATGCCTGTTGAATACGCACAAAAACTGGAGGAGTTTTGTAAAAAGTACGATATCGTAACAATTTACGATGAAGTTCAGGCGGGTTTCGGAAGAACAGGGAAAATGTTTGCTTATGAACATTATGGAATTACTCCTGACCTGGTTGCCTGCGGAAAAGGAATCTCATCCTCCCTCCCAATTGCTGCTGTTATAGGTAGAAAGGATATTATGGGACTTTATGCACCAGGCTCAATGACTTCCACACACTCAGCAAGCCCGTTGCCTGTAGTTGCTGCTATAGAGAATTTAAAGATTATCCACAATGAGAACCTGGTTGAACGTGCAGCCGAACTTGGAGACGTTTTATATGAAGGATTAAATAAAATACAGCAGAAATACCCGGAAGTTTTGGGTTGCCTGCAAGGCAAAGGTTTGGTGGCAGGTATCCAGGTAGTCAAAAAGGGAACCAAAATCCCTGATGGCGAAATGGCAGTTAAAATCAATGAGAAATGTTTTCAAAAAGGATTGCTGATGTTTGCTCCGGTCGGTATAGCAGGTGAATGCATTAAAATTGCTCCTCCTTTAGTGATTACAAAAGATGCTTTGGAGGAAGGTATTACGGTATTGGAAGAAGCATGTGACGAACTACTCGGAGAAAAATAAAATTAAGTTATAATGGAAAATAAACTCGATGTAACAATTGTGGGTGGCGGAATGATAACTCACGATCTTATTTTACCTTCTGTGTATCACCTTCAAAGAATTGGCATTGTAGATGAAATTAATGTTTGTGCTCTTTCATCTGGTCCGTTGAATTTTTTGAAAACCTCAAAAGATATTGTTAATTCTTTTCCGGGACAGGATTTTAATGCATTCCCGCCAGTTACTGAAGCTGAAGAAAATAATTTTCCGGAATTGTATAAAGAAGTACTGGAAAAGATGAAGCCCAGGCAAATAGTTGTTGTTGCCATGCCAGACCAGCTTCATTACCAGGTAATAATGGAAGCTCTAAAAAACAACCAGCATATTTTATGTGTGAAACCTCTAGTCCTTAAGTACCAGCAAACAGTTGAAATCGAAAAACTGGCATACGAAAAAGGCTTATTTATTGGGGTTGAATATCATAAACGTTTTGACACCAGGGCTTTGATGGCAAAAAGAGCTTATGCGCTAAACCAGTTTGGAAAATTTGTAATTGGTGAAGCAAAAATGATAGAGCCCTATTTCTACAGGTACTCCAATTTCCAAAACTGGTTTACATTCGATAAAACGGATCCTTTTGTTTATGTTGGATGTCATTATGTCGATCAGGTATATTTTATTACAGGGCTAAAGCCGGTTGAAGTAAGTGTTTCGGGGATAAAAGGGAATTTTCCCAATGGGAAAGAAGGGTACATGTGGGCAAATGGCAGGGTCAGGTTTGAAAATGGAGCACTTCTCTCTGTTACCGACGGATTGGGTTATCCTGATGACGGTGCTGGCAGTAATGAACAAAACCTGCATATGTATTTTGAAGGGGAAGGTAAATCAGGTCATCTCAAACACAACGATCAGTTTCGTGGCGTGGAACATTCATATCTGGAAGGAATTGGACCAGGAGGTACACACTTCAATTATGTAAGTCCTGATTTTTATAAACTTGTGCCATGGGAAGGCGTGGGTGATAAACCTGTTGGTTACGGATACGAATCCGTCGCTGCAATTATTAAAACGGCCCATTTAATTGAGAATCAGGTAACATCCTTGCCGGAAACTGAGTCACTTGAAAAAAGACGGGAACTTATTAAAGCGGTCGATGATAAAGGTATACTTGCCACACCTGCTAACAGTTATATCAATGAATTGGTTGTTGAAGCCGCCCGCCTCTCCATTTTAAATGATGGTGAAACAGCAGTAATTGAATACGGAGATAACCCTCACGTTCATCTTCGTACTAAATAATTCATCCGGGAAGCCATCTTAAATCAGATGGCTTCCCTGGTCTTTTTTTTGCCCCATAAAAACTTCTTGTTTTAATTACTGTTAGCCGGTAAATTCAAAGATATTTACTAAAAAAGGTGTAAACAGAAAAATAGTTTTTGCACACATTTTCCTTGCCGTGAAAGATTGTTATTCAATAAAATTCAGACACTAAAGAAATATGAAACCTTTAGTAGCAATGTACGGTTCTTAAATTCCGTTTTACTGATTTGTAAATCTGAATTATAAAAACGTGCTTCATTATAAGCAAGGTAAAGAAAACTTCCCGGCCGGTATTCCCAACTAAACAGGCAGCTTAACAGGTAATCGTTATAAATTTGCTTTTTTTCATAATAATCAGTTCCCAGAATACCCTGGGCATGAACACGAATAAATAGATCTTTTGTAAACATGAAGGTAGTATTGGACGATAATTTAAGGTATTTACCATCGTTCACATTTTCGGGACTGTATGTTTTGGTGAAATCACCCTGAAGTCTGGTTATTACATTACGAAAAAAACGACCTTCCCCATTTACTGATACACTTTTTTGCTCTCCTACATACTTTTGGTTAAAATTATAAAATGTACCACCAGCTGCCGATACTATTCCTGCAAACCGGGAACCTAAACTCAGGGGTCTTGTGGAATAATTCATTTTTAAAAAATTACCTGTATAACTGCCGGTAAGTTCCGTTGCCGAAAAAAAATTCAATTCCGATGAAAATAGCATTTCATTTATCAGGTTTACTGTAATATCACCACCGGCTTTAAAGTTATCTGAATTCCTTATACCCCCGCTAATGATACGCTCTCCCTCCTGATTATGGAAAACATTACCAAATACCTGATCGGGAGTGAAATCAGGGTACAGGGATAGCCATCTGTTGATGTAACGGTTCGTAAATAAATCCATTCTTTTCTCATATGTCAGGTTGGTTATTATTCTGCGAATCTGATATTTATTTATTCGCGGGCTAAAGCGTGCCAGTCCCTTCCAACTGTTCCAGCCGCGATCCGCTTCCTTTTGAATATACCCGACCCGGTTTATTTCGAAGGCAGGTTCTGTCCTGTCATAATTAAAAATCAATCCGAACAAATCGCCAGTCCGTGTATATGCCAGGTTATAGGCCATATTCTGATTATAATTCTTTTCAGTTTGACCGGAAGCAATTTGTAAATCAATTATGTTATTGCTGGTGAGCATAAAACTTCCGTCGAATCCGACTATTCGGTTGTAATTTTCAGCATCTTCTTTTGTTGCAGCTAAAATTCCTATACTACTTGATCCCAACACATCTTTTTTTACCCTCATTACCCCATAAAGTGCATTTTCAATGTTTTGTTGGGAACTGGAGAAAAATGATTCACCTGTAAGACTTCCAAGTACTCCAAATTCAATGCCATGCTGCAGCTTGCCGGTCATTTTTGCCCCACCAAGAATTTCTCCTTTTGCACCTATTCTACGACTGTAGAACAATTCCAGCGGTGTGTTGAATACATTGATCCTTTCGGTGAAGAAAGGGCGAAGTTCCTTAAAACGCGTGGGAAATCGTGTCAGATTAATCTCAAAAATATCGGCATCTACCTGCGCGAAATCAGGATTAAATGTAATGTCTGCTGTAAGGTTTGGTGTAGGGCTGTATCTGACGTCACCTCCAAAACTGACAGTTTTAGAAGAAATGCCTTCAAAATATCTGGATGAACTGATTACTCCATAAGGCCTGATTTCAAATGTTCTGCCGGAACTTATATGTCTTATATTTTCGATGTGTCCCATTTGCGACATGCGGGTTGTATTATCCCACTCCGGCAAATGTGGTTTCCATTGACCGCGTGACGCATTTTTTGAAATATTTCTCATAATATTGAAACCCCAGGTCTGATAGGCTTCTTTCGGATATCTGAAATTGAAAAAAGGAATTTTGACTTCAGCATACCACCCTTTTTCATCAACAGAACCTTCAGAGTACCATATACCATTCCAGTTATCATCCCGTTTTATATCATCGTAACGAAGTTCGTCAACCTGAACTCCTGTTGGAGATACCACAAACTTATAACCTGTACGGTGATCGTGGTAGCTGTCGATAAATAACATCACGTGGTCCGGTGCGGAAGTTCCTCTGGGTGATAATTGCTGAATGATTTTGTGCGGTTCTGAGTCCCAGCACCAGACTCCTATGTACAGATTCTGGTCGTCATATAAAATAGCAAATTCTGTTTCATCACTCATAGGAATCAGGGGGAAGGGTTCTTTTTCAAGCAGATTGCCTCTGTGTTCAGCTGCCCGCCATGCCGGTTCGTCTAATTTTCCGTCAATAATTATTTCGTCCTGACCGGATAAACGAAAGGCCTTGATAGTATAATTTTCACGCGAAGTATCGTTAACAACTGTTCTTATTGAATCAAAATAGGAAGGTGAAAATTGGCGATAGTATTTTTCTCTCTGCCCAAATGATTGAATTGGAAAAAAAAACAGGTTCGATAGGAAAAGAATTATTAATAAAGATGGAAAAGGTAATAGGAAGTTTTTAAAAATGACCTGAAAAGAAATTAACTGTTGAGGGATCTCATTTTTTGTTTCTAATTTCATTCTGCTTTAATGTGAATTGTCTGTCACATATTATAAAAGTTTTGATTTTAAGCTACTCAATTTTAATATGACTTTCCAAAATCAATCAGAAGATTCATATACAATTTCACCATCAACTAATGTTTTTTTTATATCTATTTCATTTTCTTCAATTGTAAACAGTATTAAATCAGCACGACTTCCAGGCTTTATTTCACCCCTGTCATCGAGACCGTATAAACGTGCGGGATTTAAACTTGACATCTGTATAGCAGTGGCAAGATCGCATCCGGTAACCTTCATAACATGACCAATCATTTTTGACAACGGAGAAGCGGCACCACTTAAAACGTTTTGGGCAGGATAGACTATCACCCCTTCCGGTTTTAATTCAAGTGTATCTCCTATGGCATTTAGATAATATCCTGGTTCAAGGCCACCCAGAGAGCTCATGTCAGAAGTCATAACAATTTTATCGGGCCCTTTTGCATTGTAAAATACTTTGATTTGTTCAGGAGTAAGATGAAACCCGTCACAAATAATACTGATGTTGATCCTGTCATCAGCAAGCTGAGGCCAAAGCGGATTGTTCCACCGGTTAATGGAATTAGCTAGCCCGTTACCCAGATGAGTGGAAATAACAGCACCGCGGTCTATTGCCTCTTTTATCTGATCTGAAGAAGCATTATGGTGTGCAAGCCCTACTTTAATGCCCATTTCCTTACACTTTGTAATAAATTCCATTGCACCTTCCGTTTCCGGGGCAAGGGAAACCTGGATGATGTTTTTTCCTGAAGCATTATAGAGTTCAAGGAATTCTTCCCAATCAGGTTTACGTACATGGATTCTGGGATGTGCTCCACGAAAACCATCTTCAGGCGAAATATAGGGCCCTTCCAGATGAAACCCAATAATGGAACCACGAGTTGCCGGATCTTCCTTTGCTTCCGAAAGTAATTTAAAATTTCGCAGGAATATTTCATGATCATTGGTTGTCAGAGTTGGGGCAAAAGAAGTAATTCCGGCTTTCCAGAATGCAGCTGTTAAGTCTTTTATTCCTTCCAGTGTCAACTCCTTTCCGGTGTTAACAAAAGAATATCCTATATATCCGTTCACCTGATTATCAATCAGCCCTGGTGCAATAATTGTTTCATTGGATCTGTCTGTCAGTCTTGCTATTTGTTCAATGCCAACTATATTCCCATCTTTTATATCTATTCTTACCGGTGTTTTATCCCTGTAATGAATACCTTCTAACTGCAGGTCGTATTCTGCTTTTTTCTTACATCCGTTTAAAAAAGGTGCTGTCGCTGCAATTGACAATATCAGCAGAAAAATAAAATTGGTTTGTTTAAACGTGTTTTTCATAAGAACAAGATTGTTTGTTTTCGTAATCTTTACACCTGGCCTGCACTTTCATTGTTCGCTGTTGTTTTAAGAGATAACTGTTCCTTTCAGGTTTATTTAATAATGCCATTAAATGGTTCTTGAATAAGCATCCTGAAACAGCATGTTTAAATTTGAATTATTTATCAGAGCAATAATATACAGTTATCCTTCTTTAAACACTCCCCCTTGTTGGATGAGGTTTGATATCGATCAGTTCCTCAATTTTTACTGTACGTTTCTCATCAATTGACTTCCGCGCAGCTACCCCGATTAAGCACGACATGGCACCGTCGCGTGTTCCTGCTGCATGTTTTAAAGGGTCGGCCATATCAGGGTCGCGGAATATTTTGTCTTGTAAACGGGCATCTCCGCCTCCGTGGCCACCTTGTGGAGCTTCTATTTTTAAAATTTTATATTCTGGATCAAAATTATGCATAATAAAGATTTCGTCGTGTTCAAACTCTCCGGCTTCCTCCTGGTTCATTTCTGCTGCATGAAGACCATCCTGATTTATTTTTTCCTGCCTGCGCCAGGGAATTCCGCTCCAGGATTCTACACGGCCATCTCTCCCGTTAAAAGCTATGCGCCACCCTTCATAAGGTGAATAGGTGGTAAGCGAATAATTCACTATTATTTCATTGGCATATTTAATCTGAAGCGACATTTTGTCAAAGATGTCAATTTCTTCCCGCCACAGACAATTATCACGGATGTAGCCGTCGTATTTTTCATTTGCCACGTATAGTTCCATATCACGTTTGCTTTGCGTTATGTCCCAATAGTACCTGCATTTATCTGTGTAGGCGCAATTCCTGCAATTGGCACCTCTGAACGGATTGTTTTTTCCATAATGTTCCAGATCACCGTATGCTGTTATTTCAACCGGATCGGAATCAATGAACCAATTGAGAACATCGAAATGATGTGTAGCTTTATGAACCAGTAAAGTACCGCCTTTGTCCCTTTCCCCATGCCATCTTCTGAAATAAGAAGCTCCATGATAAACATTCAGGTACCAGTGAAAATCTACTGAAGTGATTTCCCCAACTGGTTTTTTAATCAGAAGTTCTTTAATGGCTGTAGGGAGGGTAGCATATCGCATATTGAAACCAACGATGCATTTTTTCCCTGTTCGTTTTTCAGCATCTAAAATGGCCTGGCATTTTACCTCATCAGTAGTTATGGGTTTTTCCGTCAGGACATCAACGCCCAGTTCCATGCTTCTGATAATAAATTCATCATGATTGGAATCCATGGTTGCAACCATTACCAGGTCAGGTTTTGTTTCTGCCATCATTTTTTCAAAATCCGTGTAGACCGGACAATTTACCCCCATATATTTTTTAGCCAGTTCAAGCCTCCCCGGGTTAATATCGCATAATCCTACAAAAGTTGTCAGATCACTGTAATTATCTACAATCCGCTTGCCCCAGAAACTGGTTCCACGACTTCCGGTTCCTACAAGTACAAGTCTTTTTTTATTTTGTCCTGAAACCGCAGCCCCAACAGGATTTGAAAGAATGGACGCACCGGCAGCTATCCCGGCAGTGGTGGTTATAAAGTTTCGACGTTTCATAGTTATTTGAATTTGTTAATTTTTTATCCTTGATTATTAACCGAATGAATGCAAAACCAATTTATGATTAACAAGTAAAATTAGAAGTATTTTTCTTTTTTTTAGGTTCTGCGCCAAAATTATTTTATTTCAACCAGGTGCAATCATTCTATTTTTTTGTTCTACAGCCTTTTAATTTCATAAGTCCCGTTGGTGCCTTCAAAATATAAAATACCTTCTTCTTCTGTTACCTGGATATTTCTTTTGAGAGGTTTTTTGTCTTTCTGAATCTGCCATTCTCCTGGTTTAAGATCAGTCATTAAAATTTTATAACTGTTCTTTTTCTCAACTGAAAAAGTAATAGAGGAATCTATCAATTCATAATTTTTACTGAAAAGCACAATTCGGTCAGAAATATTAACTCCGGTTACTTTATCACCGGTTATCGTATTGACATCAATTTTTTGCTCATTTAAGTCCATCACTTGCATAACATTAAGAAAATAATCTGTCAGTGAGGGTGTTCCCGGTGAAATTTCAACCCTCCAGGCAGCTCGTTCATAGGTATGTTCAGCTGTGCCGGCCCGCATTTCATTTTCATAATTTTTACCAAATACCCAGAATTCCCTTCCAGGCCCTCCCACAGCATTTAAGTCTAAGTTTTTTGGCAATATTCCTGTACAAACCAATTTCCCGTAATCGCCATTTCCTGTTTTTGTTATAATGATTTCATTCGATTGAATTTCAGGTTCCTCAATGCTGTGAATAAGCCAGTATTTTTTAAAAGCAGGAGAGGTGGAAATTATCTTGTCATAAACAATTAAAGCAGCAGGCACCTGTTCATTTTTAAGATTTAAAAATACAAAGGAGCGTTTCACTTCTTTTGCCTTTGAGCTGTATGCTTTTGTGATATCACCTTTTAAATAGGAAAAGTCGGGTTGAATTTTATCAGGCCCTATGAAATGAGCCAATACTTCTCCAGTCTGATAACCTTTTTCAGGATTAAGCATGTCTTCAAGATTCTTCGGCTCCCAGCGGTTGTTTGGCAGCCGCTGACCTCCGTCGTTTCCAAAATCACCGGCAGGATGAAACTGTTCCTGAGGATCGTATATCAGCAAGGAATTATGGGCGATTGTACGCCAGTAATAGTTTTTACAATGGGCACTGCCATATGCACCACTGGTACCTGCATACAATCCCGACTCAGTGGCAAGCGGCCCGCGGTAATATATCTGGAAAGCTCCTGCATCCAGATGCTGATGGTTACTGAAATTATAAACATTGATATTCATTTCAGCAACTACTGAATTTTTATCCCACCCTGTACGGGAAACCATCCATCCAAATGGAGGACCAAAATACCTGGAATAAGGCAATGAATGAATGGGTTTAGGCTCCAGTTCAATATCCCACCACAGGAACTCAAATATTTTCTCGTATTGCAATGTCCTTCCATGTGCTTTTTCATTACCTGCTCCTTGTCGTAAAAATTGTTCCAGTAAATATCCATCCTGATAATAGCTGGCGGTAAATAAAGTGCCTACATACTGTTCCCATGGTTTGCCCGGAGGGGCTCCATGGTTTGAGTGTAAAAATGTATCGCCCGAACGCATACGTTGACCATCGGGCCGGGTGGTATAGGTGTAATAATAGGGAACAAATCGTTGTTCTTTATTGTATACATTTTTTACACCCATCCGGTCAAAAATCATAAGAGGGTATGTATCCCAACTGTACCTGAGAGGACCGTATGAATCACCCTGATGATATGCATGACCGTTATATATCCAGTTTCGAACAGGCAGATGATCCCTGAAAAAACGTTCAGCAGCAAGTTCGTACATTTCCGGATATTCATCGTATAAGGCTATCCCTGCCGATAAGAGATCACGCATAACAAAACTTTCAGACGAATGACCGGTAACCGACCCCTGCTGTGTTGGCGGATAACCGCATTCGAGCGTTTTTGCCAGTCGCACAAACTCCCCGATGAATTCTTTTTTTTCTGAAATTGTCAGCAAAGGATAAAGCCAGTCATAAACCATAGCTCCCGTTACCATCATTCTGCCGGTGTAACGGGCGGCATCGCCAATATCAGGCAATTCTGTTCTTTTTAGTAAAGTAAGAGTAGAATCTATGATTTTTCTGCCAAGTATTTTATCCTTTGAAAGCATGTATTGAATAGCATCCCATTCTAATTTTAACTGGAGTGATTCAGATGATTGCTTTTTTAATTTGTCTACAACAGGTTTTAAAACGGGTGAATCTATCCGTTCTTTCAATTGGGCTGCCTGATCCGGATTTATATAAAGACGGGGATGCTCAGGGGGAGGAAGAGGAATGGATATATTATTGATTTGCTTCCATTTAATCTCTGTATTGCCCTGGGTTTTTAAAGTTAAAAAACCGATCAAAATGACAGTTATCAGCAATCTGTAACTGGAATTAAAATAAAAAAACATAATAAACTTAATAGTTGAATTTTTAAAAGCTTGATTAATATTCCATTTTAGTAAAATTAGGGATATTAATTTGGAAATCATAAACCTGCCGGCAGTTTATTTTATTTTTAATCTATTTAAATTTTATTGTACAGAAATAAAAAAGCAGTGAGACCGTCTTCAGAATTCATATTGTTCTTCCGGTTGATTTGCAGTAATCCAATATTTGATTATTTTTGAGAATTGCACAGCGATTTATTAAAGCTGTACAATTCATTTAATTGCAAGGTTTCTGTTAATTGTCAGGAAAGTGTAGCTTCAGGAAACTATAATTATCAATCAGTAAAGTACGAATAATGAACTTCAAATTTAGAGTTAAATCATTTTTAATCGGTTTGGCATTAACAGTGGGGCTTTCATCAGGTATATGCTTTCCCGCTTTTCCGGGAAATCAGGTTTTAATCGAAAGTGAGCAGGGAGAAAAAGTATTCATCATTCATGGCCCGACTGATAAGCTGGAAGAGTTCAGAGAGTTGGCAAAACAGGCTGCTCGCTTGAAACCTTATGGAAGAGTGCAGGTAAACATCAGCCGTTTGGCTGAAAAAGGGTTTCATGAAATCCCGCCCGGAAATAATTTTTGGTACGAGTATGCAAGTTATAATCCTACACCTTTTAAATTTTTTCCGGATTCTAAAATCGCTCCTTTTCTTCCGGTCGAATTTGTAAGAAAAAATAAGGTATTACTATTGAGCAAGGCTGAAATATTGAGGGAATTTGATTTGGAAGCAGCGTTTTGGTGCTATGAACCCAACTTTTTACCAGAGGCTTTTTTTAAAGCATATCCTCATTTACGGGGCCCCCGGATAGATCATCCGCGCCGTTCAAATCATGCTGCCTTTGCTCCATGTATCGATACAGAAGAGGTTCAGGATATGTATGCAGGTATGGTTGCAGAGTTATTGAATAATGTGCCTGAAATCAAAACCTTTTTCTTTAAAACAAACGATGCCGGATCGGGTATTTGCTGGTCCGACTGGTTGTATTCAGGATCGAATGGCCCTTCGCATTGTAAAGACAGAAGTGCAGGTGAAAGAATAGCTTCTCTCATGAATTCTTTTAAAAAAGGAGCTGAAAAAGCAGGAACGAATATTTCAATCCATCTGGTTGGTTCGATGTATACCGACGAGGAGGAAAAGGATATTCATTCAAATTTGCCTGAAGGCTGCTTTTTTCAAAGTCCTGGTGTAAGAAACATCGGAAGCGGATTTGGAAATACATATCCGGTAATGGGTATCTTCAATCCACTAAGTATTATTGGTGGAAGCAATGCTTTGACAAATCCCGACATACACACTCTGTTTATAAGTTATAGAGGAGCATATGACAGGGGCCATGATAAAATTTCCGTAAATAGATTGACCGACCTGCTGGTTCGGTATCTGGAATCTCCTGTACAGAACGGAACGGAAAAAGAATTGTATGATTTATGTCGTGAATGGGCAGGGAGAGAAGGGGCTGAAGAACTGGCAAAAGCCTTTATTGCATTGCAGGAGGCAGAAAGGTTTAAGTCGAAAGTGGCGCCCCGTGTCAGAAGTACTTACTGGGGAGTGTCTACGCGTCACATGACCAGGCCACTTATTTTTGCGCCCCAGATGTTAGCTCCTGAAGAAGAATCATATTTTATTCCCCATGTATTTAACGTTTCGGAAGAAGAAGCCAGAATGGATTATACAGATATTCATGGAGGAAACCCGGCACCTCCTGAAACCGGAGCAATGTCCGGATACATTTCAATGTTGAATGATGCAATTCATGCAATGGAACAAATACCTGAAAATGCGCCTGAATACAATTACATCATGGAGATGGCAAAAGGGTGGCGGATTTATAGTTCCATTATGAGAAGCTGTGGTAATTTTAGTGAAGCGCAGGTTATCCGTAACAGGAATGCTGAAAGATTAAGTCAGCCTCCAAAACGGCCCGCTAAAACACCAACCTGGGAAGGAGATGCAGACCTTCAGGCTTTCAATGCTGTAATGCGCGATGAACTCGATAATACTGCTGAACTTATTGAAATTCTGATGAATGGCGGAATGAATTATGTTTTTCATGCAGAACATCCACGATATGAAGATACCTTTTTGCCCGGGCCTGATCTGATTGAGCAACTTCGGATGAAAATGAAAATAATGGTGGATCACTGGACTGATATTGAAGGATTTCTGACATCTCCGTATAAATAATGAAAGAAACAGCGAATGTTACAGGCTGACCAACTCAGTCTTGTTTTCTGATCCTGTTCAATACATAGGTTTTGATTAAATGAGTCAAAAGTGTTGCTTTTGATTTGTATTAATCATTCATCAGGCAGTTTTTAGGTTAAACACACAATTATAAATTCATGCAATTTCATTGCTTGTTCCTCTTTTAAAATTTATCCATCAGGGTTTCTTATCAGAAGCTAAGTTATCCAGAGATAAACTGGTGACTCATATTATCTTCGGACCAAATTCGCATTATATTCGGTATAAACTCGCGAAATCGCGAATTTGTTGCGAGTTTATTGCGAGTTTATTGCGAGTTTATACTTTACCAAGTGTATGGATTGTTCTTCCCAGGGAATGAATTCTGATACTATCTGCAGTAAGTTTTCGTTTTTATATCCCAATCATATTTATTTAGATTGTAAAGGAATGATTATCATATAAATTGTAACCCATCTAAATTGCAATCCGGATCGGTTCCATGCAATGTCAAAAAACATTATTATAATTTCATTTTTCCGGATTATTTGGATAAAATGGCCTTCTTCGGAGTTTCATCCCAATGGATGAAGGCATCCAAAAAAGGATTGCCAACCAGGTTCAGGCATATTGAGTAGAAAGTAGCAACCTGTTTAAGTTCGGGGGATTATGAAAAATAGAGGTGAACTTCAGCATTTACTTAATTTGTCAGGTATCACTTAAATTGAAGTAATAGAAGTTCTCGTAAAATACTGAAATTCACCTATTTCTAATTCATGTTGAAGTTTACGGGCGAATTATTTTTTTAAGATTTTCAGTGCATTGTCTCTGTAAATTTTCTTTAGTGTTTTATCATTCAGACCAACTCCGTAGAGTACCCAGGGAGAATTGGATACATCCCAGGCATAAAAGTGGTCGTCATAAGTTTCCCATATACGGAAGGAATTCCGGTACATTGACAGGCTGTAACCCTGGTCTGTGCCCCACAGCAGCCGGTCGGCATATTTTTCCATAAATTCTTTTGCAAACCGGGGAATGCTTCCCACGTATGCTTCTCTTTGAGATATATCGGCATACAGGTTTGGATAGTTGTCGAACAACCTTCCCAGTTCATTTAAATTGTAGGTTAAGTTGGCAAAATGAGGGGTGATGAAAGTTAATTTCGGATGCTTTTTCAGAGCATCTTCAAGTGTGGCAATCATTCCTTCCAGTCCAACCACATTCTGATTGTCGAGACGGAAATGGTATGCTTCCCATAATAAATCGTTGGTTTCATCCATGGGTTCGTACATCCATTTCGGATCGCCCACATGGAAATTAAAAGGCAGTCTGAGTTCTGCCATTTTTTTCAGTACAGGGTCCATTCTCGGGTCGTTTATGTGCATGGGGTCACCTGTACCCGAGCGCCCGAGTCCGCTGCCTTTATCGTGCACTTCACCAACACCCTTTGCACCCAGTTTGACACATCGTTCCAGTTCGGCAATGGTTGCCGGACCAAAACCCGGTTGATTCCACCCTGTAAAATCCAGTCCGCACCAGATTTCAAACCGATCGGGGTATTTGCTATAAGCGGCTGCATTTTTATTAAAAGTTTCTCCTGTTCCGCAAAAGATGATTGTTTTTTCCACTCCCGTCTCGTCCATCGCTTTTAATACCTCTTTTGCCAGCGCTTCCGGATTTTCACCCCTGGGAGCATGCATGTGCATGTCAATAGCCGGGTATTTTGCTTTTAAAACCCTGGATTCAGTTACCTTGAAAATTGATTTTGGCCTGTAATCCTTTAGAAGAAGGGTATCCTGGAGTCCGGGCTGTTTAAATGGCCGCTGCTGGGCGTGAGTGAATAATGTTGCAAAAGCAAACACAACTGAAAAGAATAAAGTCTGAAATATATTTTTCATGTTAACTAAATTTGCAGGCAATTATAGAGTTATTAATTCTTTAATGCCATGATTTAAACTAATTAAGAATTTAATAATAATCTGTTAATCCAAAAATAGGTTCGTTCGACATCCACTTGCCTTTTGTAAAATCAGGAAATTCCACTGGTGCACTTCCAAGGGCTATCGATTTTTCAGATAAAGGAGTCACGGATATCCAGGCTGCGGTATCATAAACATCTATTGGAGTAGAAATGTTGTTTTTGATGCATTCAACAAATGAACGGATTTTAAGATAACCGGCACCTCCATGATCTCCGCTCACACCATCTGATATAAACTTTTTCCATAAAGGATGTTCAAATTCAGGAATGTAGTTTTCCCATGGTTCCCATTTATGATCCGGGCTTCTTCCATCGATGTATATTGAGTTGCACAATCCCCGGTGATAAATCCAGAGTCCCTGGGTACCTTGTGTGAGGCAGTTATTTGAATAGGGACGGGGGGAATTGGTATCGTGTGTAATGGTAATCGTTTCGCCATTATGGCATTTAATAACTGTGGTGATCACGTCGCCAAGAGCCCAGTTGATGCTTGAATTGGGATGGTTGATACCTCCTGTTTTTTTTAAATATTCACTTAAGCTTCTTGATTTAGTAGCGGTTGATGTAAGTGTTACCATCCGGTTTCCTCTGTTATCATTCACATAATTTGCTACAGGGCCTAAGCCATGGGTAGGATAGAGATCTCCATTTCTTTTCTGGGAGTGTATTGTTCTCCATCGTGCCTCTCCTTTTGCTCCCGGGCCAAATTCTGCTCCGGGGGCAAATTTTACGTCCCGCAGATCGTGGCAATATCCGCATTCAAGATGCAACAATTCCCCGAACAAACCTTCTCTTACCATTTTTAAAACGGACATTTCAATCCGGTCGTAACAATGGTTTTCCAGCATCATACATTGCATCCCGGTTTCTTCAGCAGCATTTACCAGTTCCCAGCATTCTTCAATGGAGGTAGCTCCCCAAACTTCGGGTGCACAGTGTTTCCCGGCTTTCATTGCCGCCACACTCATAGGTGTATGCCATAGCCAGGGGGTGGCAATAACAACTGCATCAATATCCTCACGGGCAACCAGGTTCAAATAATCATACTCACCTTTTGAATAAGCTTCCGGTCGCTTTTTGCCTGCTTTTTCAACCAGGTTAAGTGCCCTTGACATTGCTTCAGGATCAATGTCGCAAATTGCAGGAATTGCAACATCCTCCATTGTTAAACACGAACGAAGCAAGTTGGTTCCCATGCCTCCGACTCCAATAAATCCAAGGCGGACTATCCGATCGTCTTTACCTTTCAAAACTGTAGGTGCAGCAAATGTCCCTGCAAGACCTTCCTTCGCGGAAATTGCGGTTACAACGCCTCCCAGGGCAGCTTGTTTTACAAAATTTCTTCTGTTAAGTTTCATGATTTTTTTGATTCTTATTTTTATTGATCTTATACTGTTTTATTGTTCAATTTACAAAAAAAATAAAAGGTCTGTTTTTGTCACTTCCATAAATTAGTATAAATTAAAATTTAAGCGTGACACTCTGAATTATTAATTTGTTTTTTTGCAGAATCCCGGTTTCAATTATTTCTGCACCGGATTTTCAGTGAACATTAAATTTTTAATTCATCAAGGTTAATATTAAGTTCTTCAGCAAATTTCTTCATTCTACTGTATATATTGCGGGCTATTTCCTGTTTTTCCGTGATGTGGTTGTACCGTTCCGAAGGGTCAAGCTGAAGGTTAAACAATTCAGCAGTGCCTTCTCTGGTAAGCATAAGTTTCCATTCGCCCATCCGCATAGCTCTTAATGAGCCGCCTGATATATATGCATATTCCTTTCGGGGTGATTCATTTACTATTTCTTTCAGGAACGGCATTATGTTGTACCCGTCCAGTTGATAATCTGGCAATGTGGCACCAGCTTCCTTCAGCAAGGTATAATATATATCGGGCATTCCAATAAGTTCATCAGTAACTTTGCCTGATGTAATTTTTCCCGGCCATGATATCATTGCAGGAACTCTTCCTCCTCCCTCATACATACTTCCTTTGCTTCCGCGCAAAAGACCCGCTGTTCCCTGGTGCCATGGTTCATTTCCTCCTTCTTTCATCCGTTCAGGCGGGTCCATCCAGGGGCCATTGTCGGATGCCAGAAAAACAATGGTATTTTCTTCAATTCCATTATTTTTCAGCGCCAGCATTACCTGTCCCACACTCCAGTCCAGTTCTTCCATGACATCTCCGTATAAACCTCCTTTTGATTTCCCTCTGAACTCATCGGTAGTAAAAATTGGAAGGTGAGCCATATTGTAGGCTAGGTAATAAAAAAACGGCTGTCCGCTCTTGCTGTTCTTCTCAATAAAACGAACAGCTTCCGTTGTGTAGCGGGCGGTAAGGGTATGCTGGTCGACAGGGTACTCTACCACATCGAAATTCCTGTAGAGTTCCAGTGGCTCATCTGTTTCTACCCATGGTTTCATAAAATCATTTGAATAAGGCAACCCAAACCATTCATCAAACCCTTTACTCACAGGTAAAAACCCAGGTTGATAGCCCAAATGCCATTTACCGGCCATACCTGTTTTGTATCCTGCTTTTTTTAATCCTTCAGCAAGTGTAGTTTCATTTTCAGGTATCCCCCCTTTTCCTGTCCCCCCGGGGAAAGGGTCAAGTGTACCCCCGAAGTTTACCCGTGGCATATACCTTCCTGTTATTAATTGAGTGCGCGAAGGTGTACATCCTGCCCCGGTTACAAATGAAGTAAAACGTACTCCCTCGTCGGCAAGTTTATCCATATTAGGTGTTTTGATCACCGGATGACCATAGCAGCCTAAATCGCCATATCCCACATCATCCATTAACAGAATGATTATATTGGGCTGTCTTTCTTCCTGTTTTTCAGTGCCTGAAGTATTAAAAACCAGTGATGCCAAAAAGATGGTAAGAAGTGCAGATATGGTTTTGTAATTCAGCATTTTCATTTCATCAAAATTTAAATTAGCAGTCAAGCTTTAACTAAATGTATTCATATCAGTTCAATTGAAATGGTTTCCTCGTTGTTATTTAATTTAGATTTTATACCTGTGATTTTTTCTATTGTCTTTTCTTCACCAACAATTAAAGTAAATATACCGCTTTCATGAAGATTTGGCTGAATTTCTGTTCCTTTCATCCTGAAGACCTGTACCAGTTCTCCCGTTTTTTCATTCCATACCTGGACAAGTTGGTTGGGTTTATTTACAGTAATCCGGGGCAGTATGTTTTTTGCATTAAAACCAAAATTATCAAACTGGGAAATCTTAAGAGGCCAACCGGGAAATTGATCACGTATGGGATTGGGGTTCTCCACATCTGCCAGAAACCTCCATGAATCAATTGATATAGAACGTTCCGATTGATCAAAAGTTATCATGCCAAAGCCTGAAACCCTTAACTGGGATTCATTATACCGGCTGGTTCTGTCTGTAATAATATCACCGGGATTTCCAACAGCATACACATAATTTTTATTTCCAAACGCATCTGTATAATTTCCTGTATTGGGATAACCATGTTGCGGTCTGTCAAGCACAGGATAACCCACTTCATCGGGAAGGAACCATCTTACGTAAATGCTGCTTATGGGTGGTGTACAGAAGCTGTAACCGGCATCGCGGTAGTCTTCAACACCATATTGAATAATGGTAGGCAGGTGTTGATCGCCGTTAATGTGAAATACTGCCCCTTTTCGCATAAGCTTCACCACCTTATCACGTCCCGATTTTGGCCAGCCACCTGAATCCAGGTCTCCAAGGAGAAACCCATCAAAACTTCCATCTTTAGAACCATGATGGGTAGCTGCATTGGCAAATACGGTCTGAGAAAGCAGTACTTTCATATCTGCGTCTTTCCAATCGGAAATCCAGTCGTTGAGGAACTTCATCTGCCGGTCGCCAATCATTTTAAGGTTGGGGTTATCCAGAACAGAAGGGTCACCGGGCAATTCTGTCAGATGGTCGTTTCTGCCTTCCCAGGTTGCGACGGTTTCCGGACCGGATTTAAATTGGCGGTCGCTGATAATTGCAAAGCTGATCCTTCCGTAGTTAAGACTGGTATACCATACGCTTATATCCTGCTTTACCGGAGTGGGATCATAAGGATCGGGCAGTTGTCCGCACTGAGTCCGGTTCACTACATTCACCATTTTTGCAGATTGATAATATCCTCCCACAGTTCCAATCCGGGAGTCAGGGGGCATGGCCTCCCCACCTTCACCCCACAGGTTTCCATGGAATACATCGTGATCATCGGGAGTGCATATTGTGGGCCTTTCGCGCATTAAGTCGCCGAAAGCCCATCCAAACATATAGTATTTTCCCAGGTAACTCAGTATTGAAATATCTTCAGGCTCCCGTTTTATGGGATAACCCCCATTGGCCTCATAAATCTGGTCTCCTGAAAAATAAAGAATGTCAGGTTCAAGGCTGGTCAGGTTATTAACAAGCGGAGTATAGGGGAATCCGGATGAATACTGGCATGTGAGACCGCCAAACTTTAAGGGACGGTCAACCGGGTCTCTTCTGATGGTGCCTTTATAATATTCAGGCATTTCTGTTCCATCTTTACCCTTTTCGATGTATTCAACCTGGTAGTCCACATCCTTTGATGAATCCCAGTCTTTTACAGTAAACAACGCGGTACGTGAATCGGGATCAATTTTTTGAGTGGATACAGTTTCCCAACTACCATTTATATTTAGCTGCAATTGAACCTCCTGATTGTCGTCTGTTCCAACCGGAGGCAGGAAGGCCAGCAGTTTGAGTATATTCTCATTTAAGGTATGCATAGTCCAGAGCACCGGACCAAATGCATTTTCAGGCGTTTTTGTGATTTTGGATCCTGAAACCTTTAGATTGTAAAAGCTAAAGCCTGAGTTTCCGGGCTTTTCATTTCCACTCAGTGTAATATTGTTGGCAATTGCAACCAGCCCCTGTATATTATCAGCGTCAAAGGAAAGTTTCTCCGACTTATTACCCTTATTGTCGGTAACTGTCATGGTAATCTGATTATCATTGCCTTTAACAGAAATATTAAATTCACTGAAGTCAAAACCTTCGGGTAAATCTCTCCTTTCATTACCTAAAAAGGCAAAACCCTGCAGACTGGCTCCGGCATGAATCCCTTTGCCAAAGTAACAGGCTGCACGTACATCCGGATCTTCCTCGTCGTAAACCCCTATCAGTAAGCCTGCAGACCCTGGTATATCCCCTTTTTCAATGAGACTTGCCTCGACAGAAATCTCAAAATCACCTGGATCAGGCGCTATTTTATAAGTGAGCAGGTTCACCCTCGATTGAGGTTCATTTCCGGTACATTGCAGTTTTCCGTCAGCTACTTTCCAGTCTTCGAGCGGAATTGCCCAGAAATCCTTCCCTATCCATATCCGGTCATTGACATTTTTAAAGGATGCAGTGTACTGATTTTCACTTGTACAAGAAACAATTAAGATTAAAAAAATACAACAAATTTTTGGTGTATGCTGTAACAGGTTTTCCAGTGATTTAATTAAGGTATTTTTCATAACAAAGTTTTTCCTGATAATTGTTTATTTATTAAAATTCAATTATTTAGTCCAATGCTCAGTCTCCTAGTTGTACTATTTTAAAATTATTAATATCAGAAGGAATATGCTCCCGATTAAAAATAGCTTCGATTTTTTGAACGATTTCAGGATGCTGTGCAGATACATCGTTCATTTCCCGGATATCTTCATCCAGGTTGTGTAACTGAATCCGAAGACTGTCTCTGAAAATATTTTTGCGGATTCCTTTCCATTTACCCATCCGCACAGCTTGTTGACCGCCTGATGCAGGGAATTCCCAATATAAATATTCATGTTTTTCCTGGTTGTCCTCTCCCAAAAGGGCAGGCAGGAAACTAATCCCGTCTATTTCTTCGGGGGCATTGGCACCGGTTAGTTCACACAATGTCGGTAGTACATCATAATGGGCAGATAAAAGATCGGATTCTGATCCCCTTTTTATTCTGTCCGGCCAGTGGGCAATCATAGGTACACGGATTCCACCTTCCATTAAAAAAGCTTTTCCCCATCCGTATTCACTCTTAAAGGGCCGGGCGCTATCGAACCATGGAGAATCAGATCCTCCGTTAAAAGTAGGGCCATTATCGCTCGAAAAGATAATAAGCGTATTTTCATATAATCCCAATTCCTTCAAAGTAGAAACAATTTCACCCACTTGCTCATCGAGGTAAGAAACCATGGCCGCATAGCAAGCTCTGGGGTAACGATGGGGAAAATAAGCATCATCGCCCGTATAAGGTTCCTCATCTCCAAACTTTTCCACATAATAATTCACCCATCGTGCAGGTGCCTGTAAAGGCACATGAGGAATAGGGCTGGCATAGTACATAAAAAAAGGTTGTTCCTTATTTTCTGTTATGAAATGTATCACTTCGCTTTGCATCAGTTCAGCAGAGTAATCTGTCAGCCAAAAATCGAGGTACGATTCAGGGTCATAAGGATCTGCACCTTCAGGAAGTTGTGTACGGGGAGGAACAAGTTTGTTGTTTAGCTGCACTTTTTCACCATTTTCCCAAAGGTGCAGCGGGAAATAGGTATGCGCCTGACGTTGACAATTGTACCCGTAGAAAAAATCAAACCCCTGTTTATTGGGAATGCTTTCTGACAACGGACCTCCAAGTCCCCATTTGCCTATTAATCCGGTAGTGTAACCTGCCTGCTGAAGCAAGGTTCCTATGGTTGTGGTTTCCGGTTTCATTGGTCTTTGCCCTTCAAGGTTTGGATTGAAGGAAGCGGCTTCAAAATCCCAAACATCCCCCCGTTCACCCCATTCATCATTGCCTCTGATCTGGGCATGCCCTGAATGTTTACCGGTTAGCAACATGCAACGGGCAGGTGCACAAACAGGGGAGCTTGTATAATGTTGAGTAAAGCGCATGCCATTTGAGGCCAGCCAATCAATGTTGGGGGTTTCAATTTTTTCCTGTCCATAGCAACCCAGTTCACCGTAACCTAAATCATCAGCAAGGATATATATAATATTGGGCTTTTGAACATGAGTTTCTGATTTCTGCTGATTGTTACAGGCTGAAAAAAAGAGAAGGGGAACAGGCATCAGTGTAAGGACACTTTTCATAGTATAGTAATTGATTTTTTCATTTCAGGTCCAAAAGCCACAGCTTTCAAGCGTTTAAACGGTTTTATTTATATTTTTCTGTTTCTTGTTAAGTCAGGATAAACAGATCCGTATAAATTGCAGTACCTTAACCGGACTACTTTTTTATCTGTTGCAACCATTCAATCGTCTGTTCTCTCATTTCATCAGTCAGACGGTTATAATCTTCAGGTGCAAAAAACTTCAATTTGTTTTTTTCCTGATATAGTTCATATACTTTTTCAACCTCTTTAAAGCTCTTTTGAATGTCAGAAAAAGAGGCAAACTGATCCCACGTTGGCGCTATTATCAAGAGCGGGCGGGGAGCAATGGCAGCCATAATTTCAGGGAAATCGTAGGGAATTCTGTCTTCATTGCCAGCAAAGAAGCCCAGGCGTGGAAGTAATCCATGAAGATGTGAATATTCGTAAATGCCTTCGGCAGTCTTTCCCGGGGTATTGGTTCGCATAGGAGTAAAGCCGCAAATGGAAACAACTCCGGCTATGCGTTCGTCCAAAGCAGCGTTGTATAGCCCCACTGCACCTCCCAAAGAGTATCCGGCGATAAAGATTTGATCAGAGTCAATAAGTTCATGTTGTGATAATTCATCAACTGCCCATTTTACATCAGCAACCATTCTTCCCATTTTAGACCAGTTTGGAAACCGTTGATAAAATAGCCGGCCTTCTTCAATCCGGCTTCCAAACCCTATCTGGTCAAATGAAAATACTGCAAACCCCGCATTCACAAGTTGGTTTATAAACTCTCCTGACCTGGCATACCCCATAGAATAGGCATATTCATGCAGATAAATAACTACCGGCAATTTTCCTGATGATTCCGCTTTACCCGCTTCATTTGTTAATGTAAAAAGTTGACCAAAAAGCAGGGAAGTGCTTTTTACATTTGACCCTGTCCGTGGATAACCCACCACATCCCACATATAATCTGTTTGCTGACCCGGCCCGACAGAGGGAGGTTCTTCTCCAAGGGCCCAATCTATTTGCTTCCTGATTTCCGGAACTTTTTGTTCCCATTCAGACAAATTTTTTATTGCAGTATTTCGGGTGTTGTTAAGTAGATCGTTTGGTTGTTTTACAGGAAACTTCATAGGGTCAATATTTTCTCCGCTCATGCCCAGCCATTTTGCGAAGGAATAATCGTAGTAAAGTTTATTTTCCGGCTGGATGCTTCCACGATCAAATACATAGTCAAAGAAATCTATATACCGTTCCATGTCGGTAGCTGAAGGTGCATGCAGGCCGTGGCGCAGGTCAAGTGCGATATTTTTTTCTGCTCCCAGGAATTCGTAGGCTTTTCTGGCTGATAAATATGCCTGTTCAATGCCCCATGGGTTGCCTGCAGATTCAAATATTGAAGAAGTCAACATGAGTCCGCGGGGTGCAACCAGTGCCATAAGTGAATTCTGATCAACAGGCATCTTGTTTTCATGCCCTACAAAAAACCGGAGCCGGGGGTGCAGCCAGTGGGGTCGTATCCTGGTCAGTACCTCAATGGTTTCGTTCCTGTATTTTTCTGAAGTATAACGGAATGGGTTTTCACCTCCCGTGCCTCCGCTGATGGGAATAACAGCTTTAATACGATCGTCATAAGCAGCTGCCCAAAGGGCCATTTTCCCGTTTCTTGATAACCCGGTAAGGGCAATTTGATCCTTGTTCACATTATCAAGAGTATGCAGGTAATCAATTGCTCTTGATGCAGCCCATCCCCAGCGCATTATGGTACTGAAGTCGTATTCAGGCCACCACAATTCTTCATAAGCTTCACTGTCATCAGGGTATCCATATTTGGGGTCTGTGGCAGTAAACCGGCACCCGATATATCCTCTGCGTACTGCAGCCTGTACCCAATCGTACCTGTCTATTTTCCAGGGGCAGATAAAAACAGGGTGTGGTCCTTCACCAGGAGGGATTAATAAGGTAACATGCAATAAAGCCTTGTTTCCAGGTCCAAATTTAAGCAAGACATCACGCTCTGTGAGCAGCCCGATTTTTTCTTCCCTTAAAATTTCAATCTGAAGGTTTTGGGGAGCAGGGGGCACTGTGCCTGTAATCCAATGTTGTGCATCTTTCTTCATTTGCTCCCGCTTTTTATTCCATTGATCGATGGTCTTAACCGGTATGTTTTCACCACCTTCATCCAGTATTAACGGGTCGGGCAAAAATGGAAGAGAAGGCAATTCATCAAAATCAGGAGGAAGCTCACCGGTCCGGTTCAGCCAGTCACCCCATGTAAAATCCTCAGGCGAAATATGAGCCGGAGGCGTACCGGGCAATTGATCTGCTGCTGGTTCCGTGCGATCTGGCGGAAGTGCTTTCTTTAATTGGTACAGGTATTCTTCAGGAGTTTTATTAACCTGACCCAACGCCAGTCCGCTAAACATTGCAACAGATAACAGGGAGATGATAGCTTTGCGCATGATAATTCTGATTTTCATCTGTAATGGTAAGTTAGTTACTTATTTTATCACTTCAATGTTTCCCAGGGTATACCAACCTTCTTCATCCCTGCCTTCTATAGCAAGCTTTATCCGGGGAATCCTCTGCTGATGATCTACAATTGAAACTTGCAGTTCGTAATTGCCTGGTAAGAAGTCGTATGGTATATATACGGCATCATTAAAAACAGCATCCCCCGGAAGCCATTTCGTGATATCGGCATCCGTCACCAGTATGATGTCAGAAGCAGCATTTTTTAAACGGATGGCCATTCTGTAATTCCGGTTGTAACAAGGAGCGACCCCTTTATTTTCCCACCATGATTCAAAGGTCAATAACCTATTTACCCGCACTTGTTCAGGGTATTTGAAATTCCGCAAGATAAAACGGTATCCCATCTTCCGCAGCCAGTCATCTACCATAGGTTTCCATTTGTCTGGCACAGGTGAAGATTTGGCATTAAATGATGACATGTGCCATTTGAGCGACTGGTCGATGATATATTGTATTTCATCGTTTGTATATGGTTGCTTTAAATCCCAGGTATTAAAACCTTGTGTCATGGCCCATGTATCGAAAATGCCACATATTTCAAAAGTAACCGGTCCTTTCTTCCAGGCATCCTGCATTTCATAATCGATGATAGTTTGCGGATAATAATCGTACATGTGATTCCATGCAGGTGTCTGATCCCAGAATCCCAGATCTCCCAGGCAGTCTTGCCGCCATCCTACATCTGTTTTTGAAGTGATGTATTCATTGGCTTTTTTTCCATGAATTAAAACTACAAGAGGAGTTTTTTTGAAACTTTCAATGTATGGATCAAGAAGTGCTTTCATTGTTATTTCTGAAAGTACTGACATTCCGTTATTTTCACCTGCATATCCGACAACTGAAACATCCACACTCTCCAGATAAGGATGTCCATCGAAATGAGCACCTAAGGATCGGATCATATCTCCAAAATATTTAGCATAGCGGGGGTCTTCAGGATCAACAACCCATTTTAACACCCTTTCCCCACTTTTAAAATCACGTTTTGGCCCCACCATCTGCCGGAACCAATCCGGTACATCATCCTGCTTTCTGGCACTATAGGGAGATATCCGCAACATTAAGGTTTGGTTTTTTTTCCTGGCAATATCAAGCAAACCTTCAATTAAATCCCACTGATATTTTCCTGGCTCAGGTTCAATTGCTCTCCATTGAATTCTAAAATAGGCAATGGATCCTACAGGATGATTCTGATTTTCCAGCGACTCAGTTTTTCCGTACCGGCTAAGGTCTATTTCATTCAATACATCAATCCACACATCCAGATTATCGCCATTGAACATCTGGAATGTATTAAACCCAATTCCCGGATTTATTAATATATCATCGATTTCTTTTGGGGTTACACGGATTATTTGTTGGCTAAAAAGATTGGTTATTCCAGTTAGAAACAAACAAAAAAATCCTATTAAAAAATACTTTTTATTCATGATTAATTGTGATTCTTTCACATACGATAGATTAGTTATTTGACTTCAAAAGATATTCAATCCATCTGTTATCTGAATTCTCTCTGACTATTTGCAGTTGTCCGCCGGCATTTTTTGCTTTCCATGCTGATTTAATCGTTTCGATGCTTTTGAGTTCCTGATTGGGATTGATTAGATTTCCTTCCCTGTCTTTTATATTTATCAGTGTGAGTTTTTCCGGAGCCAGACTTGCTGCCAAATCAGGCAGGTCATAGGAGGTCAGTGCGCCTGCAACAAAAGAATTTATCTGCCGGGTATCATAATACTTATTCATTACAACATCCTGATAAGAGTTTAGCGGACCGATTAATGTCACCCTTTTTATTGTTTTGTTAAAGGCTGCGGCATGCAACAGAGTGGGACCCATTTCATCAAAAGCAACAGCTTCAATTCTCTCATGGTTAATATCCTCCCTTTTTTTCAGGAAATTTACAACCCTGTTCACATCGCCTGCCTGTATTCCAACAATACTGCGGCCTATTAAATAGGAAAGGTAATTGGTTCCATAATTATCATCCTTAACTTCACCAATCCCCGACACATCAGGCGCAGCTACCAGGTAACCTTTTTTTACCAGTTGCTCAATCCTTCCTCCCACTGCTGCATCTGTTATTTTTCCTTCAGGGTGCAGATAAATCAGGCCCGGAAATTTACTTCCTGTTCCGGGAACAAACAGCAACAGGGGAATCACGCAATCTCCCTCACCATGCAGGGCGTACATTTCCACTGAGTATCCATCCCGCTGATACCTGCCACGAAATACTGACCTTACATTTTCTTCCGGAGCAACGTATCCCGATAATTCCTTTGCTTTTGAAAGAAGTTCTTCCCGTTTCATCTCCCGGTTGTTTTCGGAACCCTTCCACCTGTCAATCAGTTTTTGTGTTTCTTTTTTATTGATGCTATAAACCGTTTCAGGGTTTTCATACGCTGAAGCAACATTTCCGGTGGGTGTTACCTTAAGTTCTTCGGA
>JAWLGR010000091.1:0-6126 GCA_041684965.1 Mariniphaga sp.
GGCAAGATATGCCAAGGTCGCTTCTGAATTGCAGTTTACAAATTTTTGCGTATCCTGATCTTTCTTTTTCACATCTACATTTATGGTTTTTATCCAATCAGGAAAATAATCCGGCTCTTCTTTCTGGTAAAAATCTTTGCCACCGATGCCGTTTGGATATCTGTGAAGCATCATGGGCCGGTCGCTGATGAGCGGCAAGATATATTTGGAAATTTTCTGGTAGTATTCCACCAAATCTTTTTTGGTGATGTCTTCACCGGGAAACATAACCTTATCAGGATTGGATAATTCAATCTCGTGTCCGTTAATTTTTAAACTGTTACTCATGATTCGGGTTCTTCTTTTGTTACGTCTTTTGCCTTTTTATCTTCCCGGAGCCCCATAAATGAGGGGTGCCGGAGTTTATTATCCGCTGTCCATTCGCTGAAGCGAAATTCGCCTACAAGTTTTGGCTTCAGCCAGGTGACATTTTTATAGCTGGTTTTCTTTTGATCAAACGGCTGGTTCTTCTGTTCGAGCGGCTTCATTTTGTCATAAACAAGTTCCAGCGTTTTGTCACTGTAACCAGTACCTACTTTTCCTGCATTTATTAATTTTCCATCGTTATAGAATCCGACGATAAGCGCCCCGAAATGTTTTCTGGAGCCGCCTGGTGCAGTATATCCGCAAATTACCAGTTCCTGCCGTTTTTCGCATTTGAATTTTAGCCAGCTTTTTGAACGGCTGTGAATATAGGTGCTGCCGGCATCTTTGGCAATCAAACCCTCCCAGCCGTTTTTGCATGCCTCTTTCAAAAATTCTTCTCCTTTTGTGTTGCGGTGAGGTGTAAACCGTAAAATATCGGAATCGTAATTCAAAGCTTCTTTTAACAATGATTTGCGGCTGCGTAATTCGAGTTTCGACAAATCATATCCTTCAAGGAACAATAAATCGAAGACATAGAAAAAAACCTTCACGCTTGTGTCTGGATTTTTGCTGTGCATCCGGGGTTGTAATTTACGGAAGGAACTGACTTTTCCTTCAAAAGCCACAATTTCTCCGTCGGCGATAAAACGGTATTTTTGATTTTCAAAAGCTTCCACAATTTCAGGATACTGTCGGCTGATTTCTTTTTTGTTTCGCGACATCAGCTTAACTGTTTTTCCTGTTTGGAAAACCAGGCAGCGTTGTCCGTCGAATTTACGTTCAAAAATCCAACCTTCCCGGGAGAAATGTTCTTTGGTGAGTGTAGCCAGCATAGGCGATGTCCTATCGGGCGGTGTACTTTTTTTTAATTTTTCTTTATCTTCATCCGATAAATTGTCAAAAACTTTATTCATGATGATTCTATATTAAAAACCAGGCGCATTATTTCTCCTTTTTCATTTCTTTTTGCATCTGTTCAATGGTTTTATCCGAAAGAATGGATTTATTCTCCGTGCTTACCGGATTTCTGCGTGCATCGGTTTCATCGTCTTTCATCTTTTTCATCAGCCAGTTTTTGCCGGTTTTTATAAGTACATAACCTCCTTTTAATTTTTTACCTTCCAGCCAGATTTCTATTTTCCCGTCATCGAATGATTCTTTCATGTTTTTGCCGTCATCTTCTTTTTCTTCGCGAATATTCCGGTAGGTACCTCCATCCCACACGATAACAGTTCCGCCGCCGTATTCATCTTCCGGGATGGTCCCTTCGAAATCAGCGTATTCCATAGGATGATCTTCAGTAGGAGCCGCCAGCCGTTTATCCGATGGATCAGTTGACGGACCTTTAGGAATTGCCCATGATTTTAAAACGCCATCCACTTCGAGTCGAAAATCATAGTGTAAACGGCTGGCATCGTGTTTTTGAATGACAAACCGTAGTTTCCCGGAGCTCTTTTTCTTTCCTCCTTTGGGTTCGGTGGTTTTTTTGAAATCACGCTTTTTTTTGTATTCATTCAGTTTTGACTTATCAAAATCCACTGTTTCTTTTTTGCTCATTTTTATTTCCTTTTTAAGAATAATTCATTGCTGTGTAAGTTTAAAGACAAAAAAAATGCCTCTACTATCAGTAATTGTTATAAATCTGACTTTCATGTACCTGCAAGGCTCTGTATTAAAAGCCATACGACTTCAGGTGATATGTTTACTACAGTGAATATAAAGCTGTATTTGTTGAAATTCACCGAAAAAACGGGAGATAATTCCACAAACTCTGCCATGTTTATATTTTCTGAATGATCGATAAAATGTAAATTTTGGGCTCTTCTGGATTGAATTCCACAGGATTTTTCATCCTATTCAACTTCACATACTTTTTTTAATGAAACAATTTCTTTTTATTCAAGTATCTTTTATTAAAAGATAAATCAGAATGCATGAAATAAATAAGGAGGTTTCAAGGGTTCGGCGAAGTAAGGCTGAGGCCAAAAATTATTACGACCGAATAAGCAGGTTTTATGATTGGATTGCTAATATTTTCGAAAAGAAATATGAATACAGGGCATTAAGAATGCTTAATGTTCAGCAGGATGAAATCGTTCTGGAGATTGGATTTGGAACAGGACATTGTTTAAAAAAAATAGCGAAGAATGTAGGAGAAACCGGAAAGGTTTATGGCATTGATATTTCTTCAGGAATGGTTGAAGTCAGCAGGCATCGGTTAAAAAAAGCAGGATTGTATGACCGGGCCGAATTATATTGCGGGGATGCTTTAAAAATGCAGTTTGAGAATAATAAATTCGATCGCATATTTATGGGCTTTACCCTCGAGTTGTTTGATACACCCGAAATACCTAAAATTTTAAAAGAGATCAGAAGAGTACTAAAATCTAATGGGAAGTTAGGGGTTATCAGTCTTTCAAAGAAAAAAGGTAATCAAAAGCTGATAAGATTTTATGAATGGATACATAATAAATTTCCCCGATATATTGATTGCAGGCCGATTTTTGTTGAACAATCATTGGATGAAAATGGATTTGAAATAAAGCAAACAAAAACAGCCCACTTATTTGGGCTACCTGCCGAAATTGTTATTGGTACAAAAACGGAATACTAAATCACAATAAATTATAAATTTTTTACAAGCCTTTTTGCCAGAAGTAATATATCGGCTAATTGAATGTTTACAGAAATGATTTTTGCTCTTTTTTATTAACAGGAATCCTTCAAATAAGATGTTATGACCAGAAAAGAGATGATGATCAAAAAACAACTTCTTGAAAGGGATATCAACGACGAAAAAGTAATTGATGCCATGCGGACGGTAGAACGGGAACTATTTGTGCCCGATGATATGAAACATCTGGCTTATCATGATTCTCCCCTTCCAATTGGTAAAGGGCAAACCATCAGCCAGCCCTACATTGTGGCGTGGATGGCTCAGGCCCTCGACCTGCAGCCCGGAGATAAGGTACTGGAGATTGGCAGCGGATGCGGATACAATGCAGCCGTGCTTTCCCACCTGGTCTCGCAGGTATTTACCATTGAGATAGTTGAATGGCTGGCTGAACTGGCAAAAAAGAATCTGGCGAAGGCAGGTATCAGGAATGTGAATGTAGGTTTGGAGATGGCTTTGCGGGCTGGCCCGAAAATGCTCCTTTCGATAAAATAACCTTCACAGCAGCAACACCTAAAGTGCCGGAGGCCATTAAAAAACAAGTTAAAGTGGGAGGACAGATTCTGGCACCGGTTTCCGACAGCATACAAAATCTTACACTTTATAAAAAAACAGGAGAGAACGAATTCACCATAAGTGAATTGCTTGGTGTGCGTTTTGTCCCCATGACAGGAGAAATCCGCAAATGACTTTATAAATTGCATCAATGTTAAAGCATGAGTAACCCTAATGATAAAAGAATAGCTGCAGCTCAAAAGCTGATGGATGATTTCCTGGCCCGGACAGGTATAAGCGATCCGGTAGGTAATAAGTACCGCAGGTATTTATGGACGGATGCTTTCGCGGTTGAATCTTGCTTTGCTCTGTCACATATATTGGATCAGGAAAAGTATTTTGATTATGCCCTAAAGCTGATTGATCAGGTGCATAATGTGCTGGGAAAGCAAAGACCTGATGACACCCGGGAAAATACTTTCTGTACACGTTTTTCATCAGAAACATCCATATTATAGTAACTGGCTATTTTCCCATCTGCAGTAATTTTTTCCTCCAGGTTTTTTCCTTCCTTATATAATAACCTGTTAATGAAAAAGGCCGGAACTCCGGCCTTATAATAAGTAGCAAAATTATTAATGAGCAATTAAAGTGCTGTAGTTTTACAAAAGAGCTTATATCTGAGAAAATTTTTTATAGTTTAATCTTTTTCCCAATTTTTTACGCTCTACAGATCGAAAGGTTAAAACCATCTCTTCTGTAATAGGAAGTTCACAATTTGGACAATTTGTTTCCAATTCACTTATTTGACTTTTACACTTCGGACATTTAATTAATGACATATTACCTCCTGCTTTTTTGGATTTTTATATGGGTTAACAAGATTAGTCGTTGAGCTATTTGAGCAATCAGCCTCAAATATGAAAATGATTCTCTTATAATTTAACTGATTAAATCATATAAAGTTTCAATTTACAACAAGGTTTTGAAAAACTTTAAAATGCAACAACTTACAGGTTCCGGCAAATTTGTTCTGCATTTTATAAACTTTTTCTTCGGCAAAACCACCTGTAAAAGCTACAGCGACATCCCATTCGATTGTTTCACTTTATGCCGACTATATCAAATCTTCTATTTGGACATCATATAGATTTGATTTCAATTTAAAACAGCTTTGTATGGTTAGCAAAAACCTTTATCATTTAAACGCGGGTAACAATAGTTGTAATATACATAATCAACCATAGTAACTGTTTAAAGTGAAAGAAACTGAAAACCTTAAAGCAGGAACTCATCTGGCGTATTATAAGTAGTATAAAAAGATAAAACTCATCCCATCATTTTTACATACAAAACAAGTTGCAGCTAACACAATTAGTCTTAATTTTAATTCTTGATAATAATAAACATATTAACGATATAAGAAACAATTAATCAATAAATCAATAGCATGAAACGAGCATGTAAAATACTCACAAACAAGAAGATGATTAAAATAAATGCGAGTTCCATACTATGTTTTTATTAATAAACAGTTTAAATAGCATGAAAAATATTGAAACATATCCGGGGATGCCCTATCCTCTCGGAGCAACATGGGATGGTAAGGGGGTGAATTTTGCATTGTATTCCGAAAACGCGGATGGTGTTGAGCTTTGTTTGTTCGACAAGGATGATACAAGGCAGGAAAAACAAAGAATTCCTGTTAAAGAACGCACCCACGATGTTTGGCACGTGTACATACCTGGTTTAAAACCTGGCCAGTTATATGGTTACAGAGTGCATGGCCCTTATGAGCCGGAAAACGGGCACAGGTTTAATCCGAACAAATTAGTAATTGACCCCTACGCCAAGGCCATTTCCGGTAAAATTGAATGGGACGATTCCCTTTTTGGGTATCAAATTGGGCACGAAGACGACGATTTATCCTTTAGTGAATCAGACAGCGGCCCTTTTATGCCCAAATCAGTGGTTGTTGATGAAAATTACAACTGGGAAGGAGATAAGCTCCTGAAAATACCTTACCATAAAACCGTTATTTACGAGGCTCATGTCAAAGGATTTACGAAGCTGAATCCCGATATTCCCGAAGATTTAAGAGGAACATACGCAGGTATTGCGCACACGGCATCCATCGAATACCTTACAAAACTTGGAATCACTGCCATTGAACTAATGCCCATACATCATTTCATTACCGACCGCCATCTGGAAGATAATGGATTAACCAATTACTGGGGATACAACTCCCTGGGGTTTTTCGCCCCGGATGTCCGTTTTGCAAGCAGAGGCACTCACGGCGAGCAGGTAGAGGAGTTTAAAGATATGGTAAAAGCGTTGCATAAAGCAGGGATTGAAGTAATTCTGGATGTGGTTTATAACCATACCGGCGAAGGAAACCACATGGGGCCAACCCTTTCTTTTATGGGAATTGACAACCTGGGATATTACCGGGTAACTGAAAACAAACGGTTTTACATGGATTACACAGGAACCGGAAACACCTTGAATGCTTCATTGCGCAGTGCCCTGCGTTTAATAATGGACAGCCT
>JAWLGR010000044.1:0-36168 GCA_041684965.1 Mariniphaga sp.
AATCATAAATCATTACTCATAATTCATAAATCCATAATTCTGCTGGCTGTCTTAGTTTCTGCAGCAATCGTGCTTTCCTCCCCCGGCAACACCGGCCGCGCGTTTCACTTTCCCGGGGGTGGCGATGTGTTTACTGCGCTGGGTATTGCGGCCCTGAGCACGGGCAAGCTGCTGGGGGTTATGGCGCAGAGCCTGCCGCTGCTGCTGTTTGGCTTTTTGCTGCTGCCCCATGCCAGTGCCGATGCGCTGCGTCCCCGCCTGCGCCGCATGGCCCAAATGCATCCGCTGCTGGTGGCTGCCCTGGCGCTGCTTACCGTGTTCGGGGCCATGGCAGTGCCCGCCTGGGCCATGGGCATCAACCCGCCCTTGCGCATCTACAACTACCTGGGGCTGTACCTTATGGGCTTCTTTTTCTGGGGGCTGTTCAGCCTGCATGCCTGGCTGCGCAAAAAGGAAATTCCGCTCTACCCCGCCTTTACCGGTTGGGGGCGCGCCGTGCTCGTGCTCCTCATCATACTGGCTATGGCCGGCGACTTCCACAAGCAGCCCACACCCTTCGGCATGCACGCCAGCCAAAGCACCCTCTACACCTTTCGCGGCAATTTACCACGCGTCACCTCCGATTTACTGCGCGCCAAACCTTACAGCCAGGCACTGCACCAACGCCACGAATACGTAAACCAGCAAAAAGCCCTGGGCCACACCCACATTGTGGTAGAACCCCTGCAAAATCCGCCCACCTCCATTCTCTTTCTTGACATTACCACCGACCCAGACCACTGGATCAATATGCTTCAGGCAGAATGGTACGGCGTGGAAAAAATAGAGGTGAGAAGTGAGCGGTGAGAACCGAACCCACTCTTGCGGGAGAGCTCAGCGAAGCTAATAAATGAGATGTGAGTTACTTATCCATAAATTACCAAAAAATCATTTGGAACAAATGAACAAATCCTCATCAGGGTTCAAACCATATTTTTCAAATTCTTTTGAAATATTTATTCTTTCTACTTTAAAACCTGATTTTTTAAGTCTTTCTGTAAAATCTTGACCGTAAATTCTTACATGGTCGTATTGACCAAAGGCTTTCTCTCTACCTTCAGGGGAAATAATACTGGGGTCTTCATAAGTATTTTGCAAGGTTGAATCAAGAGGTACCTGAAAAACTCCCCAGCCACCTTTTTTCATAACTCGAAATAATTCAGCCATTGCAAGCTTATCATCAGGAATATGCTCTAGAACGTGATTGCAAAATATAACATCAAAAAAGTTTTCCTCAAAAGGAATATTAGTAACATCTGCTTTAGTAATTTTTTTATTCGAGTCAAAACTAAATTGCCCTGGGTTGATATCACAAGGAAAGTATTCAATATCGGCCCTGCTTGAAAAATATTCAAAAAACACTTGTTCAGGTGCAAAGTGAAGAAGTTTCAATTTTTTTCCAAGAGGAAAAAGTCCAGGATTTACTTTTAAAAACAAAAAAATTAAACGATGTCTTTCTAACGAGTCACATTTTGGACATCTTGCATTTGGCCTGGGGTTTTTGCCAAATGGCGCAAATTCTTTAAAAGCGGCTTCACAAAAAGGACAAATAACACCTGAGCCCTTGTATTTTCGAATTTCCTTCTTTCTTTTTAATCCCCGAAATTCTATTAAAAAGATTTCTGGAACAAGTATTTTAATTTTTTCTTTGAGGTTCATTGTTTCTTATTTCTTTAAAAAGCTAAATTTAAATTAAATTTTTGGAATAATTTGTACGCCAATGACTCTTCTACATTCCTTTAAAAAGGCTATGCTGCGTTGCTGCAAACAGCTTAGACAACAGCACAATCCACCCAGCTCCATTCACTGTTTTAGAAATCACTGCTGCTGCAGAGTACTAAATTAATATGCTTCAAGCTTATTATTATGGCCTTGAGAGTATAGAAGTGAGAGATGAGCGGTGAGACCTTTGCAATTAAGCCATTTAAGTTAAAATTGAACCAAACAAAAATGTAAATTAGCGGAAAGAATTTTAACCCCCTAAAAAATGGCAAGTTGGGATGATATAGAAATTGTTGAAAGAAATGCACTACCGGATTTTTGGTGGCACAAGGGATATTTTTATCATGACTTCAATAACAAAAATCTTTTCCGTAGGGATTTTGAAGAGTTAAGGTACCGTGACCTCGCCATTTTTGCACTTGGGGAGATTAAGGGAAAAAAGATTCTTGACATAGGCTGCGGTGATGGATTGTATACACTTACTTTTTTAAAATTGGGTGCGGAATTTGTTGCCGGACAAGATATTTCTGAAAATGCAGTAAAAACTGCAATTCATACATGTGGGAAAGAAGGTTTTCAAAACTTTTCCATTAAGGAAGGTAATTGTGAAAACCTGCTGTTTGACAATGATTCATTTGATTTGGTTTTTGCTGGTGATGTTTTTGAGCACATCACTTTTCAGCAAAAAGTGAACTTTGTAAATGAGATTTTTCGGGTTTTAAAACCAGGAGGGGTCTTTGTCGTAAAAACCCCAAATAAAAGTTATTTAAAAGCAGCAAACTTTTACAAAAGACTATTTGCCCTTTTGATGCTCAAAAACCCGTTTAACATCCATATACCACATACCAGAAACAATCCCAATAATGAGCACCACGGGTTGACTACTTATAAAGAGCTTTCAGATATTTTTTCAAAAACCATGTTTCATGAGCCGAAAATATGCTTTCAAAAGTTGAACCGGAAAATCCTACCTGAATCAATAAAAAATCTATTTAGAAAGTCAAAGTATTTCAATGCACAGATAATACTTTCGGTGAGAAAATCAATCTTTTACGGATTATACTAAATTGGTAACAGAAAATGGGTTTGTTTTGGCATAAAATACTGTTTAAAACAGAATCAGAATCAGGGGAAAGTCCATGCCTTTACACGATATTACTTCAGACGCCGAACATTGGATCAATATTCAGCAAGCGGAGTATTACGACCTTGAGAGTAAAGAGTTTAGAAATGAGCGCTGATATTTAATTGTCAAGAAGCAACTTATCCATTTGCTTGCAAAGAATTTCTGCTTGCGCTTTTCTTGAGAATTTAATTATTTCACCTTGATTTGGAGTAAAAGAAATACTTCCATTCTGCAGCCATTGTTTATATAATCTGGAAAGCAGTTCAGAAACCTCTTCAGAGCTGTTGACTATAAAACCAGTGTTCGTTTCTACTATGGTTTGAGCCATTACATCATTATCAGAGGGACAAAGGATTATTGGTTTCCCGCTTGCCAGGTAATCATACAACTTTGCAGTATGCCGGCCTTTTTCTCCTGAATAACTGATAAGCAACCCAACCTGGGCATTTGATAGTAGTTCAAATAGTTGTTCTTGAGGCATTCTGGGCAAAAGTTTTATTTGACCGTTAGCTTTTTTCTGAAAATGCTGAAGTCTTTCTTCATTTTTAAAATAAAGATCAGCACCAACAAGAAGTAAATCTGCCTTGGGTGCTTCAGGGCTATTCAAAAAATCAAGGAACCCCTGCAAAAAAACTTCAATGGGTTGATTATTATAAAGGGTCCCATTATAAATAGTTTTAAATGCTTCACTCTTTTTTTTAGGTTTAATATTTCGGAAGAATTTATCATCAAAACCATTTTTTACAACAAAGCCCCTAATCTTTGTTAGTTCCTCAATTTGTTCTACCCAGGTTTCAGAACACGTTGAAAAAGAAGCAGCAGTGCCAACCCACCTTTTCTCCAAATGTTTTTCCATCCCTGAAAGTAAACGCAGTTTTTTACTGTTTTTATTTGCAAGATTTGTAGTCCAGGGATCTCTGTAATCAGCCACCCATTTCAAATGAGGAAATTCCTTTTTTAGCAAGTACGCAAATCGAAATAGCAAAAAGGGTCTCCCACTGGCTATTAATAAATTAATATCCGGATTTTGAATCAATACTTCTCTGGCTTCTTGGTACAGATTTTTATACGAACAAATTGAGAGGAAGTAGTTTTGAAGGATTATTTCAATATATCCAAGCATCTTTGCAAAAATCAGACATCTGTTCTTTGTAAATTTTAAGAAGCGGGTCTTTAAATCGCCATTATAAGGCAGAAAATGAATTTGACTGTTTTCGTTTACCTCAACGGTTTTTCTTTTTTCATTGGAAATGCCAGAAAAATCCGTTTCATTTTCATTCCAGTGTCTGGTAATTAATATTGGGTTATATCCAAAAAGATGAAAGTAGTCGAGCCATGATTTAATCCGGTAACTCCCGGCAAAATTTCCCGGAGAAGAAAAATAAGAAAGAATCAGGACCTTTTTCATTAGGCAAAGTTAAGGCCGAAGTTACCAAAACAATAGTATTCCAAGAATGTTAAAATGTGCTATTCGCCAATCCTAAAAAGAAAAGCACTAAATCCTAAAAGAAGGATCCAACCAAAATAGCTTAGAAAGCGAGTCACCCTATGAATAAAAAGCATTTTTCGCGCAGGAAATGCATTTATCTTGTCGAATCTTACATGCTCAATATTAAAATTAGTCTCTAGTTTGTCCAAGAAATTCTCACTAAAAGAAAAAATGTATGCATCTTTTAAGTAATCAGGGTTGTTAATAAGGTCATTTGTACTCATTCTGGGATTATTTTTAAAAACTGGCTTTAAACTTACATCAAAGTAACCCCATTTTCCGTTTATTAATACCTCTGTTGCAAAATGGTTGGGCATTCTGACTGAACGGGTTTTTATTCCTTTTTTGTGCAAAAGGGCTTGAAATACAATTGAACTTTGACTGCAAAAAGCTTTCCTCCCCTCTAAAATATGTTCTGGGTTAACTTTGGCACCTATATCTCGCCAGATATGCTTCCCGGAAAGATTTGCAATAAAGTTTTCGGAAAATTTGTAGTTTTGAAAGCCGTGGTAAAACCTCATTCGAACGATACTATCGGCGATCTCTACATAGTTTAAAATGCTATCAGGATGCACTAAATGCAATTCAGCAATACTGTCAACAAACTCAGATAGTTTGTTCAGGTTATTTATTCTAATTAGTGTTGGATCAAAGTTTTCACGGGGATGAGGTCGTATTTGTTCTTCTTTTTGAAAAAAGCTTGAACCAATTTGCAAAATAGTGCCAACAAGAAAAGGAAAACTAAAAATTAAAAACGTAAAAGCCAAAATTCGTCGAAATTTCATGGCGCAAAAATAAGGTTTTTTAAAACAGATTATATTCATTTGGTCAATTAAGCTAATTTTACTTTTCGAAAAATTTTTATGCGAGTTGCAGATATTTGGACCAGATCATTAATGCCTAACTTGGCTGATTTTGTTGTTATTGGGGTTTATCTGATAATTATTTTCCTTTTTGCAAATAGTTATAAGAATAAAAAAATTGAGAAATACCCGGAATACAAGTTCTTTACGCTTGCCTTATTTGCAAAAGTAATTGGGGCAGTTGCAATGGGGTTGATTTACACCCTCTATTACAATGAGGGTGACACAACAGCTTATTACAGGAGTTCAGAGGCAATTGTTAATGTCCTAATAAAACAACCCCAAGACTATTTCAGGGCTTTATTCAGTACTAATTGGAGTGTTATCTCATCTTCTTTTTCCAATGAGACAGGTTATCCTGGATATATTGGGAAAATGACATCCTTCAATGTAATCCGAATTACTAGTTTTTTCACCCTTTTGGGTTTTAAAAATTATTTTACTGCAACCATATTATTTGCTTGTTTTTTTCAAATTGGCTATTGGAAATTATTCCGGCTTGCCGTTAAGCTTTATCCGGCCTTTAAGTTACCTTTTGCTATCAGTATTTTATTTTTCCCTTCTGTTCTTTTCTGGGGCTCCGGTATTTCAAAAGATGCCATTTCCCTATCAATGACTGGATTATTTGTTTATTCTACTTACATGGTTTTTGTTGAAAAAAGAAAGGTTTTCTCTAATATTATTTCAGTTTTTATCAGCGCATTATTAATTCTTTCGGTTAAACCCTATATTTTTGTCGCACTGGTCCCCGGTGCCTTTATCTATTTAGCCTGGAGTTACCTCAGAAAAATTGAAAATCCGGTGTTTCGTTTTGTAGCAACACCTTTAACAGGTGCTGTTTTTCTTGCAGCTGGTATTGGGCTCCTGGCCTTATTTGCAAGTGCTCTGGGTGAGTACGGGTCTATTGATGGTATAATCAGGAAGGCTATCATAACATACGAAGACCACACCAGGGTCCAGGCTTACGGAGAGAATTTTTATTCTTTAGGTAGCTTTGACGGAACCCGATATGATTTTTTCAGCAAAGCGCCCCTCGCCATAATGGCCGGGCTATTCAGGCCATATTTATGGGAAGCCAGAAATCCTGTTATGTTGTTAGCCGCTCTTGAAAATACGGTTTTTCTTGTTATGGTCCTGGTGATTTTGTGGCGTACCGGACCTATAAAAGCCTTAAAAATAACCCTGGAAGAGCCGCTGGTGATTTTTTCCCTCTCTTTTGCCATTGTATTTGCATTTGCTGTAGGTATCTCCACGGCCAATTTCGGTGCACTGGTCAGATTAAAAATTCCATTAATTCCATTTCTGGCAGCAGGATTGTTTACCTTGTACAAGAGATCCATGGAGCTTAAAGCGGAAAAGGACAATCAGGGAAGCAAGAGCCTGGTTACCCTAAGGTGACCTCTTTTCGAACCAGCCTTTCATTGACAGCCCTGTACCTGTGAAAGTAAACAGCCAGTCGATGGAAGCCTTAATGCCCCGAAAAACCATTCCTGATTCCATGGCTATGCGGAATTTTTCATCCGTGCTTTTCGAAGTAAAGGGGTTTTCTTTGCGCGAAAATAGTGCGTTTCGGAAACGGCTGAAACTGAAACCGGTGGTGATGAGCTTGATCTTATGAAATCCAGCTGCATGCATGAGGAATTTCAAGGAGGTAGGAGAAAAGTAGCTAAGGTGCTCTGGAAACACAATCGCATCGTACCGGTTCCCAAGTAGCATCCTTATAAGTGAGTTGAAATTTGGAGTGGTCAGGTAAAACATGCCTCCCGGCCTGAGATGTTCCTTAATGGTTTCCATCTCCTCACGTGGGGTGTTAATATGCTCAATTACCTCAAAGGAAGTAATCACATCAAAGACGGGCAATTGTCCCGTGAGGCTTTTCAGATCGCCCTGAAGCACATTCAGGCCTTTTTTTCGGCAGATCTCTACGGCTTTGGGCGAAAACTCAGTGCCGCTGCATTCCCAACCCCTGTCGCGGGCAGCCAGCAGAAAATCGCCGGTGCCGCAGCCCACATCCAGCAGGCGGTTGGTTTGTCGGTAAGGTTCAAATGTGGTGAGCAATTCATTAAAACGCTTGCGGGTAATGGGCGAGGAGTAATAATCTTCTCCATACGAATATTGATCATAAAATGTTGTCAGCTCTTCCAGACTGGGTTTTTTCCGGGAAAATACAAAAGAACACCGAGCACACTTTGTAAGAAAAACCTTGCTGAAGCCTTTTAATTCCTTTAAGTCAGCACTTTTGCAAACCGGACAAACCTCTATCTTGTCATTATTTCTACTTAACTCCTCAAGAATGCCCGCCGACCAGGATGGTTTTGAGTTTTGCCAGTTAATGTAATTTAGCTTCAGATAGTTCTTCCAGTATGAGGTATGGTATACATTAAACCTGGGAATTAACAATGTAGATCGGTCATTAAGTTCTGACTTTCGCATGATCCGTTCTTCTACGGTAAGCAGAAACTGGTAACCGACATCCATGCTGCGATTAATTACCCGTTCATCAAACCTGCCATTGGGATAAGCAATAGCAACTGGTTGCTTTCCTGTCCGCTCTTCAATTAATTTGGCAGAATGATGCAATTCGTGTATTAATTCACCGTCATTCAAAAGAGTAAGATTCTGGTGCGAATGGGTATGTGAACCAATGCTTACACCATGCTTCATAGAGTCCCTGATGTGGCGCCAACCCATCATTTTGGTTTCCTTATACCTGGTGCCAAGGTTTTCGAACATACGGTTGATCAGTTCTTCACGATTTAACTCCTCGAGCAATTGCCTGTAAATTTTTAAGGCAATATTCCCAATGTCAGCTTTTTTTAAGGCCCCTGATTCAAGGTGGAAAAAGTCAACCAACTCATTTTCTCGCCCTTCACGAAAATACACCTCCACCATTTTATTCAGTTTCTGGGTCCAGAGCGGTTCCCCTGTTTCGGCACATTGGGTGATAATGTTCTGCAAGGCCGGCACCTGGTGCTTTACCAGCAGGGGCAAGGCATTTTCATAGAAATCAAGAAAGGCATCATCGAAGGTAATGATCAGGCGGGTTCTTTTGCTTTGAAATGACTGGCCAATCTCCTCCAGGGGGATGATAAAGTACCTCTTTTTCAGAAATTGCAGCACCTGTTCAAAAACCTTCACCGGCATGGGCGGGAAAGCGGGTGAAACCTCATCGGAGATGCGGTGAAAATACAATACAAGGGTTTTAGGCGCCATCAGCATCAATTAAATGCAGATCCCAGTTCTGGGGATCGGATAAAAATACTTCATTTATTTCCTGGGTTGCTTTTACCTTTTCATAAGCAGCGGTCTTCACCAAAACGGGCTCGGCAGACCCTTTGCCAATCCATTTAAGAAATTTCTTATAATCCCTAAAACCCATGGCTCTTATATTATCCTGTGTATTTCTGTTATATGTGAACACTTTAGTCTGTATTGCCCAAAGTCCCAATTGCCTTGAAAAGTATTTCAGTCCTGCATTAAAAGCCTCCTTATTTGAAAAATGAAAATCAGTCATCAAAGCCCTGCCCTTTGAAATTAAGCTGAATGAAGCCCAGGCAAACAAATGGTTTTCACGCTTCACTTCCAAAAATACATAAGAAAAGGCAGGCTGCCGGTATCTCCAGGAAAAAAACCTTTCATCCTTCAGCAATTGAATGCTTTGCGTTTGATTATTTCTAAAATGAGTTGAAGCCTCAGCAGGGTTAAAAGTATCAGAAATCCTGATCTCATATCCACCTGACTTACCAGAAATCTCGTTGAAGCCTTTTTTCCCTGGCCCACAGAAAATACCAATAGGCGAGAACTTATAAAATTCACACCACCTACCCAAAAAGGTGAAACCTGCTTTCTGGTGACTACTGGCAGCCATTTGATTGGAAGAGAGTGACAAGTAGAAGTCAGGAAAACTCTTTGCGGCATGGTATTCCATGGCAAATTTAGTCAGTTGCTCAAAAAGCCCTTGCCGGCGATAACCAGGATGAGTCACTGAATCTGCAGGAATACCTGCAAAAACCGTTTTCCCCTCAATCAAATAGGCATTTACAAAAAAGCCCCTGACCGCCACCACCTTTTCCCCCTCAAGCATTAGAAAAAATTGAGGTTCACTGCAATAAGGGTTCTCCAAGTACTTCCAGCAAAAAACCTTTTCACGCAATTCAAAGGACCAGTTACTCCATAGCAAGCCCAAAAGATCAATCACCTGCTTATGGTATTCCTCCTGATATGGCACCGCCTTGAACATAACCCCTAATTCTTAATACTTTATACTTTTTCCTTTTTCCTTTATCCTTGAAGCTTATTTAGTGCTTCTGCCAGCCTTCTGGTCTGATTTAGCCTGGTATACTTTGCAATTTGAATCTCATTAGGCTCAAACTTAACCTGACCGCCCCTTATTTTCTCTTTAATTAGTTCTTCAAGTTTTTCCACAATTTGAGTATAACCTTCTGCAATTATCCCAACATTGGCAGCCCGAATGATATACTCCAATTCCTTATCGTCAGTTGCACAATAAAATATCGGTTTATTTGCTCCCAAATATTCGAATATTTTACTGGACAAGATGCCCTTTCTCCCGGAATAACCAATCAACACTAATAAATCCGCATTTTTCAAAAGAGAAATCGCATCAACCCTGGTTCTTTTGGGAATAATTTCAATTTCTAAGCCGGGGTTCTCTTTTACAAAAAAGGTTAATTCCTTGGTTGGTTTAGTACCTAGGAATTTTAGTACTAATTTATTTTCAAATTTTTTGGAAACTTCCTTGTATGCCTTCAAAAATTCAAAATACGGCTGCCAAGGATACAAAGAACCTGAATACAGCAATTCAACTTTTCTGGCTGCTGAATTGCTATTGATGGGGTTGATTTTGTATTCATCCGGCTCAAACCCGTTAAAGATTACGCTGACCGGTTTTGCCAAGTAAGCTGATATTTCTTCGGAAAGTCCGTTTGAGACAGTGGTTAGTATAGCAGCATTTCGGGTCCACTTTTTTTCCAGTTTCCTTTCAAATAAATGCTGAACCCATCTATTGGCTGATTTTTTTACTGTTAAGCTGGAGTTCCAGGCATCCCTGTAATCACCAACCCAGCTTATGCCCGGAAACTCCCTTTTCAAAAGCCAGCAATATTTAAATTGAATAAAAGGCCTCCCACTGGTAATTACAAAAGAGATATCAGGATTTTCAGCAATTATTTTCCGCGAATATTCGTAAAGGCCTGAAAAAGGGTCAAGCTTTAATGTGTAAGATTGAAAGGCGATCTGAAAAAAAGAAAGGAGCTTGCCAACAAACTCAGCTCGCTTTCCGAACTTATGAATCAATTTATCACGAAAACTACCCCGATATGGCAGGCGATAAACCGTAAACTTTTCTGTTACTTGCTTTTCAATTCCTTCCTTTTTAATAATCGCTGTATAATCATTTGCAAATTCATCCCAGTGCCGGGTAACAATAATTGGATAATAGCCAAAATTGCTCAGGTTATCGGCCCAGGATTTTACCCTAAAACTTCCCGGAAAATTTCCTGGCGGAAAAAAATAAGAAATGATAAGCACTTTTTTCATTCAGTTATTCGTGCTTTTATTTAAGAACTCATCCAAAATCAAAACCTGGTTCGCCCAATTATAAACTTTTGAAGCATCTTTAATGTGTTCCTTTTTTTGGAGAATATTTGCTTCTGAATTGAAAAAGAGTAAGCCATCTAAAACACTTTCCTCATTGTTTTGCACTAAAACCCCGACATTATATTGTTCAATTACCTTGCGATTCTCGGGAGTATCAGAACACAAAACAGGAATACCGGCATGAATGTATTCAAAAAGCTTATTGGGCGAGGCCATGGCTTTACTTAAATTAAAAGGCTCCAAAAGATTTATACCCACATCAGCAGCAACCGTATAATCTGGCAATTGGTCGTAGTTAACAAAACCAAATAACTTTACTCTCTCTTCCAACTTTAATTGATCAATCAATTTTTTCATTCGGGGCTCAAGCACGCCCTTCCCAATAATTACCAGTTTAAAATGCTCGGGAGTCAATCTAAAGGTAGTAATCAATAATTCCAAACCCCGTCCTTTGTTCCAGGCACCCTGGTATAGGAAAACCCTGGAATCATGAGCCCAGTTAAATTGTGTCCTGAAATTTACTTTCAAATTTTGCGGGATTGTTCCTTTTTGGGCCTGTGGACAGTTCATCACAACTTCTACATTTGACAAACCATATTTTGACTCAAAATAAGCTTTCAGGCTGTCATTAACCGTAATAAACAAATCAACCTTTTTTCCCAGTTTTTTCTCAACTTGGGTGCCAAAAAAGCGCATGGTTGAGATCAGAAATTTGAATAACCATTTTTTATGAAAAGCATCCGTTTCAGGAAAAAATTGATTAATTGTTTCGGTGAAAATTTCGTGAGAATCATAAATTAACCTGGAACCAGGGTTCATTTTTTGAATTTTTCGGCCGGCAGACAAACATGGTAAATCATTAACATAAATATAATCATACCTTATTTCTGCTTTTCTGGCTTCCTTTGCGAGGTAATCAAACTCAAATGGAAATGCCGTGTGCCGCAAAAGTTTTATAAAAAATGAATTCTTTTTTTCAATAGCAAAAAAATGAACCCCGGGTTTTTCAAAATTATTTTCTGATGGTTCACTTATATCAATTGGGGAAAAAACAAAAACACTTAAACCCTTTGAGATAAAAAAGTCAATGGTTTTAAGGATTCGCCCGTCATTTGAAACGGGCCCGTGGCTTAATATGCAAATGTTTTTCCTTATCAATTTTGATTTAAAATTATGAGAGAAAGAAAAGTTATTTAGACCCTTATTGCTTAAGGTTATTAATGAATAATCCAGCCATTACCCCTTCCCAAGATAAAGAACTGTCGGATTTTATCCAACGATTATTAACTGCAAGTTGTTGCATTGCAGTTGCCCACTCCTTCCATTCGGTTTGCGCCATCCAAAAAGCTTGGGGTGGTTGAAAGCCAAGTTTCTTTTTTCTCCACAAAATTTCAGGAGAAATTTTTCCTTCAAATGCAAATCTTAATACTGCCTTGGTCCAACCATTTCTTATTTTAAATTCAGAAGGTAAACTAAAGACGAATTCCACCAGCTCATGGCTTAAAAAAGGAAGTCGCACCTCTCTTGAAAAAGCCATTGAGTTCCTGTCAGAAAACCGAAGGAGCTTTTCCAAGCCTGAAAAGAAAGTTTGATGGTGAAGCATATGATTCAATTCAAGGAACATTGGGAAGGGCACCTCCTCTTTTTTAAACTGGCTGTAAAAATCTGGGTGAATAACCGGGCTTGGGGCTGGGCCAATAAGTTGGTTTTTTAATGATCTTAAACCAGTCGAAAAATTTGGCATTGATGTTTCAAGCCTGAAGGCAAAATTTGGGTTATGATAAACAAAGTCGAAATTGTTTTCCAAATATTCTTTATAAACTTTATTGAGCTCATTTTTCCCTTTCTTCATAAAAACTTCCCTGAAAAAGGGAACAAAAAAATGGGTATAACCCCCTAGAGTTTCATCAGCGCCTTGCCCATCGAGCAGAACAACAACCCCTTTTTGCGATGCTAATTTAAAAACCTCCCATTGAGCAAAAATACTGGCTGAACCAAAAGGTTCTTCCTGATGATACATTATTTTTTCAATTTCGCTGGTTAACTTTAAATGGTCAGGAAAGGTAAAATACTGCTCAATTTTTTTATCCTTAACTGCCAATTCCATATATTTTCCTTCATCTAACTCGGAATCAGGAAACCGGGCAGAAAAGGTTTTTTGTATATCGGAAGGGTCATTGAGCAATTCATTTATTATTGTCACAATTGCCGTGGAGTCAATTCCTCCGCTAAGGCTGCTGCCAACTGCTACATCCGACCGCAATCTTAATTCAACGGATCGCACTAAAAGTTGCTTAAAACGATCACAGGCAGCTTGAAACTCAATGTCATAATTATGGTGTTCCAAATCAATCGCCCAATATCGCTTCTGGATTATTTTTTCTCCCTTATTAAACTTTAAATAATGCCCGGCTTTTAGTTTAAATACATTCCGAAAAAAAGTCTGGGCATTATCATTTGGGTTTTCATGTAAATTAAAATTGAGAAATAAATACATTGAATGATCATTGACCGATCTTTCAACTCCAGAAGCCCAAATGGCTTTCATTTCGGAAGCAAAAACAAATCGACTATTATCTGAATAATAAAAGAAAGGCTTTTCTCCAAAGCGGTCCCTTGCGCAAAAAAGCTCGTTATTCTTCTTATCAAAAATGGCAAAAGCAAACATCCCGTCAAACTGTTGCAAACAATCCATTCCCCAGTGGTCGTAAGCAGCAAGAATTACTTCGGTATCGCTCTCAGAAAAAAAGGAATACCCTTTTTTTAGCAGAAAGCTTCTTAACTCAATAAAATTGTAAATTTCTCCGTTGTAGGTGATCACATAACGTTTAAGGTATTCCATTGGTTGTTTGGCCCTATCAGACAAGTCAATAATTGACAGGCGACGATGCCCAAAAAAAAGTGTTTCATCTTCTGATTGCCAGAACCCTTGACCATCTGGTCCTCGATGAGCAATGGAATCAGTCATACTTCTGATCAAACCTGTTCCCGAGGCAGGTTCAGCCAAGTACCATATGCCGGCAACACCACACATTAGTGAAATATATTATTGAAAACAATTGACTTAAAAGTCAGGTATGAGCTTTCAATACAATGAAATTTTTCAACCATTTTTCTGCCGTTCTGACCCAGAAATTTTCTAAGACCAGCGTTTTGCTTAAGTTGAATTAATTTATCAACCCACTCGTCAAATGATTCAGCGAAAAGAATATTTTCACCATCCAAAGCGAAGGGTGAAAGCCCAACGGGGGTTGCAATACCCGGCAGAGCAGCCGACATGTAATCTAAAACTTTCATAGCCATTTTCCCGCGGCTCTTATCAGAATCTGGAACCAAATAAAGGCCAATATCAGCCTCAACAAGCTTGGCATAAAAATCAGGTTCCTCAAAATCGTAAAATTCAACGGGATATTCGTCAATCTTTTCCCGATACCGGGTGATAACTATCAAACGAAATTTAAGGTGTTTCTTTAATTCAATAAAAATTGGATGGGCCAATTCGAAAAATTGCTGCACATTGGCGGGCAAACCAGTATATATAAATTTAATTTCTTCCTCAATGGAATAGTCGTTTTTAATCCTGTAGTGCGTCAAATCTACCCCAATTGGAAATATTTCCTTGGGTACAGTAAGAAAATTAAAGTAATCCCTGATAAAATCATTTACACAGGAAATCCGATCTGCAAAGGCAGCAGCACCGTCAGTAATTTCCTTATTGATCATCCAGTCTGCATCCCAAAAGTCGATGGTCACCTCACACCCAAGTTTTTTGAGCAATCGTTCAAGGTATGGATATCGTTGACCAGGATAGAAAGGAAACAGCCCACGCTGAAAAAATGCATATTTATAATGCCTTGCACTCAGGACTTGCCAGAGTCTTTTCCAAATTATAAATTGGTACAATAAATAACGTTTCCCGAAACGGCCATCGAAAATATTGACTAGTTCTTCATTGTCAATCAGATTGCAAACCTTAAAAGAAATGTTGTCTTTGGAAAGGAACTCAAAATACACCTCAAACCTTCGCTTATAACCATCAGATCCTTTCTGGGCATAAGGGAATAAAATCAGATCGTACTTCTTTCTTTTTGGAATCAGAAAACTTAAGAAAGTAATTATTGAGATCAGCACATATGCCGTATTTACTGAAACAAGCATCCACAGATAATAAACCCGTTGCAGATTTCTGTCAAGAAAAGGCTTGATCATCCCTGTCATCTCAGACCAAATTGAAGTACTTCTAATTTAGCTCTTCCGAAAGTTTTCTAAAAAATTGGGTTACATCCCAACTCAGATCTTCAGCTGTTGGCATATAGCCATTAAGTTTATGGTTCTCCTTGTCTTCAATTGAAAATGGTTTACCATCCCTGTAAATCACTTTAAAACGTAAATAGTCCTTTTCAATGGCTTCTTTTAATACCGGGGGATAATCGCCATATTTTTGCGGATTATATTTTATGTAATGGGTGGCCAGTTGCCGATAATAGCGCCAGGCAAGGGTGATTTCATCATTTGTGCCAAACAAGTAAAGGTTCCTTTCCTTTTTAAAAGCTTCAAAATCATTCAGCCAGGCTGAATACCTGTTGGGTTTCCCGGAATTTACCAATTCGCGCCAGGTAAAATAATGAAAGCGGTGAATTAGGTTGTCCACCGATTTTATGCCCTGACAATGAAAAATATAACTTCTTTTTTCCTTTTTTCTTTGGTGGTAAAAAGGAATTTTGATGGCATCAAATTTTCCGTATTCTTTATAAAACACATCTCTTGTAAGCCAAATTAAAAAAGGCTCTCCCTGATCAATAACAGGATTTTTTTTATGTGTATGACTTAAGTCGCCAATCAGATTGGTGCGCGGAAGCTGAAAGGAAGTTGGCTTGTTAACTTTCAATACTTTTTCCCTGAAATGTATCATATTATCTTCACCGGAGGTTTTGCTGATCATATCCGCATCCCACCTAAGATGCCATTGATACCTTGCTGCCCTGACCCCTGCATTCCGGCAGTCGCCGAGCAATGCACCGGGCATGCTTATCACATCAACCTCAGCCTGACCACCAAATTCCTCCTTAAATTTCTCCATAGCCCTGAGCGTACCGTCCTTCGATCCGTTGTCGATGCATACTATCTGATCGGCAACACCAATCAAACTTTTCAGGCAAAAGGGAATCAAATACGCTTCATCTTTTGCAGAAATGACCGCGGTAATCCCTTTTTTAAGAACCTGATTATCAGGGCCCTGATTCAGGTTCTTTTTTCTGGGCCAATAATAGAAATAAAAGGAAAAAAAATACAAAACCTCCCTGGCAAGTTCCTTCAACCTGTTCATGAAATTATTTTTCAACTTGTTGTTTTATCCATTGGTAAGTTATTTCCATCCCTTTTTTTAAAGGCCATTCAGGCTTCCAGTTTAACATTTCAAAAATCAGGCGGTTATCTGAATTCCGGCCTCTAACCCCAAGCGGCCCCGGGATATTTTTTATACCAATCTTTTTTCCTGAAAAACCAATAACCATTTCAGCAAGCCGATTGATGCTTATCATCTCATCCGAGCCAATATTCACCGGCCCCGTAAAGTCTGATTCCATTAATTTACGCATGGCTGTAAGGCACTCATCAATAAAAAGGAAAGACCTTGTTTGCTTTCCATCGCCCCAGATTTCAATTTGCCCTCCATCAGGAGCTTCAGCCACTTTGCGGCAAACTGCAGCGGGGGCTTTTTCTTTTCCGCCAGTCCAGGTTCCTTCGGGGCCAAAAATGTTATGAAACCTGGCAATCCTCACCGGCAACTGATAATTCCTGCTGAATGACCGGAAAAGCCGCTCCGAGAAAAGCTTTTCCCAGCCATACTCACTGTCGGGCTGGGCCGGATAGGCTGAATCCTCCGCGCAATTGGGGTTATCAGGATCAGTTTGGTTAAACTCCGGATAAATGCAGGCAGATGATGAATAGAAGATTTTTCCAACCTTATGTTTAACGGCACGTTCAACAATGTTAATGTTTATCAGCGCCGAATTATGCATTACGTTGGCATCATTCTCCCCTGTGAAAATATAGCCTGCGCCGCCCATATCTGCCGCCAGTTGAAAAACCTCATCGAAATACTGGTCAAGCACCTTGTCACAAACTTCCTGTAATCTCAGATCTCCAATAATGAAATCATCTGCCAGGGTTTCAGAAAACTCAGGATACTTTAAATCGGCCCCGCGAACCCAGAAACCTTCTTTTTTTAACATTTTAACCAAATGGCTGCCAATAAAACCGCCGGCACCTAAAACCAAAGCTTTTTTCATAATCATTTAAAAGTTTAATATTTTTTACCCCGTTCAAAAAAGGCTCTTATTCTCCTCGTTTTCTTAACCCTATTAATGGCCATTGATAATCCGATCCTTCTTTTTTTAAGGAAAAGAAAAATTGACTCTATTGTGGACAATGCAACAGGTTCATTTGAAACTGGGATTTTGGTTTGATTGTAAACAGCCTCCAGGATTCCTTCATGATTATTCCTATGCATTCGGAAAAAGCCCGGTAACATTCTATCCATATGCCCTTTTCGGTTTCCATAACAATAATGAAAAATATAATCGTCGGCTGGATTAAGTTTTGTGTTATTTTGAAAAACAAAAGAAAACATCATCTGATCTTGATGATATTTATTCATTGAAACCTGCGAACAATACTCGTCTGTCAAATCTAATACTGAGTTAACAAGGGCAATATTTTGAAAACCAATGCCAATCACTCCCGCATTCCACATTTCAGTCTCAAGTGGAAAAACAAACTTAGCATTATTAAACGAAAAAACATTTTTTTTCATGTGATCTCTTATACACTGCCAATTTGTTTTTTCAGCATCACTTATTATTCCTTCTTTTAAATACATAAGGGTGCTGTTTTCTTTGATTAATTCAAACAATTTATCTGGTCTTTGCATAAAAAATGTGTCACCATCTAAATACAGCACCTTCCCTCCAACACTTGTTAAAGCATGCATAATAGATTTAATCTTAATTCTGAACACATAATCATATTGACCTTTCCATTCTTTTAGGACTGAGGTACTCAGAAAGAAATAATCAACAAAATGAAACCTGTTTAACCAGCTTGAGAAAAAATCGGAGTTGTCGGTGAAAAGTAAAATGTTAATTTTTAAGTCATGCTTATCTATATAATAACAAGCTGACAAAATCGAAAACAAATTTTGAAAATGAATACTTTTTTTTCCAAAAGAAACAAAAATTATCGTTTTGTTCATGATTTCTTCTTAAATGCCCAGTAAAAGCCATGGTAAAAATAATAGAAAACCTTATAGCTCCTTATTTTAAAGATTAACCAAAACCCTTTTAGCAAATTACCTTTTTGAATATTTTCCAAGCCGAATTTCCCATAATCATCAAATAATTGAAGTCGGTTTGATTTTTTCTGGCTTTTATTCAATGCAGAATGGATTTGTTTTCTTAGCCTGATTCTGTTCTCATTCATTACGGCCCAGTTATTCATCATACTATTTGGGTGTGATCTTATTAGAGTTTTTGTTTCATTTCCTTCAAAATAAGAAAAAGAACACCCTTTTAAAGCACATCTCAACCAGTATTCCCAATCTTCCCCCGACCTTAGACTGGTGTTAAATACACCGGTTTTTTGAATAACCCCACTCCGAATCAAAGGCGCACTGACAACCATTATATTTTGAATAATCAGTTGGTGTATCAAGTCAGCCCCTTTCCCTGAAGTTTTTGGCATCCAATCATAATCATTCTGCGGCCTGGTTTTAAATCTGACATCAGGCTGATCAGATAGAAATCTCAACATGTCACCATATACAATATCCACTTCAGGGTTTTCAATCAGGAAACTCAATTGGATTTCAAGTTTATTGGATTCAATAAGGTCATCTGCATCAAGAAACTGGAAAAAATCACCAACGGCCAGTTCTATACCTTTGTTCCGGGCTGCAGAAAGTCCTTTATTTTCCTGAAATGCATATTTGAATCTTTCATCAAGTTCTTGATATTTTCTAGCAACGTTCCTGGTATTGTCTGTTGAACCATCATCAATAATAATGCATTCCCAATTAGAATAGGATTGCTTTAAAACACTTTCAAGTGTTTTTGGCAAAAAATGACCGTAATTAAAACAAGGAACAACAATACTAATTTGACTTCTACAATCCATTTCTATTATAGCTTCAAAGAGGGTTATTTAAGCAAAAAATCCAATGCCTTGCTTCTGAAGAAATTGGAAATTGAGAAAACAAACAGGAAAAAGGTTTTAATTAAAAAAGAATAAAAGGAAAACACCCCTGCTTTAAAAAAAATAACTCCTAAAAAAAAAGGTTGCTTAGTGTTACTTGTTTGCTTTGGTAAGAAATACGATCTAAAAAAAAGAGAGTAATATTCTTTAAGAAAACTGACTTTCTTTTCTTGACCTTTATTTTTGAGTTTCCGGCTGATTTCCGGTATAAAAATTTTTAAAGAGAGGAATAACTTTTCAGAAAGTTCAGAATTTAGTTTGGGGCTAATGACCTGCAGAGAATCATAATCATTCTTGTTGAATATTTTAAAATTAACACGTTCCTCCAAAAACGCCCTGATCATCAACTCCGGATCATTTAACCTTGGTAAACTTTCCTTAAACCCTCCAACCTTTTGAAAAAAATCTCTCTTCCAGATAGGGCACATAATTCCCCAGTGCAGTCTGTAAGCTAAAAACTCAACAAGGAAATCTTCGCATTCCGGGATCACCTTCTCAATAATCTCACCCTGCAAATTTTTCATTCCCATCGGAAAAACCAGAAAATCCATTTCTGGGTTTTCCTTGAAGGCTTTTAAGCGTCCCGCAAAACAATGTGGAAGCAATAAATCGTCACTATCAAAAAAAATCAAATACTCCCCTTTTGCTAGCTCAGCCCCAATATTCCTGCACGTTGGCGCCCCCTTTGGCTCTCTATCTCTTTTAAAAACCCTGATGCGCTCGTCTTTGGCAGTGTAGCTTTCAAGCACCTGCCAGGTATTGTCGGTTGAGCCATCATCCACCACGATCAGCTCCCAGTTGGGGCTGGTCTGCGCTAAAACCGACTCAATGCCCTCGGCCACCAGCACTGGGCGGTTGTAAACGGGTATGATTATGGAGACCATGGGGATGGGCATTTTATAAAAAAGTTAAACCGGGTTGTTGGCTTTTTTCTTTTGTTTCCCGAACGTCTTTTTGAAGGTCAGAAATTATTTTTAAGTCTTTTTTCTGGGCATAATAATCTCTTAGGTTAAGTTTTATTATTGATTTAAGCATCCCTCGCTTTAACCAATCCACCTCTTGCCCAATATCTGCCTTACAAGCCGGATCACAATACTTCCTAAGCAAACTCCTTTTGAGCATTTTTTCGTGAACAACAAAGGCATCATGTAATTTTTTTTCTTCCCGGTCGTGAAAAATTCTTGCTGAAGGGTAAACCCCAACTTTGAGTTTATGGTAATGCGTGCGTTGAAGGTAATTGTCATCCTCACCATAAACAAAGAACAAAGGATTAAAGCCCCCAACTGTTTCGATACATTTCGGGTTTAATAACCAGGCTGCCGCATTTACATAATCAGTTTTATAAATTCTATCTTCAAGTTTGCCAAGAAACAAGTCAGAATAAAACCCATTACAATAATTCGGGCCAATCCAATTTGAAAAGTTAAAATCCAGCGCATCCCCTTTCCCATTCAAATGCATTGGGCTTACAATACCAAATTCCGGATTCTTCTCAGCAACCGCCACCAACTTTTCAATCGTATCCTTTTCTACCCAAGCATCCTGATTCAGCAAAAAGACATAATCAGCCCCTGCGTCATAAGCTTTGCGTATGCCAATATTGTTGGCCTGGCCAAAGCCAAGGTTTTTCTCATTCTCAATTAAATCAACTTCGGGATAATGCTTGCGGATATATTCAGGCGTGCTGTCGGTGGAGGCATTGTCGATGGCAATAATTTTAATGGGTAAAGATGAATTGGTTAGGCTACCAAAGCAATTGTCAATCCACTTTAAACCATTAAAGGTTACAATTATGGCAAAAACGTTTTTCATTAGATATATCTTTCCTTATCAAGCCAGGAACTTATTTTGGAAGCTGTTCTTCTGAAAAATATTTCTTCATTACTCAGGTTTTCCTCATTAATGTACCAGGGTAAATGCCTTAACCAAAAAGGGGGGCCTGTTCTTAATGTTTTCCCAGGTTGCTGATGCCAGGTTTTAGGTTTGTATAATGCAAATGTAGTGTCAATATTGGCCTTGAAAACACCTGGCTCAATTTCATTTTTCCACCATTGCTCCTCCCAGGCAATAACCTCCATTTTTCTTGAATAATAATCTGGCAAATCATCAACCTTAAGCCCAAAGCCAACTTTGGTAATTTTAGGGTATTTGTCCAGCAACTTGTAAAAATACTCGATTGCATTTAAAGGGCATTCTTCAACAGGCACCACATCTGGATCCGTTAATACGTAATGCTGGTTCTTAAACAACAAGGCAAAGTTGGTATGCCAAAAAGCTCTGTGCCCTACATTTTCGTCAAGGATAAAAACAGGGTATTTAGAGGTTTTGTAAAACTCAAGCAAGGGTGGATAAGTTGAAGCATTATCAATAACAAAAATCCTTTTCATCCCTGCTTTTTCAAGCCATGCCAGTAACTGTCTTAAAAAGTCGAGCCGGTTAAAATTGTTTATGATTACCGGGGTATCCTTGGGTGTACGGCCAGTTCTGGTGAAGATTTTTAAAAATATCCCCCCAAGCCGAAAAAGCACCTTGTTGAAAAACTGTCTTTTTGCTTTAATGCGAATAACCATTAATTCCTTGCGTTAAAAGGACATTTTGTCAGAAAAAAAATAAAACAAAATTAAAAAAACCTTGAAAGCTTTGGAAAAAGTTGTAAGAATAAATTTCCCAATGCTTTTATTCAAACGGATAAAACTAGAATGATTATTAAGAAAGCCATGAGTTTGAAAATAAATTTTGTAAACGTTCAATATTTCAGATATTTTTTCCTTTTTTACTGTTTCAAATATATGCCTATCTGCCAAATTCTTGGCAAAAGAATCATAATAATCAGCAACTTCTAGGTCTCCTTTTTTTTTAAAATATTTTTTTAAGTATCTAAAAGTGTTTATACTTGAAGATAATTTGTAAAGTTTTCCTTTTTCACTCCAAACACCACCTTTGTGGACCCTGTAATATCCTGGTTGAATATCATAAATTAACTTTCCTTTTCCAAATTGCCCCAATAGACTGATTAAAAAAGTATCTCCATTTACTACTTTTAACATTTCTTTTGGGAAACTCTTAATGACATTTCTAAAACAAATTGAAAGAGTTGGTACCCAAGTTCCCTTTTTTAATTCAATTTCATGTAACTCCTGTTTAAAATCACAAGGGAGTTTGGCCTCTGAAATAATTTCTCCAGCCTCGTCAATGACCTTGGCATCATGATAGGCCATCACGTACTCCTCATTCCCCTCCAAAAAATCCACCTGCTTCTGCAGCTTCAGTTTATCCGTCCAGTAGTCGTCCCCTTCGCAAAGGGCTATGTATTTGCCGGTGCAGGCATTCAGGGTCTGGATAAAATTGGGCATCATGCCTAGGTTTTTTTCATTCAGCAAAAATTTAATCTTATCAGGGTATTTTTCTTTATACTCCAGACAAATTTCCCTGGTACGGTCAGTGGAGCAATCCTCGCCAATGACCAGTTCAATTGGGAAACTGGTTTGCTGCATCAACACCCCTTCAATGGCCTCCCGGATGAAAGGCTCGTGATTGTATGTGATCATACAAACCGATACTATCATTTCAGACATAGCGCAACAAACCTTTTTTTCTTTCTTTAATGTATTTTGCTGGTATTCCGGCATAAATTCCCCAGGATTCCAGGTCTTTATTCACCAGCGACATGGCCCCAACCACGCTTCCTTTCTTTATTGTGAGATTGGGCAGAATCACGGAAGAAGCACCAATTTGAACAAATCTTTCCAGCAAAACCGGCCCTGAAATTAATCGGGTTGTGTCTTCAGGTGCCATAGGTCCAATTAAAAAATCCCCGCCGAAATCATCAGTAGCGCTGAAAATAGTCACTCTTGGTGATATGCCTGAGTAGGCCATGATCTTAACCAGTTCTCTGGCATAAATGGCGGAATAAGCCGATATGTGCACAAAGTCTCCAATCTCAATATCACCAGAAAGGATGCAAAAATCATCAATCCTGACATTGCTCCCCAAGCTAATGGTTTCGGGAGAATAAAAACTGGCTTTGCGACTGATCAGCACATTTTCGCCAAAGGCTTTCAAGCCCAGTTCGTTGAGTTCTGACTCGGAATAAAACGAATTATTACCCATTTCCATTTCTTTTAATGGTTTTTACCATCTTTTCCAATACATCCATTTCCAAATCAGGATATATAGGCAAACACAGTACTTGCCCGGCAATCTGGTTTGAATTGGAAAGGTTTTCATTACTGGCAGAAGGCAATGCATTATAGGGTGAAAAAGTGCTGATCAATGGGTAAAAATACCTTCTGGCAAAAATTCCAATATTTTTCAATTCTTCATAAACTTCATTCCTGGTTCTGCCAAAAGCTTCAGCATCAATCAAAACGGGGAAGTAGGCGTAGTTCTGTTCAACAATATTAAGTCCTTCTGGCACAGTTAAGCCCATCAATCCTTTTAACCTTTCTTTATACGCCTCAAAAACCCGCTTCCGCTCATTAACAGCCTTATCAAGGTACTTCATTTGCAACAGCCCCAGTGCAGCCTGAAACTCATTCATTTTGGCATTGATGCCAGGTTCCACCACGGTGGTTTCACCACGGAAGCCAAAGTTTTTCAGGTTGTCGATATGCTCCTTCATTTCCTTCGTGTGGGAAATTATGGCCCCTCCCTCAAAGGTATTGAATACTTTAGTGGCATGAAAGCTTAGTATAGAAAGGTCTCCGAAACTTGCAATGTGCTTCCCTTTAAACTTTGCGCCCATGGTATGCGCGGCATCGTAAATGACTTTTAAGCCATGCTTGTCTGCAATCTCCTGAATCCGTTCCACCTTACATGGATAACCATACACATGCACAGGCAAAATAGCGGCGGTTTTCGGTGTAATGGCCGCTTCAATTTTCTCCGGATTAAGCGTAAAGTTCTCCGGTTCAATATCCACAAACACCGGGGTGATCTTATTCCACCATAGGGCGTGTGTCGTGGCCACAAAGCTAAAGGGAGTGGTAATCACCTCGCCCTTAATATTCAAAGCCTGCAAAGCCGTCACCAGCGCCAGGGTGCCATTGGCAAATAATGATACATAAGGCACTTCCAGGTATTCGCAAAGCTTTTGCTCCAGCTCCTGGTGAAACGGGCCGTTATTAGTCAGAATCCGCGACTCCCAAATCTTTTCCAGATATGGAATGAATTCTTCAAGGGGTGGGAGGAAGGGCTTGGTTACGTATATGGGTTGTCTATCATTCATTATTCACCCAAATGTTTCTTCAATATTGTTATAAAAGTCCTTTTAAATTTTTTTATTATTTTCTTAAGAACCGAGTGGACTATAAATTTAGTACTCAATTCTTTGTCAGAATTTAAAGGTTCATCGAAAATTTTTTTCCTTAAGCTTATTTCATAATTCCTGGCATACCCAAAATTAGGTCTTTTCCTTGCTTTATTTATCGGTTGGGAAATTATATTATTTAAAAACGCTAATAAAACCTCCTCAGGTTGAATTACCTGTTTAGGGGTTTGCCAAGGTTCCTGTAAAACTTTTAAATATTCTTCATCATTATTGTCAAGATAAATAATTCTTTCAATGACTTTTTTTATTTCTTCTTCGGTTTTATTGGATAGGTGAATAAATGACTTTTCATTAAAATCAAGTTTAATTAGGGGATTCCCCCAATAAATTGGAATGGAATTCACTGACATTGGCTCAATTATTTTTTCAGTAGTATACCCTTCAACTGCCGAGTTTTCAATAGCAATTGTAAATTTATAATTGCCTAAAAAAACTAATTTGTCTTCAATACTTTCACCAATATCAAACCCATTATTTAAATATTTTCCTCCCGAATCAACTTTTTTATATTCTGATAGTTTTTCAAGAAAGACTCTTCTAATTGGATCTGCATTTAAGTTATTGCTATAAACAAAATTGCAAAACCTCCTGTTTAAAACCTCTTCCTTATTGATTTTTTTTTCTTTTTTTACTTTATCATAGGATGACCTAATGAAGCACAAAGGAAGCCTAAGATACCTTTCCTTAAAATCCAGATAATGAAACCCAATACCATAATCACATAAATTAAAATCAGGAACTTGGTTTTCCCCGGTATAAAATATTTTTATGCAATTAGAGTAATTTAGGTGTTCAAATCCATAGGAAGAATAAAACAGATAATCAGGCTTATTTGAAAATTTAATTTTGAACTTTTTGGAAAGGGTTTTATAAATGAAATTTTCAATTCTATCAAACCCATTCCAAAAATCTACAAATTCAATAAGAATTTCTTTCATATTTTTATAGAAGAAAATTAATAAACATTAAATTAATTGATCAACAAATAATGAATTTAGCCCATTATGTAAAACCGGAGCGTATTTTTCTTTAATTAAAAAATCATGAATCTCCGTATGAGCTAATCCAGTTTCAATTAAAATTAATTTTGGGCGAAAAATTTGCCAGTCATTGCTTTTTAAAACTTCCATTTCATAACCCTCTGTGTCTATTGAAACAAAATCAACTTCTTTATCTTTAACGTAGGTATTAAAAACATCAAATAGTTTAATAACCTTCACAAAGTATTCTTTTTCAATTTTAACATTGAACCTTTGGGAATTATAAAGGGCCATTTCTTTATCAAAAGATGATAATGAGGAATATGTCAATTCATAAAATTTCATTTCCCCCCTTTGATTTCCAATTCCAACGTTTAAATTGATGTCCTTTTCCCTTTCAATGTTAAATTTTTGAATGCATAATGGATTTGGTTCAATATTTATTCCTTCCCATCCAATGTCATAAAACCGCTTAGTGTTGCTCAAATGTTCGGGGTCGTTGGCACCAATATCAATATAAAATCCTTTTTGTTTTTTTAAAATTCCATCAATAATCAAATCTTCAAAAGTTTGACTATAGGAATTTACAGTTTTGGGATTGTAAAAAAAGGGTTCAGGCTTATTAGGTGAGACTTCCCTTTTATTTTTTTGTAAAATAATTTTTTCAACAAAGTAAAAAGGCAAAATATTTTTTATCATTGTTTTAATAACCTTTGAAAACTTCATAAAATATTTGGTTTTTAATTATTTTTGATTGTAGTCCATTGAATAAAAGGAGAAATTACACCAGGTCTTTTGTCAGAATATATTTTGTTAACTCCGCCAACCTGCAATATATTAAACTTAATTATTACCTGTTCAAAAACAAACCATTTAACATTATGTAGCCCTATAGCCAAACTTAGTTTATAACTACCTTCTTTAAGAAGATTTTTTGGAATTTTTGAAATCGAAAAATATTCTCCAGTTTCCATAATTTTCGTATCATTGTCATTTTCATCATGAAAGGTTCTGAAAATAACTAGTCCTTTAGTTGAATCTATTAAATCATATCCAATTCTAACTCCCCTTATTGATTTTTTTAATCTATAATGGATTTGAATATTAATTTCATTTGTTGAAAGAAAATTATCGATTAGATTATCTTGAAAAATTTCAATATTAAGTAGTTTAAATTCTTCCGAAAAGGGAATAGCTTTTAATTGTTGAGAAATGTCTGCCAGTTCGGTTTTTTGGGTAGAATTAAGATAAAACCGCACCCCCTCTTCCGTCATTCCATTGAAGGCAATAGAGCCGTTTTTTAAAACAATAACCTTTTGGCACAAAAAATCAATTGCAGTTAAATTGTGACTGACAAATAAAACCGTTCTTCCTTCATTAACACTCACATCCTGCATTTTTCCCAAAGCTCTTTTCTGAAACTCCGCATCCCCCACGGCAAGCACTTCATCCACGATAAGAATCTCAGGCTCCAGGAAAGCCGCCACGGCAAAGGCCAGGCGTACGTACATGCCCGAGGAGTAGCGCTTCACGGGGGTGTCGATATAGCGCTCAATCCCGGCAAAGTCCACAATGGCATCAAATTTAGCCCGCACCTCAGCTCGGGTCATGCCCAAAATTGCTCCGTTCAGAAAAATGTTTTCCCGGCCAGTCAGTTCGGGGTGAAAGCCCGTACCGACTTCAAGCAGTGAGCCAATTCGACCCTTCACTTTGATCTGCCCGGTGGTTGGCCCTGTAACCCTTGCCAGTATTTTCAGCAAGGTCGATTTCCCCGCGCCGTTCTTCCCAATAATCCCCAGCACCTCGCCCTGCTTCACTTCCAGGTTAATATCGCGCAATGCCCACACATACTCTGAATCCGAATGCACATCCTGCCGGTTCACCTCCCCAACTTTCAAAAACGGATCTTCCTTCCCACGTACCTTCGCCCACCAACGATTTAAATCGTGGGATAAGGTCCCGGTGCCAACCTGGCCAAGGCGGTAGAGCTTGGAGACGTTGTCGATGTGGAGGATGGTTTCTGACAAGGGTTTAAGGTTTAAGGTTCAAGGTTCAAAGTTCAAAGTTTAAGGTTACCCTGGTATTGTATTTTTTTGCAAAATCCGCTCAAATCCGTGTAATCTTCTTCCACAAATGGGCTCAAATTTTAGATGCACAAATTTACACAAATAAAGTTTTTCAGTGCCACCTCTTTGCGTGCTTTGCGTCCAAAAGAAAAAGTTCTCGCAAAGATCGCGAAGCTTTAACCGCCACGAACGCAAAATTTCTCTTAGCTTGCTCCGCGTGTACTTTTCTTAGCGTTCTCCGCGAGAAATAAAGCTTCAGGCAAAGACCGCAAAGAAAACTCAAAAGGCACAAAATTATTTTTTAATATCCGTGAGAATCCGTTGCATCAGCGTCATCGGTGTTCTAATAAAAATCAGACCGTGTCCATGAAGTTTTTTTGCGTTTTATAGAAAATGAGCGTTCCGGCAACTAGGAGTACGATCATAAAAATAAAACTGTATGTTAAGTAGGCCCACTGAAAATCCCCTGTCCCCGTAAATGCGTATCTGAAAGCTTCCACCAGGGATGTCATCGGATTGGCCAGGATCAACATCCGCAGCTTGCCTTCGGTGACACTGAGTGGGTAGATGATTGGCGTAGCGTACATGGCCAGTTGTATGGCGAATTGCAGCAGGAAGCGCATGTCGCGGTACTTGGTGGTGAGAGAGGTGATGATCAGTCCGAAGCCCAGGGCTAAACCGGCGGTGATCAGCACCAGCAGCGGGATGGTGAGCAGGTAAATGTTGGGCTGCAGCGGTGCGCCCCGGAAGTAATAGAAGAAATAAATGGCCAGGAACAGCACGAACTGTATGCCGAAAGTGATGAGCTTGCTGATGACAATGCTCAGCGGCATAACCAGGCGCGGGAAATAGACCTTGCCGAAGATGCCGGCATTGTGCACAAAGGTCTCGCTGGTGGCCGTGAAGCAACTCGAGAAGTAATTCCACAGCGTCAATCCGCTTAGGTAAAACACTAAATGGGGGAGGCCGTCGGTGGAAATATTGGCGATGTTGCCAAACACCACCGTAAACATCAAGGTGGTAAGTATGGGCTGGATAAAAAACCAGGCCGGACCCAGTATGGTCTGCTTATACACCGCCACAAAATCGCGCCGCACCAGCAGCAAAATCAAATCGCGGTACCTGATCAACTCATTGATATCCACATCCCGCCAGGTGGATTTATTTTCAATGATATAGTCCCATTTATCACTCATTCTGCCGAAATTTCGCTTGCAAAGATAAACGGTTTGGAGGAACGTAGGGATAGGGATTTCACGGATTTTAACGGATTGTCACGGATTCGCTTCGCTCACGGATTTTCAGCTGTGTACATCCAAATGTCATTAATATCATTTAAGGCTTCCTCACTAATGATGTACCCTGGCATTATTTATTTTCTTTTGGCTTGTGAATACCTTCATCCTTGCGATGATAAATTTCCTGAATCATGAACTTGATGAAGTTTCTTCAGGTTTTTATTCCGGTCAAAATCATAAATTTTTTTACTTTTCTCTCCTTTTTCCAGTTCATTGATCAACGATCTGGTCCTGATCTCTTCTTTCTCAAAAATCCTCAATGCAGACTTAATCACATCACTTTCAGAATCATACCTCCCGGATAAAACCTCTTCCCTGATAAGCTTCTCATAGTATTCCCCCAGATGAATTGAAATAGTCTTTTCCATGGCTTTTTTTATTCAAATTTAGCAAAATCACCCAAACAATCAAACAAAAAACCACCCAACCCCTAATCCACCAACCGAACGAAGCGAATAATTACCAATCCACCAATAACCCAATAACCCAATAACCCAATAAACCAATAAACCAATCTACCATTCAACCATTCAACTATTAAACTTTTCAACCATTCCACCAACCGATCCGCTGGCCAGCGGAGAGCTCACCGAAGGTAATCAACCAACCGAGCACTTTGCGAGCTCACCGAAGGTAATCCACCAATAACCCCCACCCCCTCCCTTTCAAGTCCCTTTCAAGTCCCATCCAACGCTCTTTCAACTCTCATTGGGAAGGGCGAGGGTAGGACGGGGGTAGGAGCAAGCAAGGGGTTTGCCCCTGGGCTGACACAACTGACATTTGGGGCTGCTGGTTTCCATTGTTTTCCATTTGCTGGTTTTTTTGTCATATGACGCGTCAGGGGGGCTGTTTGGAAGGCTGTGGAAACGAAGGGTTAAAACACTGACCTTCAATGGTGTGCCACAATATTTGCCAGGGGTAGGGCAGATCAATGCCGCAAGGACGTCCCGGGATTGATTCGATAATTAAATTTTTGTATAACCCATTAAATTTTTAAGTTATGGGAATTTTTAAACAAGGGCCCTTTGGCCCGTTTCTGGGAAAGGTTGGCAACCTGGTAGGTTCGACCTGGCGCGGTATCAATTACCTGCGCATCATGCCTGCCAGTGTGCACAACCCCCGCACCCCGGCCCAGACGAACCAGCGTTCGAAGTTTCTGATGGTGGTGCAGTTCGTAAGGCCTTTACTCAGCTTCGTGAAGTTGGGCTACAAAGGCTTTGCGGAAAACATGACAGCCTACAACGCGGCGATGAGCTATTTGCTCAAAAACGCGGTGATAGGCGATTACCCCGACCAGGAGGTCGCTTTTTCCTCGGTACTTGTATCGAGGGGCAAACTCCGTGGTGTGCTCTCTGCAACGGCCACTGCCACCGGCGCACAAAAGATCCAGGTGGAATGGCCCGATAACTCTGACTTTAATGATGTCTCAGCCAACGATCAGGCCATTATTGTGGTGTATAACGCCGACAAAATGGATGTAGCCTGGAAGGTGCAGGCGGGCAACCGCAGCGACACCCAGGCCGAGATCACGGTACCACAGGCTTATGTGGGCGACACCGTTCAGGTCTATCTGTCTTTCAGCTCCATCCCCGACCTGGTAAGTTCTGTCACCAAAGACACGATGTCTGACAGCGTGTATGCGGGCGAGGTTGTGGTGAGCTAAGCTGCAAGGAGGCTGTCGCAGGAGTCGCCCCCCTGCCAAATACCCCTGAAACGCCTGATTGCGATTACAGTAGCATGATGTATTGAATGTTTTGTGACCCTTGGCGTTTTAGTGTATTTGTGGCAAAGTTAAGGTTCGATTTTTGTGGCAGCCTCCTTTTTAACGTATTATTTAACAACCGATTGACAACTGTTTTTCTTAAAAATCACATTTAAAACACCAAAACAACATCTAACCTATTCATTTTCCAGTCAAACAGTTAAACGAGGTAGGTGAATAACTTTCGTCCATTGTTAATAACCCTTCTTAACATATACCAAAATTATGAGTATCTTTGCAATAATAACGTTCATGAGGCTTTACGAGAAAAAAATGAAAGAGCTGGAACGTAAACAGAAAAAAGCCAAAAATTCTAAAACCACACACGATGAAAAGAAAAGTACAAGCCTTCATTGTAAACCGCCGGGGCAGCTCAAGGCAAGGCAACAGCCTGGCTGCAAACCCGGCCCAAAACAAGATTTGCCATGAAAGAAAATCAAAAAAAGAAGCGGCGATCGAAGATCGTTGAAACCTATGAGCGGAAAAGGTTTTATACCAGCTCGAAAACTTACGACCCGGATGCTTCCGGTTCATGCTCAAGCTATACCGGTAACCCGGATCATTACCCCTATGGCTATGTATACCAAAGCATTGAACCCCTGATTGACAAACGCATCGATATGCGAATCAATAAGGCAATGAAGAAAAAGGATGAAGAAAAGGTAAGCACGGCCACACCACCTGAAGGGTATGTAAGTGTTAAAACAGCGGCAGAATTAAACGATGTATGCGAAAGAACGATTCGAAACAAGATCAGATCCGGCAAACTAAAGGCTTATAGCCTCGAAAGGCAAATCAGGCTAAAACGAGCCGATGTGCTGTCGCTGCCCAAACTGATGGAGAAAAAAGAAAAGCCCGAAGAAAAATAAATGTATGCTGAACCTTCAGCAAACACATATTACCCAAAACTAGAACCCCTGTCCTCCACAATAAAGGACCCCAGGATACCCATCGCTGAAAAAAATGATCATTAGATTTATATAAAAATTTAGAATTCCAAAAATCCGCTGGTGAGCGGACTCAGCCTAACACCCCATACCCAAAACCCAATAGCCAACACCCGAGACCTATCCTTCCAATGACCAATGACTAATTACTATTTAACCATTCAACCCTTTTAAATCCGCGCAACCGATCCCGCTCATGCGGGGAGCTCAGCGAAGCTAATCCCCACAAATCCGTGTAATCAAAATTAATCCGTGTAATCCTCTTCTCAATAAAAATTTCCGTACTCCCCCTACACCAAATCCCTCAAAAAATCCGTACATTAGCCCAATCAATCTGCCATCTGCCATGCGATTTCTTAGGCTTATCATATTCTCATTTTTTATTTTTCATTTTTCATTTTCCATTTTTTCACAGATTCCAACTGAAAACCTAAGGCTATGGCTGGCAGCCGATCAGGGAGTTGAGTTAATTGATGGGCAAGTAGCAGTTTGGTATGACTTAAGTGGAAATGGTTTTCACCTTACCCAAACCAATTTAACAAACCGACCAAGCATTATTGAAAATTCTTTTGGAAATAAACCCGGAATAAGATTCAATGGCACAAATAATTTCTTAATCAATTCAAATTTCTCTCTTAATCAGCCAAATACAGTGTTTTTGGTTTGGAAAAAACAAGGTTTAACTGGCCCAAGGTTTATATATGATGGAACGGGTAGCACAAATAGAAACGCAATTTATCACACAGGAAGCCAGATCAACTTATTTGCAGGAAGTGAGTTTGGATATGCAAAACCAGTTTCATTTAATCCCATTATTACATCCGCAGTATTCAATGTTGGAACTTCTAGAATATTTGAAAATGGTGCTTTAAGATCCAGCGGTAATGCTGGGGTCCAAAATTTATCCGGTTTGACATTTGGAGGAAGGTTTAACCTGGCCAATTTTTTTGACGGTGATGTCGCAGAGGTAATTATTTATAACGGAGCTCTATCTGAGCAACTTAGAAGCCAGATTGAATCTTATCTTTCGAATAAATATTATCCTCCAGTTAATCTGGGGTTAGATATTAATAGTACTGAAAGTTTTTGCTCTGTATTATTAGATGCAGGAGAAAACTTTGTAAATTATTCTTGGAATACAGGCGAAACAAGTCAAACAATAGAAGTAACTGAAACAGGTAAGTATTATGTATCAGTTACTAATCAGTTTGGCTTAATCTCCTCTGACTCAATTACTGTCACCTTTCCAAATACAAATCTGAATCTAACCCAAGCTATAGTTTGCGCGGGTGAGGGTGTTTTAATATTCCCCGAAATCCAAAATCCTGAAAATTTTTCCTATGAATGGAATAATGGTCAGCCTATTCATAGTGTCGAATTTGAAGAACCTGGAAATTACTGGGTAAAAATAATTGATAATGAGGGTTGTTTTGCATATTCTGATACCGTAACAGTATTGGTTGATCAGTTTGCAACAAGTGTTTCGCTAGGCCCGGATTTGCAGCTTTGCGCCGGCAATGAAATTGGCTTGGTTCCCCAGCCTGAAAACTGGCAAGGTTTAGACTATCTTTGGTCGACCGGCGCCACCACGCCAAAAATACAAGTATTTGAAACCGGCACCTATTCGGTGGAAGTAACCAACGAAAATAGGTGTATTGGTTCGGCAGAAGTTTTTGTGGAGATTATTGGCACTGCACCAAACGTTGATTTTTTAGCCGATGCTGTTTGCTTTGGAGAAACAACTTTGTTTACGGATTTAAGCATGCCGGCCGAAGGAGATGAACTGGCCTCATGGTCCTGGCAATTCGAACCCGGAAGCAATTCCACCGAACAAAACCCTGAATTTATTTTTTCAGAACCCGGGGTGTACCAGGTAAGCCTGGAAGTCACCGCTACATCGGGTTGCCTATCAACTATTAACAAGCCTGTGCAGGTCAGGGGCTTTCCCCAGGCCTTTTTTGAAGCTTCAAACAGTTGCATTGGTATTGAGGTGCAGTTCAATGACCAGAGTATTTCAGCTGATGGTGCCAGCATTCAATCCTGGTCATGGTCCTTTGGCGATGGCAATGGCTCAACCGAGCCAAATCCCATGCACAGCTATGCGCAGGGCGGAGTATACGAAGTAATGCTTGAGGTCACCGATCAGTTTGGCTGCGGAGATCAATATTCTTCGCTCATTGAAATTGTGGAAAGCGCGCCCTTGCCAGATGGCTTATCACTGATATTACCAAAAAACAACAGTTTAGTCACCACACCGCAGGTTACTTTGCAATGGAACGAAGCCATAAACGGAGTCTCTTACCTGGTGGAGTTCTCATTCAGTCCCACATTTGAGCCATTGACTGAAACAATTGCTTCAGATAGCACTTCGGTTAACTTCGGTCCCCAACCCGGGCTTCAATATTACTGGCGGGTAAAGGCATTAAACCTTTGCCTGCAGGAAACGGTTTCTGAAACATTCAGTTTTCGTTCCTTTTCTCCAGCCGCCATCCAGGGCCTGGAGCTTTGGCTCAGGGCAGATATGGGCATTAGCATCGAAAACAACCGAATTGTTTCCTGGCAGGACCAGGGGCAAGGCGCCTACCTTTTTTCCCAAACCACCGAAGTAAACCGACCGGTGATTAAAAACAACGCCGTCAATGGCTTGCAAACCCTTCAGTTTGATGGCAACCAGTTTTTGAATGGCGGAGACATATTGGATTTTCTGGAGAAAAGCCGAGCCATTTTAATTGTGGGAAAAACCAATACTGGAAGTGGCTCATTCATTAGCAAAGGTGCAGCGGGTGCAAACCCAAATAGATTTGGGGTTATTTATGAAAACAATAACCCTTTTTATATTTATCAGGACAACCAAAACCGAACAATTTCGGGCATATTTCCATTTGGCAATTTCAAAATTCTGAAAGCATTTACTAACCGAAGCCAATCCCAAAACTTTTTTTTCATAAATAATACCTTGTTAGGTAGTTCTACCAATAATCCAATTTATTCAATGGAGAGCAATTACCTATTCTTAATTGGCGCTTATGGAAGTGGCACCGGTAATTTACCACCAGTTTCTAGCCTGAATTTAAGGGGTGAAATTGCCGAGATTATTTTCTTTGACCGGGTGTTAACGGAGGAAGAAAGTGATTTAATGAACAAGTATTTCCAAGCCAGGTACAGCCCCTCCGTCAATCTCGGCCCCGACAAGCGCACTGCTTACGGTTTCTGCCCGGTGGTACTCGATGCCGGCAATCGTTTTACCAGCTACCTTTGGAGCACCGGCGAAACCACCCCCAGCATATCGGTGAATGAGCCCGGGAGCTATAGTGTTACGGTGACAGATATATTTGGGTTTGTGTCAAGCGATAACGTGGAGGTGAGGTATCCCGAGGTGGCGTTGAATATTGAGGAGGAGGTGATTTGTTTGGGTGTAGAAATACCGTTGGTATTAGATTACACGGATTTAAACGGATTACACGGAGGTGGAGATTACACGGATATTGACGGATTAAACGGATATAGCTTGATGTGGAGTACAGGGGAAACCACGCCTTCAATTACTGTAAGCGAGGAAGGGGTTTATACCTTGTTAATTACAGATACCTTGGGTTGTAGCAGGCAGCTATCGGCTATTGTGCATGTTGATCGGTTTTCGGAGACTGCGACGCTGGGCGAGGATAGGCCGTTTTGTTTAGGGGCGGAGCTGTCGCTCGAGGTTCAAGGTTCAAAGTTCCAGGTTTCAGGTGAACGTAGCGACTCCCCCTTTGGAGGGGGTTGGGGGGAGGTTTCTCCGGAAACAGGTTCAAGGTTTGAAGTTCAAAGTTCAAGGTTAATTACTTCAAGCGTTTTTCCTGAAACCTTAAACGTCGAACCTGAAACAGGAATCACCTATTCCTGGAATACTGGAGAAACCTCTCCGACCATCACAATCACCGAAACCGGTACCTATTGGGTTGAAGCGATGAATGAAAACGGTTGTCTTGTCAGAGACACTGTTTCCCTGAGTTTTCAAGGATTTAATCCGGAAGTGAACTTCCAGGCAGAACCGGAATGCCCCGGTATCCCGCTGGAGTTTACCGACTTGAGTAGCGTTTCCGACGGCACCATCGTCTCCTGGTTCTGGGATTTTGGGGATGGCTTAACGAGTACGGATCAGCATCCTTTGCATGTGCCGGAGCGTGCGCCGGGCTTTGCCGATGTGAGCCTGACGGTGACTACCGATGCGGGCTGCGTGAATGCGGCGGTTCTGCCCGTGCGGGTGTTTTTCGATCCGGTGGTGCATTTTACGCCCAACAACGCCTGCAGCGGGGTGCCGGTGGTGTTTACCGACCAGAGCACCGACCCCGATGGCTTTGGGCTGACCGCCTGGGCCTGGGACTTCGGGCCCCTGGGAAGCAGCAGCCAGCAAAACCCTGCGGTGACCTTTGAGCAGGCGGGCAGCGCCACGGTGGCTTTGGCCGTTACCTCTGCCAAGGGCTGCAGCAGCAGTTTATTGCGCGAGGTGACCATACGCCAGAGCCCCGACATCGCCTTTGAGTGGACCACGGCCTGCGTGGGCGAGCCGGTGGCCTTCGCCGATTTGGGGGTGCAGCCCCCATGGGTCACCATTACCGGCCGCGAATGGCGCTTCGGCGACGGCACGGCCAGCACCCAGCTCAACCCCACACACCTCTATCCCGACGATGGCATTTAC
>JAWLGR010000092.1:0-6108 GCA_041684965.1 Mariniphaga sp.
TGCATAACTGTTAATTTTTAGTTGTTTATATATTAACAAGCAGGAGCAATTTTTGATCAAATTATTGTAAATCTGCGTAATACCGGATCGCCACCCATAGAAAGTAAATGAATCAAATCATTTTCGACAAAATTTATAATCATTTCAACATAAGTGATAAGTGTTGCAACATTATTTGCCGGAAATTTGTATCGACGATTTAAAGACAAAAAGATGTCTATTTATTAAAATTAAAAAACAGGAGGTTAAAATGAAAAAAAGAAATTTAAACATTAATTCTGGAAAACTTACACTATTTGCAGCATTTGCAGTTGTATGTTTTCTGACAAGTTGCGATAAAGATGTCGCTGACTTGAACTTTGATTCAAATATGGATCAGCTAACAGAAAAAAGTATGCATATTACTGAACCAGGTGAGCCTCAACTGCTGGTTTCAGGATTGTCGGGAAGTTCGGGCAGTACAATTGGCCCGGGAGGAGCACTTTATGTGACTGAAGGCGCGGTGGGCAAAATTTCAAGTATCGATCCAAAAACAGGTAATATAACGACGTTCGCCAGTGGATTTCCACCATCGCTTATTGGCATTGGTGGAGTTTATGACGTTGCCTTTCTTGGAGGAACAGCTTATGCACTGGTCACACTTGTAGATGACCCAAATCTGTTTCCAACGGGCGAAGTAAACGGAATTTATCGTGTGGACGGCCCGGACAGCTACACCATTATTGCGGATATTGGTGCTTACAATTTGGCACATCCGCCCACGGGTTTCGATTATTTCGTTAATACTGGAGTTTTGTATTCAATACAAACCTGGCGCGGAGGATTTCTGGTAGCTGATGGTCATCTTAACCGGATATTGCATGTAACAACCGATGGCCAAATCAGTGTATTTAAAACTTTTGGAAACATCGTTCCCACGGGACTCGATGTATCAGGGAATATCGTTTATATGGCAGAAGCAGGACCGGTTCCTCATGAGCCGGAAGACGGCAAAGTAGTATCTTTTAGTCCGAATTCGTCCTCTGTTACTGCTGTGGCTTCGGGCGCCCCATTGCTTGTTGATGTGGAGTTTAATCGCGGTCGTACACTTTTTGCACTTTCGCAGGGTGAATGGGAAGGACCAACTGAAGGTTCACCGTCGAAACCCAATGATGGTTCCCTGCTGAAAGTTAATGATGACGGCACATTCACAACAGTAGCAGAAGGACTGGACAGACCCACATCGCTCGAATTCATTAAAAATACTGCATACATCGTTACACTTACCGGTGATGTTTGGACCATTGAAAACGCTGCCGGTGCGCCATTCGGTAAATAGGATTGACATATTGGCAATCTGGAAATATCAGATTTTATAAGCATTTAATAATATGTTAAACAATTGAAATGAAAAGAAGAAATTTAAATATTCATTCTGGAAAACTTACATTATTTGCAGTATTTGGTTTTTTCCTCGCCATAAATTCACTAACGGCTCAAAATCCATCTGGGAAAGTTGTGGTAGACCATCTGTATTCTGAATTACTGGAAAATCCGGGAGGTGAAAATCCAACTAGGAGAGTTACAATTTATCTTCCACCTGGATATGAAGAAAGTAACAAAAGATATCCTGTAATCTATTATTTACATGGATTTACCTGGAGTGATAGCCTCATGATCTCCGATGATAAATTTGATAAATTATTAGACAAGGCTATTGCAACAAACAAAATAAAGCCTGTCATAGTAGTAATGCCAGACCAATATACTCTTTATAGGGGTAGCTTTTATACAAACTCAACCCTGACTGGCAAATGGGCAGATTTTACAGGTAAAGACCTTGTTGCACATGTTGACAAAAATTATCGGACAATACCGAACAAAGACAGCCGGGGTGTTGCCGGCCATTCCATGGGCGGATTGGGTGCAATAAAAATGGGCATGCTATTTCCTGATGTCTTTTCCTCGGTTTATGCACTTTCACCAGCAGTATTGGATGCACCTGTAGAAGAACATGGAATTAGAGCGGGTTCCTATAAAAGAATTAATGAAATAACTCGGGAAGAATTAATAACGGGAAGGTCTAATTTTTGGCCAAATGCCGTCATTGCAATTGGAAGAGCATACACACCTAACATAGAAAAACCTCCACATTATGTTGACCTTCCGTATGAGTACGTAAAAGATAGCTTAATTATAAATTATGATGTGATAAAAACATGGCACGAAAAATCTCCTGTTGGAATGGTTGACAATCACATAGAAGAATTAAGAACATTAAAGGCATTAAAACTTGATTGGGGTAGAAATGAAGGTGCTAATTTAATTCCCATAACATGTTTGGCATTTAGCAAGAAGTTAGAGAACTTGGGTATAGAGCACTATGCTGAGGAGTATATTGGTGACCATGGAAACAAATTATGGACAGATGACGGAAGAGCCTTGAATGATATGCTTCCATTTTTTGATGCTTATCTTGATTTCAAAAATTAAGACGTGCTACTTTAAATATTAAAAATAATAAGGACGCACAAAACATGCTGAAAAGAGATTACCGTGCTCCATACCTGCATCCTTATATTTCTTAATATTTTTTCTTCATGGGAAATGGTACTGGCTTTTATTTTCTAACAATCTAATATTCATAAAATATTGAAGTATCTGTTTGGGATATCACTCTTTTTAAAAATGATTTTGCTCATTATGAATAATATAGAAGTTGTAAATTCATCTATTGGATCATTAAAAAATGAATGAAATGAAAAACAATCTTATCATTTTTGGCATCCTTTTATTTATTGCATTCGGATGCACTCAGGGTAAATCAAAAAAAGTTTACCAGTACACTACCGTTACATGTGCCTTTGTGTCAACTGACAGAGACTGGTATAATTCGGATAACGAAGCTCCGTTGTTTGAAGGATTCGATGTTTTGGACTTTCCCGTTACCACAGACAATCCGCTGGTTCAGCAATATTTTAACCAGGGGTTGTTGCTGGCTTACGGATTCAATCATGCCGAGGCTGCCCGCTCATTTTACTACGCCACCAAACTTGATCCGGAATGCGCTATGGCCTACTGGGAGTATGCTTACGTTTTGGGGCCAAATTACAATGCCGGAATGGAAAGCGACAATTACGAAAGAGCCTATGAAGCCATCCAAAAAGCTTTGGAATTATCGGCAGACAATTGCACGCCAAAAGAAAAAGCAATGATTGCTGCTTTGGCAAACCGTTATGTAAAAGATCCGGTTGAAGACCGAAGCCAACTGGATATTGCCTATTCAGAGGCACTGAAATCTGTGTTTAAATCGTTTCCGCAAGATGCTGACATAGGAACATTGTGTGTTGAATCGTTAATGAATCTTCACCCCTGGAATTTGTGGAATAAAGATGGAAATCCAATGGACTGGACTCCGGAAATCATTTCCACACTCGAACAGGTTTTCGCCATTAACTCCAAACATCCGGGAGCGCATCATTATTACATTCATGCGGTTGAAGCATCCAAAAATCCGGAAAGAGGATTATACAGTGCACAATTATATGATGATGGACTTGTACCGGCAGCAGGTCACCTGCTACACATGCCATCGCATATTTATATTCGTATAGGAGACTACCACAAAGGTTCGCTTGCCAATTTCCGGGCTATCAATGCTGACGATTCCTATGTTTCGGCATGTAATGCACAGGGAGTTTATCCGCTGGCCTATTTCCCACACAACTACCATTTTCTGGCAGCAACTGCAACCCTCGAAGGAAACAGTAAATGGGGAATCGACGCGGCCCTTAAGTTAGCTGAAAATACAAATAAGCAAATCATGAAGGAACCTGGTTGGGGAACGCTTCAGCATTACTATTCCATTCCCTGGTATGTACTGGTAAAATTTGGAAAATGGAACGAAATACTAGAACTGGAGAATGAATTTAAATCGCTGGCCTATCCCGAAGCCATTCAGTCCTATGCAAGGGGAATGGCATTTCTTGGCCTTGGAAACATCGGACAAGCCAAAGAAGAATTATCGAAGTTGAACAAAATTGCTGAGAATCCATCCATAGAAGAAATAACTGTATGGGACCTAAACGATGCCATTAACCTGGTAAAAATTGCCCAGCTCATTTTGGAAGCTGAAATTTTGGCCAGTGAGAACCAATTTGACGAGAGCATTTCTTTGTTAAAAGAGGCAGTAAAAATGGAAGATGAATTAAACTACAACGAACCGCCGGACTGGTTTTTTTCTGTAAGACACCATTTGGGCGCTGTTCAGATTGAAGCTGAAGAATATACAGATGCCATTTTAACTTTTGAGGAAGATTTGGAAATATTCCCCAAAAATGGATGGGCTTTGCACGGATTGGAAGTGGCTTACCACAAATTAAATAATTTGCAAAAAGCAACTGAAATTTCGGAACAATTAACAGAAGTTTGGGCAACGGCTGATGTTGAATTGTCTAATGCCCGGCTGAAATAAATTTTTGGTTTTGATATGCTTCGTTAAGTATAAAGGCAGATTTCAATTTATTGATTATTAGGGGAAAAGCAGAACACAAAAATTTTTATTTAATGATGAAAAACCCAGCTGTCTCAATTTATGGAAATGGGTTTACCAACGATGGAGCCAAAGTAAAAGATTGAATGTGGATTCTCAATTCATTTTTCTTTTCATAATTGAGCGGTTTAATCGAAGAATTCAGTACCCTTTTCGGGAGAACCAGTTTTAAAAACCTGATAATATGAGTTTAATACGACAAAAGTTTATTAAAAAAAACAAGTGGACTACATTGGAATATTTTTTCAATGCAAAGGGGGTTGCTTTTTTTAAAGCCCCAAAAAGTTCGGCTATTAAGGTAAGATATGGTGTAGGATGGATTGGAAAAGATCGGCAAAACCAAAAATTGGACGGTACAAATTATAAAAAACTGGCTGTAAGTAATTGGTCGTTGGTTGGAGCGAGAATGCAAATTAAAGTGCCTCAGGATGGTACGATAACTTACTATTATGATGGGTCAGGAGTTGCGCAAAATTTTCCTAAAACAGAGTTCTGATGAAAACAATAACAGATAATCTTAGTATAAGCCTTTTAGAACTGCTTTCTGTGTTATTTCCTGGAGGCACATTTCTATTTTTCTTAAATAAATTGGGAGCATTCGAAAATTTTGATATATCCCAACAAGAAGAATGGGTAAAAGGGATAGTTTATTTTGGTTTAGCGTATTTTTTAGGTTATGCAATTTATGTTGTGAGTTCACCCTTGGATAACCTATATGACAAAATCAAGCGAAAAGCTTTAAAATTGGATACCAAAAATGGAGCAAAGAAAGAATTGCAATTATTGTCATCTGATGACATAAAATGTCCATTTTATAGCATATTATTTCCACATTTGGTAGATACACACAATTTAATTTTGAAAGTAGTAGAATTTAAAAACCGGGATATCGGGTCTGATTTGGATGGTTTTAAACACCAAATAATAGATGCCTACCAATATTCGTACAGAAGACTTATGGCAGAAGAACTAACCATGTTTGCAGAGGTTGAGAGATATTTTGGTACTGCCCGTTTTTTCAGATGTATGACAATCGTACTTGTTATAGGAGCTATTATTTGGCTTTTTAATGAGGGGAATATATCCCAGTTCGGGTGGATTTTATGCCTTTCAATAATTTCTTTTTTCATTTTTTTAAATCGCTGGAGAAAAGCAAATCATGTCGCATTTAAGAATGTTATAATTTTAGAGGGATTAAAAAAGAATAAGGAAGTTTTAAAATAATAATTTATGTTGATTGTAGTGAAGAATCGTGTAGCACAGGCGAGAATTTTTGATGGCTGCGGGATGCTTTACCTTTAAAAAATAGAACGAATGAATTTTTTCAAAAAATAATTGGGACTCTTTTATCTTTAAATAAAAAATCGTAACTTACACATGATCAACGCTAAAGCTTGTAGTTATGATTAACAAATACGATTTTACGCTCTCCGATCCTGACACGTTTAAAGTTTTTTCGGTAAAAGATATGCTCTTTTTGTACTGGATTTGTCCACAGGTGGACAAGCACCTGCAACTTTTCAACCATTACAATGAATTTGTATTTACCCTGAAAGGTAAAAAAACGTTTCATCACA
>JAWLGR010000093.1:0-6082 GCA_041684965.1 Mariniphaga sp.
CATACAAAATCCAGGCTACTACAAATGGATGAGGAACAGGCAGAACTCTATCAAATTATCCACAATAATTTTTAGGTGTCCCAATGCTGAAAACAAGAAGGCGAGGTGAAACGTCTTTATTGCCCATTTATGGTGATATGTAAAGTAGATGTGTCATCACTCCAAAAGGGAAATCATTATGCTGTTGTTGCAGTCAAAATGACCTAAAGCTTGAAGAAGTGTTCATCATCGAAGGTCGGGCGTATTTCTTCAGGTATTTTGAAATCAAAGCTTAATTTTTGTCCGTCTGGTTAATACTGGACGGACATTTTTCTATAATTCATTTTTAGCGAATCGCTTTATAAGAAACCCTTCCATAAAGAGGTGTGAGAATTGCTACGGAGAGCTTAACAGCTCACCGGCCTTTTACTCGGATATATGCAGCCAATTTTATTTCTGTATGGCTAGCTTTTGTCGTTCTGTACTTCTGGCGGTTTTAATTTCAACTATAAAAACGCCAGGGTTCAAGAATCCGACACCTATTTGCTGATTTGGTTCACAGATTAATTTGGAGAAGACCAATTCACCTGTAATCCTGTAAATGGTTACCCCTATAATATCAAAGCTGGTATTTAACGTTATAACATCCGTAGCAGGGTTAGGGTAAATTTGCACCAAACCATCATCTTCAATAATTTCAATGCTGGTAATTTTATCATCTATGAATTTACCATAAATTCCCAAATTGGTGTTTTCAAGTGCACTTTTCGCCACTATACCCTGCGATTTAACATTTAGTGGCCAGGTTATTCTGGTGCAGACCGCCAAATAATCATTGCCAGAGTGTAAATAAAGCCCACCTATTGGCATTGTTCCACTAAGTGTATTGAAAATTACAAACTCTTCACCTACAGGTAAGCCTGTTGGGCTCCAAAACCTACCTTTCAATTGCTGGGTATTTAATGAATGCCATGATGTAAGAAAGTTTGTTCCGTCAAACGCGACTGTGGCAGCGATAGGATCTTGCAAATAGTCGCTTATAGTAATTTTATCTGGATCCACAATTCCGGATGTAGATACAAAACGGGCAAAAATGTTCCACTGTGGGTCAGGATTTAAGCCCAGAGTGTTATCATCATGAAAAGCAACCAAGTACTTGCCTCCACCCCAGGCAACCCATACAGGGTTATCACTGTGATTCTCGCTGTTGTCGATTACAAAATTTGATTCAACCAATACTCCACTCGTACTTATAAATTGTCCATAAATGTATTTACTGTTATAGGAAAAGACCGCTAAATAGTTTGCCCCGTCATACCCTAAAGAGATTTCATCGGCATCAGGAGTGCTGCTTATTCGAATCGGGTTGCCTAATAGAAGCCCCGTTGTGCTGATAAATCTTCCATAAATGGGTCCTGTATTGTTGGGGTCGTTTTCTGCTTCCTCGCGATAAATAAAAAAATAGTTTGAGCCGTTGAAATGAAGTTCGTTTCCAGTGCCACCCTTAATATAAGCATCGGGTGCTATTGAAAACTTGCTGCCAGTAAAAGTACCCGCAGGGTTGATAAACCGTCCGTGATAATTTGTCATTCCGGCCTGTTCTCCGTCATCATTTAAACTAACATAGCGGTCGGCCCAAACCACAAGGTAATTGGTCCCATCAAAAGCAACTAAAGGTGCTGAGCCTGTTTCGCCCAGTGAAATCCTGTTGCCCAAAAGTTGTCCGGTTTGAGTAAAGAACTGCAAGGTTAAATTTGAATCGCTCATCATGTCCCCTGATAATCCTGCTAAATAATTGGTGCCATCAAAAGCAATACCACCAATTCTCGAATTGTAAGCCTCCCCTGAAATGGAAAATTCACTGTCTTGTGCAACAGCGGTTGTCCTACCAATTAAAATGGCTACAAACCAGTAAAGTAAGACTTGTGTTTTCATTTTTATCTTGTCAGTGATTATAGTGCTGACTCCGCACTTTTAAGTGTTTAATATTTTGCATTTATGTTGTTTTGTTTTAGTTGCATATAAACTAATAGTATTTTATCCATCATTCATGTAAAATGCAGCATAGTTTTATTTTAAACCTGACCACTACTTCCTATTTGTATTTTTTATTCCATGACTATTTATTCCCCAATTTCACTTTATTTATAAATGTTTTTGCTGGCTTAAATAAAGGAATGTAGTGTGCTGGTATTACAATGGAAGTATTTTTTGAAATGTTTCGGGCAGTTTTTGCAGCTCTATTCTTAACCACAAAACTTCCAAACCCTCTGAGGTAAACATTTTTGCCTTCTTGCATAGAGTCTTTTACAGTTTTCATAAAACCTTCCACTGTTTTAAGTACTTCTGATTTTTCAACACCTGTTTGTTTGGAAATTTCGGATACAATTTCTGATTTTGTCATAATAATTTGATTTATAGTTTATTTGATCTCAAATGTATTATTAATACTCGAAATAAAAAATCCAATTCATGATTCATATTCGGAATGAACAAGAATGGTTGTATTCAATTAAAAAATTGCAATCTGCTCATCAGCTTAACAGGTTTTATGCTGTATTTTTATCCAGTTTTTGAGAAGGTTTTATTCCTGTGATGAGTGAGGAAAAATAAAAACCGCTGAAAAAAATGGAAAATTCAGGGAGCTGCTTTATTAAGAATTGCTCCCTGTTTTTTTTCTTATATCTGTGCAGAGAAGATTGTTTATCCTAATCATCCTTATTTGTGTTCACTGTATTTCATTTTAGAGCTTTTGTATCGAAAGTAAGGTAAAGTACCAGTCGGAAGAGAACGTGTCTATAATGATGGTACACTGATGCGAAAACAGAAGATTCACATAAAGAATGATAATTGCGGGAATGGTTTTATTGTCCGATCCATAAAAATCAATAAAAAGTAAATAGCCTTTTAAGGCCAATATAAAGGAATCATCGTATATGAGACCCTTATGCATGTTAGTGGGAGAGCCTCTCCCTGTCAGCGTTTGCTGATGGGGCGGGTTACTCGACTATGCCCAGTGCTTAGATTTCGTCAGTCATTGATAAGAGCCTTAAATGTCTTGGTCACGGTTTTTTGATTTTTCAATGTAACGAAGTAAAGTCCCGGTGGTAAATTGTCCCTGTCAAACTTAACTGAATGGCCAGATACGTCATTTATCTCTCTTATTTTTTGTCCAAGATGGTTATATAAAGTAATAGTTGCATGATTAAAAGCAGGGGTTGCGGTTAATAGTGCGTAATCAGAAAAAGGATTGGGGTAAATGGTAAAATTGAAATCTTTTTCCATTTCATTTATACCGATAGTTAAAGTGCAATTGTTCAGAAACCATGGACAAGAGGTAGAGTCAGTTTGAAAAAAATTCAACAATAGATTTGCAACTTTTTGCCTTCCTGTTGGTGAAGGGTGGGTTCCGTCATTTTGGAAATCGTCAGGGCATATCCATGTCAGACCATCGCTTCTGGGTGTTGTTCCATCTGCCCATTGGTAAACACCCCACGATAGCCAGGGAGAATTGGAATTTGCGCCTGAATATTTCAGCATACTGTCGCCATTTATCTGGTCTTCAATAAGCTTTTTCATTGTCCATCCGTTTTGATACGCGTAAGGTTCAGGATTAAGTGTGCTTGTGGCGTACCCGGCATAAATTCTACTGGCTACATAACAGAGCTTAGCATTAGGGAAACGGGTTTTAATTTCGTTCATAATCCGTTTTGATTGAATAAGCAGGCTGTCAAAATGTTCTTGTAATGGAGTAGGGACAGGGCTTCCGGCAGGATTATCCTCTTTATACCAAATTAACTGAACCTGTTGGGAGGAAACTCCTGCCTGAGATAATCTTTGTGATACTGTATTCCAGTATTGTGTATATCCAGGTAAAGCAGGATTAGAAATTTCTCTTGCCGGCTTTCCGCCTTGTGCTCCGTCAACTAATTTAAGGAATGGATTCTTATTTGGCAGACTGTCTGCCAATGGAATAAAAGCTTGGGTTTCCTGAGTAGTATTAGACATTCCAATGCTAAGCCACCCAATTTTACCATTAATAGGATCAGCTCTTCCATTGGCATCCAAGGGTTGAATTAGTTGAGAAAGTGCCATGCCCGCACTTTTATGAGTAGCAGGCATGTAGTTGGAGCCATTCGGATATAATCCCCCTGTCCATCCATTATATGTTCCGGTGCCAAGGTCATTAATTGGGATAAGACCCACAGAGGTTTGGCTGCAATTCGGCTGAGCAGATGCAGTGGCTGCTAAGACCGATAGAAAAAGAATTAGTGAAGTGTTTTTCATGTTATTTATTTTAGTTGTTAGTATTCATTGTCGTCACATGGGCATAACGTTGTTGTATATTCATATGAATATATTTCAACCATACCTTTTTCTGTTTAGAATCCTTATGTTTAATCATTTATCCGTCTGCAAATATTTATGGTTACAAATGAATAAACAATAAAAGTTAACCATTTTTTACTGAATCATAAAACAAAATCAAAATAGGAATTATTAACTTTTTTAATATGCAAACGAATGGAAACATATATTTTAGTCCCGTGGCCTGAATGTCAGGAATACATGGAATATCAATGGTTTTACAATGAGGCTATATTGGCTGTTGGTGCAGAAGATAAAGTGGGTACAAGTGCTTATTTTATACCTGAAAGAAGAATTGTACCGGGGAAATACCAGCAAATAAAAATAGGCTGATTATCACAGCTTGATATAAAACCTATGAGCGATGTCCTTTATTTGCGCCTGTATAGTAGCATATTTTTAACTCTCTATCAAAAGCAATACAATCTACCACCTAGAAAAGAACGTGGCTAAAATGATGGTGTGGTAATAAAAATATAGGATGTTGATATGACAAATCATTTTTTCAACTGGTTTTCTAACACTTTATTCAACACATTTTTATATAAAAAGATAATTGCACATAAAGCCTGAATTTGAGTTGATGCCGAAACTTTTTCATTTTTTGCTAGATGTGTAATAAATTGACCAATTTCTTTCTCACACATTTCTATAGGATGCTTTTTATTCTGAAAAAAAATAAGTGCCTCTTAATCCAATTGATATAAGATTCTTCTGTTCTGTGGCTGTAAGGACGTATTTGGTCGTGAACCAGCTTTAATATTTTTTAATTTTGTACCATTGTTCATTTTTTTTACTTATATTTCAGGATAAATTTACAAAGAAAGGAGGTGTTACATATGCCAAATAAAGATGGGAAAGGCCCAAAGGGCCAAGGACAGAAAGATGGGCACAGCGGAGGAAAAGGGAAAGGAACAAATAAACCCGCTGGTTCGAAAGAAGGCGGTAAAAAGGGCGGATGTTAATCGTCGAATTATTCATCAGTTTGCTGCAAGAATAGCGAATTCAACGTATTCGTACAGAAACTACATCTTTCTGAAGTAAAATTGTTATTTTTATTTAATGTTCAGAAACTATTTAGGGACTAGTTACAACATTTTACAAGGGCAATTGCAAATCGCAGTTGCCTCTTTTCTGTATTACCATAAGATAAAATCTTCCATGTTGGTATTCACTGTATTGCATTTTACGCATTTTCTAATTGGAGTAAGGTAAAGTTACCAGTCGGAAGAGAAAGTGGCTAAAATGATGCTATACTAACTTAAATATGGGATGTTGATGTTACAGCTGTTTTATTTCAACTGGTCTTCCTGAAATAAATGTTGAAAGACACTTTTAGTTAATCATCGCTGGGTCTACCAGACCGTTCTGAGTCCTAATTATTAGCGGCTGGTAAATAACTATTCCCTATTAGGACTTGGTTTTGTAACTATTGCATTAAATGATATCATCCATTCATTATCAATTTTTTCAAGAAAAGTAACTTGAATTTCAGAGTCTGTTATAGGATTATCGTCGTATTCAAAATCCCAATTATTATCACATATTAACCATGCGCAATCATCAATCACCTTTATTATTACATTTTCTTTTGAATTTACAACATTCTTATAGTTTGACATATCCATTGTCGTCCAGCTTTCAAATAAGGAATTAACACTATCCCAACCTTTTAATATTGAGTAGTTATTTTTTCGAGTGTGAGCTCTGACTGTCAGACTATCAAGAATATATA
>JAWLGR010000094.1:0-5885 GCA_041684965.1 Mariniphaga sp.
ACATAATCAAATGAACAAAAAACAAAGTAAGTATTTACGTATGTTCCTGAATACACAGGAAATTCTGGATGCCCACACCGACAAGTGGAGCGGCATCCCGGTAATGGTTAACGCCAAAAACGAGTTTGATGAGCTGATACAGCGCATCCTCGAAGTAAACGAACGCACCCTGTCGCAAAGCGGGGCAGTAACGGCCAGCAAGGCCAGCACACTTGACGCCGTGGTTCAGAAAGCCGTGATGCTTTCGGGAGCCATGCAGGCCTACGCTGCCTTTACCGGCAACGTGGAACTGGCCGCGAAAGTGAAGCTCACCAAAACCGACATTACTTCTGCCCGGGAAATCGATGTGGAAAAAACGGTGTCTCCGGTTATTAACGCGGCGCGCAAAGAGCTGCCCAACCTGGCAGATTACGGTATTACCGAAGCCCAGATTACCGAGCTGGAAACCTCGATCGACGATTTTAACTCGATGATTGGACGGCCACGGACCATCCGCAACCAGGCCTTTGCTGCCATTTCGGAGTTAGAGGAACTGGTGAACACGGCCAATGCTGTAGCCAACCAGAAACTCGACAACCTGATGCTGTTGTTTCAGGCCTCGCAACCCGGGTTTTACGATGAATACCAGCGTGGAAGAGTTATAGTAGATTAGCCGGAATGAGGTAGGGGTAATGCCTGCCGGCGACACGGGGCGGCTGAAAATGCTGCCCTGTGTCTTATCAGATATGAGAGGTGAGACTGTGAGATTTGAGAAGAGAGAGGGTGAGATATGAGAGGAGGAGTAATTATTTTTACAGAACGTTTTAAAACCGAATGAAAAACCCGGCAAAAAAGAACAAAACCCTGGCGGCTGCTGGAAAAAACAACTCCGGTGAGAGCCAAAACTACTCCGGCACGAACCGGAAGAACCCGGACGTGAGAAAAAACCACACCGATGCCGGCCAAAACAACTCCAAGGTGAGCGAGAGGAACTCCGGCCTTTGCCGGAAGTACTCCGAAGTGGACAAGAAGTCAGCCGAGGTGTACAAAAATAACTCCGCAGTGGACAAGTTGTCAGGCAACGTGAGCAAAAACTACCCTGATGAGACCAAGAGGAGCCAAAATAACATTTGAAAAAATTTGATAGAAAAATAAATCTAATAGCTATCCAATGAAAGCTTTTGAAATTAGAATGTTTCGAGAAAAACTATCTCATGACCAAGTAAATTTAGAAACCAGAAGAACTTTTCATGAACATTATGAATGGCTGGAATCATATTGGCAAAACAAATACAAAAGGAATAATCATATTGATAAATTTGCAGAGGAATTTGGAGAGTATTACTGGGAAATTCCAGCGGTTAAGGAAATTGCGCGTAAATTTTCGTTTTATCCACCAGTTGGTAGTTCCAAAAGAGATTTTGAACCAATGGAATCAATTTCAAGAGCAACCTTCTACTTAAGATATTTTTCCGATTTGTACGAGGAAGAATTTCCTAATCTGAATATGGAAAAGGAAACAGGTGAAAAGTGGACAAAATCTAGTTTCAACGCACTACTGACTATATTAAAACAAATCAGAGACAATCTATTTCATGGTCGAAAAATGGAACTTGCACCAGAGCAATACAACAGAAATAAAGAACTAATCGGATTATCTGTTGAACTATCTACAGTAATTCTGGAAAATCTGGAGAGTGCAGAGAAAGAAACAAATATTAATTAACCTAATACAAAAATGGAAACAACATTTTATGATGGAAAAGGTAATCCTGTAATTTACCTTTCACCAAACAATGACAATTCATTTTACACTTGGAATGGTGAAGCTGTTGCTTACCTGATAGAAAACAAGATTTACGGATGGAGAGGTAGACATATCGGCTGGTTACTGGATGGCGTTATTTATGACTTAAACGGTTATAGAGTTGGCTCGACACGAGAAAAATGTCCTTATGCCGTTTATGCAGAATATGCTAAATACGCCAAATATGCCAGATATGCCCGTTTTGCTAGATATGCAGCAAACTCTAAACCTGCATTGAGTACATCTTATTCTAATCTTGGATTAGATAAATTTATATCACAAGATAAAGCATAGCATAATTTTGAAATTAAATCTGACTGATAAAAAAAATGGAAGAAAAAAACAAACTATTTGTTAAAAGTCAAGGTAAATCACACTTAGATAAGGATTTTCTTGAAGAATTGAAACATAAACTTTGGTCAACTAGGGGTAGCAGACTAAGAGCAAGTGAAAGACTAAAAACAAAAGAGAAATATTCTGTTTTAAGTCTGAGTTTTTTAACCGCTTACCTAATAATTTTCGGATTATTATCTGTTTATAATTTGTTTAATGATAATATAATTTCAGAAAATTTGATTCCTTTTTCTATAACTTCAGTATCAATTTTCCTGTTGGTTTTTTCGCTTTTTGAAAACTCAAAAAATTATTCGATTCGGTCATTTCAGTTTCACAACTGTTCCCTTGAAATATCAAGATTATACAATGAACTACAAACCTTTAAAACATACGACAAATCCGCTTCGGTTGAGGAATTAAAGGAGTTTACAATGCAACTTCAAGACAAATATCAAACTGTTTTGGAAAAATATGAGAATCATTTACAAATTGATAATAAGATTTTTAAACTAGACCATAGAGATTATTATACTGAAATTAATTGGTATCAGGCACTGAATTATCGATTCAGAGATTTTATAGAAACTTATTTCTGGTATTTTACTGCGATAATTACTCCTGGAATAATATTGATATACATAATAGTAAAAATGGTTTAAAAAATAGGGCATAATAAAAGCTATATGTAATGCTAGATTTAGCGGATATTTCAACTGCTGTTCTTCGTTGCAACGCAGCCAATTCGTCTTTGACGATTTGGCTATAAAAAAGAAAATATGAATAAATGAATTGGCTAATTGCAGGTTTGAAAGTAAAATTTTTCAAAAACCCGCACTCCCAATAGCCAAACCGTTATGCAACAATTTAAAACCGTTACAGAGATGTTTGATGAAAAAACAAGACAAGAATTAAAATTTTACGTTTATATGCTTATCGATCCAACTGACAATAAACCAATATATATTGGGAAAGGTATCGATAATCGAGTATTCAATCATTTGAATTGTGCACTGACTGACTTGGATGTTTTAAACGCCAAATATGAAAAAATTAAAGAAATATCAAATTCAGGACAAACAGTCGAACACATTATAGTTAGACATGGACTGACTGAAAAAGAAGCGTTTCAAATCGAAGCAAGTTTAATTGATGCGTTTAATTTTAGTGGAATATTTCTTACAAACAAAGTTTTGGGACACAAATCAATAGAAAAAGGATTAATGACCTCTGATGAAATTAAGAGATTATACAATGCAGAGCCACTTGACAAAATCGAAGATGACTGTATAATAATAAACATTAATAAAAAATATCAACGAGGGAAAGGGAAACTATCAATTTATGAAGCAACAAAGGAAACCTGGACAATTAGAGAAAGTCGGCTATATCAAATAAAATATGTTCTGAGTGAGTATAGGGGATTAATTGTTGAAGTGTTTGAAGTTTTTGAATGGTATGAGAAGGAAAGAGGATTCACTCCTAACGCAAAAAGATTTGGAGAAACAAAAATAGGATTTGGATTTACCGGACAAATTGCACCCGAAAATATTCGCCTGAAATATTTGAATAAATCAATTGCTCATTTAAAAAAAAGAGGGGCAGCTTCTGCTATAAGATTTAACTTGTGAATAATGAATAAAAACCGTTGCATAATAAATTTCAAATTGCCTTTTGGGCTCTGTTCGATGCTGTTTACTAGATTCACTCCCGATTTTTTTTCGTCCTTCGGATGGACAATCGCACGCCATCTGCAACGACAACATGCAATTTTACGCTAAGGCCAATGTTGAAAAAGACTCACAACTTGATTTGAGCAAAAATCATATTAGTAGTATCTTTGACTTCATGAAAGTATATACGGAATTATATCATGGTGATTGCAAGGAGGTATTAAAGAATCTTCCCGAAAACAGTGTTGATTTTATATTCACTTCACCTCCATATGCTGACCAAAGAAAAAATACCTACGGAGGAATTCATCCAAATAAATATGTTGACTGGTTTCTTCCAATTGGACAAGAACTTTTACGAGTTTTAAAACCAACAGGAACGTTTGTTTTAAATATTAAAGAAAGGGTTGTCAATGGTGAAAGAAGCACCTATGTTATGGAACTTGTCCTTGAAATGAAAAAACTTGGTTGGCTTTGGACTGAAGAATATATTTGGCATAAAAAAAATAGTTATCCTGGAAAATGGCCAAATCGTTTCAGGGATGCTTGGGAAAGACTAATCCAATTTAACAAGGATAGGAAATTTAATATGTATCAAGAAGAAGTTATGGTTCCAATGGGAGAATGGAAGAATACTAGATTAAAAAAACTAAGCGATACTGATAAGCAAAGAGACGAATCAAAAGTTGGCAGTGGATTTGGAAAAAATATTTCCAATTGGTTAGATAGAGAAATGGCTTATCCAACAAACGTTCTGCATTTAGCAACTGAATGTAATAACAAAAATCATAGTGCTGCATTTCCTGAAGCACTTCCTGAATGGTTTATTCGATTATTTACGAAAGAAGGAGATATTGTTCTTGACCCATTTATGGGGTCAGGTACAACCAATTTTGTTGCTAATAGAATGAAAAGAAATTCTATTGGAATTGAAATTGTCAAAGAATATTATGAAATGGTAAAAAATGAAATACAACCAGTTGAATTATATCTATTAGAACCAAAATCAAATTATGAACTACCTAAATCTAAAGGACGTATCGCAATACGTTGAGGAAAATATTGGCATATTTCATCAAAAAAGAATTTCGAGCCTTGACACTCTGAAATTATCTAAAGTTTTAAAAAGAAAGAATCCATATTTGTTTAAAACAAAATATGTATTGACGGCTGAACAAATAATTAAAGGACTAGTTGATGCGCACATTTCTTCAAACGAAGAAACAATTTTTGGCGATTGGTTAGAAGGGCTGGCAATATTTATAAATGGAAAAGTTTATAACGGGTGGAAATCTGGTATTGCTGGAATAGATTTAGAATTTGACAAAGATGATAAACGATTTATTGTAAACATTAAATCCGGCCCTAATTGGGGGAATAGTAGTCAAATTTCAAAAATGATTTCTGATTTTAGAACAGCTAAAAAAACATTAAGGACAAGTAATTCCAAATTAAACATTGTGGCTGTTAATGGTTGTTGTTATGGTCGAGATAATAGACCAGATAAAGGTGATTATTATAAGTATTGTGGTCAGAAATTTTGGGAATTCATTTCCGGGAATGAAAATCTTTATACCGAAATTATTGAACCATTGTCTCACAAGGCAAAAGAAAAGAATGATGAATTCCTGATTTCTTATTCTCAAATGATTAACAAGTTTACGCGGGAATTTGGAAATGCTTTTTGTGATGAGAAAGGTGCTATAAATTGGGAAGAACTTGTGAAATTTAATTCCTCAGCCATACTTATAAAGAGGCAGTTAAATTAAACACTGGTACTAATAACCAGAACACTGAACAGTTGGCAAGTCCCGCCAATGAGTTGGTGGTTTTCCGGGCCGTGAATTTTCGCATTGCCGTTCCTCCGTTACTTATGGTGGCTGGTGGACAGGAAATCGCCCGCAACCCGTCCCGAAAACTTGCACTGAACCGTTCGTTTCAGTATTTGTTGACATTCCAGGGACAAGAATATAAATATAGTTCCAAATAAAAATGTATCCCCTCTACCAACCTCGTCTTGTTAGATAAACTGCCGGGGTCTACCTTCGCCCCATGCGAAAAAATCAGAAGTATAGTAAGGAGGAGATGTACCT
>JAWLGR010000045.1:0-34247 GCA_041684965.1 Mariniphaga sp.
ACATCCGGAAAAGTTAAACCCAAAAGATATAAATACAAAAAAAGGTCACCATAATTGGCAACCTTTAATGTTTGTGAGCGAGAAACGGGACTCGAACCCGCGACCCCGACCTTGGCAAGGTCGTGCTCTACCAACTGAGCTATTCTCGCGTTTATTTTATACAGACCTCCGACCCCTGGCATCCGTCAGTAGTCGGACTTTCCGTCAACCGACGGACTACAAACTGAGCTATTCCCACTTTATATTTTGTGAATTCGATCACCCACGGTCGACATCAATTTAATATAGAATTTAAAAAGTACCCGGAGGGGGACTTGAACCCCCACGATCATAATGATCATTGGATTTTAAGTCCAACGTGTCTACCATTCCACCACCCGGGCCTTCTTAATTCTTTTTCTTTTAAGGACAGCTGCCAGCGACCAAATTTGCATGGTAACCGGGATTTCCCTAATAAGATTAGAGCGAGAAACGGGACTCGAACCCGCGACCCCGACCTTGGCAAGGTCGTGCTCTACCAACTGAGCTATTCTCGCTTTTATTTTATACAGACCTCCGACCCTGGCATCCGTCAGTAGTCGGACTTTCCGTCGGCCGACGGACTGCCAACTGAGCTGTTCCCGCTTTATTTTTTTATTATTCGTGATCCCCGGGTATAAAATCCATCGATGGACGAAGTTCTGCTGGCTGGCGGATTATTTGTCGAATAATATTCTGTCAACTGAGCTGGTGTTTTTCATCTGCAACTCTGTTTATTAAATTCATCGGGTTGCGAATTGCCCAATTTTATTTATTGCTGTATCCTTAGCTTATAATCATGTTAAAGAACCTGCCGTTAAAGCGATGCAAATATATTGCTAATTTTTTGTTATCACAAAATATAAAAAAAAAATTGCCTTTTCCCTTCTATACTCTTTGCAACTCACACCCAATCAACAGGCTTTAAAAGATCCTGAACAGAACATTCTGTTTAAATTACCGCAATCCGGTCAGTTTTTTAATCTCGTTTAATTTGTTTAATGCTTCAATAGGAGTAAGATTATTGATGTCAAGGTGCGCAATTTCATCACGAATTTGTTTCAATACCGGGTCATCCAGTTGAAAAATGCTTAGTTGAAGTCCTTCACGTTTTGAACCGATTTCTTCCAGTGGCTTCGAAAGATTCTCCCTTCCCTTTTTGCCTTCCAGTTTCATCAAAATTTGTTCCGCTCGCTTTGTAACTGATTTAGGCATACCTGCCATAGCTGCCACATGAATTCCAAAACTATGGTTGCTTCCGCCCCGCACCAGTTTTCTTAGAAAAATCACTTTTTTGCCAGCTTCTTTAATGGAAACATTGTAGTTCTTCACCCGGGGAAAGGAGGTCTCCATTTCATTCAACTCATGATAATGAGTTGCAAACAGTGTTTTAGCCCTGGCGCGCGGATGCTCGTGCAAATGCTCTACAATCGACCATGCAATGGAAATACCGTCGTAGGTGGAGGTTCCACGGCCCAATTCATCAAAAAGAATCAAACTGCGATCGGATACATTATTCAGAATACTTGCAGCTTCATTCATTTCCACCATAAAGGTTGATTCGCCCAATGAAATATTATCGGAAGCACCAACTCGCGTAAAAATTTTATCAACCAGTCCTATCTTTGCAGTTTTTGCGGGCACAAAACTCCCCATCTGAGCAAGCATCACAATTAGGGCAGTTTGTCTGAGCAAAGCCGACTTACCAGCCATATTTGGTCCTGTAATAATAATTATCTGCTGGTTATCCTGATCAAGGTGCACATCATTGGCAATATAAGATTCACCAACAGGCAGCTGGTGTTCAATGACAGGATGACGGCCTTCCCTGATAACAATCTCTTTACTGTCATTCACCTCCGGACGAAAGTAACTATAACTTTGAGAACAGGCAGCAAATGACAACAGGCAATCGGTTTGGGCAAGAATAAATGAATTTAGCTGAATTGCAGAAATATATTCTGACAGTGCCAATACCAGTTCTTCATAAAGTTTTGTTTCCAGTGAAAGAATCTTTTCTTCAGCACCCAGGATTTTCGATTCATATTCCTTTAATTCCTCAGTAATATAACGTTCGGCATTCACAAGGGTTTGTTTTCGTATCCATTCAGAAGGCACTTTATTTTTGTGTGTATTTCTTACCTCTATGTAGTAACCAAATACGTTATTAAATCCCACTTTAAGCGATGGTATCCCATTCTTTTCACTTTCTCTTTTTTGTAATTGTGCAAGGTAATCTTTGCCTGAATAAGCTATCCTCCTTAGTTCATCAAGCTCTTCTGAAATTCCTGAAGCAATCACTTTTCCCTTAATAACAGCCACAGGTGGATCGGCAGTAATCTCCTTCTGGATACGTTCCCGTATTAAATCACATGGATTCATTTGTTCAGCATACCGGTTCAGGGTTTTATTTGCAGTACCGGCACAAATTTGCCTCAATGGTAAGATTGCATTCAGGGCATTTTTTATCTGCACTATCTCTCGCGGATTAATACGTCCCACAGCTACTTTCGAGACCAATCGTTCCAGGTCTCCAATCTGCCTCAGGTGATCTTCAATATTCTCCATCACCTGGGTATGTTTTAATAAAAATTCTACTGCATCGAGTCGTTCATTAATCGGACCGATATCTTTAAGCGGCAGGGCCATCCAACGTTTAAGCAATCTTGACCCCATTGGAGTAATGGTTTTATCGATTACCTGAAGCAATGATTTTCCTCCTTCATGAAGCGGCGTAAACAACTCAAGGTTCCGGATAGTAAAACGGTCGAGCCAAACATAATGCTCCTCCTCAATCCTGCTCAGACCTGTTATATGTTTCACCTGGTGATGTTGTGTAAGATCGAGGTAATGCAATACAGCCCCGGATGCAATAATACCCAGCGCCATGTTCTGAATGCCATACCCTTTTAATGACAATGTTTCGAAGTGCCGGGTAAGCCGGTCGATGGCAGCATCACTGGTATAAACCCAGTCATCGAGATTGTAGGTGTAATATTTATTGCCGAAAATTTCAGTAAATTCCTGTCCCCGGCCTCTTTGAAAAAGAACCTCCTTGGGTTGAAAAGAATTCAGTAGCTTGTCGACGTATTCGTATTTACCCTCGGCAGTAAGAAATTCTCCGGTTGAAATATCCATAAACGCGACACCTGCCTGATTTTTATCAAAATGGACCGATGCAAGAAAATTATTTTCACGATTTTCAAGAATATTATCGTTTATAGAAACGCCGGGTGTTACCAGCTCTGTAATACCCCGTTTCACTATTTTTTTTGTCAGTCGGGGGTCTTCAAGTTGTTCGCAAATTGCTACACGCTGGCCTGCCCTTACCAGTTTAGGCAGGTAAGTGTCGAGGGCATGGTATGGGAATCCTGCCAATTCCACGTAACTCGCTGCCCCGTTGGCACGTCGGGTTAAAGTTATTCCTAAAATTTCGGCCGCCCTTATGGCATCCTCTCCAAAGGTTTCATAAAAATCACCTACCCTGAACAACAGAACTGCATCAGGATGTTTGCCCTTGATCTTAAAGTATTGCTTCATCAGGGGCGTTTCAACATACTTTTTTGACTCACTCATTAATAGCAAAGATAATGGTTTGCTTTTGGTGATAAAAAATATTTTAAAGCGGGTCAAAAAATATTTTTCAACACAATTAACTCCAAACACACCGGTTGAAATAAATTACGCACAAACCACTGTCTTAAATCTAAATCAGATAAAAATTACACTTCCGGATTTTATTGTGGTTTCTACCGGCAAAAATCCAAATACACAGTTGACTCATGACCTGATAAAATGAAGTTACAGATGCAGCAATGAGCCTCCCGAAAATATTAATTTTCCCTACAGCTGGTATTGGAATTCTTCCTTTCTTCAGGTCTGCTTCAGAAAATCCATGAGTGCATCCAAACATTCCAAAAGATGAACCGTAAAAATTAAACAATAAGGTGCTGCAATTACTCTAATAATTAATACTTTCAAACACACTGATCATTTCCACGTTTTTTTAATTTAAAATAGAACGGGATAATTTACGACAATTCAATCTTTTTTTTGATCTTTGCCCGGAGAATTATTAAAAAGGGGAGACTATGAGTTGTGCAGGATGTACATTAAATAATTCATATACAGAAGAGAAGACTGATATATACAATTGGCTGAACGATTTGCCCGACACATCGGATCAGTCGGATATAGTTGAAATAAAATTCAAAACTACACGCAGGGAATTTTTCAGGAACACCGAAGGCATCCCGTTAAAACGGGGAAATATTGTTGTTGTTGCTACCTCTCCGGGTCACGATGTAGGTGAGGTAATGCTAACAGGATACCTGGCTGAAAAACAGTTTTTAAAAAAGGTAAAAAACCCTAAACGTTACCAGTTAAACACAGTATACCGACGGGCAACCGATAACGACCTGATAGTACTGCAGGAAGCCCGCAGCAATGAAAAGCCGGTTCTGATCCGTGCACGAAAAATAGCCACTTCCCTGGGGCTTGATATGAAAATAGGTGATGTAGAGTACAGAGGTGATGGGAAAAAAGCCATTTTTTACTATATCGCCGATGGTCGTGTTGACTTCCGTGAGCTTATCAGGCACTATGCACGCGAATTCAGAATAAAGGTTGAGATGAAGCAAATAGGGGCACGTCAGGAAGCCGGGCTGGTAGGAGGTATTGGATCCTGTGGCCGTGAGCTTTGCTGTTCAAGCTGGCGTACCGACTTCTCAAGCATTTCTTCTGACGCAGCTCAAAAACAAGGTCTTTCACCATCTGCGCAGCGAATGGCCGGTGCCTGTGGTAAATTAAAATGTTGTTTGCTGTATGAGCTGGACACATATATGGAAGCACGTCAGGAATTCCCCGAGGAATTAATGTACCTGGAAACATCAAGAGGGTTAGCAAAACCATTGAAAACCGATTACCTGAAGAAGGAAATCTGGTTTAATATAGAAGGTGATATGGCTTCAGGAGCATTTTCAATGACAGTTAAAGAGGTAAAAGACTTTATCCAGCAAAACAAAAGGGGCATTAAACCTGAAATTAAACTAAACACTGAAAAGGCAATCGATGAATTCGGGTGGAAATCGGTAACAGAAGAACGAATCGACCGGTTTGAGAATAAGAACATTCGTAAAAAGAAATCACGTAAAAGAAAGAACCTGAGCCTGGACGTAAAATCTAACAGGAAACAAGATAAATAAACTCCTCTTTAGATTCCTGCAAAAGATTTATTTATTTCTTTTAAAGATCGCCGGTTCCCATAATTTTATCTTACCCTAACAGACGAACTTATTATACTGTCTAATCAGAAAATGACATAGAACTCCCCAAAAATGGTTACATTGCCCCAAAGATCTATCATATGAAAAGTGGAAGGAAATTCTTAAACACCTTTTCGTAAACACATATATTGGCTTTTTTCTATCTAAAAAAACCAGTTAATATACAGAGATTACTTAAATCTCCATAAATTCGATTTTTATTTAATATCGGAATTTATTGCAGAACTTGTAAATTAAACTCTCCGACATAATGTCTGATTTTTTCTTTTAAATCTTTCAATGGAACAGGCTTGGCCAGATAATCGTCGCATCCTGCATTGAAAGCCTTTTCCCTGTCTTCTTTCAATGCATAAGCCGTTTGAATAATAACCGGTAGATTGGGAAATTCAGATTTAATGATTTGGGTAGCCTGGAAACCGGTCATTAAGGGCAGGCGTACGTCCATTAAAATTAGATCGGCCTTGTTATTTCGCAGGTATTCAATGCCTGTTACCGGATTCTCAAAATTCATCAGTTTACAGCCCATCAGTTTGGCTACACTTTTCAAATATTCCGCACTGGCCGGATCATCTTCAAAGGAAACAATAAGTTTCTCAGGTATTTTTATTCCTTTAACTGTATTATCATTGGTTTTTCGTTTGCCTTCATTCTTGCTCAGACCGTCAGGTAACGTTATATAAAAAGCAGAACCACTTTTTGGGTTTGACTTTACCTCTATTTTACCACCAAGGCTTTTCACTAAACCTGCCACAATTGGCAATCCAAGCCCGGCACCTTCATACTGCCGTGTAAAACCTTCTTCCGCCTGTCGGAAATTTTCAAAGATGATACTCTGTTTATCTGCTTCTATGCCAATTCCTGAATCTTCAACAAACAATGTCAGCTCACCCTTCTCCGAATAAAAACATCCAAATTCAATAAATCCGGTCTGTGTAAATTTAAAAGCATTATCCAGCAAGTTCTTAAATATCTGGATAATTCGGATTTTATCGGAGTATAAAACTACAGATTCATTTACGCTCAAATTTTTTATCTTAAAATCAATATAATTAAGTTGTTCAATTTTTTGGTCGTTATACAAATCATACAATTCTTCAAGTACATCATTGATGCTGAAACTACTATAACTAAGTTTTAACTGATTCGACTGGATGAGAGAAATATCGAAAATATTATCGATAACGGAAGTAAGTCGTTCGCCGCAACTTTGAATTATTTTGTCGTAAAACTCAAGTTGTTTAGGATCGGAATTGCCAGAGCTGATAAAGCTTGAGAAGCCCAAAATACCATTAAGTGGTGTCCGGATTTCATGACTCATGTTGGCAAGGAAAACCGATTTCAACCGGTCACTTTCTTCGGCTTTCAGCCTGGCTGCATTCAAATCTTCCACCATTTTTTTACGGTGCGTAATATCGTGGCCTATTCCTACCAGCCCGGTAATTCTGCCATGTTTATCTTTTAATGGCACCTTGGTTGTCAAAATCCAGCGCTTTGGATTACCAGGTAGCTCTTCCTCACGATTCAGGATAATTTTTCCCTGATTTATTACCTGGAGATCGTCTTCATAATATCGGCGGGCCACTTCTTCCGGATAAATATCAAAATCAGTTTTTCCAATAACCTGTTCAATTTTTTGCATGCTACATCGTCTGGCATCTTCTTCATTGGCAATTAACTTCCGGCATGCGGTATCTTTCATATAGACTGCATCCGGGAGGTTTTGGATAAGTGTTCGAAACATAGTGTTTGAATGCTGCAATTCCTTTTCCACCTTCTTGGTGCCAGAAATATCCTGCACGGTCCCTCTCAAAAAATAACCTGCATCGCTTTTCTCCCGGTCAGGCAGACAGATAATCTCGATCCATTTGGGAGAGTTATCCGTCAAATTTATTCTGATTTGGTTTTTAAATGATTTCCCAAATTTAACTGCCTGCAGAAAATTCTTTTCAATGAGGTCAAATTGCTGGTCACTTATCAATTTTTCAAAATCCAGTTTACCAGGATACCGGGGTAGTTGATGTCCCTCAAAAATCTGATTTACTTGTTCCGATGTTGTCAAAGATCGGGTATCAGGATCAAATTTCCAGTTACCGATTCGTGCAATTTTCTGCGCCATTCTCAAATCGTTATGACTTTCATGCAATGCACTTTCAAAGGAGGTCCTTTCCGTGATATCATGAATAACGCCAAACACCATTTTTTTATCTTCACGGAATTCAGCTATTGAATGGATGTATCTTATTTCACCATCGTTTAGCCTTTTAATTTTGAAATGGACATTGTAAGGCTTTTTCCCCGTAACCAATGCCTCAAGCTCCATATCAATATAGGCCCAGTATTCAGGAAGAACGATCTTTTTGATCTCATCAAATAATAATTCAGGCATGCTGAGTCCTAAAATTTTTTGTGCCCCATCTGTTATTGATACCCGGTTGTTTTTTAAATCGATTTCCCATGAACCAAACGAAGCAAGGTTTTCAGCACGCCTAAGCCGGAAGTTGTTTATTTTTATCTCTCTTTCTGAATTCTTTTCCAGGGTAATATCGGTAAAAGTTGCTACGGCATTATTTTTGCCCGTCTTTTTAGCATCGACTTTGTAAAACCGCCTTCCTCCTTTTTCGCCTGATTCTACCAGGAACTGAATCTCAGAATTCACTTTTGTCAAACTGCAGATACATGTTTCATTTTCCTGCTTACAAGGTTCCTTTCTGTTAAAAATCTGCAAAAAACAGGCTTTATCTTCAACCAATACATTTGGATCGTTTGTTTGAACGATTACTTTCTTTTTCAGATCAATAACATAAAATGGTATGGGAAGGGCATTAAGAATATCTTCTGCTCTCATTTATCTTCTTCAGTTAAACCGGGTTTGTAAATCAGTCTTTTAAGATTTCATATTGAAATCAAGGTGGGCGAATTTAAAATTTTTTTTTCCATTTTCCAAATGCATTCAATTATTATTGCTTTCCGTATGGCAGGTAAAACAAGTGCTGTAATATTAACAACTAATTATACCTGCTGATTAAGTCAAGCATATGGTTAAAATCAATAGCATTGATAACAACTTCATCATAAATTTCAGCAATTACTTTATGATTCATAGAATTAAAATCATTCTGCCGTGGCAATATTAGTATGCCACCCATCTCAACAGTTGCCGGCCCGACAATTATCCGGTTTTCATCTGATTTATAAAAATGTGAGGGCCGCTGCTTTCTGCGCGGAAAAATAATAACATGCCATTTCCCATTCTCATAAAAAGCCAGGACATTCATCATGGGTTCATCTCCCTGCTCCCGTTCAAGTGCAGAATATAAAAAATCAAAAACCCCTGTGATGGCATCTTTATTTTCTGAAACCAAAGCTATAAACCGGCGCAAATAGTTTTCCACGGCAACTACCTGCAAGTCATTTTTTTTAAAATAGGCTTTTGCATAGTTCATTTTCAGAATGGCATATTCTTTTTCAACAGGTAAAGTACCTTTATTTACAGCCTGGAAATGCAGATGATCGGGAATAGAAGCCCCGCACCCCGGACCATTGTAAAATAAAGTAAATTCATACAATTGCCTGCTCAAGTCCAGCATATCCGGAAAACTGATTTTCAGCCTTTGGAATACATGTTCCGTGCGAGGGATGGTTAAATGATACGGAAATATAGGATAAGGATTTGTAACAATAAGATAATTCTCCCCGAAATCAATGGCTTTTTGCTCCGACAACATATTTTCGACACATAATGCACACGGTCGTTTTGCCAGGCTGTGGGGGTCGGTCTTGGCAGAAGACGACCTCATCCGTCCCGGATTATTTTGAACCATAATATTGAAGTGTCCGAAATTGAAAACCTTCGTTTGAACATCAGACAGTGATGCATAATTTTCTCCTGCCCTGTTCCAGGTTGCCTGCTGATGTTTCACGAGCGCAATAGCCTGTTTGTTAAGGTCGGATACCGGCCCGTAACCAGAAAGTTCTTCTATTGAAATTTTATTGATATCTGACATTCATTGCACTTAAAACCATTTTTATACTTACACTTTAACTACATCAATACCTTAAAGGTAAAAATTCGGTTTATAACCAGCCTCTACATATGCAGGAATAGCAATTATTCTCTACAACTTAACAGACACAGGCGGGCTCAGCCAGCTTTCGTTGTTCAGCCGGTTAAGTACAGATATTCTCACTTCATATTTCTCACGCTTTGAATTTATCCTTTGAAACTTAAATTTAGTTTCGTTTTTTCCGGCAATCTTGTGAATGAATTCCGGATTTTCGGGGTCCAGCAGCTGGCCGTTTTTATAAATATAGATTACGAACCCTCTGGGTTTCTCCAGTTCATTTTCAGTATTTTTAACTTTCCATTTAATGGTTTTTCCCGTTTTCCTTAACCTGGCAACTGGCTGGGGGTGTGTATCACAGAGCCAGGGCATTGGAGGGACCAGAGCGGGATTTTTATATAGGTTTGTCATTAAACTATCGCGAAAACCCAGGATATCTCTGTTGAAATGCTTACTGCTGTATAATGCTGCGCCACCAATACCGGGAATTTCACGAATAAGCTTAATTTGTTGTGGGAGCTCACCCGGAAGGGCCCACTCCTTAACAGGAGATTGCGGATCGCTTTTATACAATCCCAGTCCGATATACATTCCCCTACCGTAGGTATGGTTTTTCCACCAGTATGCCAGGGTTCTGAAGTCGGCCAGAGGATGGCCAATCTGCCAGTACAACTGCGGCAATGAATAGTCAATCCATCCCATTTCCTGCCATTTGATAATATTGGCATACAGGTGATCGTAATTTGTTGCACCCGCACGGGTATCCGAACCCAGCGGATCGTTGTCCCTGTTGCGCCAGACACCAAACGGGCTGATACCAAACTTGACCCATGGCTTAACCGATTTAATGGTAATGTTCAACATTTCTATTATCATGTCCACATTTTCACGGCGCCAGTCGGCTTTATTCTCAGGACTAAATCCGCGATGCCAGGAGGCAAAGGAAGCAGTATCCGGAAAATCTTCAGCAAGCGGATAAGGATAAAAATAATCGTCGAAATGAATGGCATCCACATCATACCGGGTAACAATATCTTTAACCACTTCATTAACATATTCCCGTGTCTGGGGCAGGCCGGGATCAAAGTAAAGGCTGTTTCCGTATTTTACTATCCATTCAGGATGCCGGAAGGCAATGTGGTTTGCTGCCAACGGCTGGCTATGATTTAATGCTACCCTGAAAGGATTCAGCCAGGCATGTAATTCCATGCCGCGACGATGTGCTTCATTAATCCAGAAAGAAAGAGGATCATAAAAAGGTTCAGGTGCTTTCCCCGGAGTTCCTGTAAGGTACCTGGACCAGGGTTCCAGAGTCGAGGGATAAAATGTATCAGAAGTAGGGCGTATTTGAAGAATTACAGCATTCATGCCGAGTTCCTGATGCATATCCAGGATCTTTATCACCTCCTCCTGCTGTTGCTCAGAAGTAAGCCCCTGTTGCGAGGGCCAGTCGATGTTGGCTACAGTAGCTACCCATACAGCCCGGAATTCAAACTTGGGAGAATGGGATTGAGCAAAGCCTATGAACCCCGGGATAATGAATAATAACAGAAACAATCGGTTTATCATCTTTCGAAATTTAGAAAAAGCAAATATATTTAAATTTGTACCATCCCAAAACCAGTGAGAGTAATACTTACCTTGCATTAATTGTAATTTTAAAACTTAGCATTCCAAATAAAATAATAAATCGATTATAAGCCCCTGTAAGTAATTTTATACTTTTAATCCCTGAATTAACTGATATTGTCCGGTGCATGAAATTAGAACATAATATATTGATAGCTGACAGCGGCTCAACTAAAACATCCTGGCTTTTTACGAATGGGATCATCACAAAACAGTATACGACAGGGGGGGCCAATCCTTTTTTCCGGAACACAGAGGATATTGTGAAGGAATGGAGAGAGGGTCCGGTTGACCAACTGGATGCAAAGGTATCGCATGTATTCTTTTATGCAGCCGGAGTTGTTAACAATGAGAAAGCAGGAGTCATTAAAAATGCGCTACAGGTATTTTTCCCCGGGGCAGAAATCAGCGTCCAAAGTGACTTACTGGCTGCTGCCCATGCCACCCTGGGCAACGAGAAGGGAATTGCCTGCATACTTGGTACCGGTTCCAATTCATGTCTGTATGACGGCAGATACATAACTGCACATGTACCCCCGTTAGGTTATATTCTGGGCGATGAAGGCAGTGGTGCAGTTTTAGGCCGGAAACTTATTAGTGATTACCTGAAAAAAATGATGCCTGAAGAGCTGAGGAACCTTTTCAGACAAAACTACCCGATTAAATACGATGAAATTCTCGAACGTGTTTACAGAAGCGGTAATCCCAACAGGTTTCTTGCCGGCTTTGTTCCCTTCCTGAAAACATACATCAGTCATGAATATTGCGCCACCCTTGTCACGGAGTCTTTCAACCAGTTTCTTACCAGAAATGTAGCTCAATATGAAAATTATGAAGCACAACTGGTAAGCTTTACGGGTTCCATTGCCTGGTATTTCCAGGAGCCACTGAGAGCTGTTTTAAAAGAAAGAAACATCAGGATTGGCGCAATTTTAAAAGAGCCGGTATTAAACCTGATGAAATATCACCTTCAACAATACCAACATGAGTAGTGTAACTGAATCCAGCTCCGAATACAACAACCTCGAACAAATGAACATCAGGCAGCTGTTGGAAGGAATTCATAATGAAGACAAGAAAGTATTACCTGCAGTAGGAAAAACAATTCCACAAATAGAAAAGTTGGTAACAAAATTAATTCCACGGGTAAAAAAGGGAGGTCGCCTGTTTTATGTAGGTGCAGGTACAAGTGGCAGGCTGGGGATACTTGACGCCTCTGAAATACCCCCAACCTACGGGGTAGGCCCCGAGCTGGTTATTGGAATAATTGCCGGGGGTGACCAGGCCATACGCAAAGCAGTGGAATCGGCTGAAGACGATGAAAATCTTTCATGGAATAACCTGCAAAAATTTAACATTAACAATCTCGATACAGTAATAGGTATAGCTGCTTCAGGACGAACGCCCTTTGTAATAGGAGCAGTTAAAAAGGCACGTGCAAATGGAATCCTGACTGCATGTATAACTGCCAATCCGGGCTCCGAACTGGCCGGGAATGTAGATATACCCATAGAAGCAATTGTGGGGCCTGAGTTTGTAACAGGCAGCACCCGTATGAAAGCAGGCACAGCCCAAAAATTAATCCTGAACATGATAACAACCACACTCATGATACAATTAGGCCGGGTGAAAGGAAATAAAATGGTCAATATGCAGCTTACAAACAATAAACTGATTGAACGCGGTACCCAAATGATTATGGAAGAACTTGGCTATAATAAAAGTAAAGCCCGGCGTCTGTTAATACTTCATGGTTCTGTAAAAAAAGTGATGGAAGCAGCAGGAGAAAAAACAAACGATTAAAATTATTGGGGAAAAATAATATATTTGCTTATGATTGAATTTTCATATGTATAAAACAGGATATTTAAAGCAATCATCACACCTGCATTCATGCAGGTTTATGGTTTGTTAGGTTTAGTTGGTTTAGGTTTTCCCGGGAAACCGGGAGTTAAAAGGCTGTCGGTGGACAGCCTTTTCTTTTATAAATATCTGGAATGCTACAAAAAAGAAAATTCATTTGGTCAGACACTTCTATACAGATTCAAACTACAATCAAAAGGACAATCAACAGAATTAAAAGCATAAAAAGTACAAACTGATTCCGGACAAAAAGACCAAGAAGAATCAGTATTTCAACCTCTTCACTCAATGTGGTAAATAATTCAATTTCCCCCTTATCTTTTGTAAGAAAAAAATTTGAAGAGTAAGTAATAATTTCAGTACCATTGTACTTCCATGACCAGCGCGATTGCCAGAAGTTCTGTATCTCAAGTTCAAAACGTTTGCCATTGATAACAACATCGCTGCGGGGATTGAACAGATTAATCATCACCATCCCTAACAAAGATTGGTCATTGGAATCATAAATTTCAATCTTTGACAAAAAAAACTCGCGGTTCAGGGTAAACAATCTGCCAGCTATCATTGCCTGTGCCTGTGAACTAATGATATTCTCCCACCGGATGCTGCCTATAAGTTCATAGCTACGCCTGATTTCCAGCTTTGATCCAAACACATCTTTTGACCATTGTAGTTTTTCCATTCTATCCCATAAAACAATGAAATCGCAAGTTAGAAAAAACTGTTGATATAAGAAGGTGAAAAAAAGTTAACCCTATTCTGTTTAACTTAAACCATCATACAGGCAATAACTTTTCAGGTAAAAAAAAGCCGGTTTCCTTCGAAACCAGCCTATTTAAATTGCGTTCAGACAACAATAAATTGCTTCCACTATTTTTTGCTATTCAGGTACAAGTACTTCGTCAATCACATGTATCACTCCATTTTTGCCTTCAATATCAGCAGCAACCACTTTGCTGTTGTTGATTTTCACCCCGTCCGACAAATCAATTCTGAGGCTGTTGCCATTATTCAGAGTGCCTGCCGTGGTATTCGACAAATCGGTCGACATTACTTTTCCGGGAACCACATGGTAGGTGAGAATCGGGGTCAACTGCTCTGCAGTAAGGTCTTTGATCCCTGAAACCCCAAGCCTGGAGAACAGATTTTCGAATGCTGCATTTGTTGGTGCAAACACAGTAAAAGGTCCTTCAGCACTTAAAGCTTCTGCCAGCCCTGCTTTTGTTACCGCTTCCACCAGGATGGAAAAGTCAGGAACACCTGCAGCAATTGCTACCACCGTTTGACCCGAAGATTTTATTTCTTCCACAATGAAATGTTCTGTATCCATCATCCAGTCCTCCAAATTCATGACTTCGTACTCAAAGTTTGATGACAGACCTAAATTTGCTGATTCCGAAGCAGAAACCGATGATATTCCTGCTACCACCAATATCGCTGCTGCAATGTTTCTAATTTTTGTTTTCATAACTGTTAATTTTAAAATTTAAAAAAATAATTTCCTGTTTTGAATAATTGTTTCAGCATCATATGCCGCCGATTGTTGCTTTATTATTAGGGAATAAGCACCTGGTCGATAACGTGAACCACTCCGTTTGTCCCCTGTATGTCGGCAGCCACTACCGAGCTTTCGTTAATTTTTACACCTGAACTTAAATCAACGGTCAGATTTTTGCTTTCGCTTAGTGTCCCCACTTCACCTGAGCTCAGTTCTGTTGAAAGAACATTTCCCGGCACCACGTGATACATTAAAATTGGTATCAATTGTTCAGCTGTCAGATCATCAATGCCGGATATGCCTAACTGGGAAAACAGTGTTTCAAAAGCAGCATTTGTTGGAGCAAATACAGTAAAGGGGCCTTCACTGTTTAGTGCATCAACCAATCCGGCTTTTACTACAGCCTGAACGAGTGTGGTAAAATTGCTATTCGCCAGTGCAATGTTTACAACCGTAGGCGGAAGTATCACCTTATCAACCACATGAATCACTCCATTGCCAGCTTCAATGTCGGCGGTTGTTACCGATACAGAATTGTTGATAATTACACCTGAGCCCGTTTCAATATACATGGAAATACTGTTGTCGTCGTATTCTGACAAAGTGGATACATATCCAGTACTCAGACCGGAGGAAAAGACTTTTGCTCCGATAACATGATAGGAAAGAATTGCAGTCAGATCAGACACTGGAATATCATCAAGTGACGATAGTCCAAGATCACCAAGCAGCGCCTCAAAAGCTGCATCAGTAGGTGCAAATACAGTAAGGTCATTTTGGGTACTTAAAAACCCGGCCAAACCTGCCTTTTGGGCAGCCTCAATCAGAATAGTGAAATTCCCTGCATCAGCAGCTACTTCAACAATGCTTCTTTCATTCACCTGAGGGACATCTTCTTCATCACTGCATCCTGTAAATAAGAGAACAGAAAAAAGTAGCAGTATCCCCGGTAAAAAATTAAAATTTGTTTTCATGACTTCGTGTTTTAAAATTGTAATGATGTTTTCTAATTAATTTTGTCAATTCTCGTTTTGTATAACTTAACGATATAAAGGATTAAACAAGAATAATGTTTAAATAAAGTATAAAATAGTTATTCAAAATATTTATAAAAGATATTAAATGCTTATTAAATAAGGGATTATATTAATGTTAAAATTTGTAAACAAATAATTAAAGTAAAATTGTCTGTTGGAGGTTAACGTCAAAGGCAAATAAGCTTAATCAGGTAATATTAACTTTACAAATACCATCAAAAAACATGATTTTTATTAATATATCCCAAAATCAGACTGATTTCTGATGTTCAAACCTTTGAAACGGCTAATTTTGCCCTCCGATTTTAAAAAAGTTATTAACATGTCAGATAAAAACCAAAAGCTTTTCACAGAGTTTGAACCCGTTTCAACAGAAGCGTGGGAAGCGAAGATAAATGCCGATTTAAAAGGCAAAGATTATGAGCGGGCACTTGTTTGGAAAACTCATGAAGGCATTAGTGTCCGGCCTTACTACCGTCAGGAGAATCTGGAAGGGCTTGATTATCTCAGTGCACTTCCCGGGGAATTTCCTTATATACGTGGCAATAAGAAAACCGGCAACGACTGGTTTATTCGCCAGGATATTCGTGTGAAGAATTATGCTGAAGCCAATAAAAAAGCGCTTATCGTATTAGGTAAGGGTGTTAACTCCCTCGGATTTTGTTTCGATTGCAGCACAGAACTATCGAAAGACGATATGGCAGTACTGCTGAAGGATATCTGCCTGGAGGCCATTGAAACAAATTTTGTTTGTTTGTGCGATAAATGCAATTTCGCAGAACCTTTTGCTGAATATGTGAAGGGTAAATACAAAGGTGACCAAATAATTGGTTCTACATCTGTTGACCCGATAGGCTCATTTGTGCTGAAGGGTAAAATGAAGGACAATGCATTTAATGAATTGAAACAGGCAGTGGAAGAAACGGCTTCTCTTCCTCAGTTCAGGGTAATTGGTGTTCATGGTAAATATTTTGCCAACAGCGGTGCTTCCCTTGTTCAGGAACTGGCCTTTTCACTTGCCCAGGGGGTTGAATACCTGGAGAGGCTTACCGATGCCGGTTTGAATATTGATGAGCTGGCCGGAAACATAAAGTTCAACTTCGGCATTGGCAACAACTATTTTATGGAAATAGCCAAGCTCAGGGCTGCCCGTTTCCTCTGGGCGCAAATAGTAAAAGCATATGATCCAAAGAATGACGAGTCGGCCAAACTGATTGCCCACAGTGAAACCAATACTTACAATAAAACTTTCTACGATCCGTATGTAAACATGCTTCGTACCCAGACCGAAGCCATGTCGGCCGTTTTGGGAGGCGCCGATTCAATCTCTGTGCTTCCGTTCAATGCCATATTCGGTGATACCACGGAATTCTCTGAACGAATAGCCCGCAACCAGCAGATTTTGCTAAAGGAAGAGGCTCATCTCGATAAAATTGCTGACCCGGGTGCGGGTGCCTGGTACATCGAAAATCTGACAGCCTCGCTTATCGAACATGCATGGAATCTTTTCCTGCAGGTTCAGGATAAAGGTGGTTTTATTCAGGCTTTCCGCGAGGGGTTTGTTCAAAATGAAATAAAAACGACGGCCTCCAAACGTGATACCAATATTGCCTTTCGTCGAGAGAATCTTCTGGGAGTAAATCAGTTTCCCAACTTTACCGAATCCACTGATGAGGAATATCCGGAATGGGTATTTACCGCTTCCAATTGCACCCAGGAAGGAGCCGAAGTGGAAACCTTAAAACCTTACCGTGCTGCCCAGCCATTTGAAGCCTTGCGCTACAAAACCGATTTGTATGCCAAAAACAACAATCGTCCGGTAGTCTTTATGCTGCCTATTGGCAACCTCGCCTTCCGCAAGGCTCGTGCACAGTTCAGCACCAACTTCTTTGCAGTAGCCGGTTTTGAGGTAATTGACAACAACGGGTTTAAAACAGTGGAAGAAGGTCTTCAGGCTGCAAGGGCAAAAAATGCAGATATCGTGGTAGTTTGCAGCTCTGATGATGAATATGCTGATCTGGCACCACAGATTGCTGAAAAATTGAATGAAGAAATCCTTGTAGTGGCAGGAAATCCTGAATGCAGACCTCAATTGGAAGCAAAGGGAATCACCAACTTTATTCACGTAAAGAGCAATATCCTTGAAGATCTGAAGGCGTATCAATCAAAATTGAATATTAAGATTTAAACACAAGGACACAAAGACACCAGGATGATTTCAAAGGCTGAAATAGAAAAGTTGGGAAAACATATTGTAAATGCGGCTTATGAGGTGCATAAAGAACTTGGCCCGGGCTTACTTGAATCAGTTTATGAAATATGCTTGTTTGAAGAATTGTTAAATCGTAATATTATAGTGGAAAGGCAAATACAACTTCCTGTCTTCTATAAAGGAAAAGCTGTGCATAAAGATTTTTATATCGATTTGCTTGTAGAAAAATCCATTATTATAGAATTAAAAGCAGTTGAATGTTTGATGCCTGTTCACGAAGTCCAGCTGCTTACATACATGAAACTCTCAAAAATCAAATTAGGTTATTTAATAAATTTCAATGTTCCGTTAATTAAGCAAGGCATAAGGCGTAAAATAAATGGTTATTTCTAACCTTTGTGTCCTTGTGTCTTTGTGTTAAAAAATAAAAGTCATGACATTAAGATTTAAAAGTATAAACATCAAATCAGCAGTAGCCAAACAAAATGCTGCTGACTGGATGAAAAAAAACAACATCAAAAAGAACTGGCTCACTCCGGAGCAGATTCCTGTCAAGCCGGTTTACACCAAAGAAGATTTGGAAGGGTTGGAGCATCTGAATTATGCTGCCGGACTGCCGCCATACCTGCGCGGGCCCTACTCGGCAATGTATGCCATGCAGCCATGGACCATCCGCCAGTATGCAGGGTTTTCAACTGCTGAAGAATCGAATGCCTTCTACCGCCGTAACCTGGCTGCCGGACAGAAAGGTTTGTCTGTGGCATTTGACCTGGCCACACACCGTGGCTACGATTCCGACCATCCCCGCGTAGTGGGTGATGTGGGAAAAGCAGGCGTGGCCATCGATTCGATTCTCGACATGAAAATCCTTTTCGATGAAATCCCGCTCGATAAGATGTCGGTATCAATGACAATGAACGGAGCCGTGCTGCCGGTGATGGCCTTCTACATTGTAACCGGACTGGAACAGGGTGCAACCCTGGAGCAGCTTTCCGGAACCATTCAGAACGACATCCTGAAGGAATTCATGGTGCGCAATACTTACATCTATCCGCCGGAGTTCTCGATGAAGATTATTGCAGACATCTTCGAATTCACGTCGAAGCACATGCCGAAATTCAACTCCATCTCCATCTCGGGCTACCATATGCAGGAAGCCGGTGCTACTGCCGATATCGAAATGGCTTATACCCTGGCCGACGGGCTGGATTACCTGCGCACAGGTATCCGTGCGGGGCTGGATATCGATGCCTTTGCACCACGATTGTCATTCTTCTGGGCCATCGGGATGAACCACTTTATGGAGATTGCCAAGATGCGTGCTGCCCGTATGCTGTGGGCGAAAATCGTGAAGGAATTCCATCCAAAAAATCCAAAGTCGATGGCGCTGCGTACGCACTCGCAGACTTCTGGCTGGTCGCTTACCGAACAAGACCCGTTCAACAATGTGGGCCGTACGGCCATTGAAGCCATGGCTGCAGCATTGGGCCACACCCAGAGTCTGCACACCAATGCACTGGATGAAGCCATCGCTCTTCCTACAGATTTCTCTGCACGTATTGCCCGCAATACCCAGCTGCACCTGCAGATGGAAACCGAAATAATCCGTTCGCTCGACCCATGGGCAGGTTCCTATTACGTGGAAACACTGACCCATGAACTGGCCAAAAAAGGATGGGAACTTATCCAGGAAGTGGAAAAACTGGGTGGTATGGCCAAGGCCATTGAAACCGGTGTACCAAAAATGCGTATTGAAGAAGCAGCGGCACGCGCACAGGGTAAAATCGACAGCGGCACCCAAACCATTGTGGGGATTAACAAGTACCGCCTCGACAAAGAGGATCCCATAGATATCCTCGACATCGATAATACGGCAGTTCGCCTATCGCAGATTGAGCGGTTAAAGAAACTGCGGGCCGAACGCAACGAGGCCGATGTGCAGGCTGCACTCTCAGCAATTACAAAAGCTGCTGAAACCGGAAAGGGAAATTTACTGGAATTGGCTATCGATGCAGCAAAAAAACGTGCATCTTTGGGTGAGATTTCCGATGCCTGTGAAAAGGTGGCCGGAAGGTACAAGGCAGTAATCAGAACAATTGAAGGCGTGTATAAATCAGAAGCAAAAGACAAATCGGAATTTAAGGAAGCACAGGAGCTGGCTCAGATGTTTGCCGAAATGGAAGGACGCCAGCCGCGTATTATGGTAGCTAAAATGGGGCAGGACGGACACGACCGTGGTGCCAAAGTGGTTGCTACCGGCTATGCCGACATCGGCTTCGATGTAGATGTAGGCCCGCTGTTCCAGACTCCGGAAGAAGCAGCAAAGCAGGCTGTTGAAAACGATGTACACGTGCTGGGGGTATCCTCACTGGCCGCAGGTCATAAAACCTTAGTGCCGGCCGTTATTGAAGAGCTCAAAAAGCTTGGCCGCGACGATATAATGGTCATAGTAGGTGGAGTGATTCCTTCACAGGATTACCAATACCTTTATGATGCCGGTGCGGTGGCCATCTTTGGACCCGGAACAAGCGTAGCCGCTGCAGGCAAGAAAATACTTGAAATCCTGATTGAGGCATACAAGGAAGAATAAAAACAGAATTCAGTTCAATTCTCATATAGAAGGCCGGCCGCGAAAACGTCCGGCTTTTTGTTTGTTCCTGCCCGTGGATGACATTCTGCCCGGATGGCATCCATGCCCGCTAAGGGTGGATGCTATTGCTTAGATTTCAGCCTGCCAGCCTTTCTTTATGATGGATTTCTTTTTTCAGAAATAGGGATAGCATCGGCCCAAAGCGATGCCATCCATTCTCCATGAATGAAATCCTGCCAGTGGATGACACCTTGATTCTGAAAATTAGGATCTTTTTACTGCTCACCTCAGGTAAACAACTGCCTTATTTTAAAAATTTACCGATAACCTCTTCCCAGATTTCATATCCTTTTTCGTTCAGGTGAAGATTATCGTCAACAAAAATATCGGTATATACATCTCCCCTTTCATCCACCATGGCCTTCCATACATCAGCATACTCTAAACCTTCTCTTTTTTTGGCCAGCTTTTCCAGATACCTGTTCAGTTGTTGATACTCTTTTTTCAGCTTCCAACGGGCAAGGCTTGGCTTGGCGGAAATCAATACAATTTTTGTTTCCGGAAAATCCTGATGCACTTTATTTATCAACTGCCTGGCTTCATCTGCTACTTTTTTAGGATTCTTCCCTGAAAAAATATCGTTATCTCCCTCATATATAAACAAAATATCCGGCCGCCGAATTGCTATCAGTTCCCTGTAATAATGAATCAGATCGCTGAAATGGGATCCACCAAACCCATTGTTGATAACATTGTATTCAGGATAAGCAGCTTGCACGTCTTTCCACATCCGGATGCTTGAGCTGCCTGCAAAAACCACCACTTCCTTGTCGGGACTGAAATTGTATTCTTTTTTCACAAGCTCTTCAACTGCTTTCTGAAAACGTTTGGGATCCTGAGCATTTGACTGTAATATTACAAATAGAAGAAATACCGACAAAATTACTTTAAACCAGCATAAATGTTTCATAGTCTTTTTTTAAACAATTTTAATTTAACCTGTATGTTCTTAATCCCATAGCAGCCAGCCCGGGTAGATTACTGACGGGTTTGTTCAGATAGAAATAGGCTGTGGATGACCAGTCGTCAGAACGGTAGAAGTTCGTCCAGCCGTTCATTAAATCATCTCTTTTCAAGTCGAACGGTTGTACAGAATCCATCAATCCCACAAACACCTGTCCGTCCTGAACAGAAACCGGTATCAGCGGCGCCCCGTTATCAATAAATTCAATTACTTTATCTTTCATGTTTCCGCCCATGGTCTGAATATCGGCTCTGAATTCCATGCTAAAGTAAATGGGGTCGGGAATATGATACCGGTAAAATGTCCAGTGGTCGTTTTCTGTATCAGCAACAGGGCAGCCGGTATAGCGGTTGATGAACGCACCCTGGCCCCATGCCGTACCAATATAATCCTCGGTACCAGTACCGATGAGCGTAGGAAATTCAACATCACCGTCCAGATACATTTTAACCTCACCTTCACCCCACCATGACTTTTGATAAGCAGGATTAGCCATTACGCCAAAGTTAACGCCCAGGAAACGACCCCTCCCCTCCACTTTAGGCAAGATGGTATAATCCACTCCTGGTGTAGTTGCCGTATCGCGGTTCCAATAGCAATGAAAATACAGGTTATCATCGTACCATTTGTTAAGCTTAACAAAGTTAATATCATAAAAAAGCATGTCAAGATCCTGAAGTCCCTGATTGGTCACCTCAATCCTTGCCCCCGTTTTGAATGGCATTGGAATAAAGCAGTTGAACGACCGGCCTTCAGCACTTGAAAACAGTTCACTCTCATGTTTTACAAGCCTTCCCAGTCCGTTGCCAAAGAAATCACCGAAAGGAGCCGACACTGCCGGCTTCTGTTCCCCGTCCCAGAACATTTCAATTTTAAGCGAACGCAGCATTTGAGGTGAGCGATCCTGAATTGTAAACCACATGCGGTTAATGATACCCGGTCCTTCCACATCCATCAGGACTTTGGTCTCACCTGCTTTTAAAAAATCATAGGGATGCCCTTTGGCGCCTTTATTCTCCTGACCACCTGCTCCCTTTTCCGAATCAGGATTCTCAAAACTGTTCCATCGGGGTTCCATATCCGTAAATTGGAATAACAGCTCGCCTGCCGACTGGCTTACAGGTTCTGACTGGCGATTAGTGCATGCCACAATGTTCATCAAAAGAAGGCACACAAATCCAAGACTTTCATATTTCATTCTGTTTTATTTACAGTTTAAAATCAAAGGTAAAACAAATTTGTAAATGCAAGTTGCATGCTGTTAACTGTTAACTTCCTTCAAAAACCAAAGACATTTTTTAGAAACAAGATGTTTAGACACAAGTAGCAAGACCGGACTCTGATTCCCGGACACTGTTCACCGTTTACTGTTCACTGTTTACTATTTACTGTTTACTGTTTACTGTTCACTGTTTGACTTTTCACTGTTTACTATTCACTGTTCACTACTCCCTACTCACTGCTCATCTAACATATCTACCGGCCATCAATTATTTTGATAAAACCTTCACATCTGAAATTTGTATTAATAAATAAAACAAAAAAATGAAATTAAAATTTACCTCCCTTTTTGCATTGGCGCTGGTAATTGTTGTATCTGCGTATGCACAAAATGAACCTTTGGGGATACTGCTTACCTGGACCGAAAATCCTTCCACTACAATGAGCCTCGACTGGCATACTACCGATGACCAACCCGCGACTCTTTCTTACAGAATGGAAGGGGAAGAGGACTGGAAAGAAGAAGAAAGTAACGTCCATCCATTTCCTTTTTCAGACCGTTTTGTTCACAGGGTAGCATTAACCAGGCTCAGACCGGGAACGAATTACCAGGTAAAATTTGGAGACTTTGAACCGATCTATTCATTTCGGACAATGCCTGACAATATAGCCTCAGAACCAATCCGGATTGCTATTGGTGGTGATACAATGCACGAAACAGACATGCTGAAAAAAACAAACAGCCAGGTAGTGAAATTCGATCCTCATTTCATTATTATGGGAGGCGATATGGCTTATGAAAACGGTTTGGCAAAAGAGGTAGACAAAGTTCACAGCTGGTTTGAAATATGCAAAAACACCCTGATAACAGAAGAGAACCGGATTATCCCCATTGTGGTTGGAATTGGGAATCATGAGGTGGCAGGAGGATATTACAGGCCCGAAAGGTTCAGCGGCAATGACGAGGACAGGGAAAAGCATTCCCCCTATTTTTACAGCTTGTATGCTTTCCCCGGCCATCCGGGTTACAATGTACTGGATTTTGGAAATTATTTGAGCCTCTTCATGCTCGACACCGGGCACAATAACCCGGTTGACGGGGAGCAAACCTCCTGGCTTAAATCCAGATTAAACGAACGAAAAGATATCCTGCATATTATACCTGTGTACCATCTTGGGGCTTATCCTTCGGCACGGGATTTCAACAGTTCCCTTGCTACAAAGATACGCTTTAACTGGCTGCCCTTGTTTGAAGAATACAATGTAAAACTTGCCTTCGAGAACCATGACCATACGTATAAAAGAACATTCCCAATAAAACGAAATGAGATAAATGAAAACGGAATTGTGTATGTGGGTGATGGCGCCTGGGGTGTTTATGTCAGGGAAACACACGACGTTGAAGATACCTGGTACCTGAATAAGGCATTGTCCCAACGGCATTTTATTTTGCTCACCCTACAGGGTGCCCATCAGCAACTTACTGTAATAAATGAGAACGGTGAAGTAATTGACAGGTATCCGTAGAAATTTGTTTCAGGGTTGATGTATTTTTTTTTAAATGGTATTTATGAATTTGAAAATTGCAGGTTATGAAATTCTGATTGCATTGCTTCCGGGCACTGAAAGTTCCAGTAGATAAGCGAAATGAACAATAACATTAAGAGGATGTTGATACCTGTAAAACCTTGTTTTCCGATATGACAAAAGTTAAAATATTCCTTACCAGCCTGTCTGTTTTTTCTATGATTTTTTATGTTACGGTTGTTACTGCTCAGAAACCAGAAATATCAGGCCGAATAATTGATTCAGAAACCGGTGATGCCATTCCATTTGCATCCATAGCTCTTTTTACACATGATTTTAAGACAATGCAGGATGGTTCCATATCAAATGAAGAAGGTCGTTTTATCATCACAGGGTCTGGTTTCGGCCGTTTTAATATTGTAATGTCATTTATTGGGTACAATGCTGACACATTGGCGAATGTTTCTGTTAATCAAACCACCCCAACTATAGACCTTGGTGAAGTAGCCCTAATTCCCGCTGTATTTGAGCTCGGGGGTGTAAATGTCCAGGGAATGGCAAGTACCACTACCCGTCAAATTGATCGACAGACATACCGGACTTCCGATTTTGAAACCACCCGGGGAGGAACAGCCGTTGATGTATTAAACCGGCTGCCGTCCATCGCAGTCGCTCCTGACGGAACCGTTTCCCTGAGAGGAACATCTGATTTTATGGTATATCTCAATGGCAAACCTACCCATATGGAACCATCGGTGTTGCTGGGGCAAATTGCTGCGAATACCATTGAAAGCATTGACATAATTACTGTTCCAACAGCACGGTTCGACGCACAAGGTGCAGGCGGGGTCATAAACATTACAACCAAAAGATCAGGAGCAGAAGGCTTATCTGTTGTTGCCAACGGATTGCTTGGAGGTGCTCCCTGGGCTGATAAAACCCATCAATACAGTGGCCAGCATCTTAACTACGACCGCTGGGGAGGAGGAATGAACCTGATATACCAAAAAAACAACCTTACATTATTTGGTGGCCTGAACTACAACAAAAGAAACCTGAAAAGTTACCGTACCGGTGATGCCCGCCTCCTGCAAAACAACGGCATCTACTACCATATGGTGGCCAGTGGAGAGCGACTGGAATGGGAGGAAAATTATTCAGCGAACATCGGACTTGATTACCATTTCAATGAACAAAATATGATTTCTGCTTACTATTACTATGGCTTTAGAAACCAGGGCAGAACTGCACATTATATTTATTCTAATTTTTTTGCTGATGTGGATAAAAATCCGGTCCCTGGTATTGACATGCAGGAACAATGGATTTACAATCCAAATACAGATGACCGGTCAGGTAATTTTCATACAATAAATTTTGATTATGTCACACGTTTCAATAACAACTCCATGCTGCAGATGTCAGCACTGTATGAACATTCAGGATTAAGCTGGCTGATAGATAATCCTGACTATAACTTCGACAGAATGAATAATCAGCAGGATGAACTGATTCGCCATTTTTACCAGACCGACGATACCCCGCTTGATGGTGTGCGGCTTACAATCGATTATGAACTTAATCTGGATAACGGTCATTCACTGGGAATCGGACTTCAACCCCAATACCTGAAACAGACCGGCATTTTTAACTTTGATACGCTGGATGTTCAGTCAGGCAGTTGGGGAACACAAACCGAATTCAATAATAACATCAATCTGTCGAGAGCAATTTATGCAGGTTACATCGATTATACAGGCAGCTTAGGTCAGTTTTCCTATCAGGCCGGATTGCGGCTTGAGTACACCAATCAATCGCTTGAACTGGGGAACCCCGATTATCTGAACCTTTTCCAGCGTACAACTCAACCGGAGTATACCGTAAATCAGTACGACTGGTTTCCAACCCTGCACCTGAGTTATGAACTGAATGAAACAAATTCCCTTATACTTGCAGGAAGCAGGAGAATCAACAGACCTCCCACTAAAAATATGGCTCCCTTCCTTTACAGGCGGCATCATGAAGTGTATGTGGTAGGAGACCCTGAGTTGAAACCGGAATACCTCTCAAATGCGGAACTGTCGCTCCGAAACAGAACCGGAAACCAACAGTTCACATTAACCGGGTTTTACCGCGGAACTGATAATGCTATTTTCAGGGTAAATACTGTTTACGAGGTGGAAAATGTTTTAATCCGAAGTTATACAAACTCGGGAAATGTGCGGGCACTGGGAGGCGAATTAAATGCAAACCTGAGTGCAGGTTCATTTGCCCGTTTATTTCTTGGCGGGTCGCTTTATGATTTCAATGTGCAAGGGGACATATTTGGATTTCGCGAAAATAACCGCAGCACCAACTGGAGTCTGAAAGCCAATGCCAACATGTTTTTATCGTCTTCCCTAAAACTCACTCTGGACTACGATTTACGTTCCGCAACAGTCACTACACAAGGAAGAAACGATATGTTCCATGTGTCAAATGCAGCCTTAAATTTTACTCCTCAAAAACTGGAAGGATGGGATTTTGGATTGAAAGTCCTGGATATACTTGCTTCAAATATCGAAGGCCAGCATACACGGGCTTACAATGCAAATGGAGAACAGATATTTTATCAGGATTCTGAATTTAACCGCTCTGGTCCCATTCTTGAATTTACTGTTTCCTGGTCGTTTAATATGAACAATGGATCGGGGCGTAAAGCTGACAGCACTTTTGGAAAAGAGCAGTTTTAAATTATGCAGGAATATCAGAGCTGTAATAAAAAGTAAACCAACCAAATCCATCCAGCTCTAAATGCTGTTAATTCGAATTTATACCAATGATAACAAACCAGAAAATAATTCAATTTTGTGAAAAATGGTAAGTTTACTGTCAGGATAAGAAATCTATTTCAATAAGCATAATTTTTAAAATACATTCATGCTTATTGAATGTATCCAAGGTAAATATTTCCCTGAAAAATTATTCTTAAACCACCCACTCCCGTTTTCGGTTGTTCAATTTATTAAGGACATCTATGGTAATGTTCACGTCGTTGACAACCTGAAAATCGAACATGCCCACACAAATGAAATCAGCACCGTTTTCAAAGGCCCATTTAAATCCGTCTTCCGGCTTAATAGCTCCGGCGGCCAGCACTTTAAATCCCATAACCGGCACCGTTGCCCGGTTCACGAACTCAACTGTCCGGTCGGGGAACAGACAAAAGATGTTGTCGTGGAAACGGTTGTGGTCAAGGTGTTTTTTACCATCCACCTCAAAAGGCACACGGTTCTCCATTGGGTGAGCCGACCAGTACTGGTCGTGGTGCATGGTTTTCATGTAATAGTCCGGAATAATGCCCTGCTCCTCGCAGGCAATCAATGCATCTATGGTATGAGAGGCCAGCCCTGCCGTATATCCCTGCGAACGTATCCTGCCAAGCATTTTGTCAATTACATCAATCCGGTTATCGCGTACCAGCCAGTCGCACCAGTTACCCTGCACCTGTATAATGTCCATACCGGCATCTATGGCCTTATCGATGTTGACATAATAATCGTTCTCCTTCATATCCGGATGCACCTGTACAATCACCTTGATGTTGCTGCCGGTAACCTTACGGTATTTCACCATGGTCTCCATTGTGGGGAACCCGATGTTAATGGAATTGATACCTGCCTTTTCGGCCAGCATCAGGGTCTCAAATATTTTCTTTTCGGTGTTGTAGGCACGGAACAGGGAAGGAACATAAATCAGGTCGCGTGAATGAGCCCAGCCACCAATCAGGTTACCGCCGAATACCAGGCGGCTGATTTCGTGGTTACCTATTTTGCTGGTCGGGAGCTTTCCCTTCAGCTGGCTGATATCGGCACCTCCTACCTGTATGGTAGCACCCGATAAGGTATCGGTTCCGAAATCCCTGGATTCACGGAAGGCACCCAGACCAATAATTCCTAGTGCAGGAAGCGTTGCCAGGTTCTTCAGTGCTTCACGCCGTGAATGCGACAGGTTGTGGGTACCTGTAGCAGGAAGTACTTCCGGATTCTTTTTAGCCGGTATCCATGGAAGTGCATAAATGCCATAACCTTTTTCTTTCATCAACAGAATTCCCAGCAGCGCAATCGCTTCTATCAGGTTTTTATTCACCAGAAACAGGCTTCCCTCAACCGGTGCAAAAATTGAACCTCCAAAGGGCGGATACGCAAAATAATACAGCATCAGCAGAGATATACCACCTATGGCAGCATACCGTATGGCTATTCCTAAAAACAGCGCTGTTCCTATCAACATCAGGGCAGCTATATTCACCGGATCAATGATATTCATTAATCCTTCAGAGGAAGCCATCCAGCGGTAAAAACCTGCAAACGGTCCTGTGGCGTTTGCCAGAAATCCGGTAGCAGTCCAGCCTGTAGTCCAAAATTTAGACAATCCTTCGTATAAAAAATGCCATCCTATGGCCACCCTGAACAGAGTAATGATAAGTTTCTTCCAGTCCCAATTCTTCATTTGTGTATTTATTTAGGCACAAAAATAAAATTTTAAATCCTTTTTCTGTAGTTTTTTATAATTTTCATCAGAGATAAAACTCTTTTTCGGTTTTAATAATCATATGACAATATAATCTTATCAAGGAATGTGCCATTCACCAGAGCAGGGTGAATTAGCAATGCTGCCTAAAGGAATTAAAACAAACAGAATTCTAATTTGCAGGTATACATTTTTTCAAATAGTGTCCGCAGTTCTACAATTCCGTCTGGGGCCAATCTGCTAAACCCCGCCACCCAACCGCCAATAACCGGTAAAATATTTATCTTTATCCGATTCTGTAATTATCATTCTGTAAAAAAAATTAACTAAATAGAAACGAGCATGAGTTCCATCCAGCTATTAAAGACTAAATTAATTACGAAAGAAACGATGAAAAAATATTGTATTCTTCTAATACTGCTGGTGATTGCATTTGCAGGTACCGCACAAAAACCCCGGTTGCTAATAACCACCGATATTGGTGGCGACCCCGACGACCAGCAGTCGCTCATCCGGCTGATGCTCTACTCGTGTGATTTTGAAATCGAGGGAATCATCAGTTCAGCTTCCGGTACTCCGGGGGAGCTGAAAGAAAGCATCATCCGTCCGGATTTAATTAAGGAGATCATACAGGCTTATGCAGAGGTACACCCCAATCTGGTAAAACACAGACCAGACTTTCCCCCACCCGGCAATCTGATGTCGGTAATAAAAAAAGGCAATCCCCTGAGGGGATGGGACAATGTTGGCCGGGGAAATGATACCGAAGCATCGGAATGGATCATACGGTGTGCAGATAAAGAAGATGCCAGGCCTCTGAATATTGGAATATGGGGAGGTCAGACCGATCTGGCCCAGGCGCTGTGGAAAGTTAAAAATACCCGTACAGCAGACCAATACAGGGATTTTGTTGCAAAGCTCAGGATTTACGACATTGCCGACCAGGATAAAATATTCAGCCGGATAATAGAACATTTTCCGGGACTGTTTTACATACTGAACCGGGCAGCTGAAGGACAAGACATTCGGAATGCCGTGTTCCGGGGGATGTACCTTGGCGGAGATGAAAGCCTCACCTCCATGGAATGGTTCAGGGAACATGTATTGGAGAACCACGGCCCCCTCGGGGCGCTTTATCCTGTAAAAACCTGGACTGCCCCAAATCCTCACGGACTTATGAAGGAAGGAGATACCCCTTCCTGGTTTTACTTTCTTGAAAACGGACTGAATGTTCCCGAAAAGCCTGAATACGGAGGCTGGGGAGGCAGGTTTGAGCAATCAGAAAACGGCTATTATACCGATGCAACCGACAGTTACGGCGGTGAAACAAATGCAAGGGTTTCAGTTTCCCGCTGGCGCGATGACTTCCAGCGGGAATTTGCTGCACGCCTGGACTGGTGCGTAATGGATGCGGCAGAAGCCAATCACCCTCCCACCATGACTGTAAACGGCCATTCGGGTCATGAGGCTCTGGTTATCCGTAAAAAACCGGGTAAAAAAGTAAAGCTCAATGCATCCGGTTCAAAAGACCCCGACGGCGATAGCCTCCACTTCCGGTGGATTGTTTATCCGGAGGCAGGCAACTTTAAGGACGAATTCAATCCCCCGGCCGATGGCCCCAGGATTGTTTTCCCAATGCCTGAACTGGAAGAAAATACAAGTATTCACCTCATTTTAAAAGGAACCGATAACGGAACTCCCGGGCTTACCGGGTATAAGCGGATAATTCTGATGAACCGATGACTCCCGGTACATTGTCTGAACCATGATTAGAAGGATTAATGGATGACCATGATTGAGTACCTGCAAGAGAAGCACTTTGTTTTCTGAAATCATGGAAATCATATCAATCAGGAGAATCAAGGTTCAGACTACTCCTTCTGAACCATGATTAACAGGATGAAAGGATTATCCTGATTGAGGGAGCTGCTTTGTGGCAGACAACAGCTGAAGGACAGCTGAACCGTGCTGCTCTTGAGCTGATGACTTGAAGTCACCGGTTCAATTCCCGCTGTTTGCACAGAAGCACTTTGTCCTGAACAATCAGGGTAATCATGGCAATAAGAGAATCAATGTTCAGAGCAATTCTCCCGGAAGGCACGAAACAATGCTTACCTGTTTTTGTTTTCATTTGAAAGATACCTGTTTTGCACCCTTAACTTCAATAAGATAAACAGACGAAAAATGAGCCGGTTCCTGATTGTATGGCTGTTGCTGCTGCCATTGATAACTGCTGCTGCTGAACCTGTTAACTGGTCATCGCACTGGATTATGCATCCGGAAACAGAGCCCGGATCGCATGCAGTGGTGCTGTTTCGCAAAGATTTTCACCTGGATGAAAAGCCCGGCAGCTTTATCATTCATGTATCCGCCGACAACCATTACCGGTTGTTTGTGAACGGGCGGTATGTACTTCGCGGACCGGCAAGAGGCGATTTGTCCCACTGGTTTTATGAAACGGTGGATATAGCTGAATACCTTCATGAAGGAGAAAACCTTCTTGCAGCAGAAGTGGTCAACTGGGGCGCCAAACGTTCGTTTTCCATCTTTTCGCAAATAACTTCCTTCCTTCTTCAGGGAAATACTGAAAAAGAAGAAATGGTGAATTCCCTGGACGGAAGCTGGAAATGTTTTCACAACCGTGCGCACTATCCAAAGATTGTAGACTGGCTGAACGACCGCAGCACCATTGATTTTGGGTTCTATGCAGGCAATCCTACCGACAGCATCCGCGGTGACCGGTACCCCTGGGGTTGGGAAACTCCCGCATTCAAAGATACCGCCTGGATACCGGCTGTGTGGGCTGATGTTGCCGGAGGAAGAGGAACCAGGCATGCGGGAGGAATCCGTTATCCGGGTGGCAAACTGCTGATACCCCGCACTGTTCCGATTTTAAAGGAAACTCCTGTTCCCTTTGGAAAAATCCGCAGCACCATCGGGCTGGCCGAGGGCAACAGCTACATCAATGACATGGGCTCGCTGGTAATTCCCCCCAACGATTATGTAATCATCCTTATTGACCAGAACTACCTCACCATGGGTTATCCGGAAATGAATGTAAGCGGCGGAAAAGATGCCATTATACAGGTGATGTACTCTGAAAACCTGATTACCGATCATCGTTCCCCAAAAGGAAACCGGGACGAAATTGATGGAAAATACATGGTGGGCATAAAGGATGTGTTCGTATCCGACGGCGGAAAAAACCGGCTGTATAAGCCAACTTACATCCGCACATTCCGATACATCCAGCTGAATATAGAAACATTTAACGAGCCGCTTATCGTAGATAATTATTTTCATGTGGAAACAAGGGCTCCGCTTGAACTGAAGGCAGGGTTCAGCACCGGCAATGAGCTGACCGACTGGATAATGGAAGCGGGTTGGCGGACGGTATCGCTGTGTGCACAGGACAACCTCCTGGCCGACGCCTATTACGAGCAACTGCAGTATACCGGCAACGCACGGGTTCACAATCTTGCACTGCTTGCCCTGTCGGGCGACGACCGGCTCACACGCAATTCGCTGGTGCAGGCCGACCGGTCACGTATACCCGATGGACTGACACTGGCCTGTTATCCCAGCAACTTCCACCTGATCATTCCCTCCTATTCACTGATATGGATCGACCAGATATACGATTACATGATCTGGAAAGACGACCGGGAATTTATTGCACAATTCGTCCAGGGCATACAGAATGTTCTCCGGTGGTTTGAACAAAGGTTGCAGCCAAACGGATTGCTGGGTAAACTGGACTGGTGGGCGGCCCTGGGTTACCCGCTTAATTATCAGTACGGGGAACCCCCCGGTGTATACCAGGGTAATAATACGCTTTATACACTGCATTATGCCTATACCTTACGACATGCCGCAGCAATTTTTTCTTACCTGGGTGACGGTGCAACGGCGCGGAGATACACCTATGAGGCCAACCGTATTAGCCGTGCGGTAAACCGGCTGTGCAGAAACAACGACGGATTCTACACCGAATCGCCCCAGGACAGCCGGGTCAGCCAAATCACCAACATCATGGCCATACTCGCCGGGGCGGTGAGCGGGGAGGATGCCCGGGTGCTCATGAAACAGTTGCCGGAAACCACCGGCGGGTTCGGGCAGGTAGACCTGTTCCTGCACCTGTACCTCTTTGAAGCCATGAACAAAACCGGCCTGCAGGATTATTTTCTTTCTGAACTTTCCGAATGGCAGCTGATGAAAGAACGTGGACTGACCACTTTTGCAGAAGTACCGCTGGAATGGGGAGAAGAAAACCAGCGATCGGAATGCCATCCCTGGAGCAGTTCACCCAACTATTTTTTCTTCCGCACCGTCTGCGGAATCACCCCCCTGGAGCCCGGCCACCGGAAAGTGGAAATTGCCCCTGTGTTTGGAGAATTTACTGAAATAAAAGCCACCTACCCACACCACCTGGGAAACATCGAACTGAACCTGACCAGAGAAGCCCTTGACCTGACAGGGGAAATCAGTATTCCCGAAGGAATGGATGCTGCCTTTATCTGGGAGGGAAAAAAGTTAAAACTAAATCCCGGCCGGCAGGAAATTTCGTTTTAGTTACTGACAGGATACAAGAACTCCAGTAAACGGTGAACAGTAAACAGTAAACAGTAAACAGTGAACAGTAAACAGTGAACAGTGAACAGTGAACAGTGAACAGTGAACAGTGAGAAATGGAAAAAGTAATTTGTGCCTTTGTGTCTTTGTGCCTTTGTGTTTAAAGACAGTAAACAGTAAACAGTGAACAGTGAACAGTGAGGAATGGAAAAAGTAATTTGTGTTTTTGTGCCTTTGTGTCTTTGTGCCTTTGTGTTTAAAGATCTTGAAAAAAGTATTGGTGCCTTTGTGCCTTTGTGCCTTTGTGTTTAAGGTCTTAGAAAAAGTATTGGTGCCTTTGTGCCTTTGTGCCTTTGTGTTTAAGGTATTAGAAAAAGTATTTGTGCCTTTGTGCCTTTGTGCCTTTGTGTTTAAAGAAAAGTAAACAGTAACCAGTGGAAGACGATGGATGGCCGTGGCGCCTGCAGTTACTGCCACGGGCGGTGCCCATGGTAATGATGTGTCAGGCTTTCAGCCTGGGGATAGAGGGGAAAAGGTAGTATTTCATCTGGTATTTGGAATGAGCCGTCATTGCGAGCCCCGCCCTCCTTCAAAAAAGTAGAAAAGCCTGTATCCACACGGTGCTTTTTAATGTGCAACAGTTCCAAATACCGGGCGGGGCGCTGCCTGCCTGCTCTTTAGCAGGCCTGCCTGACGGTAGGCAGGGCAATCTGTTGCAATAGTCAGAAGAGTTCTTAAATAGCTCTTCCACGAATAAAAACCTTGTTAATAATATTAAAACGAAGACGAAGTGCGTAATATCAACAGATTACTTCGCTCCTTAATATGCGGATGCAGGTAGCATTATTTATGCTGCAGCAATTGTCTGAAAAGTCTGCTTTTCATAGAAAGCCCGCTCGCAATGACGGTATTGTTGGGGCGTAGGCGGGGTACATTCAAACATTCAAACATTGAAACAATGAAACAGTGAAACAATAAAACATTGAAACACTGAAACACTGAAACTTCTTAACCCCCCAACAGCGCCGTCATTGCGAGTTTTTACCCAAAATTTTTTGGGCACAATGAGATTATGACATGGTGCAACATTAACTTTGTACCAGATTCTACACAGTGTAACCGTCGAAGAGATTAGTGTTTATATACCTGATTGCGAGTTTGGTTCCAAAAGATTGAGTCACAATGAATGGTACTTTCT
>JAWLGR010000095.1:0-5801 GCA_041684965.1 Mariniphaga sp.
CTGTGGTTCCCGGTCCCCGGTTCCCCGCATGGTTTTTACCTGCCCCAAAGGGCAGGAAACCATCCCGAAAACCGGTACGCAACATACACTTGATCGTTGGGGTACATGCAGAAAATACTATGAATACATTGACAATGACAAGTAATAAAAGACAAATAATAATGCAGTTCGCCTATTTCATCAGACAGACACAACATGCCCAAGAGTGCAATCAGGAAAGCAACCAAACGTCCTGCAATCTTGCATTTACAAACAGTCCGAACCGTAATTTGTTAACTATTTCACTTTTTCTTTTACTTTTTGCAGCGACCCCAAATTTGTTATTTGGACAACAAAAAGATGTTGTAAAAAATAATCAACAATGGTTTCAATACTACAACCAAACTAAACTGAATGATCACTGGACTTTGCTTTTTGACGGTGGGTACAGATGGAATGACGGATTTCAAGAAAGTTCCCAATATATTGTCAGAGCAGCAATAGGCTATAATTTAAATTCAGACATTCAAATTTCATCAGGAATTGCTCATTTAGGTTTTTATTCTTCTGATAAGTTAGACAAAGTTGAATTCCGACCTTTTCAGGAAATTATTGTTAAGAATAAGTTCAATAAAATTGGGCTGAATCATCGATACAGGATTGAAGAGCGTTTTTTTTATCCTGTGACCAACGGTGAAATTCAAACACCAGGCACTTTTAATTTTCGTTTTCGATATGCATTTATGTTAAGCATACCGTTGTTTAAGTTATCAAAAACAAAAACCGATAAGGCATTCCTTCTTAATATTGGTGACGAAATATTTATCAATGCTGGAAAGGAATTAGTTAATGGTATTTTCGACCAAAACAGAATTATTGTAAGCCCAACCTTTAAGCTTAACGAGAGCTTGTCCCTTTCTTTGACTTGGAATAGTCAATTTGCAAGTACACAATCACAAGATATTTTTAATTATACAAATGTCTATTGGTTTCAAATCAAACACAATTTGAAAATAGGAAAAAAACAAAAAGAATGAAAAGCACGATACCCCAACATTGTATAAGAGCAATAGCGGGTGAAGTGGTAAAATCAAGGTCTATGCATTTAATAGACTTTGGTAATGACGGAAAGGTAATCGCCTTGAAATCCGCCACTGCTCTTATACTCATCCGTTATCGGTAATTAAACAATTCAATAAAATCATGAAAAGAAAACCTACAATAATTATAATTTTCCTTATCATTTCAATCTCCAATATTTCCGGACAGGTAATAAAACAGCTAGGTTATTTCCCAGGTGGAGGACCAAAGATTTCATCAATGTCAGGGTTCTTGGTAAGCGCAACGGGACATATTGTAGATGTTTCAAATCCTAAGTTTCCTGAACTTACGGGGCAAATCTATATTGACATGCCACATAATGTAACATTAAGTGATAGTCTTGCTTTTTTTGGGACAGAAATGATTTCTGAAATGACTATCGCCAATATTTCAGATGTATACTCGCCTCAAAAGTTAAGTACGCTCAAATTCCCAGATGCACATTCTGTTTATGACATTGAAAAAAAGGGAAATATATTATACTTATCAATGCCAACAGAAGATACTAGAAGTGTGGATATTACTGATTTAAAATTTCCCAAGGTTATTGACACATTAGTTAATATCTCAACAATCGATATGGCAATAAAAGGAAATTTTGCTTTTGGAACTTATGTTGATGGATTAAAGGTTATTGACATTAGCAATCCTTCAAAAATGAAGTTTGTAATGGCGGCAGGTTCAAGCGATTATCGTTGTATTTGTTTAAGTGACAGCCTAGCCTTTCTGGGGAAACATTCTGGCGGAGTTGATGTGTATAATATTTCGGATCCGGTAAATACCTCATACGCGTTTTCAATAGAAACACCCGGGACTAATACAGTTTGGGATTTAATATATCGGGATAAATTATTATATCTTGCCACTAATTCCAGGGGTTTATGTATTTACCAAGTCAATAACAATGAAGGAATAGAACTTGCGAGTTTTAAAAATGAAAATGCCGGGCAAAGTTTTGGAGTATCAGTTCAGGATAGTCTAATTTTTTTATCGGAACGAAAAGGAATTGCGATATTGCAGTTTGATAGAAATGCTAATCCAGACACAACTCATACCCAAATTAAAAATTCATTTTCAACAAATAAGCCAATTATTATCTTTCCTAACCCAGCCAAAGATTATATTACTGTTAGTTCTGATAATTTAATAATTAGTGAAATTGGAATCATTGATAAAAGTGGAAGACGAATTAAAAACATAAACAAGTTTGACATAATGGAAAGAATAAATATATCAGATTTGAAAAATGGGCATTATATAATAAGAATTAAAACTAAAAATAAGCAAATATTTAAAAATTTTGTAAAGATTGAATAATCAGAAAAAACAACCGATAATAAAGTACATATTGCAGGGCGGGGTTCGGTGGTACGCCAACTGCGTCCCGATAGTTATCGGGACTCGTTTCGCAGTTCCGTTTCCTTCGGACAGGAAATCGCACGCAACTCGCCCCGAAAACTTGCACTTAACCGTTGAACTAAATATTGTTCCCTTTTAACCACCTGCCAATTAATGTCGTTTTAATGTTCTTGCCGGGGGTAAATACCACCTGCGCCGCTTTAAGGCAGAGGCAAAACTATTTTCCCACAACCTCAATCCGGCACTTGTATTAAAGAAAATTCTTTTATAGCTTTAGTCCGTTAAATTAAAAACCAGGATGAATGCTGTCACTGCCGAATACAATACCCGAAAAAGTTTCCGAAAAAGTTAGCCAATGTAATCGAAATGAAAGATGGTGAGATTATGAATTACAATAGAGTTCTTTAAAAAAATAAAAATTCCTGGAGCAATGAAAATTTTTGATACAAAAACATTACAAGCATTTCCTTATTCTGAAAGGCAGAGAAATGTATTTTTTCAAGTTGATGAATTCAAAATGCGAATTATTGAACTCGAAAAAGACCAACAGCTACCCGAGTGCCAAATGAATTCGTATGTAATATTTTCGTTGGTTTCCGAAGAAGTAGAAGTAATGGTAAATAACGAAAAGTCATTATTAAAAGAAGGAGAATTGTTGGTATCAGAGCCCGCAAAATTTTCTGTGTATGCCCTTAAACCATCACATGTTGTCGGTATTCAAATCCAAAAACACAATTTTTAATATAGAGATACTCACAATTATAGCCGTAATAGCTATTATAGCATCATTAATTGCCGACAAACGTAAAACCCGGGAAGGAATAAAAAAGGGATTAATCATGTTTGTAAAAATTCTGCCGGCAATTTTATCCGTGCTTATTTTAATAAGTATTGTTCTTTCGCTTCTTCCCAATGAGTTAATTCTGGAATATTTAGGTGAAGGTGCAGGAATAACGGGGTTTATATTTGCTGCTATCGCCGGTTCAGTCGCGCTAATTCCGGGATTTATAGCCTATCCTTTAGCGGGAATGTTGGTGGATACAGGCGTAAGTTATCCGGTTATTGCTGTATTTATAACCACTTTAATGATGGTAGGAATTATGACTTTGCCCATTGAAGTTAAATTTTTTGGTTTGCGTGTTTCCCTTTTACGCAACACCTTCTACTTTTTAGCAGCACTTATCATCGGATTTATCATCGGATTATTTTATTTGTAATGAGAGAAATAGTAAAAAAGAACCGGCTGAATTTTATTGTTATTACTGCATTTGCTGTTTTTGTCGCCCTGTCATTCTATTACGATTTCCACCCTGGTAAAAACATTTTTACAGACCATTTTTTCAGTTTTTTTAAGGAAATGATATTGTTTTTGCCCGTGATGTTTCTTCTTATCGGGCTTGGGGATGTATGGATAAATAGAGAAAAAGTTGAAAAACATATAGGAAAGGATTCCGGTTTCAAAGGGATTGTCATCGTCATATTTTTATCTATGGCACAGGTGGGCCCGTTTTACGGGGCATTTCCGGTAACTTATTTGCTCTGGAAAAAAGGAGCAAGTATCCGTAACATATTTATTTACATAGGAGCGTTTTGCACCATAAAAATACCAATGATTACCTTTGAAATTGGCTTCCTGGGCTGGAAATTTTCGCTGTTGCGGACACTCCTATCTCTACCAGCCATAGTGTTAATAGCAATTATTTTGGAAAAGATTTTGAAGAAACAGTCTTTCAAAATTCATCAGCCATGAATTTTATTGTCTGTCAGAAGAACAATTTTCGTTTGACTGGGTGAGAATTAAGCGGAGCGGGGAATCTTTTGTAAAATAAACCCAGGCCCGGTTGATGAATATGATTAATTTTGTCAAGATGCAATACTCACATCACCAATTTCTTCATAAACAGCTTTACTGATGCTCATATGATAATTTGAGATGCAATTTATATTGTGCCTATACTTTAATTGTTGATGATTTCCTTTATCTCCGAATGTTGCATCATTTTACTAAATTGGCCATCATTTTTTATAATATTTTTAAAATCCGGTTCAATTGAAACTAAAATTTCAATTGTTTTTATTGCTTCTTCCTGATTGCCATTTGCCCATAGTGCCAAAGATAAATCATAATAACCCCATGTATAGGATGGATCCAATTCAATTGCTTTTTCAAAACTATTTATTGCCTCGTTGTAAAGTTTGTTCCTGTAAAGAGAATAACCCTTATAATCATATACTACGGGATTTAATGAATCTAATTCCAGTGCTAAATTATAGGCTTCAACTGCTTTTGAATAATCCCTGTTATGAAAATGGTTAATTCCCATTGTTATAAATCTGGTAGCTCTCCTGGTATTTTCAAGCTGACTTATTATTTGGTTCAATGTATCGGTAATGCTTTCTTTTATAGTCAACAAGCTATCAACTTCATATTTTTGCCGTTCAATAACCTTTTCGTTTTTGTTGAGGCTAATACTTGCATATACCAGTGAGGAAATAAAAATTAAAATCCCTAAAAGACTTAATATTGCTGACCTGCGAGATTTTTGCCTTATTTTGTTATAATCAATTTCGCCCATAGCTCAATCAAATTTACCTGTGATGATTATTTTTAAGGCTTGATCCCACATTCTGAGCAACCTGCCGGCAGAATAAGTAATTAACCCGGAAGAACCAAACATTAAAGAGAGCTCTGCTGTTCCCGCTGAACCTTTAATTAACATGAAAGCAATTGCGACGAACAGAATGACAAGAGAAATAGTTGTTACAATTAAATGTATCATTCTCTCAAACTTGAAAAGTGCTGTTAGTTTTTCAACAATCTCATACCTTTTTTGAAGTTCATCTTCCATCTCTATAAAACTGATAATAACTCTTATACAGGAATTTTTATTATTTGTTTCGCAATTTCTGTTATTATTTTCTGAAATTCCTGACCAATGTGCTCAAACACTTTATAACACTGACATTTATCTGGATTTAGATTGGGTTTTGTGGGCGTGGGATATTATAAAGGCATTGGTATTTCGTTTCTTTTGTTTTTCTGCTGAAGATGTGAAAACAAATTTTGGAGAATTTTAGGCACACAAATGGCATAAATTATCTGCCTATCTGACAGGTATTTATAGAAAATATAACCCAAAATATAATCACGGTAATCATCGGCACTTACCTTTCCCCCCAAAAGGTTGGCAATACCTCAAAGTTGTACTTCCAGAAGTTTCTTTTGTTCTTCGCTCATTATTTTTTTTGATTGTTATTTGAAATCATTAGTGTCCACTAAAAAATAAAAGTTGTTCTTTGAAATACTTGTAATCTAAGGCTTACAGCACTTTTTTATTGCGTGACGATTTGAAATACTAAGT
>JAWLGR010000008.1:0-186211 GCA_041684965.1 Mariniphaga sp.
ATGCTGAAAATTTTCTTCTTGACTTTTTCATAAATCACTGGTTAAAAATAATTGTTTTTTTCAACTTAACCAGTGGTTCTAATTTTGGGGAGTATTATAGATAACCCCTTTCAACTAAACTCCATTTTCTGACCTTGGTATTGATACAAGTGTAAAGAATATTTCAACTTTAAAAATTACTGTTTAGTAATCTTCAAGCATTTACTTTCTCCCTGTTAATTTCGCAACAAATTCGCTATATACTCGGTACAAATTCGCAAAATTGCGAATTTAATGCGAATTTAATGCGAGTTTATTGCGAATTTACTAAGGAGAAGCTTATGTTCTGATTTAGGAATGACTTTCCCGCTAAACAATTCAACTGTCATGAAAAACCCTTTATCATGGCTGGAAAAGATTCACTCAATCTCTCTGTTATGAATTGAACAGCTATAGCAATTTTATCGAATCCAAGTTTCCGGGGCGGAATATTAAAAATTAAGAAATCAACCCATTTTTCTATGACCATAGAGAAGATGTGGATGCTGCCACTATAAAAGATATTGTGTTTCTGCATCAACCTGGTGCCGGACCGTTTATTGGATTCGGTTATACAGCCGGCAGGTTTGGCTGGGAAAGAAGGATAAATTATAGATTCCGTAAAATTAAGTTACAAATCGCTATTCATCAGATAATTTTTTGTAAACAAAACAAATGCGGAACTGTTCGTTAAAAAAAGCAAAGGAAGAAACTAAGGATAGATACCAACAGTTCTGATAAATTGCGCAATAGACAATAATAAATTCTAATTCGCTATATTATGGAATACCGGATTGAAAAAGATACAATGGGGGAAGTTAAAGTACCAGCCGATAAATATTGGGGCGCCCAAACGGAACGATCAAGAAATAATTTCAAAATAGGTTCTCCATCCTCGATGCCACGTGAAATTATTTACGGATTTGCCATTCTTAAAAAGGCAGCGGCTATCGCCAATTATGAACTGGGTGTATTACCTGCTGAAAAAAAGGATTTGATCGGTGCAGTGTGTGATGAAATTTTGGATGGCAGGCTTGATGACCAGTTTCCGCTTGTAATATGGCAAACAGGCTCCGGTACACAAAGTAATATGAACGTAAATGAAGTAATTGCCAACCGCGCACATGAGCTGGCAGGGAATACAATTGGTGAAGGTGAAAGGATTATCCATCCCAACGACGATGTCAATAAATCGCAGTCATCAAACGACACTTTTCCAACAGCCATGCATATTGCCTGCTTCAAGATGGTAGATGAAGTAACTCTTCCGGGGGTAGGCCGGCTTCGAAACACCCTTCACCAAAAAGCAGAGGAATTTAAGGATGTTGTGAAAATTGGCCGCACCCACCTGATGGATGCTACCCCTCTCACCCTGGGTCAGGAATTTTCAGGTTATGTATCGCAACTGGAGCATGGTATAAAAGCATTAAACAATACACTTGAGCACCTTTCAGAACTTGCTCTTGGAGGCACTGCTGTAGGAACCGGATTGAATTCACCCGAAGGATATGATGAACTGGTAGCCCAAAAGATTGCAGAATTGACCGGATTACCTTTTAAAACAGCACCCAACAAGTTTGAAGCACTTGCTGCACATGACGCTGTGGTGGAATCACATGGCGCATTGAAACAGCTTGCGGTTTCCCTTAATAAAATTGCAAACGACATCCGGCTGATGGCTTCTGGTCCACGTTCCGGCATTAGTGAGTTGATACTTCCTGCCAACGAACCAGGTTCATCCATAATGCCCGGAAAGGTAAATCCTACCCAAAGCGAAGCCCTGACTATGGTTTGTGCCCAGGTTATGGGAAACGATGTGACCATATCAGTTGGCGGCACCCAGGGTCATTTTGAACTGAATGTATTTAAACCGGTAATGGCAGCAGCATTCATCCAAAGCGCCCATCTGCTGGGTGATGCCTGTGCCTCATTCGATGCTCATTGTGCGGCAGGGATTGAACCTAATTTACGGGTTATTGAAGAACTCCTCCATAACTCGCTGATGCTGGTTACCGCACTCAATACAAAGATTGGCTACTATAAGGCAGCAGAGATAGCACAAACGGCCCATAAGAATGGAACCTCATTAAAAGAAGAAGCAGTCAGATTAGGTTATGTTACCCCGGAGCAATACGATGAATGGGTAAAACCGCACAAAATGACCGGCAGATTTAAATAGATTACAGCACAGTACATATTACTCAGAACCAGGGGGCAAGGTTCTCAAATAAGTTGAAATTTTTAAGATCAGCGGCAAATATTAAGAAATTATTTCTCATTTTATTCGCCAGGCGTTTTATAAGAGTATATTGAAGAAGCTGCCAGTTTAAAACCAGATTTCACTTCCTGTTTATGAAGAATACCTCTTCAGAAGAAAAAAACGACTGAAAATGGTTCCTGAGGTGAATATTATTTTTCAAAAATTATATTTGCATTTTAAATATAAATACAAAATGACTATCAGAATTCTTTTTTTAATCGTTTTTATTTTCAGCTTTATTAACAGGGTTCATGCACAACGTATTGCATTTGAATTTGAAGAAGCTCCTTTAAAAAGCGGCTTTAGAATGGATGGTTATTGGGTATGGGGTGGTTCGGTGATACAAGTGGATTCTGTTTATCATTTATTTGCTTCCCGTTGGCCAAAGAAGTCGGAATTTCCGGATGGCTATCGCAGTCATTCCGAAATTGTGCGTGCGACTGCTGCCACACCGATGGGGCCTTTTACATTTGAAGAAATAGTGATTGGTGAACGTGACAGCAGTTTCTGGGATTCAAATATGGCCCATAATCCAACTATACACAAAATTGGCAATGAGTTTGTCCTGTTTTATATTGGAAGTGACTTCACGACCAAATTTCCAGGGTCCGACTTCTTTTTACGGAGAGTGGGATATGCCCGGGCAAAATCAATAAATGGCCCCTGGGAACGCAGTGACAAACCTCTGTTTGAACAGGAATCAAATAATCCGGCACTGTTAATTGATGACAACAGGGTATTATTAATATACCGTGACGAAAAACTTCAGACATTTATGGCTGAAGCCCCTGCCTATAACGGACCATATGTTGTTAAAAATAATAATTTATGGCCTGACTGTAAAATCGAGGATTTTTATCTTTTCAAATCCGATGAGGGATATCATATAATCTGTGAGGACAATGTTGGTGGCATAAGCGGACACATAAGATGGGGAGTTCATTTACATTCCGATAATGGGATTAATAACTGGGTTGAATACCCTAACCTGATTGTATACGATCATGATATTCGGTTTGAAAACGACAGTATTTTTCATTGTATACGAAGAGAAAGGCCTCAATTGCTAATTGAAGGAGATAAAATCACGCACGTGTTTACCTCAGTTTTAGGTGAGGGGACATCCTGGTGCCAGCCGGTAAAATTAAAAGTTCCCATACCTCTTCGTTCGATTAGAAGGTAATGCGCGGTGCCTATCAAACTTTTATGCTGAAATCCTGTTTTACCTGATGAATCAACAAGCATTACAGGATGAATTCAAAACAGGAAAAATACATTTGGTGGCATAAAGAAATTTTTTATCAGATATATCCCCGTTCATTTCAGGATTCCAACGGTGATGGCATTGGTGATATTCCAGGTATCATCCAGCGGCTCGATCACCTTAAATGGCTTGGAGTTGGTGCAGTATGGATTTCTCCCGTCTATTCTTCCCCCATGGCCGATTTTGGGTATGACATTTCTGATTACACGGATATACATCCCATGTTTGGCACGCTGGAGGATTTCGACAAACTGGTGTTGGAAGTGCACAAAAGAGATATGAAGCTGATTCTGGATCTTGTACCAAATCATACCTCCGATCAGCACCCCTGGTTTCTTGAATCACGTTCATCACGTAATAACCCAAAACGTGATTGGTACATTTGGAAAGACCCTAAACCCAACGGGGAATCTCCAAATAACTGGTTAAGTGTATTTGGAGGTAAGGCATGGGAATGGGATGAAAAAACAGAACAATATTATTATCATGCTTTTCTAAAGGAACAACCCGATTTGAACTGGCGGAATCCGGAAGTACAGGAAGCCATGTTTGAAGTAATGCGTTTCTGGCTCGACCGCGGTGTTGATGGTTTCCGGGTCGATGTAATGTGGCATATGGTTAAGGATGACCAATTCAGGGACAATCCACCTAACCCCGATTACCAGCAGCACATGAGCACTTACGAACAACTGATGCCGGTTTACTCAACCGATCAGCCTGAGGTGCATAAAATTATTCGTAAGATGCGTAAGCTTCTTGATTCGTATGAAGATCGCATGATGATTGGTGAGATTTACCTGCCCATATCCAAACTGATGCGCTATTACGGAGCAGATAATAAGGGAGCCAACCTACCATTCAACTTTCAGCTGTTGACACGCCCCTGGGATGCACCTCAAATTGCATCTGCAATAGATGAATACGAGGGAGCGCTGCCTGAGAAAGGTTGGCCAAACTGGGTTTTGGGGAATCACGATCAGCCAAGAATTGCCAGCCGCATAGGAAGGCATCAGGCTATGGTTGCTGCTGTACTGCTACTCACATTAAGGGGGACACCTACCATCTATTACGGCGAGGAAATAGGCATGCGCGATGTACCCATTCCATTCGACCAGATACAAGACCCGCAGGGACTTAATATGCCCGGTAAAAATCTCAGCCGCGACCCAGGCCGCACTCCTATGCAATGGAGCAATGATCGCAATGCAGGCTTTTCATATAAACAACCCTGGTTACCGATAGATAATAATTACACACGCGTGAATGTGCAGACACAAAAATATGATCCGCACTCCATGCTCTCCCTTTACCGAAGGCTTATCCGGCTGAGGCAGGAAGAACCTTCCCTGATTAAAGGTAGGTATGCTCCGGTACATTCCGACCGGCAGATGCTGGTATATTCCAGGAAAGCAGAGGGCGAAGATGAGTTTTTGATTGTCCTAAACCTTAGTCATCGCCCTTGTTGCTTTAAGCCGCAGGATTTCAATCTGAAAGGTTTAATTGAAATCTCAACTTCTCCCGAACTTGAAAGTCAACAAGTTGAAACTGTGATTAATGTGGGTGGGGATGAAGCTATGGTTATCCGACTTGTAAAAGACGAACAGCCTAAAGCCTGATTTTCCATTCACTCCGGCAGAGTTCATAAGCATTATTAATAATACCCAGAATGATTCAGTTTGGCCCTTTTACAACTGATAATAACAGTTGCGTTTTTAGGGTTTGGGCACCCGAAAAGAAAAAAATGTTCCTTACCCTGGTGAGTCCGTTTGAAAAAACAATTGAAATGGAGAAGGTGGATGGAGGTTATTTTATGCTTGAGGTTAAAGATACCGGTCATGGTACCCGTTATTACTATAGACCGGAAAATGAAATTAACTATCCTGACCCGGCATCTCATTATCAGCCAGAGGGAGTACATGGTCCATCGCAAGTGATTGATCACAACAGGTTTGAATGGAATGACAGCAATTGGAAGGGAATTCCATTCAATGAACTGATAATGTATGAACTGCATGTGGAAACGTCTACACCGGAAGGAACATTTGAAGCCATTTCATGTGCTTCCCTGGAGTGCAGTGGTATATTCCGGCACTACCGACCCCGATAGTGACTCATAACAATTGGATCCTTTTTTAACTATTATATTCTTGCTTCAGCTGTGAAAAAAAAGGAAAAGCAACTCCCATCAATTAAAAAACCAATACAAGATGTAGGATGCCTAATTCTTATATTGGCCTCTCATAAACGGCCCTTTTGCTATAGGTAGTTGAAAGGGTATAACATTCATTGCTGGTGTTCAGCGTGTGCATGTCCTGCCCCATCCTCCAACATATCATGAATGGCTTCAAGACTATGTGTGTAATCAACATAAGCCTGTACATATTTCCGTCCATTCTCCGGCGAATTCTCCTTCACAGTTTCAAGCTTTATCACCTTTTGGTATTTCTCCCGTATAACTGAACCAATATGATCTGTGAGCTTTTCGAGAAGCATCTCAATATCATTTTCAAGTAGCGCCTGGTCGCTTAATTTCACAATCGCTTTTGTAGTGCCTGCAGGTTTCAGTCCTGTAAATGGAGCACCTTCAGTTTCACGATGCAGTCTTACCAGTGTTTCAAGGAAATATTTTTCCACTATAGAATAAATTTCATGGTCTCCATGACGAAGAGTGATTGTTTTATTAAACAACTCAATAACTTCCTGTTCCTGTTCCTTATCTATCCATTTCAACACCAGGTTCACATTGTTTGTTTCCAGTGCCTTCACTGCATCTTTAATTGTAGGGCCGTCGTATGAATCGCAATGTGCTGAGACCGGTAATGTTCCCAATCCCATAATCCCTGTAACCACCAACATTGGTAAAATGGTACTAAGAAATTGTTTTAATTTTTTTACGATAGTCCCAGCTGTCATTTTTGTTTGCTTGTTGATTGCTCTCATAATATTTAATTTTTAATAATTGAATCTAAAATTTCTGAGACAAATCTAAGGAGACTGATCAGACTATGCGACCTACTTTATAAGGTAGTACTCCTTTCTACAAAAATAATAATCAAGAATTTAATGATTGTTTGCAATACCGGCACCTGAAAATCGGCTACTATTAATAAAGTTGTTTTTTAAATTCACTTGGAGTCATCCCGGTCATCTTTTTAAATACTCTGTTGAATGCTGATTTGGAGTTGAACCCGCTTTCGTATGCAATACCGAGTAAGGATAGATTGGTTATAGAAGTATCTGATAATTTGGTTTTTACCTCCTCTACCCGGTATCGGTTAATATACTCATAAAAATTTGACCCCTGCTTTTCATTGATGACCCTCGATAAATGGTGAGAAGGAACTTGAAGTTTTGCAGCCAGATCAGGCAGCGTAAGATTTGCATCAAGATAAGGTTTTTGCTCAGTCATGTAGTCCTCAAGACTTCTGACCAGTTTTTCAGCTTCATCCTCCTCTAAAATTTGAGCAGTATATTTTTGTTCACGCTCGATTACATAATCCTTCTCATCGTCGGGATATTGAACAAATATTTCTTTTTGCTTAAGGCCAAGATAACCAATCAGAATAACGAAAACGGATAAAGAAAGAAAGAGACCATCGGTACAAAATTGGAGCGTATAAAAATGGAATATATGGTGCACTGAAGCTGCAACTATCAGTATTGTCCATACAATTCCAAAAGTGAATACCAGTTTTTTTAGCCAGTTGAGATTAAAGCTTTCAGGTGCAGAAAAATTATTGACAAGATTTATTTTTAGATTATTAAACAACCTGACTGCAAGGATAAAATATACAGGTCCTGAAAGAACGGTAAGAACCAAAAACAAATTAAACAAATCAGGCACATTCTGTTCGGTTTCAACGTGGTCTAATCTTATTTGCTCAGAAGTTTCAGGAAAGAGCAGACTGGCCAGGAGGTAAAAATTAAACAGGGCAAAGGGGATAAAATGGAATTGTGTTGTATGATCAATCCTGAATTTTTGATTTGTTAATGCTGATATGTATAAATACAACAACGGTCCGTGTAACAGCAACAAAGAAATAAAAGCTGCCGATAAAAGTGGGTAATCTGTAAACAGTGTCTCTGAAAAAAAAGCATATATTCCTGTATACAACCCTAAATATATCAGCCAAATTACAAGTATTTTATCATAAAGTGCCTTCTTTTTTTGCAACAGCAGGATTGTAAAAAAAAAAGCATTAAAAGCAGCAATTAAAAAGATATATCTCATGAGCCAGACAATTCCTAAACAAAACTTTTATTCTTATTATGGCTTCTAATATAAAAAACTAAACAATCAGTGGAAAGCTATTAGAACATGTGTAAAAATGATACGTCCTATTTTTTGTTTTAACCTGATAGAAATTAAAACTGTAATACTTCCTGCTATGATTTTAGCTAAAATGGCAAATCATCTTCCCATTTTTTTTCTTCCATCAATTCAAGAGCCCTTCTCCTAACTTTTTCAAACCAATTCGATCCAAGTTCAGCTTTATAAAAAGCATGAGCCATCCTATTTTCTTCATCAACGCGAAGGCTTTCCACTGCTGCATCAGTGATTACCAGTCCGTGTTCATCAGAATAAAGCGTTTCAATTACACATCCATGGTATTCCACCTCCAGATTGACCCCAAGTTCTCTGGCTGCCTCCGGATAAAATTTTACAATTGATCCCGGATAACCAATTACATAAAGTTTGTAAACAGGCTTTTCTTCTGATCCCATTATTCAGTATCGTTTGAAGAATTTTCATCAGGATTTTCTATCTTTTCGCAATAATTCTTAAAGCATCCCAGAATATAATCCCATCCTTGCTCTGAATCCATTAAGTTTCTGTATTCTTCAGCCCCTTCGCCAAGATTTCCAAAATTAAAGTGCTGGAAAACAATGAGAGTTCCCTCATCATCTTCAGTGAATTCAATCAAAATATCACTCGCCCTGTCGGGATTTGGCACCGGCTCCCGATTGGGGCCAATCTGCCATTTCATTTCTATGAAAGTACCCTCGTCGAGATCAGTAACCCTCCCCCAATCACTCCTGAAGCCATAAGGACCAATCTCTGAGCACATTCCATCTATTCGGGCGTCAATGGAAATCTCATGAAGCATATTCTGCGACCACGTATACTCTTTGGGCCACCATTCATTAAACTCTGTAACAAACTTCTCGTAGGCCTCTCTTGTTACCAAATCCACTTTTATTTCTTTTGAAATTCTTCCCATATATGTTTAACTTACAAGTTAACTACCAAAAAAATAGATTATTAAACTTAATTTATCACTATAATACCAGCATCTTAACCCATCTCTTAAGAAGCACTTCATCAATATCATTTTGATTTCTGACTTTAATGTGACGCATATTGTTACCCGTTCCTTCAAGCAGATTGCCAGGATCATCAATCTTATGAAAATCAAAAAAACCAACAGTAACATACGATTTGGCTGATTTCAGATAAAGAAAAACCACATCTTTACTGAAAACAGGCCTGTTCCATTTCAACTCTTCTTTTACTCCCTTTACATTTTCATGTACAATTTTTCTCACACTTTCCATAATCATTCGCTGTTCATCGGGAGCCTGATTTATATATCCGGACACTTGTTCGTTCATATTTTCCTGCAGCATTCTTACTATACTTGTTGGCATCGTTATGCAATTTACGAAATAATGAATAAACCTTAGCTGCAATCCAGGAATATAAATTAACTGCTCTTTGGATAATACCTGACTGGTTTAAACAAAAGCTAGTTTTTTTTCCTTTTTGGTGAAGCAGATAATCGAATACTCTACTGGTAATTTTTTGCAGAAACTCAGCTAATAATTTATACATTGCATTCTTACTTGATAATTTGGCCACATAAGAAAAAAGCAATTGAAAACATATTAACTAATGAAAACATTTGCAGACAAAGTCATTGAATTTAACAGTCAGCTTGAATACGACGCTAAGCTTCCCGCAGGCATAAAAATTATGAACCCTTTTAAGACGAACAAGGAAATATTACCCATCTCAAGGATTTTCTATAAACGGTTTTACAATGATAACAATATCAGAAAGTTAATTCTAGGAATAAATCCCGGAAGGTTAGGTGCCGGAGTTACGGGAATTCCATTTACAGATACAAAACGGCTGACAGAAATATGCAGGATAAATATAGAATCGTTTTCCACACATGAGCCATCATCAGTGTTTATTTATGACATGATTGACAAGTTTGGCGGCCCCGAATTATTCTACAGCAAATATTTTATTACTGCAGTAAGTCCTTTGGGTTTTGTTGCGCAAAACAAGAAAGGAAACTGGATTAATTATAATTATTATGATTCAGTGGAAGTAATCACAGCCATGGAACCTTTTATTTTGGAGTGTATAAAAACTCAAATCAGCTTTGGTATTGATACATCTGTATGTTACGTACTTGGTAAAAAGAATGCGGGATTTGTGAAACTTTTAAATTCCAGAGAGAAATTATTTAAATCTATTGTTGTATTGGATCATCCAAGATACATACAACAGTACAAATCAGCCTATAAGAACCATTACATTTCTGATTATTTAGCCAAACTAAAATAAAAAAGGGAAATATACTTTGACAGGATATTTTAGTGCAGGTAAAGTTGGCAGTTTCAGCGTTCGGTACCAAATCGTCAGATTAAATTCCGGCAGCGGGGTTGTGACCAAAAAAAGGGGATTGAACAGGAAAACCAGGCCTGCCCTTTCAAATCAAAACCTTTTCATCAAAGTTCTTTTTTTAGACAGGTAAACATTACTTTTGACGCTTCAATCGGAGAATAAATGAACTGGACAAGAAAACAGGTTTCCATACTTGCAATAGTGGCAATTACTTCTTTCATGGGTACTTTTCTGATTTCATCAGTAAATATTGCACTTCCGGCTATTGAAAAAAGCTTTGGACTGGATGCGGTCAGGTTAAGTTGGGTAATAACCGCTTTTTTGCTGGCAACGGCAATGTTCTTATTACCGGTAGGACGGTGGGGGGATTTGACTGGTATCCGTAAAATTTTTAAGGCCGGTGTTATAGTATTTACACTTGCCTCATTAATATGCGGGTTTGCTCCCTCGGGTTTCTGGTTAATTCTCTTTCGGTATATACAAGGTATAGGGGCAGCCTTTACAAGTACAACAGGTCCGGCTATTCTGGTAACGGCATTTTCTCCACAATACCGTGGCAGGGTGCTTGGATTTTCAGTATCTGCAGTTTACCTTGGCCTGGCATTTGGACCCTTTGCAGGTGGTTTTCTGACGCAATTCCTGGGCTGGCGTTCAATCTTTTTTGTTGCCTCTGCTTTTGGTTTAATAACCACCACCATTGCCTTTTTATTCCTTGGAAAGGACCAGCCTAAACTAGGTATTGAAAGAAGGTTGGATTTGAAGGGTACCGTGTTTTATATGGTTGGGCTGATATTGTTGGTATATGGTTCATCATATATACCTGGTCTTCAGGGATGGCTGATGATGGGAGTTGGCACTTTTGCCCTGATTATTTTCTGGCAGGTGGAAAACCGATCATCAAATCCTGTTCTTGAAACCCGGTTATTTACCAGGAACCGGCTGTTTGCCTTTTCCAATCTGGCAGCATTGATTAACTACAGCGCCACTTTTGCAATTGTTTTTCTGCTCAGCCTGTACCTGCAGAAAATTCAGGGGATGTCTCCCCGCCAGGCAGGAATGATTCTCGTGGCACAACCTGCCGTCATGGCACTGTTTTCACCCATTGCAGGAAGACTCTCCGATCGCATCCAACCCCGGTATCTTGCCACAATGGGCATGGCCATGTGCACCATTGGGCTGGTAGTGTTTTCATTACTAACAGGTCTCACACCTATATGGCTGATTGTAATTGTCCTGTTTTGGGTTGGTTTGGGATTTGCGTTTTTCTCATCGCCTAATATGAACACAATAATGAGTTCAGTAGAAAAACACCAACTCGGGCTTGCCTCGGGAACCGCTGCAACTATGAGGGTAGTAGGTCAGATTACCAGTATGACTGTTGCTACTTTATTTTTTGCCGCATTTATTGGCAAACAGGCAATTGAAACTGTCCCCGACAACCTGTTTCTGTTGGCCATGAAATATTCGTTTTTGAGCTTTTCCTTACTTAGTGCATCAGGAATCTATTTTTCTTATAACCGTGGAAAAATTAACCGGGAGCTAAAAACTAAAAATGCATGATAAGTTTCAGGGTGATCATTTCCATTTAAAAATTTATTTTCTTTACCCTCAATTAGAACTGGCAATTTTCAAAAATAAATAGCAGAATAATACCATCAATTATGGACCTGACAACTAAAAAATCGTCAAAGTTAATACCGGTAACCGGACGCGTATTTATTTCTGTAATGTTACTGTTACTTCTGAATTTAATGCTCGCTGCACAAACCGACAGCATTTTCGTTGAACAAGATTCTGTAAATAAAGTACTGTTGCAGGAATTCAACAGGCGACTGGCGGAAATAGAGCAGAAACGCATTGTGGATTCAATCAGGAAGGCGGATCTTGAGCAACAGATTATTTCCTTAAAAACCACCGATAATTTGCAGAAGGAAAATCTGCAAAAACAACTGGAAGAAATCAATATCCGTGAAAGCCAAATGAAGCAGGAGAAGAAAGCTCGTATTGATGCTCTTCGGTCAACAGCTTCAGGGTCTCCAGTCGTTGGAGCCCAAAATGATACCTTATTTTTTATTTACACCAAAATTGGTTCATTTACACCGCAGGACCGTGCCGAGAATATTTCAAAAAAAATAAACCTGCTTTTCAAGGACGACTTTCTTAAACCGGATTCCATAAAAGTGGTGTCGACTGAGAACACTATGGATATTATCTATGGGCAATTAATTATAATGAGCATTTCTGAAAACGATGCATTATGGTACAACCGTGAAATGACAAACCTTGCTCATGAATTTAAAATGCAAATTACCGAATCGGTTGTTTTAGCCCGTAAGAACAAAAGTCTTACACGCCTTTTGATAAGAATTGGCCTGGTGATTCTCGTTTTTGCCATTGCCTGGTTTCTTTTCCGTTTAATTGGAAAAGGACACCATCTCGCTCTCCGGCATATAATACGCAATAAAGGCAAATGGCTGAAAAACCTGGCATATAGGGACTATACCTTTCTTACCGCTGATCAGGAGCTTCAGGGTATTCTTCTTTTATTAAAAGCGACAAGATGGTTCACCTATGCACTGCTGGTATACATCACTTTACCAATTATATTCAGTATTTTTCCTTTTACAAGGGGCTGGGCAGATAACCTGTTTAATCTGATATGGTCACCATTCAAAGGTGTATTTTTATCTGTATGGAATTACTTGCCAAACTTGTTCACCATCCTGGTAATTTTTACTGTGATGAAGTATTTCATCCGGTTTGTAAAATACATCTTTTCAGAAATAGAAGCGGGAAAACTACAATTCTCAGGATTTCATGCCGACTGGGCCATGCCCACATACAGTATTGTCAGGTTTCTGCTTTATGCATTCATGTTTGTAATGATTTTTCCTTATCTTCCAGGTTCCGACTCAGATATCTTTAAAGGAGTCTCTGTTTTTATCGGTATACTTTTTTCTCTGGGCTCTTCTTCTGCTATTGCCAACATGGTTGCGGGACTGGTGATTACTTATATGCGTCCATTTAAAATAAACGATCGCATTAAAATAGGTGAAATCACAGGAGATGTTATAGAAAAGACACTGCTTGTAACCCGGCTGCGCACCATAAAAAATGAAATTATAACCATTCCAAACTCCACAATACTAACGGGTAACACCACCAACTTCAGCAGCTACGCCGGCGATGCCGGTCTTATCGTTCATACTACTGTTACAATAGGTTATGACGTACCCTGGAGAGATATGCACCAGACATTGATTGATGCTGCACTTAATACTGAATTTGTTGAATATAATCCGAAACCTTTTGTACTTCAAACTGCACTTGAGGATTTTTATGTGGCATATCAGATTAATGCATATACCAAAGAACCGGGTAAACAAGCATATATTTATTCCGGTCTTCATCAGAACATACAGGATTTATGCAATGAACGGGGAATTGAGATTTTATCCCCTCATTACCGTGCTGCCAGAGATGGCAACCGGAGCACACTTCCGGCTGAATACCTTCCAGCAGATTATATGGTTCCGAAGTTTGAGGTTAATATTAATAATGTGCAAAAGAAGGAATCAACCAACAAAACAGAATCTACACAAGAAACTGTAAAAGAGTATTAAGCAGACTGGTTTTGCAGGAAAAATATAAATTTTTTATATAACTCTGTTAGCAAACTTAATTCATTTCCTAAATTCAAGCACTTAAATCAAACAGTGTAAAAATTTACAAATCAGAATGAAAGCCATCTAAAATAAGTATACTGGATTTAATCAATGCCAGCCTTAAAAACAATAAATTACCTATTAATAAAGCCCTTTTATTAAGTATTTTAAAGAGTTAACGGTACTATTTTAATTTATATAAATTTTAGGAGATAACATCCAAATTAATACTTAATACTGGGAAAAAGAGAAAATAATAAAAGGCGTAAAAAAGCCCCGTCTTTAAAAGCGGGGCTTTGTATGCTTCATATTATGCAAGAACTTCTCTTTCATTAAGCTGCGGACCAGCAGCTACTAGTGCCTTACCTTCTTCGTTATCGGTATACTTTTCAAAGTTTTTGATAAAGCGGCTTGCAAGGTCTTTCGCCTTTTCGTTCCATTCCTCTCTGTTCTGGTATGTGTCACGTGGATCAAGGATTTTTGGATCCACATTGGGCAATGCAACCGGAACTTCCAGATTAAATACGGGAATTATTTTTGTTTCAGCTTTTTCTATTGATCCATCAAGTATGGCATCAATAATAGCACGAGTGTCTTTAATGGAAATACGTTTACCTGAGCCGTTCCATCCTGTATTTACCAAATAAGCTTCAGCACCGTGTTCTTTCATCTTTCTTACCAGTTCCTGGCCATACTTTGTAGGATGAAGTGACAGGAAAGCAGCTCCAAAACATGCAGAAAATGTGGGCTGAGGTGTGGTCACTCCACGCTCTGTACCTGCTAGTTTTGCTGTAAAGCCTGAAAGAAAATGATATTTAGTTTGTTCCGGCGTTAATTTAGAAACAGGAGGCATAACTCCAAATGCATCGGCGGTGAGGAAGATCACCTTATTGGCATGTCCTGCCTTAGATACTGGTTTAACGATGTTTTCGATATGATAAATCGGATAAGAAACACGTGTATTCTGAGTAACAGATCCATCAGTGAAGTCTATTTTACCATTTTCGTCAACTGTAACATTTTCGAGAAGCGCATCCCTTTTAATAGCATGATAGATATCAGGTTCGGCGACAGGATCAAGGTTAATTGTCTTGGCATAACAACCTCCTTCAAAATTAAAAATACCGTCATCGTCCCAGCCATGCTCATCATCACCTATCAGTTTTCGCTTCGGATCGGTTGAAAGTGTTGTTTTGCCTGTTCCCGATAATCCAAAGAAAATAGCAACATCCCCTTTTTCTCCAACATTTGCAGAACAATGCATTGATGCCATTCCTTTGAGCGGAAGGTAATAATTCATCATGGCGAACATTCCTTTTTTCATTTCACCACCATACCAGGAACCACCAATCACCTGCATTTGTTCAGAGAGGTTGAATACTGTAAAAACTTCTGAATTCAATCCATGTTCGTTCCATTTCGGATTGCTTGTTTTAGAACCATTCATAACAACAAAATCAGGTTCACCATAAGTTTCCAGTTCTTTTTCAGTAGGCCGGAGGAACATGTTTTTAACAAAATGTGCCTGCCAGGCTACTTCCATTATAAAACGCACTTTCAGTCTTGAGTTTTCATTGGCACCGAGGAAAGTATCCATCACAAACAATCTTTTTCCTGAAAGTTGTTTTGTAACAATAGCTTTTAAATCAACCCACACTTCAGGTGAAGTTGGTTTATTGTCATTTGGTGAAATAGGCGATGTCCACCAGATTGTATCACTGGTAGTATCATCTTTTACAATGAACTTATCTTTAGGTGAACGTCCCGTAAATATGCCTGTCATAACATTAACAGCATCAAGTTCAGTCAACTGTCCTTTTTCATATCCTTCCAGATCGGGCCGCATTTCCTCTTCAAAAAGCTGTTCATAAGAAGGATTGTAGACAATTTCCTGTACGTTCTGAATGCCGTACTTAACTAAATCTAAATTTTTCATAACTATCTAATAAATAATATAATAACTGATTCCCTAAATCTAATTCCTTATTACAAAAATAATTTAATTTTCTACTTTGCCTCATCCTGTTTCTTTAATAAAGTTAAATCAAATTCGAATTAAACATTCTCTTAACATATTCAAAAAAAGAAAATGCCAGTAACAAAGATTTAATTTCAGCATAAAAAAAGAGGCCATCGGTCTCTCAATATATAAAATAAACTAAGATCGGGGATGGTACTGATGGATTGTATCTCGCAAATAATCACGGTCGAGATGTGTGTAGATTTCAGTAGTGAGTATAGATTCATGACCCAGCATTTCCTGAACTGCCCTTAAATCGGCACCTCCATTAATCAGATGGGTGGCAAATGAATGTCTGAAAGTGTGCGGGCTTATTTTTTTATTAAGGTTAATTTTTTCTGCAAGATTTTTTATAATAGTAAATACCATTACTCTACTCAACTTCTTCCCCCTTCGGTTAAGGAAGACGATGTTTTCACTTTCTTTATGGATTTTTAGGCCATCCCGGTAATCACGGATATACTTTTCTATTTCTTCAACAGCACGGCTACTCACCGGTACGAGTCGTTCCTTTTCTGCTTTGCCTTCAATTTTCACATATCCATCATCAAAAAAGAGATTGGTTATTTTCAGGTTTACCAGTTCCGAAACACGAAGTCCGCAACTATAAAGAGTTTCAAGCATTGCTTTATTGCGTTGCCCTTCGGGTTTGTTCAAATCAACGGCATCAATCAACTCATCAATTTCTTCCATCGAAAGCACATCTGGAAGTTTCCGCCCGATTTTAGGAGATTCAAGCAAAGCCGTTGGATCGCTTGTAATTTTTCCCTCAATTAACAGGTACTTGTAAAACGACTTTATCCCCGAAATAGTTCTTGCCTGGGTACGAGGACTCACTCCCCGTTCATTAAGCCATTCTACAAATTTTTTAAGATGGTGTAACTTCACCTTGTCAGGGCCTGCTTTTCTATAGTTCTTGCCAAGAAATTCAGTTAGCTTGTTGATATCATTAATATAGGCAGCAATTGAATTTGAAGACAACGACTTTTCAAGCTTCAGGTAATTTTCATAACTTTTTTTGCTTTCATCCCATTTCATATCCTTAAGTTTTATTTTTTAAATCAGCTGATTTAAATAAATTTGGTAACCAAAAGTGAATGATATCTATAATTATGATATTTACTACGTTTTAGTGACTCTAAAGTTACTATAAAAAAAATTAAAAAAGAAATAAGATGAAATTATTGATTATCAATGGCCCAAATTTAAATCTGCTTGGAAAAAGAGAAAAAAATATCTATGGTAAAGAATCTTTCGGGGATTATTATGAGAAATTGAAGAATGGATTCCCTGAGATTGAATTTTCATATTTTCAGTCAAATATTGAAGGAGAACTCGTTAACAAACTTCATGAAGAAGGATTTACCGTTGATGGTATCATAATTAATGCCGGAGCTTATACGCACACATCCATTGCTGTTCGTGATGCAATTGCAGGAATTTCGACACCTGTAGTAGAGGTTCATATTTCAAATACATTAACCCGGGAAGATTTTCGGCACAAATCTATTATTGGCCCCGTTTGCCGCGGCTGTATTATGGGTTTTGGATTAAATTCATATGCACTTGCAGTTCACAGTTTCACAAGTATCTGAACAAAAGATTCAGGTAAGACTTTATTATACTGTCAGGAATAGTTTTTTCTCCCTGGTGGAACTTAAAACAACCCGCGTTATGAGACTAACAAAAATTGTAGCAACTTTATCGGATATAAAATCAGTTACTTTTTTTATAAGGTATCTTTATGATGCCGGAATGAATGTTGCCCGGCTAAATACTGCACATCTTGGATTGGAAGCAGCGAAAAATCTCATAAATAACATACGGGAAGTTTCAGATAAAATCGCCATTCTCATAGATACTAAAGGCCCCGAAATAAGGACATGTAGTATGCAAAACGAGCTGGTGGTAGAAGAAAACCAGGAGGTGAAGTTTTCCTATACATTCAATGCTGAAAATAATATAGATGTATGCGTTAACCATTCCAAGTTTGTTTCATACCTGAAACCGGGTAACCGTATACTCATAGATGATGGTGCCATTTCTGCTGTAGTAACAAAAAAGTATCCCGAATACCTGATATGCAAGGTGGAAAATAGTGGTATTATTAAAAATAATAAGAGTGTCAATGTACCGGGAGTAGTAACCGATCTGCCCACACTTTCAGAAAAAGACAAAAGGTTTATACAATTTGCAGCTGAAAATGAAATTGATTTTATAGCACATTCATTTGTCCGAAACAAAGAGGATGTATTGGAGGTACAAAAAGTGCTCGATGAATTTAACAGCCCGATAAAAATTATTTCGAAGATTGAAAATATGGAAGGGGTTGAAAATATCGATGAAATTCTGGAGCATTCCTATGGTATTATGATTGCCCGTGGTGACCTGGGAATTGAGATTCCACCTGAGGAAATTCCCATTGTGCAGCGAAATCTGATACGTAAGGCTATTATGAAAAAAAAACCTGTTATCGTTGCCACTCAAATGCTGCACAGTATGATTACCCATCCAAGACCAACCCGTGCAGAAGTGAACGATGTTGCTAGTGCTGTTTATTCAGGTGCCGATGCAGTTATGCTGAGCGGAGAAACTGCTATCGGGAAATACCCTGTAGAAGCAGTACAAACAATGGTACGCATAGCAGAAAAAGTGGAACCCGATCGCAATCAATATTTCGAGTCTATTCTGCCACCGGTAAAAAATGAAATACCTGCTTACCTGGCTCAATCAGCAATACGTTCAGCAGGCGACTTAAATCCATGTGCGATCGTAACTTCAACCACCACCGGAAAAACGGCAAGGTATCTGGCAGCATACCGGCCTGAAATTCCTATATATGCTGTGTGTCATTTTAAAAATGTGATGCGTGAACTTGCTCTTTCTTATGGTGTTTTCCCTTCATTCGGTGAAATAAAGAAGAACCGCCTGAAAATTCAAAAAGCGGCAATTCAATCCATGCTAAAAGAAAAAGTATTTAAACTCAACGACCTGGTTATATATGTTGGCGGCAGATTCGGAAAAGATTCTGAAGCATCCTATATGGAAATATCAACCGCATTGAAACTATATAAGTCAACTATTCAAAAAAGTAACCATGATGATATCAACGAAAATCAATAACCTCCAGATCGCTGTACTCTCCTGGATTAAATACAAAATAAGAATCGGGCAATTGCATTCCTGTTTCCATTCTTTTTACTTCCACACCATATAAATTGCCGTCAGTGCTATGCAGCTGGGCTGATTTAATCATATTATCTGCTTTGTCGATGGCAATTAAAATCTTATGCACTTCATATTCTTCTGAATCAGGATACAGTTCAATCAGATGAAAAGTTTTATTTCCTTCCTTTTTTTCACCAACATATTTTGAGCGAAACCCTTTTTCATAAATAGTAAAAACAGTAGAAGGATCCATCAGTTCGCTGCCACCGTCTTCCAGGTAAGAAACGGTTACCTGGTTTCCATCTTTCATATAATTCCACAATGTTTCCCCGTCAGAAAAAACCTTTACACCCACATCGGGAAGATCCACCACATATTTCTGACCTTTAATCTGAAGTTTTCCTTCATTCTTTTCATAAATATCCATTTCATCGTTTTCCATTGTAAAAACAAAATCAACAGAAATAGTTTCAAGTGAACGCGTTTTGGAACTTACCTCAGCAAGAATCTGCACAGCTTTCGAATCCTGTTGTGCAGGTGCCATAAATGCCAGGGCTGTAAATAAACCCAGTAAAATCATGTTTTTCATTGTAAAATTTTAGTTGAAGCTATTCAATAATTGTTCCAAACTGTATTCATCCTGAATCAGCACCTGGCGCGCCTTGCTTCCTTCGCTGGGTCCCACGACTCCGGCGGCTTCAAGTTGGTCCATTATGCGGCCTGCACGGTTGTAACCTATTGAAAACTTTCGCTGAATCATTGAAGTAGACCCCATCTGGTTAACCACCACAATTCGGGCGGCATCATCGAAAAGTTCATCGCGATTATTTAAATCAACATCTCCGGGTCCAGGTTCATCATCTCCTAAATATTCAGGAAGCATAAATGCCGAGGGATACCCCTGCTGCCCGGATATAAATGAACAAAGCTGTTCTACTTCCGGCGTATCAATAAAAGCACATTGAACACGGGTCATATTACTGCCCGAAGAAATGAGCATGTCTCCTTTCCCGATAAGCTGATTTGCGCCAGGAGTATCAAGAATGGTTCTGGAATCAATCATTGAAGCTACCTTGAAGGCAATCCGTGCAGGGAAATTAGCCTTTATTACCCCTGTTATGATGTTTGTAGAAGGACGCTGTGTGGCTATTATCATATGAATCCCCACTGCTCGTGCAAGTTGCGCTATACGTGCAATGGGCAATTCTATTTCCTTACCGGCAGTCATTATCAAATCGGCAAATTCATCAATAACCACCACGATATAAGGCATATACCTGTGCCCTTTTTCAGGATTTAACCTGCGGTGAACGAATTTACCATTATACTCTTTAACATTTCTGGCATGAGCTTTTTTCAGCAAATCGTAACGCTGGTCCATCTCTACATTCAATGAATTCAGGGTATATTTAACTTTCTGAATATCGGTAATTACCGGCTCATCGTCGTTGGGTAATTTTGCCAGATAATGTTTTTCAAGAACCGAATACAGGTTAAGCTCCACTTTTTTAGGATCAATGAATACAAACTTTAACTGAGATGGGTGCTTTTTGTACAGCAGCGATGTAATGATAACATTAATACCAACCGATTTCCCCTGCCCTGTTGCACCTGCAACGAGCACATGAGGCATTTTGGCAAGGTCTACCAGGTAAGTTTCATTGGAAATAGTTTTCCCAAGTGCAACAGGCAATTCAGCAGTGCTTTCCTGAAATTTTCGTGAGCTCAAAATCGAACGCATCGAAACGATTTCAGGGTTCTGGTTAGGGACTTCAATCCCAATTGTACCACGACCTGGTATAGGTGCAATAATACGTATTCCAAGAGCAGCAAGACTCAGTGCAATATCGTCTTCCAGGTTTTTAATTTTTGCAATCCGGATTCCCGGTGCAGGAACAATCTCATATAAAGTAATTGTAGGTCCTATAGTAGCCCTTATCTTGGTTATTTCAATCTTATAATGCCTGAGGGTTTCCACAATTTTATTCTTGTTGGCGATAAGCTCTTCATTACTTACCTCAGCATTCCCTGAGCGATGATCCTCCAGGAATTCAAGTGTTGGAAACTTGTATTTTGACAATTCAAGTGTAGGATCGTAATCTTCCATTCCATTGGCTGAAATATCCTCTTCAATTTCTTCTTCCTCTTTTCGTTCATGCACCATTATTTCCAGCTCCGTAGAATCAGGTTGCACACCTTGCCCCTGCTGCTGTGATGCACTGGCTCCACTATTGCTTTCAATGTCAAGCCCATCATTCTCATCATCGTCCGGGCCGAAAAGTGCTTGCACCACATCGTCTTCTTCAATAACTTTTGAAATTGAATTATCTGTAACTTGTTCTCCAACCGGAATTTTTTCTTCTGCATATTCGTCTTCTGACCGCTTTTCCTGTTTACCTTTAAAAAGATTAGACAACAGGCGGTATGCCTTTTCTGATCGGGCTACAACAATTGCAAGAGCAGCAATAAAGAGCAGCAACACCAGGCCGGTTTGCCCAATCAGAGACGAAAGCCAGCTGCTTAGTATAAAACCATACCGGCCACCGGGATAAATAAAGGAGGTGGCATCGGTTTTTGGAAAAAGAAATCCGGCAGCTATTGAAATCCATACTATCAGCAGAAGACTGTATATTACCGAACGTCTGTATTTTACCAGATTAATTTTCATAATCTTAAATCCGGTAACAATAAGCAGATAAATGAATAAAAAGGATGCAAAGCCAAATCCCCTGTTCATGATTACTTCAGAAAGCCACGCTCCGGTTTTACCGGCTTTGTTCTCTACATGAATATCGGAATTAAGTACTAATTGATTCCAGGGCAAATCGAGTTTGCTTTGATCGGCTGCACCATAAAATAAAAAGGAGATAAATGAAACAAGCATGTATGCTGAAACTAACAGAACAAAAACTCCAAGAATAAACCTGAATTTTTCGTTTTGAACCGGATTATTTAATTTTTTTTTCTTTCGCCTGGAACCTGTCGGTTTCGTTGATTTAATTGCCATTATTAATTCGCTTCATGTAAATACAGCTGCAAATTTAAGTAAAATATTCAGGCAGGCCGTTCCCGATTCACTCAAAAAGGCCCAGTCTGAAAATAAATCAGGGTTGCCTTTGTAAATCATCTATCTCACGGATTATCAGCTTTAAGCCCTGTTAATTTTCTAACTGAAAATTACTGCTATTTATTGCACTGCCTGAAAATACATTTCATTCCTGCAAACGTTAATTTTCCGGTAATCATTTTTCTAAAATGGTTCAATGAGCTGTTTTAAAGTGAAAATTTAAAATACAATCAAACTTAAGTGTGTATTAGCTTCAGGAAATCGAACGTATTTCATTAATAAAGCGTTCTCCAGGTTTGTAGCTTTTAAAATTTTTGATGTTCCTTTTTTTTTCACTTGGGCGGACTGAAACAAATATTATTTACAGCTGACAAAGAGGTATTCAATGATACTGTTCAGGAGGAAAGAATTGCTTCATAAAATATACCATCTGTATTTGTATATGCATAATGCAGTAAAAGCTGATTAAACCCCATTTCTTATTTAGAACCATTTATCTATGTTTGCTACAGATCAATTTGTATAGTATGAAATGAGCATGAGCAGTTGTATACAACAACCGGAAATTATTAAAAACCTCATGCGAATTCCATATGATACCATTGAGAACTTACAATTTTAATCATATGAAAAAGCTTGCAGTAGTTGCACTGGGCGGGAATGCTCTTCTGCGTGATAGTGAAGAAGGTACTATTGAGCAGCAGGAACTGAATGCAGCAGAAACACTAGAGAACCTGATTCACCTGATTAATGACGGGTATGAGCTGGTAATAACACATGGGAATGGACCGCAGGTAGGCAACATTTTAATGCGCAACGATGCGGGTGAGAAAATGTACAACATCGCTCCAATGCCTCTGGACATTTGTGTGGCGGACTCGCAGGGTGGAATAGGCTATATGATAGAACGCATTCTCCGCAATGTGCTCAACAAGCACAACATCCGTAAAAATGTAATTACCCTGGTAACTCTTGTAGAAGTGGATCAAAAAGATCCTGCATTTAAAAATCCCTCAAAACGCATTGGTAAAACCTATAGCAAGGAAGAGGCCGATCGTCTTTATTATGAAAAAAACTGGATATTCAAACCCTCATCGAAAGTAAAAGACGGATACCGAAGGGTTGTCCCCTCCCCTGCACCAATCGAAATTATCAATAAGGAAATTATTGAATTGCTGGTAAAAAACGGAAACATTGTTATTGCTGCAGGAGGTGGGGGAATACCTGTTTATTACGATGAAGAAAAGAATGTGCGAACTGTGGATGCTGTTATTGATAAGGATCGTGCCTCGGGGTTGCTTGCTACAAATATTGGTGCCGACGAATTGTACATTCTAACCGATGTATCTTTTATTTATAAGGATTATGGCCTGCCTACCCAGGAAAAACTGGAATTTTTAAACTATGCCGATACGATGAAATACCTCGAAGAAGGTACTTTTGCCGAAGGAACCATGGAACCTAAAATACGGGCATGCCTGGACTTTATTAAAAGCGGTGGTAAGAAAAGTGTAATTACTGAAGCGAAAAAACTGGAAGATAAATCGTATGGCTCCAAAATAACAATGGAATATGATTGAAAAAAGTTAATTGTAAAAAGCTGAAAGTAAAAAGTGACAGTGCATGACTACTAACCGGATTCGCAAAAAAAGAAACAGGTAATAATTAAAAAAATAGATATGGCATTCAACTTAAAGAACCGGAATTTTTTAAAATTATTGGACTTTACTGCAAATGAGATAGAATATCTGCTGCAATTGGCGGGGTCGCTCAAGCAGGCCAAGTATGCAGGGACTGAACAACAGATGCTAAAAGGAAAAAATATAGCCCTCATATTTGAAAAAACTTCTACGCGTACACGTTGTGCATTCGAAGTAGCAGCATTTGACCAGGGAGCACACGTTACTTACCTGGGGCCGTCAGGTTCACAAATCGGGCATAAGGAAAGCATGAAAGATACTGCCCGGGTGCTGGGCCGAATGTATGACGGGATAGAATACCGGGGTTTCGGACAGGATATTCTGGAAGAACTTGGGCAGTATGCCGGGGTACCGGTTTGGAACGGGTTAACCGATGAATTTCATCCCACACAAATCCTGGCTGATTTTCTTACCATGAAAGAGGATTCAGACAAGCCGCTGCAGCAAATCAAATTTTGTTATCTGGGAGATTCCCGTAACAACATGGGCAACTCACTGATGGTGGGAGCAGCCAAACTGGGCATGGATTTCAGGGCAGCCGCACCAAGACAGTGCCATCCGTCGGAAAAACTGGTAGAACAGTGCAGGCAGATTGCTGGTGAGTCGGGAGCAAAAATAATGATTTCAGAAAATGTTCAGGAAGCTGTTCGAGACTGCGATTTTCTGTATACCGATGTATGGGTTTCAATGGGTGAACCGGCGGATGCCTGGGCCGAACGGATAAATTTGTTAAAACCTTACCAGGTAAATGACCAGGTGATGAAGCTCACCGGCAATCCCAAAGTTAAATTCCTGCATTGCCTGCCGGCTTTTCATAATCGCGACACCAGACTGGGTGAGGAAATTTTTCAAAAATTCGGAATTGAATCGATGGAAGTTACTGAAGAAGTTTTTGAAAGCAAAGCATCGATCGTCTTCGATCAGGCAGAAAACAGAATGCATACTATTAAGGCAGTGATGGTAGCCACCATGTCCTGATATGCGGAATAAGGTATTATTAACCGGTATTAAATTTTCTCGATACTTAACGTCAGCCGGCTTAATACTATAATTCTCTCCCTGGAACAGGTTTCTTTGAAAGTTACCTGTAGACATTTAACCTTCCTTTTTATACTAATCCAATATATGCAGGGATAAATGCAAAAACATTAAATCCTTTTTTAGGTAACAAATACATCCAGGTAAAAAAGAAAGATTCTGTTGATGAACCGGAAGTCTCACCTGATAATGAGTCTTATTCATTCAAATTTTTCCCTCTTTATCTACTCATGTTATCCTCCTTTGTTGGCCGTCAAAGAAAAATTAAGATGCCTGAAGCTGACGAAAAACAATTATGATAAAACAGTGTTTTTAAACACCGGTTTCTTACCTCTCCCACCTTGTGAAAAGTATTATTTGTGCATACACCCAGACCGGAACTTAGCCTAATTAAACTTTGAATATCTTCGGAACAAACTCGGAACAAACTCGGAACAAATTCACAAAATCGCGAATTTGTAGCGAATTTGTAGCGAATTTGTAGCGAATTTAATCTGTATTTAATTCTGAACTGAATAGAGTCAAAACTTAATTTGGCATATAAACCATGACCACCCGAATAGGGCTTTCACTGCTGTCAATTTTTATGATACTGCCATTAAGAGAATTTTTTATGGGTTCATAAAATGAAGATAAAACATCAGTGAGTTAAAGGCCAGGTTTAACTGGAGGAGGGGCTTAACTGAAATTATGGGGTGGTGTCATTTTTTGATAAAGACTGCCAGGATAAATAGCCATTTTCAATGTGGCAACAGGCCACCACATTTACAAGATTTCTTTTTGATGGCAGGATTTAGCCGGAGACAAAACAGGGACAGAAAATCAGGAGCCGGGAAAATATCTGGCCTGGTCCATGGCCTTCAGGTTTTCATGCGGAGTAAGAACAGTAATCTCACAGCCTGCGGAAAGAATGAACCGTTCATGCCGGTGTTTTTCAGCGAGATTGCGACTTAGGTTAAAGACCTCTTCACTGGTATTGTCCTGAACCAAAACCGGATTTATATTTCCGGCCAGGATAACTTCCTCGCCCACAACCGAACGTGCATGCTGAATATCCACCTGCCAGTCGATATCCAGGATATCGAGGTTCAAATCACGATAGGATGGCAGCAGGTGGTTGGTATCGCCGCATATATGAAGTTTTATCTTGCCACCCAGTCCATGAATGTATTCAACCAGTTCCCTGTGTCTGTCTTTTACATACAAGTTATAGGTATCGGCATCTATTTGTGAACATACGGCATCGCCCATTCCAATAATTTCACAGCCGGCTTCAATCTGTGCTTTTGCAAAATCTTTGGCAGTGACCATGCATTTATCCATCAGGCAGTTGACAAAATCGGGGTCCATCATCAGCTGCATCATTACATTCTGCACACCTGCCAAATCGCATGCTTCCGCCAGTGGCCCTTCAATCCAGCCAATAATTGGCACATTCCCCTGTGTTCTTTTTGCAAGGACCTCCCCTGCCTTTATTCTGTCAAGGGTTCTTTCCGATTTATATACATCCGGATTTTTAAGAGCAATTACATCATCCATACTTTCAACAAGGTAATTAAGGCAGCGCGGAACACCATCGGGAACGTATTTTATTTTGGCGCCAAAAGCACTTGTTTCGCGGTAAGGATCAGAAATAAGTCCCAGCATATCAAGTCCGAATTCATCCATACAACGCAGGTTTGCCTCAACCAGCACATTGTAGTCGGAAGCAAATTCGCCGTAAGTTTTCCCGATAAAATTAGCGGCAAAATACATAAGAATAGGCCGAAACAGCACCTGGTCGGGCAAAGGTCCTTTTTGAAGAAGATGATGAAATTGTTCGGTTTTTGTCATAATTGCAGAAATTAAACCTTAAAAATAGGAAAAAAACACCTGGTTTTCAATCAAGCCGCATCATTTTACCTTCTTTATCATATTCTTTCCGAATGCCTTTCAGCAGATCTTCTGATGAAATGATTTGCGATTTTTTCTTAAGAGTTTGCAATCCGGCAAACTGGATGACATTGACAATATTTGCACCCGTTAAATGGTACTTTCGGGCAATTTCCTCCAGGTTCACCTTCTTATCAAATTTCGCGACTGCAGGAAGGTAATTTTTCCAGAGTTGCAACCGTTCTGCAGTATCGGGATTGTCAAATTCAATAATAGAGTTAAATCGCCGTGTAAATGAAGGATCGATATTCGACTTCATATTAGAAGCAAGGATTACCAGTCCTGCGTGCGACTCAACACGTTGCAGCAGATAGGAAACTTCCTGGTTGGCATATTTGTCGTGTGCATCGCGCACGTTGGTGCGTTTGCCAAAAATAGAGTCTGCTTCGTCAAAAAACAGAATCCAATCTTTGTTGGCGGCCTTATCAAACAATTTGGAGAGGTTTTTTTCGGTTTCGCCAATGTATTTAGAAACGACCATCGACAGGTCAATGCGATACACATCGCGGCCGGTGTACTTTCCCAAAAGACTGGCGGTCAGCGTCTTTCCTGTTCCGGACGGGCCATGAAACAATACCCGAAAACCCGGTTTTATTTTACCGTGCATTTTCCAGTCAATCAACAATTCATCGTTGTATTTCAGCCAGGTTTCAATCTCTTTTATGCCAGACATTGTTGTTTCGCGAAGTACCAGGTCACTCCATTCCAGTTCCGTTACAATACGTTCTGCCGGAAAATCGCCACTAAGTTTGGGTTTGGAAATCTTTTCGTTAATAAATAAATCCACAAATTCTTCATCCATAATAAGCCGTCCGCTCATTTTTGGCTCACCGTGACCAGCAGGTTCAATTGATAACACATTTTTCTTTGCAAATAAATGGTCGTCTTCAAAATAACGGGAAACTTCGGTACGTTTTTCCACATCGTTTCCGGCCAAAACAAATAGAACAGTTTCACCGGTTGGCAAAATTCCGCGATGGTTTTTACCCTTTACGCCGCCAAATTCGGGAAAATCGCCTCCGTTGGGCAAGTAATCTGAGATCACAGAACGGAAAAATCCTGGATCGACATGGGGTACAAGCGCCAGCAGCAGAATGATAATTTCATCTTTTTCAAGTTTGTTTTCATGAATAAACCTGTTCAGTCTGGATGCAGATTTACTGGTTCTCCAATCGGGAAATATGGTTTTAATCCCTTTTAGTTCAGTTCCCAGACGCGCGTTAATTACATTTCTCAAAAAAATGAATGCTTCAGAATTGCTCATACTTTAAATGGTATTACCGGTTTTCATTTTTCAATTCAAGTGTTCGTCTCGATCTCTGGATCAAATAAGGTTTGAACTTGTTCATTTCCTCTGTTACTTTTACGTCTTTAATTAGCTTATCGGATTGAGCTGTATCCTGAGCAATTTTCTCATTTTTAACAATCTGCTCCTGTACTGCTGTCAACCTGATGATATCCTTTGCTACACTATTGTCACTGTCCTTCTCAAGAGCTTTATCGGCCAATGTTACAGCCTTCTCTGTATTTCCCATTAACATATTCGATGTGCTTACCTGAACCAATTCGTCAGGAGTTGAGGCCCTTCGTTCCAGTTTTTCTGTTAATTGTTCCATTTTTTGAACCGCTGCAGAGTCTTTAGGATTATTAATTATTTGCTGGTGCAACTTCGACAATTCAATTTTATCATTCGATATTGTAATTTGTGTAATACTCGGATATCCAATCATAACAATGGGAATAAAAAAGAACAACAACAATTTGGCAAGTTGTTCTTTTTTTATGATGTAATAAAGCAATCCTAAGCTCAGAATAAGAAAAAGAATGACACCAAGAATGAGTAGAGTTATTTCGTACAACAGTAATCCTTCAAATAAATTTTCCATGTTTTTATTTTTTAACCATTTAATTAATTAATCAACAAAAAAAGATTTCTGTATAGCATTCGCCTGAGTTTTTCAATCTAATTTCCGGAAAAACAAACATATCACCGGTTTTTAAAATAGTAATTTATTCTTCTCCGGAAAAAGCAGATACCAAATCATTCAAAATGTATTTAGATCTTGAATACTCTGTTTTATGATAACCCCAAAAAAACAGTCCGCCATTTGAACTTGTTAATGAATTTTCTTTTTGTGCGACTGAATTATCTCTTAATAACTTAAGCGCAGCTTCATGTTGTTGTTGGTTCTCATAAACATAAATTGCACAAAGAACCCCCTCATCTTTCACTTCATAACCAATTGCATACAAAGCATTCATTTCTCTTGCAGAAGGTGTTGCTTTAATTTCTTTTAGAGGTTTGGAAAAGCTTTTCATTAATTGTTCTACTTTCTCTTTTTCATGTTCCAGATAATTTGACATTTTATTTGATTTTAATTTATCAGATTCCAAATTTCCCTTATTTGTTTGTGAACAACTGATAAGCTGGAAGCTAATCATAAAGAAAAATCCAATTTTTTTATAAATATCCATCAGCAGCAGCCCAGTTGTTGTTTTTTGTTTCTTTTATAAAATTTCTCCAATCGGAAGCACTTTTAGCGGCAACAAATGTGCTTTTCAGTGTTTTCATATCACCATCAAAATAAGCACCTGCTACTATTGCTTCTCCGACTAAAGTAACAAGTTTTGTGGCAGTAGTCCAATTATTTTGATAATTAGCCCGTCCCGTAATATTAATTCCATCGGCATTACAAACAAGTCGCGTAAAATATTCAGTAACACCTTCATTTAAAGGTTGGCTAACACCTATTAATTTGTCAGAAGAATACTTATGTATTGCTTCATGTACCATTGTACCCGGGTTACCACTATTTTGTTCAATCCATACACGGCCTGCACTATCCACGAAACCATTTATTCTTTTTGTAGCCCAAACAGAAGCTCCATAATGATGTTCTCCGGCTATGTTCCAATTTGTTGTATCAACAACTGCAACATATCCTTCAATTTGGCGCCCGGCCGTAACTCCACCACTTACATAAGCAGGCAGGTGAGCCTGAATAGCAGCATCTGCATCTAAAGCTGATGTATGTGATACGGTACCTACAAATAACATTCTCAGCTTAACAATCACCCATAAATAGTAATCATCTCCGACTTCTGATCGCAGTGTACTCAAGTATGCAGCATCATTCCATACTACATCTCTGTCGGCTTGTGTGGCTGATTCAATAACCTGTTTGACTTCTTCCAGGCCTGCTTCTGTTCGAACCCATTCTATTTTAGTTTTCAGATCAAATTGTAAATCAGTTACAGCTTCTATGATAGTAACATTTGTACAGACATTTATAAAAAATTCTTTCCAGGTTTCTGTTTTTAAAGCATCTCTTTCAATCTGGGTCGTATTTGCATGAATAATCCAGGGTTTAATAGTTATATAGTTAAGCTCCCAACTGGTAATCGTCATTTCTGCCTCTAACCACGTGAGTTTGGTAATTAAATCAAATTGAAGATCATCGAGAGCCGTTACCATTGTTGCGTTTGTGCATACGTCGACAAAAAAATCTCTTCCTACATGGGTATTCGTTTTTAATGAATCCCTCTCAGTCTGTGTGGTGTTTGCATGAACTATCCAGGGCTGTATTGTTGAGTAACCAAGCTCCCAACTGGTAATCGTCATTTCTGCCTTTAACCACGTAAGTTTGGTAATCAGATCAAATTGAAGATCATCGAGTGCCGTTACCATAGTTGCGTTTGTGCATATTTCAACAAAAAAGTCCCTACCTACCTGGGTATTGGTTTTTAATGAATCCCTTTCAGACTGTGTGGTATTGGCATGAACTATCCAGGGCTGTATGGTTGGGTAGCTAAGTTCCCAACTGGTAACCGTCATTTCCGCCTTTAACCAGGTTAATTTGGTAACCAGGTCAAACTGAAGGTCATTTAAAGCTTCTACCATGGTCTCATTGGTACAGACACCTACAAAAAAAGTTCTTCCTGCAGTTGTACTTCTCTTTAATACGTCTCTTTCTGATTGAGGCGCCCCAGTTACCATTGCTTTAATTTCACTGTAGTCAATAAATGTTGTACCAAATGTAGCAGCTGCCTTTACCCAATTGAGTTTTGTCTCTAATGGAAAACCTAAATTGTTAACTGCGCGAACCATTTCACCTACATTCAGAGCATTTGCCATTCTCCTTTTGAATGTACTGTTTGTCCTGACAGTAGTTTTCTCTCTTTCACTTAGTTCTGTACAAATTGAAATAACTTCCTCTTCAGGCACGTTCCATCTGTCCAACATTTCATTTAAACGATCTAAATTACTTACCTGACCGTCTTCTTTTTGAACAGCAGGGTATGACGATGTCTGCTGTAACGTATGTGTCAGCTCATGCGCCAACAAATGTTTTCCGGAACTTGAGTTGGTGTCATACCTGCCTTCATTAAAATATATATCGTTTCCATGTGTAAAAGCATGAGCTCCCAGTTGACGACTCATTTGAACAGCATCGGTACCGGTATGAATATTTACCTGGCTAAAATCAGCGCCAAACCCGCGCTCCATTTGTGCCATGGTTTTATTATCCATTTTATTACCGCTACTTCTGTTGTTTCTTAAATCATTTTCAATTGATGAATTAACAACTCCCTGACTCTCCTGTTTAGCCCGTACAAGCTCTTCTTCTTCACCGTCAAAAGATTTTCCCTGTACCAGTTCCCCTTCTGTTTCATCCTCTATACTAGACTGGGAAACAGGAGCAACCGATTCTTCCATTGATTTTTCACTGATTCCTTCCTGTTCCGGAAATTCTTCCACCGTCGAATTCTGAATAGCTGAAGTTTGTGCAGAAGGAAAAAAAAGAGAAGAAGAAGATGTATTTAAAAAAGTGTCCTGGTTTTGAGTTCTTGCCACTACCCGATCGGCAACATTGTCGGCTTCCACCTCGTATTTGTCGCCCGGCGTCCCCATATTTAGCTTTGGCTGTATAAAAGCATTTCCATCGTTCTTTTTTTGAAAAGGTGAAGGATTATTCAATTTTGAATTCTTGTTATTTATTGCTGGTGCTTTATACATAGCTTAAATTAATTTCATCTAAAACAAGAATAAATGTCATTTGGCTTTTTCATCCTTTTGCTGAGGTATGCAATCAGAAACTCTAAAGTATGTTTATGTGGCATAGCGTAATATGGATTCCTGCTTAATAATCCCACCATGTTAATCGCTTCTGGAATACTGTTTGCTTCGCTAAGTATAGCCTTATTCTTCATCTTCAAATCATTTTGAGAATCCAGCCTGAACTACTTCTTCTTCTTCAGGTTGCATTTGTACCATTTCCTCTTCTTCTTCTTCGGTTTGCATCTGAACAGGTTCTTCTTCTTCCTTCACTTCCTGCCGCTGAAAATTCTCCAGTTGTTTTCTCTGCATTTCTTCTTCCTGCTTTTGCACCAGTGGAGTTATGTTTTCGGCCAATGGTTTTTCCCGGATAAAGCCTTTTGCTGAACGGTTTGCAGCATTAAAAAACTGCGAGCCCGTATATGAATGTTCAACAATTTTATCAGCAACCGAATCAGCTTCTTTTTCGTAAAGATCGCCTGGTTTACCTACAGCCAGTTTTGTTTGCATTCCAAAACAACCTGAAGTTTCTTTTGCTGAAAAAAAAGAAGATTTCCATTTGGGTCTTCTGGTTTTTCTTCTTGCAATTGTTTTCATTTTCGCCCCCTTTAATTAACACCATTCCACAAACAACAGTTCCTTTCTCCATGGAATTTTTACTACAGAAATATTCCAGTTGATTCTCTCAAGCAAAACATCCTGGATTTTCTGTTCCACAATCAGTTTAAAATTGTTTTCCTTTTGAAATAGTTTTCCATTTCGCTGAATATACATTTGCCGTAAACCATCGGGTGAAGTTTTTTTCAGGGCCGGCCACTGCCGGATAACTTCCTGCAATAAATGCAGACTTTCAGCCTTTATTTTTTCTGAAAGCAGATTCTCTCTTTGGATTGGCATTTTCAATGGAATGCCACAAATAAATTTTTCAATAACAAGATTACCTTCAAAAAATTCTTTGTTCCCGGTGGCAATAAAATGAAGCGTTTGAACGGCCCTTTGCTGTTCGGAAATTTTAATCTGGCCCTTTTCATTCAAAAAATCATTTTTTTTGAAGAATGATTTAAGGAAAGGGTGAAGCAAAACGAGCCCTGCATTTTGAACAGCAAGCTCATTTTCCTTATTCTCAAAAAAAGTTTCCTGCTTCTTTTCCTCTTCCCCATTAGACTCATCTATAAAATAATTTTCTGCTTCAATTAAATCTTGTGTTTGATCTTTATCTTTTATAATTGGTTCAAATAGGATATCAGCTAAATTTTTTTTTCCTTCCGTGATAAAATTCCCGGAATTTTGAAAAAACCCGATGAGTAATGTCTGAAGCCTGTTAACCTGCTCATCATTTTTCTGTCTGCCTGAATCATGAAGCGCAATTGATGACGAATCATTACCAAAGAGATTATTCAATGAATCTGAAAACTGACGGGCAGTTTGAATTATTACGCTGTTCTCAAATCCGGAGCATGCAACTAACAGAAATTTCAGAAAAAGTTGCTGTAAATTAGGAGGTAAGTTTTGAGTGATTTCCAGGACATCATTCCCCGATTTTTTTAATTCAGGATTAATTTTTAGCAAATACGATACCAGGGCATCAAGATTCAGTTGATAAATAAACCGGTCGACTGTCGCCTTGTCATTTTTCAATATTTCTGTTAGCCTGTCAATAAAATTTCGATCTGCAAGAGATTTTTGCCAGTTATTGATTGCCAGTAAATCAATAATTTCTTTTTCAGTCCCAAACCAAGGCAGATAACCGTTGGCGAGAAAAAAAAGAAAAATTTCTTCACGATTTTTTTTAAACGGAATGATATCAATTTTACTGTCAATTTTTTCGTCGCCGGCATTTGGTCCATCAGTAACAATTTCCAACTTAACCTGGTTAAAAAATTGTTTTACAATTTCTTCATTCAAAGTATTAAAATAACCCTCCCGGGGAGTGGAAATAGTTAAATTTATCGAATTAATGCGTACCACCCTCCCCGTTTGACTAAATTCATCAAGTGCCAGTTCAATTTTTGGAAAAACCTCAGTTTCCAAAAATCTGCCCATATGGGTTTTGACATTTGTAGCAGCTTCAAGGCTATCTGTATTAACCTCAACGAATACCTTTTCTATTTTATGAACAATAGCGGTCAAATTATACCAGAATTATATCCAAAATTAATTTTCCATGTTCATGTAAAATTGCTTCATCAGCAACTCTTTCACTCCAGTTCTGCAAAAAATCCCTGAACGATTCAGGTAATACAACTTTGCGTTCCCTGAACTGTTGCAGGATAGCGATTATTCGTTCAAAGAATTTTTTCAGCAGTTCCATCGAATGTTCAAGGACTTCAGCATTCTGGCAAGCCAGAATGTTGTAGAACAACTGCAGTTGGAGGACAAATATTCTAACTAAATGCTGGTATTCCTGATTATCAGGATTTCCGGATAATTCAATTATCATGTCTGAAGTCTGCTCCAGTAATTTAAAAAATAGTTCAGGAAGTTGATCGTTGTTGTTTCCGCTTAGGAAATTTTCCAAATCGTTCAATACTCCTTCCTTAAATTCGTCGGTGCCGCCATAAAGCTTGCTGGTTGACATCCAGATTGGAACTACAAAATTGGAATCTGGAAGGTTTAGTTTTTGCAATACTTTCAAATCACTCAAAATAGATTCCTGTGTTTTTTCCTTGCATTGGTCAGCAGGCGGTTCAATGGGTTTGGTTTCAAAAGTTATAATTTTGGTTTTATCTGAACCGCAAAACTTACTGTTAGCCTGAAGTCCAAGTCGCCAGGAGGTAGGACTATCAGGATTAAGATCAATTACAAAAGGATTTGAGTTATTTCTATCAAAAGACTGACTGTTAACATTCCAGATATATGAAGTAGCACCGGTTGACTGATTAGTTAGCACCAGTTGGTTTTCAACCTGTTTTGGTTCAAATCGGGCAACAGGTGCCGGATGTACCGTCACTTTCAAACCAGAATCTTCGCCATTCACCTTAAAACTGTGTTCTCCAACACCGGCTATGGCCGGAATAAATACAAACTGTCCGTTGGCATCTTTTACCACTCCATTTCCGTCTATGGTAATGTTAGCCTCATCCGGTTCAATAATAAACGGAATGCCGTTTTCATTTTTCAGACAGAAATCGCGGCCATCCAAGTCGATGGTCACTTTTATTTCTTCAAATTGTATCTCATGTTCAACTACAGCCTTACAAACTCCATTTGCTGCAATAACAGTTAAAGTAACCACCACTGTATTTTCATCATTTACAGGAAGCTTGTATTCATGAGTTGGCTTTTCTTCACCAGAAGCCGGACTGCCATCACCAAAATCCCAAACGAATTCAGCTCCTTCAATATCTCCCAAAGGAATAAAAGTAATTACCTTTTCTGAAGTTGGTGATTCAGGAACCTTAAAATCAACCTGAATTGACTTAAAAACCGTCAGTTCAGCTTCGGTAACCTGCTGGTTCACTGTAAACCGGATAAGCTTACCAAATAAATTATCAGGAAATACAGCTGGATCAAAAGTAATTTTCTTGTTTTCGATGTTCATTCCCGGCACATCAGAATCTGATTTTATTTCACCATCATCGGGCGAAACTTCAAATCGTACTTCGTTATCCTGTCCAAGGCAAATTTTGTCTTTTTCCAACCTTAACCATGCCGGTGGTTTCTGAATTATAAAATTCACCGAAGCACAGTTGGAGCAACATAGGTATGGAAGTGAAAAATCCGCAACGACCGTATTATTAGGAATGTCAGCAACTGCCTTCACTTTTTCAAAAAGCCTGGAACGCTCCGCTGAAATCAGTGATTCTATCTTTGATATTTCTTCTGAGAACTGCCTTTCTTTTTTTAGGAGTTCGGAATATTTTTCAAGTTCAGTTATACGTATTGAAGCATCTTTTACACCAGGTATTTTTGCTTCGGCAACCATTAGGTTTGCAGCCACATTTAATTTGCTCAGTGAAATATTGCCTGTTCGTTCAGGTTGAATCTTATTAAGGTAAACCAGCACAAATGTTCCGCCTGGTTCAACTCCGGCTTTGTGTTCCAGTCCGGGGTGGTATTTCATAAATTCTGAAAGACGGAGCCGAAAAATGATGTTTTCTTTTCGTTTTTTGATTTCCTCCAATAAAATTTCCAGTTTCCTGGCTGAACAGCATATCCCGGATACTTGTGTAACCATTACATCCATCAATGCTTTTAGGTTCGAAGAAAGTTCAACGCGCTGGTATCTTACCTTTAGCTGGTCAACCAATGTACACAATTGTTTAAGCGTTAATTTATAGGTATCAACCTGTGCAACACTCATATTTGCCAACACGTTGGGCATTCGCTGAGAAAGTACATGAGTGTATGCCATCAGTTCAATTGACTGGTCGATGACAAATTCCTTTACTTCAGGTTTTTCTGCCCAAACTGTCTGGTCAACCTTTTCGTTTACCAGTACACGTGCTTTTGCAATAATATCGTTTACAGAACCTCCCTGGGTTTCATCAAAGGCAGTTTTCATTAATATTCCAAGTGTATTCTCTTCAGTAATCAGATTGTCCGGAATTACATTGCTCTTTGTATAATAAGTACTAAAAAATTTCTTTTCTGCATATTGCTCTTCTATTGGAAATTTTGATGCTTCTAAATTGGTGATAATTCTATTCGTATCAGAGGTTATATTTGTTGCATTAGAAAGCAGGTTCAGATTCGATTCCCTTGATTTTTGGACAGCCAATACCTCCTTCACATTTTTACCCGGTTCAGCTGTACTAAAACCTGAAAACAATTTCGAAACTTCTGCTAAAATACACTCTTGTTCGGCAGTCCATGCCTGTAAAAGCATATTTAAATCTTCAAATTCACATTCATAATCATCTATATTCAAGTTTTCAGTATTCACATTAATGGAAAGTGCTTTTACATCGAAAGCCAGTCCATGTTTTTGTTTTAGGTCAAGCACTTCTTCAAGCGCAGTTTTGTAATTTTTCCCCTGATGACCTTCAATTCGTAAAAAGTCAAACCGGTCGGTATTATAATTTAACGGTTCCTGAAACTGTGGCAGTTTGGACAGGTTTTCACGGTGATAGCTCAGGTTTTTTGTGGAGCTGAATTTATCTGTTTTCAGGAAGTCCCATACTTTTAAAAGTTTTTCATCTACTTTATAATAGAATGGAACTGCCCGATAACTTAAATCCTGCATTTTATTGGAAGGCGTAATTTTCACCTCACCTGATTTGGATCCATAACCGTTTACCATTTCGAAAAAGCGCTGAATCAGACTCTGGCATTGGTTAATTTTGCTTAAACCACAAGCCAGAGCCAGCGATTTATAAAACTGATGCCGATTCTGTTTGGGTTCATTATTTATTTCGTCCAGGTTGCCTAGTAACAAGTGTTTTGGAAATGCATTTATATCGGGAAAACATTCTTCTTTTAATGAAATCAATAAAGAGCGAATTTCATTCCACGTATCCACCAGATCTTTTACCAGATCATACCGGTACTGAAAGTCGAATGGAATGTTAGCCGGTGTAAAGCCGGCCAGCTTTTTCAGGTTTTCGGGGAATTTGTCAAATTGAACTTTAAGTGGTTGAAGTTGCAGTAACTGATCAAAACCGGCATAGAGTTCAGCCATTCCATTTATCAGATTTAATGGCAGATTGTCATTGTTTATTGCTGAATAATAAGCCAGCTTCAAAGCATCGTAATCAGAAGAACCGGACTGAGACAGCACCACTCGACGCACTGCCAGTTCAGGCAGTTGGGTAAATTTTTGAACAACATCGTGTTTCGAAAAAATAGAATCGTTTTTAGCAATATACTCTGCATCTTTTTTGGAAACCAGCAATATCCGAAGCCTTGCCACCTGTTCCACCCCTTGATTGTCGCAGTCGATTGTGGTGCATAAATCGCTCTCTTTGCCATATGATTCCAGGTAAAGCAATATGGTTTTATCTTTCAGATTTGTTATAGAATTTAGCGGACTTGAATTTTCCGTTCCATCGGGAAGAAGTTCGAACATCTCCATTGGTTCACTGATTATCTTTTTCCGAAAGTTTTTAACCCTCTTAAAAACCGGATAGAATGCAAACTTATCTTCAAATTTGCGGAAACGTTTCAGTATTTGCTCATCCAGCAGAACAGATTTTACCTCTCCCGCAGAAATCGGTTTCCGGAGGGTAATTAAATCGCCATCGGTGGTAACACCTACTCCCTGGGTAATAGTTATACTTTCTTCAGAAACATTTTTCAATTTAAAACCGCAAACAATTCCCACACCGTGAAGAAAAGCACGTGTCATCCGGTCCTGATCTTCAAAATAGTTGATAAATCTGTTCAACTGGTCTTCGGTTAAAACCTGATCGTCAACAAATGTATGGTATTGTGTGGTAATTTCGGATAATTTTGCTGCCATAGCTTTTAAAATTATAGGTTTCCAATGTTGGTTCGGCCAAGAATAATTCTGCCTTTTAACTCTTCATCTTCATCATCACAATCAATCAATCTTCCCGAGGGATAGACTGAGTTGAGTTTATTTATTTTATTAATAAGCTTGGTTAGTTTTTCTTCATTCTGAGCTTGTTCGAGATTGGTTTTTGAGAACAAAAATTCGCGATACGCCTTTTCAAACTGAAGCATATCATTTTCATCGTCAGGAAGCTGGTTTTTACGATGTCCTGCCCAGCATATCCTGGCTAATACATGTGCCGGAAGCTCTTTACGGATTAGGTTTTCAAGGAAATTCCGGAAGTCCGAATCGGCAAAACGATAGGCCCATCCGGGCAAAACCACAGTTACACGGTAAGAATAAGGATCCACAGGATTACATCCTTCACAATCGCCTTCACAAAGCTGAATGAACTGACCTAACGGAACGGACTCAGCCGTTACATCAGGGCGAAGCAAGATGTGCTCAATCAAAAATATTCCTTCTTCGCTAAATACAAACAACATAAAACGGATAAAATCCAACATAGCACTTTTCAGTTTATCCGGCGAATCATAGTACAAATACTGCCGTGCAATTACCCATTGGGCGCTGTTGGGATTGGCTTCCTGGTTAATTACATTAAAGGAATATTTTCCGTTTTCTGAAAGCTGAACCTGCAGGTTTCCGAGTATGGTTTCATCCACAATTTCTTCTTCCGCAAAAACTTTTATAATAATTTCTTCTGTAGTTTCCAGAATTTTTGCAACTGACAGGTTTAATTCTTTTACCGCCAAACGTGTATTTAGATAATTTTCGGTAGCTGTTAAAAGAATCTCGTCCGCTTCGTTACGAATACGCCAGCGATAAGCTCTTTCTCCGTCAGAATCAAGGAAATCATAGATTTCCACAAAAGATTCCGACAAATTCCTGCGATTATAGTTTTTGATTCCCACCAACCGGGAAATCCGCTTTTGAACTCCTGAAACATTATCTGTGTTCCAAAGGTATTCATTGGGTTGCCGGAAATAATTGAACGCATTTCCCCGAGCCATGCTGGTCTGATCATAATCTTTCAAAAAATCCTCTTTGGTTTGTAGAATTTTTTTTTCAGAATATACTCCGTAGAGCTGTTTCATCAGGAAAGCATAATCGCTGAACTTTTCAGCAAAACGGGCAATGAGGTGGTCATAAATTTTGTTTTTTCGTTCCACACGGTTATCAAGTTCAGAAAATAAAAGATCAGAAAGCGCATCATCATCGTTTTCAGGGTATTCGGCAACTAATTCCGAAAAACCTTTGATGTCTTTTACTGCCTTAGTAAAATAGGTTTTTCTCAATTTGTTGTCAACCGAAAGCAGATCTTTTACTTTTTCCAAATGGGCAAAATAAGAAGCCAGAATCTGATCAAAAAAAAGCAGATAACCTTTCAATTGTTTGGACTGGGCCTTCCGGGCGGGTTCCACACGCGAAGGAAGTCCATTGGGACCAATTCCGAATGTGTCAGGAAAATCGTTCTGAATAGTAGTTGTTTCACCGGCATTCAAAAATTTGCCAACCGGTAATTCAGGTTCCATATTAAATCGTGCCTGCTCCTGTTCGGCTTTGGCTGCTTTTTCCATCTCATCCAGATAAATTGCCACCTTATTATGGTTTACATTTACTGGCAACACACTTTTGTAATAACTGAAAGCACTATCGGGGCAACGCAAAGGTTTTTTGCCTTTCTCCACGCAAATCACCCAAGGATCGCTTTCATTGTTTTTTTTAAGGCAATCTTTTATTATGATTTCCTTAATCACTTTCACTCCATCGATGTTCATTATCAAATTCATAATATCCGACAGGCGCAGCTCAGTGCGGAGGTCGGTATTTTTGAGTTCCTGCGAATCAAGAAACCCTTTTTTTAGAACCGGCCCTTCAAAAATCTGTTCGGAAGTATAACCTTTAGCAAGCATCTGCTTCAGTGAATAAAATTTCAGCGACGGTGAAAAATAGTTATCTATGGCACGCAGCACTTTGGCATGAACCAGCTCCTCATCAACTTCGGGATTGAGCTCAATTTGAGCACACACGGAAATAAAATGGGATTCTATTTCCGAAACATGAACCAAATCTTCACAAAGATTGCGGTTGCTGTGGTACCGGGTTTTTATTTCATCATAAATGCGTTTTTTTTCAGCGTTTATGGCAGTTTCATCAGGAAATTCATCCGGATTGAAATCGTCGAAATCAACTAAAACGGAATACAATCCCTGCAAATAAAATTTAGTTGTAAATTCTTCAATATCTTTAAAATCATCTGAATTGTATGATAATCTGTTGTTTTTGCAATCTACATAAACCGGTTTAACAAATGATTTCAACCAGCAGTTTTTCACCCCTTCAATGTCGATAAACAATTTCCGGTAATCGACTGTAGTTACCGGCCTTGAAGGCAGGATTTGCAAAGCTTTAAAAAACTGATCACCTAGTGTACTGTCTTTTTCATCTTCGGGCGCAAGAATATTTTCCAGCGGCATGTCCATGCGTGCTCCCAAATCGGTGAGAGCATAAGCCAACATTTCCAAAATGGTGATCCCGGGATCATGAGTATTGTAATCAGTCCATAAATCGCTTGCCAGTTGTTCAATGTATTCCAAGCCTTTTTTTCGAAGAAATGAATAATCCCGATCGTCGCCGGTAGCAATGATTTTGGGAAGAGTAATATGTTTGCTTATTTCTGGCATTTTTCTATAATTTGTTCTTTATCGTTGCAAACTTGCTCCGTGATTTGAATATCATGTTGTCTGGCAGAAACGAGAATCGAAACAGGAGTTTCAGGACTCACCTCAGAAAAAGGATTATTATTTTTTTTCATAATAACATCTTTCACATAATCAACGTATTGAAGCTTTTCGAGATAATGAATAAGTGTACTTTGATGCAACGTTGTTCCAAACTCGATTTTAGCAGTTTCTTTAAATGCCCATGGTGAAAGTAAACGGATAATGTCCTCATTCATCTTCTTTATGTAAAAACTTTCATCAAAGCCTTTCCTGAATTTCACTTTCAAACTAACCGTAATTTCCTCGTAATCAGGATTTGCAACCACTGCATTTACATGCAAAGTATTTCGCTCGTTAACAAAACTTTGAATTTCATTGAGAGTAGCTTTACTTACCCGTGGTTGGTAAATATCGAATACATTACTGTTTTCAATATCAGGAATAATAATAATCAAAACGTGTCCCGGAGAAAGAAAATTTGTTTCTATTTTATCTTTTTTTACAGTATAAGAAGTGTGGTTTAAGCATTTCACCTTGTAAATTTTCGGGAATTGCTGTAGAATCAGGTGTTCGTAATCCCAAATGGTAATTGCCCGGTTTTTGTGGCGAAGCCGTTCACTTATTCTTCGGTAATAAGCTGCATCCGATTCTTGAGGTTTACCACCAAACGAAGCATACGGCTGGATAATACTTTTTACTTTTAAATCACGTTGTACCGTTTTTGAAATTGTTTTGGCTTCCAGTCCTTTCTGCAGGTGCGACAATTCATTTCCATTGTTGGCAAACTGTGCAGTAATCGATTGTACATGGATGTCAATTGCTTTGCTTACTGCATCAAAATTTTTGTGAATATTTGCTTTTACCCATATATAACCTGAAGCAAGCCGGCTGTTGTTATTATTCACCACTTTTGGAATGGAAAACTTCACAATTCCCGATTTCAGAAAATTATCGGTTTCGTTGGCAATCATAAAATCGCTGTCCAGCGGTTTCCAATGGTTCAGACACAATACCGACCATTCCACCTTTTGTTTACCAGTAAACGATTCGGCCTCGGGATTTTCACTTCCCTCGAGCACTTTAACTAAAAGTGAAACCACCTGAGTCGGTTCTGCATCTTCCAACCCGATATAAAGTTCGCCACCTTTGCAATAGTCAGGTAGCAGGAAAGTTTTTTTCTCTTCTTCCTCCAAAAAATCCAATTGATTTTTCAGGTAAAGATGTTCTTCAGCTTGCCCGAAAGGATGTTCATGAAAAAGTTTTATTTCATTATTTTGATACTCAATTTCTGGTGAATTCAAATTCAATGCAGCAGAAGCTGTGTAATTCAGGCTGATTGACTCAATCATCGGTGTGTATGGTTCGTTGGGAATTACTGGATTTGTGCCTCCGCTTGCAATTGCGTACGCATAAATCCGGGGAAAATCTTCATGGTAAAAAGATTGGTTGAGCGAAATACGCACCGGACCATTTTTACCGGATTCATAGTTTGAATTTACAACTTTGAATTCGGTTATAAACCCCTCATCCTCTGCTGTAAATAACACGTAATTTACTAACCCGACTTTATTTTTCCCTTCATCAAAATAATATGCAGTTTCCCATTTAGTCTTATGCTGAATTTCAATCCTGGCTTTAAAATGTGAATTAGAGTCAACAGTATGTTCATTGTATCCTGAATATAAATCTACAAAACTCCCGGGGGTATTTTTCCATTCAATTTTCACATCAAGGCTCCCCCAGTCCTTTTTATAAAGCTCAGAATAGCCAATATAAAAATTAGAACGTTTCACCGGCTGTGTTCCAAATGGATAGAAAGGTTTGGCAGCGTTCAACAAACCAATATCACTTTCCATTTCAAGGCTTTTTATTTCACGTACATCCACATGAATTGCCAGAGTTTTAATTTCTTTTTCAAGCAGTTGTCGGTATAACGAATACCCGTTGGTATTGCCAGTATCTATCAGTACACTGCAAATTGGCTGGTCCGTATTAAAATTTTGGCCATGAATCTCTGAGTCGTACCCTATAACCGGTTTCTCATCACGCGGAATCTTAAATGCCAGTTTTAGTCGGGTTGATAATTCACTCAGTCCGGTATCAAAAATTTCGTTACCATCTTCATCTTTGAAGACAGATTCAATATTGAACGGTCCAAGCCAGCCTTTTTCTCCAGTACACCAGACATTGAGATTACCGGTAAGTTGAGCAACTGTAACAGAGGAAATAGTGTTTTGTAATTTTATATCCAGTTGCACCAACCGTTCTCCTTCCTTAAGTTTCAAAACATTTGAAGAAACTGCAAAGCCAAGTCTGGCATCATCCAGTTCGGGAAATTCTGGTTTTTTACCATTCTTTTCAACTTCGAAGTACCCAAATGGCCACCATTGAATTTCATCGTCAGGAAAATCTGCACCTTTTCCATCGTATGAATTTGCAACTTCAGCGACTTTTATTTTGCTGTTGTCATGATCGTTATATAAACTTTTAAATTGCGCAACTCGGGTTCTGTTGACAATTAATTCTTCAGTGGTTTTATAAATTCGTTTTTGTCCATTAGCATCTTTACCTCCATCCAACTCAGTTCCAACGGTAATTTTTTCTTCAGATACTCTTTTGGCCAGTTCAAAAAGCAGATGAACTTTATCAGGTGTTGCCGGGAGCTTTTCAATTTTCAGGACTTCATTGTAATAAAAATCAAGGTGACGCTTTGTAAGCCGGTTAAATCGTTTTTTGGTAAATTCCAACAACCAAATAAAACTGATAAAAAGCGCTAAATGCGGTGTTATATCTTTTACATCCCCAACTCGTTTTAAAAATTCTTCCAGTTCAGAATCGTTTTTAAAAAAAAGCTCCCAGTTCCCTGAAGGTTCCTTAAAATCAAGGGTACTGAAATAATTCACATGCCCAGCAAACCTGTAAGCAAACTGCATCCATTCTTTCAGATTGAAATCGTTCAATTTAACTGAATCTGGATCCAGTGCCTGAATAAATCTTCTATTCTGGTCACTCCCTTCGCGGGATAATGCTATATCTTTTCCGCAATTAGCCATAAATTATCTACCTTACAATTCGTTACCTTCTTCCTTGTAAAAAGGAAATACCATATTCATTCGCGAGTTGGTTGAACGGATGATAAATTCAATATTGATGAGCAAAATGCCGGTAAGTTCATCAGCCGGGTCGATGTCAATTTTTCTTACATCGATACGTGGTTCGTAATAAAGAATTGCTGTTTTTATCAAATCAATGACATAGGTTTTCAATGTCAGATTCAGTGGACTGAAAAGCAGTTCATCGAGGTTACACCCATAGCCGGGAACCATCACCCGTTCACCCGGTCGTGTTGAAAGCAGAATATGAAGACTGCTTCTAATATCCGCCTCATCTTCGAGCATTTTTACTGACCGGCTTTCCTTGCTGAATTCCGGTGGAAAACTCCATCCTCTTCCTAAAAATGATTGTTTCTCATCCATAATTTAGCCTCCTATCAACACAGTTGGACAACCAGCCACAATAGTTCCGCCGTGAGCAGTAATATCACCCAAACGGGCTGCCGGCATGCCACCAATTAACACAGTTGCCGAACCCATGGCTATAGAATCGGGAGGGCCTGTGCAGACAGCCATATCGCCCACCCGTGCAGCAGGCATTCCACCGATGAGCACTGTAGGTTCTCCCGGCGGTAATACCGGGCCACCAACATGGGGCACAGATCCGGTTACCATCGGGCATGTATGCATATCTGTTATTCTCGCTGCCGGTTTTCCCATAGCTTTTAATTAATTTGAACCAATGAACCTTTTACAACTGCAATGGCACCGGTTGAAATCTCAGCACCGGCTGAACCTTCAGCCTTAAACTGAGCGCCGGCTTTTAATTCCAGGTTCGTACCGCTTTCCAGTTTTAAATCAGTTGATGATTTTAAATTAATAGCCGAAGCGCTTTCAAAAGTAATTCCATTGGAATCCATTTTGATGAAATTGCCATTTTCATCTTCCAGTTTAATTCCACCGTCATCATCGCTGATTACCAACTTGTTTCCATTGGGCGTTTCCACCGTCACACTTACTTCATCATCGTTGAAAATAAATTTTATATCGCTTCGGGTAATAAAACCTTTTTCGTGGTTATCATCGGCTGCAGTGAGTGGCGCCGGTTTGGCGCTGCTGTTTAGCATTCCCAAAACCACCGGGTCGTTTGGATTGTCATTAATAAACCCTACAATCACTTCATCATCAATTTCAGGTCTGAAAAATGAACCCCGGTTCTCCCCGGCATCAAGTGCAGCTACGCGTGCCCAGGTTCCTTCGCCCTGACTATCAACTACAGGAAGCCGGACCAATATACGATCTTCGCCATCAGGATCGTTTTCCAGTTGGGTTACAATGCCTGTTTGCAATCCATTTACCGCTGCTGCCAAACCGGCAGCAGGCAAATCATTGATATCGAAAGTTTCGGAAAACCATTTAGGATTTAAACCAAACTGAGCATCTATTGTCCAGTTACCCTCAGCAATCTGATGACGAACGGCAGTTACATATGCATCTCCACTAAATCGTTCGCCCACCCCTTCAAGCCGAAGTAAAGAATTTGGCTTCACTGTTGAAATTCCCTGAAATTTTACCTTACCTCTGATTTTTGACAAACGGTTAAACAAGGCTTTTGCATTTGCCCATTCCTGAAGTGAAGAATTGTTTCCTCCTCCATTCTTAAGTTCCAGGTTTTCAAGTCCAACCACCTGGGCCAAATCATCAGGAGTCAGGTTACCATTCAACTCAAAATCTGGATTGTCGGCTTCGGCTTCCAAGAATTCCTGATCGGAAGCGTTCCAGCCATAAGAAGTTACTTTCCGGAACTGATTGCGGGCATCAATTTCTGCATCGAAATCAAGGAGAGTAGCGCCAAAAGCGACAGTTTCAACATGTGCTTGCCTGACATCCGGATTTTTAATGTAAATCTTTCCATTGTCTACCATGCAAATTTTTCCATTGGCCTGTGCCCGGGTCACCAGAAAATCCCAGTTGGAAACATTGTACTGCACAATTTCTTTATGCGTCACATTTGTAGTCTCCACCTCTTTCTCAAGCCCATAACTGTCAATAATTTCTTCCAAAACTTCGCTGTCTTTCCTTTCGTAGAAATATTTACTTTTCCGGCCAACGGTAAGTTTCACCGCCTTGTCTTTGCATTCCACAATCAGAAACGACTGACTGGATCTTATTTTCAGGCTGTGTTTAATTACAATGCCTTTAAAGATGGTTTCTTCTACAGAATGATAACCTGTTTTGATTTCAATTTCCTTTCCAGGAACAAATAAATTCTGGTTACTCAATTCAAAGTCCTGTGAAGCCGGGTCGCCGTCGCGCAATACCAGCTTTGCCATGGGAATGCGGTTCACTTCCTTTTCAACCACTATATTCATTACATCGTAACTACGCGACAACTGCTCACCTTCCACCAGAATGCTGTGTGTAACCAAATCCGCTGAACGTACAGTATTTATAACTCTTTTAGACATAATCAGGAATTTTTTGCAACAGGTGGAAAAAAAATCCGTTGTCCGACTTGAAGTTTCCTGAAATTAGTAATCTGGTTAGCTTTTGCCACCTCCAGGTAATACTTCGAATCGCCGTATATCCGATAGGTCATCAGTGGGAGCGTATCTCCTTTTTTCACCTCTCTTACATGAGTTAAATCGGGCGAACTGCTGTTTTCCATAGCCACGCGCAGGTTATCTTCCACAAAACCTTTGAATTTGGCTTTGGCCGCTGCACGCAGCGGGGTTCCGTCCGGCTTGAACAGTTTGAAGGTGATGTCCATTTCCATAAGGCTGCCTTTGAACAGCAGTGTACCCCATGAAATAATAAGGTAGTTGGGTTTATGCTCTTCACCATTGTAATCAAAAACCACTTTTTTGAAATGCTCTACATCGTCAATCACTCCCCTGCCCTCATCTTTGAATATTTTGATGTTATCAGTTCCGGCAGAGCCGTAATCGGTAAGCACACCAGTGCGATCGAACACAAATTCCAGTTCAAGATCCTCAGGTAATGCCCGATTAAACCGTGGGGCCGAAGCACTGGTTCCTGAAGCCTGATCATCGTTCTGTTCAATTTTATACCTGAACATATAAGTCTCCGGATTCAATAGTGTTCTGAATTCCCCGTCAGCCACTCCTTCAGAGAAATGCTCATCACTGAAAGCTCTTATTTTCAACTTAGTAAGTTCTCCACTCATTTTATCTTTCTTCTTTTTTAGAAAGTATTTCAAGCACCTGCTCCACGCAAGCTGCTATTAATTCATCGCGCTCACTCCGTTTTATTTTTTCCGGATTTTGGGAACGCGGCTTTTCATCCACATTGATTTTGATGTGCAGCTCTTTTATTTCGATAGGCATTTTACTGAATATTAAAATAGTTATAAACCAGCTCAATGGTTTCGATTGCAATTTTGCTCTCTTCGGCATTCAAATCGCCAACCGTCCACTTCACCGGCCAGGCATGCACAACATTCCAGGTTATCAGCGGCTCGTGTTCTTCATTTAATAAACTGATGGTGAGATCGATTGGAGTTATATCAAAACCTTCCAAAGCATCCCTGCACCATTTTATCAATTCCGAATTCACCAACACACCACGTTTCAACACCAGGTTTGGAAACCTGGTTCGAACCGGTAACTTGTGCTTAAACCTGTTTTCACCCCCTTCGGCTATCTGTTCGGTTTCGAGTTCAATAGTTAACCCTGAAACCGACTGGAACTGGAATTCGCCTTTGATGTTATTAAATTCCACCCTGAAATGATAACCCACCGGCGGGTAGTAGCTAGCCATTTCTATTCATTTTGAATGGTTAAACCTTCGTGAACGATTTCCATACTTTCGATAGCCACCTCGTTGCCGTCAGCCTTTAAATCGGTCGACTGCACCTTAGCCGGCCAGGCATTCTTCACTTTCCAGGTAACTACCGGTTCGTGTTCTTCATTCAGCAAACTGATGGTGATGTCGCGCCGTTCGATGGTATTGAGCTTTACGGTGTTCCACCAGTTATAAAACTCATTGTCGGTAGCAAATGTGCCTCGTTTCAATGTAATATTGCTGAATTTCTGCATGCCGGGCATTTTAATTTTTGAATACTCCGGGCTGGCGCCATCCCGGTATTCTACCACTTCGGTTTCCACATCCAATCCTGAAACCTCGGAAAAGCCAATTTTTGTTCCGCTCCACTCCACCTGGAAATGAAACTTAACCAATGGATATGCTGTTGCCATAGTTTATTGTTTTAAAAGTTATAGTTAATTGATTAGGATTCCTGCATTTTGTGTGAAAATTTCAGTACGATGAATTCAGCCGGACGAACCACTGCCATCCCTATTTCCACATGCATGTACCCGTTGAGAATGTCTTCGGCAGTCATTGTTTGCCCTAATCCTACACGCACATAAAAAGCCTGATCCTGTTTGGCTCCGGCAAGTGCACCTGCACGCCACTGAAGAGCCAGGAAATTTTCAATCATTGCCCTTACTTTCACCCACGTGTTGGCATCGTTCGGTTCGAAAACAAACTGTGAGGTTGCTTTTTTCACTGATTCTTCCACCATATTAAAAAACCTGCGGACAGAAATGTAACGCCATTCGTTGTCATTTCCTGCAAGAGTCCGGGCTCCCCATACCAATGTCCCTTTGCCGGTAAAAGAGCGAATGGCATTTACCGATTTTCCAGCTTCTGTATCTACATTCATACTCTCCTGATCTTCATGAGTTACATTAACCACCGGCCCCCTGACTGCTGTGAGACTTACATTTGCAGGAGCTTTCCAAACCCCGCGTTCGCGGTCAACCATGGCGTAAATTCCCACAACAGCACCACTGGGCGGCAAAATAACACCTTGTTTTCCAATTGCATTTATAATCCCATTATAAACGGCATCCACTTCCTGCAGGTTATCCGTCCGGTTTTTTCTCACAGCTTCCAGCTCAGCATAAAAATCAGCTACCAGTTTTTCCAGTTTTCCAAACAGTGCCTTAAAATATGGAGCTGCACTCAAAGCTGTTGATGGTGTGACATAAATATCATTTCTATGATCGGATGGATTTGAAAATGTTAATGGACTGAAATCAGCTGAGAAGTCATCAGAAATCAAAGGATCTTCCCATGCCGGCAATTCCAGTTCCGCATTGCTTTCTGCTGCCTTGCTGTAAAAATTGTAATCGAAAAGAATTTTTAAAAGATTATGAAATTTTGAATCGGCTTTTACCTGCTTTTCATGAATACTTTCTACCGAATTGGTGGCTGTATCGCTGGTAAAAGTCAAATCAAAAAAGTTTTTAAAATAAGCATACAAATCTGTAGCATAAGCCCGTAGCGCTCCATGGTTATTTATTGTCCCCGAACCAGGAACAACAAATGTTGATTTCGCTGCAATGTCTGTATCGATATTATCAATGGAATCAACGATTTCACTGTTAAACAAGGATTTAATATCACCTATCGAACTTCCATTTTGAGTATATTCACCGTTTACAATGGCATCGTAACTGATTTTATAGGGCAAGGTGGTTTTAATCCAGGGGTAATAGGCAGCACCGTATTTCAGGAAATTCATCCCTACATTATTTCTGAAATCGGAAACCGGGTCAGCAGACGGGGTAATTTCCCTGTCACCGTCAACAATATCGAGCACTGCAAAACGGTCCTGTAATTTGTTGCATTGGGCAATCATGGCTGCATGAACTTCACCTGCATCGGCCGTGTCAAGGTGTACTGACTCGGGTATTACAAGTAAAGTTGGCAAATCCATTTTTTCAAGAGAAGCAAGCCCGTCCAGCAATTCCTGTTTATCTACATCAGCGGCCTGATCATTGTATTCGTTAACCGAAACTATAAAACAATCGCCACCCCCGTTGGCGTAAAACATACGAACAGAATCGTAGAGCAGATTAATTCCATTTACCACTGCTTTTTTAACCGAATTATCCGCATTCAATTCAATCTCAATTGTAGTAGGATTTGGCGCCCCGCCAAAATAGAATTCATACTCGGGCAAAGAACCAATTTTAATGGGTTTGATAATACTTTCGGCATGGTAATCCACGCCATCGACAACTGCTTTTTCCGTATAGCCCACAAAGGCCGGAATGGCAGTTTCAACTTGCGCTACCGAAGGCGGAAATTTGGATATTTCCTCTACGTAAACGCCTGGTGTTTTGTAAGCTGTTGCCATAATTTCATAAATTAGTTTTACATATATACTTCGGAAAATATTTTATTGCTGCCTGCATCAGGTTTAATTATAGCAATACCCGGATTTGGAAGTTTGGTTTTGTTTAATTCAACAGACATAAAGCCATTTTGAGTAAGCGGATACGGCTCCTTAGTTATCAATATTTTTGAATTGCCGTTCTCCTTTCTCACATCATCGCTGCCGGTTATCTGTTGACTGGTATTAAAATAATACCTCCAGTAGGTACTGCGATTCTTAAGCACAATTTCAAAATTTATTGCTGCAGCCCGTAATTTACCGTCTGCATCTGTTATATGAAGCGACCCCTTGTCTCCTTTCATGAATATCCTGATTATACCCAACAGATTTCCTGTTTCACCTGCCTGTAAAAACTTTCGTTCGCTTTTTTGCCCTGCTTCAGAAAGAACAAAACCTTCATCCAGATTAAAATTGCCACCGGCTTTATCAATTAATGGAAAACTGTTTGATTCAGATTCCAGTCGCCTGTTTGAAATGTAATAGAGCTTGCCGGCATTTGCCAGGTTCAAATCAGTATAATTATAAAATCTTGAATCTTTAATCTGCAGAATAAAGGTAAAACTCAAATCATTATGGAGCGAAATAAAAGGAGCAGGACTATTTTCTTCAGCTACTCTGGCCCAAATGGTAAAGCCTGAATTAAGTATTTTAAGAACAAGGTTGTGTCCATTAATTTTTTGCCATGTTTCTGAAGTAGGGATAATTTTGACAACAGATTGAAGGTTATAATCTTTCAACTGATGCAATTGCTCTTCCGGATTCAATGATTTAAATTTTACCAGTCCTTTATCAAGAAAATACAGGTGAAGGGTTTTTAAGCTGAATAGTTCTTTATAGCGAAGAGAAAAACTCATTGTTTTAAGTGATTTATTTTGCCACCAATATGAATGATTGCATCAGCCGAAGCCAGTTTTTTATCGCGTTCAATTTTTATCAACTGTACTTTGAAAATGACCGAAGGCATTTGCCTGCCACCAAATGTTCCCCAAATGTTATTCATTTCTTCAAAGGAAGGAGTGAATAATTCAACAATAAACCTAAAATCATCAGCTACCCTCATCTCAGGGTTTTCACGGTTAAAAATTGTATTTGCAGAAGTGAACACTTTTTTCCCCTGGAAATATTCAAGGATCTTTGAAATACTGTACAATGACTTATCGTATGTTTCACAATTGGCACTTATAAGCAAATACAGGTTTAAATGAACGGGCGGGTTTTTATAATCTGTCCGGTTTTCAGTAATCGTATAATGACTGGTATTCTTAAGCGTAGCTTCTTCTTCAATTCTTAAAAGGGAAACAACCACCTTTCCCTGAACCCGGGAAGAACTCTCACTCCCCGATTCCCATAATCCAATATTCTCAAGTATTATAATTTTACCAAGTCCTGTTTTAGAAAAGTAGTTCTCAAGCTCTTCTTTTAATATTTGCATCGATTCATAAATCATCAGTTACAGTTTAAGATTTATTTTTACATTTATACACACTGGGCAACTTAAGACCATTTTGTCTTTTTTCTGAATACAACTATTTCAGAATATACTACACATGGATTTTAAAATTTAAAAGCCCGAAAACCTTACCGTAAAAAACAATTGGCTTTATCCGATTTAATGGATTCATCAGAAAAGTTACAACAAGAAATAATACGAGTCAATATTTTATTAATAAAAAAAATTAACCCTGACAATTAAAGTTTGGTAGTGCAATTTGAAATGGCTCCCAATCCGGCAAAATAAAGCATCTGTATTAATGTCCCCTGCATCTCTGTCAACTCCGAATGAGTACATATCATGGTGGCCAGATGAATTATCATTATTCAACAGGCAGCTGATTTGTATGTTTTCTTACCCTCATAATTTCAATTCCTGAATTAACCCGTTTTTTCAGAATTATTTTATGAAGTGGTTGACCAGATATGCCATTTTTCTATGTAAAGTTTCCGGTGTTAATAGCAATTTGCCAAAATGTTTACAGCAACAGGCAAAAACAACACAATTCATAATTTTGTAAAATGTAATATAAAATCCACATGTTATACAAACAACATTCTGTGACAACAAGACCATTTATCACCCTTCTATTTGCAGGTTATTTTCTGATAGTTACCAGAGAAGCTTTCTGGCAATAAATTCTGAAAAAGTACGGGATGATGTCAACTGAAGATGTTATCCTGCAGTTGGTTTTGCTGTGAAAAAGATTTTCATCAATCATTAAGTCCCAACAAGGACATGCATACAAAAGTGCGGTTTACCTGTTCTGAAACTTTTGTACATTTGAATGAGAAAAGTAAAAAGCATTATATGAAACCAACAGAAATAAGGGAATTGGCAATGGCATTTCAGAAAAGCAGGATAATATTAACAGCATTCGAACTGGATGTTTTCACCCTCCTTGATAAAAAAAATATGGATACTGAAACTGTAGCAGAAGGTTTAAACCTTAATAAAGGGGCCACTGAACGGTTTCTGAATGCTTTGGTGGGTCTAAATCTGCTGGTAAAAAAAGAAGGAAATTTCAGCAACAACAGCCACAGCATGAGGTATCTTTCTAAAAACAGCCCGGACTACCTGGCAGGGTTAGGACACACGAATCATCTATGGGATACGTGGAGTGGCCTGACTGATGTTGTAAAAACCGGAAAGGCTGCCCACGATACGAAAGTTAATGAAAGGGAGAATGAGTGGCTGGTAGCATTCATACATGCCATGCACGACAGGGGAATGAAACAGGCCCCTGCACAACTTGCCCATATTGATTTGAAGGGTGTAAATTCAGTGCTCGATGTGGGTGGTGGTTCCGGATGTTTTTGCATGAAATTCTTAAACCGTAAACCAAATCTGAAAACTGTAGTGTTCGATTTGCCCAATGTGTTACCCATTTCAAAGAAAATTGTTGAAGAGGAAGGGTTTTCCGGCAGGATTGATTTCTATGAAGGAGATTTCACCACCGACGAGTTACCTAAAGGATTCGACCTGGTGTTTCTTTCCGCCATCATTCACAGCAATTCATTTGAAACCAACAGAGAATTGGTTAAGAAATGTTTTAACGCCCTCAATCCGGACGGTAAAATTATAATCCAGGACTGGATAATGAATGACACCAAAACTGAACCGGTACAGGGCGCTGTATTCTCGATCAATATGTTGGTTGAAACCGAAGAAGGCGATTGCTATTCGGAAAGCGAAATAAACTCCTGGTTCAGAGATGCCGGGTTCACTGATTCTAAAAAAGTTGAACTTGAAACCGGCCTGGGACAGGTAATGGCCATCAAGAGGATTGTCTGAATCCGAATAAAGGGAATGGCTGATATGGTCATTTGATTAATACCGAATACTGAAATATTAGGCATGCGGGTTTACCCCACCCCTCTAACATTGCTTAATGGATAGATTTTACGTGAAACTTCAGGGCGTCATTGAGCATTTAACCCATCAAACATTCCACAAATTAATCGCTGTGAAATCCCGCAAAGAGGGATAATATAATTTCTCACTCATCCCACAAACAAACTGTCGCTCATCTCTGTCTGCTGGAGGTTCCGGAATGCAATCCAAAGATCAGGCAATGAATCCTTTCCTGACGGCAGGGCAGGCTTCCACGTATACCTGCCATCGGAGCGACGGGCCTCGGTAAAGCGGAAATCAACGGAGTCTGTTTTGGATGATTTTGCCATCACCACCAGGGTATCGTGCGGGTGACGGGCTGCGGCATCTGCATCGTTTTCCCATTCAATGAGCAGCCCCTCAGGCAGTACGGTTAAAGTTGCACTCACCGGCAGCGGCAGCGTACCACGACTCAGCAGCACTTTGTTCTTATTCACATATATATCCGGATATTCTCCTGCAAGTGCACTTAGCATATTGTACGATTGCGCAGCCTGCAAAGCCGACCGTCCCACTGCCTCCGAGGCAAAGGTTACGCGGATGGGCTCCCGGAATGCCCTCAGAAAGCTGTTCATCACCTGCAGCCGCTGCCGCTGGGCCAGCTGTGCCGGCGATTTCTTATCCTTGTATTGTGCCGGTTTCGAACGGATATAATATTTGCCGTTCATTTTATACAGCACCAGGTTGCCCAGACTGCCTTGTCCGCCTTCCAAAAGATTTTCAATTTTTGCCATATTCTCAAAATTTTAGTTTTACACTGTTCGTACAGATTCAATATCAAAGTTATATAAAATTCAAATTAAACTCATAGTAAACTCATAGTAAATTCGCACTAAATTCACAAATTTGCGAATTTAATCTGAATTTAATCCGAATTAAATCCGAATTAAATTCGAATATAGTAAGGAAAAGAATACGGCATTTTTTGGATCAGACAGACTTTAAATTACACTCCCGAGAGTATGGGAATTCCGAAAGAAGGAAAAAATAAAAAAGCAGGATTGCTCCTGTTTTTCATTTTAATATCCCGCTGTAAAATCAACGTGACACTTTTCAGTATAACACATGGTGTCCTGCAGTTTAAGATAGTGCCGGCTTTTATTCTTGTCCGAGTGCCTCAACTCTTTAATCCTTCTTTCAGAAATAATAAACGACTGATTAATTATTACTTTATTTATAACATATAATCATTATAAATAAGTCCGGAGTGGTTTTAGATATTAGAAAATAATTTATTTTTATTCACACATATAAAAAATCAAGCTTAACCAAAGATTAAAACTAATGCGAATTCACAACCTTTTTATTACGCTTTTTGCGATTTTAATCGTAACTGCAATTTCTGCCCAAAAAACGTATATTCCGGATGATAATTTTGAGCAGGCCCTTATTGATCTGGGTTATGATTCTGGGGAGCCGGATGATTCTATACCTACTGCAAATATTAATTCAATTACTACACTTAAAATACATGGAAAACAGATTGCAAGTCTGGAAGGTATTCAGGATTTTATTGCTTTAGAACTTTTAGAATGTAGCAGCAATTCTCTTAGCAGTATTGATATTTCTTCAAATTTATTCTTAAAGGAATTAATTATTGACGATAATAATTTAACAAGCATAGATTTAACAAATAATAAAGAGCTTACCTATCTTACATGTGATAATAATTTTCTTTCAACCCTGGATGTTTCAAATAATACCAAACTGGAAATTTTAAGATGCTATCATAATAATCTTTCCCAACTTGATGTAAGTTTTCTTACTAATCTAATTAGTTTAGACTGCATGACAAATAAAATTACCAATTTAAATTTACAAAAAAATTCTTCACTGCAATTTTTATCATGCGGGGCTAATCTGCTAACTGAATTAGGTTTAACTAAAAGTCCGGCACATGCAAGAAATACAGGAACATAAGGTCATGGCAGTTATCTGCATAACCTTATATTTCTGTGCTGCCATCCTTATCAACCTGATGAATAATGAGTCAACAGTATGGCCTTTCAATTAATCGTGACCCAATTGTTTTACAAGTTTATTGTAGATTCCAAACAATAAAAATGAAGGAGCCCACTGGCCGATAAACAAGGCAGTTTTGCTGCTTCCTGTAATTTTTAAAATTAAAGAAATAAACATGGAACCTAATGCTGCCCACAAAAATACATCGGAAGGTATTTTTGCTGTTTGCTCTTCTAATTTTGTTGCAACTTTACCTTCTTTTTGGTTGGGATTTGTTTTATCCACTTGTTCTTTTATATTTTCCATATCATTGTTGTTTGGGATTATAAATAGTGTCAGAAGAATGACATTTGAAAGTGTATAAAGTTCACCCAACATTACGAATTTTCATTCGGGAATAAAAATAATAACCATTAATTAAGCGAAGCGAATTCTTGAAAAGCAGCACAATAAAAATTCTTATTTACCCAACATGCAAACTGTCGTTAACCTCCGTCTGCTGGTAGTTGCGGAAAGCAATCCACCGATGCTTGAAGTTGAAACCAGAGTTACGGAGCTTGCAGGAGCTTGCAATTAGTTCTCCGGTAAACTCAAATTGCTAATCTGCCGAAAGGTGAAACTATCTAGTTGCCGTTGTGCTTTAGCCAACGGTTGGGTTGTTGATTTTCAAATATAGCCACATGATAAACAACAGAATTTGAACAATTTTTTGCCCTGGAGGGCAATTCCATTTTTCTGTGAAAAAATGTTTTTTGCCTATTATTTGCCACAAAAGCAGCAAGAACATAAAGGATGAACATTTAAAGACGGACGATGACAGCATTTGTTCTAATGCATTGTATTTTTAAATTGTTTGATTATTTGACGACCTATTTCAGTTCCATTTATAACCTGGTGTTAGGCAGTAAACAATGTGCAGTGGCCTAATAGGAAAAACCAAAATCCACTAATTATACTAACTGCAAAAAAAGAAATTAGTGATAATTAGTGCAATTTTTGGATAAACGTTCGGATTTTGTTTTGCTTTTTTATGGCATAAATCGTAATCCGGTTACTGCCTCAATATTGCCTTTTTCTCCTGTAACGGCATAAAGTTTTTCTCCGGTTAAAATAAGTGAAGTAAATGGTTGCAGATAAAAAGTTTCAGGCACAGGTTTCCCATCCAGGTATTTTGCAGCAGCTCCATTTAACTTTAAAGCCACCTTCAATTTAGAAGTATTGAAAAATATTTTATGCGATTCCGAAGCCTCCAATTCCAATTCAACGTAATCAGAATTCATATCTTGTTCTAAAAGTTTTTGCCATTCAAAAAAAGTTAAATACTTGTCTTCCCGAAACACAGGCAACGATTTAAAAGGGATTACATATTTATTTTGATTAAACATTAAATTGTATGTACCCAATCGTGCGAATAATTGTCGTGGCTCATAATCGTCAGTATCTGACACCAGAAAGACCAGGTTATGGGCGATTACTGATGGTTCTCCCTTGAATCTGTGACAGAAAAAACCGTACCGGGCATTGTAGATAGTATTTGATTTAACTGTTATATTTCCGATTTCATGGAGTTTAATTCCCGCATCGGTGGCATTAATGATCGTATTGTGCTCAACCGTGACATTCTGTGCAGTCCGGTCTATATAGATTCCTTCAGCCAAACCACGTTTTGCAATATATCCTTCAGGATTTCCCACTGAATTCAGGATTATGTTGTTATGAATATAACCTCCGGAACCACTGGTATTAGTATAAATTGCGCCACCGTCATCTTTATACAGGCAGCTGTTTTTTATAAAATTGTACCGTATAACAGAGGCTCCTCTGTAAAATAATCCGTTGTAATTTGAATTTTCGATTACATTGTACTCTATGACATTATTTTTTCCTGAAATTTCAGCTCCGGTACCACCATTTGAAGCGGTTGTTCCTTTCAGCCCGATTTCTTTAAAAACGGCTGTTTCCTGAATGTGATTTTCTGATATTACTGAATTGTCAATGGTTAGCGACATGCCACCAGCATTTGCTCTGGTGACTGTATTTGCGGTTATGGAGCAATTACCGGCTTTCTTACCCAGAATTCCGTATCGCTCAGGATGGGATATGAAATTGTTTCGTATTACAATCTGGGAGGATTCTTCCAATGTTATTCCATTTTCACTTTGTTCCCGGATTTTAAAACCTTCAACAACCACATGGCTGGAATTTCCTATAGTAATTCCATTTGAATGAACCGATGCAGTTACCAGCAGGTCTGAAGGATTGTCGCTATCCGGAGCCCATAAATACAATAATTTAGTATCCTCATCATAAAACCATTCACCGGGCTGAGTAAGAAAATCCAGATTATTCATTAAAAAAAATCCTTCCCCGCGACCCAAATCCCTTTCAGGAGGCGTATCAAGGCTCAAGATTTGTGAATCAGAAGCAATCACATCTCTTAAAACGCCATGCCAGTAAATAGTTCTTCCGTACCATTTGGTACCGGTGTAATCCATGTTCCTGTTTAAAGCTGCCGAAATAAAGGTAGTTTCATTAATTACTGAATCAACAAAAACATAACCTTCATCGGGAAAGCGGGCAGGGCGAATTCTTAAATCATTTATAAAAACCTGCCCCACCCTGTTATCAACAGAAGCTTTATAGATGTTCCCTGTGTAGGAAGTCCATCCTGTAATTGTTTCTGAGCCATTTATTTCCGGACTCTTACCTGTACCATACGAACTAAAAACAACCGGTTTACCAGATGTACCTATAGCATTCAATTTCAATGTACCGTTCCAGACATCTCCCTTTTTAAAAAAAACTGTATCACCAGGTTGAAATTTAAAGTTACTTACTTTTTCCAATGAATGCCAGGATTGTGAAAGAGACATTCCACTGTTTGAATCATTGCCTTCATTACTCACATAGTAATTGGTTGCATTACCCGTAAAATTAAATACAACAATCAACAGAATACCCAGAATAACTATTTCTCTTTTCTTTAACAAATTTTCCGGTTTCACCATCTTTAAAATTCTCATGTAACAATATGTCAGCATTGGCTTTTAACCCTTTCAGATTCTTTTCTGGCTTACCTTTATTTTTCCAGAACTATTTCCTTAAGTCTGAATGCTTCAGCACCTTTTATTTCCGGAAATTCCAGTTTAATATGATGATTTCCCGGTGTCAGGTATACGGTTCCGACAGCTACAATATTTTCTGATCCCAATCTGCCTTCAATCTTTTTGCCATTAACAGTCACAACATACCTGCTATCTATACCAGGATCTGATCCTATAAGTTTTATCTGGTAATCTCCTTCTTCTTCAGCAGTAAAGTAATAATTGATATTTGTCCAGATTTGCTTCCAGTTAATAAAAGCTGTTTTATTGGTGGCAACATCATGCTCAAGGTATCCTTTTATAGTACCAATTGAGGTTATTTCTGCGTTATGTACAGGCATTCTTATTAAACCGGGAGTTTCAGGTAAAATATAATCCTGCTTTTCTATATCTACAGCACCATTAAGTTCCAGGGCAACAACCGTAGCGGATTCACTTAGTGGTCGTTCAGGAAGATGAATTAACACATCGTTACCTGACCGTTCATATCTTACTGATTTGTTTTTGTCGGCCAGGAAATATACTTTATTAATATCGGACTTTATCCCGGGCAATCTGAGAATCTGGTCATCAGGCCACTCAAATGCATGGATATAAATTACATTGTCCTTGACAGTACTTTTCCCATAAAAAGGCAACAAATTAAAATGACCGGCTTCCGTACCATAAATTGCCTCTCCATTTACTTTCAGCCAATCACCAATTGCCTGAAGACGAACAATATCCTCTCCCCTGATTGTACCATCCGGTTTAGGCCCTACATTTAAAAGTAAATTTCCACCTTTACTTACCACCGACACAAGAGTTTGAATTAAACCGGTTACTGTATGAAACTGGGTTTCGTATTGATTATAACCCCACGCATGGAATTGTGTTGCATTGCAGGCTTCCCAGGGAGCGAGCGTTCCATCGGGTTTCAACAACTGTGAAGTAGGAGTTGAGCGTTCCGGCGTAAGAAAATCACCAAAAAATTTATCCGGATTATCAAGCCTTATATTTTTAGGAAAGATCCGGTTGTTATGAAGCATTTCCGGTTTCAGGCTTTTCAGATAATTGGATATTTCATAAGAATGTATTTCCTCGAGTGTATGCTGTGAAGTACCGTCGAACCAGATAACATAAGGATCGTATTGGGTTACCAATTCTTTCAGCTGACCTTTAACGTACTCCATATACCGGTCAAGGTTTGGAGAGTCGGCATGTTTGGAAGGTGCTTTTTCAAGGCCTTCAAAACGGTCTGCCCAGCTACCGGGTTGTATATAATCGGGATGATACCACTCGCGTATTGAATAATACAGTCCTAAAGGAATGTCGTATTTATCACTGGAAGCTTTTATCATTCCTATAATATCCTTTCCATAAGCATTATTTATAATGCTGTAGTTGGTCAGGTCAGTATCAAACATACAAAAACCATCGTGATGTTTTGAAGTAACTACCATGTATTTCATACCGGCATCCTGAGCCAGTTCAAACCAGTCATCGGGATTGAAGGTAACAGGATTAAACCGGTCAATGTATTTTTGATATTCATCTATTGACATTTTATAATTTGCCCTTGCCCACTCATTCCTTCCAATTTCAGCATAAGCTCCCCAGTGGACAAACATTCCAAATTTTACATCTCTGAACCATTCCATTGTCTGCTCTTTTGTCTGCGCGTGAGTTTCTTTAGAAAAAGAGAAAACACTAAGAAACAGACCTACATAAATAATAATTGATTTCATGCAATTTCTATTAACTGATTTTACTTTTATAAATTCGAATTTACAACTTATTTATTCCCTACCTTCCTTTTCAAAAGGCAGAACAACTGCCACACAATGACTTATACCCGGTGTTTCGACAGAAATCCACACACCTCCCTGAAACGTCTTTTTTTCATCGAGCCATCTGTTTTCTGATATATCCAGCCACTGCAACTGCCATTTTCCACCCGCATTGGACAGGTCCAGCACAACGGCTCCTTCTCCAGGAAAATAAATTCCATATTGTTTTCTTTCTTCAGCAATACAGTATGCTTCATTTTCAGAACGCTCTGCCAGCAAATCATTATTTGGTTCGCAAATAAAAATATCCAACGCTTCAGTAAATTTTCGCGCACTTGCAATATTTGTCTGAGCCTGTTGATGAAGACCCAATCCATGCATGCTAAGTTTATAATGGTTTTCCGGTCCACCCTCCAGTGGATGTGGTCTGTGAAACCTTGCACTGGCACAGCCTCCCATAATTATACGCCAGAATCGCTGCGGTCCGTTTATGTGTGGTTCGCCCTCTTCCCTGCTGTAAATTTTTATGTTATTCATTGGCCGGACACCATTATCTTTCAATATACCTCTTACCTCCTGAATGCGATCCCAGTGAAGCTGACCGGTTGCAACATTTTGTGAATTGTTTTGTGAAATATCAACGAAAGTATAAATAGCGGGATTTTGATAGATAAAAGCATGATCGGTTTCGGTGATATCATTTATTCGGCGCATATCAGTTGTATATATCTCCTTTCCACTTTTACGGGCTTTTTCTCTGATATAGCGAATCCAGTAATCACCGAAAGCCAGTTCTTCTCCACTTTCATTTTGCATACAATACAGCACATTTGGGTATTCAAATGCGATGGACAATAATTTATCAACATAGGCCTCCTGATAAGCAAGAATAAGTTGGTTGTTATCCAAATCAGGAACTGTTTTATAAAACGGATGTCCGCTGGGGTTTTCTCCGGGTCGGTAATTAACTTCTGTAGGTAATCCGGATTCCTCTGCAGTATAATTGATATTATTATCGGGGTTAAATGGGTTTTTAGACCAGCCTCCCAAAGATTGATGGTCCTCCATATGGTCCCATGCATCAAACAATTCTATTTGAACAATGATATCACGTTTATTAGTCAGTTTTAAGAAATTATCCAGGCGTTGCCAGTATTCTCCGTTAAATTTTGACAGATCAAATTTTCCGTTATTTTGAGAAAATGCGAACACATTTCCTTCGTTTCGGTGGCTCATCGTATTACGGACATAATTTCCGCCACTGGCGGCCAGTTTATCCAGATGCTCTTCCAGACCAACAGGATGATTAAAGAGATTATCCTGCCATGTGCCGCCTAGTAAAAGAACCGGATTACCTTTATACTGCCAGTAAAAAGGGTTTTCAACATAAGGCCTGATCGGATTACCATCATCTGTATTTTCTACTGCTCCTGAACAGGAGAATAGAACCATTGAAATTAATAAGATGCCAGCAGGAACACTGTATATTATATTAAACTTATGCATACATTATTTTTTTTATCTTGCACTCAACCAATTCCTAATCTATTAATATCAACAGGGATATTCGTTTTCCAGGCACCATTTGTAAAATCGGGCACATCGATAGAATTGGAGCGGTTTGCTACCGACCATTCACTTAATGGTGCAATAACACTCCACAATGCAGCATCATAAACATCCTGGTCTAACGGAATACCATTGCGCAGGCAGTCAATTAATCTCCAGTCCATGATAAAATCCATTCCACCATGTCCGCCAACTTTTTTAGCCATTTCTCCAATTAACTTCACCATTCGTGGTGTATATTTTTCTTCAGCGGCTTTCATCTCAGCCTCATTGAACCAGTCATGACCTTTTGAAAGCCTTCCCGGAAGCGGGTATTGCTGAGCGATTCCTTCTGTGCCGCTAACCAGGTGAATTCTGGATTTGGGCCGCGTGGTTTTAATATCGTGCTGGATAAGTATTGTTTTCCCCTTATTTGTTTTAACAATCGAGGTATTCATATTTCCCCCATAGGTGTCGGTAGCAAATTCCCTGTAGAAATCATCCTGCTTTGCCAGTTCTGCTGCTTTCCTTCCGAAATCAAAATCATTTCCTGACATGGAGGTAAGGTACTCCATTTTATCGCCTCTGTTTATATTCAGTATCTGACACACCGGCCCCAGCCCATGTGTTGGATAAAGGCTTCCATTTCTGGTCTGGTTTTCCCTCAATCGCCACATATCAGAATAGTACTCCTTATCGAAGTTGTGCCATTTCAAATCGTGAATATAGGCTCCCTCCACATGCAGCACTTCACCAAAGAAACCTTGCCGGGCCATATTAAGAGTTAGAAGTTCAAAGAACCCATAACATACATTTTCAAGCATCATGCAATACTTCCTTGTTCTTTCGGAAGTTTCAACCAACTGCCAGGCTTCTTCCACCGTTACTGCAGCAGGAATTTCAGTTGCTGCATGTTTGTCATTTTCCATGGCATAAACCGCCATAGGTGTATGTAAATGCCATGGTGTGCATATATATACCAGATCGATATCAGGATTTTCACATAATTTCTTCCACGAATGCTCATCGGCACCGTATTCCTTAGCTGGTTTTTGACCTTTTTTCTCAAGTATTTTTTGAGCCTTTGCAATACGATCGGGATCTTTATCAGATAAAGCAACAATATCAGCTCCTTCTATATTTGGAAACCGTTCAACCGCCATTGTTCCACGTACACCCAGCCCAATAATACCAATACGCACTGTATCAAGCTTAGGCGCTACAAAACCACACATATTAAACTGCCGGGAATGTTTGGTTTCAGCAGCTTTTTTAACAGAAGCAAGGGATGAATTATCTGTTCCGGTATTTTTATAGGATGATAATCCTCCTGCAACAAGACCCGTCCCTGCAACTCCTGCAACCTGAAAAAACTTTCTTCTGTTTGTCTTCATGAAAAGATATTCTTATTTAAAAGTTGATATAATTAATTTTGTTATTCCTCCCGGAGATCCATCGGATGATTGAACTACCTTAAGATTTTTTTGCTTTAAATACTTATTTGCCTCTGCTAAACTGGTATTGCCTAATTCATTGACAGGATCAATCCACAACTGTTGTTTCGAGGCGTTTAATGCTGCCAAATCAGGAATATCAAAATCCTTCAGAGCTCCGGGCACCCAAAAGTAACCCCACACGTTGTTGTAATATTTATTTTCGAGTAAAGGCATATAGGAAGGCAATGTACCAACAGTTACGATGTTATTAATTCTATCATCGTAAACAGCAGCAACTAAAGCCCACAATCCGCCGAGTCCCTCTCCGACTGTTATAATTCTCCGGTTACTCAAATCCTCCCTTGATTTTAAAAAATCGATGCCGCGTATAATGTCACGGGTACGCATTCCAAGGGTGGTTTGTCCAAATTCAGCACTTTGAATTGCCAGGTCATCATGTACCCGCAGCAATGGAGTATAGCCGGTAAACTGATTTGAGGAAAAAGAAGGCGTCGGACTTGTTTCACCTGTACCCCTTACATCCACTGCAAATACTATGTGTCCCTCCTTAGCCAGCAAAAAAGGCAGGTTTGGACTTTGATAACCGATTGGTTTCCCATTTTCTGACACATAGAAATAAATCGGGCTGTCGGGTTTGATTTTCCGGGGTTTAATCAGGAGCGATGGAATTATGATACCCTCCTCACTTTCAAAAGATAATTTTTCAACAGTCAAATCCTGAATGCCATGTAAATCGTATGTCTTTGCATTTAGCAGGGAGGCATCCCCCGAATAATTTAAACCAATTCTTTCTGCAATGTTTTCCTTAAGTACACTTAAATCTTTATGCGGATTATAAATCTGCCGTGCACGCTTTGCATTTAGAGTCTGCCCGGTTTCGCTGCCTAGTGAAACCAATGTATTTCCACTTTCAGTACACCAAAGATCTTCTTCCTTCTCAACTTTAAGTTCATTCTCTGCTTTCCCTTCTCTTTCCTTATCGAACCATTTGTTTAGCCACTCATAGGCAGATTCCCGGTTTGAACGGTTCATGGAATGAGGTCCCGGGACCACATCAATTTCAGCCGCTTGCCTGCCAACACGAAAGCCCTCATAGAAAAGCTGCATATCCTCAAGGTACTCCCTGTGTCTGGGTTCTTCCTTTGAGTCGACTCCAACAATTATTCTCAAAGGACGTGGAGGAATAAGGCTGTAAATCTCCTTATCGGGCAATCTTTTTCCTGTCAAATAAGCATTTTCCATTGGTCCGCCGGGATGTGAGGCAGCACATACTTTGATACGTTCATCAACAGCTGTAATAAGTAAAGCCATTTGTCCGCCACCTGAGCAACCGACCGCTGCAAGTTTATTTGCATCAACTTCCGGTCGTGACACCAGGTAATCAACTGCCCGTATCCCATCCCATGTACGCAGTCCTGAGAGGGTCCAGTTTGCCAGAAAAGCAGGTCTTCCTACATACCAATGCTGGTCAACACCTAAATGAACCAACCAATCGTTATTCTCATCAATGTATTCAGAACGTTCCCCCTGCCCTATCGGATCAAAAACCAGAACAACGTAGCCTTTCAGTACCAGACCCAGTCCAGACATATGATAGGCATCTCTTGACTTGCCTATATCACTGTGCCCCAGAGGGAATACTACTCCAGGAACAGGAAATTCGCGGTCTTTGGGTACGTATAAATTTGCAGTAACAAAAAATCCGGGCTGACTTTCAAATATTACCTTTTCAATGGTGTATTTTTCGTATTCCAGCTTTCCGGTAATTTTAGGATTTAATGGTGTCCGTTCCGGGAATTCTCCAAAATGTTTATGCAAATTTTGCCTTATGATTTCCTGTCTCGCTTTCCATTTTTCAACGCCGCTATCCTGCCATCTTGACCCGATTGCTTCTGAATCATCCAGATTCTTAACAGAGACAATTTCCCGGTTTCTTTTTATATGTGCATTCGATATTCCCCGACGTACATAATCATGATAAATCCTTCGTCCTTTTTCTACATCATTCAATGATTCAAAAAGTCTTAATGTAACTGGTTTATTTATGTCGGCAAGTTTGCCTTCGAAAGGACCGACATGTGTAAAAATTACTTTTTCGAGACGGTTTTTGGCACCCTCTTTTCCTTCAAAATCCAATCTGATGGTGCTCCATTTTTGAACATTTATATCCTTAAATACTTCTTCCTTAAAAGCATATGAAGAGCCATATTCAATACTTCCAACCTGTTGATTATTAACAGACAGCGTGAGTTTTGAATCTGGTTTTTTTCCCTCCACATATATCAGGGTAATATCATATTTTCCCGTAGGTTCAAAAAATACAGTTTCGGCCCGTCCTCTGTCAGCACCTTCCTTCAGCTGAATCATGCGTCTCCGGCTATACGACCCATTAATCCATTCCTGCCAAAAATTAATATCGGCAACTTCAACACCTTCAATAAGTTCAAATTCATCAAAAATAAAAGTTTGATTCAATCCCGGAATTTCAGAATTTTGAAACAATGGAGCTGAAGTCAGATTGTCCGGTAAAAGTAATTGGAAAAACACAAGTAATAAAAAAGACAATTTTAATCGGTTCATTTTATTTATTTTTGAGATTCGACTGTGGTAACCTGTTTGATGATTCAAATACTTCATTGGCATTTCTTACAGATTTTTCATACATTTTTTTTGCCCTGCCAAATTCATTTCCCACAATGGCTACCTGTTGTGAGTTATGATCTATATCGAAAACCGTACCTGTACCATTTGGCATAATACAATTATGAACAAAAGCATTTTTTACATTTTTAAATGCGATCGCCGGAGCGTTTGAATTTAATGACTGGCGCCCTTTAAAGCCATCAATTTCAAGATTATTGACAGACCAGCAACGAAGCGCACTCCCAAACCGTTCGCCCTCAGATGCCGGCCAGGATATTTGGATATTCTGAAGCTTAAGGTTATCTATATACCGGCAAAAAATATCGTAGGGTGCTGTAAAATGACCGAATGGAGTAAACGGATCTGAAGGATTTTCATTTTCATTGGTATTTCGTCCCCCGGAAATATTAATCCGGATATTTTTTAAGGTTAACCCTTCAATGTGCTTTTCTTTTGCGCCTGTAATAAATATGCCTCCGGCTGCATAAATAGTCATATTCGATATCAGGACATTTCTTATCATTCCCCATGGAGTATTATCATTCCTGCGATGAGACCATATATAAATGCCCTGACCATCCAACTGTCTGGGATGCGTGGCATGAATCGAAATATTTTCTACCACAACTCCATCAATAAGTCCCCCATCTCTCATTATTAGCGCGAAACCACCACCTGAATCGAAAACTGTACAATTAGAAAAAGTAATGTTCCTAAATTCACCATGGGTTTCCGTTCCTATTTTCAAACCAGTCTGTGAGGTTTGCAGCACACAATTGGTTACAACAATATCACGACAAATTTTTGTCTGTGATTTTTCTGTAATCTTCAATACGATGCAATCATCACCACAGAGCAGGCAACAATTTGAAATAAATACATTTGAGCATCCATCCGGATTAATACCATCGGTATTGGGTCCGTCATCTTCATACAACCCGTTTAGAATAGAAATTCCGGTTATTGTAACCCTGTCACAATCGATAGGGTGTATTGTCCATGACGGACTGTTTTTTATAGTAAAATCAAGAAGGTGTAAATTTTCGCAACGAATAAAAATAAACATGCGATTTGGCCTCCAGGAACGCACTGACCATTTAATTTCACCATCTTCATGCAATCGTTTCTCCCAAAAAGACTGTCCGTTACCATCTATAATTCCGAGGCCGGTAATACTGATATTTTTTGCATCTTCAGCATAAACCAGGCATTCGTGCCTGTAGTCCTCCTTCTTTTTACTTCCCCATATAACTGCTCCGGGAGAAAGATAAATGGTTACATTATCCTTCAATTGAAAGGTACCTGTTAGAAAATCTCCAGGCGGAAAAAAGATAGTACCACCACCTCCATTACTAACTTTATCTATAAGTCTTTGAAAAGCTTCTGTATTTAAAGTAATTCCATCTCCAATCAGATTATTATTGATTGCATTGTACACATGCATTTCAGAACCGTATGAAAATGGCTCTTTACCTGTTGTATTTTTTTTAGGCAGAACAAAACCTGATGCATTAGCTGCATCTTCAAATGGCTGATATTTTACAATTTCTTCCTGCTTAAATTTCATATGATTAAAATTGCTTATTGTCAGCGGTATCATAGGGAACTCCCATGTCCCGAGAGCAATCGGGATTAATCATGCTCCTTTGTGTAAGTGATATTTTCATGGTCGTTTCATTCTGTTTTCGTAATTATTTTTCAGAACTTATATCTGATAATAGCAGTTTCCCGGCTTTATCAACCTGCCAACTTTCTCCCAGGGTTCCCTCCCAGCAGTGCCAGTTATGGTATTCATTTACAAAAGCACACATATTGAAAGCAACTTTCATCTCAGATGCAGGTTTCAAACCTATCGCATCAAAAGGAACGGCCCATTCACCTGTCCATCCTCTGCTATCTTTAATTTTTGAAGCATACTTTAGTTTGCCGGCAAGTTTTTCAGCTGCAGTTTCTGAACATCCGGCATCCGTTATACAACGAAATGTGCCGTTGGCATAAGATCGTATTACAAATGTCACAGGCTTGCCTTTTTCAAACCCGGCAATGGATATTTCCACCCCATCATCCTGACCCCAGGAATCACCAATAGAAATATTATCGTTATCAAACATTGAGATTACTCCTCCGATATATAAATATTTATCATCCCATGAATACTTCATCATTACAGGGGCACCGGTATACCTTTGCCGGGAAGGTTCCCTGTCTAATCGAAAGTAGTTACCCGGCCATTCATCTGTTGCCATTTCACCATCGATTGTGGGAGCTTTCACTGAGCGTACAGCTTCAATATTCCAATTTTTCTTTTCCTGGGCAGGAATATCGGGCATCCCGAAATCCATTACATAATTAATAAAACTGTCATTGCCTTCTCCTCTCCTTACCAATCTGTTGTTTTTCCAACTTGTGACTGCATTGCCCGATTTTATAATAACATCGCCCGGAGTAACAACCGTATTTCCTTCGAAAGAAATATGACCGGATGATTGAAAATGTAAGGTTAAAACATCATCATTGATAAATACATTATCCCGAATAATGGAATTACGTGATATATGACTTAAGATTGGTCTGGCAACTCCCATAGTTATATTTTTCTCTATCAGGCAATGACTTGCTCCTTCATCAATATATAATGCACTGGCTCCAAATCCCTTACCTGTTGCAGCAATATCTCTTATAATGTTTCCCCTCATCGTAATATTTGTTCCCCTGCTGGAATAAATTGCTGCACCATCATGAACCTCTGTCATAACCCGGTATATAAGGTTCTCCTCTGCCACTATATCACTTCTGCCGATAATCATTCCCGAATAAGGTGCATCATGTATTTCATTCCGGAGTATTTTTATGCGGGTTCCATTTGCTCCCATAGCTGCAGAACTGGGGTAGTAAATACCCGCGTTGTGAATATGATTGTATGCAAAAACCAGGTCCTCACCTCCTATGTTCAAACAGGCAGCTCCAGTGTTGAATACATGACAGTTGGTAATACTAACATCTGACATTTTTGAACCGGAAATCCCCATACCACCCACATTGGAAATTTCAAGCTCTTCAAAAGTACATTGATGGATATCAGACATTGACAGTGCTCCATCAAAACTACGACCTCCAAATCCGGCAGATTGGAGGGGAATTGTGGTAGCCTGAAGCGATAATCCCTGTATAGTTATATTCCGTGCTTTTTGCTGATTATTTCCGGCTATACGTATAATATGTTCCATCCGGGGAGCAATAACTTTTACAGCTTGCATATCTTCACCCTCCAGAGGCCAGTAAACAAGTCTTCCTCTGCTACGGTCGAGGTACCATTGGCCGGGTTTCGTCATTCCTTCGCGGGTATTAAAGATGATGTACCTTTTAATACCGTATGCTCCCGGGGGTTCAACGGCCGGAGAAGAAAAAATGAGTTTATTTTGCTTGATGTCGTTGTATTTAATACCCACAAACGACTCCTTCCACATATGATATACTCTTAATTCGGCATTTTTCACATCAAGGTCCTGTGGAATATCTTTTGGATCGTAAGCCATCACAGTCAAATCCTCCAATGTAGGTTGCCTTTCCCAATAGCCTGCAATTGCAGGCAGTACCTTAACATCCCAATTCTGCCGATGTTCCAAAGTACCGGATTCCGGCATACGTGCTCTTACAGGCAAACGCCCGTTAACAACCAAAGCACGAAAATCCCAGGTTCCTTCTTTAACTTCAGGCAAATCTACATACCAAAACCTGTCTCCGTCAGGTTTCCACCCGGTAACCGGAGTTCCACCATAAATTGTTACTTTGCCATTTGTATCTGCCTGAAGGGTCAGTCCGTTATCTCTTGCATCCAGTTCTATTGGCCTGGTCAAATAGTAATCACCCGGCATGATTATTATCCTGTGATTGCCAGGCTCTGCTGACCGGGCAGCATCACGGGCAGCTTCAATAGTTGCCAATGGCCTGGAAAATGTACCCGGATTAACATCAGAACCGTCAGTTGATACAATGTAAGTATTGCCTTTTTCTTGTGCTGTAATATAATTTCCAGTGACCATCAAAAAGATACACAGGAAAAAAAGTTTAATGGAAATTTTTAAATATTTGATCCTTGCATTTCTCATTATATGTTTAAACTAATTTTCGGAAACTTTCTTGTATTTTCCAATATTATTCTGCATTTATTCCTAATAGTTACAACGGAAATTGCTTTAGGTTATTAGCTTTGGATATTACCTGATTTTATATTTTCCATCTTTAAGTAATCCCATTTCGGAAATATCAATTTGTTTAATTCCCAAATCGAATGCCGGAGAATTTTCTTTGAGTTTGAAACCAGCATCGTCAAATCCTTCAAAAAGAGGATCAGCAATGACTGTATTTACATCCAATCCATTGGCTCTCATTTCCTGAAGTTTCTTTTCATTATCGGGATCGGATCCAGCATCGAAATAAAGATTTTTATCTACCTGTAAATCGCTGTAGCTGGTTAAATGAGCTAATGGATAATAGATGGATACACCAAAAAATGGTTGGGTTTCTCCACCAGACTGATAACAGATATTGTTTTCAATTACAGAACCTTTAATATCCGGTCCTACGGGAGAGACATTGATAAAATACTGCTTGGGATACGCTAATCCATGCCACCAATAGGACCATTGCCAATCTATTATATAATTGTTGGTAACAACACATGGATGCTTGATTTTTATACCTTCATTTGTGAATTTATAAATAATATTCTCCGTAATGGTTACATCTTTTGCCTGATCATCAGCTCTGATAACTCCATGAAGAAACACATTCGTATTATTGTGAAGGTAATTTTTGTGAGCGGCATTCCCCAATCCTGTTCCTGAAAAATAAATACCATTTCCATCGTCAATAGTATTATTTATATGGTGAAGTTCATTGTATTCAACCACATTATCACTTGCGAATAAGTACCTTTCTATTATCTCATCCCAGTCATAAGCATAAGGTTCAAAACGGTGCCAGTTTTCACTGTCAACATCAAATACATTACTGACATTTGCATGATTAACTGTGCCTGTAATCTCTCTTCTTCCTTTCATACGTGGATTCATAAACTGAGGGCGTGGTCCGCTTATCACTATTCCTGTATAAGGTGTATTATAAATCAGGTTATGTGCAATTTTATTACCACCGCTTTGCCAGATAAAAATACCTGGTGAATGCCAGTAGGACTGCCCGATATCATGAATTTCATTATTAACAATCAGGTTGTTTCTGTTTACATCCTCTCCGCCAGGGCCGTAACCTACAAACAATATGCTGGTTCCCCCAAGTTTCGAAAAGTAGCTATTAACAACTTTATTATTTTGGCTAAAGAAATCGAACCGGACTCCCCCTCCACCGCTGCTGGTGAATGTGCATTCATCAACAACACAATTTTCTGAATCAACAAATCTTAGCAATGCATCAGATTTGTCATAAAATGCCCAATCGTGTTGAATTCCCACATCACCATTTTCCCATGTATCCCTGTTGCCTCCAACAAACGTAATACCGTGAAATTCAATATTCCTGATTATTTTATTATTTTTCTGATCACCTTCAACCCGGATTATTTCTTTTAATAAAGGATAATAAACATTGCCCGGCTCATTTTCCTTTGGCCAGAAATAAATTTTCCCTTCTGAAGTATTAATCACCCATTCACCAGGCTCATCCAAATAATCTATAGCATTCTGCACCCATAGATTATATTGCTTCTCATACCAGAAGCCCTTCAACCTGGAAACTCTGTATGTAGCTGGCATGGTAGTATAAGCGACAGAATCTGTCATATTGAGCGACTTAACAGGCAAAATGTTCATTATCCAGCCTTCGTATGGACGCACAACTGCTTCAATATCCTGGAGGTTTTCCCACTCTCTGAATGACTGTTTTGGAAAATTAAAAAAACTCAACTGCTCAACAGTGGGCACCGCTTCTATATTTTCAAAGGTCTTTTCATTTTCAGTTGTGTGAAGGCCACTTGAAACAGCATTAATCAGGGGTCCTGAATCATTGAAAAGAAATCGGGCCGGATTGTTTTTTCCAATTTCAGGAATATCTGTAACCCAAATATTACCCCTTGCTTTTTCAGGTAAATAAGGTAATTGGCTTTCAATTTTCTTCCAACCAGATAATTTTGTACCTGCACTAAAAACCGGCTTTTCATTTTCAAAGGCAGCAAATATTATTTTATTATTTCCATTGCTGAATTCATCTTCATAAAAAACAACAGGTTCATCAAAGTAATAATTACCTCCTTTGATATAAACTTTTATTTCTTTATTTTCAGCTCCTTCTGAAATTGATTCCAGTACAGCTTCTTTTGCCCTGTTTAAAGTCAAAAAAGGTTTATTTTTTGTCCCTGAATTTTTATCATCTCCGGTAGAAGAAACATAAAAGGAGGAATCACTGGAGGAACATGCATAGATGAATAGTACACTTAATATTATTATTGCTTTTTTAATATCCATCGTATTTTTATAAAAATTATTTATTAATTCAATCCAAATTTTTCAATAAAGAAATTACTCTGCCTTTCCATTTTTGAGTAATCCCATCTTTTCGAATTCAATTTGATTTATTCCCAATTTAAACGCAGGTGAATTTTCCTTCAACCTGAACCCTTTATCCTCAAATCCTTCAAAAAGCGGATCAGCAATCAGACTGTTCTGCTCAACACCCTGTCCCTGAAGTTCATTCAGCTGTTCCTGACTGCTGTGTACTACTCCTGTTGCATAATACAAATTTTCATCAATATCGTAATCTGTTATCTGCGGAAATTCTTCCAGTGATTCAAGCAACCGGCTGCTGGCAGCAAATCTCATAAATGGCATTGCCCCTCCCACAGACTGGTAGCAGATATTATTTTTAGCAATTCCGCCTTTAATAGGTCCCCAGGCTCCAATAAAAATAAAAGCCAGTGGATGATGTGTTTCTCCATCTACCATTTCAGTGGGCACATAATCAATTATAAAGTTATTCGTGATAGTGGCATCGTATTTTGCTACAATTCCTCCCCTTGCAAATCTGTATATGATATTTTCTGAAAAAGTTATATCCTTTGCATAATCATCTGAGCGCAGTGAAGCCTGCCTGTGTGGAGAAAAATTATTATGCACATAATTCCTCCTCACGATGTTATTCCAACCGGTACCTGACAAGTAAATTGCGTTACCGTCATCCATTTCCTCCATCACGTGGTGAATTTCGTTGTATTCAATCACATTGTCGGAAGCAAAAAGGTAAGGGAACATTACTTCCCAATCGTTGGCATGTGCTGAATATCTTTGCCATTCCGGATTCACTATATCCTTTACTTCATCCCAACGCACTGTTCCGGCTAATTCTCTTCTGTTTCCCATCCACTTTACATTAAAGAACTGCGGCCGTGGACCACTTATTACTATTCCTGTATAAGGAATATTATGAATCAGATTATGGGCAATTGTGTTGCCACCGCTTTGCCAAACAAAAAGGGCAGGAGAATGCAGATAGGACTCCCCTCCATTGTGTATCCAGTTATTCACAATTTCATTGTTCCGATTCACATCTTTTTTACCAGGTCCATAACCTGACAATAAAATAGGCGTACCTCCAAGATATTTGAATTGATTGTTAATAATCTTATTATTCATGCTGTACTTATCCAATCTGACGCCTCCTCCTCCGCTGGCGATAAACCTGCACTCGTCAATAATGCAATTTTCTGTATCAGCAAATCTTACCAATGCATCTGATTTATTATAAAAAGCCCAGTCGTGCTGAATACCGATATCCCCTTCTTCCATTGTATCTCTGTCACCATGAGCGAAAGTAATTCCCCGGAAAATAATGTTTTTTATAACTTTCCCTTCTTCCTCATTTCCTTCAAGCCGGATAATTTCTTTGGTCAGCGGATAATACACATCACCAGGATTACCTTCTTCCGGCCAAAAGTATATTTTATTCTCCTGTGAATTTATAACCCATTCACCTGGTTCATCTAAATGATCAATTGCATTCAGTACCCGCAAATTTGGATTTGCATCATCGCCTGAACCTGATAATTTTGTAATGTAATAAGTTGCAGGAACTGTTGTATATGCGACATTCTTTTCGAAATCGATCGATTTTAAAGGCAAAATATTAGAAACCCAACCATAATGAGGTCTGGCCATAACTTCAATATCGGAGATGTTTTCCCAGTCGCGAAGATCATTTTCAGAAAACATAAATCTGCTGTATGGTTCAGGGTCATCGTAGTTGGCACCCATGAAATCGTCTTTTGAAACATTCATTTCATCAGGTTCTGCAGTAGTCATATGACCGGAAATCGCATTCTGCAGGGAAATAGTGTCTTTCCCCATGAATCGTGCTATTTTATTAGGATTTCCATCTGGTATAGTCGTAACCCAAATATTACCCTGTGCAGCTTCAGGTAAATTCGGAATTGAACCTTCCGATTTCTGCCATCCGGTTATAATTTTACCCGCACTAAAAACAGGTTTTTCATTTTGATATGCAGAAAAAACTATTGTATTATTACCTGAACCAAATTCTTCTCCATTAAAGATTATACTTTGTTCAAAAAAATAAGTTCCCCCTCTAAAATAAACCTGAATATCTTCATTTTCCACTCCATCGGCAATTAATTGACTAACTGCTTGCTTTGCTCTCTCCAGACTTGAAAATGGACTGGATTTTGAACCTGAATTTTCATCATTCCCATCCGGCGCTACATAAAAAGTTGTTGAATTTTCATTGCATGAGAAAAATAAAACTGCAACTATTAAAGTAATAATTAATCTCAGTTTAACTTTTTGTTGATTTGATTTTTTCATAGCCACTCAATTATAATATATAGTATCAAAATATTTCGTTTAAAATTGAAGCAGGGGATTCTTGCCTGTCTGATAAAATTAACTTCAAATGCTTATCCACTCTATTATAGGAATATGCATCTTTAACATGCTTATGCTGTTCTTCTAAAATATTAGAAGCAGCAAATGCTCCTTTTGCTGTAACCGGATTAACAATGACTAAATCCCGGGGAGCGAGTAAGGATTGCAAACAGGATAAATCATAAAAATGAATTGCTTCAGGAACTGCAGTCCATAAATACCTGGGAGAATAGTCACGTGTTGTGGCCACATCTGCAAATGAAACTAAAGGGTTCATTAGAATAATTTTTTTAATACTTTTATTAAATACAGCATAGTGTAGAAAAGAGGAACAAGCTTCATCTTTTACCAGAGCGGTTATATCATTTAAATCAATATCATTTATTGACTGAATAGACTTGAACAGTACGTTTAAATCACTTGCCTGCAATCCTGCAATACTTTTTCCCACCAAATTTGCAGCAATCCAAATATTAAAAGAATAATCCTGCACATACGAATCACCTTTAAATGCTCTATTTTCCAATTCACCATTTCCGATAAGATCCGGTGCAAGAATTGTATACCCCTTTTCTATATATTTAATAATTTCCTGCTCATTACTTATTAATCCATCTTTCCCTGATGCATCAATATATAAAAGCAGTGGCCTTTTTTCACTGGTATATGGTTTTATCAAAACGTATGGAATCGGATAATCAAAATCTTTCCCCTGAATGAAATACTTTTCAATTTTATATTCTTCCCGTTCAATTTTTCCAGTATAAACAACAGATTTAATATGACGGGTAGAATCGTATCCGGATAATTCCTGAACTTTTGACAGAATAAAATCTTTATTCTCAAGTAATTCTTCAGAATTTTTAACTTTCTTACTCTTAACGGCATTAACAGCTTTTTCCTTGTTAAAATCAAAAATAGTTTTGCTGTTATATGCACTAACTACCTGCCCGGTTGAAGTAACAATAAGTTCATCCTCATTAAAATAATCTACTTCCAGATCGGTGGTATCACCAGGCAGTTTCAGTTCTGTCTGAAAAAATTTATACATCCCTTGCCGGTTGTCTTTCTTTGAGCCATGAACTCCGTCTGCCTCAATCATTTTTATATTTTCAGGATTTCCTGTTATTCTAAAAACTTCCCTGGCTGCCGAAAATGTTTCCCTGGCACCCTGAATACTAAAAAAATCCTGGGTGGTGGAAATAATCATTGTAGGTTTTGTAACCCTCATAGCCAGAAGGTCAGCATGTTCAAAGCCTTGCAGCAATCCTTTGTAAAGATTTTGTTCTGCATCCTGTGGACCAATTGATTCGAACAACCTATGATAGCTTGTGATATAGCTCTCAGGTGCAGCAGCAAGAATTCGATTGTCAAATGCAGATACAAATGCAGTTTGAGTTCCACCACCTGAAACACCCGTCATGCCAATTCGAGTGGTATCTACTTCAGGCCTTGAACATAAAAAATCAATGGCTCTGACTCCATCCCAAATAAAATAATCACTAATGGAATTTCCAGTCAACAGACTTTGTGCACCGGCATAGGAATGTTCAGAAGTCGCCCAGCCGATATACGATTGATTTGTTTTAGAATCCAAATACTGAACCCGCTCCCCCTGTCCGATAGGGTCATAGGTAAATACCACAAATCCCTTTTTGACCAGATTCAATGTGCTGTTTTGGTATACGTCCCTGCGAAAGGCAGACTGAGAATGACCAGTCGGAATAATAACTGCAGGAAGTTTATTTTGTTTTTTTGTTTTGGGAATCATAAGGCAACCGGTGACATAAAAACCCGGCAGAGATTCATATACTATTTTTTCAACTGTAAAATCTTTGCGTTCAATAGTTCCTGTGACAGTTGCATTAAGTGGTGTTTTTTTAAATCCATTTAAACTTTTAGAAAAAGATTTTCGTAATTCTCCAATGTATTTAAACCACTCCTCCTGAGTTTCAAGCTGTGAAATTTTGTTCTGTCTTTCTTCAATTAACTCTTCAGCAAAAGTAGCCAGCTGATTATATAAAGCACCTGAGGTATTCAAATACATCATCCATTGCGAAGGCTCGCTTCTGTATGTATCCAATGAGGACAAAGATTTATCTTGTGCATTGGTTCCAACCGAAATAAAAACAAAAAGCAACCATAATCCATACAAAATATATACGGTATTTTTCATTTATGAATCATTAATCAATTAATTTATTTTCAAGGTAAAAATGAAGATTTCCACTCCAGGCCTTTGTCACAATATCAATATCACCATCTCCATCTACGTCTGCAACTACAGCTTCATGTACCCGTTTGCCTTCAAGAACTAAATGTTCCTTCCATTCTGAACCATCACCTGCTACATTTTCCCAGATAAATAATTTATGAGTTCCCTGTGTTAAAGGTCCACCTCCTGACAAAATATCCATATAACCGTTGCCGTTAAAATCGGCAATAGCAAGTGAATGAAAATCCTGTCCGGTCGATTCTCCTGATATAGGATGAAAAATAAAATTCTCTGCATTATTGATATTCTCCCACCAAAATACCCTTCCGTCCTGCGTATCGCATTCTGCCTGGACGATATCCAATAATCCGTTATTATTCATATCAATCACCCAGGTTTTCAAACACAATCCATATTTATCTGGTCTGCTTCCATTCTCCGGAATCAATACATCATGCTGTACCCATTCTTGTCCTTTGCCATCCATATTTTCGAACCAGGCATCACCCCTGACAATATCAATATCTCCATCGCCATCCAAATCACCAAATCCCAGAGGATCAATACCTCCATGAATACCTGGCCCAATATAAATGGAATCCCATTCTTCTTCATAATTTTCCGGTATTTTATACCAAACCAGCCAACGATTTGCCAGCTGAACAATATCTTTAATTCCATCTCCGTCAACATCAACTGCAACTACATCATGCGCCCTGTGCAACATATTCTTATGATGTAAAATAAATGTTTCATTCTCCGGATCCCCTGTATTCTCATACCATGAATCACCTATTACAAAATCAATCCAGCCATCTCCATTTACATCCAGCGGACATCCCCCCACATCTGTTTTAGCACCTTTTCCCAGTTCCCTGAGTTTCCATTCTGACGGGGAAATATACTGATACCAATACATTTCGCCCCTCATGCCAAAAACCCAATCGAGATAGCCGTCGTTATTTACATCTACCAGAGCTGTCTGCCCCATTAAAATACCAAATTTTCCAATTTCGTGGTATTCAAATTTCATCTGCGATTTCACCTGATTAAAGGAAAAAATCACGAAGATTATAATTGCAATTTTCTTCATTATACTATTTATTGTAGTTTTAAAACTATCAAATCAATTATCTTACAACAACCACCCAATCTTTATCACCATCATCGGGAGGATTTCCCAATGGCTTTCTGCCCCCGCCTGATATTTCTCTGACACTACCGTATTGTAAATCTCCACCTTCTCTTGGATTAAACCATCTTACTGAATAGGATTTATTCTCCTTCAATTGGAGGCTAGAATTGCTATTCCCTTCCGGCAGATATACGATGTATATTTCTCCCGGTTTGGCCAAACAGAATGCATCTTCCACATCTATTAACTCATTATTATTTTCCATATCCGGCAGCGGGTATTGGTTTAAAAACCTGGTGGCAATAGTTGATTGTTTCCACCAGTTGTGCCTGCTTCGGAAATCCTCTACATTTAAATCATTTTGTGGATAACGATAACCGAAATACCATTCTACTCCTGCCCCGCCAGCCATTAAAGCACCCCAAAGGTAATAATGCCTGACAGTATCGTGATTTGCATCATATGAATCAGGCATTATACCTTTCCAGGCAGGACCACATTCATCGTAATTTACCAGCCATTGATGACCTGCTTCTTTTGATTGAACAACCCACTTCTTAATTTGCTGGTTTAATAATTTTGGATGCCCAAACTGAATGGAAGGTCCATCAAGATTTTCAAATCCCAGAAAGGGAATCAGGTATTCCTCCTGCTTATCGCTACCAAAGGTATGAACCACCACATTACTGGAATAGGGGTTCATTCTTTTGATATAATTAATCATATCAACTTTCATTTGATGACTCTGACCTACAGGAGACCATTCTATCGGACCATTTTCTTCACCTATGTTCCAAATCACACCAAGGTGATGACCAAATCGTGCAATTAATTCACGCAGGTATAATCTACGTTGAACATCGGTATGACCACCATCAAGTAAACATTCATTCTCTGTTTCCTGCAACACAAAATGTTTCATCATTCCCAGCTGTTCCATATAATCAAACACGATTTCCCACTGGTCGAGCTTACTGCAATCGAACCGGTATCTTTCGTTGTAATCGGTATAAGGCCATACATCATTTCCATCGCCCATAATGTTTAGTGTAAGCATGTATGACGAATTAACCCCCATTGAATGAAGATAATTTACAGCTCCTATAATTCCCTTTCCTTTATCACCCTTCCATGTTGGGTCTCCTGTCTTCCAATCATTCACATGCGGTGCATACCTATGAAGATTTGCTGTAGGATCGGCTTCACCTCTTCTTACTATATTACTCAGATTAAATCGCCGTGTTTGGTCAAATTCATAATATGCCAAAAAATTTTCAGGACTGTCTGTCCCATTTTTTATCCATATTTCATCGCTATCCTGAAAAATGTAATAACCTTGTCCACCATTCACAATCCGCCCCTTTCCACGAAAATCAGCGCCTCCTTTATCTGTTTCTCCAACTTCAAAGCGTCCTTCAAATCCATCAGATAAGACAGGATCACCAAGATCATCTCCATCCATTACAGCAATATCTTTACCATATCTGAATGATATCTTGTAATTCCAGGTTCCTGTTCTGTCCGGCCGGAACCGTACTTTCCATATATTCCCTTCTTCAGCCGATGATTCAGCAGCATTTCCGTCTGCAGCAAAAAATCCTGGAACCTTATATTCTTTCTTTCCATTTGAAAAAGTAACATCCAGTTTGTAATTTAAAAACGGATTTTCCTTAGCCCACTCCGATGTTTCAGGGCCATGTATTTCCAATGTAATTTTATGCCACTGTTTTAACTCACCTGTTAATTTTACCTGATTATCCTGTTGTTTCATCGATGCAAACAAGATAAACACCATAATAAAAAGTATTATTTTAATCTTTTTAAAAAACCCCATTATTGATTTCATACATTTAATTTTACTTAATATTATGGTTATCATATGCTTTCATTTTATTTTTTAAAAGAACAACAGAAGTATACGGTTCAATAGTTATTGTATTCTTATAACTTTTACCTTCTACATCAAACATTGGGAATGGTAACTGGATTCTTTTTTTCTTATTTGATGCATTGTATTCAAAAAACAAGTCATCTGCCTCATAAACAACTGTTTTTGAATGCCTGTCAAATTCATGCTTATCCTTCCACTCATGAATTGTCAAGCTTTCCCGCAATGGTAAATTGGAATGGTCCTTTATGGAATACTCCACTCCAATATAATCAGGTGAAGGAATAAATATCAAGTTCGATTCCGATTCACCAAAACTTAATATACTGTCGCTTTTCCCGTCTGCCAATTGAAAAATCTTATCGCCGGTATTACTATTCCCGACAAACAAATTTTCACGTATTGTATTTTTACTTGCGTTAATCAATATCTGCGCCTCGGCCAGGTTTTGCATACTTATTGCCCTGTTAGAGTTCTTATATAAAATGTTATCCTCAATGATATTATACCTTGGCTGATTCATATGAATACCCTTTGCTCCAAAGGCAATTGTATTGCTTTTCATTCTGACGTTATTAACATATCCATCGCTGTATATTCCATTAGACCCGCAATTAAGGATGATGTTGTTTGTAATATCTATCCCCGAATTATCTGATATGATTTGTGAGTTTACCTCCCACATATAGATGGCTGAACCGTCAGTTATAAGTTGATTTGTATGTTTTATAAGATTGTTTTTGACAGATGATCCGGTATAATCTATGTAAAAGCTAATACCATTGTAGCCTGCACTGTCAATAACATTCTCGCTAACCTCAGCATTTTTACTAAAAAGGGAAATTGCCTGATATCCGCTACCCGGTCTTCCCATACCAGGATTCAAACCTGTATTGTTAATGACATTACCAATAATTTTTACATTCTCAGTCCTCCCAACTTCAATAGCAAGTCCATTGGTCTGTATGATCTTATTATCTTGAATTATTGCATTCCGACAAGATTCCTGTAAACGGATTGCATCGGTGCCAGATAATTCTATATCACACGACCTAATTATAAAATTATCAGATTTTCTACAAAAAACAGACAATTTATCTGATCCCCTGAATAAAAGATTTTCAATTACAATGTTATGCTGGTTATTAATGTTCATTAGGGTATCAACACTACTGGTTTGCACATGATAATCATACGGTTCATTGGTACCAAAGAAAACAAACATGTGAGAACCATCGTAATACCATTCTCCAAACCGATCAAGGGTATGAATGCTTCGCTGAATAAAGAACCCGTAATCGTCTCCCAAACGGGGAATATAATGGGTTCCTGCCATATAATCAATTCTGGAATTTGAGTGATTAATTATCTGATTTCTGCTGATTGTCCAGTTGTTATTTTTAAGGACCATTTCCGACCCATTCCAATCGAAATCACTGGTTAATTTTGGAGCGTAAAGTGAATTAAGGCTATCCACTTTTTCATACTTTATATAACCATCATTTGGATATCTTCCCACATAGTGGCTTCGGTCATTGATTACGAGGAGGTTAACTTCTTTATTGCATAGAACACCCGATTTATATATTCCATCTCCTGCACACTCCCATTGAGAAAGTGGTACCAGACCACTTATAACAGGTTTTTCACCTGAACCATAAGCACCAAAAACTATGGGCTTATTCTCAGTTCCGGAAGAGTTAACTTTAACAGTTCCAATCCACACATCCCCTCTCTTAAATAAGATTCGATCACCCGGAAGAGGAGATAGACTATTAACTTTTCCCAAAGTCTTCCATGGACGTTTCGAACTGGTTCCTGAATTGCTATCATCCCCTGTTGCACTCACATAATAGGTGGTTGCGAATGAAACATAAGTAACAAACCAGGACAATACCAGAATAATATAAATTCGTTTTACCATTTGCAGTTGGATTACCCTTCTTTCAATCAGAAAGTTCAAACTTCAACACAAATCCCGTTACATTGGGCTTTTTACCAGCAGGCAATTCTACTGTAATATTTTTGTCACCTGCGTTCCAATCTAATGAATCGTTCACTCCCAGAAGTTTTACATTTTTAATCCTGTCTCTGCTATCGTACAGTGATTTTACCTTAACCTGATTATTTAATGGTTCTACCAGACACATAGCATATACAAAATTGTCTTTTGTAGTGAACCAAAAATCTTCAGGAGTAAGTTTAGTAGTAAATCCCTGATTTTTTCTTTCCTCGGTACCTCCCCTGGGTATTATAGTTTCCCCTTCTCTAAGTATTTTCCATCTTTTAGTTCCGTAGATAGCCTCACCATTTACCTTCATCCAATCCCCTACTTCTCTTAAAACCTTTACGCTTTCTTCAGGAATCACTCCATTACCATCCGGCCCCACATTTAAGAGATAATTCCCTCCTTTGCTGGCAAGTTCTACAACCCAGATTAAAAGCTCATCCAATGTTTTCCAATCGTTGTCATAGCTTTTATAACCCCAGGTATTGTTAAGTGTAGCAGGGCTTTCCCAAGTCCTGTAGGGACCAAAATTTTCAGGTGAAATTTGATTATCACCACCAGTGGCAAAGTCTCCAAAACCATTACCTACCCGACTGTTAATCAATGCCTGTGGCTGATAATCATAAGCCAGTTTATAAAAATCAAAACTTTGCTGGCGGTTCATGAACCGGGGATAGTCATACCATATTTCTACCAGATTTGGAAATTTTGTTAAAATCTCCCTCATCTGTGGCTTAGCTTTATTTTCAAGGTATTCTTCATAACTAACAGGGGCAGGATCCCAAAGATTGGCTGCTCTGGTTTCCTTTGGCTTATCGGGATTGGCTGCATTGTACTGGGCATTTCCTGAATCCCCTCCATCCAGCCAATCTATAGAATGGGAATAATACAAGCCCAGGCGAATGCCATGCTTTTTACAGGCTTCATATAATTCTGCTATCGGGTCTCTTTTAAATGATGTGTGATCATAAATGTTGTATTTCGATACTTTTGAATGGTACATTGCAAATCCATCGTGGTGTTTTGTCATAGCAACAATATATCTCATGCCTGCATCCTTTGCCACTTTCACCCATTCATCAGCATTAAATCCTACCGGATTAAAAGTTTTAGCAACTTCCAGGTAACGTGCACGGGGTATGCGGGCGCTATACATAATCCATTCGCCAATAGTAGCCTGATGACCCGCCCTGTCGGAATCAATATGCTCTCCGTCCCAGATACCTCCAAGTTTTGAATAAACCCCCCAATGAATAAACATTCCAAACTTCAAATCATTAAATTCTTCAAACATCTGATCTTTGGAAGCTTGCATTTTTGCCCATTCTTTTGATATTTTATCGTTTTCCTGGGCATTAATAAAACCTGCAACGATAAGGCAGATTACAGAAAAGATTATTTTTTTCATCCTGTTATTATTAGTTTACAGATATACTGAATGCATCATTTCCATTCTATTGTTTTTTAGTCCCCGGCAACCGGTTTGCTGTTTCAAACACTTGCCTGGCAGAACCGGGCGTTGTAAGTCTTTTTGCCTTGCTGAATTGATTTCCTATAATAGAAACATTCTTTGTATTTGCATCAGCTTCAAGCACCACTCCTGTTCCGTTAGGTGCCCAGCAGTTGTGTATAAAAACATCCTGTGCATTCCTCAAAGAAATCACTGCTGAATTTGATTTTAGTGTTTGTCTTCCTGAGAATCCGGCAATCTCTAAATCATTTACCCACCAACAGCGAATTGCACTTCCCAGATTCTCCTCTTCTGCATCACCCCAGTTGAATGTAATATTCCGTAATTTCAAATCATTTACATAACGACAGAAAATGTCAATGGGTGCAGTATGATGTCCAAATGCAAAGAAAGGATCTTCCGGCTGCTCATGCGACTTCTCTTTGCGTCCTCCGGTTAGTTTAATACGGATGTTCTCAATTGTCACACCTTCTATCCAGGTTTCATTATTGCCACTTACAAAAATACTTCCCCCTGTATTCATAGTAATATTGGAAATCAACACATTTTTAATTTGCCCCCATGGTGTGCTGTCGGTTCTTCGGTGAGACCATAAAAATATTCCCTGCCCGTGTGTAGTTTTGGTGCTGTCTATTGTGATATTTGTAACGGTAACTCCATCAATTAATCCACCATCTCTCATAATCAGGCCAAATCCTCCGCCGGAATCATGAATAGTACAATTAGAAAAAGTAATATTTCTAAATTCTCCATGGGTTTCTGTGCCGATCTTTATTGCAGTTTCAGTTGTAATCATTACACAATTGGTAACCACCACATCCCGGCACACTTTAGTCTTTGAACGATCAGTTATCTTGAGCACAATACAATCGTCACCGCATTGAATGAAGCAATCTGAAATAACTACCCTGGAGCATCCGTCAGGATTTATTCCATCTGTGTTTGGGCCGTCCTCATCATAAATTCCGTTCAATATCGAAATACCGGTAATAATTACCCGATCGCAGTCGATGGGATGAATCGTCCACGAAGGACTGTTCTCAATGGTAAAATCATGCAAACGCAGATTTTCACAGCCAAAAAATAAAAACATCCGGTTCGGGCGCCAGTTGTTTTTTCTCCATTCCTCAAAAGTAATCTCTCTGCGCATGTATTCTTCCCAAAATGAAATCCCATTTCCATTAATGGTTCCCAAACCCGTAATACTAATATTTTTTGCATCTTCTGCATATACCAGACTCTCATAACCGTTATAGTCCTCTTTATTCTTACTACCCCAGATTGTTGCACCAGGCGACAAATAGATGTTCACATTATCTTTAATGCGAAAAGCTCCTGTTAAAAAATCTCCAGGAGGAAAGTAGACAGTTCCGCCACCCAATTCACTGCATTTATCAATCAAGGACTGAAATGCTTTCGTATTCATTTGGGTACCATCACCTGAAAGGCCATGTTCGGCAACATTGTATACCGGCAATCCTACTTCTGTCTGATACGAATTTATCCCTTTCACTCCACTTTGAGGAATAAAGGTAAACCCGGCAAGAGCTGCAGCAGCACCACCTATAAAATTACGGCGACCTATTCTACTATCTTTTTTGACATTCATTTCTTAATTGTTAAATCATTTCTTTAGCAATCCAATTTTCTCAAAATCAATTTGTTTTATACCAAGGCTAAAAGCCGGAGAATTTTCTTTTAGCCGGAATCCTTTTTCTGCAAAACCTTCGAATAAGGGGTCACCAACCCAACTGTTTTGATCTACACCCTGACTCCTGTTTTCCTCCAGATATGCCATGCTGCTATGCGGAAGTCCTGAAATAAAATAAAGATTGTTATCAGTGTCAAAATCACTGAGTTTAGGTTGCTCGTCTAATGTTCTAAGCAAGTTGTGATATAAACCAATACTTAGAAAAGGCATAGAGGTACCTGCAGATTGATAACAGATATTGTTTTTCAATATTCCTCCTTTCAATGGGCCCCAGGCAGCGATACGCAAAAAAGACAAAGGATTGTGTTTCTCACCGTTCACCATTTCTGTAGGAACATAATCAATTATATAATTATTTGTTATATAACAATCGTACTTGGTTGTTATCCCCGCTCTTGAAAATTTGTAAATTATATTATCAGAAATTGTAATGTCCCGGGCATAGTCATCGGCACGAATAGCTGTTTGACGATGAGGTGAAATATTATGGTGTATATAATTATTACGAATTACATTGTTATAGCCCGTGCCTGAAAAATAGATAGCATTTCCGTCATCAAGAATTCGCATCACATGATGTATCTCGTTAAACTCTATAATATTATCACTACTAAACAGATAAGGAAACATTTTATCCCAGTCGGTTACATGACCTGATTCCCTAACCCAATTTTCTACTCCTTCAATATCAATGCCCGCACGATTAATAGTGCCTGTTATTTCTCTTCTGTTACCCATCCATTCTGTATTGAAGAACTGAGGACGGGGGCCACTTACTACAATACCCGAATAGGGTGTATTGTAAATTAAGCAATTGGCAATCCGATTGCCACCGCTTTGCCACAAATAAATAGCAGGTGCATGATAATAACTTTGACCACAATCGTGAATTTCGGTATTAAATATTTCATTGTCCCGGTTAACGTCTGAATATCCTGGTCCATAACCTGCCAGTACTACAGGTATTCCTCCAAGATAACTGAGCTTACTGTTTAAAAGTTTATTATTCCGGCTGTGTAAATCAAATCTTATTCCCCCTCCTCCGCTGGCAGTAAAAGTACAGTTATCAATTATACAATTTTCCGCATCAACAAAACGTACAAGTGCGTCTGATTTATCAAAGAAGGCCCAGTCATGCTGAAGTCCGATATCTCCATCTTCCATGGTATCCCTGTTTCCATGTGCAAATGTTATCCCTCTGAACACAATGTTTTTTATAATCCGTCCTTCCTTTTCATTTCCTTCCAGACGCAGTATTTCCTTAGTCAAAGGATAATACACATTTCCAGGTTCATCTTCCAGAGGCCAGTAATAAATTTTGCGTTCCATAGAATTTATTACCCATTCACCCGGTTCATCCAGGTAATCGATAGCATTCAGCACCTTCAAATTCGGATTGGCATCGTCTCCTGAACCCGATAATCTGGTAATGTAATAGGTTGCCGGGATTGTTGTATAAGCTGTATTGTTTTTAAAATCTACTGATTTCAATGGTAAGATATTGGAAACCCATCCATAATGTGGTCCTGCAATCACTTCAATATCATGAATGTTTTCCCAGTTGCGGAAACTGTTCTCAGGAAATATAAATGAACTGTATTTTTCTGGCTCTTCATAATTTGCCCCCATGAAATCATCCCTGGGAATCTCAACATCTTCATCTTCTGCAGTGGTCAGTTCTTGTGAAACCGCATTTACCAATGATATAGAATCAGTACCAAGAAAGCGGCCATTGGGATCTATCCCTGCAGGAATGTCTGCAATCCATATCTTTCCTTTGGCAGATTCAGGCAAAAATGGTATTTCCTCATTAGCCTTCCTCCAACTTTCCAGACGAATACCCGCGCTAAATACAGGCTTTTCATCTTCGTATGCAGAAAAAACAACAGTGCTACTGCCAGAGGCAAATTCATCTTCATCAAATACTACCGCTTCATCAAAGAAGTAAGTTCCTCCTCTAAAATAAACAGTTATCTCCTGGTTTTCTTTTCCATCGGCTATTAGCTGACGTACTGCATCTTTTGCTTTATTCAGACTTAAAAATGGTTTTGATCTTGTTCCTGAATTGTCATCACTCCCATTGGGTGACACATAAAATGTGTCCTGTTCATTGGAACATGAAATTATGAAAAAATAAATCAATACACCTAAAAATATTTTTAATCTCATTATCTAAAAAATTGGTCGATTTAAAAAGTAACTTAAATTGATAAATTATTCTCTACCAGTTAATATATGTAAGCTTCCCCAATAAAATTTTCCTTCTATATTATAAAGACAACAAAACTCTGCTTGTGAACTCCAATAACAATTATTTTAATTTTGAATGGAAAACCTGGGAACAAACAATCAATTATTTATTTCTTATTACCGCGTTTCTCTTTGCTCCATCCGTAGCAGATATCATTTTACCTGCATTTTCAATGTAATTATTTATCAGGAAAATCTTATCTGTTGATTCTCCCTGTAAATCCAGAAATGATTCCACCCTGTTACTGAGATAATGTTCAGAAATAACTCCCTGTACGGAATTTCTTACTGCAAAATACGACTTCAAATCCTCAGTCACATCCGCCTGTATATTTTTAAATGTAAAGTTTTTGATATTATCAACAGCAACCACATATCTGTGATCCGGTGTAACAGTCCGGATACTGACATTCTCAACACGGACATCCTCTGCATGTCGCATATACACCCCATATGCAGGTAGCCAATCGCTAAAAAAATTAAATTCAGGATATTTTGATATATTTTCAGGAACTTCAACCAAACGATCCTCTTTACTGCCTCCTCCATGTATCCGGAGTGAAATATTTTCAAGGCTTAAACTTTTTACCGGATGTCCGGGAATACCCGTTACAAATATACCGGACTGGTGCTGCATGCGATGTCCTTTTGTCCTTCCAGGTGAGTTATTATCAATCTGAATGTTTGAAATTTTAATATTCTCCAGACTACCCGTATCCTTTTTCTTTTCTCCCTGGTGGAAAACATTCAGGCGACTTCCAAGCCGGACAAAAATGGGCATTTCCACATTTTGCATCACCATGTCTGAAATATTAATGTTACGAACCACTGAACCATCCATACACAGGAGTTTAATTCCTCCGCCAGCTCCACGCACAGCACAATTTGAAACGGTAACATTTTGTATGTCTCCTACTGATTCAGTACCTATTTTAAAAGCACCAGTGCTTGTATGTAAAATACAGTTGGATACCACCACATTACGGGTAAGACGGTTTGCTGTAGCCTTCAAAACGATCGCATCATCTCCGCTGCTTATATTACAATTATTAATACGCACATTTTCACAACAATCAATATCAATTCCATCGTTATTGCCATTACTCCATGAATCAATATTTATATTTTGAATAAGTACATCGCTGCACCCAAAATAATGAGATACCCAGGCACCTGAATTAAGTAATGTAATGCCTTGTATCCTAATTTTTTCACAATTGAAGAATTTAAGTAAGGTAGGACGAACATCTCCTCTGCTGTCTTTATGAATTCGAAATTCAGGAGAACTTCCCTGTCCATTAATAATACCTTCTCCCTGTATCCCTATATTCCTGGCTTCAGAGGCACCTACAAAAAAACGATTTTTAGCATGTCCCAAACCATCTACAAAATTTCCTATATCTTTGTAATCAGCTGCTTTTTGGCTTCCTAAAAGAACTGCATTCGCATCTAGATGTAAAGTAACATCATCTTTTAAAAAGATTGAACCGGAAAGATAGGTACCACTGTTTATTTTCACGATTCCTCCCCCCTGTTTTGAACATACATCGATGGCTTCCTGTATAGCATCAGTATTTAAAAAAATACCATCTCCTTTAGCTCCAAAATCATCAACATCAAATACATTTTGTCCAATTCCCCATAAAGGGTAGCCAAACATCAGTACAAGAAGCAACCAAAAGTGAAGTTTTAAAATCATCATTATTTTATTTAAATTTCAACATGAGTCCAATCCAAAAGGTTTTGATTAATAAATGATTTCAGCATATCAACAAAAATTTCAGGCATAAAAAAATGCGGAGCACCAGGAATTGCATTATCTGATGCTCCGCATTATTTTAATATTCCTTCACATACTTTATAGAATTGACTATTGAGGATAGCCTGGGTTCTGTACTAAATTAGGATTGATGTCTAATTCAGTCTGTGGGATTGGCATTAATATATTATAGTCTCTAAAATTTCTTTCCGCGTAAAACAAATAACCCTCTTCATTCACTGGCAACAGAGTATAATTCTCAGGATCATCTGTTAATTTCATTCCGTAGTATCTGCCTCTAATCGTTTCAGGAGCATTCCCATAACGAAGCAAATCAAAATAAGCAATACCTTCCATTGCCATTTCCGTTACCCGTTCACGTCTCACAATTTCCCTCAAGGCTGAAGGGTCAGTCTCAGTTACAAATGGCATATCAACAGCTTCTCTTCCACGCAACTGATTAATTGTATTGTCCAGCAAATTTTGGTCAATTGCAGCTCCAGATTCAATCATTGACTCGAGGTAACTTAAAAGAATCTCTGCATAACGAATAAGCGTCCAATTACCTCCCCATCTGTCTCTGTTTCCAGGATAATAATTCTCATCGAGGTATTTGTTAATGGTTAAGCCGGTCCAACTGTAAAGATTTACCCGGTCGAGTGAGTGGGTAGAATCAGGATGGGCAACATATAATTGACCAGCAAAAGTTGAAACACCTGGAACCAATACAGTATATAACATTCTTGGATCCCTGTTATCGTAAGGATTTTGCGAATCGTACAAAGGTGATTCCCCGGAGGGCAGCCCATCGGTCATCAGATAGGTATCCACCAGTCTGTGGTGAACATTGTATTGATGGAATCCACCAAATGATGAAGGCCTGAGAATCTTTTGCAACTGGCTGCTATTTATGTCGGTAGCATACTGAATAGCCAGAATATGTTCAGGACTTGTTTCACCAATTTCCCAAAAAATTTCACGGTAGCGGGGATCTATCGAATAAACATCAGAATCAATAATTGTTTTATATACATTAGCAGCTTCACTCCATTCTTTTTGATACATTTTAATCCTGCCCAAAATTCCAAGAGCAGCTCCTCTGGATACGCGGCCAAGCTCTGAAAGGGGCCGGTCTATTGGCAAATCATTCAAAATAGCTTCCAATTCTTGTTCTGCAAAATTAATTACCTGCTCTTGTGTAGACTGAGTTACATTATTGGCTTCATCTACCGATAACACCTCTGTGACAATTGGCACATTGCCAAAATACAATCCCAGGTTGAAATAGGTATAAGCCCTCCAGAAGCGTGCTTCTGCCAACATCATGGCTTTTTTGTTTTCATCCATTTCAATACCAGGTACATTTTCCAGAAAGTTATTGGTAAGGGCTATTCTCTCATAGGCAGTTTCCCAAAAATGGCCAACCCAACGATTGCTTGCATTGAGCCCTCCTCCGGCAAAGTCTTGTGTTTGCCCATTTTTGTCACTTCCCCATCCGGCAATGAAATCCAGATAATGAAATCCGGTAGGTTGGAAAAATTCAGCGCGTGACCAATATTCAGGCCACACCCAATGAATTGATGTAAGGGCTCTCATTGCATCGTCTTCGTTCGCCCAAAATGTAGCATCCGATAATTGTGCCAGGGGTTGCCTGTCAAGAAAATCATCATTACAGCTTGTCAATATTCCTGTTGCTAATAGAATTGCAACCCAAATTTTTGAGCCAGTGAATTTTATTTTTTTCATAATATGATACATATTTATTGTTTTAATGGTAATTGATTAGAAATTTACTCTAAGTCCTAATGAATAAGTTGCCGTATTTGGATAGAATTGACCATTACCACGTCCGGAGCCCATTTCTGGATCCCATCCAGGATAATAATTATCAAAGCGGTAAATGTTTTCACCATTAACATATATTCTTGAGCTTTGAATACCAATAGAACTCAATAAATTTGAAGGCAAATTGTATCCAATCTGAAGATTCTTAACCTGCAGGAAGCCAGCATCTCTCAACCAATAGGTGGAAATAAAACGCAAACCGTTATTGCTGCCAATCAGCATAATCGGATATTCTGCATTTCTATCAGGATTTTCCTGTGTCCACCTGTTTTCCATTTGCCATCTTTGAGCTGTACCTCCGTTAACAAAAGCAGTTTGCTGATAATCACCGGGAAGATAGTTTTTGTTTCCTGCAATACCCTGGAGTTGTAAAGAAAAATCAAAATTAGCATACGATGCACCAACATTTAAACCATAATTAAATTTAGGAAATCTGGTACCAATAACAGTTCGATCGTATTGAGGATCTACTTGTCCATCCGGAACACCTTCAGGTCCGCTAATATCTTTGTACCGAATAAAACCTGGTTGTACGGCATATGGTTGAGAAGGATAATCTGTAATATCATCGTTGTCAACAAACAACCCATCAGCAACATATCCATAAATAGCGCCCAATGACTCTCCTACAAACAAACCTTGATTGATATCCACCTCTGCATTTGCAATTTTCATTACCTCATTATGAATGTATGAAAAATTAGGTGTAATATTAAATCGGAAATTTCCAATCGATTGGTTGTAATTAATCAATGCTTCGATCCCTGTATTTTTTACTTCTCCTGCATTGACCTCAGAGGATCCCATACCAAGTACTTTGGATACAGAAATATTATACAAAATTCCCGATGTGTATTTATTAAAATAATCAACCACAAAATCGAGTTTATTATTAAGAATGGTAAAATCGAGTCCAATATTGGTCATTTCAGTTCTTTCCCATTCAATTTCACTATTAGCTATTGCTGCCATATAGGCTCCCGGATAACGTGCTCCACCAAATGGATAATCCCTGCCAAGGGTTATCAGTCGTTGGTACGGGTAATTTCCGATATTTTGATTTCCAAGCACACCCCATGAAGCTCTTAATTTCAAATTGTCTAACCAGGTCATGTCCTGCATAAAAGACTCTTCCGACATTCTCCAACCTGCTGAGAAGGAAGGGAATACAGCCCAACGGTTATCGGAAGGAAATCTTGATGTTCCATCATACCTGACATTACCTTCCAAAAGATATTTACCTTCATAAGAATAATTTATCCTGCCAAATAAAGATCTCAGGGCCCATTCTGCAGCTGTTCCACTGTTTCTCATGTTTGCAGCTGAGCCGGCATCCAATTCATACAACAGATCATTTGGAAAGTTATCTCTGTACGCATCCATAAAATCATACCTGAACTCTTCCTGAGAAAAACCAGCCAGAAAATGGAAGTTATTTTCATTGATTGTCAAATCATAATTTGCCAATGCCTGTGCTGTTATAAGAGAATTGTCACTTGACACAACTGAAAGTGCATTAGGGCCAAATGTATAAACATCATCATATCTTATTATACTTTGGTATGAATCCCGGTTTGAATTCTCATAATTGTACCCGAGTTTACCTGTTAGAATAAAATTGTCAAACAATTCCCAGTCCAGATTAATGCTACCCAGAAAAAACCCATCATTCCCTCTTGTAAAATTATTGTTATCCATAATTGCAGTTATACCATAGTCGTGCCAGTGATCGTAAGTTCCATCTGAATTCCGATCCCCAATGATACTTGGAACTTGTTGGGCATAAGCAATTAAACTGGCAACATTATTTGTTAGTAAATTTCGGATAGGTTCATTGATAGAAGATTTGTTACCATTTATATTTACAGCCAATTTTAAATTGTCAGTTATATCACTATCAAAGTTAAACAGAAAATTATAGCGCTTATAATTGGTCTTTGCTACCAATCCATTTTCATCCAGATATCCAACTGAAAATAAATAGGAGTTCTTATCACCCATACTTGAAAAACTAAGATTATGATTTGTCTGAAAACCAGAACCACTGCTTAGTAAATCTTCTAAATGATTCACATTTGGATAATTTTCAGGGTCAGTTCCATTCCTAAACAATTCAATTTCTGCCTGAGAATAAGTATTACCCTGACCAACATTATTCCGTGCCTCATTTGTCAGCATTGCATGTTCCCAGGAATTTACATTTTCAGGAAGCTCGTTCACTTTTTTCCATCCGGCATAACCATTGTAACTAATATTAAAACCGGCTCTGGTTCCTCTTTTTGTCTGAATTAAAATAACACCGTTAGCGGCCCGGGTTCCATAGATTGAGGCAGATGCTGCATCTTTTAATACTGAAATGCTTTCAATATCATTTGGATTAACATTATCGATTGAAGATGCCAATCCATCGACCAGAACTAATGGTTGGGTGCCTGCACTACTAAATGTACCCAATCCCCTGATAACGATATTTGACTCATTCCTTCCAGGCTGTCCGCTTTGCTGCGTAACTGTTACACCACTAACTTTTCCTGCAAGCATTTGGGAACTTTGGGTTACAGCTCTGCTTTCAACATTACTTACATCTACATTCGACACAGAGCCAGTTAAATTAACCCTTTTCTGTGTTCCATAACCTACTGCAATAATTTCTTCAAGACCAATCGCATCAATTGCCAGTGTAACATTTATTGAGGATCTGTTATCGACAGGAATTTCCTGCGATCGCATTCCAACAAATGAAAATACAAGTATTGCATCTTCCGGCACATTGCTTAACGAATAATTCCCATCAGGATTCGTAACCGTTCCCTGGCGGGTTCCTTTAATCAATACAGTAACACCAGGCAATGGCTCGTTTTCTGTATCTGTCACTCTGCCGTTTATAGTACGTTGCTGCTGAACTACTGATTCGGATGCAGCTGGTGCTGAAGTGATTACAGGCCGTTCCTCATTTAGAATTACAATTTGCCTGTCATAAATCTTGAAGACATTATTGGTGCCTTCAAAAATCTTCTGCAAGACGGTTTCAACGGATTCATTTTTTGCGTCTACGCTTACTTTCCGGTTTACATCCACCCACTTTTCGTTATATAACAATATAAATTCGCTGTTTTCTTCAATGTGTTCGAAAACCTCTTTAACAGATGCATCTTTTATATGCATATCAAATCGGGCAGACTGAGAATAAGTATCAGCAGCTGAAGCAGCCAATACTGCAAACATCATAAAGCTTAATAGTTTCATTCTTAATAAAACTTTTGATAAAGCATTTTGATCGAATAATTTAAGGAAATTTCTCATAGTTTTAAATTATTTTGAATAAAAATCACACAATGGAGTTAATTGTTGTATTTATAAATATGGATTAACTTTTTCTTTTTTCTGTAATAAATATTTCATTACCCTCCAATTTGTATTCAATCGCAGCTGCATCAGATAAAATCATCATGATATTCTCAAGTGATTCCTTTAAATCAAGCTTTCCGCTTATTTTATCATCAGCAGGGAAATTGGACGGCAAATGAAATTTGACATCGTAATAGCGTTCAAGCTTCAGGAGAACGGAACTCAGGCTTTCTCTTCTGTACTCAAGCCACCCGTTAATCCAGGCTACATATTCTTCAGCATTGGATACTGAGGTTATTGTCAATTCTTCATCTGATTTACTAAAATCAGCCTTTTGATTTGGACTTAGCACCACTTTTTCGCTAAAAAAAGTCCCGGATTTCTTTAATGATATACTTCCATTCATCAAGACGGTTTCTATTAAATCCTGCTCAGGATAGGCCGAAACATTAAAAAAAGTTCCCAAAACTTCTATATTAACACCTTCTGTATTAACCAGGAATGGTTGTTCATTTTTTGCTACCTGGAAACAGGCTTCTCCCTCAAGGTAAATCTCCCTCTTATTTTTTAATAATGACAGTGGAAATGCAAACTTGCTGCCTGCATTTAACCAGATCTTAGTTCCGTCAGCTAAAACGAGTTCCGATCTCTTACCAAAAGGTAGAATGATCTCATACATCCGGGCAGTTTCTTCAGCAGCTTTAAATTTATTTTCAACACGGATAATACTGTCATTAACAACCAGATTCCCCTCTGCTTCATTTAGGTGAATTACCGAGTTCTTCTTATTTAAAACTATTTTGTCACCTGCTGGCAGAATTAAATAAGCTTCATTATTTCCGCTTCCAAAAGTTTCGGTAAACTGATAAAACTTATTTCCTCCCTGCCAGTAAAGAAGTGTAAATATTCCAAAGAGGAACAGCAATAAAATTGATGCTGCCCAGCTGTATGTTCTGCGGATATTTAATTGAATTGTTCTTTTATTGTATTGCTGGTTGTACATATCAATGGTGCTCCAGAGATATTGAATCGTATGTTCATCTGCAGCATCGTGTTTATCCTGAAGAACATTTATAATTTCACGGGCTTTCACTACTTCCTTTTTAATTTCCGGATATTTCTTCAGGAAGTTTTCCCATTCCTCATTGAGTTCATTTTTTGTTATCCAGGAAATAAATGACTCCTCATCAAGAAGCTGTTCCCAACTATATTTTAAATATTTTGTGTCCATTTAGCTATTTATACTAATGAAAAGGAAATAATATGTATTTTGTGGACATGCTACACAACTGATAATTGACTTCAAATGATAAATACTTAAAAATTTTAACATTTTACGTCAAAACTTCTTTTCATAGTTGTTAATAACGGTGAATGTAAAAAATAATTACTTTCAGTCGTAAAATAAATGCATTATCATTTTCTGAAGATTAATATGTATTAAGAGTCACAAAATAGCTTTTTATATGCTTTTATAAAATGAACACTAAAATCAGTTATTAAATGGTACGTTTTAAAATTAAAAAATTTTTAACCAGTAATTTAAAAAATGTACTTGCCAGGATATTTTTCCTGACTTGTATTCTTCAATTATCTTCAGGCATTTCATACAGTCAGGCAATAAAATCAACAAATAAATCTGATGCTTCCTTTTTTTTGGAGCGTGTCTTAAATGACACTTCTGATTTCTATTATGTTGATTTTAGTAATCTTGACAACAACATTTCAACTACATCACCAGTAGGTGTCTTTGATTCAGGAACAGGAGGTCTGACTGTATTGGATGCTATTTTAGATTTTGATAATTTTGATACCACAATAAAAAGTTATCACATCAATGGAGATGGCATAAAGGATTTTGAAAATGAAAGTTTTATATATTTTGGAGATCAGGCAAATATGCCTTACGGTAATTACGCAGGAATGGGCAAAACAGCTTTTCTGAAAGAACTTATTCTACGTGATGCCCTTTTTCTTTTAGGTAATAAATCTTATAATACTGCATTCGACACAACCTGGCACAATGAAAAGGAACCAGTAAAATTAATCGTTATTGCTTGTAATACAGCAACTGCATATGGAAAAGAAGACATTGAGAACATGCTGGCTGAAGTCAATAACAATACCAAAGTAATCGGGGTTATTGATGCCGGTGTACGGGGAGCTTTAACAACCTTCGGGGAAAATGAAAATGGCACAGCCGCAGTAATGGCAACCGCCGGAACAGTTTCCTCTGACGGATATCTTAATTCTTTTTTTGCTGAAAAATCAAAGCTCGGTTTTACCGGAAATTTTGAATTCCTTCAGCAATCAGGAATTGGAATAGCTGAAGCTATTGATGAAGAACCAAGTTTCATTGACCGAACTGCTAAACAAATTCGGGAAAATTACCAGGGGCCATCAATGACAAGCCAAAGTTGGAAAATTAAGGAGGAATTGCTTCCTGTATATAATTTTGATACAACAGGTAATGCATTGTTATTTGAAAAAACGAACGGCAAGTATTCTGAAATACAACTTAACAGCGCTGAGAATTATATAAGGTATCATCTTGTTAATCTTTGTGAACAACTAAAATCAAAACCTGTTGCAAAACCTTTAAAAACACTGATCCTGGGATGCACACATTATCCGTATTATTCTGATTTCTTTCAGGAAACGCTAAATGAATTATATCATCTTAAAATTAATGGAGAATATGTTTACAAAGATGTATTGAATGACAGCATCCTGTTAATTGATCCTGCCCTAAATACAGCTAAAGAAGTGCATGAATACCTTAATGAAAATAAATTGTTGAACATGAATAATAAAGTTCAATCCAATCAATTTTATATTAGTGTTCCTGATTTATCGCAAATTAAAATTGAAACTGAGTCATCACAAAATTTTACTTACAGATACAAATACAGTAGAGATGTGAATCATTTTTATGATACGAAACAGGTACCTATGAGTAAACAAACTGTAAATGAGGAAGTATTAAAACGAATCGAGTTACAGATGCCGGATATTTTTGATATGATAATGAAATTCGAATTGGAAAAATATTATTAATGTAATAATCCCTGTGTAGAATTAAAATGATGTAAACAACCGGTTTCCGGAATAAGAATTTTAGAAAGAAATGAAGTATCAGAAAGTTCATTTTTTAAACCCGAACAAAAACAATACAAGCTGTGTATTTGACAATATTTTTTTCATAGCCTTTAAGGCACGTGAAACCTGTTTTCTGGCGGAATCATATTGTAAGGACATAATTTCACAAATCTGTTCATATTCAAAATCACATGTATACCTGTAAAATAAAATCTCGCGCTGTTTAGGACTTAATTCTGCCAGTGCATTTTTAATCGTTTTCTCACGGTGGGTAAGTTCTTCTTTTCCAATAATATCATGTTCAGCAGAATATACAATTTCAGCTTCCATTTCCCCATTGTGTGTTTGATATACCAACTGTTTTTTTTTATTTACACTTTTTGCCAGTTTCCTGCGAAAAGAAGCCATCAGGTAAAATGTAATGTTGTTTGTTTCTCCAAGGTTCTTCCTGGTACGTATTAAATCAAAAAATAATTCCTGTATTATATCCTTGATCAAATCATCATCCTGGGAAAATTTTTTTCCATACCGGAATAACATTCTGATGTTCTGATGATAAATATGGGAAAGCGCATATTTATCTCCCCTTCGAAAATCATTCCATATTTTTTTATCAGAATTCATGGCCCCAAATATAAAATAAATCAATTAGTGCATTATTAAAAAAGTTGCATCAATACTAAATAAATGTTAATAAAGGAGAAATACTTATACCCATTCTGAGTTCTCGAACTCAGAGTACTAAAAACATTTATTTAAACTGCCATTTTACATAAACACTATATTATTAATCTGGGAAGATTTAAAATCAAACTGATTAAGATGGTGGAATCCCTTGAATTTTTTATATGTTAAACATATTATTGTAGTGTTCTGAATCTGTGAATATCCCCCCACCGTTGGAATAAAAATCATTCTCAAGCAGAAATACACCTCCGGTGGTTTTTCTCCATGAAGCATTTGCAAAGGGATGGTAACTTTCCATAATCGACCAGTTTCTATAGTTTTGATGGCCATTAGTTTCAAGCAGCCCGGTCCCTAATTCAGGAAAGCTGTCAAGGCGTGCAGCAATATTTTTATTCCAGTCAACAAGAATAGGATTAACAGTTAGATCTGCACAAAAACAGGGAATGTTATACTGTTTGGCTACATTTGCAATTTTCAGGGTCATACTCAGTGTTTTAGCAATTGCCTTCAATGCTATTGCTTTATAGCCCATTTGAATCCGTTCGGTTGCATCTGCGTCGGTATGGGCACTTTCATCGGCTGCAAGCCGGACAGGAATATCATGAACATCTGCTTTCATATCCTCCGGAAAGGGTTCTTCAATTAAAGCGATTTGTTCGAACGCTCCAATTTTTTTTGCATGGTCTAGAAACCTCAATAATGTTTCTTTTTTCTCATAACGCCCATTGGCATCAAAATAATAAGGTAATTTTCCATTTTTTGTATAGAAGGTGTTGTAATTGCCAATGCGCGTATGAATTTCTGTTAAACGTTCTTTATCTTTTTCAAGCATTTCCTTTTGACTGCCGGGCTGGCCCAATTTAATTTTCAAAAAAAAGTAACCATCTTCAACAACCTGTTTTACTTCATGTGCAGGCGTAGAATAAGAAATAAGCGGAATGCTTGCAACTTTACTGCTTTTATTTGATAATGCAGGTTTCCATTTTTCGGGTATCATTTCATCGAACGTTTTCAAATTATTCTCACTTGCAAACAACATCCAGACTGCATTATCAACTCCAACCAGGGAATTCAATGCAAAAGTTTGCCGCAGGTTAGGGTTACCCGTTATCTTCTTTCCGTATTCATAAACTTCTTTCCACAGCTCTTCAAGTAATGTTACCGGATCCGAAAAAGATTGTCCTTTTAAAAGATGCAAAGCATAATCGTTCATAGCATACATAAGCGCATTACCAGCGCCTTCAGAAAATCGCGTAAAGACATTTGCATCTGACCATAAAACACTTTGAGAGCATAACCCAACCTTCGAAATACCGGAGGAGCTCATGAGCCAGGATGCAGTTTGCCAAATCTCTGTCATATACCCGCCTTTAAATCCAAATGGACGTATCAGTGGTTCTCTTTCGAAGTTTGAATTTACTTCGCTAATCACTATTTTTTTCATTCCAATCCGTAATTTTTCGCTTATAAAAAGATTTCTAAAGAGAGAACATTAATTTATATGACTATAACATAGCTTAATTGTTTCAAGTGCTGATTCAGGATGACATAAAACTGGCTGTTCATTATTGTGAATACAGTCAATAAAATAGTTAATTTCTCCTGAAAAACCTTCATTTGCATCACCAACAGGCAAAGGTTTTGTTCCTGAATCAGTAGCCAATATAATATTTGCCGGATCATTTGACGAATACAATGCACTTACATTATTGAAACGTGCTGTAAATGAAGCACTGAAAGGGTATGTCGGATGGAAAGTATTACCTCCTTCAATTTTCACATGCAATTTCTTCCCGCTGTAGTTCCATAAGGCTGATACATAATCATAATTACTGAGCTTTCCGGGCAGAATGTTTGCGTTTACCCCTGAGGGTACTCCGCAGACCCACTGGGCAAAATCAATATCATGAATAACTAAATCGAACAATGCACCACCAGAAGATCCAAAATCTTTTTGCCTGTCCTTCCATTGTCCCCAGATTGGTACTCCTGAAAAACGTGACATTGAAAGGAATTCCAAATCACCATATTCGCCGTTGTCAATCCAACTTTTCAATACCTGGTAGGCAGGCATAAATCTCACAACATGCCCTACCATTAATATTCTGTTCTTTGCCAACGCCAGTTCGATTAGCTGGTGCCCCTGTTCCACATCAAGACAAAACGGTTTTTCAAGAAAAACATGTGCTCCTGCTTCAAGAGCAAATTTGGCCATTTCAAAATGCAGATTTGTATGTACCGAAATTATGCAGGCGTCGGGTTGCTGTTCTTTGAGACAATCCGTAATATTGTTGTAAATTTTAACTTTGGAAAGTTCTTCGGCATCGTATTTTTCGGCTGAAAAATTTCCTGACTGTACTTCCAGTTTTTGAAGTATATTATCTGTATGCTTATCAACAATAGCACTCAGATGCACTTTGGTATTTTTCAATAAATTTCCTGTATGGATCATTCCCATAAATCCAAATCCTACAACTGCAACATTAATCATTTTCCTGTCCCCCTTACTTTCATTTCCAACGAATAAACTGAAGTTCGCGCTGTAATAAAAAGAATATTTCGTTTTTTCCCGCCAAAACAAACATTTGAGGGACTCTCCGGCACTTCGATTTCCCTGATAAGCTCTCCCCCGGGTGAATATACCCACACCTTCCCCATAGTAAGGTAAACATTTCCCTGGTTATCAATGGTCATGCCATCTGAACCATGTGGCGCAAAATAGGTTTTGTTGCTCAGTGTACCGTCGGATTCAATATCGTACTTCCATATCTTTCTGTCATTAATATCGGCTGCATACAATGTTTTTCCATCGGGTGTACCTATTAAACCGTTCGGTTGTTTAAAGTCATTTATAACCCGTATTATTTTTCCTTCCGGATTTAAATAATATACTCCTCTTACGTCCTGTTCTTCACCGCGCCCAGTCTTCCACCAGCTCCTGTGATAGTATGGATCTGAAAAATAAATTCCACCACCCGGTGCAATCCACAAATCATTGGGTGCATTCAGCGGTTTCCCCTCATAACCTTCGTGAATCAGATTAAAGGTCTTCTTTTTATCGAAATACCCCAACTGGTTGTATAAATCGGCACAGACAACCAATTGATCTGCATCATTGAAATACATGCCGTTTGCTCTGCGTGTGCCTTCAAGCCACAATGAAATACCTTTTTTCTGATCCCATTTATAAATCCTGTCATTCGGCTGGTCGGAAAAATAAACCGTTCCATTTCTGGCCACTGCAGGACCTTCTGTAAAACCGTATCCTGTACCTTCTTTTTTCATTTTAGCATTGGACATAACAATATCATCTGATTGTGTTCCCACCATTCCTGAAAATAAAATCATTAAAATTAATATCAGTTTCATATAAAGAGCATTAGAAGTGAATCATTTCATTCGTTTCAGGCTGATAAACAAATAATTCGCTAAAAGCATATTTACTATTGCTTTATATTTGCCGTATAAAAATAGAATTTTTCCATAGATTTCCGATACTATTTTAAAATCAACAGTATAGGATTAACAGTGAGAGTATAGAAATTGTGTACAATGCTTGCGTAAGTATATCCGAATAATATGAAACGAACATGAATTTTGAAATGCAACATTTACAAACACGCATAAACAAAATTCATCGTGAGTTCCATCCGACTATTGAAAATAAATTTTGTACGGATGAAAGAAAAACCCGGGCAGCCAGCTACCCGGGAAATATGTCTTTAATCAAAAAAAAAAATAACTTTAAACCAATGAAATAAGTACACCTGCAGCAACTGCAGATCCTATTACCCCTGAGATATTACTTGCCATACAATATTGCAGAATATGATTCCCTGAATTGTACCTAAGGGCCATTTCATTTGCAACACGCGAAGCCATAGGCACTGCACTTAAGCCGGTAGCGCCTATCAGCGGATTTATTTTCTTCTCAGCAAACAGGTTATATCCCTTTACAGCCAGTATTCCACCGGTTACCGAAAAGGCAAAGGCAATAAAACCACCAATAATGATGCCCAGGGTTTTGGAAGTAAGAAATACATCGGCTGTCATAGTTGCCCCCACAGTTAACCCGAGAAAAATGGTAGCGGTATTCATTATCGGTCCGGTTGCAGCATCAGCCAACCGGCTGGTTGAGGTCCCTATTTCCTTTACCAGGTTTCCGAACAACAGCATTCCCAACAGCGGAACCGACGATGGCACAAAAACAGCCACCACTGTACCCAAAGCTATTGGGAATATGATTTTTACTGTTTTCAGGTTTTTAATCTCTCTTTTAGGAGGATATTTTTTATCCATCTCCCGCATGTTAATGGCAAACTCTTTTTTTGAAATCAGCATTTTTGCAACCACCGGAATAATAACCGGCACCAGTGCCATATAGGAGTATGCAGCAATAGCAATGGGCCCCAGCAAATGCGGCGCCAGCTTAATGGTTGTATAGATGGCTGTCGGGCCGTCGGCTCCGCCGATAATACCAAGTGAGGCTGCCTCATTAAGGTTAAATCCAAGAAGAATGGCCCCGATAAGAACACTAAAAATGCCAATTTGTGCTGCAGCTCCAAAAAACGCCAGCCGCAGGTTCCTGAGCATGGGGCCAAAATCAGTCAACGCTCCTACACCCATAAAAATAATGGGAGGTAAAAATCCGGTTTTTATAAGCGAATAATACAGAAAGTTCAAAATCCCATACTCACTTGCAATCTCAAACAAGTTCTTGTATCTGCCTCCGGCCAGTTCAATGTTTGAAGCATCCACAATTCCCATTTCTGCACCGGGAAAGTTGGCCACCAGAACACCAAAACCAATTGGTACCAACAACAGTGGTTCATATTTTTTTCTGATTCCAAGATACAGCAGTACAAACGCAATAATCCACATGATGACAGTCTGGTAATTTATGGAACCGAAAGCTGTCATCTCAAACAAACTTGAAAATATTTCCCGCATACTGTTACTGCAATTTAATGATTACGTCATCTTCATCAACTGCATCTCCATTATTCAGACAAACTTCCACAACTTTTCCATCTTCTTCAGCAACAATAGCATTGTAGGTTTTCATGGATTCAATATAGCCCACTACATCTCCTTTATTAACCGTATCTCCAGCTTTCACAGCCTTTTCATTTGCATCTTTTGTTAAGAAAAATTTACCTTCAAGAGGAGCAATAATTTCTCTCACGGTTCCGGACACAACAACAGGTTTTTTCGAAGTCGGAGAAACAGGTACTTTTTCGTCATCAGAATGACCGTTTGAAGCATAGGAAACATTAACCACGTATTTTTCCCCATTCACTTCCACATGCAGCTTTTTAGGTTCAAATGCAGGCTGGGCTGCCGGTGCCTGTGTTGCAGGCATTTCTGCCTTTTCCTTTAAGGCCCTCTTGCTGGCAAGGTCTTCTTCAAACGCAGCTTTTGCCTGCCCTGATTTGTAGGCTCGATATTGTTCAGGATGCATAGCCAGTTCAAACAATTCTTCATCGTCCTGTCCAAAATCCCAGTTGTGTTGCTTCATCTCTGCACGGAATTCATCCAGCTTGTCGGGATACAAATCCTGCGGGTTTCCGGTATAAAACTCTTTACCCTGCTCTTTTGCCAGCTTCATAATTTCAGGATGCAGTTCACCGGGCAATTTTCCCGATTTGCCCAGAATCATATCCCAGATATTGTCGGCAATCATTGACCAGCGTTCTTTTCCTTTTTCCAGCTGAATTACATTCATCAGTGCCAGGTTTTTCACGTACTGGCTAAATGGGGTAACCAGGGGTGGATAACCAAGCATTGGCCAAATATGAGCAACTTCGTCAAAAAGTTTAATTAACAGATCATCCTGAGAAAGCTCTGGTTTGCCCCTTTTTGAAAGCCACTTGTTCAGGCTTGCCAGGTTATTTTCAAGGTCAGCCATCAGGCTGCCCATCATACCACCAGGTAATCCCGGGCCAATTAGCAATGAATTCATCAGCCTGTTTTTGGGATTGATATAATAACCCAGGAAATCATCGATAAAACTTTGGGTAAGGGCACGCACTTCCATATATGCCTTCATATTTATATCGGGAACTTTAAATCCGGCATCTTTGAGCATCGCCTGAACGGCCAGCAAGTCGGCATGACCGGTTCCCCATGAAAGAGGCTCCATTCCCACATCAATGTATTCGGCTCCGGCACGGGCAACCTCAAGAATGGAAGCCATCTGGAAACCCGGACCTGCATGCCCGTGATACTGAACCGGGGTATTTGGATGACGGTCTTTTATATTTTTAACAATTTTACCCAGAAATGCCGGCCTGCCTATTCCAGCCATATCCTTCACACAAATTTCGTTGGCACCCATCTCAATAAGTTGGTTGGCCAGGCTGGTATAATATTCCACAGTATGTACCTCCGAAACAGTAAGACTTAATGCTGCCTGTGAAATCATTCCTCCTTCCCTGGCATATTTTATCGAACCTTCCAGGTTTCTGGGATCATTTAATCCGCAAAACGAACGTGCAATATCGGTTCCCTGTTTTTTCTTAACCTTGTACATCAGCCTGCGCACATCATCCGGTACCGGACTCATGCGAATACCATTTAACGCCCGTTCAAGCATATGGGTCTGAATACCGGCATCATTAAAAGGTTGCGTCCATTGACGGTTGGCTATGTTGGGATTCTCCCCAAACAGCAGGTTAATCTGTTCAAAGCCGCCTCCGTTGGTTTCAACCCTTGCAAAACATCCCATTTCCACTATAGCCGGCGCTACCTTAACCAGTTGGTCAACCCTAGGAACATACTTCCCTGATGATTGCCACATATCGCGATACAACAAGCTGAATTTAATTTCTTTTCTCATTTGATTTCTGATTTTTTACAAACTATTCCTTTTCGATTTTAGTAACTTTTCCTCTTCCACCTGTAACAGCTTCTACAGCTGCTATTATTGCAGCCAGTGTTCCGGCTGGTACAAATGTTGAGCTGCCTCCCCCTGTGACGGAATTTTCTGGTGCCGGCCAAAATTTATTGGTTATCCTGATTAGCAGATTGCCAATAACAACAACCAACCAAAGAATCAATAGCACTGTAATCATTCCAACCACCAGTATAGATAATGCACTGTTTAAATTTTGTTCCATTCTTTCTGTTTTGTAAAATTCGGTTTCTAAAAAAATTATACCTCCAATTCTACACATGTAAAATTGAATTGATAAAATATCTTACATCAAAAATTAATATGAATTAATGCGAATTCTTTTTTTGCCAGTTATCGGAAAAAGAGCAACGGATAGCAATTCCTAAACTTCAACAAAAAGTATGACCAGGAGGAGAACTGTCTGATTCAACACAAATGTTATGGATGTCAATATTTTTAAGAAAAATTTTTTTCATGATTGCAAAATTGCAGGAATTTTAAAACTTTTAGTTATAAACTGAAAGAAAAACAGTAAAATTTAAGACAGTTTTAATATCAATAAAAAACTCCACAAATTGTGTAATGTTATTTTATTTACTACGTCTTACCTTTGAATACTGGCCTGAAAGCAGATGAAAAACAGTAAAGCGAATGGTTGAAATTGATTTTAAGACAAAAGTGTTGCCAGTTAGTAGAAAAATACTCCGGTTTGCAACGCACTTTCTCAAAGATGAGGACAGTGCCAGGGATGTAGTGCAGGATGTATTTCTAAAACTTTGGCAAAAAAAGGAAGAGCTGGACCAGGTTGAAAATATGGAAGCTTTTGCGATGCGGATGACCCGGAACCGGTGTCTCGACATCTTAAGATCAGGAAAAACCGTACCAATTGATGCCGAAACATATCGGCATTTGAAGCAGATAACAACAGACGTTCATTCCAAAGTTGAACTCAGCGAAGCCGCCAACCAGGTAAAACAACTAATAAGTCAGTTGCCTGATATCCAGCAAAAGGTAATGTATATGCGCGATATAGAGCAAATGGAATTTGATGAAATTGCTGAGTTGACAGGGCTCCAGGTAAACGCAATAAGAGTGAACCTTTCAAGAGCGAGAAAAAAAGTACGTGACGAATATTTAAAATTGAATGCAGATGAAGACCATGGAAATAAAACAATTGCTACAACGCTATTTTGAAGGGCAGACAACCGTGAATGAAGAACGGGAACTAAATGCCTACTTCAATTCAGGAGAAGTGGCAGAAGAACTCAAAGAGTATGCTGGCTTTTTCAGGGGAATGTCAGATTTAAAATCCTCAATCCGTGATAATACACTGGAAAAAGACATCATGGACTACATCCGGATCAATGAACCTGCCAAAAACCCAAAAAGACGCTGGTTATGGCAAACTGTTTCGGGGATTGCGGCTTCAGTAATTCTTGTTGTAGGTGGATTTTTGTTTTACCAGCAACAAGAACAGCAATTTACTGACACTTTCGACAATCCTGAAGCAGCGTATGCATATGCCGAGCAAACGCTGGCATACGTTTCTGCCAAATACACCCAGGGACTTTCAGAACTTGCCAACTTCGACAAACTGCAAATTGCTGCTGAACCACTGCATCAGGGATTTAAACCTGTAAATGAATACCTCGGGATGGTGGAGAAAATGCATAGTACGAACAAAGCAAACTGATTTTTACTGTAAACTATGAGCATTAATAAGAAATATGAAAAAGAAACTTAAAAATAGAAAGCCATGAAAAGATTAATTTTTATTCTCGTATTCATGTTGCCCCTGGTAACATTTGCACAAAAATCTCCTGTAGACAAGTTATTTGAAAAATATGCCAATAAGGAGGGATTCACAACTGTGAATATCTCAGGTAAACTTCTCGGACTTGCAGGAAACTTTAATTCGGGGGATAAGGCAACGAGTGAAATGATCTCAAACCTCAAAGGAATCAGAATTCTGACGGTTGATAATGCTGCACTTACCGGCAAACTTGATTTTTACGCAGAGCTGGAAAAAGATGGATTTTTTAAAAACAATGAGTATGAAGTTTTGATGGAAGTTACCGAAGCTACCGAAGTTGTTCGATTCCTTGCCAAAGACGGTGGAAATGGTAAACTTTCTGATTTGCTCCTGGTAGTTGGTGGCGACAACAATACGTTAATCAGCATCAGCGGTTTAATAGACCCTGAAAATATAGGAAAAATTACCAATTCGCTCAATATTGACGTGGGTAGTTCAACGAAAAAAATAAATTAAATCTGCCTACAGCTTTAAAACAAAGTTTTTCCGGAAATAGATTGTAATAAGACGGGGCTGTCTCAATGAGGCAGCCTTTGTTATTATGCACTTAAGTATATCTGCTAAATCATGTAAAAAAGTTAGTATCTATTGTTTTAAAAATGCAGAATAATTAGTACTTTTAGAACAAAAAAGTTCAATATTTGAAAAACTACTTTGATATAGAATTTAATCTGTGGCATTTTGAGATGGATAAATTTGGAGAGGCCACACCAACTGTGATGCTTGCCCTGCTGGAAGAAGCAGCAGCCGAACATTGTCTTTCAATCGGATTTGGCTTATATGATCTGATTGAGAAGAATATCGGATGGGTGCTGGTATCGGGTGCACTGGAAATGAATAGATATCCCAGGTACAAAGAAAAAATTACAATCAGAACATGGCTTTCAGAATATTCTACGATACGCGGCTTCAGGGAAAATCTCATCTACGATGCCCGAAAAAGTATAATCGGCAGGGCAAAAGGACTTTGGATATTTTTTAATATCAAAGAACGTAAACCTGTACCGGTTTTTGAAGAAATTAAAGAAAGGTGGTCCTTCACCGGTGAAAGTGCAATAACAATCACAGTCCCTCCTAAAATAAAACCATTGGAAACAGCCCGTTACAACCATGAAATCACAGTTCGTTCATCAGACGTAGATATCTATCAGCATGCAAACAACATCAGATACCTTCAGTGGTTAATCGATTCAATTCCCGTTGAAACAATAGAACACCAACATCTGCAGTTTATCGAAGGAAAATTTATTTCAGAAGTAAAAAGCAGCGACACGGTTCTGATGCTAACTCAAAAAGAAGAATGCAACAATTCTTTTCTGCATACAATAAAACTTAAAGACACCGGTCAAATTTGTGCTGTTGCCAAAACCAGATGGAAAAAAAGAACTTTATGAATTCCGCCCGGTTTTACAATTCTTCCTCCCTGCTCATCTCTTTTTTTTTAACATTTCAAGATTAAGGAGCATTCTTCACCTCTTCTAAAGATCAATGCCAGGAAGACCACCCTATCCCACTGATTCTTCCACCAGAAACTGCAGATTTTCTTTAAGTCTTCTCCGGACTAAATTCGCAACAAACTCGCAACAAATTCGGAACAAATTCGCAAAATCACGAATTTATCGCGAATTTATTGCGAATCTATTGCGAAAATGATCAAAGGTTGGTTATCAGTATATATATAAATAAGGATGATTTTAGGATTCCACCGGGGACCAAATGTATTTTGCTTCTTTTTTATTAATGGTGAGTAATCTTGTTCTCATTTCCTGTTCCTTTTTAATATTATTTAACCTCCTAATTAGGAAAATTTAAAACTTGAACTGATAACAATCACCTTTATAAAGCTGAAAAATAATATTTTTGCATTCCAAAAATTCAAGATCAACATTATGATGAATATTAAAGGAAGTATTTTTTTAGTAATAATTGTTTTTGCTGCAGTAGTATATTCCTGCCAAAATCAAAGTAAAGTATCGGATATAGATATGAACAATCCATTTTTTAAGGAATGGAATACTCCGTATGGAGTTCCTCCATTTGATGAGATTAAAGAAGAACATTATCTTCCGGCTGTAAAAGAAGGCATTAAGCAACATGAAGCTGAAGTAGATGCAATTGTTGAAAACCAGGAAGAACCCACATTTGGAAATACCATATTGGCTTACGACAAGTCGGGTGAGTTACTTACCAAAGTAAATGGGGTATTTTACCCGTTAAATTCAGCCAATACCAATGACAATATGCAGGCCATAGCACGTGATATTTCACCCCTGATGACCAGGCACCGGGATAATGTTTCGTTGAATCCGGAATTGTTTGCAAAAATTAAAAACCTTTATGAAAAGAGGAATCAACTCAATCTTGATAAAGAACAATTGCGGGTTACAGAAAAGTACTATGAGGATTTTGTACGCAGTGGCGCCAATCTTTCTACGGAAGATCAGCAAAAATTAAGGGAATGGAACGAAGAGCTCTCAAAACTTCAACTTCAGTTTGGGGAAAATCTGTTGGCAGAAACAAACCGTAATTTCAAACTTGTTGCAGACAAAAAAGAGGACCTGGCCGGATTACCCGAGGACGTTATTGCACGGGCCGCCGACGATGCCAAAGCTTTTGGTGAAGAAGGGAAGTGGGTATTTACATTGGCAAAACCAAGCATGATTCCTTTCCTCCAGTATGCTGAAAACCGTGATTTGCGTGAGAAATTATATCGTGGATATTTTATGCGCGGGGATAACGACAATGAATTTGACAATAATGAAATCATAACCAAAATTGTTAAACTGCGCGACCAGCGGGCTAAGCTTTTGGGCTTCAATAACCATGCAGAATATATAATTGATGTGAATATGGCAAAAACGCCCGAAGTTGTATATGAATTCCTTATGAAGCTTTGGGAGCCTGCACTGGTAATGGCTAAGCAGGATGTAAAAGAAATGCAGCAAATCATTAACCGTGAAGGCGGCAATTTCAAACTCGCATCATGGGACTGGTGGTATTACAGTGAGAAGCTCAGGAAGCAAAAATTTGATCTGGATGAAGCTGAGATAAAACCTTATTTCAGTCTTGACAATGCTAAGAAAGGACTCTTTTACGTAGTTGAAAATCTTTACGGGCTGAAACTTGAACAACGTGACTGGCCAACTTACCATGAGGAAGCAGAAGTGTATGAAGTGCTTGAAGCCGACGGCTCCCATCTTGGAGTTATGTATATGGATTTCCACCCGCGCGACGGCAAACGTGTAGGAGCCTGGTCAACAGGCTTCAGAAATGCTACTTACCGAAACGGAGAGCGCATTCCACGTATCGGATCAATAGTTATGAACTTTACCCGTCCTTCAGGTAACACTCCTGCTCTGTTAAGTTTCGATGAAGTGTCTACTTTCTTTCATGAATTTGGACATGCATTACATGGTTTATTTGCCGATGGGCCGTACGACCGGACAGCTGGAAGTGTTGCGCGTGATTTTGTAGAATTGCCATCGCAGGTAATGGAACACTGGGCTGCAGAACCAGAAGTTCTAAAAGTATATGCTACTCATTATCAGACAGGCGAACCCATTCCTGATGTGCTCATTGAAAAACTTCAAAAAAGCGGCACTTTCAACCAGGGTTTTGAAACGGGTGAATTTGTAGCAGCAGCATTGCTGGATTTGGATTTTCACACAACTGATAATCCAGACATTACTGACGTTAGGGCATTTGAAAATGCGTCAATGGATAATATAGGGATTCTGTCAGAATTTATTCCACGTTACCGCAGTACCTACTTTGGCCACATTTTCAATGGCGGTTATTCTGCCGGGTATTATGTGTATTATTGGGCTGGCGTACTCGATACCGATGCCTTTTATGCCTTTAAGGAAACAGGTGATATATTCAATCCTGAAGTTGCAGCCAGATTCCGGGAACTTCTCGAGAAGTGCGGTTCCGATGAAGGTATGGAAGTTTATAAAAAATTCCGCGGAAAAGAACCTTCCGTTGAACCTTATCTTAAGAAAAAGGGATTGTTGTAATCGAATAGTATGAATTCTGAAAATGAGGTTGCCTTAGCCGGCAGCCTCTTTTTCATTTAAAACAACCGGTAATGGTTTGGTCGCTTCACCGGCGTACAAACTGATATGAGGAAACGGAATTTCAATTCCCTCTGCATCGAATGCCTGTTTAATTTCCTGGAATACCTCATTTTTAACTTTAAGAAAATTGGTGCGTTCACACCATATTCCAAATGTGATTTCAATTCCGCTCGATCCAAAATTCTTAAAAATAATGACCGGGGCAGGTTCATCCAGGCACAAAGGATTGTTCTTTGCAACACGTTCAAGAATATTTCTCACACTTCCCAGATCATCCTTATAGGCCACACTCAATTCAATGTCAATCCGTCGTATCGGGAACCGGGTGAGATTTGTCAGCTGGCTTGTAATTACCAGTTGGTTGGGGATGCGTATCAACAGATTATCAGCTGTTCTGATTTTTATTGAAAGTAAATCGATACTGAAAACAGTGCCTGTCTTATCCCCAATCCGAATCACATCTCCGATTTCAAATGATTTTTCAGATACAAGAAAAAATCCACTCACTATATTGCCGATACTGGTTTGGGATGCCACCCCAACCACCAGCCCAATCACACCTGCTGCACCGAATATTGCTGCCAGATTTATATCCAGTTCCGAAATAATAATAAAGAAAAGTGATATAAATCCTGTATATAAAACAGCGCGGTTAATTATCATGATTCGCTGTTTAGAGAGCCGGGCAGGAAGAAGTTTTCCAACAAAAAAGGCCAATAAGTATATAATTGTTAAACCAATAATTAATATTAATGCAACCCGGATTAACGATTGCAGCATTGAAGCATTAAAATAGTTGGACCAGTCGAATTTCATAAATTATGATTGTAAGATATTTTTAATAAAATGGAAATTAATTTTAAGCAGATTTTTAGATGCCCATGAACGAGGTTTAGCTATAACCTCTTCTTTTTCTCCATGATGCACCTTGGAGAAATGATAGGAGGCTGAACTGATAATTTCCTTGCCTTTGTATTCGATAGCGAGTAAACTGGTTACAATTCTTCCACTTTTATTGTAAAGTGTCATGTTCTCTACCCTTATTATCAGCCGCTCTACTTTTAAAACGCCAGGTGAGTTATTAAAAATATTTACAGGACATAAAGCATCAAACAATGATAAGCTTGCCTCCTCTGCTACCCGAAAGAATTCACTTCCAAGCAAAAATGCAGGCTCTCCGCTGTAGGGGTCACCAAACCAGGTATCCGAGAACCGGCTCACCGGAATCTCTTTTAAAAGATTTGCCGGCTGATTCTTTGAATAAAACACCTGAATTGTGAGGGGAACTTTCAGAAAAAAAGAGAATTTCTGGCCCGGAGCTACATGTATAAAATTTCCTTTAAATACCAGCGGTTTAATGGGCAGGGCAGGAACTATAAGCAGTGAATTCGATTTTCCGGTCTGAAAATAATCACCTGCCGATAAATCGGGTTGAATAAGTTGATTTTTTTCATGCCCGGTATGACTGAGATACCAGCCTTCCTTTTCGCGTTTCACACCAATCAGGAATTCATCGGTAGAGAAAACCCTTTGTTCACCATCTGATAATTTATGTTTCCCAAAAATCTGCCCTGATTTCATAAACTTCACTTCTTTAAGTATTGCGGTTAAAAATAAGAAAGATTTGAATACTGGGATATCCATATAGGAGAATTGGGCAGTTTGACAAACAAGAAAACTAAACCATTATTTATCCCCCTTTATAAAATTTCTCAAATTTTTCTTTTAAGACCTTTATTCCGGGCAATAATCCACCATCACTCCTTCCTTTTGAAAGGTAAGACAAGACTATAAGGTGAAGTAAAAGCAAAATTGCCATATAGTCTGCCAACCAGGCAACATCTGATCATGGAAATCCGGATACTTTTTTTTCTTGCACTTACAATTCAATGCATTTCTGTTCCGCAGATTCCGATACCACCAGTATAATAGTTAAACTGAACATTGGGATGGTCAGCAAGCAAGGACATAGGAACTGCTGAATCCATTATTTTTTTACTTATCATTAAAGCTGTAAGCCTCTGCCCGAATGGATTGTCGTGAGTACCCGCATGCCAGATTGAGACTTTTTCTGCCTTCCATGTTTCCACCGGGCCAACAGTAATTGCCTTTGTTGGTATTCCGGTAACAACCCCACCTGCACTTGTTCTGGCATTTTGCATGCATGTAACCGGATGGAGATCAACAACACGTGTTGCCAGCTTTCTGAATTCCCCGGGTGAAGGTGGTGCATCTTTATATTTACCTTCCCTTTTTACCGGATCGTTAAAAGCCCAGTGTTTGACATCACCCTGACCTCCCTGCATAACAATACAGCGAATATTGCTTTCCCAACTTTTAATATATTCAGAAGTATCGGCCTTGGGAAAGTGCAGATTACTTTCTGGCATTCTGAGTTTCTTTTCAATTTGATTGAAACACATCTCCCTGTCAGCTTTTTCAAAAGAAATAGGATTTTCGGGGCTTATCTCCTTTCCATCGACAAACCATTCGTCCATTCCCCAGAAATGAGCATTGGAAAGATCAATTTTAAGTTCATTTACCAAACGTGCGACAAGTGGCAGCTGTTCTGTCGGCCCAATTGGCCCGCATATACCTGCAGGAACCGATGCTGTTGCCTGTTTCCAGGCAGTTATGTATTCCAGAGCTTCGGCAAGATAAAAATCTTCAGGTGTATCATAAAATACCACTTTGAAACCAGGCCTTGACAGCTGCAACAGGTCTTCGGGCGTTAACTTTGCCGCATCAGTCAACAGTTCATCATCTAAGGTTGTAAAATCCCACCATTCAGATGCCAACATACTTACTTTTCGTGCCATATTATTAAAATTTATTGATTCCAGTCCAATTTCATCGTAATAAAGAATTCCCCAGGTATCCCAATGCTTTTTTAATATCCAAAGAGAATTTGTAAATCGTTCACAGCTTTTGTTTTGGTTTTGTGTCCATCCAACTTCAGCATGGGCCGCTTTCCCTGGAAAAACAACAGGATAAAATTCAGTATTACCGATGCTGTTTTCGCTTCACAATAGGTATGCAATGCCTTAAAATGTGCTTTATATTTCCGGTATACCGGCAGAAAAAACACCTATTTTTTTATTTATCAGCATCAGGTTGTTGATTCTATATTAACTTATAATTATCTCCTAGGGCATCTTTCATCGGATCAGCATCAGGCCCGCAAAAACCCAGGTGTGAATGCCGCATCCAGCCTTCTGCATGTTTATAACTGCCAGACATGGCTCCCACCTTCAATGACATTTCCTCCATTGTAGACAGGTAAGAATTTAATCCCTGGCTCACATCCAGCCAGTTTTGCTGACTTTTATGACAACCAAGCGATTCAAGTTTTCTTTCAAAAACATCGCTGGCATTAACAAATGCTCCAGGTGTAACAGGCTTTCCCATAGCATCACATAATCCATATGGTAGTGCGTGGTAAACCGTCACGTCCTTATTCACAGCTGGCACCGGAGGTATCGTCTCAAAGTTTGGCACTCCACGTGAGAATGCAGCAGTAACCGCAAGGCGGCAGGCATTCATATGATCTTCCATATAATCCTGCGGTGGATGTGTCAGCACAATTGAAGGTTTTACTGCTCTTATAACTGCGGTCACTCTACGCAGCAATTCGGTAGTATAAAGAATTTCCAAATCGTTACACAAACTTTCGTGAAAGGTTGCACCCAACAGTCTGGCAGATGTCTGAGCTTCCTGTTTACGAACTTCGGCCGTTTCATCAGCATCGTATTCCACGCTGCCACAGTTGCCGTTTGCAATATTCATGTAATGGATATCATACCCTGCCTCTTTTAACATCAACAGGGTTCCTGCCATCATAAACTCAATATCATCAGGATGGGCTCCAATTGCTATAGCAATTTTTGAATTGTTCTTAAACTGGTTTTCCATTATTTTTATTGATTTTGAAAACTGAAATTTTCGTTTCCGGCTTAATTACTGGATTTATCTGCATCAAAGATCAACCGATGTGTCTGCAAAGCTTCATCAAGATTAGTAAGTGGCATTTCCTTGTTTTGTTCAACAGATTTAAAAAACGTCTCAAACTGTATTTGATAAGGATGATCACTGACATCACCTGAATCAAGCATTTTCATTGATAATTCACTCCACCTGTTTTTATCAAGTCCGCTAAATTTTGAAGAGTAGAATTTATTATCCAATAAGCTTCCTTCACTTCCAACCAGATGAAAGTGAAAATAATAAGGTTGAAGACAATCAATTACCGAAGCGACTTTACCAACAGCACCATTTTTAAATTTAATTATAGATACCGAGGTGGTAGGATATTCATATTTTCTGAAATCAGGATTCTCAGAAAAAGTTGAAAAGCTTTGAACTGTTTCATACTCACTGTCAACACACAAAAGAAGTGCATCCATTGCATGGCATCCGGCAGTAAGCAGGCTGCTGCCGGCAGCTTCTTTTTTAATATTCCAGCGGTACTGTCCATACCATGGCCCTATTCCATGATAGTAATCCACTTCTGCATAATGAATTTTCCCAAGAACGCCCTCATCAATGATTGATTTGATTGTAATGAGCTGGCTTGAAAAACGGCATTCAAAACAAACACAGGTTTTCACACCCGCTTTATCTACTGCCTCTTTTACTGCAAGACAATCTTCCCAGGTCAATGCCACCGGTTTTTCAATAATAAGATGTTTTCCCGCCTGAGCAGCCAATATAGCCTGTTGTGCATGCAAATTGGAATAACTGCAGACTGATACAATATGAATCTCAGGATCCGCCAGCATTTTCTCCAAATCATTATAAATTCTAATCGGGAAACCATGTTTTGAACTTACTTCTTCAGGGTTAAGGTGACGCGATGAACAAATAGCTGTTACTCTTCCAAGAGAAGTTTTGTTAATGGCATCGATATGTGCACCTGCTGCCCAACTGTAGCCGATAATTCCTACATTATATTTTTTCATTTGATTAAAATTGTTTGTTTTCAACGTATTATATGCCTGCCTGTCACGGCAGACAAGAAACTTAGATGTCCCGACAGCCACCGGGGTTAATCACGCTCCTTTGTGAATGCAGTATAATCATGGTCGTTTCATTGGTTTTTATTTTAAATATAATCTTTTTCAACATCCAATAAAATAATCTCTGTAGTAATATTTGACGTGTTGTTGTTTATTTTCTCATTATCTGTTTTATAAGATAAAAAATTTATTTGTATTGACCCTTTAAAATGTACTATAAATATAACTGAAGTTGATGGATTAAAACTCATATTTCATTTACATGCAGCCTATTATGTGTCAGGTCTGCTGCATCAGCTATAAATACAACTTTCTGTGTTCAACGGATATTAATAATTTCAGATTTAACTTTCAAATTGCCACTGAGTCAAAATAAATTTTAAAATAGTAATTTATATAGAGGCTGCCTGTATTAAAGTCGGTTAATTATTCAGGTAAAATCTCTATTTTTGTCACTTCATTAATATTTAGCGTTTTTATTGGCATGAAGATATCTTATTCCTGGTTGAAGAATTACATTCAGTTGGAAGAATCACCCGAGGAGGTTTGTAACATTCTTACCCAAACCGGTCTTGAAGTCAGCAGCCTTGAAAAAGTGGAACCTGTAAAGGGTGGCATGGAAGGATTGCTTATAGGACAAGTAGTTACCTGCGAAAAACATCCAAATTCCGATCATTTGAGTAAAACAACAGTTAATGTGGGGTCAGGAGACCTTCTCTCAATTGTTTGTGGAGCACCAAATGTGGCAGCAGGTCAGAAAGTTGTGGTGGCTCCTGTTGGAACTACCTTATACATAGGTGACCAGGAGTTGACTCTAAAAAAAATAAAAATTCGTGGTGAGGTTTCCGAAGGAATGATTTGTGCAGAAGATGAAATTGGGATTGGCACAGATCACAATGGAATCATTGTTTTAAATGATTCTGTGGAAATTGGTAAACTTGCAAAAGAATATTTCAATATAGAATCAGACTGGGTAATTGAAGTAGATTTAACACCCAACCGAATTGACGGAGCTTCACACATTGGTGTAGCCCGTGATTTGGCTGCTTTTCTGAATCAAACCAGGCCGGTTTCCTACAATCGGATACCGGTAGACCATTTCCAGGTGAATAACAACAACCTGGTTATACCGGTGGAAGTTGAAAACCCGGAAGCCTGTCCAAGATATGCAGGAGTCACCATTTCGGATATTGAAATAAAAGAATCTCCCACCTGGTTAAAAAACAGGTTAAAAGCAATTGGACATGCACCTATTAACAATGTGGTAGATGTTACCAATTTTGTATTATTTGAAACCGGGCAGCCACTTCATGCTTTCGATGCAGATGAAATTACCGGAAAGAAAATAGTTGTAAAAACTGTTAAGGGAGGTACAAAATTTACCACTCTTGATGGAGTGGAGCGTGAACTTCACGAAGATGACCTTATGATATGTAATGAAGAGGTTCCAATGGCCATTGGAGGCATCTTCGGCGGCATTAAATCAGGGGTGAAAGAATCTACCAGGGCGATCTTCCTTGAGAGTGCCTGGTTTGATCCTGTATCTGTCCGCAAAACAGCCCGGCGCCATGGACTTAATACCGATGCTTCATTCCGGTTCGAACGCGGTACCGATCCTGAAAGCGTTATCTATGCTCTTAAACGTGCAGCTTTACTTATTAAGGAAATAGCCGGAGGCACCATTTCATCTGAAATTCAGGATGTATATTCAATACCTGCAAGACCTTTCGCTGTAAAGGTTTCGTATCCTAATATTGCCCGGTTAATCGGGAAAGACCTGGAAAAAGAAACAATAAAAAAAATTCTGTCTTCACTAGAGATAGAAGTTGTAAACGAAACGGAAAAAAGCTTGCAGCTTGCAATTCCTCCATACCGGGTAGATGTTAAACGTGAAGCAGATGTTATTGAAGAAATCCTTCGTATTTATGGGTACAACAATGTGGAAATACCATCGGTAGTGAAGTCCTCCCTGCAGTCATCTTCCAAACCCGACACCGATCAGCTGCGTAATTTAATTTCTGAAATGCTTACTTCTCAGGGTTTTAATGAAATATGGTCGAATTCGCTTTCAAAATCAGCCTATTACGAAAGCCTGGAACAATATAAACCAGAACAGACAGTAACTTTAATGAATCCGCTCAGTGCCGATCTGAACGGAATGCGTCAAACTCTTTTATTTGGAGGTTTGGAATGTATTGTTTGGAATATAAACCGGCAAAACAGAGATTTGAAACTTTATGAATTTGGCAACTGCTATTTTTTCAAAGGATCAGAATTGAAGGAGCAGCCAGTAAGAAATTATCAGGAAGAGGAGCATCTGGGACTTTTAATTACCGGCACCCAGGCTCCCCAAAGCTGGATAACTGAATACAAAGCCACCTCATTCTTCTATTTAAAATCTATTGCTGAAAACATCCTTAAGCGAATGGGTTTCACAATTTCCAGGCTTCAGATTACTGAAACAGGGAATGAACTTTTTTCTGAAGGACTTTCATACCTGGAAAATAAAAAATTGGTGCTGGAGCTTGGTACTGTCAGGAGACGGTATCTGAAAAAATTTAACCTGGAAAACCCTGTATTTTATGCTGATTTTAATTGGGAAGCCTTAATTTCAAAGCATGCCCGGCATAAGATAACTTTTAATGAATTGCCTAAATTTCCCGCAGTCCGCCGTGATCTTGCCCTGGTACTTGACAAATCGATAAAGTTCAGACAGATTGAAGAATTGGCATTCAAAACCGAAAGGAAAATTTTACAGGAAGTTGGGCTTTTTGATGTATACGAAGGGCAGGGAATCCCGGAAGGTAAAAAATCGTATGCAGTCAGTTTTATTCTGCGCGATGATTTACGTACTCTTAACGACAGACAAATTGATAAAACAATGCAAAAACTGGCAACTGTCTTTGAACATGATTTGGGTGCTCAAATACGCAAATAATGTCAGATCAAACAAAGGGAATTGTTTATTCCTCAATTACTGCTTTTCTCTGGGGCCTTTTAGCCATTGCACTAAAAATAGCAGTCCAGGAAGTTGATCCAAAAACAATTGTTTGGCTCCGGTTTTTTATAGCTTTTGTTTTTATTTTTGGCTGGCAACTTTACCGACGACCAGCTTCATTAAAGATACTGATTGCCCCTCCCCTTCTTCTTGTAATTGCAGCCATTGCACTGTCCTGGAATTACCTTGGATTCATGCTCGGTATTCATTATACTACTCCAAGCAATGCACAATTGTTTATACAATTTGGGCCTATGCTACTGGCACTGTCGGGCTATTTAATATTCAAAGAGCAATTTTCACGTATCCAATTATTGGGATTTACAGTGGCTTTACTTGGCTTCTCTTTTTTCTATGGTGACCAACTGCTGGCTTTTTTTGAAGGAAAAGGTAAATACAACCTGGGCGTGTTATTAACTCTAAGCGGTGCAGCAGCATGGACAATATATGCCGTATTGCAAAAAATGCTTGTTGTGAAGTTTCCTCCCCCAATGTTAAATTTGTTTTTATTTGGATTTCCGGCACTCATCTATCTTCCTTTCATTAATCTGTCACCCATTTTTGATTTAAACTGGGAATGGTGGCTTCTCTTGTTGTTTTTGGGTGCCAATACATTAATTTCTTACAGCACCCTGGCTGAGGCATTGCGGTATATTGAAGCAAGCAAAGTAAGTGTAATAATTTTTCTTAACCCCATTATAACCTTTACCATTATGGGTATTCTTACCTATATGCGGGTTGATTGGATTTCACACGAACGATTTTCACCAGTTACAATTTTGGGAGCAGCGTTCGTCATTTTAGGTGCTTTTATGGTGGTCCGCAAAAAGAAAAAAGTTGCCGAAAAACATTTAAGAAAAATCCCATAATCAGATTGGCTTTTTAGGTATAACAATCCATGCTATAAGATATACCAGCAATCCGGGGAAACCTGCAGACAAAACGGATATAAGAGCATATACAAGCCGCACAATAGTTTTATCAGCATAAATGTATTCAGCAAAACCAGCCAGCACACCACCCAATATCCTGTCCTCGGACCGATAGAGTTTCTTTGATTTACTATCCCGTTCCATTACTCTTCTTCTTCATCGGAGTCCAGAAACTCTTCATTCTCAAACTCTTTTTCAAGAAACTCTTCGGCTTCCTGAACCAATTGTGCAATCACATTTTCATCATCGGGTTCATCATCAATCCAGTGAATTTCCTGGTTGTTTTCAAAGTCATCTATATCGGCTTCGATAATAAACCGTGGAGATTCATTATGTACCACGAAAATAGTTTCTGGTGTCTCCAGGGAATTGTCAGCTAATAAAAATTTGGGCAACATGTTGTCTGTTTTAAAATTTATCTTGCTAATTTATGAAATAGATTACTATTTTTAACCGAAATTTTAAAAAATGAGCCTGAAATGAATGAACTGAACCAATTTCTTTCCATAATCGACAATTATATTGGCGGATCACAGTGGTTTGTTTTTTTACTTTTAGGTACCGGATTGTTTTTCACCATTTATTTAAAATTCCCGCAGTTTCGATATCTGAAGCATTCCATTCGCATAGTACAGGGAAAATTCGATCGAAAAGGAGACCAGGGAGACACCTCGCATTTTCAGGCTTTAACCACAGCACTTTCAGGGACAGTAGGCACCGGGAATATTGCCGGGGTAGCATTGGCCATACACCTGGGAGGACCAGCAGCTTTGTTTTGGATGTTGGTAACTGCAGCTGTTGGTATGACCACCAAATTTGTAGAGGTAACCCTTTCACACAAATACAGGGAAACAGCTGCCGATGGGACCATAGCAGGGGGCCCAATGTATTACATGAAAAACAGGTTAAATCTGAAATGGCTTGCTGTCATCTTTGCGGTTGCAACAGTATTATCTTCTTTTGGAACAGGCAATATGCCACAAATAAACAGTATATCGAATTCCTTATTTGAAACATTCGGCATTAATCATTTAGTTACCGGAGCAATACTTTCCATATTGCTCGGATTTGTTATTATTGGAGGGATAAAACGCATTGCTCTTGTAACTTCCCGTCTGGTACCCATAATGGCCATAATTTATTTTTTGGGGGCACTTGCAGTAATAATCTATAATTACGAAAACATTCTGCCTTCCCTGTCATCAATTGTGGTAGATGTTTTCACCGGAACAGCAGCAGTTGGAGGATTCTTGGGAGGAAGCATTGCATTTGCCTTTAACCGGGGAGTTAACCGTGGTTTATTCTCCAATGAAGCAGGACAAGGATCGGCACCAATTGCACATGCTGCAGCCCGGGCACATGAACCGGTTTCAGAAGGATTGGTCGCATTACTTGAACCATTTATTGATACAATTATAATTTGCACCATTACCGGGCTGGTACTACTATCATCAGGTGTCTGGGCTGAAAAACTCCCTAACCAGTTCCAGAGTACCGACCTGATTGCGCTGGAAGGAAATTATTCCGACAACAATCCATCTCACCAGGAACAATTATTCCAATTCCTCGCAGGCGAAAAAATGCTTCCGCTGTTTTCAGGAAACCTTAATGTTGAAAATGGTGAAATTCAGGATGATGTTACGCTGCTGCATGCCCGTTCAGTTGCAGAGGAAGTTACTGTATTGGTAAATAATGTACCATATACCGGCAGCATTATATTCAGTGCAGGTAAACTGATTAGCCAACCGGGAGTGGTAATCACCGGGAATTCTCTTCTGCACAGCGCACCATTAACTACAATCGCATTTACCCGAAGTTGGTTGGGTGATTATGGAAAGTACATCGTATCAATCGGATTGTTATTATTTGCTTTTTCTACAGCCATTAGCTGGTCCTATTATGGCGATCGTGCAATTACTTATTTATTTGGATCTGAAAAGGTAATTTATTATCAAATAGTTTATATACTGGGTTTTTTCCTCGCTTCCTTTACCGATACCACCATCATATGGACTCTTTCAGGAATTACCATCGCACTTATGACCATACCAAACTTAATAGGAATTCTCTCATTATCAAAAGAAATGAAAAATGAAGTAAAGCTTTTCTGGCGGGAATATAAAGAAAGATTCCCTGAAGAAAAGGTTCCAAAGGACTAGCTGCAAAGTCTTCTCATCTTCATATTACCATCTTTGTCAATTATGTTTTTAATACAAAATAAATCTTAACATGAGAATTCGACAAGATTTTTCATAAAGATTATTGAATATATTTATACAAAATGAATATATTTGAATAGAAACAAGTTACTAGCAGGCAAGACTATGAATTTAACATGACCCGACTGGGAAAATTTCAAATCTAATAAATCAAGCAATATGGCAAATACCTGGTATGAGAATAACAAAGAGAATGTGTTAAAGAAACTAAGGAAATATTATCAGGAAGATAAAGAATTCAGGGATAAGGCAAGAAAAACCTATAGAGAGAAATATCAGACAGACCCTGAATACCGTAACAAGACGAAGCAACGGGCGAGAGACCGGTATCATGCAGATGAGAATTACAGGCAGGCAACAATTGAACGGGCAAAAAAACGTTATAGCAAACAATAAACAGACCAGCAATAACCAACAAAATTGGTTTATTGTTCATTAAATGAGTGTATGAACCCCTGGCAAATACCACCTAATATTAATCAGCATCGGATTTTTTCTTTCCGGTTTACAAACTTCAGTTTTATGCCACTTAGTGCCTACAGATAAAATTTTGTGATTTTAACAAGGAATGCAAACGCCACATGAATTTATTTTTTTTAAAACATAACCAATCCAATTCCAGGCCATTGTGATTTTCCAAAAAGCTCTGTTGCCTATCCATCTTCTTCAAAGCGATAAAAATAACCGTTAAGTATCATGTATAGACCATAACAAATAGTCCAGATGGCAACTGCAAAAAACATAATATGTCCTAAAGTACCATAATCGCCCATAAAATCAAATGCAGAATCTGTGTCTCCTACTTCGTCCGCGTCAGATTTTATGGCTGCAGCAATGAAAAAATAACTGATTATGGACAATATGATTCCACGTGCAATGTAACCGGCCCATGCAAATACATGAATCAATTTTTCTGTCGTGGATTGCATGGCATCAAATTTCAGTCTTTTTTTGTATTCTCCGGCAGCAACATACTTAAACTGAATCAATCCGGCAAAACCGGTAACTGCACCTGCAAAGCCAATTAACCAAGACCCGGCGGGAAGTTCAAGTACCCTTGCCACCATCATCTGCTGTTCTTCCTCACCGTTTCCTCCTCCTCCATTGATCAATACATCTAAAGCAGCATATCCTATTATGACATAACCTCCGGCACTTAATGCTATGCCTACTCGTTTAGCGATACCTGACAACTTATTTCCAAAATTGTAAGGATCTGTAATTGCTTCAAAAATTCTCCAGAGGAAATAACCTGCAAGTCCGGCAACCATGAGAACAATGATCAGCCATCCCAGGGGTAATTCTAGAATGACACCAATAATCCGCTGTTCATCGGCTTTTGCAATGATAATCCCCAGGTACGACAAAATAGCCATTCCACCTACCAGAATGTAAACAGAAGCAATAGAGTAGCAGCCATATTTGGCCAGCTTTTCGGCATAAGGTTTGTATTTTTCCATATCAGTCTTTCATTATAACATTTGCCTGTATACGCTTTATATTAACAAACAAATACATGAGCAGAAGTCCTGTATAAAAAATATTTTTCAGGGAATAAATTTAAAAAAAACAGCCCTTTTACCTGATTTGAAAAGGAAATGATATCTATAAGATTCCGGGGATTTTAAAGTTTGGCGGGCAGCTTCAAAGTAATTATCTATTAGTTAAAAATCCAGGTCGGCTTTGTTGTAACAGAAGTGATCCAATCCACCGGATTAATACATGAACTGGAATGAAAGTGGCCATGAAAACCCACAGCATGGACAGGAACAATATATTAGTATAAGATTAAATTACAGATATTGAGTGCATTTCTGAAAGCCCTGTTTTTTTGTTTTTATTTTTTGCAATTGTAAAATAAAATCATCAGCAGAAAAACACAGCGGGAGGGATCAACATCCCCCCCGCTGATTTCAATCAATCAATCAATTAAGCAATTAAAAATCATGCTTAATTTTTTAAATATTCTTTCATAATGAATTGCCTTCGTAAACCACTGAAGATTCAAGAGCTACGACACTTCCATTAAATGTAAGATTCCCAGCTTGCAAACCAGTTAACCTTGCTGTTGCCACACCCGGTCCGACAGACATATTCACATCATACGATCCGACGGATGTAAAAGTATGCATAACAAGATCGAATGTTTTCTTCTCTTCATTTTCTTTTAATTTCCATTTTGTAATTCTACCACTGACAGTAATACCTCCTACCCCATTGTAACCTATTCCGGAAGTTGAGCCAATCTGAATTATAGATTCATTAGTGTCAACCATAATAAAATTGATGGTTGAATTTACCGGAACACGAATACCATTTCGGTTTTGAAGAAAATCTGTTTCAAGGACAAAACTTCTGTTATGCAGCCTTTCTTTAGTTAACTGGTAAAAATGCTCCCTTTCAACAGATCGTTTTTCCTTCCTGTTCATATTGGCAGAGTTATTGTCTGTTTGGGCAAATATTCCATTCGAATTTAATACAACAACAACTGCTATAATTAAATGTTTTATAGTAGAATTCATTATTTCTCTCTCTCCTATATCTTTAAAATAAAAACAATTTTTATTCCAATTTTCACGAAAAAGAAATTATTAAATTTTGATAAGAAATTTTAACAGAAAAGAACAGATCTGGATTGAATGATACAGAGGAATAGAATTATTTATCTCATTAAATTCTAATTATTGCACTATTTTCAGGAAGCTTTTCATCTAAGAAAAAAGTTTCAGAGTCTGAATTTGCTGCATCTGCCAGCAGCTTTCCTGCAATGGGTATCCCGATTTACCCCAAACTATTCCGTAAGGACTTTTGTAATGAATGGTTACGATCCATAAGTTTTTCGTCGTTATCCACCATGGCACCACCTTCACTTGCTGTCAGTTTTTTGAGTATTGTGACCCAACCGTTTATATTATATTCTGCTATAATTAGCAAGTCTTGGCAGGCTGAAGATTTACCTATCATTTTGACTCAAACACCTTGGCTCCGGAGCCCACAAGTTCCATTTCATCAAGCAAATAACCTGCACCTGCATATTTATCGATTATAAATAATGCATACCTTATATCAATGGCTATATTGCGGCTCATTTCAGAATCGTACATAATATCGCTCATTGTACTTTCCCAGGCCCTGTCAAAATTAACACCAATAAGGTGCCCTTTGGAATTTACTACCGGGCTGCCTGAATTTCCACCGGTTGTATGATTCGAAGCTGTGAAGCAAACCGGCAGATAACCTTCCTCCGACTGGTAAATTCCATAATCTTTATTCTTAAATAATTCACGCAGGCGTTGAGGGACATTGTAATCATATATTTCAGGATTATCTTTTTCCATTATTCCTTCCAGGGTGGTGTAATATTTATACTCAACTCCATCTTTCGGCTCGTATCCTTCTATTTTGCCATATGCTACCCGTAAAGTAAGATTGGCATCCGGATAAAGCGGTTCTCCTTTTTTCATTTCCATTATACCGGCCATATATATTTTCATATTCCGGTTGATTTCATTGTCAATAATGTCGAGCACAGGCTTTATGTAAGTACTGTAATGAAAGTTAAGATGGTTATATAATTTAACAACGGGGTCATTTCTAAGCTTTAGCAACTCCTGTTGATTTCCATCTTCAATCAGGGCCTCCAATTTCTGTTTATCAGATAAAATTGATTTACGGTAAATTTTATCAACCATATTTTCTTTTCCAAGGTCATTTACTATTTCCTGAAGATAACCTGGCACATAATCGGGGGGTAATTGTTCATATAGCATGGGTAATAAAGATTCAAATAATTTCTCATCAGTAGGTTGATTGTAATCTTTATAAAACAGCGGAATTCTTACGGCTATAGCTTTTCGATGTGCATCTGCAAATTTTTCCTGCCCATTTTCGAGATTATTTATTAAATTGTTGAGTCTGGAGGCAAGTTCAAAGATTTCAACACCCCTTAAAACGATCTCCGAATAATAATCCGAAGCTTTCACAATATCCTGATAGTTTGTGTACAGTGAATCAAAATTTTCAAAAACCTGCTGGTACTCAAATTCCCATCTTCCCTCAGATTTAGCCCAATGTTTGAAATTCTCTTCAAACGCAAGTTTCTTATTCACAGCATCAAGGCGCTTCAATCCAACAATCTCACCTTGCCATTTTTTCCAGGCATTGCTTATGGTTGCATGTTTTGCTGAGTATTGAATACGGATAACAGGGCTGGAACCCATATCGTTTCCGATTATTTCAAGTTTTTTATCGCGGATTGCAATCCTGTCGGGATCGCGCTGGTTCATAATAATATCCACTTCATGAGAAGGAATGTATTGCATAGTGCTTCCCGGATTTCCAAAAACCATAGTGAAATCACCTGGTTTTATTCCTTCCAGCGAAACAGGAAAATACTTCTTCGGTTTGAAAGGCACATTATCTGGTGAATACCCTGCGGGCTCATTGTCTTTTCCTGCATAAATCCGGAACAATGCAAAGTCACCAGTATGCCGGGGCCACATCCAGTTATCGGTATCGCCACCAAATTTACCTATGGATGAAGGAGGTGCACCTACAAGCCGCACATCACTATAAACTTTATATACATAAAGAAAATATTGATTGCCATAGAACAGCGGCTTCACCTGGGTAAAATATTTTCCTTTTTCCGACGCTTTTCGTTCTATTTGATTTATGTTGCGATTTATTCTTTCTTCCCTTTTGTCTGTTTCCAGGATTTCAGTCCCTTCCAGTACTTCATCTGTTACATCTTCCATGTATTCAAGAAACCGTACGCTTAAACCCGGGTTTGGCAATTCTTCATCTTTGCTCATTGCCCAGAAACCCTGAGTCAGATAATCGGTTTCGATCGAACTGTGCGATTGAATTTGACGGTAGCCGCAATGATGATTTGTCATAAGCAAACCTTTCCCTGAAATTAACTCTCCGGTGCATCCGCCACCAAAAACTACCACAGCGTCCTTCATGCTGGCAGTGTTGATATCATAAATATCCGATGCAGAAAGTTCAAAACCCATTTCCTGCATTTCATGAAGATTGTATTTTTCAAGGAAAAGGGGAATCCACATCCCTTCTTTGGCAGCAAGGAACCCACTTGAAATAAAAATAGAAATTATGAACAGACCAATATTTTTCATTGAAAAATGTTTTTTGTGCAATAGAAATGCAAAAATAAAAAAAAGGGAATGCTGATAAAGGAAGTTGAAATAGCTTACAATTTCATTAACAAAATTCTTGCATATAATAAACTCCAAATTCATACCCTCAAAAACCAAAGATAACTTTAAACCCAGGATTATTTCTTCGACAGTTCGAACAGGTAGTCAAGCGGATTGGCGTAATGAAAAGTATAGTTTAATTTTTCAAGTAGTTTTTCAGAGTTTACAATTTTGTATTTCTCAGCACTTCTTGTGAAATCAGGAGCTGGCATACCACTAATTTCAGATGCGAGGGTATAAAATTCCCATCGTGTAGGATGTACAGGACAACTGGCGTTAAACACCTCACCCCACACATTTTTTCCAATAATTTCTGAAATTATATTTACAGCATCTTTACTGTGAATAAGATTTACAGGTACATTCCCGGAAATATTTTTCTTTTTTGTGAAGAAGCGTGCCGGATTTCTGCCAGGACCTATCAACCCACCAAACCGCACAACAGTTGTTTGAAAATCTTTCGCATTAAGAAGCATCTTTTCTGCTTTGAGTAAAGCTTTTCCTGCAGGTTGCTCAGGATTTCCTTCTTCACCTTCACGAACTTCCCTGTCAGTTTTTTCAAAAACAGAGGTAGAAGAAATAAAAAGGACCCTGGGAATATGAAAAAATTTAGCAAGTTCTGCAATTTCAGCTATTTGTTCAGGAAATACCTTTTCAATATTCAGTTCCCTCTGGGGAGGAAGTGATATCACCAATACATCGGTCTTAAAAAATAATTCTGAACCTGTATATTTCATATCCGGTTCAATATTCAGGTAAAAAGGTTGTATTTCAGCTTCTGCAAGTTCATATATTCTGGCAGGTGTTACAGTGGAACCTTTCACCAGGTAACCCTGAGCAATTAAATCTTCACCAAGTTGTAAACCTAACCAACCACAACCCAGTATTGAAACTGTTCTCTGCATGCCAACGATTCCTTATCTTTAATATACCCCATTATCAACAGAATGAATAAATTTATGAAAAATTCAGGATATATCTTTAAATTCGTGAATATATTTCATGTACTTTTTTAAACATAAGATATTATAAGAAAATATGTGATACATTTTGTTTTTAAATATTGATCCATCGATTTTTTATAATAACGGATGTCTGTGTCACTTTCATAAAGATTAAAGAAATAAGTAATTACATGAAATTAATTATTAAATAAAAAGTTCAGTTTCAAAATCAAATTAAACAACTATGTATAAAATTTTGCTTTACCTGATTGTTCCGGCTGTTGTGCTTACAACACAAAACTGCAACCATAGGAGTTTGGCTCTACCCGATATGGAAAAATACTACGCCTGGTGCATTGTGCCGTTTGATAATCAGAAACGTACACCTGAACAGCGAGTTGAAATGCTGAAAGAACTGGGGTTCAAATCATATGCCTACGATTGGCGGGAAGAACATCTTCCCGAAATGGCAAGGGAATTCCACCTTGCAGCAAAAAACAATATTGAAATTATTGCTGTATGGTTGTGGATTGACAGGAAAGATGCAGCAGGAAATTTATCTGAAAACAATCAAAAGGTATTGGAGGCACTTCGCGAAACCCAACTTAAAACCCAAATCTGGGTAAGTTTTCCGGATAATTATTTCAATAATATGGATGATGAACTCAAACTGGAAGAAGCCGCTGAAATGATTTCTTATATTAGCCTGGAGGCAGAAGATATTGGATGCAGGGTAGGATTGTACAATCATGGCGGTTGGTTCGGGAGGCCTGAAAACCTGGTGCGAGTTATTGAGTCAATGCCAAGACTGGACATAGGTATTGTTTTTAATTTTCATCATGCTCATGATATGATTGACGAATTTCCCGAGTTGGTAAAAATGATGAAACCCTACCTGTGGGCTGTAAACCTAAATGGCATGAATCCTGATGGACCGAAAATCCTTACAATTGGTAAAGGGAAATGGGAAGAATTTATGATAGTAACATTGGAAGAAAACGGTTACAATGGTCCGTATGGTGTTTTAGGACATGTAAACGATGCTGATGTAAAAGAAGTATTAAAAGCCAATCTGCAAGGTTTGCAAACTTTGAAAGATTAACCATGACATCAGACCCGTCAGGTAGAGCTTATATTATCAAAAACTGAAGAAAATACTAACAGCTGTTCTGCCAGCTACAATTTTTTGTAACTTACAAAGTTTTTAGCCCAATTATTGAATTAATAATGCAGAAGAAAAATGAATCAGGTCTGAAAAAAGAAAATGAATTGAATACCATTTTGCAAAAGGCAATTTTTGAAAATATAGAAACAGGGATAATTATTCTCACATCAATCCGTAACAAAACAGGCAGAATTACAGATTTTGAGTGCCTCTATATTAATAAAAAAGCCGAAGAAATTACGAATAAATCAGGTCTTACCGGAAAGCTCCTGTTCACAGGGCCTCCTGAGAGTAAATATTCCGACCGGTTCAATCATTTTATTAAGGTTGTAGAAAATGGGATTTCATGGGAGGATGAAATTTGTTTTCATGATGGAGAAAATATATTATGGAATTCGTTTAAAGTCTCTAAACTGGACGATGGTTGCCTCGTTACTTTTTCTGATACAACCAAACTAAAAAATGCCGGCATCAAACTGAAGCTTCAACAGGAATTATTGCATGTAACATTCGAAGGTTCACCTGATCAAATTCAGGTATTTAAGGCTGTAAGAAACGAACAGGGAACAATCACTGATTTCATCTGGAAACTGCAAAATAATATTTCAAGAGAAGCCTCGGGTAATCTAATTGGGAAATGTTTGCTGGAAGTAAATCTGGAAGCTGCTAAATCGGGGACATTTGATCGTTTTATCCGAGTTACGGAAACAGGATTACCCGAACAGGCAGAGCTGGCAAACCAACATGAACAATTCGATAACTATTACTACCAATACATTGTTAAACTAAATGACGGTGTGGTAACAACTATAATTGATATAACTGAGCAGAAGAATAAGGAACAGGAAGTAATTCAATTAAAAGAGAGCCTGCATAAAAAGGCCGTTGACCGTTATAATTCCCTTTTCAACTCCATAGATCAGGGATTCTGTACAATTAAAATTAAATTTGATAAAAACAATCGGCCACTGGACTATCTGTTTATGGAAGTCAGTCCTTCGTTTGAATACCATACCGGTATTAAAAACGCAGTTGGGAAATGGATGCGTGAAATTGTCGCCAATCAGGATGAATTTTGGTTCGACAAATATGGCTCAGTTGCTCTTACCCGAAAGCCAGAACGATTTGAATATTTTTCCACTCCGCTGAAAAGATGGTGGAGCGTTTATGCTTTCCCGGTTGATGAACCGGAACTTTACCATATTGGGGTTTTATTTTATGATATCACAGCACGCAAAAAAGAAGAGAAAGAAAAAGATGAATTGTTTGCTAAAATAGCGCGTGAAAAAGCTGTTTTAACTGCTACACTGGATTCATTGCCCCTGGCAGTATGGATTGCTGACAGAAATGGGAAATTCATTCAAAGCAATGAACAGATTAAAATTATATGGGGCGAACAGGGGCAAAATGCGTCAAATATAAACGACTACCAAAAATTCAAAGGATGGTGGCCTGATAGCGGGAAGCAGCTAAAGCCGGAAGATTGGGCCATGGCACGTGCGCTTTTAAAAGGGGAAACGGTAATTGAAGAAGAAGTAGAAATTCAACGCTTCAACGGTGAAAAGGCGTATATATTGAACAATGCTGCTCCAGTCCGCGACGAAACAGGGAACATAATAGGTGGAATCATTGTAGAACAGGATATAACAGAAAGAAAAAAAATTAACCTGAAGCTAAGAGCAGCAGAAGCACGAAATGCTTTTTTGCTAAAATTGTCTGATGCCTTACGCTTCATAGATGACCCTGCTCTGATTCAGTATGAAGCTGCCCGTGTTCTTGGAGTACATCTGGGAGCAGACAGGGTAGGTTATGCTGAGGATTTGGGCGACAACCAAACCGTTACTGTAACCCGGAACTATATCAATGGAGTACCAGATATTAAAGGCACATACAATTATGAAGATTACGGCCCTGTTTTATTGCAGGAATTAAAAGCAGGACATACATTAATCAGGGAAGATATTGCAAATGATCCTACCCTTACTGAACATGAAAAAGAAATGCACCATATACTTCAGTTAGGCGCTACAGTTAATAAACCCTTACTTAAAAACGGTAGGCTTAAAGCAATTCTGTTTATTCATTTTAAGAATAAACATGTATGGACAAAAGAAGAACTTGCATTGCTGGATGAAACTGCTGAACGAACTTGGGCTGCTGTGGAACGGGCCCGGGCTGAAGATGCCCTCCGCCAATCAAAAGAAGATTACAGGCAGAGGCTTGAAAAGGAGGTGAAGGTACGAACTTCTGAGCTTGTTGAAAGTCAGCATTTCGTTCAGTTGATTACAGATTCGACTCCCGATATCCTGTTTGTTTATGACATAACTAAATGGAAAATCATTTATGTCAACAAGGGTCTCTCAGTAGTTCTTGGCTATAAACCTGAAGAAGTTTATGCTTCCGGCAGAAAAGAATTTGAGCAAATGCTGCACCCCGATGATCTTAAAAGAAGAATCGGTGAAATGGCAAGAATGGTAAGTTTAAAGCCAGGTGAGGTTCGTGAATCGGAATTTAGAATTAAAGATAAAGCAGGAAATTTACATTGGCTAAATGTACGTGATTTATTTTTTAAAGCCGATAAAAAAGGAAAAACTATTCAGGCACTTAGTATTTGCCAGGATATTACAGAAAAAATACAGGCTATAGATGCCTATCGGCATGAAAAAGGCCGCAGTGAAGAACTGAGGCGGATGAATGAATTAATGGATACATTTGTATTTGCAGCTGCCCACGATTTAAAAGCTCCCGTTTCGAACCTGAAAATGCTAACCCAGGTAATTGAGAAAACAGAAGATGCAGATAAAAAGCTGATGCTGCAGTTAAAATATGCTGATATTATTGAAACCCTCGATCTGACAATATCAGGCCTTGTAAAAGTGCTGGCGGTGGAAAAAGATTTTAAATCAGGGTTAAAAACTCTGCACTTACAGAAAGTATTCTCTAAAGTTGCAGCAGAAATGAAAGATGAAATTGAAAAAATTAAACCTGAAATAAATATAAACTTTTCTTGCAAATCGATTGTATATATTGAGTCTTACCTTTTCAGTATTTTCAGAAATCTGTTAGGCAATGCATTAAAATTCAGATCCGAAGAAAGGAATGTAGTTATTGATGTCAGTTCAGGCTGCGAAGAAGAATATGTGTGGGTTTCTTTCACCGATAATGGAATCGGTATAGATTTGAAAAAATATGGCCAGGATATGTATAAACCTTTTAAGCGTTTTTCTACCGGGTTAAAAGGCAGTGGTCTGGGATTGCACCTTGTAAAAAGTATTGTTACTAAAAACGGTGGAAAAATTGAAGTAAAAAGCAAGAAATCTGCAGGCACAACGTTCAAAATTTACATGGTACCATACAAATACTAAAAAATGATAAAGGTATTTTTACTCGATGATGATGAATTGGCAAACGAACTTATAATATATATATTGGAATTGGCAGGCATCACAGATTATGAGATACGTACATCGGGAGAAGATGCTCTTGCATATCTCGATAACTGCAAGAGCCAAAATAATTTCCCCGATATTATGTTTGTCGATATTAACATGCCGGGAATGAACGGCTTTGATTTCGTAGAACAGTATGAAGAAAAATACAGATTGTATAGTCCAAATACCCGTATAATTATGCTTACCAACTCTGTGCTGGCAAGCGAAAAAAAGTATGCTGAAAATTACGATTCCATTTCGGATTTCCTGAATAAACCATTAACGTTAAACCGGTTGAATGAATTGCTCAAAAGTGTAAAAGCCGATTCATGGTAGATCTTTTCCTTTGTTGTAACCCGTTATTGCAAATGCTCAGGCAACAGTGACTTTAGAAATGATATATTACTGAACCACTGGGTTCGTCTATTGGATTCCAATTCAATTGCAGGTACAGGAAAAAAAATCTGTTATCTTCGTAAGATGCAAAAGTATTATTAATGAATTTTTCCGGCAAAAATATTTGGGTGACTGGAGCCTCTTCCGGAATTGGGAAAGCGGTAGCTGTTGAATTATCAAAAAGCAATGTTCACCTGGTACTTTCAGGACGCAATGAAAAAGCACTTCAAGAAACAGCAGCCCTGTGTGAAAAAAATAACAGTTCAACATTGATTGTACCTTTTGATTTATCTGACGAAGAATCGGTAATATCTGCTGCCAAAAATGTTCTTTCAAAAGGTATTATACCCGATTGTCTTTATCATTTTGGAGGAATCAGCCAACGTTCTTTGGCAAATGATACCCCACTGGACATTGACAGGAAGATATTTGAAACGAACTTCTTTGGAACTGTTGCACTTACAAAAGTCATTACACCCGTGATGATAAAAAATGGAGGTGGACATATTGCTGTAACCTCAAGCGTGGTTGGTAAATTTGGATTTCCTTACCGGTCGGCTTACTCTGCATCAAAACATGCTCTTCAAGGTTTTTTTGAAAGCTTAAGAGCTGAAAATAAATCAAACAATATTCGTGTTTCGATAATAATTCCGGGGCGAATCAGAACCTCCATCTCTGTGAATGCAATCAACAAAAAAGGTATGGCACATGGGAAATTGGATAAAGGACAAGCAAAAGGAATGGAAGCTGAAAAAAGTGCTGTAATAATTTGTCAAAAATTGAAAAATGAACAAAAAGAAATACTGATTGGAGGTAAAGAGGTACTAATGGTTTATATTCGCCGGTTCATTCCTGGATTGTATTACTTTTTATCAACAAAGGTTAAACCTTTGTAGTCAAAAAATGGTTTTATGAAAAAAATGTCAGCAAAAATTAATGGCATACAGCAATTAGGTGTAGGTGTAGCAGACCTGGAAGAAGCCTGGAAATGGTACCGCCGGCATTTTGCAATGGACATAAGAATGTTCGAAGAAGAGGCTGTGGCTGAATTGATGTTACCTCATACAGGAGGACAACCCAGACCACGGCATGCTGTACTGGCACTAAATATGCGTGGGGGAGGAGGATTCGAAATCTGGCAACACACGGGCAAGCCTCCTGAGCCTCCCAAATTTGAACTTCAACTAGGCGATCTAGGTATTAATATTGGAAAACTAAAATCAGACAATGTAAAAAAAGCATATCAGAAATTTAAATCCGATGGCCTTGACGTGTTGGGAGAAATCAAAAACAGTCCTTCTGGAACAGAACATTTTTTCATGAAAGACTTGTTGGGGAACATCTGGGAGATAGAAAATCACAATGAAGTATTCAGGCGCGAAAAATCAGTTACAGGAGGAGTCGTAGGTGTGGTAATTGGTGTCAGTGATATAGAAAAAAGTCTTGCCATATATAAAGATATACTCCAATACGATAAAGTAGTTTACGACCTGACAGATAATTTTTCCGATTTGGAAAATTTACCTGGAGGGAAAGAAAAATTCAGAAGGATTTTACTTGAACATTCCAATATACGCAAAGGTGCTTTCAGCCCTTTTTTCGGTTCCACCTGTGTTGAACTCGTTCAGGTTCTTAACCGGCAGCCTCGCAACATTTATGAGGGCAGAATGTGGGGCGACCCGGGTTTTATCCATCTGTGCTTCGATATTAACGGGATGGATATCCTCCGTGAAAGACTAAGCAATGCTGGTTTTCCTTTTACTGTTGACAGCTCCCGTAATCTGGAAACTTTCGACATGGGAGATACTGCGGGTAATTTTGCATATATCCAGGCTCCTGAGGGGACACTTATTGAATTTGTGGAAACGCACAGAATACCAATACTTGAAAAGGTTGGATGGACTATTGATTTCCGCAAACGGGGAAGCCATCCGTTACCAGAATGGCTTTTGAAAATGTTCCGCTTTAAACGGGTAAAAAAATAATCCGGTTAAAACAAATAATTAAGTCCTATATACAATCCTTTGTCACCGTCTCTTTCATCAGCCGCAACACCATAATCGACTGCAATAATGAAGTTCTGGTTCATAGCCAGACGAAATCCGGCACCATAGGAAAAATGCATACTTTCCGAACCCGGATTAAAATATTCCTGTGGCAAGAAGGATAACACAGATATGATATCAACTCGTTCAATTACCCGGCCAAAATCAGTAAATCCGTTCAGACCAAGGTAAAAATTGTTGTTTAACAATTGGAACCGGGCAAATTTCCAGCGGGCCTCAATGTTACCAAAGAAAACACCGTCACCAACAATCCGGTTTCTCCAAATACCTCTTAAAGATTTTGCCCCTCCGAGACCTTCTGAACTGGCTCCTCTCATTTCTGAAACTATTATCTGGGTTTGATAATAAAAAGGCACCTGACCAGCTATTGTCGATTGCCATGCCAATCGATAAGCCAATGACAGGTCATTGGGAATTAAAGTAAAATATTGCCTGTGTGTGATGCTGAATTTCGCAAAACTACTTTCAGCTCCTAAAAATTCAGGTACTCCCACAACTGCTGCTTCAGTCCAAATTCCCCGCATCGGATTGGGCCTGTTGTCACGTGTATCATATACGAGTCCGGCTTTAAATTCAGGAATAAACCCTCCATCAGCTTCTTCCTGAGAGATGATTGCCCACTGCTGGTATTTTTCATACAAACCTTCCACTTCGGGAAGAATATCATCTCCGGATTTACCTTTATTTAACCTGTCAAGATCAACTGAACCTATTTTAAAATTCAACAGGTTCAATCCAGCAGCCCATTTTAAGTTTTCACCAAAATAAGGCCCCAGTATATCAACCTTAAACCGGAACATTTTTCTGTCATACTTGTAAAACATCCTTGAGATGTAATTTTCGCTGTCATTATCAATCCAATCCGCATTAACCACAGCTTCATATCCGTTAAAACCAAAAAAATCATATGCCTGATCTGAAAGATAACTAATATCAACCGAGGTTTGCAACCCCCTGAGCAATCTGTCCGAATCGTAATAAAAACGATTTATACCACTGCCTTTAGTAAAGCGGGAAACTTCAAAATACAATTTATGATCGTATACCGGATATCTGGCACCTTCACCATATTGGTATAAATCGACCAACGCGCCATATTGAAATCCAAGATCAGTATCAAACGATATGCTTGGCAACGCTCCAAAATTCCATCCTGATTTGACTACATCATTTTGCGCACTGGTAATTTGAAAAATTATAAGTAGAGGAAGCAACAAAAAAAGGTTTTTCATAATTTAATTTGCTTTAGAAAACCCGCAATTCATGTTGAATTATGAGCAAACCAATATAGAAAAAAGTTATAAGGTAAATCCGTTTTTAAGTAAATAAAAAACATTGTATTAGATAAATTTATATTTTTAACCACTATTTTAAAAATTAGAACACAATTTATAATTTCAAAAAACCATTATAGGAAATGAAAACCAACAGGAGGAAATTTTTTCAAATTGCAGGAGCAGCTGGCGCCGGTGTAATGTCAGGAAGCCTGGCATCATGCAGTTCCAATGCAGCCGGAACAAAGGAATCAGCTCTTGCGTCAATAAAAGAAGCTGTTGACAAAAAGCATTCCCAGCAGTTCAACATGTCAGGTTATGCAGCACCCAGGCTTGAAACAGTAAGGATTGGCTTTATAGGACTTGGAAACCGCGGACCTGGTGCAGTAGAACGGATGTCGAATATTGAAGGTGTCCGGATTACTTCATTATGCGATAAAGACCCGGAACGGGTAAAAGTGGGGCAAAAAATTCTCGAAAAGCATAAGATGCCAAAAGCAAAAGAATACAGTGGCAGCGAAAATGCATGGAAGGAACTCTGTGAAAGCGGGGACGTAGATTTGGTATATATTTGCACCCCATGGGACTTACACACACCTATGTCTGTTTATGCCATGGAAAGCGGGAAACATGCTGCAACAGAAGTTCCGGCAGCAGTAACCGTTGACGAAGCATGGCAACTTGTTGAGACTTCAGAACGTACCAAAAAGCATTGCATGATGCTTGAAAACACATGCTATGACTTTTTTGAACTGCTAACACTCAACATGGCCAGGCAAGGATTTTTTGGAGAAATCATCCATACTGAAGGTGCATATATTCATGACCTGCTGAAAGGGAATTTCGACAAAAATGAATACGCCGATATGTGGCGGTTAAGAGAAAACCAGGAACGTAACGGGAGTCTCTACCCTACCCATGGACTGGGACCAGTTTGCCAGGTTCTGAATATTAACCGGGGGGATAAAATGGATTATCTTACTGCAATGTCATCCAATGATTTTCATATGGCTAAAATGGCTGCTGAACTGGCTGCCAAGGATAATTTCTATAAACCCTTTGCCACCGATGAATACAGGGGTAATATGAACACCACCCTTATCCGTACCAATAAAGGCAAAACCATTTTAATTCAGCACGATGTCACCAGCCCAAGACCTTATTCCCGTATCCATCTTATTAGCGGAACGGAAGGGATTGCCCAAAAATATCCGCTTCCGGGAAAAATAGCCAAGGGACACAGTTGGTTTGATAACGATGAATTAAAGGTACTGGAGGAAAAATATACACCTGAAATTGTAAAACGTGTGGGAGAAATGGCCAAAAAGGTAGGTGGACACGGCGGAATGGATTTTATGATGGACTGGAGGTTAATCGATTGCCTGCGCAATGGTATACCACTCGACCAGGATGTCTATGATGCTGCCCTGTGGAGTGTTGTCACACCCCTAAGTGAATGGTCAGTAGCCAATCGTTCCAATTCTATTGATGTTCCTGACTTCTCAAATGGAACATGGAAAACAAACAAACCACTTGATGTTACTCTTTCACAGGGAGGAAATACCGGGGTTAAAGCTACAGCAAAAACTGAAACTCAGATCAATTTATAACAACTGGATTAATGCCGGACCCGGTGAAATTAATTCTCCGGGTTTGGTTTTGATTTTTATCTAAAAACAACTGTACCTGAATAAGATATTCTTTGAACATTGTCATCAGTTTTATTTATTGCAAAAACAAAAATGTAAACAGGTATAATCATTTTGTGTATAGTTATTTATTAGATATTGCTTAAACTAAACCATCCTGCTTTGTTTTACCTAGTGTTTTTAACTATGTAACAAAGCTCCTGGATAAAAATCCAGTACCACATAAAAAAATAAGATAGCATAAACTGGCAGTTTTAATTTAAGGTACAATTAATCTCTGTTTCTAAAAATTGAAACAAATCTCAGGTAGATTTTTCTTCTATCTATTGCTTGTATTTCAGCTCTGTTATGAAACGAATATTTTCCATAATTCTTCTTCTAATATTTACACAGTGTTCGAACCTTAATAAAACGAAGGTTGACACCTATTCTTCAAGTATGAATGAAGATATAAAACTGCTGGGAAATATTTTAGAGCAATTTGCAGGAGAAAAGGGCACTCCTTCAGGTGAACTAATGGTAAAGATCGGCAATCATTTTTTAGGAACTCCTTATATTGCAAACACTTTGGAAATAGAAGGCCATGAGCGTTTAATCATTAACCTCAGGGAAATGGATTGCACTACCTTTACTGAAAATTGCCTGGCTTTGGTTAAGACAATTAAGAGTAATAAACCAGGTACCAGTCAGTTTATAGGGGAATTAACAAAAATCCGGTACAGGAATTCTAAAATAAAGGGATATCCGTCAAGGTTGCATTACACCACCGACTGGATTTTCGATAACCAGCAAAAAAATCTGTTACAGAATGTAACAAAGGAGATTGCTGAAATTCCTTATATTAAAACAATTGATTTCATGAGCTCTCATCCCGACAGCTACAGGCACCTGAAAAACAACCGCAATTATGTGGAGGAAATTGCAATTATTGAAAAGGAAATTACTCATAGACAACATTATTTTATTCCGAAGGAAAAAGTTTTTGTGTTGGAAGACTATTTAAAAGATGGTGATATTGTAGGACTTACAACAAATATTGAAGGTCTTGATGTTTCACATATGGGAATCCTGACCCGATATAACAACCGCATCCACATGCTTCATGCCTCTCTTGCTGCCAAAAAAGTAATTCTTTCTGAAGAAACACTGGAAGAATACCTAAACAACAGAAAATCATTAACCGGAATCATTGTCGCAAGACCATTGTAAACGGGAAAACACATTCCATTGCCCTCAACTAAACATCCCGGTATGATAATAATTTTTGTACAAGGAGAAACTATCTGAAACGAAATTTTATACTTTCCATGCTATAAGTAATCTATTTCGGCATTCATACCATCAAGCTAAAAAGTTATCAGGATAATGAAACATTTATTTTACAGTTCAAGTAAAATCAATTTAAAGAGAAGCTCCTTTCAATTTTGTGTGATTAAAATTATTAACCAGTTAAAATTCAATGTCATGACTGTAAAAAAACTGAAGAATTTTCTCGATGAGAATAACATTAAATATGTGACTGTAAGGCATTCAAATGCCTACACAGCACAGGAGGTTGCAGCTACTGCACATGTATCTGGAAAGGAATTTGCAAAAACAGTAATTATCAACAGGGATGGAGAGCTGGTTATGTGTGTGCTCCCGGCATCGTATAGGGTAGATTTTGAACAACTCAAAGAGAATCTGGGAACAAATAACATTTCATTGGCAAATGAAGCAGAATTTAAATATCACTTTCCTGATTGCGAAGTGGGAGCTATGCCTCCTTTTGGTAATTTGTACGACATGAAAGTATATGTAGCAGAATCACTTGCAAATAATGAAGAAATAGCCTTCAATGCTGGTTCCCATGTCGAAATAGTCAGAATAAGCTATAAAGATTTTGAACGACTGGCAGAACCCAAAGTGATGCGGTTTTCACGGAAAGAAGTCACTTTGCCCGGAGACCCTTCTGAACGCTGGCAGGATGATTATTAAAAAACCAATACTTTGGCTCCTTTAATCTTCCTGTTTTTAATATCCATAATTGCCTGATTGGCTTTATCGAAAGGATATACTTCCACTTCAGGCCTGAGTGGTATTTCAGCAGCTAACCGAAGAAATTCCTTTACATCGTTGCTGGTAATATTGGCAACGCTTTTTATCTCTTTTTCCATCCAAAGGTGCCGGGCATAGTCAAGCTTAAGCAGTTCTTCCTGGTCAATATTTTCTTTTCTGATAGCATTTATAATCAATCTTCCGCCAGGTTTTAAAAACTCAAGCGCCGCAAGTACTGGTTTCCATACAGGTGTAGTATCGATAACAGCATCCAGAAGGACAGGAGGTGGTTCGTTTGTATCGCCCGACCAGTTTGCACCTAGCTGAAGAGCAAAATCTCTTTCGTGAGGATTCCTGGCGAATACGAATATACCCGAATGGGGATATTCATACTTAATCAGTTTTAGCACAACATGTGCAGAGGCCCCGAATCCTGTCAGGCCGATATCCTGTCCATCCTGCAAATGGCACATCTGAAGTGAACGGAAACCGACTGCACCGGCACAAAGAAGCGGGGCTGCTTCTACATCAGAATATACACCGGAAATGGGATAGGCAAATTTTTCAGGAACAACCATATATTCGGCATAACCACCATTTGCATCTCTGCCGGTAGCCAAAAATTCAAAACATAAATTTTCTCTGCCTGAAGTACAAAATTCACATACCCCACAAGCAGAATAGATCCAGGCTACCCCTACCCTTTTGCCAACTGGTATTAACGGAAACGCTGCCTTCGAATCTTCTACAATCCCCACCACCTGGTGTCCGGGAATCACAGGAAAAACGGGAGGCGGGGTTCGTCCTTCTATTTCATCAATTTCTGTATGGCAAACTCCGCATGCACTGACGCGTATCAATATTTCCCCTTCTCCGGGAACAGGTTTGGAAACATCCACTTTTTTTAATGGATTGTTTTCCTCATTTAAGTTGCAAACTTTATCTATTACCCATGCTTTCATAAAAACCTAATCTAAGAAATGAACACCTTCTCCTGCTGATTTGTAATCTTAAGAGCAAGAATGTTATTAAATCAGTAACATATAAGTTACAGGAAATGGGAATAAGAAAAAAATAAAGCACAAAAAAAAATGATACCGTCAGAATTCGGTCGTTAATATGAAGTAATTAAAAATTGAAATCAATACGATGAAAGATCTGCTTCCGGTTAAAGTAGAATGTCATTCGGGTTATAAAGCGGATGAATATCCCCGTTGTTTTTTCTTTGATAATCACCGGATTGATGTAGAGGAGATAATAGACCGCTGGTATCAGATATCACCTTCTTTGTCAGTCAATAATTCAATACCTGAATTTCCGGATGCAAAATACTTCAAAGTACGTACACCCGATCAAAAAATTTATATCCTGAAACATGAAACAGAAACAGGTAATTGGTTTGTATGGATTAGGGGTGAGAGCATGAACTTATCCTGAGCATCCGGCAAAAAGCTGCCTAAAATGTTTCAACATACTCCTTTTATGAACAAAGTGGCCTTCTGATTGCTTCATTATTATATGACAAACCAAAATACTGTTTGATGTATCAAAAGTTAACATACAGCATTTTTTTCTTACTGGCCGGAATGGTAGCTTTAGCGCAACATCCCGATCAATATCCTCCACCCGTGCCCGAAACAATAGACATTAACCTGTTCAATATAATATTATACATTGTCCTTCCCCTGACATTGGTAGTTGCTTTTTTTTGGTATAGAAATTATCAAAAAAAAAATAGGCATAAGGTTCAATCAGATAAAAACAACGACAAAAAATAGGGATAAATTACCACCAAAAAACTCAGGCAGGAATTCAAATACAGACAAGGTAAATGTTAAAGTTTCCGGCCACCGGTAAAAGTATAGGTTCTCTATTTGGTACGCCACCAGAAAGCATGTTGAGCCTTAATGACAGAATGAAACAGATATAGATTGATTCATTTCTTAAGTTTAAAATATCTGCGCCACAAAACTTTTTTCAATTCGCGTGCTATAACCTGGTGCGCAATAATTTCAACATAATTATAATGTGGCAGTTCCCGTTGGGCCTGGGCAATTTCCCGGTCGGTTATATCCACCTGGTATAAAACGGATAACAGTTTATCGGTATTATCCCGGATAAGGTGTGATATTTGATTTATGAGCTGCTGGTGCAATTCCGTATATGCCTTTTCCACTTCACCCGAAAAAGTAACTTCCAATCCAAACATTCCAAAATCTTTCATTATCTGTGCAGCAGTATCCCTGACAATTTCTGCTCTGTCAAGGAGGCGGTCAATATTATCATTTTTTACAACCGGTATGTCCATCATTAAATATTGAATATTAATTGATGAAAATAATATAAAAATTCAGGATATCAGGCAGAATGTAAAAACAATAGAAATTCACCAAATCCTTCAGAAATATTTAGTGATTTTTAAAAAATGTATTCATTAAAAAGAAAAAAGATTTCTTTTGAACAAAAACAACCATTTTTCAGAAAATTAACCATGTTCCTTTCGATACAATTAGGTTAATTTGCATTTTGCATTTTTATTGAGCCATCTATTTAAAAATAAATCAGAATATGATACAAAGAATAATATTTACCCTCTCAGTATTATTTTTTCTGAATACGCTGGTAAGCGGTCAGCAACAATATGCACTTGTACTTCATGGTGGCGCAGGCGTCATGTCACGTTCTGAAATGAGTGAAGAACGACAGGCAGAATATAAAGCAACAATGGAAAAGGCCTTACTTCATGGTGAACAGCTGTTAAAAAACGGAGCGACCTCTTCTGATGTAGTTGTTGAGGTAATAAAAATAATGGAAGATTCTCCGCTGTTTAATGCAGGCAAAGGTGCTGTATTTACCAATTCAGGTAAAATTGAACTCGATGCATCTGTTATGGAAGGAAAAACACTTAATGCAGGGGCTGTTGCCGGTGTGAAAGACATTAAAAATCCAATAATGGCAGCACGAAAAGTAATGGATAACTCAGAACATGTAATGTTAAGTGGAAAAGGAGCATCAGATTTTGCAAAAAAACAGGGAATAGAAATAGTAAATAACAAATATTTTTACACACGTTCACGTTATGAATCGTTAAAGCAACTGCAAAAATCAGAAAAAAAACCTACTACCTCTGATAATACGGGTACGGTTGGATGTGTGGCTTTAGATATTCATGGTAATTTATTTGCCGGCACATCAACCGGTGGCATGACCAATAAAAAATTTGGCCGAATAGGTGATTCGCCAATTATTGGAGCGGGCACTTATGCAAATAACAATACCTGTGCTGTATCATGTACCGGTCATGGAGAGTATTTTATTCGTCTTGGCTTTGCAAGAGATGTTTCCGCACTGATGGAATATAAAAATATGAGTGTAACTGAATCCTGCAGGGAAGAAATCAGGAAATTAAGTGAACTTGGAGGAACTGGTGGTGTTATAGCCCTCGATGCCCGTGGGAATGTTGCCATGGAATTTAACACCAGTGGCATGATGAGAGGGTACATAAAATCGACCGGAGAAAAAGAAATTGCCATATTTGCACATGATTAAGTAATGTAAGACCGTTTATTACCCATGAGTTTTTTATATCCAACATTTTTAATTTCGCTGCTTGCTGTTGCCATACCAATAATAATCCACCTGTTTAGTTTCAGAAGATATCAGACGGTTTATTTCAGCCATGTTGGGTTTTTAAAAGATGTAAAAAAGCAATCACAAAAGAAATCAAGACTTAAGCAATTACTAATGCTGCTTGCACGTATTCTGGCTATTGTTTTTCTTGTTTTTGCCTTTGCGCAGCCTTATATTCCGGCAGGAAATACTGCTAAAACCGGAGCTGAGCAGGTTGTGGGGGTTTATGTCGATAATTCGTTCAGTATGAACGCACTTTCAGAAAAAGGCCAACTGCTTGAACTTGCCAGGAACAAAGCATATGAAATTGGACAGTCGTATCCTTCCGGCACCAGGTTCAGGCTTTTTTCCAATGATTTGGATACCCGTCATCAGCAGTTACTGAATAAAGAACAGTATATCAGCCTGCTGACAGAAATTAAAACATCACCTTCTGTTGTCCCTGTATCAATGATAAGTAACCGCTTTAACCTGCTAAACCAGATGAAGGAAACTGAGGGGACTTTATTTTTTATTTCTGATTTTCAGCGTTCGATTACCGATCTGGATAATTTCAAGGAAAGTTCAGATTACAATTATTTTATGCCCATGGTTCCAAATCAGGTTAATAACCTGTTTATTGATTCATGTTGGGTGGAAGTACCTGCTCATGGACTCAACCAGGAAGAAACGGTGTATGTAAAAATACGGAACAGCTCAAATGAAGATTATCAAAACCTGCCCCTGCACCTCTACCTTAATGATTCACTAAAATCAATGACTAACTTCTCAATTGAAGCACAACAAGAAATAACTGCTACCCTGCGCTATAAAAACGTCACGCCAGGAATACAACATGTCAGAGTGGAAATTACAGATTATCCTTTCACTCACGACAATACCTGGTACCTAAGTTATTATGTGGAACCACGGTTAAAGGCACTGGCAATTTATGAAACCAATCCGGAATCAACTGAAGGATTAAAATATCTGTCGGCCCTCTTCGAAAACGATGATTACATAGAGCTGGAAGAAATGAACGTCCAAAGTATGCAAATCAGTAAGCTTTCAGAAAACAATACTATCTTTCTGCTAAATCCTTCGTCCTTTTCATCTGGCTTTCTAAACGAACTGGCATCGGTAGTTAGAAACGGAACATCTGTAGTTTTATTCCCGCGGGAAACCATTTCACCAGAAATTAACAACCAGCTTCTTTCAATATTTGGCGCAGGCACTGTTTCAGGCATTGACACAACAACCCAGGAAATAGCAGGCATTGATTTCGACAGCCGTTTTTTTGCAAATGTCTTCAGTGAACGTAAAGAGAATGCGATATTACCCAGAATTGAAACGCACCTGAAATTCACCCGTAACATCAGGACTGAAGAAACAAACCTCCTCTGGTTTCAAAATGGAGATAAGGCATTGTCGTTTTTGCCTTTCGAAAATGGAAAAGTATGGATTTTTTCTTTTCCGCTAAATCAAAAAAACGAATCCTTTACCAAAGACATACTGTTTGTCCCATCCATTTACAACATCGTCCTTAACAGCCTGCCTGAGCAGAAACTTTCGTTTACAATCGGGAAAGAACAAAGCTGGCTCCTGCCACGGACTATCAACACCAACAGGGAATCTTCTCTTGAAATGTTCAACCCTGAAACCGGCAACCACTTTATTCCCGGAATTACTGTTTCCAACAGGGGAACCCTTATTGGTTTGCAGGGAATGATACAAAGTGCCGGACATTATCTTGTTTTACAGGAAAATGAAACTATTGCCTCACTGGCTTTCAATTACGACCGGAAGGAATCAGATTTCAGGTATTTTCTTCCAGATGAACTTAAACAGCATATTATTACAAACCATCTTCAAAATGCATCAGTAATTGAAAATACAGCCATGAATTTTTCCAATGTTCTGGATGAAATACAAAAAGGAAGGCAACTTTGGAAATGGTGCATTGTTCTGGTGCTATTTTTCATTTTAATCGAAGTTTTAATTGCACGTTTTTGGAGACGTTAAATAATTATGCACTTCCGACCCCTGTTCTGTAATAGTTTTTTCATATGAATTTACTATCTGCAATGCCTCTGATATATTACTTCACATTTGATGACTGAATTGCAGAAAATGCAATCAATCTAATTTCCAGGTTCAATTTAAGGGGATGAAAGCGCTTCTGTGTTTTACTCCTTCTCAATTTAGCCTGCTTCACAAATTATTGCCTCAGTATCTGAAACTAAAAGTGCAAGAAGTTGTCCTTGTTTCAAAAAGAAACTTGAAGTTATAAATCAAAAAAATTAGCAAATCCTCTCTGGACAGCCGGAGAGAAAAGGCAGCCTTATTTGAAAGACAGTTAAAGACAGGAGAAGTGGCAGAAAAACATTTCAGGTAGCTCACCGATATTTCAGAGCTATATCAGAGTCTGCTTAAATTGGTGTTTCCTTCTATTCAAATTCGAATTATCTTCGTAACAAATTCGCAAAATCGCGAATTTGTTACGAATTAATATCGAATTAACATCGAATAAACATCAAAGAAATACATTCTTTGAACCCTGTGTTGTATATCTTTTTTATAACTTCTTCTCTGACTGCAAAATGTTTGTGTCCGGTTTTAGGTTATTTAAAAACATCTTATCCACTCTCCTGATCCCCGCCTTTCCAGTAAAAGATATGGAGCCTTATTTCAGTCCATGATGCAAAAAGTCTAACGAAAATCCCTGTGAAAGGCTAAAAAAGCAACGGAAGTAATTCCTGAGTACAAGGTTGGTATACCTCACGATTTTTATCTAATAATTGAGAATTAATGAGCAAGAGGTTAGCATGTTTCCAATGCAAACAGATGGTATAAAAAGTTAGCAAGAGCTATATACCCGTGCTGATAATAACCGGTTTTAATAAATTATATTTATAAAACGTAGCTTTTAAGCTCCTCCACCTGCTAAATATCCTTTGAAATATTCCTTGAAAATTGTATTATGCAGCAAAAATTAAATTAATAACATTATGTTTCAATTAACGTCAGAAGAATACATAGCACGGGAAGAACAATACGGTGCGCACAATTACCATCCACTTCCGGTTGTGCTTGAAAAAGGTGAAGGAGTTTTTGTATGGGATGTCGAAGGCAAAAGATATTTCGATTTTCTGGCAGCGTATTCAGCTGTTAACCAAGGGCATTGTCATCCCAGGATAGTAAAAGCATTAACTGAACAGGCGAAAACGCTTGCACTTACATCCCGGGCCTTTTACAACAATGTTTTAGGTGAATGGGAAGAATACATGTCAAAACTTTTTGGTTACGACAAAATGCTTGCGATGAATTCGGGAGCTGAAGCCGATGAAACTGCATTAAAACTGGTTCGTAAATGGGCATATAAAGTAAAAGGCATTCCAAAAAATCAGGCAAAAATAGTGGTTTGCGATGGCAATTTCCACGGACGTACCATTACCATTGTTTCCATGTCATCGGATCCGGATTCATATAATCACTATGGACCATTCACACCCGGTTTCATTAATATTCCATACAACGATCTCAAAAGGCTTGAACAAGAGCTTCAGAATCCCAATGTTGCAGGATTTCTGGTGGAACCTATACAGGCCGAAGCAGGAGTATATGTACCAGAAGACGGGTACCTCAAAAAGGCTTCAGAATTGTGTAAAAAATACAATGTTCTGTTTGTAGCCGATGAAGTTCAGACTGGCCTTGCACGAACAGGTAAAATGCTTGCGTGTGACCATGAAGGGGTCCGCCCTGATATCCTGGTATTAGGGAAAGCTCTTTCCGGAGGAATATATCCGGTATCGTGTGTACTTGCCGACAACGACATCATGCTTACCATTCAGCCGGGAGAACATGGCAGTACCTATGGTGGAAATCCTATAGCCGCCCGCGTAGCCATTGCAGCCCTGGAAGTAATACGGGAAGAAAAACTTGCTGACAATGCATTACAACTCGGAGAAATTTTCCGCAGGGAGATGACTAAAATCCCATCAAAAATGATTGAAGCAGTAAGGGGTAAAGGACTGCTCAATGCAGTTTCCATTAAACCAACAAATGGCATGAAAGCATGGGATGTATGTCTTGCTTTAAAAAATAATGGATTGATTGCCAAGCCAACTCATGAACACACTATCCGGTTTACTCCTCCTCTGATAATTAACGAGCAGCAACTCATGGAAGCCATAGGGATAATAAAGAAAACCTTCAGCGAAATAGGGGTTTGAATGTTTGTTTGTCAACCAGGGCAGGCTCTTCACCTTTACAAAAAATTAAAGCGGCTTTTGATGTTTTTTTAACAAAAGCCGCTTTAATTTGAACTGCCCTCATTGGCAGATACTCACTATACAATATCTTTAATTTTCTATCTCTGAGCGAAGCGGAAAGGTCCGATTACCCGTTTTCTTACCACCTCAAAGTTGGGTTCATAGCTGATAACAGAAACTCCCTGGTTCATATACCCACCAAAAGACGATTGCTTTTCAAAACTGTAGCTACCTTGTGACAAGTGAACCTGTTGATAAGGAAGGCATTCCTCAAACTGTTTCCCATAATTTCTCAGTGCATTAAGAAAATAAAATGCCACATCGTAACCCTGCATCCCGTAATTGCCCGGTTCGGTATGAAAATGTTTCCGGAATTCCTTTAAAAAACGCACCGTTTCGGGGTGTGAATAGTCCACCCAATAGGGCGCAATGTAATGCAGTCTCAGGTTATGATAAAACTCCTCCTGTATACTCTGGAACTGCTCATATCTGTTAAATCCAATTAAAGTAACAGGATATTGACCAGCAAAATTATTCACATTTGATAATACTATACTTAAATCCCCTTCATTCATGGATGAAACGAATATTACATTTTCCTTTTCTTTTGAAAGAACACGTTTCAAAGCACTCACCCCGTCCCGTGAAAAGTTAACTTCATTGTAAAGTAATCCAACCGGATTGTTCCAGTATCCCGAGGGAGATAATTTTTCACGTAATAAATCAATAACTTTTTCTTCCGCTGATTTTCCGGAATGAGAAGTTTTAATTGCAATAAAATTACTTGTAAAATATTCTTCTGCAACCAGCTCCGCTGTTTTAGCGATAAGAAAATCACGTGAAGGGTTAACCTGGTAATAATATGGATTACTTCCAAGAACACGCGACTGTGCAGATAAAGGAGACACAATTGGAATCCGGTTTTTAGCTGCAATAGCAGCCACTTCATCCTGCACTTGAGGGAAAACCGGTCCGATAATCAAATCGGTTTCAAGAAAATTGGTAGAATAAATATATTTTCGAATGGAATCGGCATTTTGCTGCGTATCTATTACATGCAAAACAATCTGCATTCCTGCACGCTGAAGGGAATCAACAGCGAGGAGCACCCCTTCATAAAATTTCAAATAATTTTCACTTTCACGGTAAAAACTATAAAAAAGTTCTTCCGGCTCATCTGTTTCAATGAGGGTATCTTCTTCCATAACTTCACCATCAAATGCCAGTGTATCAACAGGAATAACTTCCCTGATCAGATCTTTATTTAATCCATCGTTGGCCTGAACAAACAATGGTAAGAACAGAGTCACTTCATAAGTTGAAGCCACTTTAAGCCCAAATTCATCTGGTTGGCAATTTTTAGGTATTATGACCGGAAGTTCAACTTCATAATACCTGCTTTCAAATTTTGGCAATTCAATTTTAATAGAATCGGAAGTTTCCGATTCATGTTCTGCAATTCCTTCCTCTGTTTCTTTAGGAATTAACAGCGTTTCTCCCTGCACCAGGTTACGGGTTTCAAGTTGCGGATTAAACCTGCGAATCTCAGGTATGGTCAAATTGTATCTTGAAGAAATGCCAAATAATGTTTCACCGGCTATAACGATATGTCTGGTAAAAGCATTTTCATTAACAGGTTCCGGGCTGGTCAATTCTGAATCTTTAACAGGAATTTTTATAGTAACCCCTGCCGGGAATCCTTCATCAAGCAATGGGTTTATCTTTTTTAACTCGAATTCTGAGACATTGTATTTTCGTGTAAGTGACCACATCGTTTCGCCTGAAACGATAGTATGCTCAAAAAAAGACACTCCTTCAGAATAAATATCCGCTGCCTGTTCCTTCCGTCCCGCCAGTTCTTCTCTTAGCTGTTCGTCAACAGGCCGTGGTAAATGAATCACACTTCCGGGAATTAACTCACGTGCTCCGGGATTAAAAAACAAGATTTCACTTTCTGATAACCTGAATCGTTTTGCTACAGACTTCAAGGTCTCTCCAGGCTGGACTTCATATAAAATTAAATCCCGTTCAGTAATAGCCTGTTGTTGCTCCTTCCCAGCATCAACAGCAATTGAAGACGGTGAAACTCCCCACCTTGGTATTCTCAATCTTGTTCCCTTTCTGAACCTGGTTACTTCCGGATTATAGGCATAAATCTGTTCTACTGTAATTCCAAATTCTCTGGCAATGAAATAAGGTGTTTCAGTACGAGAAGAAATTGTATAGTATTCAAAGTAATCAGGATCACTTTGTTGAGATGATTCAGTTTTCTGCCATTCAGCCCCTTCCCGGTATGGAATCTTAAGCATATCACCAATTTTTAGTCCATCCAAAACCTTCGGGTTATGGTCACTCAATGTCTGGCTGTCAATCTGATACTGCCGGCTGATGGAATAAACAGTTTCTCCTGTACGTACCTGGTGCAAAATAAACTTTTCCCCTTTAATAACTACCATTTCATTTTCCTTCAGCAATTGCGCACCCAACTCCTGACAGAAGCCGGTAACAAACAGTAGCACAAGGAAATAATATGAAAATTTCATCGAAAGATTTATTTAATAAATTTTGTTCAAAAATAACAATTATTGCCCATCACTTTCTTTTAAACGCTATTAATTAAAATTAATTTTGGTTTCTTAAGAAAACCATGCCACGTTTTCTCACTAGTAATTTTTACATTTGTCCCACAATACAAGGCAATCGTATAAATAATTTAAATTAATGCAGGATAAAATAATAATTCTCGATTTTGGTTCGCAGTATACACAATTAATCGGAAGAAAAATACGTGAATTAAATGTGTATTGTGAAATTCATCCTTACAACCATTTTCCTGAGCCGGATAATACTGTAAAAGGCGTTATACTTTCCGGCAGTCCGTTTTCGGTTCGCGATCCCAAATCACCCCGGATTAATCTTTCGGGAATAAAAAAAAGATTGCCTGTTCTTGGAATTTGTTATGGAGCTCAATATATGGCCCACTTCTTTGGTGGAGAAGTAGCGCCTTCTGATTCACGGGAATACGGAAGAGCAAAACTCGGCTTCATTGATAACGATTGCGATCTGTTTAAGACAATAAACCCGCACACACAGGTGTGGATGTCACATGGTGATACTATTACAAGGCTGCCAAAAAATTACAAGGTGGTGGCCTCTACAGAAGATGTAAATTTTGCTGCCTATAAGATAGATGACGAACCCACATACGGCATTCAGTTTCACCCCGAGGTTTACCATACTACAGAAGGACAGCAGCTCCTGAAAAATTTTGTGGCTGATATTTGTAAATGTGAACAAAACTGGACACCAGCTTCCTTTGTGGAAAGTACTGTAAATGAGTTACAGCAAAAACTTGGTGCAGATAAGGTGGTATTGGGCCTGTCGGGTGGTGTGGATTCTTCTGTTACTGCAGTTCTTCTGAATAAGGCAATTGGAAGCAGCCTTACCTGTATTTTTGTGGACAACGGCTTACTACGCAAGAACGAATTTGAAAATGTACTTCATTCATACCAGGACATGGGTCTGAATGTTATTGGAGTTAATGCAAGGCAAAAATTCTGGGATGACCTGGAGGGAATAACTGATCCGGAGCAAAAGCGAAAAGTAATTGGCCGGAACTTTATTGAGGTTTTTGATTTGGAAGCACATAAAATACCCGGAGTAAAATGGCTGGCACAGGGAACCATTTACCCTGACGTTATTGAGTCAGTATCTGTAAACGGGCCTTCAGCGACAATTAAGTCGCACCATAATGTTGGCGGACTGCCTGAACGTATGCATCTGAAAGTTGTGGAACCTCTGCGGCTTCTTTTTAAAGACGAAGTACGCCGGGTAGGTAAAACCCTTGGGATTAAGAAGGAATTACTGGGGCGCCATCCTTTCCCCGGACCGGGACTGGGAATTCGAATTTTAGGGGAGATAACTCCCGAGAAGGTAATGATGCTTCAGGAAGCAGATGCAATTTTTACAAACGGGCTTCAAAACTGGGGGCTCTACGACAAAGTTTGGCAGGCAGGAGTAATTTTACTTCCCATACAGTCGGTTGGTGTAATGGGAGATGAACGCACTTATGAAAATACTGTAGCATTACGTGCAGTAGCCTCAACTGATGGAATGACTGCAGACTGGGTTCACCTTCCTTACGATTTTCTGGCAAAAATGTCGAATGAGATAATTAATAAAGTTCCTGGCATAAATCGTGTAGTTTATGATATTAGTTCTAAACCACCTGCAACAATTGAATGGGAATAAGCGTTTTCAATTTAATAATGAAAATAGATAAATAAAGATAGATATGGATAAATTTATTAATAAAAAGAACTTAAAATTTATTTCAGTTTTATTTTTTGCTTTGCTATTTCTGCCGGCAGTTCATTCAACTGCTCAGGAAAAAGTTCAGCAAAACCAGTCAAAATTTGGCAGACTGCTGCGGCTGGTAGATGGGTATTATGTTGATTCGGCTGATGTTGACAAACTTACAGAACAAGCTATTATCCACCTGCTGAGCGAATTAGATCCACATTCAGTTTACATATCCAAGGAGGAGGTCGATAAAATGAATGAACCACTTCAGGGTAATTTTGAAGGAATTGGAATTTCATTCACTATTTTTAAGGATACCTTATTGGTAACAGCTATTATCCCGGGCGGACCTTCCGAAAAAGTGGGCATTCGGGCCGGTGATCGAATTCTCAGAGTAGATGGAAAAAATATTGCCGGAACAGGAATAAAAAACAGCGATGTTTTTAAACTTCTTAGGGGAGAAAAAGGTACCACTGTTGAAGTTCAGGTACAACGTAGAAGTGAAGATGAGTCGCTTGATTTTTCAATCATCAGGGATAAAATTCCAATATATAGCCTGGATGCATCGTATATGTTGGATAATGAAACGGGATTTATCAAATTAAATAAATTTTCAGCCACCACCACTGATGAATTTGCGGAAGCAATAAATGATTTGAAAACAAGAAATATGCAAAATTTAATCCTCGATTTACGAGGAAATGGTGGCGGATATCTGAAAACAGCGATAGAAATTTCCGATCAGTTTCTGGGTAATAACAAACTAATTGTATATACACAAGGCAACAATGATCCCAAAAGAGATTACAAATCAACATCAGGGGGAAACTTTAAGGAAGGAAACCTGATTGTTCTGGTAGATGAATCTTCTGCATCGGCCAGTGAGATAGTTTCAGGGGCAATACAAGACTGGGATCGGGGATTAATAGTCGGAAGACGTTCATTTGGTAAGGGATTGGTACAGAAGCCTTATTTTCTTACTGATGGTTCAATGGTCAGATTAACCACAGCCCACTACTACACACCAAGTGGCAGGGGAATCCAAAAGCCTTATAAAAACGGAGTGGCTGAATACAGACGGGACTACATGGACAGGTTCAGCAGCGGTCAGTTATTTAGTGCCGATAGTATTGTGCTATCTGATTCACTTCTGTTCAAAACACTCGTTAACGGAAGAAAAGTATATGGTGGTGGCGGTATCATGCCCGATATTTTCATCCCTATGGATACTTCATCCTATAATCAATATTACAACCGCTTAAGGAGAAGTAATGTCCTGTACAATTTCGTACTCGATTATGTTGATCACAACAGAAATTCCCTTCAAAATAATTATTCTGATTTTGAAGATTTTAATAAAAATTTTGAAGTTTCCTCTCAAATGGTGGAAAATATTGTTGCAGAAGGGGAAAAAGAAGGTATTCCAAGGAATGAGGAAAGTCTTAATTTTACCTTGGATGCCATGAAAAAAGAAATTAAAGCATTGGTGGCCCGTGACATTTATTCCCGGAATGAATTTTTTCGCATCATTCTTGAAGATGACGATGCAGTTATAAAAGCACTTGAAGTAATCGAAAATAAAGAACGTTATAAGAATCTGCTCGTATCTGCCGACTAACAGATGATACCTGAAGCTTTAGCCATCTGGTTGTGGACAAACATAGTTGAACTGGCAGGAGCCTTATTAGGATTGTTGTACATATTCTTCTCAATAAGGCAGCATATTTTTACCTGGCCAACGGGTTTGCTTGCATCCCTACTTTATACCATAGTATTTTTCAGATCAGGTTTTTATGCCGATATGGGGCTGCAGATATACTATGTAGGGATTAGCATTTATGGCTGGTATTATTGGATTAAAGGAGGAAAAAGAAAAAACGGGTCTGATGAACAAGTTCCGGTAAAAAAGACAACAAGAAAAGTATTTGTGATAAGCCTGTTTGCAACCGGTTTAATGTATATCCTGCTTCTCGTCATCCTTCTGAACTTTACAGATTCGACAATACCATATATGGATTCACTAACAACAGCATTAAGTATTACTGCAACATGGATGCTTGCAAAAAAATACATTGAACACTGGCTTATCTGGATATTTGTTGATTTATTTTCTGCAGGACTGTATATTTACAAGGAACTTTGGCCAACTGTCATCCTTTTTATAGTTTATTCAGCAATGGCTTTTATTGGATACTTTGAATGGAAAAAAGATTTGTCAATTCATGTTGAAAAACAAACCTAAAATAATAGTAGTAACAGGTGCTGAGTCCACTGGCAAAAGTGTTTTGTGTGAATGGCTATCAAAATATTTTCATGCACCCTTTATACCTGAATTCGCCAGAGAATATGTTGAGAAACTTGGTCGGCCTTATCAATATAATGATGTAGAAGAAATCGCCCGAAAACAGGTAAATCAATTAAATGAATATAAAGATCAGATGTATCCGCTGCTATTTGTCGACACATGGTTGATAATTACCAAAATTTGGTTCGAAGAAGTTTTTAAAACTGTTCCTGACTGGCTCACACCTGTCCTGCAAAATAGCCAAATCGACCTTTTTTTGGTTTGCGATACCGACCTTCCATGGATACCTGATAAGGTACGTGAAAATGGAGGAAAAAAAAGAAATTACCTGCAATCCCGATACATTGAAACTATAGAAGAATACTGTTTTCAATACAAGAAAATAAGTGGAAAAGATGAAAACCGGTTTCAAAATGCTGTCCAAACGTTAGAACAATTTGGCATAGTTAAACCAAACCATACATGACTTGTTTAGAAAGCAAATATTTGTTCAATTGATTTATTTACATTTGTACAGCAACTTAAAAAATACAGCTAATGACTTCCCATGAATTTGACAGTAAGTTATCCCAAACAATAGAAAATTTAAGCGATCCTGAAACCTATGATATGGTGTGTCATGAACACCGATTGGGAGAGCCATTACCTTCAATAACCAATCTGCAAAAGATTATTGATATGATCCGGGAAATTCTTTTTCCGGGATATTTCGGCAGCACCTCCTTACGTCCAAATACTATCCGCCATTATATGGGTGTATACGTTGACGAGTTATACGAACTCCTAAATCAGGAAATTCTTGCAGGAATGTGTTTCGAATGCCAGGATGAAAATGTAAATAAAATTGAAGCACATAATCTTAAAGCAAAAAAAATTGCCATTGAGTTTATAGAATATCTACCTGAGATTAGGAGAAAACTGGTTGCGGACGTAAAGGCTATCTACTTAAATGACCCTGCAGCCCGTAATTTTGGTGAAGTTATATTTTGCTATCCGGGCATACGTGCCATAACAAATTACCGTATGGCACACCGGTTGCTTGAACTGGAAGTTCCTCTCATACCAAGATTTATATCGGAAATGGCACACAGTGAAACAGGTATTGATATCCACCCAAGGGCGCAAATTGGTGAAAGCTTTACAATCGACCATGGTACAGGTGTTGTAATTGGTTCTACCAGCATCATTGGGAACAATGTAAAAATCTATCAGGGTGTAACTTTAGGAGCAAAAAGCTTTCCGCTCGATGAAAATGGCAATCCTATTAAAGGGATTCCCCGGCATCCAATAGTGGAAGATAATGTAGTAATTTATTCGGGGGCAACAATTCTAGGAAGAATTACAATTGGTAAAGGTTCTATTATTGGAGGAAATGTTTGGGTAACCCGTGACCTGCCCCCAAATTCGAAAGTGGTGCAGTCACGTCCAAGAGAATTAATGTTTGAAGATGGTTCGGGCATCTAATAAGAATAAACAAAAAATGAAATGTTTTGGAAAATTATAAACTAGCTGCAAAAACTTTTTCTGGACTTGAACCGGTTTTGGCAAATGAAATAAAAGCTATTGGAGGTCACAATATTCACCAGGGCCGAAGGATCGTCTTTTATGAAGGAAATAATGAAATTATATATAAATCAAATTATTTACTTCGATCAGCTCTTCGTGTGCTTAAAGAAATTGCAGTGTTTCAGTTTAAAGATGTGGATCAGTTTTATTTAAGATGCCGGGAAACAAACTGGATAAAACATATGAAACTCAACCAAAGTTTTGTGATAAACAGTACCGTTACTGATTCCAAAGAATTTAGGAATACAATGTTTGCATCACTTAAGGTAAAAGATGCCCTGGCTGATTATTTTAGGGGAAAGACAGGTAAAAGACCAAATGTAGACACTGCAAACCCCGAGATTTTTATCCATGTACACATAAACAGGAATAACTGTACCTTATCCCTCGACAGCTCCGGGGAATCACTTCATAAAAGAGGATACCGCGCAAGCCAGGGAAAAGCTCCCCTGAGTGAAGTCCTTGCTGCAGGCATGATATTGATTTCTGAATGGAATGGTTCTTCAGATTTTATTGATCCCATGTGCGGTTCAGGTACACTACCAATTGAAGCAGCAATGATTGCGCAGAATATAGCACCAGGCAGATTCAGAAAATTTTATGCCTTTGAAAACTGGCCGGACTATAATCAGGAACTTTTCGAAAAAATTAAATCGAATCAAAAAACTGTGCCTTTTACAAAGAAAATATTTGCATCTGACGTTTCCAGGGAAAACATTCTTACGGCCCAAACAAATGCCAGACGTGCCAGGGTTTTTTCAAGTATTGAATTTCAACGGACCGATATGAAAGACCTGCATATAGACACTACCAATGCCACAATTATGATTAATCCCCCCTATGGAGAAAGACTTGATCAGGAAAACCTCAGTGATTTATATACAATGATTGGCCAGCAACTTAAATTTAATTTTGCCGGCAATACTGCATGGATTCTTACCTCTTCAAAAGAATATCTTAAAAATATAGGATTAAAACCTTCGCAAAAAATGGTTTTATATAATGGCCCAATTGAATGTTCATTTACGTCCTATCCGCTTTTCAGCGGTAAACGATTACCACATAAAGGACTTAACTAAATATAATTTAATAAAATTAGATGCTCCAATGCTATATAAGATCCTTTTCATACAAATCTTTTTCGCGGGATGCTGGTTTAGTATCTCCACCGCCACGTACTTTCAGCATTTCATTGGAAGTTAGAACTTCAAAACTCTTAAAATTAACCCTTTTTTCATTAGTGGAAAAAAACCTTTTCATCTCAAATAAATTTAGTTCGTTAAACTTGAAAAACACACATTCTATATATATATTCCGAAAACAGGGAAAAGGTAACCCTCAAATTGGAAAAAAAATTAAATTATTTTAATTTGGCAGAAAAAAATTATCGGTGAATTTAAAAGTAAACCTGTTGTATTTTATCTTATTCCTGAATGTTTCCTTTCTTGTTACTGCTGGTAATCAAGAACTTGAAACCGATCAAAACACAGCAAGGAATTTGTATTTCAAAGGAATTTCCCTGGCCAGAAATTCTTTTTACTATGAAGCAATTGATTCGTTTAAAATTGCATTGAAAATACAGGAAAAAATTACTGGCAAAAACAGTTATGCTGCAGGTGTAATTCATAACGCCCTCGGAATCAATTATAAAAATGTAGGTAATCTCAATAAATCCATTGAACATTATTTACAGGCTGAAACATGCTACCTTAATGACGGAGATTTAAAAGGACCGGCAGTTGCCAGACTATATGGCAACATAGGAAATGTTTATAAAATAAAATTAAATTTTGAAACTGCCCTGGATTATTTGCAGAGAGCAATATATACATACAAATCAATGCACGAAGCAAGCATGGAGGATATTGCTGAAATACATTATAATATAGCAGAAGTTTATTACAAGCAGAATAAGTATCAAAAAGTTATCGAAATAGCTGATGAGTATTTACCATCTGCATATAATGACACCAGACTATATTTTTTAAGCCTCAAAGCTGCTTCTCTCAAAGAATTAAAAAAACATAATGAAGCCAATGAAGCATATCAAAAAGTAATAATTTATGCACAGGAATATTTCTCTGATGGAGATTTAAATATTGTTTTCGAATATTTAAATTATGCAAACTTTCTTATTTCCATTGATGAATTTAAGGAATCCTTGAATATCATAGAGCAAATAAATCAAATTATTACACAAAAGAACATTCACTACGGAATATTATATTCTTCGTTTCAAAAGGTTCTTGGTGCTTATTATGAATATGTAAAGGTTGAATCAAGTGAAATAAAAAAATTCCAGGCACAAAAATCACAGAACCTTGAAAAGGCAATCAAATATTATCAACTGGCATATAAAGCGCTGGAGATAAATGAAAATGAAGAAATCTCAATTGAAAATACACTTTCTGTGACACAAAGTCTCGACATTTTGAAATTAATTGCTGATGCTTATGCTCAGTTATTTACTGTTAATTTTAATTCTCCTCTGACATATAAAAAGCAATCAATTCATGAAGCTCTTAAATATTATGAGTTAACTGCCGATATGATTCAGACAGCCCGTAAATCAATGTTCTCGGATGAGGATAGGATTCTGCTGTCAGAGTTGGAAGAAGCCACTTTTATCAAAATGGTTCAAACAGCCTACAAAGCTTATGAATTGGAAAACGATGCCCGGGTTGTTAATTTTGCTTTTTCAAGTGCAGAACGTATGAAAGCCAGTTCAGTTTTTGATAAGCTTACAGATCAGTTTGCCAGGGAAAATAGTCTGATACCCGACAGCCTTACAGAACTTGAACTAACCTTGAATTATTCCATTACTAACCTGAATGAAAAACTATTTAATCTTCGACGTTACGAGAACCGGGATGAAAAAGAAATAACCAGAACCGATTCACTTCTTTTTAATCTTAAAAAACAACGAGATGAATTGAACCAGTATCTGGAGAAAAATTTTGGGGATTATTATGAAATGAAATATTCAAATTCAATGATTGAAGTTGAAGATGTTCAGCGAAAATTAAAAAGAAATGAGGTACTTATCGAATATGTTTTGAACGAAACAGATACAATACCAGAAGTTTATGCATTTGTGTTATCACCCACACTGGCCGGATTTTATAAACTTAACGCCGATACATCCTTCATTCCTTCACTTGAGAATACCTTTAGATTTGTTTCCAACCCTGCATATCTGTTCACTCGAAACGATCATTCCAAAGATTTTTGCATATCAGCCAATTTTCTCTATAAAATATTGTTGCAGCCTTTTGAAGAAATAATTAAAAATAAGAAAATAATCATTGTACCCGATGGTATGCTAAGCTATCTGCCATTTGAAGCTTTGCTGACTGAATTGCCTGATACTTCCGAAATGATACAGTTTAATTCTTTACAATATCTCATTCGCAATCATACCATTAACTACTCATATTCTACCAACCTGCTTTATAATACTACAAAACAAAAGAAAAAGGCCAAAAACAGGCTGCTGGCTTTTGCGCCGCAATACAATTCGGATACTATCTTTTTTAATAATGAAAAACTTGTTTTAATCCCTTTACCAGGTGTGCAGCGTGAAGTTGATCTAATTGCGGGGGAAGTTAAAGCCCGGCTTTTTAAAGGTGAAGAAGCTACAGAGCAAAATTTCAGAGAACAAAGCAAAAACTACGACATCCTTCATCTTGCCATGCATGCATTCATAAATGATTCGATACCTGCTTATTCAAGATTCGCTTTCACACAAAATCAGGAGTCAACTGCCAATACAGATGGTTGGTTAAATACAGCGGATATCTACAACCTTGATCTTAATGCCCGGCTTACCGTATTAAGTGCCTGCAATACTGGCAGGGGTAAACTCCGAAAGGGAGAAGGTTTAATGAGTCTGGCAAGAGGTTTTTTATACGCAGGATGCCCATCGATTATAATGTCTCTTTGGGAGGTGGAAGATAATGCAGGCACAGAAATAATGCGTACTTTTTACCAGGTACTAAAAAAAGGACGAAGCACCGATGACGCATTAAGACAAGCTAAAATCAATTACCTAGAACAAGCCAACCCGCGTTTGGCCCATCCACACTATTGGCTGGGCTACGTCAGTATAGGCAATACAGATCCTCTGTTTAAAAGTTATGACTTTTATTTCTTTGGCCTCGTTATACTTGCACTGGCTGGAATCATCGCAGATCAGATTATTCATTTCAGGAAATCAGGAAAAAGACGTTACAGAAGAAAATAGAATGTGTAGTTTTCAATAACGACCAAAATAAAGCAGATTTCAGAACGTATATTTTGCAAATGTGTGGTTTTCAAGTTTTACGAAGTATCTGCTTAAATGATTATCCTTCCAAAAAATAAAAGAACGAAGAGAATGTGTACAATCAAGTTTAACGAATAAATCTATCGAATTAAATGTCTGGTTTTTCTTAATACGGTTTTTGCATCGGTTGCATAATATCCATTCCGGTTGATAATTGCATTTAATTGTTTTCTTGCATCGTCTTTTTCTCCCAGCTTAATATAACACAAAGCTTTATACCACTCAGCTTCTTCAACAAAAATATTGTCTCCGTGATTAATTACCTGGGAGTATGCAGGAATTGCCTCTTCATATTTACCCATATTTTGTAAAGTTGAAGCTTTGTAAAATTGAAAAACGAACTTTTCATCATTTTCCTTTATGGCTCTGTCATATAAAATAAGAGCTTTATCGTATGCCCCTTCTGCAAAAAAATTATTGGCTTGCTGAAGTATTCCAAGGTAAGAAGCTACAGTCCTCTCAGGAGCCCATTGTGGTGCCTGAAAATAATCTTCGTATGTGTGGTTACTGTTTGCTGTTTCTCTACCTAAAAGCCCGGCAAAAGCAATTAAAACAATTGCCACGGCAACTCCTGCCCTCCACCAACTGGCATAACGGGTGCTTGTGTCCGGAACAATAGATCTGATTTCCCTGCTTTCCAAATCCTCTTTTACATGTTCAAGTTTCTCTCTAAGAGAAAAAATATCTTTTTCACCAACTGATATATCTATACTTTTTCGCAAGGCCACTTCGGCTCTTAGATCTGTATTCTCATTAAATTCTGTAAGGAAAAGTTTCAATTCTTCCCCTTCGAGTTCACCATTAATAAAATCTTCAATCTGATATTCAGATACATTCCAGGATGTTTCTGTCCTGGTTAAACGTTCAAGCTCTTTTCTAAGATTTATTATGTCAGGTTCAAGAATAGCTATTTCCATTTCGCGATGAATACTAACTTCACGTTGTAAAATACTATTTACAGCCAATTCCTGTTCAAAACGTTCAAGTTCAAAGCCGGTTAGTTCACCATTTAGGTAGGCATCAACTTCTTCAGCTGAACACTGTTCCCGAACAGAGGAAGAAACTTTCATTAGTGTTTCCCTAAGATTAATGATATCCTTTTCAAGTACCGCTTCTTCCAATCCTTCTGTTTCAAAAGCCAAATCATCAAATTCATCACTAAGCAAATCTTCATTTAAAGTAGAATTATTCTGCTCACGGTAAAATTCATGAATGTTTTCATTTGACACCAACTCATGTTGATAAACATGAGCTTTGGGAAGTGAATCATAAAATTTCAGCAATTCTTCCGGTGAAAGGGTATCAGAAAGTTGTTGAATGTTTTTAAATCCTTCAAAAAGATCAAACGGTGCTGGTTCTTTATCGGAGCGTTTTGCAACTGTTTGAAGTTTTTCCCGCAGTTTAAGAACATCTTTTTCAGTAACTGCCAACTGAAGTGTTTTCTCAAATTCTACTTCGTCCCTTAGTGAGCTGTTGCTCTTCAGTTCAGTTTCGAAATCATTTTTTTCAGATGGACTAAGATTATCCATACAATAATCTTCAAGCCAATCAAGGAGTTTTGTTTTAGGTATCATCTTCAAGTATTTTTTTAAATTCTGTATCCTGCTTAATCCTGCTAATCAAAAGTTCTTTGCATTTAAACTTCCTTTTCTTTGCGTATTTTTCACCCTTATATCCCATAATTCGAGCAATTTCACTAAGAGGAACTTTTTCAAAAAATAACTGCAATAACTTTTGACAATCGGTACTCAGAGATCTAAAATGTTTCTGGTATAAACCATACTTTTCATTTTTTTCTACCAACTCAACCAGGTTATCATCGTATAAATCTTCCTGGAAGGGTAAAGTATCGTTCAATTTTTCCTGTTCAATACGCCGCTGTTCAAGTTGTTTTAACCACAAAAAACGGCAAACAGTAAAAAGATATCCCTGAAAAGAACTTGTTTCGAACACCAAATCACTTTCTTTCAACTTCCTGTAAATGACAATTATCGCTTCCTGAAAAACATCATTTGCATCATCTTCCGTCCCACTGTTTTTTTTGATGAACAAATTCACCTTATAATAAAACTGTTTGTAGATGAATTGCAGAATTAAATTGTCATGTCTTAATATCCCTTTAAGGATTTGCTCATCGCTGTAATTTTTCATGTTCGTCTATTATATAATCCGTTAAATTTAGAAAAGGTAACCCTCTTTTTATGAAAAAGTATAAAAAAAAATGCACAAGATTTTTTGAAAAGTGCAAAATATCCTAAAAAACAAATACTTGCGCCAATTTGAGAAAAAAAAAGAAAATGAACAAATAACTTATAGTATTTTTTTTCAAAGTAATTTTTATTGTGGAAACACAGGTTATAAATGTATTATATTCTACAGTTATTATTAAGGCCCGGGAGTAAAATATGCTAAGTTATTATAAATTATTCCAGCAAGATGAGTATTACTTACCCCTCATTTATTTTGTATTAATAAGCAATCAATTAGATAATTAATTTAAAATGACCAGATTAAACTATTTTCATCCTGGTGTATTTGCGATAAGTAGCAAAAATTCCATCATTGTGACCAATTTACAACCGCCTTCTGGAAATTGAAATATTTTTGATTCTTTTTTCACTTTTGAGGGTTACCTTTTATGCATTTACAGAATATATATATATAAGGAGGTGCTTTTTCCTTCAACCATTAAATCAAAAAAATATTAGAGGGGGAAAAATCGTCCCCCTTTTTTACATCCGGTCTGGAACATCAATTCCCATAAGATTCATACCTGTCTTTAAAACTTTTCCAACGGTGGCTGAAAGTAATAATCTTAAATTGCGTATTGGCTTTTCTGTTTCTGTCATTATTGGATGATCATGATAAAACTGATTGTATTCCTTTCCCAGTTCATAACAGTAGTTTGCAAGAATTGCAGGACTATAACTGGCACCAGATTCTCTTACTGCATCGGGAAATTGAGCCACTCGTTTCAACAAATCCTTTTCTTTATATGAAATTAAATCAGGAAAATGTTCGGTCGTTGTATCAATTTTAAGGTTTTTCTCTGCTGCTTTTCTTAATACAGACTGAATCCGGGCATGGGTATATTGAATGAATGGTCCCGTATTTCCATTGAAATCAATAGATTCTTCCGGGTTGAAAAGCATATTCTTTTTAGGATCTACTTTAAGTATAAAATATTTCAATGCCCCCAGCGCAATCATTTCATATATTTTCTCGGCCTCATCATTAGATAATGTATCCAATTTGCCGAGTTCCTGTGCCATTTTCCTTGCCACATTCACCATTTCTTCCATCAAATCATCGGCATCAACAACAGTCCCCTCCCTGGATTTCATTTTACCACCGGGAAGTTCAACCATTCCATACGAAAAATGATACAATCCTCTCCCCCAGCTGTATCCTAACTTATCGAGCAATGCAGCCAAAACCTGAAAATGATAATTTTGTTCGTTTCCAACTACGTAAATCATCTTTGAAATATCGTAATCTCTAAACCGCATTTTAGCGGTTCCTATGTCTTGTGTAATATATACTGAAGTACCATCACTTCTTAACAGCAATTTGTTATCCAGGCCCTCCTCAGTTAAGTCAGCCCACACTGATCCATCGTCTTTCTGTTGAAAAATCCCTTCTCTGAGTCCGCGAAGCACCTCCTCCTTCCCAACAAGGTAGGTCTCAGATTCGTAATAAATGCTATCAAAATCTACCCCCATTTTTTTATAGGTTGCATCAAATCCTTTGTACACCCAATTATTCATTGTTTGCCACAAATCAACCACTTCCTTATCGCCCGCCTCCCATTTGAGCAAAAGTTGTCGTGCTTCAAGAATAGATGGGGCCTGCTCCTCTGCATCTTTCTCGGAGAGCCCTTTTGCCATTAATTCTGTGATTTCTTTTTTGTAGTGATTGTTAAACTCAACATAAAGTTCGCCAACAAAATGATCTCCTTTTATTCCTGTAGATTCAGGGGTTTGACCATTTCCCCATTTTTGCCATGCCAGCATCGATTTACAGATATGAATTCCACGATCGTTAACAATATTGGTTTTGACAACCCTGAACCCATTGGCTTTTAATATTTCAGAGATTGAATACCCCAGCAGATTGTTCCTGATGTGACCAAGGTGAAGTGGCTTGTTAGTATTTGGTGATGAGTATTCCACCATAACAATTTCAGCATTATCCTGTGCCTGAACAATGCCATAAAATTCATCATTCCATGCATCCTGCAGTTTGGAAATCCAATAATCGGTATTTATTACGAGGTTTAAAAAACCTTTTACTACATTGTAAGCTTCCACACCGGAAATTTCTTGTTTTAGAAAATCACCAATTTCGGTTGCAGTAATTTCCGGACTTTTCCTTGAATACCTGGTAAACGGGAACACAACAAGGGTTATATCGCCTTCGAAATCCTTTCGGGTGTTTTGCAACTGAATAATTCCTTCATCAGCCTTATACCCATAAAGCTTTTGCAAAGCCATCGCTACTATTTCACGTAATCTTTCTTCAATATTCATAATCATTCAAAGTACACTTGTTTCTTTGAGCTTTCTCAGGTTTTCATGTTTAAGAAAATGCTCATTTTTTCGGCGTGACAAAGATAATACTTTAGGTTGTCAGGATGTTTTAATTCAAAAAAAAAAGCCTTGCCAATGGCAAGACTTTTTTTTATTTCACCTGTTAATCCCTGAAAAATTATTGTCTAATCTTTAATTCTTCAAATTCCACCCTGCGGTTCATCCTCCTGTTTTGAATGGATGTATTCGGCACGGCTGGTTTTTCTTCGCCATAATAATTGGAACCAACATATGCATTACTTATGCCTTTTGACAATAAATATTTTACAACAGCCTGAGCCCTTCTTTCAGAAAGTTTGATATTGTAAGCACTGGTGCCAATATCGCAGGTATGACCACCAACAACAATATCGTATTCTCTACTGCCGCTCAATTTGTTAATCAATTCATCAAGTTTCTTTTGCTCTTCAGGCCTTAATTCCGCTTTGTCAAAATCGAAATTAATAGATGATATATCCAGTTCAACCCAATCGATGGGGCAACCATATTTATCAACAGCTACTCCGCGGGGAGTATTCGGACATTTGTCTTCACAATCGATTACACCATCTCCGTCAGAATCGAGCGGACAGCCATGTTCATCAACCGGGCATCCTTTGGGAGTATTAGGACATTTATCCCTGTGATCAGGAACACCATCACCATCGGTGTCAGGGCAACCATTAAATTTGGCCAGGCCTGGAGTATCCGGACATTCATCCAGATGATCAGGAATACCATCACCATCACGATCGGGGCAACCTTTCAATTTCGGGTCACCAGGTTCATCCGGACATTCATCCAGATAGTCTGGTACGCCATCACCATCTCTGTCAAGAGGGCATCCATGTTCATCAACAGCAACCCCGGGAGGTGTATTCGGGCATTTATCCCTTCTGTCAGGTACCCCGTCACCATCCGAATCTTTGCCAGCGCCGAATGAGAATTCAATAATCCCTGAGAGCTTTACTATATTATCATTGACGTTAGTCAATACATCATTAACATACCGTTGCCCTTCAATACCATGGATATAACCTGCCTCCAGATATAAGGAAGTACTTGGACTTATGGGAAATTTAGTCCCTACCCCACCTTTGAAATTAACTCCTTCAGCATTGTTATCTAACAGATAACCAACCCCACCAAAAAGATAAGGTTGAACAGCACTGTTAACGGCCATCATCCTTCCGTTAAAAAACTTAAACCTAAGATTCAAGGATGGATTTGCAAAATCGATTCCTTCACTTGCAAATCCGGCTTCTGATTTTAACATCAAATCAAAAGTCGGGCTCAGAAATCTGCTAAAATAAAATTCTCCTAAAAATCCCAGATCCTCTTTTTCAAGGTTGTAATATGCTCCAGGCCCCAAACCAATGGCCCATTTTTTGTCCGCATTTTGGGCAAATACACTTCCCACAAAAATTATGGAAAGAAAAATCATCGTAAATTTTTTCATAATCATTAATTTTTTAGATTTTTACCGGCAATTAATTAAATTTTTTTCGTCCAACAATATGATACTTTTTACAAAATAAGCTAGTTAACATTATTTTCCTTAACAAAAATATACAATTCTTTAAAATAACATTAAAATTTTGAAATTTTGTTTGCCATAATTGATATCGAAACTACTGGAAATAGCTATAAATTTGGACAAATTACCGAAATTGCCATTTTCCAATACAACGGAAGTGAAATAACGGGCTCTTTTTCAACGCTTGTAAAACCTGAAATGGACATCCCACTTTTCATTACCCGATTGACAGGAATATCAAATGAAATGGTAAAAGATGCCCCAAAATTCTATGAAGTTGCAAAAAAAATAGTAGAATTTACAGCAGGAAGAATTTTTGTGGCTCATAATGTACAATTCGATTATAAATTCATTCAGGAAGAATTCAAACGATTAGGATATGATTTTCATCGTAAAACACTTTGCACAGTAAAACTTTCAAGAAAATTTTTCCCGGGATTTAAATCCTATTCCCTTGGTCGTCTTTGCGATAATATAGGCATTGAAATTACCGGGCGTCATCGTGCAGCAGGTGATGCTCTGGCAACTGCGAAACTCTTTGATCTGTTAATCAGGGAAAATGACAGAAAAAATTTCACAGAAGCGGCAAATCATCTAAAATTATTCTGATTCTTTTTTATCCTCCTCTTTGTCATGCTCCTCAGGTACTTCTTCTTCAGTAAAATCGAGCATTCCCTTACCCTGAAGGATATTATACCAAAGAAGGACTTTTTTAATATCCGAAACATATACCCTATCCCTGTCGTATTCAGGCAGAATTTCAGCGAAATAATTCTTTAATTTATCCGGAGAAGATTTATGACTTAAAGCTTCTCCTCCATTCTCCTTATCAGATATGGTCTTAAAAATTTCTTTCAACGGGATATCTGCCGTATTGGTATAAATTGCAATATCCTCAAGTGCTGAAACTTTCGAAGATGAATACACCGGCATCCGTTTACCGGTATCAAGAGCCTCAACAATAATATTATTCTTTGACTCAGCTATATGCTTAAATAAGCCCTGATGCCCCGAAACTGCTAATATTCCTTTTAACATATCTATTTTTTTGCGAAGATACAACTTTTACAAAACCCATAAAACTATGAATTAGAAGTTCAGCAAAATTCTATTCTTTTATTAATGAAAATCTATTTTTGAAAATTACATGAAATACCGGCCTTCAGCCATCTTCCAGGTTGAATAACATTACCTATATCATAATACTGTTGGTTAAATAGATTGTTTGCCGATAAAAAAAGATCCAAGTGACCCAATTCCCATACAACTTTTGAATCTACTGTCCAAAAAGGCCTGTATTCAACTTCACGGGTATAGGACCCTCCATCGAAAAGTGTAAAAGTTCCTTCTCTATCCTGAAAAACTGCATTAATATCAATGAATATTTTTTTTGAAATCTTCTGGTTTACTGAGGCCACAAATTTATTCCTGAGATTATCCATTACATAATAGGATAAGAATGAACCTTCTTCTTTTTGTTGCTGATTGTACAGGTAGCTAATTCCTACTCTGGCTGGCAGGTTCTTATTCAGATGAATCTCCGGAAAATACGTGAGGGTTATTTCCATCCCCCGGCTGTTAATTTCTGTATGATTTGTTGATTGCCATAATTCATCCTCTTCAGCGCGAATCCAATCAATCAGGTCGGTACCTTTCCGGTGAAAAAAAATCACATGCCCTTTTAAAACCCTTGTGCTCAATTTACCTCCACCTTCAAGAGCAGTCACCTTTTCTGGCTTTAAATCCGGATTCCCAACATTTGTAGGTCCTGAATAATATAAATCGGTAAATGTAGGCATCCTTAAAGATGTATTCCATGAGGCAATTAATTTAAACGACTGGAATACAGGATAACCAACATCAAATCCCGGAAAAAACTTAATTCCTTCCTGCCGGTCTGTGATGTAGTTTGCCATTACACCTGCGGTAAACATTAATTCATCAATGTAAAAAGTGTGTTCTGCAAAAAGAGATGCATTTCTGCGGATTTTAGAGTGCGTAAAAAATTTTTCTTTACCTGAAAAAGTAATTGTTTCTTCCAAAGGATCACCCAGCACATTACTTAATATGGCTTCTGAACGAAATCCGGTTCCAAATGATGTTTTACCACCCATCCAAGTAAACCATGAATTCAGATCAGCTCCCCAAACATCAGTGCGGTGAAAGTTATGATTTGCATACCAATCAGGTGCATTTTCACGAAACAGCATAAAAGTATCGGAATGCCGGCGCCAGTAAATTGCAGGTGTCAAATTCATTTTTGTTTGTGATTCAAATCTTGCCGAACCAAAATAGGTCTGAACTTTTTCAAACTGGTTAGGATATACTGGTGTGTAAAAACTATTGGCACCAAATTGCTTGTCTGCAAATCCACCCTGAAAAAAAAGCGCTCCTGTATTGGATGCATACTCTCCTGAATAATAAATATCAGACGATTTGAAATCCGTATTATCTATGTAACCATCCGATTTTTTCCTGTTTCCGGCAAGCATCTGAGAAAACCGGCCTGACCGGATGCTGCCTGAAACTCCGGCATTTAAATACCCGAAACTTCCTGTCGTGATATAAGTGGATAGTTGATCGTGGTCTGGTTTTCGGGTTATAATATTAATAGCTCCCGAAAAAGCATTTGGCCCATATACTCTTGCAGCAGGGCCTTCAAGTATTTCTATTCGCTCAATCTGAGCCAGACTTACCGGTATATTTAGATTATGATGTCCGGTCTGAGGGTCCGTAATATTAATCCCATTGAGGAGGATAAGAATCTGGTCGAATGTGCCGCCGCGGATGCTTATATCTGCCTGAACTCCTTCAGCACCCCGTTGTCTGATGTCAACACCTGCAACATACTCCAGTAAATCCTGAACACTTTCCGCCGGCATTCGCTGAATCTGCTTCGCATCTATAATTGTAAGAACCCGTGCTACCTGTGAATACAGTACCGGTGCCCTCGAAGCAGTGACTTCAATTTCATCCAGATCATACTGCATTTTAATTTCAGTTGTATCCTGGGGCATGGCAACAGCAGAAACAGGGACTGATAAAAAATAGCTGACTGATAAGGTTGAAATTATAGCAACTTTCTTTAATGTAGAATAAAGTGAATAACTCTTCCTGCCCCATTTTCTGAAAAACAGCACATTAAAATTCCGGTTTGATTGAATTTGATATTTCATCTTTAAATTTTAAAAGCAAAGATAACATGATTCCCGTTTTTAGAAAAAGTCAACTCATTACCGAAAGCCAGGTTCTGAAACCGCAACTGAAAACTACGAGGCTGGATTTTAGAAACAATTGTGGAATTTGAGGACACAAGTGTGTAATTCTTCCCACAAAATAAAAATCCTTTATAAAAGTCTCCCCATTATATCTGAACGGATACCTCTACTAATTAGGATATTGCATGTTTAAAGAAATTTTCGGCACAAAATTTTAAGTAAGGCTAACCAGTATAAAACATATAAGTTGGAATAGAACAAATATTTTTTAAAAAATGGATGGATATAGAAGAAATCAATTAGTGATAGAAAATAACAACTACAAAAAGAGTTTTAAATCTTTTTTATCTGTTTAATCAATTCTATATTTGTTTTAACCAAAAGTAAAAAATTAGTAACAAACTAAAAATAAAAAAGCGCCATGACTCAGATTCAATTTAACAACGCACTTCTTAGTTTAAAAGACAAGTTGCATTATTACGCCTTAAGTTTAACTTCCGATTCGGAACGTGCTGATGACCTTCTACAGGAAACCATGCTTAAAGCATTGACTTACCGGGACAAATTTACCCAAAATACAAACTTTAAAGCATGGATTTACACCATCATGAAAAACACATTCATTAATGATTACCGCAGGAATGTAAAAACAAGAAATACTTTTGACGATTCGAACAATGATTTCCATCTATTGTTTTCGAAAGATAAAGTATATCCTGCACCGGATTCCTTCTACAGCACTCAGGAAATTCACAAAAGCATTAATTCGCTGGATGATGAATATCGAATTCCTTTTACAATGTTTTTGGATGGATATAAATACAAGGAGATTGCTGAGGAACTGGATTTACCATTAGGAACTGTAAAAAGCCGGATTTTCTTTACCCGGAAGAAACTTGAAAAGTCACTTAGTGAATTTTCTAACAATTAATATTGAATAATCTCGTCGAAAAAGATCTTCGTGTTGACGAAGATCTTTTTTTTTCATTATATTTCAAATAATAATTTATGAATGAAATAGTTGCAGTTCACCTGGCAGAGGGGTTCGAAGAAATAGAAGCTGTTAGTATAATTGATGTTTTACGCAGGGCTGATATTAAAACTTTAATTGTATCGGTCACTGATCAGAAGGATGTAACGGGCTCACATGGCATAACTATAAAAGCCGACAAGCTTTTCCATGAATTAAATTATGAACAGGTGAAAATGATTGTTCTGCCAGGTGGTATGCCTGGGGCAAAAAATCTAAAAAACCACCAGGACTTAAACATGCAGATTACCCGCTTTTACAGTGAAGGCAAACCATTAGGAGCTATTTGTGCCGCACCCATTGTTTTGGGTAGTTTAAAATTACTGAAAGATAAAAAAGCCACCTGTTATCCGGGGTATGAAGACCAGTTGACCGGAGCAATTGTTACAGGCAATGAGATTGAAATATCAGATAATATTATTACCGGAAAAGGAGCAGGCGTAGCCATATTGTTTGCACTCCGTATAGTTGAAATGCTTAAAGGAAAACAACTCGCTGATGAGCTCGCTGAAAAGATGGTCTTCCAAATCCCTGCACACACTTAAATTTCTGCCGGCTGATTTTTCTTGATTCTAATCCAGTCCCGGGCATTTACAAAAGCCTGGAGCCATGGAGCAACCTCTTCCTTTTTTCGCTCTGCCGGGTAATAAGCCCATTGCCATGGAGCAAATGACCGCTCAAGGTGAGGCATCATTGCCAGATGCCGGCCATCGTTTGAACAAATTGCTGCTGTTGCATATTGCGAACCGTTGGGGTTAGCCGGATATGCATCGCTGCTGTATTTCAAAGGTATACGATACTGGTCTTCTTCATAAGGAAAAGCAAATTTACCTTCACCATGAGCAACCCATATCCCCAGTTTCATTCCACTCATATTTTTAAGCAGCACCGAATTATTTTCAAGAACATCAACATTCAGAAATATGGATTCAAATTTACCGGAATCATTGTGCAGCATTTTGGGCCGGTCGTCATGTTCAGGATATACCAGCCCTAGTTCCACCATCAGCTGACAACCGTTGCAGACACCCAAACTAAGGGTATCTTCCCTGTTGTAGAAGCTTTCAAGGGTTTTTCGTGCTTTTTCATTGTATTTAAAAGCTCCGGCCCACCCTTTTGCCGATCCCAATACATCTGAATTGGAAAATCCTCCGACAAAAACAATCATATTAATGTCTTCCAGAGTTTCACGCCCTGAAATTAAATCAGTCATATGAACATCCTTAACATCCAAACCTGCCAGATACATGGCATAAGCCATCTCACGATCACCGTTTACACCTTTTTCACGTATGATTGCCGCTTTAATTCCTGACGGGCTCCTTCGGTTAAGGTCAATTCCATAATCAGATGCTTTACCGGAAAAATTGCGAAAATCAAACTTCAATCCTAAATTTTTATAGTTTTTATAACGTTCAAGGGCCAGTTCTTTTCCACTTTGTTTCCTGTCGAGAAGATAAGAAGTTTTAAACCATATATCGCGCAACGCATCAATGTTAAACATCTCTGTAGTTTCATTGAAAAGAACCGTCAACGTTCGTTCGGCAACAGGAAAACCAAGAGAAACAAATTCTACTTCCTGTTCTCTCAAATAACTCTTAACTTTTTCATTATCGGCGCATTGAACAACAATACCGGGATTTTCGCTGAACAGGACTTTCGTTAGATCTGCCTCTCCAATTCCGCCTAAATCCAAACTCATACCTCCTCTAATGTTACTGAAACACATCTCAAGCAAGGTAGTAATCAACCCTCCTGAGCCAATATCATGTCCTGCAAGTATCAGTTCCTGCTCAATAAGGTTTTGTACAGCATCAAAAGCGTTAACAAATCTCTCAGCATCTATTATCTCAGGAGAATTTTTACCAATTTTATTAAGTACCTGTGCAAAAGCACTTCCTCCCAATTCTTTTTCAGAAAATGAAAAATCAATGAATAGAATTTCTTTAGTTTCGTCGTTCACCAGTACCGGCTCCACCACCTTTCGTACATCTGACACCTCTGCTGATGCGGAAATGATCACAGTCCCGGGTGCAAGAACCACATCATCAGCATATTTCTGGGTCATCGACATGGAATCTTTCCCGGTAGGTATGTTAATCCCCAGTGCACATGCAAAATTACTGGCTGCCTCCACTGCATAATAGATTCTGGCATTCTCTCCCTGATTCTTTGCAGGCCACATCCAGTTGGCACTTAATGACACACTCCGGATACCTGCGGGAAGCGGGGCCCATATTATATTTGTTAATGCTTCTGCTATCGAAAGGATCGAACCATTTACAGGATCTATCAATCCGGCAACTGGTGCATGCCCGATTGATGTGGCTACTCCTGCCCTTCCCTGGTAATCCAATGTAAAAACCCCCAGATTGTTGAGCGGCAATTGCAGTTTACCTGCTCCCTGTTGTTTGGCTATCCGGCCACTTACTGACCGGTCTACCTTATTTGTGAGCCAATCTTTGCAAGCCACTGATTCCAATTGAAGTACCCATTCGATGTATTTCCCCGTTGCTTCCGGAGAATATTCAATATTTTCAAAATCGACCGGCTCAGTAGAATCCTCCAGCACCATTTTGGGTGAATTTCCAAACATATGGCCCAATTGCCAATCAATAGGTTTCTCACCGGTTTTCGAATTCTCAAAAGTAAACTGCATGTCGCCGGTAGCTTCACCAACAACATAAAAGGGTGCACGTTCCCGTTCAGCTATTTTTTGCAATAATGACAGATTTTCCGGGTTCATAACCAACCCCATCCGCTCCTGCGATTCATTCCCAATAATTTCCTTTTGCGATAATGTGGGATCACCTACAGGCAATTTGCTTGTATCTATTTTACCACCAGTTGTTTCCACCAACTCAGAAAGGCAATTCAAATGACCACCTGCTCCGTGGTCATGAATTGAAATAACAGGGTTCTCATCCGACTCGCTCAGAGCACGGATAGCATTGTATACCCTTTTCTGCATTTCAGGATTGGCCCGCTGAACTGCATTCAATTCAATGGCATTTGCAAACTGTCCGGTTGCTACCGATGAAACAGCTCCACCTCCCATACCAATCCGGTAATTATCACCACCAAGTAATACAATCGAATCACCTTTTCTGGGATTGCTTTTTAAACTGTCGCGTTTATTCGCAAATCCTATTCCACCGGCAAGCATTATTACCTTGTCATAGCCATATTTTTTTTGCTTTTCAAAATGTTCAAATGTTAATACCGATCCTGCAATCAATGGCTGTCCAAATTTATTTCCAAAATCACTGGCACCGTTCGATGCTTTTATCAGTATCTCTTCCGGTGTCTGATACAACCAGTTTCGTTCTTCTGTTGCCTGTTCCCAAGGACGGTTTGTTCCGGTCCTCGGATAGGAAGTCATATAAACTGCAGTACCTGCCACAGGAAAACTTCCTTTACCTCCTGCCATTCGATCGCGGATTTCACCACCGGTTCCTGTCGAGGCCCCGTTGAAAGGTTCAACTGTCGTTGGAAAATTATGCGTTTCAGCCTTAAGTGAAAGTACTGTTTCAATTTCTTTCGCTACAAAAAAATCAGGTTTATCCTGCGTTAAGGGAGAAAACTGAACTGCCACCGGGCCTTGCACAAATGAGCAATTGTCTTTATATGCCGATATAATTTTATTTGGATTCTCATACGAAGTTTTCTTTATTAGCTGAAAAAGGGAAAGCTCCATTTCCTTTCCATCTATAATAAAGGTACCATTAAAGATCTTATGCCTGCAATGCTCCGAATTTACCTGAGCAAATCCATAAACTTCGCTATCGGTAAGCGGCCTTCCAATAGCTGATGAAACCGATGACAGGTATTCTATTTCATCAGTGCTGAGTGCAAGACCTTCAAGTTGATTGTATTGGGCAATATCATCAATATACATAATCGGGTCCGGCTTCTTTTCAATAGTGAAAAGCCTTTGCGACAGACCTTTGTATTTACGTTGCAGCATGGGATCAAACACCGCATTTTCATTCTCAACCTCAATAAATTCTTCAATCCTTGCAATACCGTTAATTCCCATATTCTGGGTAATCTCAACTGCATTGGTACTCCAGGGAGTCAGCATTTCCCTGCGGGGACCAACAAACCAGCCTTCCAGTACTTCCTGGTCTAAAAGACGTGCACCGGAAAATAACCAAATCAACTTATCGATATCGCTGGGATTCAGTGGATGAATTGCGTCCACTGCTATAACTGTATTATTTTGGGTTCTGAAAAAATAAATCATGAGACAGTTGTTTTTATGGACAATAAATATGTCGTTAAACGCGCTGCAAAGATAGAAAATATTCATAGGTAACTGGTTACCCGGTTGAGGAAACAACCTCAATTTAATACACGAATCTTAAAAAACCTTAAACATACTGTTATCTAAATTATTTCAGATTAATTTGTAAAAAATTCAATAATGATCCGAAATTTTTTAATCCTGTTGGGAATAGTATTCCTGGCAGCCTGCGGAGTTCAGCACCGGTTACAAAAATCATATACAGGGAAACCGGTTTCATACCTTGAAAAGGAATTTGGCAATCCAGATGCTATTACTTTAATAGGGGGAGACTCTGTTTATATTTTCAAAAAGACAGAAGAATTACGAAGTACTGAAATCAGCCAGGGGAAACTTGCACTTGATCCAATAGTTACACCTTCGGCAATTAAAACCGAACGTTTTTATTTTACTATCAAAAGGGGAAGGATTACTGAAGTTCGCACTGATCAGGAATATGCACGCTGATTCAGGAACATTTTTTCACAAAACCGGTTGGGTTTAAAGTTTTTTTTTACTTTTGCACTCGCAAATAAAAATATGCCTTTTTAAAAGGCAGGCGTTCATTAAATCTTGCCCAGATGGTGGAATTGGTAGACACGCCAGGTTGAGGGCCTGGTGGCCGTTTTTGGCCGTGCAGGTTCAAGTCCTGTTCTGGGCACAGACACAAAACGCAATCAGCTAAATTTTAGAGGGTTGCGTTTTTTAATTTTGATGTTTTCCCCACATTTTCCCCACGAATTAGTCATTCTTTAAATATTTCCGCCCGAGAGATTAACCACCATTTAAAAGGATTACAATTAATTAAGTGCGAAATTTATTTTTCCTATGTTGACCGGCACACTTTTACTTTGGGCGTCCGGGCGGGCTTTCCGTTAAATCTTTCCGTTCCGATGATTATCGGAACGGAAAGGATATCACTGCAATCCCTGACGCATTCCCCATACCACAAACGACACTCCCCCCTCCAGGGAGTAACAAAATGTCTATTGTTTTCAGGACTGCATTACGCACAAACAATTGAAGCGGAAACAGGACTATGTACCACAATCCTGTTGCAACCTAAATCTGTTTTATCCCATTTGAATACAAATGTTAAAAGTGCGGAAATTACGGAATCTTTCGCGGAAAATACCGCAAATGATAAAGTCTGGACTCATTCATATTTCCTTTGTTTCCGTGCTTTTTTCCGTTCCCACCGATAGGGCGGGCTTGGTATCATTGAACCCACACACCCCATTGAATTATAAAATTACTTTGTAATGTTCTATAATTCAATGGGGTGTGTGGGGATGCGTGACACTAGCTTTTCACTTTTTTTTGTAAAAAAAATGTGTAGAAAAAAACACGCGCCCATCTCCAATTTCTCTCCCGGGGTCTTTCATTGTCGATGGTACGGATTGGGTCCCGGCTTTGCCCCCCAATCCTCGCTGTCGTACTTTTCTTTGTTTGCCTCCATAGAAAAGTACCAAAAGAAACGGCTCCGATGGTATCAGCTCCGCAGGTTCCGCTGATGGGTCTGTAGAATTTTGAATACAAATAATAATAACTGACTATCAGGCAATTATTGAGTGTATTACTCAAGTTCGCAGATTAGTCGGATAATAGTGATAACATTTTTTAAAAACAGGGTAACTAGAATTGATCTTCAGATCAGAAAACATCTTTTATTGATTTTGGTTTCCACTTTGTTGACAGGATGCGTGCTTAACCTGGTAACAGGCCGCAACCAGTTGAGTTTAGTCCCTGAATCGGAGCTGCAGTTTATGGCTACCAGTAAGTATAAAACGTTTTTATCGGATCACAAGGTATTAAAACCGGCCGGCAACAAAGATGCTGCGATGGTAGAACGCGTGGGTGCGCGTATTTCAAAAGCCATTACAAAGTATTATATAAGCCAAGAGCAGGAATCAGTAATTGCTGGCTACAACTGGGAATTTAATACCATAGACGATAAAGCGGTTAATGCATGGTGCATGCCCGGCGGGAAGGTGGTTGTATATTCAGGGTTACTGCCGGTAGCTCAAAACGAAACAGTACTTGCCATTGTGGTTGGCCACGAAATTGCACATGCTATTGCAAAACATGGCAGTGAACGAATGAGTCAGGGAATGATGCAGCAACTGAGAGGTATGGCCTTACAGGCTGCATTGTCACAAAAACCCCAGGAAACTCAAAGTATGTTTTTGCAATCGTATGCCATTGGAAGTCAGGTCGGAGCTATGTTGCCCTGATCGCGGCAACAGGAAATTGAAGCCGACCAGTATGGGTTAATATTTGTAGCCATGGCAGGTTATAATCCGCAGGAAGCAATTCCTTTCTGGGAAAGAATGTCAAATGCAGGCGGCGGAAGTCCACCTGAATTTTTAAGCACCCAACCTTCCGAAGAAACAAGAATAAAAAAACTGAAACAATTTATGCCTGAAGCTATGAAATACTACAATCAGAGCAATTAAACAACGTGGAAAAGTAAGGTTTCATACCCTTTGATTAATTGATTTAAAAAATTGTAGTTAGATTTTTTTAATTTATTGCATTTCAAAATATGATTTGAGCAAATAGCTTTTTTCGTTAAACCTAAGTTTTTGTATTGCAATTTCTTTTATCTTCCTGATTCTATAAACCGAAAAACACATTATTTTTGCTATTTCTTCACACGAGAGGGGTGGTTGATTATTCAGACCATAATAATACTTCATTATTTGAGCTTCATGTTTGGTTAAACTGTTTAGCGAACGTTCAATGTCATTTCGCAAAGAACTTTTTATGAGGTTTTGGTCCGGTTTTGTTGAATAATCATTTTTTAAAGTATCATATCGAGTACAATCATCATCATAGTTCAGGGGAGCATCAAGCGAGAAATGCATTTTTGAACAGTTTAGGCAAAATTTGATTTTTTCGGTTGAAATATCCAGTTTTTCAGCTACTTCATTTACCGTCGGATCCCGATGCAATTTTTGCTGCATGTGGTACCAGGTTTGGTTTATTTTGTGAATTTCCCAGATTATATTTACAGGAAGCCTTACAATACGCGATTGCTCAGAAATTGCCTGAACAATGAATTGCCGAATCCACCAAACGGCATAAGTTATAAATTTGAATCCACGTGTTTCATCGAAATTTTCAGCCGCTTTTAATAAGCCAAGGTTTCCTTCACTAATTAAATCGGGAAGACTAAGACCTTGATTTTGATATTTTTTTGAAACGGAAATTACAAACCTGAGATTCGCCTTTACAAGAATTTCCTTTGCCTGTGAATCTCCCATTCTAACGCGTTTTGCCAACTCAGTTTCCTTTTCAACGGTGAGAAGTTCTATCTTTCTAACTTCGTCCAGATATTTTTCAAGCGACATTACATTGCGCGTGGTAATTTGCTGAGTGATAATAAATGGTCTCATTTTTTCTAGTTTATGATATAAAAGATTAATAATCCGGATTTAACTGTTTTAAACGTAAAGTAAAGTCGTTTAAAATATTCATATAATTGATAAACGCTTCGTATGGACTTTCGTAAGGGCTAAAAGGAATTTTCCCGGTACCGTTATGACAATTTCCGGTTCCCATGTAATAAAAATGGTCGCTAATTTGCAGATAATGCCAGTCTTTTAAAATCGCCTCGTCAGTGCATTCCTTTACTGCAGGATAAAGATTGTGTAATTTTCCGAAGGCTTCGCGTTGTAAATCATTTCCCAGCCACGATGAATAATTTTTTGCAATTCCGGCTGAAGAAACAGGGTGTGGAATATTTAGCGTTGATGTTGTCTTATAATTTTTTATTATTTCTGAAGGTGTTAAAAAATTGAATTCTGATTTTCTCAATACGGACAAAGGAAGAGAAGTAATAAAATCAAAAATACCACTTTCAGGTTTATACCTTTCACCGAAAATTTCATAATCCATAAACAAATTTATAAGCTTTTCATTTTCAGTTGTTTTGTTTAAATGATCAACAAAGTTTTTCGCTGTTAACGGGTCTTTTTGCCAATTGGTACCTGAGAACCGATGGATGATTTCGTCACTCAACCGTTTATTATTTAACAATATTTGCATTGATGGCTGCAATGCATTGGAATAAAGTAAATGAGGGTTTCTCCAACTTAAAATTTCCCGGGAACCTTCTGCAACCATAGCTTTGAATCCCATTCCGGACACCATGGCGCCAATTTCGTTTGAATATAATAATCCTGTATTCGCAAAAACTTCCGGCCTTTTTCCAAATAATGTTTCTATGGTTTGTGTATGTAATTTTACTTGTTCTCTGAATTCTTCTTGGTTTGCAATAGCAGAAAGCGAGTGAAAGTTTGTTCCGGCCAAAAATTCGACACAACCGGTTTGGGCAAGTTGCTGAAAACTTTCAATAATTTCGGGTGCATAAATTATTAGCTGATCAATAGCAGTACCTGAAATTAAATATGAAACTTTAAATCTGCCCTGGTATTTATTTATCAAATCGGCGATTATTTTATTCATTTGAAGATAACAGTTGTTTGCCACTTTTCTGGTATAATATTCATTTTTATAGTCATCATAATAATAAGAGGACTTTCCGATTTCAAAAAATCTGTATTTCTTCAGTCTCACCGGCTGGTGAACCTGAAAAAGAAGGCAAACCGACTTCATGATAATTGTTTTTGCAAGTTAATTTAATGCAACCGGAATCCTGTTAATTAATGCCCAATAGACCTGCTTTACCTTTTGGGCCGAATCTTCCCACCTCAAATTAAATGATTCTTTTTTCCCCTGACGGGCAAGCAATTTCGACAGACTGGGATAAGAAAGGATGCCATTTATGGCATCAGCCATCGCATCAATATCCCAATAATCTATTTTTATTGCATTTGACAAAATTTCACTAACTCCCGACTGATACGATATAATGACAGGCACCCTTGCTTGCATTGCCTCCAAAGGTGATATCCCAAAAGGTTCTGATACAGAAGGCATAATATATACATCGCTCATCTGGTACATTTTGTAAACATCATCTCCTTTTAAAAACCCGGTGAAATGAAACTTATCGGTTATTTTAAGTTGCGCAGTACGTAGAACCATTCTATCCATCATATCGCCACTTCCTGCCATAACAAAACGCACATTATCCATTTTTTGAAGAACGCGGTTAGCTGCTTCAACAAAATATTCAGGCCCTTTTTGTGTAGTGATTCGTCCTAAAAAAGTCACAACCTTTTCGTTAAATCCCCTGACAACCGGGAGCTTGTTTTTTTGTTTATCAGGTTCAACAGCATTATATACCGTCACAATTTTTTCCGGGGCAATTTTATATTTATCAATTACCATCTTCCGTGTAAAATTACTGACCGTAATGATTTTGTCTGCTGCATCCATTCCCTGTTTTTCAATGGCGTAAACTTTTGGATTAGCGTTTCCGCCACTTCTGTCAAAATCGGTTGCGTGAACATGAATTACCAATGGTTTTCCGGAAACTTGTTTTGCAGCAATGCCCGCCGGAAAGGTCAGCCAATCGTGTGCATGAATGATATCAAATTCCAAATCCTGTGCAAGTGCGTGGGCAACAATAGCATATCTCCCAATTTCAGAAAAAAGGTCAGGTCCGTATTTTCCTGTGAATTTTAGCTTACCCTGTGATTCTTCAAGCATAGCTTTAGTGTCCTCCACTGTATAGCTGGTTTGTACTAAATAGCCTTCCGGGTCAACATAAGGAACCAACTTTGATTCTATTTCAACATATTCTATCGGTTTTCCAAATTCAGTCAAACTGATTTTACGACTTTCAATGGAGACATTACCAGCTTCTATGAGATTAATATTGCTCTTGTCTTCTCCCCCAAAAACCTTTGGTACCACAAACGTTACCTTCATATCATTATCTTTCGAAAGGCCTGTTGTCAATCCATAACATGCCGTACCTAATCCTCCTGATATATTTGGAGGAAACTCCCAACCAAACATTAAAACCTTCATAAATATTTGTATTTTAAAATATTACACAAAATTATCGTTACATCTTTTGATGTAATAACCGCAAAGAATTCAGCAAAAATGCCATTAGGGAAGTTGCCAATCTACAACAAACTGGTATTTGTTTTTAGCTTCTTTATTATTTGGAGCGAAAGCATTTCGGCTTTTTGTATCCGAAATGGGAAGAGATGATTTCCTGTTCAGGGGAAAGATCTCTTCGCTTTCTTTTTTCTTTGAAAAGGAATCCATGGTAAATTCTTTTTATACTTATTTCAGCCTGAGCTGTGTACTTCCCAAAAACCTGCCGCTGTTGTACAGGTTAAAACTGTAAATTCCCTGAGTAAGTTTTTGTTTGGGAAGATAGCTCATTTCAACCCTTGCTTTCCCTGTTGCATCTGAAGTTATTTGGTTTGCCGATGCAATTAAATCTCCCTGGAGGTATGTAACTTCAATCGCAACAGCCAAATCTTTATTGCTCGCAAATTGATTCCCTTCAGGTGTTGTAATTGTAAAATAAAACTCTTTGGTAAAAACGTTGGCCGGCAAATCGAAACTTATCATCAATTTGTTGGTTCTTCTTGCATTTACAGTTAGTTTATCGTTTTTTCCACGGAGTGCTTCGGTTCGGTAGTTATCCGAAACAATCGCCCTTAATATGGAGTTATCAGCAGAAAGTTCGGAAGTGGTTTTTGCACCTGATGCTATTTTGTCATTCAGTTTAAGATTTTCAGCTTTTGCCTGGGCAAGGGATTTGTCCATCTCATTGATTTGTTTATTTAACTTTGATTTCAAATTTTCAAATTCATCAATTTTTAGCTGCAGCTCTTTCATTGAAGCATTTTGAGCTCTCAACCTGTTGATTTCCGCATTTTTCTGAATAATTTTTTGATTGGTATCCAGGATCATTTTTTCCATAGAGGAGTTCTTTCCTTTCATATCGGTTAGATCTTTTTTTGTGAGATCAAGTGATTTATCGAGTTGTAATTTTTTCGACAACAAATTCTCCGACTTTATTTTTTCACCGGATAATTTATCCTTCAGTTTTGTATTGTTTACCTGTAAAACTCCTGCAACCGATAACAAAACTGCAATTACAGCAATACCAGCAATTGGTACGATTCTTTTTTTAATAATTGTTTTCATGGCTATTCTTTTTAAAACGATTAATAATTAAAAACTTCAGAACAAACATACGGCCATGAAATTAACCGGGGATGAAAATCAAATTAAAAAGAGATTAAAAAAAGGACGATACTTAAAAAGCTACATATCAATTTATTGATGGAAATATAATTTCGAATTCAGTACCATTTTGCAGTTCAGATTTTACATGGATTTTTCCATTATGAAGTGAAACAATTTTTTTCACCAGCGATAATCCGATTCCATGTCCGGAAGAATGTAAAACATTTTTTGATCTGTAAAATGGTTCAAATATCATTTTCAGGTCATTTTCAGCAATTCCGATTCCCTGGTCTATAAATTTCAAAATTAGCTTTTCATTCAATGCATTCAGGTGCACTTCTGCCCTATGGTTATCTGAATATTTACAGGCATTGTCCATCAGGTTTACAATGGCCGTTTTAAGAAGCTGCTCGTTTCCGGAAATCTGCATTTTGTTTTCGTCATCAATTTCATCTCCAAAATAAATATCGATGATGTTGTTTGGGGCCCGGCCCATAACTTCTTTCCGGCATTTCCAGATTATTTCGTCAATTCGAATGTTTGAAAAATCCAGTTCACCTTTGCTTAGGTTTGTTTGTGCGAGTAAAAGCAGTTTGTTGGAAAGGTTGTTTAAATCCTTTATTTCGTCGAGAACCGTTATTAATGTGTTTTTATACTCTTCATTTTCCCTTGCTTTCATCAACACTACTTCCAACTGGCCGGTAATTACGGTTAATGGAGTGCGTAATTCATGCGATGCGTTGGCAATAAAATTTTTCTGTATTCTGAATGCAAGTTCAAGCCTTTCCAGCATACTGTTGAAGGTTTTTGCAAGACGTGCAATTTCATCCTTTCCGTTTCCTGTATCTAACCGGTCACTCAGGTTTTTTGCTTCAATTTTGTTTGCCTGGTTTACAATGGTAGAAATAGGCGCTAGTGCCTTAACAGCAAATAAGCGCCCTGCAAACCAGATAAAAATCAGGCTGAGGGTAAAAACAACTATCATAATAATTCTCAACCATTTCAACTTGTTCTTACCAAAAATGTCAGTTGCCGCTGCAAAAACCACAATGCGCTCATATTGCCCGGTATAAAACTGCCCGAAAACTTCGTAGTCATCTTTTCTGAACCGGATTTCCTGTTCGAGACGAACCTCTTCGATGGTTGATTCGGAAAGATGTAGGAAGTCATCTTCATCGGTTGAATAAATTACCTGATTTTGAAAATCGTAAATAACAATTTTTTCATTGGCCAGGTTGAGTGGGTTATTTTTTTCAATTTTCAGTAAAAGCTCTGAGTCAATTTCTTCAATATCGATTAATATTTCTGCAACCAATTTGGCTTTTCTGCCAAGACGGTCGAAGAATTCTTCTTTTCGGGCCTGTGAAAATAAAAAGTAAATGGCCATCAGGGAAACCCATAACAGCAGTGCAACACTCCCGAGAAACTGGTAAGTTATTTTTTTGCGAATATCCATTACTGGTCGTTTAACATATAACCCATCCCAACTCGTGTATGAATAAGTTTTTGTGGAAAATCTTTATCGAGTTTTTTTCGGAGGATATTGATGTAAACATCCACCACATTGGTTCCTGTATCAAAAGTAATATCCCAGACTTTTTCCGCAATATCGGGGCGGGTAAGAACGCGGCCTTTGTTTCTCATCAGAAATTCGAGCAGGGCAAATTCTTTTGCGGTAAGTCCAATGTCTGAATTTCCCCTGCGGGCCGTTTTTTTATCCAGGTCAAGTTCCAGATCGGCCACTTTAATTATTTTAGAAGTTTGTACCACACCTGTTGCACGTTTTACCAGCGCCCTTATCCGGGCCAGAAGTTCACTAAATTCAAAAGGTTTTACCAGGTAGTCGTCAGCTCCTGAATCAAATCCGGATAATTTATCTTCTGTTGTGCCCAATGCTGTGAGCATAAGAATTGGGATATGAGGTTTTTTTTCGCGGATTCTTTTACAGAGTTCATACCCGTTAATTAGCGGCAAAATAACGTCGAGCAGGAGAATGTCATATTGGTTGCGCAGTGCAAGCTTCTCCCCCATTTGCCCGTCATAGGCAACATCGGTTGAATAGCCCTGTTCTTCAAGCCCTTTTTTTTAAAAATTCGGCTACTTTTACTTCATCTTCTACAACTAATATTTTCATTCCGGTAAAATGTGTCAGCAATATAATTAAAACCTCGTCAAAAAAAAAGCCCCGGAGCCACTCTCCGGGACTTGATAAAGAAAGCCTATCTGATAGATGATGGTTCCAGAAGTTCAAAAAATTCATCCAGTTTCGGCAGAATTATAATTTCGGTTCGTCTGTTCAATGCTTTTCCTTCCACTGTTGAGTTGGAGGTTTTTGGCACATATTCGGAGCGGCCACCGGCAGTCATCCTTTCCGGGGAAATTCCGTATTTGTTTTGTAACAACCTAACCACGCTGGTTGACCGTTTTACACTCAAGTCCCAGTTGTCAGCCAGCTCCTGAGTCGAAATGGGCACATTGTCGGTATGGCCTTCCACTAAAATGTCAAGTTGTTTATGGTCATTTAATACCCTGGCAATTTTACCCAGCACCAAATCGGCTGCCTGGTTAATTTCGTATCTGCCCGATTTAAACAACATTTTATCGGAAATTGAAATATAAACCACACCTTTTTTAACCTCTATATTTACATCCTCGTCGTTAATGTCCACCAGGGAGCGTTTCAGTTTCATAACCAGCGCAAGGTTTATCGAATCTTTAGCCCGCATAGCCGATGTTAAATCCTTAATGTATTTATTTTGATCGTTAATTGCATCAAGCGATTTCCGGATACTTTCAGCCCCGGTTTTACTCACAACCGACAAATCAGTTAAACGATCGAGTAAATTTGTATTGGCACTTTGGTAGTAGTGCATCTGCTGATCAAGAATGTTGCCCTTGCTCTGCTCGTTTGCCAGTTGGTTTTCGAGCAAAATAATTTTCCCTGATAAATCTTTGTTGGCATTAAGTAATTTTTGGTTTTCTATTTCGCACTGGTTCAAATCTTTCGTAACTTTTTTAGAACGGTTCTGCTCTTCAACCAGCATTTTCTTGCTCACGCACGAAGACATTAAAACCAGGGCCGTAATAATAAGAAGTCCCTGTTTAAACCGGTTGATTCTGTTGAAACCCTTCTCTTCCATTTCCTCCTGCCAGAGTTGGTAAATTTTTTGTTTAACCCCCTTCCTCTGTTTTCTGACAGCATTTCCTTTTATTTGTTTTCTGTCAAATGTTCCTGATTTTAATAAGTAAGTCATTTTCGTAATTGTTTAATTGTTTAAAATATGTTTCCTTAACTCAAAATGTTTACGAAACAAAAAAAGGTACACCGAATTAAGCCGGAATGAATGGGAGATTAAAAAATGATTAAAAAGGACAATGCCTGACATTTTTGTATTTCAACAAAATAACTTACTGCTAATCCAATTTTTAAAACAATATGCGAAGTAGTTTTTTTATGTTTTTTTTATTGCCTTTTTTATGTTTTAATAAAACGTGTGAATAATG
>JAWLGR010000046.1:0-33441 GCA_041684965.1 Mariniphaga sp.
GGCGATATGGAATTGTGCAGGTTGATTATGGGAGGAAACCTGATTGGCGGGTGGGCACACTCCAGGGATTTGATTTATGTTTCAAAACTGGTAAAAGCTTATCATACGGATGAAAAGGTAATGCTAACGATGCAACTGGCTGAGCGTTGCGGTATAGATGCTATTCTTACCAATCCTCAGTTAGCAAGGATTGTAATGAAATACAGGCATGAAACAGGTGGTAAAATGAAATTCATTTCAGATTGCGGGGTTAAAGCAGGTTTTATTGAAGGAATCAGACAATCCTTGGAAAGTAACGCCGATGCTTTGTATTGCCAGGGTGAAATTGCTGACCGGCTGGTGAGAGAAGGAAATTATGAAGACCTGGTTAACGGACTTGAAATGATACGGAAAGCGGGTAAACCGGCTGGTATTGGTGCCCATCGTATTGAAACCATTAAAGGTTGTGTAGCGCAGGGAATTAAACCCGATTTCTGGGTTAAAACTCTTCACCATCATAATTACTGGTCGGCGCATCCCGATGCTGAATGGAAAGATAATATGTATTGCTATAAACCTCAGGAAACAATCGATTTTATGAATAGCCTGGAGGAACCATGGATAGCTTTCAAGGTGTTGGCTGCCGGAGCAATTAAGCCACAGGATGGATTTAAATATGCCTTTGATCAGGGAGCTGATTTTATTTGCGTCGGTATGTATGATTTTCAGATTGTTGAAGATGTTAATCTTGTAAATGATACATTGGCTAATGTCAACAGAGTCAGGCCATGGAGGGGATAAATAATCTACAAAGCGGATGCAGATTGTAATCCTGCTCAATAATTATCTATATTGAATTTGATAACGGAGAACTGGCAGGTAGCAGTGCATTTATGGATTGTAACTATTGACCTTATAAATTCAGAATCCCTTTGTTGACATCTGATTCAGCTTTTTAATCCTTTCCGCAGTTGGTGGATGGGTGCTGAACATATTTGAAAAGCTTTTTCCTTTGAAAGGATTCACTATAAACATATGAGAGGTGGCCTGGTTTCCTTCCATAGGTACCTGCCTGCTCCAGCTTTCCAATTTAGACAGTGCATTGCTCAGGTACTGCGGATTACCGCTTACTTTGGCACCATAGTGGTCTGCTTTATATTCCCTCGTTCTGGAAATGGCCATTCGGATTAACGATGCAGCAAGAGGGGCAAGAATCATTGCAAGCAGCAGGAAAATTATGTTTCCTCCCTGGTTGCCGCCTCTGCTTCTGCCCATACCAAAACGCATTGCAAATGCCAGGTAGGATATAGCTCCTGCAAAAGTGGCAGAAATTGTGCCAATCAATATGTCGCGATTGGCAATATGCCCCAGTTCATGGGCAAGAACCCCTGAAAGTTCATTGTCGTCCATGCTGTTGGCAAGTCCTTTGGTTACTGCCACGGCAGCATTCTTTGGATTGCGCCCGGTGGCGAAAGCATTGGGTTGTTCCTGGTTGATGATGTACACCTTTGGCATTGGTAATCCCGCCTTGCGAGAAAGTTTCTCTACCAGCCTGGTAACCCGGTGATCCGGTGGCAGTGGCTGGGCACGATATGCTTTTAGTACCAGTTTATCACTGTAGAAATAACTTATAAAATTAGTTGCTCCCGCAAATATAAGCGCGAATATTACCCCGCTCTGACCTCCTATTGCTCCGCCAATAAACAGAAATAGAAATGTTAGTAGAGCCATTAGGGCAAAAGTTTTAAAGCCATTCATCGTTTCTGATATATTGTTATAATAATAATTACTATTTATAACAAGGTTTATACCAATTAACAATTGTAATGTGCAACAGCTTTGTTTTCCCTCTAAAAATATTTTCATCTGAGGAAACCGGATGAAAATTTAGCAGCCGGTAACCTTATAATACAGAATTTTATTTTCCGGTATTAAGTTAAATATTCAGCAGTGAGTGACTTGAATAGGCTTACATGGTTTGAATAATTTGAACTACCTCGGCCTGGAACCAAGTGTAGATTTTATATACTATTTAATTGTGTTAGGGAAGATATAATGCCAATATAAATTCGGTATAAACTCGCAATAAATTCGCGATTTACCGAATTTGTACCGAATTTATACCGAATTTATAGCGAATTTATAGCGAATATATTACGAAGTTAATAGGAATGAATGATTGATAGGATACGAATTTGGGTTCCACCGGAGGCAATTATGAACAATGGCTAACCGAGTTAATCTTCCATGAGAGCGAATGGAGTACAATTAACTGCCTAAAAAATTGTAAATTTCAGTCTGATATAAATTTCCTGTTCTTTTACATTAATCCAGCTTTGTGAATTTTATTCAGCTTTTGGTAAGGGCATTTAAGTTCTTTTATTTATATGAAACTCAATTTTACGGAAATAGGTGAAGAGGGGGTGAAATTATCCCAACTGCAATAGAAAATTTTTGAAAGTTAAGCTATACTGGAAGCATGAAAAAGAAGCATACAATTCATATGGATTCAGGTTAATTTCCACTTCAAAGTATCAGAAAGAAAATAATTCATTCGCAAAATACCAGGCCATAAGTCCGGCAGCAATCAGTTGTAATAAAGTTCCTGCCAGAAAGCCAACAAACGACCCTAGGCCAGCACGGAATGCAGCAGAAGAATTTTTCCCCGCTACCAGTTCTCCAATTACTGCACCGGCAAAGGGACCGATAATTATACCAAATGGAGGGAAAAAAAAGATGCCTGCCATCAACCCGATGATGCTTCCCCATACTCCCTGTCTGCTGCCGCCAAACTTTTTGGTTCCCCAAATCGGAATGAAATAATCAATCAGGTATACAAATGCGGTTATAATTGCCCACACTATTAAAAACCGATTACTAAACTGATGCTTTTCTGTAAAATGCAACATCAGAATACCGGCGTAGCTTAATGGTGGCCCCGGTAAAAAAGGGAGTACACTGCCTAGTATGCCACCTGTAATTAATAGAATTCCCAGAGCAATTAATAGATAATCCATTTCAAAACATTGAACAGGTGCAAAAAAAATTAGTTTGGATCATTAAAATCAAGGTTTTGTTCTAAAAGGCTAAGATATCCTTTATCCCGCTAAAAAGTGATTTCCACCAGTAATTGAAAATGGATTTTTTCTTATCACGCTCAAATGAAATTTTACCTTCCTGATAGGAATTATCTTCTTTCAGATTATCTTTATTTAATACAAATGTTTCAGTTATAAATGTTTTAAACTTTTTGGTTGAACCATCCTCCTTGTTGAGCAGGCTAATGTCAAGGTTTTCGTACTCCATTGTTAACCATCCTTCCGAGTTCTCGGTGTTGTATGAATAATCAAAGTTCAGGCCTTTAAGCTGGCCATCATTAATTTTTACAAAAGCTGAAGGTACTACCATGGTGTTAAATGCTGCCAGATTAACCGGCGCGAGTTTCCCGGCTACATTGTACCGGAAAGAGTGTTTACTATTGGGAAAGACAAATTCAGCCTCAAGCAATGCTTCATTCATAACCGTTGCACGGGCTGACATTGCAGTCTGCCCCCTGATGGAATCATGGAGGGTGCTTAAATTGTAAATAGAAGCATACAGCCCGTTGAAGGTAACCATTCCCGGTTCATTGCTTTCTTCTCCATGCTCTTCGTAAACCACTTTTGAACTGGTGATCAGGATTGAGTCGGAATGAAAAGCAACGGGCAGATTTTCCAGCATTTTCATTGGCAAGGGTGTATCGGGTTTTTCAGGAAAAGGAGGCCTTTTATCCCGAAATATATGGGCATTAAGTTCCTGCAGAGTGGCTTTTCTAAATACCAGGGCAGTATCATTTAAGAATGCATCCAGACTGATTCCCTGCACTTCAAATTGCTGCAATGTAATATCATACCAATCGGTTTCAACTCCTGTCAATTTTCCGATTTCATATTTCGCAGGAATTGATGAAAGGTGCAGGTTCTCTAGATTCAGTGCTTCCTGTCTTGTATCAAAGGTAAATGATTCAAAATTTAGAAGGTATAAATCACCAGGTATATGGTAGCTGCCGCTTTGTGCTGAAATCCGGAACCGTTCTGCTGAATGTTCCTCAAACCTGAGTTGTTCCTCTCGGCTCCCGATATTTAAATTCCATAGTTCAAGTCCGGTTTGTAAAAAAAACAGTGTGTCGGATTTATTTTCTGACATTTCCTGCAAAAGCAAGGAGGCGTTTTGAATTTCCAGTTTTCTAATTCCTATATGTTCAATATCGGTCTCCTGTTCTATATCAGGATTCCTGTCAGTAATTTCTTCTTTTTCTTCAGAAGAATTTTTAAGTAATGTTATTTGCGGTGTACCAATTATGACTTTATTGATAATTAAATTATCCCTGAATATAAGTGGGAAGATATGAATGCCACGCGCAATAGTTTCAGGAATGGAAATAAAATTTCCGGATACGGTATCCTCAATTTCTGTATTGCGTATAGTTATCTGCCGCATGAAAAGGTTTACTTTCACATTCCTGTTTTGAATAATGTAGGAGCCAACTTGCTGATTCTGTAGTTCGTTTTCTATTTTGTTGCCAATGACTATTGCTGCTACCCATATGAGTAACCCAATTCCAATAATTATTAAGCCAGCGATTATAAAAGGTTTATTTTTCTTCATTAAAAAGTTATAAAAGAGATTTCTAATCCGTAATTTTCCCCAGACGTCATCCATTGACTACGAATTAAAAAGGGAAAACTGTGCCAATTCTTTTTTGTAATCTTCCGGGCAGAAGCTCAGAAAGGTATTGTTATTACAATACAGCTACAGAATTGGCAGAATTTACCGCTTTCGTAATTAAGCATTTAGTTTAAGTCGAAAATTAAAACGGGGTATTGAAATGGCACAAATGTTGATTAATTCCCCAAATAATGAGAATAAGATTCCCGATTGTGATGGTATTTACAAAGTTATATACAGCAAAGAATCCCATCGGGTTAGGGTATTAACATTCTAATGTTAATTGTTTACTGAAAAACTTACCAAACAGCTTGATTTTTTATTAAAAAAGTATTTTCTTTGCAAGCCGTTAAAAAACGTGTTTGATTTGTACATCAAGAAATTATATAAGAAATGTCACGAGTTTGTCAAATAACAGGAAAAAGTGCGATGGTGGGCAACAATGTTTCTCACTCAAAACGCAGGACCAAAAGAAAATTCGACGTTAATCTGTTCAGGAAGAAATTCTATCTTCCGAATGAAGATCGTTGGGTGCAGTTAATAGTTTCAGCATCGGGTTTACGCACTATCAACAAAAAAGGAATAGTAGCAGCCCTTAAAGATGCAAAAGAAAAAGGATTTATTGATAAAGTTTAAAAAATCTCTGTAATGGCAAAAAAAGGAAAAGGAGCAAGAATTCAGGTTATTTTGGAATGCACCGAACATAAAAACAGTGGCATGCCAGGTACTTCTAGGTACATTACTACCAAGAACCGTAAGAATACACCTGACCGGTTGGAAATTAAAAAATACAACCCAACATTAAAGAAAGTTACTGTTCATAAGGAAATAAAATAAATACTCAAAATTATGGCAAAGAAGACGGTTGCAACATTACAAAAAGGAGCAGGTAAAGGGCATTCCAAAGTAATCAGGATGATTAAATCTCCGGAAACAGGAGCTTATATATTCAGGGAAGAAGTTATCATCAACGATGATGTTAAAGATTATTTTTCAAAACAATAATTGTGAACTGCAGTTTTAGAAAAAGCTTCCATCAAATCAGGTGGAAGCTTTTTTTATTTAAGCGCCTGACTTCCTGCAGCTGAAAAATTACTATTTTTAGGCATTACAAATAAATTATCAATGGGAATATTCGGAAGTTTTACAAAAAGTAAAAAGGAGAACCTCGACAAAGGCCTTTCCAAAACAAAGGAAAGTGTTTTTATAAAGCTGGGGCGTGCAGTAGCAGGTAAATCGAAGGTTGACGAAGAGTTGCTTGATAACCTTGAGGAAATATTAATTTCTTCCGATGTTGGCGTAGATACCACTATAAAAATTATAAGACGCATAGAAGAACGGGTAGCCCGTGACAGGTACCTTGGTGTGGAGGAACTGAACACTATATTGAAAGAGGAAATAGCAGCCCTGCTTGAAGAAAACAACACCGGTGATGCTTCGGATTTTGATATCCCTGACACAATGAAACCATATGTTATTATGGTGGTTGGGGTTAATGGTGTTGGAAAAACAACAACCATTGGAAAATTGGCATACCAGTTTAAGGAAGCAGGTAAAAAGGTGTACCTCGGAGCTGCTGATACTTTTAGGGCTGCTGCTATAGAGCAGCTTGAGATATGGGCGAAACGGGTAGATGTGCCAATCGTTAAGCAGAAAATGGGTGCCGATCCGGCCTCTGTAGCTTTCGATACGCTTTCATCGGCGCAGAAAAACAATGCCGATGTGGTAATTATCGATACGGCTGGCCGGCTACACAATAAGGTAAATCTGATGAATGAACTTTCCAAGATAAAGAAGGTGATGTCGAGGATAGTTCCCGATGCTCCTCATGAGGTTCTGTTAATCCTTGATGGCTCAACTGGTCAAAACGCTTTCGAACAGGCAAAACAGTTCACCTTAGCAACAGAAGTAACTGCTCTTGCACTTACCAAACTTGACGGAACTGCAAAAGGGGGAGTAGTGATTGGTATTTCAGACCAGTTTAAAATTCCTGTAAAATATATTGGTATTGGTGAAAAAATGGAACATCTTCAGGTTTTTAGAAGACGAGAATTTGTTGAGTCTCTTTTTTCAGAATCCTGATTAAAAAAGAGTAAAAAATACTTGTTAGACTTTACTTTCTCTTAACAGGATTGTTTTTTGTTTAATACTTACCCAAGTCTATACTATAAGCAAAGTAGATTGGGAATTTGTACTTTTTTGCTGTTCTTATTTGAAAAGAGATAACCTTTGCTGATATTTTTTCCTGATTTTCTAAAGGAATTGAGGAGCCTGTTTTCTAAATGAAATTAATTCTTATTTCCAGTTTGTTCAGTAAATGCCGCTGCTCTCAGAATTTTATTCCAGGTCTTTATTATTCTGCTGTGACTGATCATCAGGTAAAAATTTACTGGCTATAAGAAATACCGGAAAATCCTCCGACAGTGAGCTTAAATTGGTAGCACATGCAACTATCAGCTCTTCGCGCGGATAAATGATAAGTGCAGCACTGCCTCCTGTTACGCTGCCACTTTTTCCGTATATTTTTCGATCACTGTAATCAGTTATAATAGCCCAGCCATTTGTCATTTGCGCATGGAGGCCATCGTTTAGTACAATGGGCTTAAACAGTTTACTTCTTATTTCTTCCGAAATATATTCTGAATAAAGTAATGCGTTTCCAAATTTTACAAGATCTTCTGCATTTGATAGTAATCCTTCTGATGGTGCCCTGTATCTCATATCTCTCCAGGTGGCATGCATTACCTGGGCAACAAAATTATGATCAAAATAATCGGTGCGTCCCTTTATGGTAATAAAAGGATTATCGACCATTGTATTTTCTAATCCAAGTGTATCGGTTACATATTTTTTCAACAGTTCGTGGAATTGCATTTCTGTTGTCTTTTCCATAATGGCACCCAACAGATTGTAATTATACAAACTGGCTATCTGATACATCCCTGGAGGAGCTACCAATGAATCGTGCATAAATTGCTCAAGACCCTTTTGAATTGAAATATTAAGTCCGCGCCAGTTTTGTTCCACTGAGGAAGGTGCCCTGATGCCTGAGGTATGCTGCACCAAATGGCGGATGGGAATTTTGTATTTTTTTTTAGGAAAGTCGGGGAAATAATGCTGAACGGTTGAATCTGGATGAAATATTCCATCTTCCACCAGCTTGTAATAAATCAGAGAAGTTAAATTCTCAGAAAGTTGACCAATCCTAAATTTTGTGTGGCGTGTGGCAGGAACTTCCAAATCCTTTGATGCCAAACCCAGCCCCTCAGAATAAATAATTTCCCCTCCTTTGGAAACAGCAAAGGTTGCACCCGGAACTGAATTGCGACCCATGTATAGGGCAATTTCCTGTCGGGCAGCTTTAATTTCATTCAGATAACTGCGATCGTATAAAACATCGTCGTTGTTTTTTTTGCAGCTAGAAAGATTTATAATAACAAAAATTAAAATGTAAAATGTTCGAGACAATGTCTTCATTTTATGCACAATATCTTCAAAGAAATATTTTATTTAATAACATATGTTCCAACGTAGAAAGTAAAGTTGAAAATTAACAGTTCATGTATTAATAATCAGCATAACCTATACGTTTATTTTCCAATATTATGGATTGTATTTACACAATAATGATGCGGAGTAAAGATATTAAAAACCTTTTGGAATTAAAAAACTGTTTACTTATAGAATAATTCATTTGCATCAATTCGTATTTCATTTTATAATTATAAAGTTAAAGATCTAATAAATTCCGTGGTACAGATTGATAATTATGAATCAATTTCATCCGTTTTTATATCAGCAGTCCTGGCAAATATGAATTCGTATTTAAAAATTTATATACTTCACGAAGGGGCTTAATTTGAAGTAACAAGAACTGCCCATAATCCTTCTGCAGGAGTTTTTAATATTAGAGTACCTTTGTTTTCAACTGTTTCTGATTCAGTCCAATGATTTTTTAGAATATTGTACCATTTTATTGTCAGATTATTTTTTGCTCCTGAAACATCCAACAAAATTTCAGCAGATTTTGGAAAAAATATCAAATATTGTTCACCAATTCTGGCTAAACAGTAAGATGAGTCAGGATATCGGTTGGAAATTAAATCATTTCGTGGTTCGCTCAAAAATATATTAAATTCATCTGTTACATCTCTTGCACTTCGCAGGTGTATCTGTGCTGATTCACTGAGTCCTAGTCCGGCACCGTGAAATGTTCGCCTATGAAAACGAATTGCGGCAGACCCTGCAAAGATGTTACGCCAGAACTTCCTGATACCTTCTTCTGCTCCACCAAAGCCACCTTCTCCTCCATAAACTTTCACATTATTCATCGGTCTGGGCTTACTGGAAAGATAACTTCTTAGTTTTAAAATTTGATTATAATGGACTTGACCGGTTTGGCTATGACCATTGTTTTGTGAAATTTCCAAAAATGAATAAAGTTCAGGTGAATTTTGAATCTTCCTATGAGTGGCCGAACTAATATCCTCGCTTCTTCTCATGTCAGTAACATGTATTGAGATGTTTTTCTCATCTGCTCTCGCACGAATATATTTTACCCAATATTCTCCCCATTCAGGAGGTTCTCCGGTTTCATTATTTATACAGTAAAGAATATTTGGATAATTTAAACTGTATGACAGAATTTTATCTACAAAAGCCTGTTGCCATGAAAGGACGACAGTATTATTTTCCAGAGCAGGGACAGTATGAAAAAAATTATGAGATGTGGGTATGTCTACAGGGTAAAATTCAATTTCTTCAGACAAATTTGATTCCTCCAGGGTATAATTAATGTTGTTATGCGGATTAAACGGATGTTTTGACCATCCTCCCTGTTCAAGCCGTTCTACATAAAAATCCCATGTTTCCCAAAGTTCAAGTTGCACAATAATATCACGTTCAAATGTCATTTTTAGAAAACTTTCAAAGAGATTCCAATATTCTTCGTTCCAGCGTGTTAGATCAAATTTTCCATTGACCTGGTCAAATGCAAATACATTTCCTGAATCCCGATGGCTCATAGTGTTACGAACGTAATTTCCTCCTGATTTTACCAGAAGATCTAAATGTTCCCGAAGTCCGGCAGGTGGAATATTTGGATGATTAAATAGATTATCCTGATCGGTTCCTCCTAAAAGCAGTATTGGTTTTTCTTTATATTCCCAATAAAAGGGATTTTCATTATAAATATTTAATACCTGAGGCTGCAAGTTTTCTTTTACAGCACAACTGGAAAAAATTAATAATAATGGTAAGAAGTTAATTAGAATAAAAGGTTTAGCATTAAAATTCTGCATATGTACTCAATTATTAAAATTCATTTTTACTCAGTTGAGCATCAAATTAAATAATTAATTTTTCTAACTCACAGCAATTCAATACATATATATTTATTGACGAATGTGAGCCTGAATTAATATCTAAGTTGAATAAAAACTACGAATTCTGCAAACTTAAGTTATAAGAGTTAAAAATGATTCTTAAATCATGCACCTACAAGTGTTTCCTCTTTTTCTGTCCGTGCAATAACCACAGCACCACAACTGTCGCTCCATACGTTTACTGAGGTGCGAAGCATATCCAGGATACGATCAACGGCTAAAATCAAACCAATACCTTCCAGAGGCAAACCAACCGCAGAAAGCACTACGGTAATCATTACAAGCCCGGCCATTGGGATACCGGCTGCACCTATAGATGCAAGCAAAGCAGTAACAACCACAAGTACCTGCTGTGTAAAATTTAAGTCAACCCCATATGCCTGGGCTATAAACATGGCTGCCACACATTCATATAATGCAGTACCGTCCATGTTGATGGTAGCACCCAGAGGAAGAGTGAAACTGGAAATTTTATTTGATACACCACTTTTGTTTTCCAATGCTTCCATTGTCAGGGGCAATGTAGCACTCGACGAGGAGGTTGAAAAAGCTGTAAGTAAGGGTACCGTCATATTTTTTAAATGTGCATAGGGTTTTGCTTTTCCGATTACCCTGACAATAAGGGGAAGTGATACCAGTGCATGAAAAATTAAGGCTGCCACCACACACAAACTATAAATTGCCAGACTTCCCGCTATGCTTGCAAGTTCATCTGCATTTCGCTGGACTTCCCTTGCCACGATTCCGAGTATTCCCAGCGGCGTAAAACGGATGATGAATAATGTTACTTTCATCATCACCTGAAAGATGGCATCAAAGAAATTGGTTAGATTTAATCGGTAATCTTCACTCGTTTTGGTGATAAAAAATCCGAACAGGATAGCAAAAAATATAATTGGAAGAATATCACCCCGGGCCATGGAATCAATAACATTTTCAGGTATCAGCCGATAAAAAATATCCTTTACAGATCCCGCCTGCTCTGCAAGCCCTTCTACTGATTTTGTAAATCCCAGATCGACACCTACACCGGGTTTTACCAGATTTACTACTGCCAATCCTGTTACTATCGCAAGTGTGCTGGTTGTCAAATAGTATGACATGGCTTTTAACCCCAGTCTTCCCAGGTTTTTTCCATCACCCATACTTGTAACTCCGCTTATAATTGAGCTAAAAACCAACGGGATAATGACCATTTTAAGGGCACGAAGAAAAATATCGCCTAACCATGAGATATAAGGAACACCTTCGGGGATAAAATAACCAATTAATACAGCCAGGATAAAAGCAATTAAAATTTGCCAGTGTAGTTTGATTTTTAGAATTCTCACATTCTCGGTTTTAAACGGATTTTTAAAAGGCTGCTAAATTAGCTTTTTTGCCAGATTTCACAAATTTTGATAAGATACTTCTTATATCTTTAATGGTTTAAGCCTGCCGATTCTAATTCTCTAAAACAAACTATTTCAGCATTTAAATCTCGCCGTTTAATATAATCCGTGTATTTAATAATTAATACAAGCTTTCAAAATTTCCCTTTTGTTGATTTGGAGCAATATTGTTTACGGTTAATATCTTATATTCGTAGGAGAAACAAATGAGAAATAGATTAAGGTATGTTTGAAAAAGAAGTATATGTCAATCGAAGAAATAAACTTAAAAGCAAGATTGGAAAGGGAATAGCCCTTTTCCCTGGGAATATCGAATCTCCCATGAACTATAAATCCAATACCTTTCGTTTCAGGCAAGATAGTTCATTTTTATATTTTTTCGGAATTGATACGCCTGGTTTGGCTGGTGTTATGGATTTTGAAAGCGGGGAAGACCGTATTTTTGGAAACGATGCGGATATCGATGATATAATATGGATGGGACCTCAGGTTACGATTCAGGAAAATGCAGCAAAAGTTGGGGTTCTAAAAACAGCTCCTCTTTCAAAGCTGAAAGATTTTATTTCAGATAAATTACAGCAGGGAGTAAAAGTACATATACTACCGCCATACAGGGCTGAAAACAAAATATGGCTGGAGCACTTGCTTGCTATTCCGGCAATAAGAGCAGAAGAATATGCTTCGGTTGAACTTATTAAGGCAGTAGTTGATTTGCGGTCGGTTAAAGAAGCGGTTGAAATAGAGGAAATTAAAAGGGCTTGTATTACAGGTTATAAAATGCATGTAACTGCAATGCAAATGGCGAAACCAGGGGAATGGGAGCAGGAAATAGCAGGTATAATTGAAGGTATTGCTCTATCGGCCGGAGGTATGGTTTCCTTTCCGGTAATTCTTTCCCAGAATGGTGAAACACTGCACAACCATGATCATTCGCAGCTGCTGGAAAAAGGACGATTAATGCTGGTGGATGCCGGGGCAGAAACATTGAACCATTATGCTTCCGATTATACACGAACAATTCCTGTGGGAGGCGAATTTTCCCAAAAACAACGAGAAATTTATAATATAGTTTTAGCTGCCAACAACAAGGCTACAGAGCTTATACGTCCTGGTGTGACATATCTATCCATTCACCTGGCTGTTAGTGAGGTAATTGCTGATGGTTTAAAACAAATTGGCCTTATAAAGGGAGATGTAAAGGAAGCAGTTCAAAACGGGGCACACGCTTTATTCTTTCCACACGGACTGGGTCATATGATGGGGCTCGATGTGCACGATATGGAAGACCTTGGACAAATTTATGTGGGTTACGATGATGAAACCAGACCTTCTGATCAGTTTGGAACAGCGGCCCTTCGCTTAGGGCGCAGGTTGCAGGAAGGGTTTGTTCTCACCAATGAGCCGGGCATTTATTTTATTCCAGCATTGATTGATCAGTGGCAGAAAAATAAAACCAATGCTGACTTTATTAATTTTAAGGAAGTAAATAAATACCGGGATTTTGGAGGCATACGGCTTGAAGATGACATTTTGGTTACAGGCAGTGGAAGTGAGATTATAGGAAAACGTGTTCCAATAAATCCGGATGAGGTTGAGAAAATCGTAAAAAATTAGCCAGCTTTTTCTTTTTGTCGTTTTAATATACGGTGATAAAAATAATCCATTTCTGTATATATTTCATCCCTTATTTCACGGCATTTTTGTCTTATTTCTTCTTTATTCTTTGAATTCTGATAAGGGTTATGAAACCCCAGGTGCATTTTCCTTTTGTATTTTATGGGGGGAATTTTTAATTCTTCAATTGTACCGTCACCCACAGTTATCAGGTAATCGAATTCCATCTCAGAAAACCTGGAATAATGCTGTGGAACCTGTGGACTTAGATTAATTTCTTTCTCCGCCATAATTTCTATGGCTATCGGGCTTACATGATCTGAAGGTTTTATTCCAGCAGAGAAAATTTCCAGATCCTTATCGAAATTTCTGAGAATGGCTTCTGCCATTTGGCTCCTGCAAGAATTTTGGTTGCTTAAAAAAAATATTTTCATTTGAATAAGTGGTTTTTAAATGCCGTTTTACAAATAAAATTTACATGGCAATAAAATAGAACAAAATTTCCTGATTATCAAATGTTTTTAATATTGATTGGTTTGTAAATTAAACTTTTACAGATGTTATTCAGCATAATTCTGTGAATGATTTCTTCTTTCTGCATTAAAAGCAAAGGCGGTTTTTTCATTTTACTTAGAGACTCTAATTTAAAATGGGTTCAAATTCTTTGAGTATTAATAGGTAATTACCTATTTTCGTAGTCTGAAAAATTGTTCACCATTGTGAATGGTAATTAAATTGTTGTAGATGAAACCTGAAGATCTGAAGAACCCGCAAGGGTTAAAAAGTACGCAGAATGAGGAGGAAAATTCCGAAAACACTGCTACTAATGATGAAATAAAGAAAGTGATATCTGAAGATAAAGCAGAGAAGGAAGACCAGGCTATTACGCATGGTACTGAAGGAGAGAAACCGGAAGAAAATCCCGATACCGGAAAAGACCCCGTCATTGAGGTTGGGAAAAAAGAGAATTCTGCAGAAGACAGAAATAGTGAGAAGGATAGCTCTAACAATTTGGAGTTAGAGGAATCGATCAGTGATAATAAGGATAATTCGGTGACCGAAGATGAAGCTGATTCTGAAGTAGCGGAAGTAACTGAAGATACTAACGAGAAAAACACGCCTGAAACTGCAGACCATCCTGACAAGGCACAGCAATCTGTTCCTGTATCGGAGGATTCTCATTCAGAACAGCCGCCCCGGCAACAAGAAGCGGATGAGGTACCTGCTAAAAAAGAGGATAAAAAAACAAAAGAAAAGGCTGAAGTTGAAGAGAAAAATATAAACAAAGAAAAAAAAGAGAAACCCAGCCCATCAGCTGATAATGAAAAATCCGATTATTCCAGCTATTCGTTAATTGAGCTTATTAATGAATTAAGCGATGTATTGGATAAAAACGGTGATCATGATACTAAAGATGAAGTAGAGGCAATTAAAACAGCTTTCTACAAAAAGGTATCAGAGGAAGCAGAAGAGCAGAAGAAGCAGTTTCTTGAAGAGGGAGGGGAAGAGGAGGATTTCCAGGAGCCGGAAAATCCGTATGAGCAGGATATGAAAGAATTGCTTAAACGGTACCGCCAGGTACGGCACGACTTTAATAAAAAACTGGAAGAGGAAAAAGAGATAAACCTTCAGCAGAAATATGATATAATTGAGGAAATAAAAGGCCTTATCCATAAAGAGGAGTCGATAAACAAAACATTTCAGGAATTCAGGGAACTGCAGCAACGGTGGCGTGAAATTGGACTTGTACCTCAGGCAAAGATGAAAGACTTGTGGGATTTGTACCATTTTCATGTTGAAAATTTCTATGACTATATTAAAATCAATCAGGAGCTGCGTGATCTCGATTTAAAAAAGAACCTTGAAATAAAAATCCGGTTGTGTGAACAAGCGGAGGAATTGCTGCTCGAATCAAATATTATTAAAGCGTTTAACCAGCTTCAGAAACTTCATGATCGCTGGCGCGAAGCTGGACCGGTACCCCGTGAAAATAAAGATGATATATGGGAACGATTCAAGGCTGCCACAGCAAAAATAAACAAGAAATACCAGGATTTCTTTGAAAACCGCAAACAAGAGCAAAAGAAAAACCTCGAAGCTAAAAAAGCTTTATGCGAAAAAGTGGAAGAAATCAATGAGATGGAGCTTGAAAACCATAAGGAATGGAGTGAAAAATCGAAGGAGGTTGTCAACCTGCAAAAAATATGGAGGACTATTGGTTTTGCTCCCCGTAAAGACAATAATAAAATTTACAGCCGTTTTAGAGAGGCTTGTGATAAATTTTTTGATGCAAAACGGGAATTTTATTCTAAAAACAAAGAACTGCAACAGAATAACCTGCAAATGAAAATTGATTTATGCATGCAGGCTGAAGCATTAAAAGACAGTACCGACTGGCGAAAATCTACCCAGGACCTGATAAACATCCAGAAACAATGGAAAGAAATTGGTCCTATCCCACGTAAACATTCTGATGTTTTATGGAAACGGTTCAGGGCAGCATGTGATTTTTTCTTTGAGAAAAAATCGGAACATTTTTCAGGTATTGACAATGAACAGATCGATAACCTCAATCAAAAGATGCAGCTTATTAAAGAAGTTGAAAACTTTAAATCAGCTGGTGATGTGGATGAAAACCTGAAACAGTTAAAAGATTTTCAACGGCGATGGACTGAAATCGGGCATGTGCCGATTAAGAAAAAAGATGAAGTTCAGAAAAAATTCAGAGATTCAATTAATAAACTTTTCGACGATCTCAAAATCGATGAGTCGAAACGAAACCTGTTAAAATTCCGCACAAAAATGGTTTCTTTTTCTGAATCTTCCCGGGGACAAAATAAAATGAGGCTTGAAAGAGATAAGTACATGGCAAAGTTAAAACAACTTGAAAATGACCTTGTTTTACTCGATAACAACATTGGTTTCTTTGCCAAATCGAAGAATGCCGAATCGTTAATTGAAGATGTTCAACGTAAAATTGAACATACCAAAGAAAAAATTGAATTCCTGAAAAATAAAATCAGGGTGATTGATGAGATGGACACTTCTGAAGAATAAATAGATTCAACCGATAGAGAAAAAGCTGCATTGATAACTTAGTGCAGCTTTTTTATATTTCTGCAAACAGGTTTTTTATGTTTGTATTCTCCTTTAGTGTCCAGGGGAAATTAGGAAAAAATTATTAAATGTTATCAGAACTTCACCTGCTTTTTACAAAAGCAACCTTGTATTTTTAACCATTTCAAAAATTATTAATAACCCCTGGAAATGTATGCAAAAAAGAATAGCCGCCCTACAATCAGAGGACGGCTATTCAATTGAGCAATCGGATTTATTTTTATCTTGTAAAAATGGAATACTACTATTTTCTGTAAACTTTATTATATCCGTAAATAGCACTTTCGCCAAGTTCTTCTTCTATCCTCAGCAGTTGGTTGTATTTAGCCATACGATCAGACCGGCTTAGTGAACCGGTTTTAATTTGACCGCTGTTGGTAGCTACTGCAATGTCGGCAATGGTAGAATCTTCAGTTTCACCCGAACGGTGCGATGTAACAGAAGTATACCCTGCACGGTGGGCCATTTCAATAGCATCAAGCGTTTCTGTCAGGGTTCCAATCTGGTTTACTTTTATAAGGATTGAATTACAGGCACCCATTTCAATACCTTTTTGAAGGTATTCAATATTGGTAACAAAATTATCGTCACCTACGAGCTGAATTTTATCGCCTAATTTTTTAGTTAACATCACCCATCCATCCCAATCGTTTTCAGCCATTCCGTCTTCGATTGAATCGATAGGATATTTTTCTACCAACTCAGCAAGATAAGCAACTTGTTCTTCCCGTGAACGTTTGGCACCTTTTTCTCCTTCGAATTTTGCATAATTGTAAACGCCATCGGCAAAAAATTCAGAAGCGGCACTGTCAAGAGCAATTGAAACATCACCGTTGTCTTCCACTCGTCCTGGCTTATACCCTGCATTCTTTATTGCCTCAATAATTGAATTCAATGCATCTTCAGTTCCATCAAGGGCAGGAGCAAAACCTCCTTCATCGCCAACGGCCGTACTTAAACCTCTGTCGTGAAGCACTTTTTTCAGGCTGTGGAAAACTTCGGCACCCATACGCAATCCTTCGCGGAAAGATTTGGCACCAATAGGCCGGATCATAAATTCCTGGAAGGCAATGGGTGCATCGGAATGCGAACCACCGTTAATAATGTTCATCATGGGAACAGGTAATGTCTTGGCGTTGGTTCCGCCAATGTACCTGTAGAGTGACACACCTGTAAATTCGGCTGCTGCCTTGGCAACGGCAAGTGAAACTCCTAAGATGGCATTTGCTCCCAGGTTCGATTTCGTTTTTGTACCATCCAACTCCAGGAGTTTATTGTCAACTGCTACCTGATCGGTTGCATCCATGCCAATGAGTTCTTTGGCTATAACATTGTTCACATTGTCAACAGCTTTTAAAACGCCTTTCCCCAGGTAACGGCCTTTATCTCCGTCGCGTAACTCAAGTGCTTCGTTTTCTCCGGTTGATGCTCCGGAAGGAACCGCAGCACGCCCAAAGGCGCCGCTTTCAAGCAGTACTTCCACTTCAATGGTTGGATTGCCTCGTGAATCCAGAATTTCTCTTGCTTTGATGTCGCTAATTAACATGATAAACTGTTTTTTTATTGTTTGACTTCTATTTGTTTTTGACAGAAATTCAGCTTATTGGTCTGATTTGCCAAATGCTGACCAAAGATAAGAAAAAATGTTCCTTTTCTAATCTGTTGAGTTCTCCGGGAGTTTAGGTATTTCACATAGGGTTAACTTTATTCCTCACTATCGGCATCCGTGAAACAAGAATTCTTTTTGCGTTTTTCCATTTCACTACTTAATAGCTCGTATTGAAATGTGTACCTGCAGATGTCTATTTTTTATATTTTTCCCCTGTTTCATAGCGCAATACATCGGCATCCTGAAAAATAACAAGACCCCCTTTCTTACTTAAATCCATCAATACGTTTACCCTGGAAGCAAATTCATCCAGCTTTTCAACCGAATCAACAATTTCAATAACCACAGGCATATCGCCCGACAATGCAAAAATCTTCATTGTATGTATTGAATGACTTGCTCCAAACGACATGATGCCTGTATAGGCGGTTGCTCCTGCCATGCCTGCCTTGCGTGCTTCAAATATTATTTCCTCGTACAAAGGACGACCATGTACTTTATCTGATTCCCCAACGTAAACCTTCAATATTCCTGCTTTTCCTGTAATCTTCATGGTTAATATTTTAGTATATCAGACGAATGAAAACTATTCCAATGTATACAGCCATAATACCTATAAACAAATTGCCTCCAATGTTCAATAACAGTGGAATGATGGAATTCTCCTTTATCATTGTGAAATTGTTGTAAGCAAAAGATGAGAAAGTAGTAAATCCGCCACATACACCCACAGCAAGGAATATACGCCATTCAGCATTCAGGAGGTTTCCTTTTTCTGCCAGTGCAAAAATTATCCCGATAAAAAAGCTTCCTGTGATATTGGCAATCATGGTACCCCACGGGAAGGTGGTGGAAATATTTTTTTCCATATAATATTGAACCAGGAAGCGCATTACACTTCCTATAAATCCACCGCTGCCTACAAGTAAAATCGTTCTTAGCATGTAATTCTTTTAAAATTCCAACTTTCTGTTACTTTTGAATGGTAAATATAAAAAATAAGATGGCACGGATTCTATTCATTTTTTCTATCATATTTTTTGGTACATATGTGCAGGCACAATCAAGGCATGAACAAGCATTCAGGAAATTTCTTGACCAACCTGAATATAAAAATGCTCAGGGCGGAATAGTTTTACTGGATGCCGAAACAGGGTATGTATTTTATGAAATGAACAGGGAAAAGCTGCTGATTCCTGCATCTGTTTTAAAACTTATTACCTCAGCGACGGCATTGGAAATCCTTGGTCCGGATTATCGTTTTAAGACCCGGATGGGATATACAGGTAAAGTAGAGAATGGAATTTTAAAAGGAGATTTGGTTGTAATCGGAGGAGGTGATCCTGCGCTGGGCTCTGAATATTTTACCAACCACTACTTTGTACCTCATTTTTTGGAAGACTGGTCAGGAATGCTTAAGGCTGCAGGTATCGGCAGGGTGGAAGGACGATTGTTAACCGATAACTCTTTATACGGGAGTGAGCGGATTCCGCCGACCTGGATTTGGGAGGACATGGGGAATTATTATGGTGCAGCATCCAGTGCATTAACTGTTTATGATAATCTTTCCCGTATCACTTTCCAATCATCTCCAAATGCTGGAATGCCTACTGAAATTCTTTCTGTTTATCCTGAATTAAAAGGATTTAAATGGACCAACGAAGTGCTGTCATCTGATATTCCGCGTGACTTAGCGTATGTTTTCGGTAGCCCTATAGACAGTCGTCGGGTTATCAGGGGCACCATCCCCAAAAACAGGAGAATCTTTACCATAAAAGCTTCCAACCCTTTCCCTGAAAATACGATTGCCGACGATTTTCTTTCTCATCTGGCTGCTGCCGGAATTTTTGTAACAGGAAGTCATACCATTGAAAAAGTTTTACCTGAGGAATTCCAACAGGTTGCTGTATTGGAATCGCCACCACTGGCTGAAATCATTAAGATACTGAACCGTGAAAGTGTAAACCTTTTTGCCGAACATTTTGTGAAACAGATTGCAGCAGAAACCACCGGGTTTGGCGACAGGAAAACTGGATTAAAAATTATTTCTGAATTCTGGAAAGAAAAAGGTCTGGATACCGGGCAGCTGATTATGGAAGATGGGAGCGGACTATCGCACTTTAATGCCGTTTCTCCTTACTTTATTTCTTCGGTATTAAGTTATATGAAAAATTCCAGCCCCTACTTTGAATCCTTTTTTGAATCATTACCAACAGCAGGATACGGAACCCTCAGCGCGTTTAATCCACACCAGTACAGGGATAATGAGTTTCGCTTAAAAAGTGGCTCAATGAAACGAATTCGTTGTTATGCAGGGTACATTCCTGCTTCTGATGATAAAAATTATATTTTCATTATAATGATTAACCATTTCTCTGGTACCAGTCAAAAATTTATTTCAGAACTTGAAAAAATATTGAGGGAACTTTAAAAGACATTATAATGGCTATAAATAATCCAAGGATTCTGTCGGTCATCTGGCAATTACCCTCCTTCTTCATTAAGAGTAAAGGTCTCAGCGGATTAGTTGCCTCTATCTGGTGGTAAAAATATATTAATGCCCTCTGTATTAACCGTCTTAATATTTATTGGTTAAGATAGAATACCTTCTATTATGTTTGCTTTCAATTCTCTATTTCGTTCGAAATAAAGTCGGAATAGATTCGCAATATTGTTTTCAGAAAAAGGACGATAAGAATGCAGGAAAGAGGGACGGCAGGGAATCTGCTGGTTAATGATCCTGAAGCTTTGGGAAATCAGCATATGAAAAGGTCACTTTGCCGGATGAAAAAAAAATGATGTCTCCATCCCGAAGGAAGACATCATTTTTTTGAATTTCTCTTATTTTCTTTACATCAGGAAGCTAAGCAAGATACCGGCAGCCACGGCAGAACCTATAACACCTGATACATTGGGAGCCATTGCATGCATCAGCAGGTGGTTGGTAGGATCTTCCTTCAGCCCCATGTGCTGAATCACACGTGCACTGTCGGGTACGGCTGACACACCGCATGCACCAATCATTGGATTAATTTTATTGCTTTTTTTCATGAACAGGTTCATGAGCTTGGCACCTGCAACACCACCTGCAGTGGCAATAACAAAAGATGCGGCTCCAAGAGCAAAAATTTTAATCGATGATGGTGTCAGAAATACATCGGCCTGGGTAGATGCACCTACAGTAATTCCCAGCAAAATAGTTATGGTATCAATCAATGCATTACTTGCTGTATTGGCGAGGCGTTTGGTTACCCCTGATTCTTTCAGCAGATTACCAAAAAACAACATGCCGAGCAAGGGTAATGCCGAGGGTGCAATGTATGCTGTAAGTATCAATCCGATTATTGGGAATAATATTTTTTCAAGTCTGGAAACAGCACGGGGTGGTTTCATTTTAATCCTTCTTTCCCTCTTCGAAGTAAGCAATTTGATAACTGGTGGCTGAATTACCGGCACCAGTGCCATGTATGAATATGCGGCAATTGCAATAGGGCCAATAAGGTTTTGCACTACCTGCCCGTTTGCCATCACGTTCATGCCATTTGCCAGTTTCGATGAAATAAATATTGCAGTAGGCCCATCAGCACCACCAATTATTCCAATAGCACCAGCTTCAGGAGGGGCAAAACCCAACCAGATAGCTCCAAGAAATGTTAAGAAGATACCAATTTGAGCTGCAGCACCCAACAACATAAGCTTTGGATTGGAAATGAGCGATGAAAAATCGGTCATTGCTCCCAGTCCCAAAAAGATGAGAGGCGGATACCATCCCTGTAAAACTCCCTGGTATAATATGTTCATTACCGATCCTGGTTCATAGATTCCCAATTTCAGGTTGAAGTCGACAGCCTGAAACATTGGAATATTTCCAATCAGGATTCCAAAGCCTATAGGTATAAGCAGCAGGGGCTCAAATTCGTATTTAATAGCCAAAAAGATGAAAATTAACCCAATAAGCATCATCATCAGGTGTTGCCATGTTACGTTTGCAAAACCTGAAAACTCAAAGAAATTCAGCAATCCTGAAACAGCACCGCTGAAATTGTCGTATTGAAATCCGTCACCAGTTAGTTTTCCCTCACCGGTAATATGCAACGAACGTGTCGGAAGCTTTACGGTTTCCTGCACCGTCCGGTAATCGGTTGATGAGGTATTTGGGTCCATATTGCTGCGCAGGTGAGTCACCACCACCGGGTTAAATTCGAGTATAACCTCATTGCCCGAAATGCGGTATCTCCCTGTATAACGCTGCTTTGCTGAATCGAGTGTAAAGGTATTGTTTTGATTGAAGCCAAACGTTTTGAATCGTTTAACTGTTTTCGGTTCCTCTCCCGGTGCAACTGCGTTTGGATCATATGTTGCAATGGGCACATAGCCTTTACTCCGGTTCACCCATTTCCCGCTGGTTAATTCTTCTGTAATGTCTTTTCCCTGTGCGGAGGCTGTGAAGTTGACAAAGAATGCTGCAAAGAGAAAAAACAGTTGTATGGTCTTTTTCATTATGAACTTTTTAATTGAAGCGGTTAACCAATTTCAATAAGAACATCGTCTTGCTGAACGGCATCACCCACATTGACTTTTATTGCTACAACTTCTCCTCCCCGGGTGGTTTGTACCTGGTTTTCCATTTTCATGGCTTCCATAACAAGTATGTTTTGTCCTTCTGTAACCATATCGCCAACTGAAACGTTCAGTTTAAGAATGGTTCCTGGCAGAGGAGCAGTAACTTCATGTTTGCCAGTTGTGGCTTTCTTTTGAATCTGTCCTTCGCCGGGAAGTTTTTCCACAGGCTTTCGTATCAGGCGGGGTGTTTTTGATGTTTTTATTTCATTGTGAACGACCACTTCGTAATGGGTGCCATTCACATCCACCTCTGCTACATTATCCTCAAGGTCTTTAATGTGCACATCGTAATCGTTTCCGCTTATGGTGAATTTATATCTTTTCATTTTTTTTATTTTTGTATCCTTCTATTTTCCAGGCTGAGCCTGTTAACTTTTTGGCCAATTGTGAGTAACACTGTAGATTTTTGAACTCCATGGTGAGTAAGCTCTTCTTACCTGTTTAATGGTTACCACGTTGCTTTCCTCGTCGTGCTGTTCATTAAAATAAAGATGAAGTGCAAGACTGATTGCAGCAGTAACGTTTCCCTCGATGCCTTCATCGGCTTTTTTTGCTGATTTAACATTCTCCGCAGCGACTTTATTCTTTTTGAAACTCATATTGATGAGTTTAGGAATTCGTGAGAACAGTGTGAAAAGCAATGCCAGCGAAAACAGCACAATGCCAAAGCCTACAAGGGCCACTGTGATGCCAAAATCCATGGTTGCGTCAAGTACTATAAAAAGAAGGTTCATAATGTATCTTTTAAAGTGGTATGTTTCCGTGTTTCTTTGGAGGATTCACCAGCTTTTTGGTGGCAAGGCTTTGTAACCCACGAATAATTCTGAACCGTGTATTTCTTGGCTCTATAATGTCATCGATGTATCCCAGGGCAGCTGCCTGATAAGGGTTAGCAAATTTTTCAGTATACTCTTCTTCATGTGATGCAATGAATCTTGCTCTTTCTTCCGGGTCATCAATTTCCGAAAGTTTTCTTCCATGGAGTACTTCAACAGCTCCGGATGCACCCATTACTGCAATTTCGGCAGTTGGCCATGCATAGTTTAAGTCACCACGTAATTGTTTACACGACATAACATCATGTGCTCCCCCGTATGATTTTCTGAGGGTAACGGTAATTTTAGGCACAGTAGCTTCACCATAGGCAAACAATAATTTTGCCCCATGTATTATAATACCACCATATTCCTGTCTGCTGCCGGGCAGGAAGCCCGGAACATCTACCAGTGTAATTATCGGAATATTGAAGCTGTCGCAAAATCTGACAAAGCGTGCAGCTTTTCTAGAAGCTTCAATATCGAGCACCCCAGCAAGGTAATTAGGCTGGTTTGCAACAATCCCAACCGGTTGGCCGTCAAATTTGGCAAAACCTACAACGATATTCTTTGCATAATTCCGGTGCACTTCCAGGAATTCTCCATAATCTACAATAGCTGTAATCACATCTGTAACCTCGTAGGGATGGTTTGGATTCTCAGGTATAATTTCATTCAGCGCATCTTCCATCCGCTCAATGGGATCAGTATTTTCAGTTATAATGGGATCTTCCAGGTTATTCTGGGGAATGAAGCTGAGTAGCTTGCGAATTAGCATGAGTCCCTCTTTTTCGTCTTCAACCAGAAAATGTGAAACCCCCGATTTGGAGGCATGAATTTTGCCTCCACCAAGATCTTCTGTTGATATATCCTCACCGGTAACAGTTTTTACTACTTTAGGACCTGTTACAAACATATATGAATTTTGCTCGGTCATCATAATGAAATCGGTGAGGGCAGGAGAATACACTGCGCCGCCTGCACAGGGTCCAAAAATGGCAGATATTTGTGGGATAACTCCGGAAGCAAGGATGTTTCGTTCAAATATTTCGGCATAGCCTGCCAGCGAAGTAACTCCTTCCTGGATACGGGCACCACCAGAATCATTGATGCCTATTAAAGGAGCACCGGCTTTCATTGCCATATCCATTACTTTGCAGATTTTCTGTGCAAAAGTTTCCGACAGTGACCCACCGAAAATGGTAAAGTCCTGAGAAAACACATACACTACACGTCCGTCGATAGTGCCATGACCGGTAACCACACCGTCGCCCATAAATTTTTTCTTTTCCATGCCAAAATTGGTGCAGCGATGGGTAACAAACATATCGAACTCTTCAAAGCTTCCTTCATCGAGCAGCAGCTCGATGCGTTCACGGGCGGTAAATTTTCCTTTACGATGTTGAGCTTCCATACGGTCGATTCCTCCGCCCAATTTGGCTTCGGCCCGAAGTTCAATCAGCTTTTTTACTTTGTCTCGGGTACTCATTATAATAATTTGATTTTTGGTTTGGCTATTCTTCGCCACAAAGTTCGGTTAATACCCCCAAAGTGGATTTGGGATGTAAAAATCCGATGTTTAATCCTTCAGCGCCTTTTCTTGCTTTTTGGTCGACAAGACGAACACCTTTTTCTTCCAGTTCAGAAAGAGACTGGTCAACATTGTCGACTGCATACGCCAGGTGATGGATTCCGGGGCCTTTCTTTTCAATGAACTTTCCTATGGGCCCTTCCGGATCGGTTGATTCCAGCAGTTCTATTTTTGTTTGTCCCACCATAAAGAATGCTGTTTTTACTCTCTGATCCTTTACTTCTTCTATGGCATAGCATTTAAGCCCTAGCATGTTCTCGTAAAACGGGATTGCTTCCTCCAGGCTGTTTACTGCAATTCCAATATGTTCGATGTGCGAAATGTTCATAATATGATGTATTAATCGTTGTTTTCATCCCAAACAAACTGATAGTGCGGTCCAAAACGCTCAAAAGCCGCTTTGCTCAGCTCTTCCTGATGGTCGGGGTGTGCAATGGAAATTATGAGTTTTGCCCTGTCCTGTAAAGTTCTTCCATACAGATTTACTGCCCCGTATTCGGTAACAAGCCAGTGAATGTTGGCACGAGTACTCACAACTCCTGCCCCTGGTGTTAAAATTGGCGCTATTTTGCTAACACCTTTATTGGTAATTGATGGCATTGCAATGATTGGTTTTCCTCCATTACTTAATGATGCGCCTCTTAAAAAGTCGATTTGACCACCTACGCCCGAATAGAATTTTGTACCGATTGAGTCGGCACAAACCTGGCCGGTTATATCAATCTGCAAGGCAGAATTAATTGCAGTAACTTTAGGATTTTTAGCAATAACAGCCACCCGGTTTGTGTATTTTACATCCTGCATGGCAACACCGGGATTATCATGAACAAAATCATACAGTTTCTTCGATCCCATAAGGAAAGTAGCTACCATTTTCCCCTTATCAATTTTTTTGTTTCTTCCATTAACTACGCCCTTATCAACCAGTGGTAAGATACCGTCTGCAAACATTTCCGAGTGCACACCTAAATCCTTATGGTTTCCCAACATTGAGAGAACGGCATTAGGTATTGCACCGATACCCATCTGCAGAGTGGCTCCATCTTCTACAAGTTCTGCTACATACCTGCCAATTTTACGGTCTGTTTCGCTAATTGGTCCCGGCTCAGCTGCAATCAATTCACTGTTGTCTTCGACAAACAGGTCAATGTCATTGATGTGTATCATCGCATCACCAAAAGCTCTTGGAACGTTGGGATTGACAATGGCAATTACAGTATCTGCCTTTTCAACTGCTGCGAGGGTGGCGTCAACAGAAGTTCCCAGCGATGTATAACCAAACTTGTCAGGTACCGATATCTGAATCATGGCTACATTAACCTTCAGGTAACCTTCCCGGATAAGACGTTGGGTTTCCTGCAGAAAAACAGGTATGTAATCGGCATAACCCGCCTGGGTCTGTTGTCTAACATTATGGCCCACAAAAAATGACTCCAGCTGAAAGATACCTTCAAATTCAGGATCCGCATAGGGGGCTGGTCCTTCGGTGTGGATATGCTGGATACGAACATTTCTGAACTCCTTATTTCGGCCACGCTCACACATGGCTTTAATCAGCGGGTGAGGTGTTACTGCCACGCTGTGAAGATGAACCCGGTCGTTCGATTTAATAACTTTTACTGCTTCACGTGCACTGATAAATTTAATATTTTTCATTTTATTTTATTAATTAACTTTCCTCGGAGTAAGTGTAATCAAACAGGTCAATTAATTGGTATAAACCAAAATTAAATTACATAGCTTCTACTAGGTTCCGGTAAAGACTCGGGTTTTAATTCAGGCCGCAAATATATAAAATCTATACCCCATAAATTATTTCGAACATCATAATTGATTGTTCAAAAGGTTTTGTAAACTATATGTTAAAACTGTACTGCTATAAGGAGTTTAAGATATGTTTTACAACATACTTTTATCTGAAAAACCTGATCTTTATCATTACCGATGTAAAACTGAAAGGAGAAAACGTTATTCAGGTAATTAGGTACTTTTGAACCTTTTTATTTAATATATGTTCAATTTTGAAGGAATTTTTTCAATATTAAAACCTAAAAAGTATGTTAAAAGAAAAAGTATTAAAAGCATTAAATGACCAGATCAATGCAGAGCACTATTCAGCCCTGCTTTATTTGTCAATGTCGGCCTGGTTCGAAGACAAGGGTCTTCCGGGTTTTGCCAACTGGATGTATATACAGTATCAGGAGGAATTAACCCATGCCAACAAAATTTTTAAATTTGTGGTTGAACGGAATGGAAAGGTAGAATTAAAAGGAATTGAGCAAGTACCTGTTGAATTCAACTCTATTTTAGAAGTAGTTGAAAAGACACTGGAGCATGAACAGCATGTTACATCCTTAATCAATAATATTGTAGATGTAGCGACAGAAGAACGTGATCATGCAACACAGAGCTTTTTGCAATGGTTTGTTGACGAGCAGGTGGAAGAAGAGGCAAGTGTTACAGAAATTCTCGACAGTTTGAAGTTGATAGAAGGAGAGGCTAAAGGTAATGGTTTGTTTATGCTCGACCGCGAATTGCGTCAGCGTACACTCGTAGCGGAAAACTGAAATTATTAGGTAAATACGAAATTTCAGAAGGCTGTTTTGTGCAGCCTTTTTTTCTTTTAGTTCATTTATTATCATTTAATTTGTATTTTAAGTCTATCCCGGATTTAAAACAGTCAAAGTAAGCCTCATTGTATGTTGGTTATATGAAAGTGGGGGCAAAAGTACTGTTTATACCTGGGAATGGAATTGTGTAATAGATGAAAAGAAGAAATGAGGATAACAGACGATCAATACATCAAAGACGATCTCATAAAATTTACTAAACAAGTTGAATTAAAATATGAGTACCTGCAGCAGATTTGCCGGGAGAACTGGGGTGATCAGGTGCTTACAAAACTCGATGAATCATTTCAGTTTGCCCGGGAAGCCATAGGTACTCAGAAATTTCAGACAGGTGAATACATTTTAATCCACTCACTTGATGTAGCTACCATAATTGCAGCCGAGATTGGACTTGAATACGAATCGGTTGTGACCGGGATGCTTCATAATATAATGTATGCAGGTCTGGAAAAAAAGGTGCTGAGGGAAAACATCGAGCATAAATTTGGTCATTCTGTGCTTTCCATACTTGAGGGTATGGCCAAAATCAATGCTTTGGGTACCGACACTGTAGAGCTTCATTCTGAGAATTACAGAAATCTTTTAATAGCACTGGCCGGAGATGTGCGTGTAATTTTAATAAAAACTGCTGACAGGTTGCAGGTAATGCGAAATCTTGCTATTTATGATGCAGATACCAGGCAAAGGCTTGTAAGTGAAACTTCTCATTTATATGCCCCTCTTGCTCATCGTCTGGGACTGTATGCTATCAATTCTGAATTGCAGGACCTTTGCTTGAAATATCAAAATCCGGCAGGTTACCGTTATGTTGTCGACCGCTTAAAAGAAACAAAAATTGAGCGTGAAAATTTTGTAGCCGAATTTGTAAAGCCACTGGAAAAGAAACTTAGGGAAAAGGATTTCCATTTTTCAATGAAAGCCCGGACAAAGTCTGTTTTTTCCATATGGAATAAGATGCAGAAGAAGAAGGTATCGTTTGATGAAGTGATGGATTTATTTGCCATACGTGTAATTCTTGATTCGAAATCTGAAAATGAAAAAACCGACTGCTGGACAGTTTATTCTGTTATCACTGATCAATATCAGGCGAACCCGGAGCGTATGCGTGACTGGATAACCATTCCCAAATCAAATGGATATGAATCACTGCATGCCACAGTAATGGGGCCGCAGGGACGATGGGTAGAGGTGCAAATAAGAACCCGCAGAATGGATGATGTGGCTGAAAAGGGGCTGGCAGCCCATTGGAAATATAAAGGAGGCAAAACCAGCTCAGGATTCGATTCATGGTTGGCAGGAATTCGCGAAATACTGGAAAACCCTGACTTAAACGTGGTTGATTTTATAGACCATTTCAGCAGGGATATTTATAAGGATGAAATATTTGCATTCACTCCCAAAGGAGATCTGAAGAAAATGCCTGCCGGTTCCACTCTGCTTGATTTTGCCTATGAAATTCATTCACATCTTGGTGATAAATGTGTGGGTGGAATGGTGAATGGGAAAAAAGTAACCCTGAAATATAAGTTGAAAAATGGTGACCAGGTTGCTATTGAAACGTCAAACAATCAGAAGCCCAAAATGGACTGGCTTGATTTCCTGGTGACTTCGAAGGCTAAAAACAGGGTGAGGGCAAGCCTGAATGAAGAAAAAAGAAATCTTGCTGCACAGGGCAGGGAAATACTGATAAGAAAATTCAAAAACTGGAAACTGGAATTGAATGATGAAGCCATTCGTAAAATATTAAAAAAGTATGAATACAAACTGGCTGTTGATTTTTACTGTGAATTAGCTGATGGAAAAATTAATCCCCTGGAGGTAAAATCTTTATTCACCGGAAAGCAGGAGGAAGAAAATGCCAGGGTTAAGATGGAAGAATTGTTGCCTCCAAAATCATTTCAGGAATTAACATTTGAGGCAGGGGATGATTATCTGGTAATTGATAATAACCTGAAGAACATAAATTATAAGCTCGCCCGTTGTTGTAATCCTGTATTTGGCGATCCTATATTTGGGTTTGTTACTATTAATGATGGAATAAAAATTCATCGCAACAACTGTCCCAATGCTCCCCAGATGAAGGATAGATTCCCATACCGCATCATAAAAGCAAAATGGAAAGATACCGCAAGTCCGGGTGCATTTTTAACTACTCTTCATATATCCGGAGTCGATGAAGCAGGAATTGTGTCTGAAGTTTCACACATAATAGCAAAAGATACCGGTGCAAAGCTGCGGTCGTTAAATATTGATTCGCACCGGGGAAAATTTGAAGGTGTTTTAAAATTATCGGTTTATAACACCGATCATCTTGAATTCCTTATTCACAAAATGAAAAAGGTGAAAGGTGTAATTTCTGTAACCAGAGGGGAAACATGAATAAAAACCAAATTAATGTATTGTTGGCACCCAACTCCATGAAAGGCAGCATGAGCGCATTTGAATTTGCAGATGTGGTGGAAGAAGCTTTTCTAAAGGTATCAGAAAATTTTTCCATCAGGAAAGTACCTGTAGCCGATGGAGGCGATTATACAGGTGAAGTTTTACGATATGCGTTCAATGCACAGTTGATTGAGGTAAAAGTGAACAATCCGTTTGGAAAACCTGTACTATCAAAATTTGCAGTATCCGGGAAAACGGCACTTATTGAGATGGCCGATGCATCCGGAATCAAATTATTAAGATCGGATGAACTGGATCCGATGGAAGCTTCTTCTTTTGGAACGGGACAACTGATTGCATCGGCTGTTGAAACAGGATGTACGGAAATCTTGCTTGGTGTAGGGGGGAGTGCCACCGTTGATGGAGGTGCCGGAATGATGCAGGCCTTAGGAATTCAATTCTATGATAAAGAAGGCAGACTTCTCGATGGTAAAGGGAAGAACCTGGCAAAAATTGCCACGGTTAAAAAGCCGGAATTGCCTGCTAATATTGTCTTTAAAATAATTTCAGATGTAGATAACCCTTTGTTGGGAACTAATGGAGCAGCAGCTGTATTTGGCCCTCAAAAAGGTGCGACACCACAGCAGGTCGAACTTTTGGAAAAAGGAATGACTAACTGGTGCCGTTTGCTTGAAAAAGAAAATGATAAACCTCTTGCAAACAGAGCAGGTGCAGGTGCTGCAGGAGGACTGGCTTTACCGCTGTTAGCGTGGTGTGATGCTGAAATAGTGCCCGGAGCTGCCTTTATTTTATCGATACTCGGTTTTGACGATCATGTACAATGGGCTGATATAGTTATTACCGGTGAAGGAAAAATCGATAGTCAGACAATGAATAACAAGGCACCCAAAGCAGTTGCTGATGCTTCACTCAAAGCAGGAAAACCTGTTATAGCTATTGGTGGTACTGTTGATCCTTCAGCGACCGAAATTTTTAACGGAGGTGCCTTTAGTTTCCTGAACGGCCCTGTAAATCTCGATACCGCAATGAAAAATGCAAAGGATTATCTCGCTTTTTTTTCTGGCGAACTTGCTAAATTTATCCTTATCTTTCAAAAAAGAGAATAAATAAGTCAAACTTTTTTTCTGATAAAACTGTTTAATTCTAAGGATGTTTTGAATATTCCTTTCTGTTCTGGCAGGATATTTGTTTTTAGTGTTATCACAATGGATTTGCTTATATAGTTGATAATTATGTAGGTTTTTTAAACAATATTATTATTTTTGAAGCATAACAGAAAATAACATTAATAGATAAACTTAAAAGTAAAAAAAATGAAAAAATTAATTTTAGTGGCGGCCACTCTGATGCTATCGGTATTTGTGTTTGCACAGGATGCAGCAGAACTAATTAATCAGGGAAACGAAGCTATGAAAGCCGAGGAATATGAAAAAGCCTTTCAGCTTTACGACCAGGGTATGAAAAATATTGGAGATGTTCAGGTAGACCCTTCAATTAATTTTAACATTGGCTTTGCTGCCTATAAGTCAAATAACCTTCAGGGTGCAGTTGAATATTTTGATAAAGCTATAGAAAATGGTGTCAATGTTGCTAAAAGTCATGAATATAAAGCCCTTGCCTATAATGACAAGGAAGATTATGCCAATGCAGTAAAAAGCTATGAACAGGCAATTGCTGCCTCCGACAGCGATACTGAACCTTTGGTCTACAATGCAGCCATTGCTGCATACAGAGGAAACATGCTCGATAAAGCAGTAGAATTGTTTAGTAAAAGTGTTGAAAACAACTACAGAGCTGAAACAGCTTTATACTACAAAGCAGTGACACTTCGTAAACAAAATAAAGAGAATGAATACAAAGCTGCTCTTGAAGAAGGTGTGAAAAAATTTCCGAAGGAAGGCCGGTTTTCCGATGCACTTGCCAATGTTTACGTATCTGAAGGAAATGAATTGTATAAAAAAGGTGTTGCTATTTTAACCGCTGCCAATGAAAAGGTAAATAGCGGTGCTATTTCAACAGCCGATGATGCATATACTGCTGAAGTTGAAAAAGCAAAGAAAGAATTCCGTCAGGCAGTTAATATTCTCGATAAAGCACTGGAACTTGATTCAGGCAATCAAAACGCAAAAAAATTGAAAGAAGCGAGTGAAGCTGTGCTTCAGTCGTAAAATTACAAAGGTATTATAACAACAACAGCCGCAGGTTTATTTCCTGCGGCTGTTGTTGTTTACATAGTTTCCTATTAACTTTTTAAATAAGTTTTTTTTATTTTCAAAGGGGAGGTACTAATAATGTAATTAGGGGTAACCTTTCAATAATGGGTATTAATAATCTTCTTTGTCATCCCACCAGTCTTACTTCAACCGTCATTGACAGGTAACCATGTCTTAGGCCTAAGCGAAATAATCAGAGTTGGCAGAGCTACCTGGCGGCCTAGCAGAAAAGGAGTAATCCTTAAAAAGGCAGTGGTACTTTAGTAACTGCCATATTAATCTTTCTTTTTTCAAACACGGGGAAAAAAGCAGTGACTTCAGCGTATAGCAGAAGTGAAAAAACCCAATTAAATACTTCTAAGATTCATGCATGACTTCTGTCTAACCGGGCAGTTCTTTGTATTTAAAGATTTACTTATTTAGTCACGGATTATTAATAGAGCAAAAAGAACAAAAAAAATCGCCATTATTAAATATCATATACATAAAATTGCATAACATGACATAACCGCAGATTATTTCCATCAAAGGTGACATTGTGTCTGTAAAAATTCAGTATAACTTTCTGTGGATGTCATTATCCAGTATTGGAACAGGAATTGATTAAGGCATCATAGAAAAATTAAAATTATTAATTTAAATAGTAGGAGGGTAATTATATGAATTTAGTTAGGTTTAATCCGCACAGCAGAGTGAATCAAAATCTTGTGGACCAGTTATACAACAACTTTTTACGCAATGATTATCACGAAGAATATCTGAACAATTGCAATTGTAAACCTGCAACAAATATCTATGAAACAGACGTGGATTTTAAGATTGAAATGTTGCTGCCTGGATTTAAAAAAGAAGATGTTCAGTTGAATTATCATGAAAATGTGCTGGCAGTAAAAGTTGAGCTTCCGGAAAAACAGGAAGAACAAAAGCCTGAGTACAAATATGTGCATCGTGAATTTGAAGTTTACAGCTTTGAGCGGAAATTCAAAATCCCTCAGACAGTGGATGCTGATAAAATCACTGCCCGCTTTGAGAATGGAATTTTGATACTCGGTCTTGCCAAAAAAGAAGAAGCACTTCCAAAACCACCAGTTGAAATTAAAATTAAGTAGTAGGATTTTACCGGAAAAGAAATTGAAGCCTGGCTTAACAGCCAGGCTTTTTTAATGCCATTTTGATATTCTCTGGATTAGGTAATTAATAGGGAATCAGAGGATTTAATGTCGGAATTTACATTCACGTAGAAGAGTTTGATCAAAAAAAATTACTTTCGTAATATAAATCTTCTTTGATGTGCGCTTTATAGTATATAGTCTGCTGAAAAATTTATTAATCTTTTCAGGATAATTGAACAAGTTTGAACAATAA
>JAWLGR010000096.1:0-5626 GCA_041684965.1 Mariniphaga sp.
CAAAAAACAGGAGACTTCCCGGATCGGGCACCGATGCACCATCGATGTTTAACTGGTAATAGTGAAATCCGACATCCTGCGGGGCTGATTCACCCGTCCACAACCCGTCATCATCTTTTACCAAATCGTATTTCACCCCTCCGATATCGAGTTGCACATACTTGGCATCGGGCGCCAGAATTTGTGCACGCACACGCCCCTCGGAATTAACCATCGGATACTCCTGCCCCGGCTGATTAATTACCGACGGTTTAAAATCTTCAGTAATTTTTGTTTTGCTTTCTTGTCCGCTAATTACACCAGCCAACAAGACCAATGCAACAATACTTAAAATTCGTTTCATTTTCAAGTTAATTTTTGATTCGTTTTATGATTTTATACTCTCCTGGCACTATTGCCGTTTAATTTTCAAATGTAATATGAAAAAGACTGCCTATACAATATAAGCAGTCTTTTTTATTAAACATCTTTTTTTTCTTTCGGTTAATTTTGCCAACCTCTGTACAATCCCAGTCCCGACTGGCTGTAGCCCTCATTTTGTTCCAGTAAACCTTCGGAAAGGTCAATTTGGCTTTGAGGTATTGGGAAGAAACCTTTTGTTGCATCAAAACGTGAACTATATCCATCCGGATGCAAAGCCGTATGTGTGTCTTCCGCTCCAAAGTTATAAACTGCCACACCTTCCTGTGATTCCAGTGCGGCTTTGGTGTAACTGTCTCCCCAGCGCCGCATATCGTTCCATCTTACGCCTTCAAATGCCAATTCATGACTCCTTTCTTTCTGGATATTCTCCAATGAATAGGTAACAGGAGGCAAATCAGCACGAGCTCTTACTTCATTCATATAGGTTGCATCTTCTTTCAATTCAGACAACATCAGAAGCACATCGGCGAAACGGATATAAACCAGGTCATCAGTGTGAGACAACTGATTATTGTCAGATGTTCCATACATAATTACGCCATAGTCATTTCTCAACCTGCCATCATCTCCCCTGGCGGTAACTCCGTTATATTTTTTACCCCAGTAATTACTTTCCAGAACAAAGTCCCATTGTCCTCTTTGATAGCCTAATGGAATAACTTCTTTCTCAATATCCATTACAGATGCCCACAGCCTCACATCGTTGGGCTCGTCTTCCATCCATTGCTCAACCAACGATTCCGGTATAGAGTTTCCTTGTCCCCAGCCACCGGCAAACGGATAGGTGTGTTCAAGGTTCTGCAGTCCCCGTAAAGCATAAAACAACTGATAGGTGTTCGAGTAACCTCTGTCGATGCCCCATCCTGCAAAATTTGAGAACTGAAGAACAAAAACAGATTCCGGATTTCTGGCGCCATTGTCACTTGCATAAGTGAGGCTTTTACCTGTTTCTGCCATGTAATCCTGGATGTAATCATAATCATCAATGGTTAATGAATTGGTATATGGCCAGAGTTCATGAAAATCGTCAACCAGGGAATGGCCGCTGTTGGCATAACAATCTTCTAACCACCCAATAACATCTTGTTTCGATACAGTTCCTCCTTCTGGTAAAGCAATATCATTTTTGTTATAGAAACCTGTATAAAAAAGGAATACCCGGGCTATTAAAGCTTGTGCAGCCCATTTGGTAATTCTTCCCTGTTGGGTTTGATCATAGGACACATTCGGAAGCATTTCAATGGCATTCTTCAGGTCAGAAGCTATTTGGCCGTAAATTTCATCCGCTGAAGCTGCAGGTAAATTTTCGTTTTCAGTTGTAATTTTCAGTGGAACTTCATTGAAAACCGTATGCAACTGATAAAAATACCAGGCGCGTAAAAACATTGCTTCTCCGGTAAACTGAGCCTTTTTTTCAGGACTGACAACTTCATCCCCAAGCAAAGGCATATTCTCTATAGCGAAGTTAGCTCTGTGTACTCCCTGGTACAATACACTCCAGGAATGTAACAACATTTCATTGTCAGAGAACTGGAAAGTTTCGTAGGACTGTGCCTGAATATCATTCATTCCACCGCCGCCAAGCTTTTCGTCGCTTGCAACTTCCCAAATAAAAAACGGGCTTCTGTCGACCTGGTGCTGCAAGTTGTTCATAATTGTGTAAATACCGGCCATCATTTGTTCAGCATCATCTGCAGTTTGCGGGAAATTGGTCGAGGTTTTATCGGTAAGCGGATCCATATCAAGAAAATCTTCACATCCCCAAAGTAATAAACCCGCGAATAAAAAATATATTAATTTTTTCATAATATTTCTAAATTAAGAGTTTTAAAATTTCAGATTAACACCAACCATATATGAACGTGGTGAAGGATAAAAACCTAAATCGATACCCGACACAAAAGGTTGCTCATCGCCATAGCCAACTTCAGGATCCATGCCTGAATAATTCGTAAATGTAAGCAGGTTACGTGCGGTTACATATAAACGTGCTTGTCCTAAAGGTACATTTGGCATCAACCTCTTGAAATCATAACCAAGAGTTACATTTTGGATTTTAACAAAATCTCCGTCTTCAATATAAATTTCCGAGACATTAATTCTGTTTGTGGTATTACCTGCAGTCAGCCGTGGTAGAAGATTGGAAGTACCCTCGCCATGCCAACGGGTTAAAATACGATCGGTATAATTATGAAATTCATTGTCAGCAAATGAACGGTACGATTTCAAAATCTGATGACCAAAAGCTCCTTTTGCTGTAAGAGCCAAATCAAATCCTCTATAATCAAAGTTGATTCCAAATCCTATCCTAAAATCAGGATGTGGATTACCAATCATTGTTTTATCGTCGGGAGTTACAGCTCCATCGCCGGAAGTATCCACAAAGATTACATCTCCCGGTTGGGGGTTATCCTGCAGAAACCCACCTGTCCAGCTATCAATTTCAGCCTGATTCTGGAAGATCCCGGCAGTTTTGTAACCATAAAAATATCCTACCGGAAATCCGGTTTCTACACGCCAAACCGGGTCTGTTCCCTGCGAAATTATACTTCCATTGCTTTGAATAAATCCGGCGGCATTACCTAATCGGGTAACCTCATTCTCATTTTTGGCGATATTAAAATGTGCCCCGTAATTGAAATCACCTATACGATCGTTCCACCGCAAAGCAAGTTCTATACCTTTGTTTACAATATCCCCGCCATTATAGAATGGAGCCTGTGCACCAAAAATAGCAGGAAGAGGTTGACGGACCAACCAGTCTTTAGTTGTTTTATTGTAATAATCAAAAGCCAATTGAAGGCGTGAATTCAAAAAATTTGCATCCACACCAACATTTAACTGCTCTGAAGTTTCCCATGAAACATCGGGGTTAGGCAATATAGCGGGATAACCACCAAGTTGCATCACGTCTCTGTTACTTCCAAAACGGTAATTGTTATCTTTATCGAATCCAATAAGCGCCAAATATTGGAATGGGTCGATATCGGAGTTACCGTTTTGTCCCAGGCTGACTCTCAATTTCAGAAAATCTACAAAACCATTATCATGCAGAAATCCTTCCTCTGTCATTACCCAACCTGCTGAAACAGAAGGGAAATACCCCCAACGATTCCCTCTTGCAAAATTGGAGGAACCGTCGGCCCTCATTACCAACGTTAACAAATACTTTTCTCCATAATCATAGTTAATCCTTCCGAAAAAAGAAGCAAGCTGGCCTCTGCTGAGCGGTCCTCCGGAAATACTGGTAACACCGGTAGTTAGACCGTCGGTATTGTCAAGGAAAGCATGTTCAAATCCAAGAAATGTTGGATTGGCGTTTGTTGTGCTCATTTCAGATCCCAGTCCCCATTTTTCAAGAGACTGCCCCACAAGAACATCGAAATTGTGGTAACCTGAATTAAAACTATAGTCCAGGGTATTTTCAAAAGTCCAGCTATGTCCATTTCCTGAAGATTGAGTAATTCGCCCCGGACTTAATGATACATCTCCAGCAAGATTGTACGCCGGTTGATAGCTGCGATAAGTATTTCCATTAAACCTGTATCCATAATTACTTTTGAATACTAAACCTTGCATAGGCTGAATCTGCAGGTAAGCACTGCTATTAATGTTATAGTTTCTTGTTTCATTCATACCTCTGTTCAGGTGCATTTGCGCTATGGGGTTATAGAGCCTTGATGATAAACCGGCCAAACCTGAGGCTGCCAAATCATCAGCAGCGTAATATTCATTATCATCGTTATAAAGTGGAACAAGAGGATTTCCTACCAACAAATTACGTACATCATTCCAATACATACCGCCAATGGCAATACCTCCCCTTTCACTGTAGCTATAATTGAAAGTTTGTCCCACTTTTACTATATCAAGACCATTTTTCTTATAAATCGAATGGTCGCTGTTTAACCTTGCGGTGTACCTTTCATAGTTAGGTTCAACCGGTTTACCCAAAACACCTTCCTGTGAAGCATAAGAAAAACCCATTGAGAAAACAGATTGTTCAGAACCTCCACTGATATTCACTGCATGATTCTGCATTGGTGCATTTTTGTTGTAGGCTTCATCTAACCAGTTGGTTCCATTCCATTGCCCACTTTGTATTTTTTGATATAAACCGGGAATTGCACTTGCAAAGTCTATCGCATCTCTGCCGGAAACAACTCTTTCTTCGTTGTAAATTTCCATAAACTGCTGGGCATTGAGTGGCTGTTCCATATTTTCGATTTGCTGAACCCCATAATAACCGTCATAAGTAACCTGCATATCACCTCTGCGTCCCTGCTTTGTGGTAACCAGTATTACGCCATTGGCAGCACGCGACCCGTAAATGGCAGCCGAAGCAGCATCTTTAAGAATATCGATGGATTCGATATCGGCAGGACTAAGGTTGTTTATATCCCCGCCTGCAACTCCATCGATTACATATAAAGGCTGAGAGTTACCAATTGTACCCAGACCACGGATATTTACTTTAAATCCTTCTCCGGGCATACCTGAATTCTGGATAATGTTAACTCCGGGAGCCTGACTTTGAATGGCTTCCAAAGCTTCACTGGTACTTTGCTGAACGAGCTCGTCTGAACCAACATTAATATTGGCACCTGTGGTTAACCTCTTTCGCTGTACCCCATAACCAATTGCTACCACTTCGTCAATACCAATGGCATCCACCTCCATGGTTACATTAATTGTGGTTCTGTTTTCCACCAGAATTTCCTGTGTCCTCATCCCCACAAACGAAAATTGAAGGGTCTCTGCATCCGGAGGCAAGGTTAAGGAGTAGTTCCCGTTTGCATCGGTAACTGTTCCCTGGGATGTGCCTTTGATAACCACCGTAACCCCAGGCAAAGGTTGCCCTGACTCGTCAGCAACCCTGCCGGAAACGCCTCGCTGCTGAACACCTGTGGCATGTGATACCACAGATTCACTACCTGGTTTCAAACTTTCGGGATACAGAAGAATGTGGCGGTCAAAAACGCCAAATTCAACATTTGTACCCGCAAAAATTACTTTCAGCGATTCGTCGATTGTTTTATCCAGGATGTCCACCGTTACTTCGCGGTTCAGGTCGATGTAACCCGGACTGTAAGCAAACCGGAATTCCGACTGGCTTTCAATCGCATCCAATATTTCGGCCACCTTCGCATTCCGCATGTCCAGCGAAAGTTTGGTGGATTGGCTGTACACACTTGCAGACAAC
>JAWLGR010000097.1:0-5589 GCA_041684965.1 Mariniphaga sp.
GCTGAAAATTTTCTTCTTGACTTTTTCATAAATCACTGGTTAAAAATAATTGTTTTTTTCAACTTAACCAGTGGTTCTAATTTTGGGGAGTATTATATTAGTGATGGTTAAATACAATTACTGTTCACATATTATTACTGCTTAAATACAGCCCAAAATTGAGAAACTATTTATCCATCGGACGATAACAATTGTTAAGAAAAGAACTCACTGCCTGTTTCGTATTCTGCTTAATGAAACAGAGGTAATACCTAAATAGGAGGCAATGTAGTGTTGTGGCACACGTTGAACAATATGAGGATAATTTTCTATCAGTTCTTCGTAGCGTTTTTGAGGATTATTTTTAAGGAATGAGTACAAAAGTTGTTGAGATTGAAAAAGCCGTCTGAATAAATGGTCTTCTAATTTCTTTTTTAATTCAGGGGAGCTCTTTAAAACAGTCTGAAATTCTTTTTGTGAAATTGTATGTAGGATACAAGATTCTAAACTTTCGATACTGTATAAACTCGGTTGGTTTGTCCTAAAACTTTCGATAGAAGACACACTGTCGCCTTCAAAGAAAAACTGAGTGGTAATTTCTTTCCCGTCACAATTTATCCAGGTACGCAAACAACCCTTCTCAATAAAAAACATTGTTCTTGAGATTTGTCCTTCATGTAACAGCATCGTTTTGGCAGGGACTTCCTGCCGTTTAAAAAGATATTTGAATTCTTCCCATTCATTCAATTTTAGCGTATGTTTATTCATGGCACGGTCTTTTTCTGGGGTTGCAACGAACAGTTCATTGGTATAGGAAATCCAATGAACGAGTTATCCCCATTCAGGTTAATAAATCTTGGTCTAAAATCCATCACTTAAGGTAATTCCATCATGTTGGTCAATATTATAATTGGCGGCAAACGTATTGGCAACATTACGCCCTGATACAATTTTCCACTTGTATCGTTTGATGGAGTAAAACTTATTGTATAATCTCCACTATTAAATTGGCTCCATGTGTTTTCTCGGTTTTTGTAATAACCGTTGAAGTTCATGATCCTCAAAAAATACATTCGGAATTACTTCCGGAAATTCTTTATGCTTAAATACATTTGTTCCTGCCACATCCCAATCGTCAATCAGTGAGTACCCGTATTTAATGTTGTTGCTCAGCGTGGTGAGTTTTCGGCCTTTTTGTGCCGTTCGGAACCATAACAGGTATCGTCGTTTCACTTCTCAATAATTTTTGAAAAAGAATTGGCAGGCAGCAGTCCACCATCTTCGCCAAAAAGGCAATTGAAAAGCATCATCAGCTGCAGTTTTTATTCAAATTTAACCACTTCTGCTAAAAATTTGGCCATTTTAATCAACTCTTCTTTTTGCCCGACACTGATACCGTCAGGGTCAAAATGCATTATATCATTTCTTATTTCCCTAATTTTATCAAGGTGCTTAATAAAATGGGTCTGTTCGATATTGAGCTGTAACCGGTCCCAGTTTTCAGGCTTTTGAAATATCCGTATATAGTCACCGAAACTTAAATCATCGATGTATTCAAAATCTCTTACATAATCGCCGATATTGCAAAATTCCTGTAATTCATTAACGAGGAATTTGCCGTCAAGGATTTGCCGGATATGATTTTCTATTTGTTCCAGGAGTATAAAAGGTTCAGAAACAATTAAAAACTGATTGCTTATATCTGTCAGTGTTACAATACCACAAAGCGATTTATCTGATTTTTGGACAAGCACAAACCGATTTTCAAGAACAATGGAGACTGCATCAAGTAGTGGTGTATGATAATCTACAATTGTTACATCAGTTGAAATGAAATCTTTTATCAGATCTGATTTACTGCCATTGGTAAGTGCATAACCAATCGATTCCCATGTAACTGCTCCATAAACAGTCCTTGAGCCGGATACTACAGGCAATTGCGAAAAATTATGCATCATCATTAAGGTGATTGCTTCTTTCAGCTTTGCTTCTCTGGTAACCGTTACCGGGAGTTTATTGGCCGAATCGAGCAACCCTATGCTTCGAACAGGTTTAATGTCTTTTTTGCTTCGGGCTCTTTTTTTGTGCCGAAGTGTGACTTTTTCATCCATTTCGCTTTTCATGTAATCGGGTACAACTTCAAGCTGATTGCCGTTTAAAAATTCATCTACTTCACGACGATTTCCTTTAGTTCGTTTCCCAAAATCAAAAAATGAAAATAATTCCCTGGATGTAATCTCGAACTCCTTATCTGTCTCCTTTATTTCCTGAACTATTTTTTTTAACTTGTTGCTTGTCTTCATTTCTTATATTAACTATCATAACTAGATATCTTGCAGCTCAAATGAGGAATAGAAATAAACCCAACAATTTACGTTTTTTTTGTGCCACAGGTATTATTTGAAAGTTCTCTTATCCAAACCATAGGATTTAGATAAAAGTTCAATAGCTAGAAAAGAATTATAAAAATAATGGTATGCAACAGAAATTTGAGTGGGAGGGTTTAAATTTGTAGTTGTGCCATTGGATATTATTTATAAGCAGAATACATATGTAATGAAAACGTTTCGCAAATATGATTAGTTGCGGAATGCGTGGTACTTTCCTGTCGAAAAGCACTAAGGCTGATGCGGGCTAAAAGTCCTGACTATCTGAATGTATCCCACAATTAATTGTAAGTTTTTTTACTATTTATTTCTTCTTCTATTTTGTTTCTTTTTAAGCGTAACAACAATAACTCCATCATAATTCTTTGACGAGTATTTGGAGACCTCTTTTCCATCGTTATAAACATTCATCGATTCGATATCATCCGGATTAATGGTTTGAAATTCGGCTTGTGATACAATCTTATTATCGAGCACAATCAAAACTCCATTTCCCACATTACCTGCTGCGAATTTTTCTTGTTTCCTGTATTCCAAATTATGCGTCAAATTTTCTTTTTCAATCTCTTCACCATTTGCAGGTTTAACAAATCTCCCGATAAATAGTATTGCTCTGGACTGATTATCGAATACGAAAAACACGAAAGGATGGTCAGCTTTAAAAACCTTGTATGAGGGTAGCCCTGTTATTCTTAAACCGGTGGCAGTTGCTACGGCAGCTTCTGTTTTATCTTCGTCCAATTCAATCCATGTTTTATGCAATACTTTAGTAAGCTGCACAGGTGCTTCTTTTGTTATTCCAGAAAAATCTGCTTCGCTGGTAAAGGCAGTTTTTAAACCTTCGCTTTTTAGTGCATCGCTCAACTCAAGACTTGATTCCAGTTTTAGTTTCGGTATGGAAAGTGCAGTTTTTATATAATATTCACTATCTAATAGTTCGTTATAAAATTCATTATTCAGCTTTTTTTCAATTTCTTCTAAACCAAATAGTGTTTTTGGAAGAATTATACCGAATGACAAATCTGAATTTCGATATGGCTTTGATATAAATTGATACTCATCATTTTCAAAATATCTAAGACTTTCGGTTATATTCATAAAATCAACTTTATATTGATTCTCAATACTTGTAAAAAAGGGAGCAGAAATTGTCTCTTGATTGTTAAACTTAAGAAGCCATTCTCCTTTAAAATAAACGGCATTAGAAATTACTAATTTAGTATCTGCGTCTATATCCGCATCACTTATAATTTCATTTATCTTACGGTTTGTTTTTTCAGAAACCCACCCATTAATATCTGAAACTGCCGTCTTCGTATCGGCAAATTCAGTTTGCTCGAAATCTGAGCGATATTTGTCTGACACAGACTTACTATATTCGCCCTCTACTACATAATTTTTATCCAACCAGATTGCATTCGAAACTTTAAAACCAGGACAACTATCCGACTTATTAGCAAAATTTTGAAAATAGTTATTATCCAAAGAACCTGAATTATTTAGATACAATACTTTTTCAAATTCTTGTTTTGTTTTATTTTTTGAACCTTCATAAGCCATCAAAAGGGCATAATAAGTACCAAATGGTGATAGTAAAAGATTCTCCTTTTCGACTTTTGTTTCATGAAATAAATCAAAGGAATAACTATTTAATGAGTAGCTGCCATCAATCGTTTGTGCATTTAAATTCCCGATGTTAAATATCATACAGATTATGAACAACCCGCTGTACCCCACATTACATATAGCTTTTGTTATCATACGGCTTTAGTTTAATCATAATGAAATCTACATTTAGCGATCAAAATTTCATTCTCTTTTACCTGATAAATTAATCTGTGTTCGTCATTTATCCTTCTAGACCAAAATCCTTTATATTTAAACTTTAAAGGTTCGGGTTTACCTATGCCCGAAAAAGGTTTCGAGAGATGTCTTTTAACAAATCATTTATCCTTTTAAGCATTTTCTTGTCGGTTTAATGTCGTCAGAATAAGCACTACCCGTGCAATCTTTTTTACCGCGTGTTGTGCAAATGTTGCTTTTATACTTTTATCATATTTTTTCTTGTATTCATCAAACTTGCATTTCGGAAATGCCTGTTTACCTCATGTTTCAATTTGTACGGTCTATTAAAAGCCTCTTGAGATAATTTAAAATAATCAGAAAGTTTTCTTATAGTGCCCTTTGAAAGTCCTTTCTGATAATTTAAAATCTTGGATATTGTTCCTTTTGACAAATCTAAAATTTTTACTAAATCCTTCGTTTTTAAATCGTGTTCTTCCATTATAGTTTTAAGCAATACAATTGGGTCAGAATCATTAAAAGTACTATGTTCATTGTCCCATTTTCCAAAAGTGGATAGAATGCCTGTGAAATCAAAATGTTACATTTATAATGGTTTAATGCCTTTGTCAAATCATAATTATGTCTATTTAAATAAGGCTCAAGTCTTTCCTTAGAAATTATTCTTTCAACTATCCTATTATCTACCATTATTTTACTATCTTTGTAGTGCAGTCCCGGTCGTTCCTCTCCCAGTTTTTTGCTGGTGATGAAGCCGGGTTCTTTGTTTTTATATTCCCAAATGTAAGAATTTCATCATTCCTTTTTTTCTACTCACTTTGCATAAGATGCATTTTTATAGGTCATAACGGGCAAGTGCAAGTTTTCAGCCCGGATACGTTTGATTTATTTTCAACATACTACAAAATATTTAGCGTAACGAAATACATGAATTTACCACCAAAGCCGGGATGAAATTTGCACAATGTTACCAGCCGTTTTGATTTAAAATTTTATTGCTGTCGTAAATGTAACCGGTTCACATGTCACCTTCTCCTGGTGCGACAGGGAAAATAGCTATCAAAAGAAAAATCAAACCATAACGGGCGTAGAATTCCTGAAACGTTTTCTCGATCATATTGTGCCGCCTTACTTCCGCAGGATACGCCACCTGGGCTTTCTAAGTTCACGAAACAAAAAACACAGTCTGGCAGCTATCCGGAAAAGCTTTGATGAAAAATTACTGCATATAACATCACTTTCGCGGGCGCAGGTGCTGGAGTTACTTTTTGGTGAACGTTCCCTGCTAAAATGCACCGACTGCGGCGGAGAACTTAAATTACCGCCTTGCATCCAGTTGGTTCTGTGTCTTAGGAGCAAGTACACGACTGGAGAGCTCTGCATCGCTATAGCTTAGAAGTATTTTAAAATCTTCACCGGT
>JAWLGR010000047.1:0-32506 GCA_041684965.1 Mariniphaga sp.
ATTTACTACATAACCGTAATGAATGAAAAATATAAAATGCCTGCAATACCTTCGGGTGACAGAATAGAGGAACAGATAATAAAAGGCATGTATAAATTTAAAAGCAGTAAAAAGAACAATCACAAGCTTTTTTTGCTCGGTAGTGGTGCCATTCTTAATGAAGCGCTTGAGGCTGCAAAAATTCTTGAGGAGTATGATATTTTTCCGGAAGTATGGAGCGTGACAAGCTATAAGAAGCTTTACGACGATGCCATCGAAACAGATCGGAATAATCAATTCAACGAAGAGAATAAAAAAAGCTATATCCAGGAAAGCTTAGGTGAGGAAGAAGGGATATTTGTTGCCGCATCGGATTATGTAAAGGCATTGCCGCTTTCTGTATCCAAGTGGTTTCCTGGTCTGTTTGCGGCACTTGGAACCGATGGGTTTGGATTAAGTGAAAGTCGGGAGAGACTTCGTGAATATTTTGAGGTTAATGCACATTATATTGCCTGGACAGCCTTGAAATGTTTGCATCTGCAAAATAAAATTGATGACCGCCTGCTGAAAAAGGCGAAGAAAAAACTGAATGTTAAGTTCAGAATAGATTCACCGGTTTGTAAATAAATTCTCTGGATTGATTAGAATCAACAGCAAATAAAATTTCAAAATAATGAAGAAAGAAATTAAAGTACCCGACATTGCTGAAAATGTTGAAAAAGGCACCATCGCAGCAGTTCTTGTTTCGAAAGGTGACAAGGTTTCTGTCGATCAGCCGTTGGTGGAAATAGAAACCGAAAAAGCTTCTACCGATATACCTTCTCTTTACGATGGTGTTGTGGATGAGGTAAAAGTGAAGGAAGGGGATGAGGTGACAATAGGCCAGGTATTAATGGTCATTGAAACTAAAGCAGAGGAGAAAGACGAAAGCAAAGGTGAAGAAAAAGAAGAAGAGAAAGAGGAAGAAAAAGATACTGGAAAAGAAACAAAAAAGGAACCTGAAGAGGATGAAAAGGTAAAACCGGAAGAACAGGAAAAAAAGTCAGATAAAAAAAGAAACCTGAGTGAAGTGCCCGCTGCGCCCTCAGTGCGACGCTTAGCTCGCGAAATGGATGTTGATTTAACACAGGTGGAAAGCAGCGGTCCGGGAGGAAGAATTACTGCCGATGATGTGAAAAGCCATGCCGGAAAAACCGGTGCAACGAAAGAACAAAAAGCGGAGGAAAAACCCGGAGAGTCTGAACTTCCTGATTTCTCTCAATGGGGCCCTGTATCGGGAGAGAAAATTAAAACCATCCGCAGGCTGACAGCTGAAAATGTTCTTAATTCATGGCAAACCATCCCTCACGTTACCCAGTTTGATAAAGCGGATATGACTAACCTGGAAAATTTCAGGAAGAAATACCAGCAAAAAGCTGAAAAAGAAGGAGTAAAGCTTACTGTCACAGCAATTCTCTTAAAAATTACCGGGTTTGCACTCCAAAAATTTCCCAGGTTTAATTCAAGTCTTGATAAGGATGAGATAATATTCAAACATTATTTTAATATCGGTGTGGCAGTTGATACACCCCGGGGATTGCTTGTACCGGTAATCCGTGATGTTAATTCCAAATCATTAATACAACTGTCGGTTGAATTGGATGAACTGGCTAAAAAAGCGCGTGAAAGAAAAATATCACCCGATGAGATGCAGGGAGGAAATTTCACAATTTCCAATCTTGGTGGTATAGGCGGTACTGGTTTTACACCTATTGTTTTACCACCACAGGTGGCAATACTCGGAGTTTCCAGAGCGGAATACAACCCTGTATATATTGAAGATGAGCTGCAGAAACGAATGATCATTCCGCTTTCCGTATCTTATGATCACCGGGTGATTGATGGGGCTGAAGGAGCCCGCTTCCTCAGGTGGATATGCGATGTAATAGAAGACCCTTTTGCAATTTTACAGTAAAGGCTATAATATGAATGAAGATAAAAAACATGAACTGGTAATTATCGGTGCAGGCCCGGGTGGTTACAGGGCAGCTTTTATGGCAGCCGACCTGGGACTGAAAGTAACGCTCATTGACCCGGAAAAAAATCCCGGTGGAGTTTGTTTGTATCGTGGATGTATTCCCACTAAGGCATTTCTGTACTTAACGAGCGTTATTAAAGATGCCGGGGAAGCAGCTGATCTGGGAATAAAATTTTCAACTCCAGAAATTGATGTAGTAAAAGCGACAAAATGGAAGGATAAAGTTGTGAGAAGATTAACCGGAGGGCTGGGGCAACTGGTAAAGGCTCGAAAAATTAACTATATCAGGGGACGTGCAAAATTTATTGATAAAAATATTCTGGAAGTTAAAACTGTTGATGACGATACAGAAAAAATCAGTTTTAAGAATGTTATTATTGCTACAGGCGCCAGTGTAAATCGATTGCCAGGAATAGATTATGAAAGCCCGGATATTATGAATTCGGAAGAAGCTCTGGATTTTAAGGAAATCCCTGAAAAATTACTCATCGTAGGCGGAGGTTATATTGGTATCGAAATGGCTATTATTTACCATGAGTTTGGTTCCAAAGTGTCGATAGCTGAACTTACTGACAATTTTCTCCCGGAGATGGATGCCGACCTGGTGGCGGAGCATAAAAAGGCAGGAAAAGAAATTTATGAGGATGTTTTTATGGCAACATCAGTTGAAAAGATAGAGAAGGAAGGAAATTCACTGCTGGTAAGTTTTAAAGACAAAGAAGGCAAAGGTTTTAAGAAGAAATACAATAAGGTATTGGTAGCAATTGGGGAAGGGCCCAATACTAAAAACCTGGGGCTCGAAAATCTATCCCTGGATGTGGATGAAAAAGGTTTTATTAAAGTAAATGAACGGCAGCAAACCTCAGTGGAAGGTATTTATGCCATCGGGGATGTTACCGGACCTCCTTTGCTCGCCCATAAAGCCAGCTACGAAGGCCGGGTTGCAGCAGAAGTAATAGCAGGAAAAAAATCGGTAAACGATGCCAGAGCAATTCCGGCTGCAATATATACCGAACCGGGTATAGCCACCTGCGGTTTGACAGAAAAGAAAGCACAAGCAGAAAACATAAATTATAAAGTAGTTAAATTCCCATGGGCTGCCTCCGGCAGGGCCATTTCTATAAATGAAAGCCGCGGTTTTACCAAGTTACTTATAGATCCTGAAAACGAACGAATTTTGGGTGCCGGAATTGTGGGTAAAAATGCAGGAGATTTGATTGCTGAACTGGTGGTAGCGATGGAAATGGGAGCTACTGCTGAAGATATAGGACGTACCATTCATCCTCATCCTACATTAAGTGAAACTGTTATGGAAGCTGCTGAGCTATTTTACGGTCATGCAGCTCATAAAAAATCATAATGAAATTCTATGAAGACAATTATAATCAGTGATATAAAGGGAAGCTCACAATCAATAATACCTTATGGGCTGAACCTGGCCAAATCAATGGAATCGGAAGCGGTTGTGGTTCATATAATTGATAACCGGACTACTCAGGTAAAATACAGTTCTTTTTCCGATTCCCAATCGCTTTCACCCGGGGAACCATTGGGACATGAGGAAACTTCCCGAAAAGAAGTAACAGCGGTTAACACAGAGCTCGATACATTGCTGAGCAGGGAAACCTCGAGATTAAATTATCCGCTTAAAGTCGATACCTTGGTTGAGGTGGGCAATATGGAGGAGGAAATTGAAAAAATGATTAAAGAAGAGCCAGATTGTATAGTGGTTACCAATTCAGAACCCGACGGTGCAATGTTTGAATCAAAGGAGGAAATTTATGACCTGGTTAAAGATTCTGGAGCCTTGTGTATCCTCGTGCCTCCGGGAAAAGAATTTAGTGAATTTAAAAAGATTCTTTTGCCTGTTGATTTTGAGTCTAAAGAACTTGATAAATATTCTGACTTACGGTTTTTCTTCGATGCAATTGATCCACTCATAAATGCAGTTTCTGTTGCAACAGAAAAAGATTACACGGAGCTGGAATTGAAAAGCAATTCATGGGTTAATATAGCAAAAAATACACTATTGCCTGCCAAAGTGAGGGCAAATGTGCTTAAGGGAGAAGATTTTACTGAAACAGTTATCCGGTACTGTCTTCGCAATGATTACGATTTGATAATGCTGTTTCAGAGAAAGAAGAATGCCTTTAAGAAGAATTTTAAAACAGGGCTTATCGGTACCCTAATCGAAAAAACAAACCTGCCGGTTCTTTATTTTTACAGAAAATAACAGTTGGAAATTTAACTTTTAATAATAAATAAGATGAAGCGCAGTTTAAAGAAACTTAAAAAATATTCGTTGCAGGCAACGGATGGGGAAAAAGGTAAAGTAAAAAACTTTTTGTTTGATGACGAAACATGGGTAGTAAGATACCTTGAGGCCGATTTGGGTAATTTTTTTACCGAAAAACGTGTACTTATACCTCGGGAACATCTGGGTACTCCAATGTGGGATGAAAAGCATTTCCCGATTCATTTAACACTAGAGCAGATAGAAAATTCTCCTGGCATTGAATACGATATGCCTGTTTCGAGAAAATACGAAGCACAGTTACTGGAACATTACCAGGTTCAGCCCTACTGGCCAGAGGCAGTTGTCGGTTATGCAGGCAGGGAATCTATGCTGGGGCCCGATTACCCTTTTACCCCCCCCCGGAAAACCGGAACTGTTGATGAAGAATCAACCAGTTTAAGAAGTTTCAGTGAAGTTAGTGGCTATTACATAAAGGCAATCGACGATCAGTTTGGCCATATAGAAGACCTCATAATTGATGATGTTACCTGGCAGATAGTTTTTGCTGTAATTGATACCAAAAATCTTACACCCTGGAGTAAGGAAGTCGTACTTCCTGTTGAGCTTCTGGAAGAAATTAGTTTTATTGATAAAGAAGTAACAATTAATTTGCACAAGGAAGAAATAAAGAATGCACCTGAATACGATTCATCAAAGGACTGGTCTTCTGAATATGAGAGTGGAATCTATTCATTTTACAGCACCAGAATCAGAAGATAAGACGTTTTATTAATTTTTGCAGAGAACACAATTTTTACAACATTCATTAACCCGGAGCAGATTTTAAATTTGCTCCGGGTTAATAATTGTTTCATTTTTCCACAATTTGTGGGGGTTTTTTACACTTATTTTATCCGCCATTTATCTAATTCCCTTAACTAATTAGTGAAATCATGCTTTAAGAGACTGAGGTAAAAAATGGCATGCTTTTAGAAAAAATGAAGGATGTTCTATAAGTTAATACAGTATGGACCCAACCATTGCCGATATTATTACCAAAGATGTCGTTGACCAGTTGAAATGGGATGACAGTGTTGATGATTCCAATATTTCTGTAAAAGTGTCTGAAAATCATGTTTTCCTGGAGGGGTTTGTAAACAGTTATTCAGCAAAAATAGCTGCTTCAAAAAATGCATACCTTGTACCAGGTGTCAAACACGTGGAAAACAACCTTAAAGTGCGGTTTACGGAAGCATCTTCTCTTCCCGGTGACGAGCAGCTTTCCCGGAATATTGCGGATTCACTCCACTGGAACAGCCGCATCGATTCATCCGGAATTGAGGTAGATACCCGTGACAGAAAAGTTATCCTCAGAGGAAAAGTTTCATCTTTCTGGGAGAAATTTGAAGCAGAAGATTTAGTCCTGAATACGCAGGGGGTCTACGGTATAAAAAACCAGCTTGAAGTAATCCTGGAGAAAACTGTAGAAGACAGGGATATTGAAAGCGACCTTAGAAATGCTTTTGAGCGAAGCATTCTCATCGATGAAGATAAAATAGATATTAGCTGCCGTAAGGGAATTGTCAGACTTTCGGGAAGTGTGGCAAATTATGCCATCAAAAGGGAAGCAATGGATTTGGCATATTACACCCGCGGAGTGGTTAATGTAATTGACGAAGTTACTATTGAATGATTGTATAACCCTATCATCATGAAAGAATTACCGGTATTACTGATTGATAATAAAAATTCGTTTTGCAGCAAAACGATGCGGATTATTTATAGATATGGTGGCTATGATAAATTTATATTTCTTTCCATTTATTCAAATGAAAGTAAAAATTTATTGTCGGAGTATGGTTTATCTCCAAATGCAGAAAACCTTACGGTGTTGTTGGAAAAAGGGAAAGTGTTTATAAAATCAGGTGCTATACTGCAGGCAGCCAGAAAATTAAATGGTGGAATACAATTATTCTATGGTTTAAACTTGATTCCGGCCAGTGTGAGAGATTTTTTTTACGATAAAATATCAGGATATACTTCAACATAACTAAAAAGATAAAAAATATGAATGGTAAAATATATTTTCTTAGCACAGGGATTTTTATAGTCTTGTTGTCATTGTTCCAGGCATGTACAAACAAACCCGGACAAAACCAGGAAAGGCAGGAGTCCGGAGAAATTGCAACTACACACGACACCGGACAAAACATTGAAAAAGCAATATGTGTATTATATCCTACTGAAGGGCATGAGGCACGAGGTACAGTTACCTTTACAAGGAATGGCTCTGTTATTAAAATTGTAGCTGAACTTGAAGGGTTGACCCCAGGAAAACATGGCTTTCACATCCATGAAAACGGCGATTGTTCTGCTACCGATGCCACCTCGGCAGGAGGACACTTTAATCCCGATGACAGCGACCACGGTGGGCCGGAACATCAGGAACGGCACGTCGGTGATTTGGGAAACATTGAGGCAGGAGAAGACGGATCTGCACGTCTTGAATTGGAGGATAGCCGAATCTCGTTCTCCGGTCCAAATTCCATATTAGGGTTGGCTGTGATTGTCCATGCCGGTGAGGACGATCTTACCTCGCAACCTACGGGTGATGCCGGCGGAAGAGTTGCCTGCGGAGTTATTGGAGTGGCTCAGTAAATTTTTGCAAACAATTTAATCGCCTGGATCATCTTATTTAATAACTCCTAACTCGTTAGCCAATTCGATAAAACTCATTGAAATTTATTCAGATATTGAATATTGCTGCTGCGTTCCTCAAAATTTCAGTGTTTTTATATTCATTGACTCCAATTCTACCTGCTAAAGAGGAGGAATCATCGTAGCAATTTCCTATAGTTATCTTTGAATCAAATTCACTATAAATTCGCTTCAAATTCGATACAAATTCGCAAAATCGCGAATTTGTACCGAGTTTGTACCGAGTTTGTACCGAGTTTGTATCGAATTTAAATCGAAGAAGATTTGGATTAAGTTAGTATCGAAACGGTTTATTATCAAAGCTAATGTCACTGATGCTGTTTACATTCCTGGCCGGTGTGCATATAGTAGGAGTGTCCTGACAATTGATTGTGTTGGTTTTATCAGTGGCGGGAGCGGGTATAGCAACAGTGTGGGGCTATTGATTGTGGAATTGATTTTTTATTTCCGGTTACATTGTTCGCGAATCCAGAAAGGAACCGCTTTTATATTCCCTGGCTTTTTCAATAGCTTTTGCATTTATTTCAGCAGCTTCTTCAGGACCTGGCATTTCGCCTGCCTGTCTGCTTTTTTTAAGGCGTTGAACTACCGGGTAATGTTCATTCTCAGGGAAATCATATAAGTAATCCTGCATTTTGCTTTGAATGAGCCCTGGTGCAAGTGCAGTAAAATGGGTGCCGGTGTACTCTTTTGAATAGAGGTTGATGAGCATGTTCAGCGTGGCCTTTGAAAGTGAATAGGCATTCCAGCCGCGGGCACCGGAGACTGCAGCGCCGGAGGATATAGCTACTACCTGGTGTATTTCTTTTATGTTACTAAAAAGAGTATCAATGATAATTTTGTTCGCCCATACATTTACATTCATTACCTCTTGAATTTCATCAAGTGAAGTGTCTTTTAAATCTTTTATTTCTTTTAATATTCCTGCATTTAATATAACTAAATCAAGGACATCAATCCCATTTAAAAAAGAAATCAGGTTTGTTTCGACCTCTCTAAAATTGGATATATCCTGATAAAGGAATTTGAACTTGCTGTACATTTTTAATTTCGGATTCAGCTTTCTGCTTATTCCGTATACTGCGTGGCCTTTATCGAGATAGTATTTTGTGAGCCCGTAACCTAAGCCGGAATTGGTTCCTGTAATTAACAGATTCATTATTTGTTTTCTTTTATACTTACTGCATTTAAAACCGACAGAGGAAAATATTGTTCCACAATTTTAGGAATTTCGGAAATATTAGAATCTAACTTAAGAAAATGGCATGAAATTTACATTAAATGCATGAAATCACAATTATAAATGATATGAACGGAATATTCTGGGGAATACTTTATCTGGTCGTTATTTCCTTTCTCATTACGTTGTTTTTCCGGTTTTTATTGCGTGTTGGCGGACCTTGGGGAAGCTTTTGGGCCTTTTTTATTATTATTTTACTGGCTGTTTTTGCGGCGGATATCTGGATATCTCCTGTAGGTCCGTATTTTGCTGATATCTATTGGGTGCCACCCATTGCTGCCGGACTCATTATTGCATTGCTGCTTGCCGCAACTACCCCAAGTCCCGTTGCCAGGGATGAAATGGAAGCTGATAAAAAAGCTTCCACACAGAAGGCTGCAGCAATTGCTTTAGGAACGTTCTTTTGGTTCCTGCTGGTTTTCCTGATTATCCTGATTATTATTGGTCTGGTTCTGGCAAATTGAGATTCATGAGGGCTGTGTGGAAAAACATCACAATTCGGGGAAAGGAATTCACTGTTTTTATGGGTACAGTTTTTTGTTGTATTATGGTTTATTTAAAATCTGTTTATAAAGATGAAATATTTAAAGCCGGCATATAAAAAAATAAAGAAACCCTTACGATGGATAAAAGTTTTTTTGAAACAAAAAGCCGGTTGGCTTGATAAGCCGCGTATTGTGCCTTACAGGGGTTATGGCAATGAAACAGATGTTTTTATACGGGGAATGGTAATAGAAGATAAAGGATTGTCAAAGCCTCAGGACAGGCACCGGTTTTGGCACAATGTTCTGGCAACAGTCAAGCGTTTTTCGAGTGATGAAATACCGGGTGTAAGAATTAAGGCCGAGCTTTTAGGTAGTACTTCAATAATGGAAACCGATGACCTGGGGTATTTTGATTTTCATTTCCATTTTGAAAACAAATCGGAGTCGTTGCTTTCAAAAGAATGGCATACCGTGCATTTTGAATTGCTTGATGAAATTGTAGAGGATCAACCTGCTGTCTATGCTACCGGGGAAGTACGTATCATACCTGCCAGTCAAAACCGACTTATAGTATCTGATATTGATGATACCGTCATGGTATCCCATGCCACTCAAACCTTAAGGAAATTGCGGCTTATGTTGTTTAAAAATGCCCTTACCAGAAATCATTTTTCAAATGTGGATGTTTTTTATCAGGCTTTGGCTGTAGGAAAAGAAAAGCAGGAAAACAATCCTTTTTTTTATGTTTCGAGCAGCGAATGGAATTTATATGACCTGCTGGAAGATTTTTTTACGATCAATAAAATTCCGAAGGGCATATTTTTACTTCGTACATTAACTTATTCTATTTATAAATTCTGGAAATCAGGAGGAGGTAGTCATGAACACAAGTACGATAAAATTAAATCTTTGATGAATTTTTATCCCTCTTCAAAATTTATTCTTATAGGCGACAGTGGTCAACACGATCCTTCTATTTATTCAAGACTTGCTGTTGAATTTCCCGGAAGAGTTGAGGCTATCTATATTCGAAGGATTCGTTCAAAAAGCTATGTCGAAAATGAAGAGAATCTATATAAAAAACTGGCAAAAGTAAACACAACCTATCTGGAAGTGAAAGAAACCCAGGAAGCGGCACATCATGCAACAAAGCAAGGATTTACATCTATTGAAATATTTGCAGATATTTGATTTAAGTGCAATGAGAAAATTCTTTCACACCTGGTAACTAACAAGTTCTTTCAGAAATATCCTTACCTGGTAAACATTTTTCAGTCTGAAGCGGGCAGCTGTTGGTTTTGCACCCGGACCTACCTGAATGCCTATTCCCCAATCTTTCAATGATTCATAGGCATCTTCATCCGTAACATCATCACCGATGTAAATAGGGATGTATTTATTTTTGTCTGTTAGCTTAAGTTTTTCCAGAATCCAAAGTACTGCCTTCCCTTTATGCCATTCAATATCGGGCTTAATTTCAAGGATTTTCTTTCCTTCGCCGGCTTTGAACCCGGTTGAATTTTCAACGATTTCAGATACTTTCTTTTTTATAAATGGTATGTCCTCCTCTTGTGCATTTCGATAATGAATTGCTATGGCATAACGTTTACGTTCAACCTGAACTCCGCTAACTGTACCATGAAATACCTGGTTTAGTTTGTCTTCCATTTTATTGAGCTCTGGCAATATTTCCTGAGATTTTTCATGCTCCATATACATTCCGTCAGGGCCTGATATTCGAAATCCATGACTTCCTGCATAAATAAGGTTGTCGATATTTATTCTTGATCGAAGATCATCCATATCTCTTCCACTAACAGCAGCAACAGCAAACATGGATGCACATTCTTTTAAAACTTCCTGCATTTCGGTTGATAATACAGCATCTTCCGGCCGTTGAACGATAGGTGTTAAAGTGCCATCGTAATCCAAAAACAGTACCGGCGTTTTTCCGAAAACTACCTCTCCGATTTTGACATATTCTGATGCGAAGCGGGGAATAGGGTGTGAAAACCAGGCCTCAATTTCAGGATCGTTAAACAAATCCAGTTCATCAAAAGATTCAATAACCATGTCTGCACCATTTTCACTGAATAATTTTCTATTCTCTCCTCTATTTACACCAATCACCAATCCAAAATTTGCTTTACTTCCCGCCTGCAGCCCGGATACCGTATCGTCAAAAAAAATACACGATTCAGGTGCCAGTTCTAATCTTTTTGTTGCTTCCAGATACAAATCGGCTTCAGGTTTTTCTTTTAATCCTAATTTCCGGGAGGCGGTACCATCGATTTTAACTTCAAAAAGATGACTTAACTGAGCAGAATCAAATGCCTTTTTAAAAGTTTCGTCTGATGAAACAACCGCTGCTTTTAAGCCTTTTTCTTTCCACAATTTAATATTTTTAACCGCATTCTCATAAATCTGCATTCCACTCTCTTCGAGAAGATGCTTAAATACTTTCATTTTTTTATTTTCAACACTGCAAGCAGAATCATTGCCTGCAGAATCATTTTGGTCACCAAATGGCAGGCTGATATTTTTTGAGTTCAGAAAGTTTTTTACACGATGGTATTTTGGTTTGTCTTTAATATAGGTATCATAATCTTCACTGCTGAAAAACTGTCTGGAATTATTTGCCTTAAAAAAATCCTTAAACACGCTTTCCCAGGCAGCCCTGCTGGTAGAGTCAGTATTTGCCAACACCCCGCTCATGTCCACTACTATAGCTTTCAATCTGTTTTCCTGTTTTTCAAAATTTGTATCCATCGTTATTTTTGTATCCAATTAAAATCTTTATACAAAAATAAGGATTATTGTCCTGACCGGATATTAATTATTCCTTCCGTCAGGCAATAATCCTTAAAGTGATTTTGTTTTAAAGTATGTTCCAGAATACAGCGTAAGACTTTCTTTCAGAAGGCTATTCCTGAATCCATTTTTGAGCTTCAACAATTTGGCTTTTTGGAAAATGTTTTACTTTTCCTGAAATAAACGGGCTTGTTATGCCGGCTATCATTTTTTGCCAATTGCTATCGCCTGTTACTGCAACTTTTTCTATTTTATTAAAGTTATTGAGGTATATTTTTACATCCTTTGCAAAAGCAGCGGGTTCCATAGCATCAACATCGTTCATTTGAATAAAAAAACGGACTTTGCCATAATCCCTTACTGTTTTATCAATGAGTGGATTAATTTTTTCATAATCACTTTTTGTGATTTTTCCTTCTACCAATATGGCAATAACATTGTCTTTTGTAAAGTCCAGTACCCTAAACATAAATTTACTTTTATCATTTATTTTATAACCCAAATGCATAATACCTAATGCGTTGAGGGGCATCTTCATAAATTCCTTCAAGCATTACCCCACCTTTTGTATTTTGCAGAATTTTTGTTACATCATTGGGTGTACGTACGGTTTGTCCATTTACCCGCAGAATTATGAACCCTTCCCTGATATCTGTCTCGCTCCGGAGCTTGCCTGGGTACAAACGGGATATTATCACCCCTCCGTCAATTTTAAGCTGTTGTGCAACTTTTTTATCCACACTCCTGAGTTCAGCACCAACTTCAGACATCATTTCACCTCTCTCGGTAGTGGTAATTTCAGTTGTACCTTCAATAGATTGAAGAGTGGCTGTTCGTTTTAATGTTTTGCCTTTACGGTTTATTTCCATTTCCACTTTATCCCCCGGTCGCTGTCGTGCTACCATTTCCTGCAACTGAGATGACTGGGTAATTCTTCTTCCTTCAATTTCAACAATTACATCACCGCTCTGCAATCCAGCTTTAGCGGCTGCACTTTCTTCTATAACACTATCAACATAAACACCTCTTGTAACATCGAGCCCTTCTTCTTTTGCGAGATCACCTGTTATGTCTCTAATCTGTACTCCCAGATATCCCCTTTGAACAGTCCCAAATTCAAGCAAATCGCCTACCACTTTATTAACAAGATTTGAGGGTACAGCAAAACCATATCCTGAATAAGAACCTGTCGGGCTTGCAATAGCAGTATTAATACCTACGAGGCCGCCCTGCATGTTTACCAATGCACCACCACTATTCCCCGGGTTAATGGCGGCGTCGGTCTGAATAAATGCTTCAATGGCATATTCTGCACTGAGAATATTGATATTTCTCGATTTGGCACTGACAATTCCTGCCGTTACAGTGGAATTCAGATTAAATGGATTCCCAATAGCCAGCACCCATTCACCCACTTCAATTTCATCGGAATTAACCATGGGGATCGAATTCAGGTCAGTTTCATTGATTTTTATTAAAGCTAAATCGGTAGTAGGGTCTGTCCCAATTATTGTAGCAGAATAAGTACGGTTATCGTGCAGGGTAACCTGGATTTCATCCGCGCTTTCAACAACGTGATTGTTGGTTACAATGTAACCGTCGGAATTTATAATTACACCCGAGCCTGTACCGCGCCTTTGTGGTCGCTGTCTTTGTCGGGGTTGATTTTCCTGCCTTTCTCTTTGTTGTTCGTTGTAACGTCTGAAAAACTCTTCCCCGAAAAAATCACGGAAAGGGTCGGGGAGTTGCTGATAGCCTCCTCCACGATCGACGGTTTGAAGAGCGCTTATATGCACCACTGCATCCATCAGCTTTTTTGATATCTCTGTAAAATTCAGCGGCACCATTTCTCCATCCTGGTCGATGGCATATAAAGTTTTTGCAGCAGGGCTATCAAGGTAATGATCTATCTTAACTACCTTGGGTTGGGTTACACCGAGAGCTAAAAGTAATGCTACTGTTATTATACTTCCTGTAACTGCTGAAATAAATGGTACTCTGTATTTTTTCATGATTATTATGTGTTAAGATGTGTCTCAAGGCTAATTTCCAAAGCTGATAAAGCTTGTGAAACAGGACAGTTAGCCTTTGCTTTTTCTGCAAGTTTCTGAAATACTTCTTTATCGATACCAGGCACTTTAGCTTCGGTTTTTAATGCACTTTTAGTAATTTTAAAACCATTGTCTTTTTTTTCAAGGGTAACATTTGCAACCGTTTTAACTGATTCGGGTTCAAATCCTTCTTCAGTGAGCAAGCCGGATAGTGCCATGGAGAAACATCCTGCGTGAGCGGCAGCAATCAATTCTTCGGGATTGGTTTGGTTCCCTTCCTCAAAACGGGAAGTGAAGTTGTATGCCATTTCTTTTTCTACCGAATCAAGTTTAAGGGTTCCGGTTCCATTTTTAAGATTTCCTTCCCAATTTGCAACTGCTTTTCTGTTTTTCATTTTCGTAAGATTTTAAATAATTATTTATTGAAGTTCATTTTATTTTCTGAGGATTTAACTTGCTTATGCTATTAAAATTATATCAGACTAACAGGCTTAAATTAATTTGCTTGTTCAGCCAATTTTGATGTATTTTTAATAACATCCCAAAAGATGAAATGTTGAAATTAACATCATTTTTAAGGAAACTTTCTGCACTTAAGGCGAAATGAGATAATAATACAATTAATCGCTTTCCTCCCGATCTATGTTCAGCCATTCAAAAATTTTATCGGTATCCTCTTTCCTGCAAAGTTCAGAACCGGGAGTCATGGTTGCTGCTGTTCCTGCCGCAACTCCATACCTGATTGCTTTTTCGGGCCAAAAGCCTTTCAGGCAGCCACAAATAATACCTGCTACCATTGAGTCGCCTGCTCCAACTGCACTTACTACAGGCATGACAGGTGGGACAACATATTCCAGTATATCATTCCGTGCGAGCAATGCCCCTTTCCCACCCAAAGAAACTACCAGTACCCTGGCATAGCCTTTAGTTAAAATATCTTTTGCTGCATTGTCCAGTTCCATACCTGTTAAATTTTCATTGTTTAGCAATTCCCCAATTTCCCGCAAATTTGGTTTTACGAGGTAGACACCTTCCTCCAATGCCTTTTTTAAAGCAGGGCCGGATGTATCAAGAATCATTTTTAGATCGTGTTTTTTTGCCCAGGCGGCAACCTGTGCATAAAAATCATCTGGTACTCCGGGAGGCAGGCTGCCACTGGCAACTACATAATCGGGTCTGGGATTCAATTCATCCAGAATCTTTAAAACCTGCTTCCATTCCTTTTCCTTGATTTCGGGTCCTGGCATAACAAACCGGTAATGTTCTCCTGTTTTGTTATCCATTATCATGAGGTTCTCTCTGGTATTTTCTTCTGAGTCAATAACAGAACAATTAACTCCTTCTTCTTTTAGGAGCTCTTTCAGTTTGGAACCATTTTTACCCCCTGCAATAAATATAGCAAGGGAGTCGCACCCCAATTTTTTCAGAGCTCTGGAAACATTAATGCCCCCTCCTCCTGGTTCAAAAACGGGCGGTTCACAACGGGTTTTTTTTAAAGGAATTACAGCCTTTGCCGCGGTTGAGGTATCAAGTACAGGGTTCATTGTTATAGTAACTACTTTCATTGTTTTGAAGCTTTAATATGAAGAATATATAATTTCCTGCAAGTACCGGCAATTGTCCATGTCAGTATCCGTTTACTGATGATTATCTGCATGGCTGTTAAAGACAATTACAGCTTCCGGACTTAAAACCCGGAATGTAAAAGAAGATGTGAAATAAAGTTTTACCTTTTTTGAATCATGACCGTCATAACCAAGCGATATATCCTGACCAATTACAAGCTCAAAATCACCCCCACGGTTTGTCACAAGAAACGAGTTGTGATTTGAATGGTTAATTAAAACCGGTCCGCCCAAAATCTCTTTAAGTTGTATAAATACCGGGTATCCCTGAGAAAGATTTATCAGGTTAATCCATTCCTTTTCTGTAATGATTAGAGAGTAGGGCCCTTCAACAGCTTTCCGGTCAAGACGAAGGACTTGATTGCCGATTTCTTTTAAAAAATCATTAACATTTTCGGGAATGGTTACTGGCTCTGCTTCAGCTGATTCCTGTAACCCTTTTATTCCCGCTGGTTCAAACCCCTGGTATATTGCCCTTTCTTCAAACAATGAAATTTCCTTTGTTGCTTCTTCAAGAGATGAAAGGTTGACATCCTTTGTGCCTCTTTCCAGATTATCCAATTCCCAAATATCCAGCTCAAAGGGTCTTCGCGCTTCAACCAACGGCAACATTTCTCTTATACCGTAATTTATCCCCTGTTCCGAATGGTCATCTGGTAAAATCAGGCGTCCGGTAGAAACTCCACCTTGCTTTAACCCGTTGGGACCATCAATATCAACAAATTTCCGGGCAGTTAAATTTAAATTAAGAATCTGTCTGGTTCTTTCTCTGATTTCCTCCCATGCGGCATCAGTAATTGGTGCGATTGATTTTTTTAGAATATCCATAGCAGTAAGTATTTATAAATCATCTTCAATTTTTACAATGTCTTTATCAGTAAATAAATATTGTTTTAATCTTACATCCCATCCTGCCATGTTTCTTCTCAGCCATTCAAGAGTCATACATGCATGTTCTATTTCTTCCTCGAGATTGTGCTTTAGAATTTTTTTCAATTGATGGTTTGAAGCTACATTCATGCGTTGGTTGTACCAGTCAATAGCTTCTATTTCTTCTTTTAACGAAATTAATGCCCTTGAACAATCGCGTGTTTCCGGACTTAGTTCTGATGGAGGTTCGTGATAATTTCCCATTGTAATAAATTTATATGATGCTGTTATTCTAACTGGTGATTACATTCAATCCTCACTTATTATTAACAGGAAAAATTATGCCGTTTTTAAGCAAATGGCTGAAAGAAGGTATAAGGGCTTAATTCACAGTATTAAAAGGAATGATTAAATACACCTGATTTGGTGAATAAATCCACAACTGAGGCTAAAAGTCCCCATGATAGTAGTTGTTTTTAATCAAATAAGAAATTAACCGGGGGGGTTATTTCAGAATTTCAATCTCGTACTGTTTGATTTTATTATAAAGGGTTTTACGATCGATATTCAACATTTTTGCAGCCCGACTTTTATTGTAATTTGATTCAATCAATGCATTTATAATAACCTCCTTTTCTGTTACCAGAGTGGCTTGCTTTAGTTCTGTAAATTCATTTCTGTTTGCTGAGTTTTCATTTTTCGATCCTGACTGCATTTTGTAGTATCTGATTTCACTAGGCATTACTTCTGGTTTAATAAAATCACCCTGTGAAAGGAGTACAGCACGGTTAATTACATTTTGAAGTTCCCGGATATTGCCATGCCATTCGTATTTATAAACTAATTCCGTTGTTTCCTCATCAAATCCAATGATTGATTTATTAAAAGCACGGTTTGCTTTTTCCATAAAGAATTGAGCAAACTCCATAATATCATCTCCCCGGTCTCTGAGTGGGGGAAGCTGAATTTTAAATGCATTTAATCTGTGATATAAATCTTCTCTGAACTCATTGGCTTCCACAAGTTTTTGTAAGTCTTCATTGGACGCTGTAATTATTCTGACATCTACTTTAATGACTTTATTATCGCCAACCCTGTTTATAAATCTTTCCTGCAGGGCTCTTAATAATTTTATCTGGTTTTCATATGGCAGGTTTCCTACTTCATCCAGAAAAAGAGTACCTCCTTTAGCCTGTTCAAAATAGCCCATTTTATTATTAATAGCACCTGTAAAGGAACCTTTAATGTGACCAAATAATTCGCTGTTTGCCAAGTCTTTGGGTATAGCACCACAATCAACAGCAATAAATGGCTTTTTACTGCGTGCGCTGGCATAATGAATCGCTTTCGCAATGAATTCTTTTCCGGAACCGGTTTCTCCTTCAATTAATACTGTTAAATCAGTGGGAGCAACAACTTTAACAAGTTTAAATACCTCCTTTATCTCTTTGCTGCTTCCTGTTATGAAGTTGTTATTAAAATCGGTCTGCGTTTCTTTTCCTTCTTTTGATTCGAGTGCTTTGTGAATTAGAATTTTGATTTCTTCAGGCTGAACAGGTTTGGTCACATAATCAAAAGCACCTGATTTTATTAATTTTACAGCCATTTTTATTTCAGCATAGGCTGTCATAATTATTACAGGAAGAAGGGGTTTTTTCGCTTTTATTTGCTTCAAGACTTCATATCCGTCTGTATTGGGAAGCCGGTAATCACATAGTACAATATCAAAATGATTGTTTTCAACTAATTTAATTCCATTTTTCCCCGAATATGTCCCCTGCGCTTCAAAACCACTTTGATTCAGGTGATTTACTAATAAATCACACATGAATGTGTCATCATCAATTACCAAAATTCTTTTCATAAATTACCTGTCCCGGAAATTAAACCTTTTAAATGATAAAAGCCAATTTAAACTATTTTTTTCCATCCATTCAGTACAAATATATTACAAATTTTGATTGTTTAGGAATAAAACACAGTTAAGTAGGTTATCGCATTAAATCTTTTTTTTTAGAGAAACAATGTGTGTAATTAATGAATGTTTTGTTTATCTGTTGAAAACCAAAGCTTTGGAGTTTGTATTATAAAGGATTATAAAAACATAAATGGGAACTATTCTTTTTAAATAGTTCCCATTCGCCTGAGTCAAATTAATTTCTCAGGTGCCAGGCTACAGTTATTATGGCCGGCATTATCCAACTTATTCAGCTGAATCAATGCCCTTTACTCATCAATTTCACTTTCTACGGTAAAAATTTATGAGCAGTCCGGTCGATTTCCGGATCATCTTCCCGGACGAAGTGTCATTTCAGTGCTTCCGGCATTTCTAATTAAAGGAATTGCCGCATGCAATCAGGAGTTCCGGTTTTATCCGGTCCAAACTGTGCAGTGTGGCCCATTAGAGGTTTTACCCCTGTAATGATTGCCTTCTGCCTGCTGACTCAATCTTAAAAGAACGTTTATATTCTTTTGGCGACTGAACGATCCGAAGGTTCTTATACCATCCGGTTCATACTTCGGCTCCTCAGATATGCCATTTTTAGGGTTGGAAAGAAACAGATACGGTTTCAACTAAGTAACTTTTCTGTTTCCATATCTTTGGTGCAGCCTTTTATCACTCACCTGGTAACATCAAATATAATAAAAATGAATGAATATTCAACTATTTTTTCGGAGAAATCTATAAAACTGTTATTAACTTCACTTATTAACAAATGTTGATATTGAGGAGGTGACCTTAAAACTCGTTTAATAATCAGTTTTCAAATGAGTTCAGATTCGGTATTTCCCTTTTTAGGTTTAATAAGTACGTTGGATAGATTTACTTGCGAATGTATGTCATGAAAAAATGAAATAGAAATTCCAATTCCTGTGAAAGTTAACCTTGCACAAAAAAAACAAGGATATTATTAAGATAATCTGTTTTTATAGTCATTGTAATTAAATTCCCTGATTATTTGAATTTCATCATTTTCTGTCCAAATAGCAATAGAAGGATGGTGAACACCATTAAACAAAGTGGTTTTTACCATGGTGTAATGAATCATGTCCTTAAAAACTATCAGGTCACCTGGATGCAACTCGCGGCCAAAATCATATGCTTCCATGTAATCACCTGCCAGGCAGCTAATTCCTCCAAGCCGGTATAGATATTTGCTGTTTTCATGTGGATCTTCAGCCCCAATTATTCCTGGTCTGTAAGGCATTTCCAATGTGTCGGGCATATGGGCAGTGAAAGATACATCGAGCATAGCTGTTTTGATACCTTTATGCTGCACTATATCTTTTACCGTTGAAACCAACACGCCAGTTTCCCAGGCAATGGCACTTCCTGGTTCCAATATCACATTCACGTTGTATTTTTTGCGGAAGTTAACAAGCAGTTGAATCAGGTGCTGGTGGTTGTATCCTTTACGTGTCATTAAATGGCCACCACCCATATTTACCCATTTCACCTGATGAAGGTGTTTTTCGAACCGTGCCTCCAAATTTTCAAGCACTTTCTCGAGACTGTATGAACTTGATTCACATAATACATGAAAATGGATTCCTTCAATTCCTTTGGGGAGTTCCTCAGGAAATTCATTACTTCCCACTCCCAGCCGGGATCCAGTTGCACTGGGATTGTACAAATCTGTACCGACATCTGAAAATTCGGGATTCACGCGTATTCCACAGGAAACAGGATGGTCAGCCTGAAGCGTTTTGGGATAAAATTTATGAAACTGATTTAATGAGTTAAAAACAAGATGGCTGGTATAATGTAGCAATTCTTCAAATTCGCTTTCAAAATAAACAGGTGCATAGACATGAGCACGGGTTTTCATTTCCTCAAAACAAAGTCTTGCTTCATAAAGTGAACTTGCCGTTGCGCCTGACAGGTATTTTCGTACCATCGGAAAAGTACTCCACATTGCAAAACCTTTAAATGCTAAAATTATTTCTATACCTGCTTTCTTTTGGATGTTGCTAATTAGTTCAAGATTTTTCCTGAGCTGCTTTTCCTCGAGTACATACGAAGGGGAAGGAATTTTTGAATAATCCAATGTAATTACAATTTGTTTAGCACAGGAAGCTCCCATACTGGGCATGCTTCCTGTGCATATTTTATTTAATATTATAATTCGAGGTCCACATTAATAGCTTCCTGCCACGGTAAACCATGTTTACCAATTTTCTCCATAAAAGGATCCGGATCGAATTCCTCTACATTAAATACGCCTTTCCCTTTCCATTTTTTTGTAAGCACCATCATGGCTCCGAGCATAGCAGGCACTCCTGTAGTATAAGATACAGCCTGTGTGCCGGTTTCCTTGTATGCTTGTTCATGACGACAATTGTTCCAGATATAATAGGTTTTCTCTTTACCTTCTTTTATACCTTTTATGCGACAGCCGATTGAAGTCTCTCCTACATAATTTTCTCCCAGCTCTCCCGGATCGGGAAGGACATGTTTTAGAAATTCCAACGGAATTACATCAATCCCTTTGTATTTAACGGGGTCTATTCGTGCCATTCCAATATTTTGAATAACTCTTAAATGAGTGAGGTACTCTTGTCCGAAAGTCATCCAAAACCGGGCCCGCTTCAAAGTGGGAAAATTTTTTACAAGTGACTCCAGTTCTTCATGAAAAATCAGGTAAGAATCTCTCGGACCAATATTAGGATAATTTAAAACCTTTTTAACTTCATGAGGTTCCGTTTCCACCCATCGGCCATTTTCCCAGTATTTCCCTTTTTGAGTAATTTCCCGGATATTGATTTCAGGATTGAAATTCGTGGCGAACGCTTTTCCATGACTGCCTGCATTGCAGTCAACAATATCAAGGGTATGCAGTTCATCAAAATGATGTTTTGCTGCATAAGCTGTATAGATGCTTGTTACCCCGGGGTCAAATCCGCAACCCAGGACAGCCATAATACCTTTTTCTGCGAATCGTTCATGATAGGCCCACTGCCAGCTGTACTCAAATTTTGCCTCATTCTTGGGTTCGTAATTGGCTGTATCAAGGTAGTTTACTCCTGTCTCAAGGCAGGCATCCATTATGGGTAAATCCTGGTAGGGCAGGGCTACATTTATTACTATTTCTGGTTTAAACCTTGTAATTAAATCAACCACCTCAGAAACATTATCGGCATTCACCTGAGCAGTCTGTATTCTTCCCTTGCCAACCTCTCTGGCAATGGTTTCACATTTCGATAAAGTACGGCTTGCCAACATGATTTCTGAGAAAATATCCGGATTGTCGGCACATTTACTTGCCACGACCCGGCCTACGCCTCCGGCACCAATAATTAAAACTTTGCTCATATTATTTTTTTGTTTTTTTGAATTAACATGTGAAAATTCACTATTTATTAATTGAATGATGATATTTTCGCATACTAATAGTATTGTATTTTATTTTATAGCAAATTAAGCATTTTTTGATGAACAGTGAAGCAGAAAACCATGAATTTAACCCAAGTGGAGTAGGTTTAAAAAATGACAATTTTATTGGTTTACCATTTAATGAGGTTAGCGCGAATATAATTCTGGTTCCGGTACCCTGGGATGTTACTGTTTCTTTTGTGGAAGGAACAGCACAAGGACCTCAGGCAATACGCGAAGCTTCTGTCCAACTCGATTTATTTGATCCGGATTTAACGGATGCATGGAAACTCGGAATTTATATGTTACCCTCCGATGAAAAGATTATGAAGAAAAGGAATGAATTGAGGCCTAAAGCTTCTGCATATATTGAATTTCTCGAAGGGGGAGGGAAGATATCTCAAAACCTTTCTATGAAAAGGATACTTGAAGAGGTAAATTCCGGATGTAACAAAATGAACGAGCAGGTATACCAGCAAACAAAGAAAATACTTAATTCGGGTAAACTTGCAGCAGTAATAGGAGGGGATCACAGTGTTCCGCTGGGATTTTTCCGGGCACTTGGTGAAGAATATAAGAGCTTTGGAATTTTGCAAATCGATGCGCACCTGGACCTGCGAAATAGCTATGAAGGTTTTAAATGGTCGCATGCATCTGTTTTTTTTAATGCTTTAAAAGATACTTCAGTATCCAAACTGGTGCAGATTGGCATCCGGGATTATTGTGAAGAAGAGATCAATATTATTAAAGAGGAAGGTAACAGAATTTCTGTATTTTTTGATCAACTGCTTAAAGAAACCCATTTTGGAGGAAAGAACTGGAATGAACAATGCGGTGATATAATTGAAATGTTGCCTCAGGAAGTATATATCAGCTTTGATATTGATGGCCTCGATCCTAAATTATGTCCAAACACCGGTACTCCTGTTCCGGGAGGCTTTGATTTCCCGGAAGTGGTGTTTTTATTAAAAAAGCTTGTTGAAAGCGGACGCAGGATTATCGGCTTTGATGTATGCGAAACCGGAAATCATCCATGGGATTCAAATGTGGCGGCACGCATAATATATAAATTGTGTAATTTTACCGGCCGTTCCCAGGGCATGATTTAATTACGTTTCCTTTATTTAGAAAATTTTAAAGATACAGCTGTTTCAACGTATTAATAACTGTTCGGAGTGTAGAGGCAATGAGCTGCAACATCCTGCCATATTGTTCACAAAGTTGGTTTTGGAAGCATTGATAATTTTATATTTCTGCTTTCGAATGGAATGGGATGTAAATAATTCCGGTAACAGGTGAAATCGCAAATACGGTAGTTCCGTAATTTTGCTCCGGGGATCATCGTATTTTCAATGAAAATGGTTGTGGTGATGTAGGTTGATGTTCGGCTCTGGTGGTTTATTTATTATTCTGTTCCGGTTAAATTGACAGAACTCCGGATAAATTTTCCTTATCTTTGGATTTACAAGGAACAGTTGTGATAAAATGGAGAGGAAAATAAGTTTCGAATTCCGGATAACATTTACTTATCTGATTCTGGGTGTTTTATGGATTCTGTTATCAGATATTCTTGCAAAATATTTGTTTACAGATTTAAATAAACTTTCCTATTTTCAATCCTTAAAAGGAATCGTATTTGTGTTGATCAGCTCAGGTGTGATTTTTCTTATAGCACGGCATTATAACCGGCAGCAGCAGATTATTAACAAACGCCTGTTTGAAGCACGAAAAAAAGCTGAAGACAGCGAACGTTTGAAATCGGCATTTCTTGCCAATTTAAGCCATGAAATCCGAACTCCGATGAATGGTATTCTTGGTTTTGTAAGTCTTTTAGAAGAAACTGATTTTCAGAAGGATAAGCATGTGATGTATCTTGAATATGTAAAAAAAAGCAGCGAAAGGATGCTCGAAACCATTAACGACATCATTGAGATTTCTCAAATAGAAGCAAATCAGTTAAAAGTGCACATCTCTGAGGTGAATGTAAATGAAACTATCTATTATTTATATGATTTATTTTTTTATCCTGCTGAGAAAAAAGGATTGAAGCTAATTCAGAACAATACCTTACCAGAACTTATTTTCCGGATAAAAACGGACAAAAATAAATTACATTCAATATTGAAGATTTTTTTAAAAAATGCAATTAAATTTTCCAGCTCGGGTGTGATAGAACTGGGCAGTTTCGCAGAGAACAACGAAGTAGTATTTTATGTAAAAGATAATGGAATTGGCATTCCAATTCAGATTCAGAAGGTAATTTTTGAGCGTTTTGTTCAGGCAGATTCAACCATTTCCCGCCCATATGAAGGCTCGGGCTTAGGATTGGCAATCGCAAAAGCATATGCCGAACTTTTAGGAGGAAAAATTTGGCTTGAATCGGAGGAAGGCAAAGGGAGCACGTTTTGGTTTTCAATTCCTCATGAACACCAGCCGAAGTTCAACTGAATCAGTCAATGCCCCTGAACAAGTGAAAAAAACCATGTGCTTTTCGGGTTTTATCATCGCGGCCACGCCCTTCTACAATATAGTAATAAACACCAGGACTGGCAAAACGATTGTTTATTCTTCCATCCCACACAGTTGCAGTATATGATTCTTCAAATCCCCGGACATTATTACTTTCCCAGAAGTGGATACGTTTTCCCCAACGATTAAAAATGGATATATTCAGGCTTTGCATCGACCAAAATTTGACAATGAACAAATCATTGGTCCCATCACCGTTGGGTGTGAATACATTTGGCACCGCCACGAAGGAGGTGTCAACCCGGATAAAACCGTCAAGGTATGCGGTATCAACACACGTTTGAAATTCAGTTGATTTTTTAGCAACCAGCTTAACTTTATAGGTACCTGAATTTTCATAGGTAAAAACAGGATTCTGATCGAAGGCAACGATTTGGATGCTGTCGATTGGTTGCTGGGTTCTTTCCGATTCTCTTTTGATATCATCCAGATCGCGGTAAAAGAACCATTCATAGAGGTTTGGATCAGCATTTTCCGACAGATTGGTAAAAGTGACAGTGAGCGGAGCTTCACCTTCCATGGGGTCGGCTGTGAATGCTGCAATTGGAACAATGGACTCATACATGATTGAGGCTGTAGCTTCACAATCAAACCGATCGAAAACTCTCAGTGTGTATTCAGTATCGGTGGCTGGTGGTCGGTATATGATTTGTTCCAAAGCACCGCCAATCACTGTCTGTCCTTGTACCCATTCCACTCTTAGGTCGCGGAAAATTTCCAGTTCAGTATTGTTGGCAAGGTCATTATAAACCAGAGGTGGTGTTGAAAATTCTCCCTGAAGAGTAAATGATTCACAGCTGGAGGCAGATATTGCTGCATTGGCTGTAATAGAATTGTTAAAAACCCAGGCCCTGTTAATTTCTGCAGATTCTCCCTGGGTAACAGTTGCACGGTATCCACCGTTTTCCAACCCTGTTATTGTAGACTGCATATCTTCACTGCTTTCTGATAAATAGAATTCAAAACTGCCCGATGAAGGATTGTATTTTTCCCAAAGAAAATTTTTGGTACCTGTCAAAGAAGTCTGCACCTGAAGAGAAGCTGTCCTATCGTTTTCGTCCCCGACACAGAATATGAAAATATTATCTGTTTCCGGAAATGCCTGATATTCAGTTTCAGTAACAGAAGATGAGCCGGGCGCAGTTATTTGTCCATTTGCCTGGAAAAGAGTAGATGCGAAGAAAATAAAAACAGTTAAAACTAGAATGCCTTTGTATTTCATAAATTCCACGATGCTTTGAGCTACAATATTAACGTATAATTTTTATTTAATTGTTTGTGTGATGGCAAAAATTCAACCCCTGATGTATTCATCCATTTGGAAAAGTTGTTGAAAAATGGGTGGGTGAAAAATAGGATTCCGCAAAACAACTTCTATTTTTGTTATTTTTTTGAATTTTACAGGGATGATTTTTGATTATCTGAAAGGATTAAATAAAGTACAACAGGAAGCAGTGGTTTCAACAGAAGGTCCTGCATTGATAATTGCAGGAGCCGGTTCGGGAAAAACACGTGTTTTAACTTATCGTATTGCACATTTACTGAAGCAGGGAGCTAAACCTTCGTCCATCCTGGCACTTACCTTCACAAATAAAGCCGCGCGTGAAATGAAGAACCGTATCGGAAGTGTGATGGGAGAAAATCTGGTACGCTATCTTTGGATGGGAACATTTCATTCCGTGTTTGCCAGGATTTTGAGAGTGGAACATGAAACCACAGGTTATCCTTCGAATTTTACAATTTTTGATTCTGCCGACAGCAAGAGTCTTCTTAAAACGATCATAAAAGGATTTGAGCTTGATGATAAAACATACAGGCCAGGGGGTGTAGCTTCACGCATTTCAATGGCTAAAAATAATTTGATTACCCCGGATGCTTATGCCAATAATCAGGAAATCAGGTCGGTCGATAAAAATTTGCGCATGCCGGCCATTGCAGAAATTTACAGGGAATATGTAAAACGGTGCCGGCTGTCAGGAGCCATGGATTTTGATGACCTGCTATTAAAAACAAACCTGCTTTTCCGGGACCATCCCCATATTCTGGATAAATACCAGAAGCATTTCGACTATATACTTGTTGATGAATACCAGGATACAAATTTTGCTCAATACCTTATTATAAAAAAGCTGGCAGCTGTGCATAAAAATATTTGTGTGGTAGGCGATGATGCACAAAGTATCTATTCTTTCAGAGGGGCCCGTATTGAAAATATTTTAAGCTTTCAAAAAGATTATCCGGAACATAAAATTTTTAAGCTGGAGCAAAATTATCGGTCAAGCCAGTTAATAGTGAACGCTGCAAACAGCATTATTGCAAAAAATAAACGGCAGATTCCAAAAAAAGTTTTTTCTGAAAATGCACCTGGAAACAATATAAAGCTAATTACTGCTTTAACCGATAATGAAGAGGGTTTTTTAGTGGCACAGGAAATAGCTGAAACCCAGTTGCGCGAGCATTATAAAAATATGGATTATGCCATTCTCTATCGTACTAATGCACAATCCAGGATTTTTGAAGAAGCCTTGCGGAAAAGAAATATACCTTACAAAATTTATGGTGGGCTGAGCTTTTACCAGCGCAAGGAGATAAAAGATCTGCTGGCTTATTTCCGGCTGATAATTAATCCAGGTGATAGTGAAGCTTTGAAACGCATTATTAATTATCCGGCCCGGGGAATCGGTCAAACAACTTTAGATAAGCTTGAAGCAGCCGCTGTAAATACCGGAACCTCTATCTGGAATATTATAAACCGGTTGAATGAAAATTCTTATGGCTTGAATAAGGGTACAGTTACCAAGGTCTTAAAATTTGTTGCACTGATCCGTGAATTTGCAAGTCTGGTTGAGCAGTCCGATGCATGGGATGCTGCAAAAACTATTGCAGTGAAAACAGGAATACTTAAAGAACTCAGCAGCGACAGTTCTCCCGAAGGGCTTAGCCGGCATGAAAACATACAGGAGTTGCTGAACGCAATTCAGGAATTCAGCATCAGTGCAATTGAAGAGGATAGACCTTCAAAACTGGAGAATTTTCTTGAAGACGTTGCTCTGTTGACAGATCAGGATACCGATAAGGAAGAAGATAAGGATAAAGTAACCCTGATGACAATTCATTCTGCAAAAGGTCTTGAGTTTAAAAATGTATTTGTTGTAGGACTGGAAGAAAATCTTTTTCCTTCGGCACAGGCTGAAGAGAAACATTCGGAGGAGGCAATGGAAGAGGAGCGGAGGCTTTTTTATGTTGCCCTCACCCGGGCAAAAGAAAATGCCTGGTTTTCTTATGCAAGCCAGCGCTACCGGTGGGGAAGCCTGGAATTTTGCTCTCCCAGCCGGTTCTTGATAGAAATGGATGATAAATATTTATCTGCCGGTATAGCAATACATCGTCAGCAGAACCATAAACTTCCTGCTGGTTATAAAGCACGTATCTTTTCCCGGGAACAACCGGAACAAAAACCCCAAAAACCCTGGAGGCCTCAGAATTTATCAGAAAACAGGGAAAAATTGAATGCTGGTGTCAGAGCGGCAGAATTTGACGCCGATGACCCCGAAAAAATTGTACAGGGAATGATGGTTGAGCACCAGCGGTTTGGAGTGGGTAAAGTTTTAAAGGTTGAAGGGATTGTTCCAAATAGAAAAGCAACTGTGTTTTTTCATAATGCAGGACAGAAACAGCTGTTGCTTAAATTTGCACGTCTGAAAATCAAATAATAAAGCCAATAATCTGAAACAAAAATCATAAAATTGCGTTTTGCAAAGAAATCATTAGATTTGCAGATGGATATTTAATGCAACCTCCAAAGCATCCTTAGCTATTTAATGTAAATAATATTTCAATTCATGGATTACAATACGAAAAGAAAAAAGCTTCCAATGCCAGAATATGGAAGAAATATTCAAAACATGGTCGATCATTTGATGACCATCGAAAACAGGGAAAAAAGAAACCAGTCAGCGCAGGCAGTTATTGATGTAATGGGGAATCTTTATCCCTATCTGCGCGACGTGGCCGAATACAAGCACAAACTTTGGGATCATATTGCTATCATGTCTAATTTTCAGCTGGATATAGATTATCCGTATGAACCGCCATCACCTGATATTTTAACCGAAAAGCCCCGCAGGGTTCCTTACAACCAGCAGGATATTAAGTTAAAGCATTACGGTGTCATAACTACAAAGCTTATTGATGCTGCCATTAATATGGAAGGTGAGGAACAGCGGATTCTAATTGAACAAATTGCCAATCAGATGAAAAAATTATATATGGCATGGAATAAGGATTCTGTAGAGGATGAGAAAATTTTTATCGACCTTGAAGAAATTTCAGAGCAACGGTTGAAAGTGCCCAGGGATTTGAAACTTGCAGAAGTAAAAACTGCCGTTCCTGTTCAACCAAAAAAGAAGAAAAAGAAAAAATAAGAGTACCCGATGGCATCTTTTCTTGTTGAAGGCGGAAATCCTCTGAATGGAATGCTTGAACCCCAGGGAGCTAAAAATGAAGCTCTGCAGGTAATTTGCGCAACTCTCCTGACCGCCGACACTATTTCAATTGAAAACATTCCGGAAATAAGTGATGTATTGAAGCTGATTGATATACTCAAAGGGCTTGGTGTTGTTGTGGAGCGTACCCGAAAAGGTGCATACCGGTTTAATGCGTCTTCAGTTAATATTTCCTTTCTTCAGACACCTGAATATGCAAAACTGGCTGCCTGTTTGCGCGGTTCTGTTATGATTATCGGGCCCCTGCTTGCCCGGTTTGGAAAGGGATTTATTCCCCAGCCGGGTGGAGACAAGATAGGCAGGCGGCGTATTGATACTCATTTTGCCGGGCTACAAAAACTTGGAGCTGAATTCGAATTCGACATCAAAAATCAATGGTATTCGGTATCCGTTAAAAAATTGAAAGGTGACTATATGTTGCTTGAGGAGGCTTCTGTAACCGGTACTGCGAATATCGTTATGGCAGCTGTTCTTGCAACAGGGATTACAACCATTTATAATGCAGCATGTGAGCCTTATCTGCAGCAACTTTGTAAAATGCTTGTTTCAATGGGTGCCAAAATTACAGGTATCGGTTCCAATCTTTTATTTATCGAAGGAGTTGGTTCTTTATCCGGATGTACACACCGTATATTACCCGACATGATTGAAGTGGGCAGTTTTATTGGTCTTGCAGCAATGACAGCCTCTGAAATTACAATTAAAAACGCAGGAGTAGAACATCTGGGAATCATTCCTTTCTCTTTTCGCAGACTGGGAATACATATTGAACAGAATAACGATGATTTGATAGTAAAAGAGAACGACCATTATGAGGTTGAACATTATATTGATGGTTCAATTATGAATATTTCAGATGCACCCTGGCCTGGTCTGACACCAGACCTGCTAAGTGTTTTCCTGGTTGTTGCAACACAAGCTAAAGGGAGTGTTTTAATACATCAGAAGATGTTTGAAAGCCGCCTCTTTTTTGTTGATAAGCTCATTGATATGGGAGCAAGGATTATTTTATGTGACCCCCACCGGGCAACTGTGATTGGACTTGACAGGCAACACGAACTGAGAGGTACAAAAATGGCATCGCCGGATATCAGGGCAGGAATTGCGCTGCTTATTGCTGCACTTTCGGCTGAAGGAAAAAGTACAATTGAAAATATAGAACAAATTGACCGGGGATATGAAAATATAGAAAGCAGGTTACAGTCAGTTGGCGCCGCAATTACCCGGATATAAGTCACTCAGTTGAAAGGGTTACTTTGCTATTTATAAAATATTGATAAAAATCAAAAACATACTTACAGAACTATTTTTTTTTAATTTTGGAGTTTCGTATACAAAATGAATTTATATGAAATCAATTGTTGCGTTTATTATATTTTTTATGGCTGGCGCCGGAGTCAGTATTGCACAGCCTAAATTAGGTTTAAATGTTGGAGATAAAGCCCCTGAGCTTATCGGAAAATCATTTAACGGGGAAACTTATAAACTCTCAGATACCAAAGGACAACTCGTATTAATTGACTTTTGGGCATCCTGGTGTGGTCCCTGCAGGCGGGAAAATCCTTCAGTTGTCTTTGCCTATAAAAAATTTAAGGATGGGAATTTCAAGGAAAGCAAAGGATTTACTGTTTTTAGTGTATCTCTGGATCGAACTGAAGATGCATGGAAAAAAGGGGTGGAGACAGACAAACTGGAATGGCCTTACCATATCAGCGATCTGAAAGGCTGGTATTCCAAACATGGAGCGGTGTATGGAGTACGCAGAATACCTTCCAATTTTTTAATTGATGGGAACGGCATTATTCTTGCCCGTGATCTGAAAGGTGCTGCTCTGGCTGCTACACTTGAAAAACTCACAAAGTAAAAACTGCTTTTAACCGACTTATTACAAGATGTGACACCCCCGTGCCGGGAAAGGTGTCAAATTGTCCATTATTTTTACATGGCAAATTTTTTGATATTCCAGCGAAAGTAATTAAATGGAAAACTATGGCAGAAGATAAAATGAAAAAAAATAGTAAGGATAAAGAACAGATAAATGAAAAATCGAATGTGAATTTTCCAGGCGACAATGGCAACGACCATGAAGGTAAAATTGAAGAGGAAGAGTCTTCGGGAAAAAAAGATGGTAAGAAGAAAAAATCAAAAATAGAAAATAAAGAAGATAAGTTTCAGGAACTGGAGGAAAAATTCATTGAGCTTTCCGATAAATATTTACGGTTACAGGCAGAGTTTGATAATTTCCGCCGGCGAACAGTACGTGAAAAAGCAGAATTGATTAAATCGGGTGGTGAGTCTGTATTGATTGGAATTTTACCCATAATCGATGATTTTGAACGTGCCATCCAATCATTAAACGAAGTTCCGGAGGAAGATCCCGGAAAGAAAGGTACTTTGCTTATTTATAGTAAATTCAGGGAATTTTTAAAGCAAAACAGTGTGAAGGAAATTGATGCTTTAAACCAGGAATTTAATGTAGATCTTCACGAAGCTCTTACTAAAATACCTGCACCGGAAGAAAATCTTAAAGGGAAGGTAGTGGATGTTATTCAGAAAGGTTATATGTTGAACGATAAGGTAATCCGCTACGCGAAGGTAGTTGTGGGAGAATAAAATTTAAAATAATGACGAAGAGAGATTATTACGAAGTATTGGGGGTAAGTAAATCAGCTTCGGAGGAAGAAATAAAAAAAGCTTATCGTAAAAAGGCTTTACAGTATCATCCGGATAAAAATCCGGGAAATCTTGAATCCGAAGAGAAATTTAAAGAGGCAGCCGAAGCATACGAAGTGCTTCGTGATCCAAATAAAAGACAGCGGTACGATCAGTTTGGACACGCTGGTTTAGGTGGTGCTGCAGGAGGAGGTAATTTTAGCGGATTCTCAGATATTGAAGATATATTTTCTGCATTTGGTGATATTTTTGGTGGCCATTTTGGTGGGTTTGGCGGATTTGGAAATAACCGGGGCGGAGGTGGCCGGAGGGTTAACAGAGGCTCCGATTTAAGAATTAAGGTGAAACTTAACCTTGCTGAAATAGCAAAGGGGGTTGAGAAGAAACTGAAGGTGAAGAAATACGTACAGTGCCAGCATTGCAACGGTTCCGGAGCAAAAAATGCCTCAGCCTTTTCAACATGCTCTACCTGCCGAGGTTCGGGCCGCGTAACACGCGTTACCAATACATTGCTTGGTCAGATGCAAACAACATCGGCCTGTCCTACCTGCCAGGGTGAAGGTAAAATGATCAATGATAAATGCAATCATTGTGCCGGTGAGGGGGTTCTTCGCGATGAGGAAGTCATCTCTGTTAAAATTCCCGCCGGAGTGGGAGAGGGAATGCAAATGAATATTACCGGTAAGGGAAATGCTGCACGCAGAGGCGGCATTAATGGTGATTTACTTGTAGTAATTACTGAAGAAGACCACCCTGAACTTGTTCGCGACGGGAATAACCTGATTTATAATCTCTTTCTTTCTTTTCCTGAAATTACCTTAGGCACAACGGCAGAAATTCCTACGGTTGAAAGTAAAGTGAAGGTGAAAATTGAACAGGGAACTCAACCGGAAAAAATTCTCCGCCTTCGTGGTAAAGGCCTTCCCGATGTAAACGGGTATGGGACCGGTGATTTACTGGTCCGGATTCATGTATGGATTCCAAGGAAATTAAATACTGAAGAAAAGAAAATGCTGGAGAAACTGTTGGAATCCCCATCCTTCCAGGAAGGGCCTTCCGCTTCGGAAAAAACTTTCTTTGAAAAAATGAAAGATATATTTTAAGACCTACCTTATTTCCCTACAATATTTAGATACTTAAAGCCGTCGTAAATCTTTTTTTGGGACGGCTTCTTTCATTTTCACCAATTCTGTTGCTATTCAGGGAATTATTCTACTGAATAGTTGAAGGGAATACTTAAGCTTTCTTTAAAAAGATAATTCAGCCACATAAACTATATCTCCGATAATTTTCCGGGAGTGTAATTTAAAGTCTGTCTGATTCATTTTCTTCATTCAAAGTTAATTCATTTTTCCATTTTTAAATCGTAAAAGCTCTTTTGGGCTGGAATTCA
>JAWLGR010000048.1:0-31833 GCA_041684965.1 Mariniphaga sp.
GTTATTCCGGTCCACAATAAATTTGCGGTTAGCATATTCAACTACCGGGCACTGGTCCATCCAGGTTAACCGGTTTGTAGCCGGAGTACCGGAAAATTTGACTCCATCTTTGTCAATAAGCTGTGCTTTTCCAAACTTATTGACATTCCAAAGCAGGTAAAACTGGTCTTTGTATTTTACAACAGAACCAGGATAAAACAAGTAATTTTTAAATTCCATTGAAGTTGCCCATGCCCTTGGGACTTGTATTGGCAGGTCCTTCGTCTTCGCTCAGGATAAATCTGGCACGCCATATTTAATTATATTTTTAATTCATCAATTAATTGTGACAGTATATCGCCATGACAAGGCAACGGACTACACCAGCATCCTAAGGTTTTGCCTTTGAGTTCATGCAAGTCTTTAAGCAAGTGTTTGCCTTCACCGTGCAAAATATATTCTCTGTATTTTTCAATTGCTTCGGCACGCGTATCAGTTTTGTATTTAGCTGTGGTGCCGATTTTGTGCGAGTACGGATTACCCCACTTGCCTGGTCTGCCTATGTAAACATCATAAGCTGCTTTTTTACAATGAACTACTTTATTCATGAATTTTACTGCTGCCCTGCAGATTTGTATTGGCCTCTGGCACGCCGGTTAAATTTTGGCGTATCACCATTGAGCTGCCACGGATTAGGGCAAGGGCGAACCCACCGCAGAAAAACAGTTAAGAGAGCTTGTATTACCCTTGACCGTTCCTTGGAGCGATGAATACCTTTGCCGGGATTTAAGCGGGGAGAGGAGAGAGGAGGATCAGCTGCGGGACAGACTTATCGATTTTTTCGCATGGGGCGGAATTATGCTCCAGTAGATCATTTAATATAACAGGGTTGGTAGTGTAGAGGGGATACACAAGTTTTTACAAAAATCTAATCTTTAATCATATCAATCCGCATTGACCTTGCAACGGAGCACGAATTTTTTTTATGGGTGGGAAATCCAAAAATCGCCTTTTAGAACGTAATTAGGGTTGGCTTGTAAGCTCATTGGCAAGTTTCGGTTCGAGCGTTGCTCGTGTGACTTGCCAATGTGCTTTCAAATAAGGGAGGAGTTTTCTTTTATTTCCCAATAAAAATCCTTTTAGAAACTATTTCACTTCTAAAACCTGGATTTGTTTTATTGAGCATTACGATATCAACTTTACAATTAGCTTTCTTCTGTATTAAGCTTTTTGCAGAAATAAATTTTTTATAATTCATATCATCAACAGCTAAATCAATATCAGTTCGATCTGAAATTCTATTTTCATCCATTTCAGCAAGTGAGCCAAATAACCATACTCTTTTAGCTCCATATCTATATAATATAGATGCATAATCTCTTGCTTGTTCAATACGTGAATCAAAAAGTAATTTTTTATCTGATTGTCTAATTTGCTGTCTGAAAATAGATTTTCCTGATTCTTTTTCTGATAATATCATGTTAGGTGTAATTAACATGTTCCTTCTTCTCTTTAAAACTTCATTTTTCTTAATGAAGCTTTTAAGATTCTTGAATTCTTTTATCTTCTTATTCATGATAATAACTATGATTCTTTAAGATTGTAATTAATAATAATTATAATATTTTGAAGATCAATGGTTGTTGGAGCATCAGACTTTGGCTTAATTCTAAATGTCCATTCTCCAATGTTTTCATTAAGAGCTTCTCGTGATTTCCCATAAAATAGTCCGGTAAATCTTGTGTCACTTGGTTGTTCGGTTAATTCAAATTTATTTTCATTAGTCAAATCCGGACCAAAATAGAACTTATAGTCATCCCAGTTTTCAGTGTTCGGAGTAAAAACTTCTATCGATTGAATTTTATTTAAATCAAATTGGTTATAGGATTTGAGGATTTCCTTATCAAGACTTAATTTAATATCATGTTCCTTGGTTCCCTGGTTTTCAATTAAACTATCCCATGTCTCAGGCATCTCATGTTTTAAACTAATGATTCTGCTATGCTCTCCTTTCAATGTCTCCTTTAGATGTTTTTTCGCTTCCTGGGCAAATTCCTGCTTACCCTCTTTAGCCGAATAAGAAATGTTTATGTAGATATCAGTAATTGTGTTAAAATCAAAATGGTTGGTTTCATAAGGTAATTCAAGTTTCCATTTACTAATTACACCTGCCCCTTCAAACTTTAAATATCTTTCATCTCTAAAATTAACTTCAAACTGACCACTATCATTAACAGCTGAGCTTGTTCTAATATGCTCAATTTTTCCTAGGTTATCAATGAACCTATTGTCTTTGTCTTGATCATTATCTGAATATCGACGTAGATATTGGTTCCCATCTAACAAATCATCATTTCTTCTTATACTGTCATTTAAAAGTATGAGTTTTGCATTGACATTTGCAGTAGCACTTTTCACACACGGTATGGTAATATTTACTGATTTAATTCGTCTGTCATATTGTCCAAAATGATCCGCATCAAACAGCTCTTCAGAAAACTCAAAGTAACATTCTCCGGTCTGTCTCAATTGAATTAGTGCCAATGGATTAATCTTCGAAAGTTCTATTTTTTTATTAGGAAACTCATCTCTGCGCTTAAAGTTTCTTTTATAATATGATTCCAAAGTATCAAGCTGCGTTCTCAACTCTTTTCCAGATGTTAAACCTTTAAATTGAGAAGACCATGTATTGTAATTAATAATACTTGACATATTCCAATCACCTAAATCATATTTGCAAGCACTTTCAGCTTCTTTAGCCACATCAAAAGCCAATTGATATGCCTTGTAGTATAGTGAAGATATTTTCCCGAGCATCCAGGTATATAGTTTTTCATTACTGAACTTGGACTTCATATAATCATATTCTACCTCTGATTGAGAGGTTTGCTCATTATGTATTTCCAAATCTCTATGCGAAAGACTTAACCGCAATTCAGCAGCTGCTAATTGCTTTTCTATTTGTTTTAACTCCTTCTCTGCCAATTCATATTGAAACTTCCAGTCCTGATCTCTTCTATCATGACCTGATTTAATTGAGTAGGTATTTGCTAAATGAGATTCGTGGCTGCTTTTCATCCTTAATAGAGCATTTGCAACTTCAGCAGCTGATCCTAAATGGTTTCCTCCAGTTTCTGTAGAAGGACAAAGACCTGCTATTATTTGAGGCGCAAGATGCAATACTGAAGGTAACATTTGCCCAACATTTGCAGCCTGCATCCAGTCCTGAGCAGTATCCAAATGGTCTAAATGCCTTTTTTCTTTATCTATTAAACCTTTATCGTACAATTTATTATAATAGTTAAAACGGAATTTAGCCATATTCCAAGATTCTCTCAATCCATTTAGGCTTTCAACATTTTCTTTTATTTGTATTTCCTTTATATCCTTCATTGATTTTTGCATAATCAATTGATGACGTTTGGTTAAGTTTGCAAGCTCCTCTGCTTCCTTCTTTTCAATAATTGCTTGTAATTCTGAGCCCAGGTCAATTAGATTATTACAGAGTTGTCTTGCAAATTGTATTATAGATTCAAAACGATAAAGTGGTCTTGGTTTGTATTGTTGCGCGAGTATTGTACCAATATCAAGTCCAAATGCTGCTGCATAAACTAACATGCCAGGATCAATAGGGGGAGCAAACAAGCTAAGCGATCTAACCTGCCCATCAATATTCTGACAGTGATTTATTTTATATAACCGGTCTGCAATAATATCCCAGTATTTAATAAGATATTCATTTTCAACATCAAAGAAATAAAACATGGAGGAACTGAGAATATCCTGATCTTCATCCGGTATATTTAATCCACGTTCATTATCAGTTACACCAATTAACTGTTCAATTTCTTTTAAGAAAGCACTTTTTTTCAGTTTTTTATCATAGGTCAAATATGTTTCAGATTTTTGTTGGAACCTATTTAACTTAACCGGTCTGGTACCTAATATATCATTTGCTTCATTATAAAGTGATGAAGCCTGTTCAATTTCTTCTCTCTGATCACGTCTGAATAAATCATCTGCCCATGCGATCAAATTATCGAGATATTTCATAACAACAGCTTTCTGGTAGACTGTAATCCGAAGTCGGGCAATTGCATGAGGATTAAACGGCTGTTGTCTCCAATCATTTAACTTAAAGGCTAACTCCTCATTTTGCTCACCAGAAATAATTTGTTTAATAAGTTGTTTTAAAATATTCTTTTGTAGCTCTTTATTTCCTGCATCCTTGAGTGGTTTAGTAATCCAGTATTGGTGAGTCTCTTCATTATTCAATCTCTTAGTTGGATTGAAAATATAGTGAAACCAGTTCCTTGCTTCTTTAAACATCCTATTTGCTGATAATTGCAAAGCAACTTGAAATGGAACAAGAAATGCCCACTCCCAATTATAGATTGAATGGCTTCCAGAATAACTGAAATCAATTTGACCTAAAGGGTATGGGGTTAAAACATTTTTAAAAGAAGGTTGATATTCTTTTGCAAAATAATTATCGCCTAATGTTAGTTCTTGGTTTGAAGTTTTCAATAATCCTTTTATTTTGTTTTTATTAAGAGAAATAAATAGGTCTTTTGTAAAAGGCATATCAAATTGATAAAAACCATATTTAATGCTTTCCTGTGTATGCGGGAAAATATAAGATTTCTGAGCAATCTTTAATTCATAGTCAAAACTTTTACTCAACCCTTTACCTGTTTCAAAAGGTAAGCGAACTCCTAACTCAATTAATTTATCAACTTTTAGAAAAGCTAAATCAGAATTTGCACCGAAGTTACCAACATCTTGAGGTAGGTTACTGGCTTCATGTTTTGCAATATCTACCAAATCAGAAGTTTCCTCTAATTTTATTAAATTATCAGAATAAATATTAGAAAAAGCATTGAATCGAACAGAATCAATTGCTCTAATATCTACAGCCCTATTAAGCCTGTCATATCTATACCCAAAACGTTTCCTTTTAGCAACAGGTTTAATAAAATAGGATCGATTACCATCTTCAAAGAAGAACGGTTTATTTGATGAGAAACTTAAATTTTGATAGTCAGGAACAATTCTGTATGAAATTCTTGGGTCCACCTTCTTAAGCACAATTCCATCGGACTGTGGATTAAGTTGAGTTGGTAAAAAGACAACATTAACATTGTTTGAAACAAACCAGTTCCCATATTGAATATATCCAGTAATTGTTCTCAAGGTGATTTTGCTTTCGGATGTAACATACCATTGGTTGCCTATTCCAGTAAAATGGAAACTGCCAGATTTCTTTATCTCTGGTTTCTGCCACCAATATTCATCATCGTAAGTTGATCTTATTGCCCTGCCACGATCAAAAGCTGCCCAATGTATGACAAGTTCATCCTTATATATTTCAGAGCGAAACATATGCAATGCCTTGTTTTTATCTGTTTCGTCACTTTTTGATGGGCCATAGTAAGAAAGCACCTTTCCCTTCGTGATTTTTTTGGGTGACCACTTGCCATCCCTGCAAACGCTCCAGGCCAACTGAATTTGCCAGCGCATATCTGCTGTTTCTTGATCCTCTGAAATGTTTATCTCCTGAAAAACAGGCCAAATAAGGTATAATCTATTGTTCCAAAATACCGGAACAAAATGATCTCCAGTTAAATCTAACTCAATATGTTCCCATGGAGTCCACCTAATATTTTCAATTAACTTTCGATGATAATACACTTCAGGTATGCCTCTGGTTCTTCCAAAAACATATAGTTCACTATTGCTATCGCTTTTATAAAAACCTACAACCTCAAGTTTTGATATTTCCAACATTTTTTCCATGCACTCTTCATATATTTTGAGTGCATTTTCTTCTGTGATAGGATTTTGTAACAGACGGTTTTCAAGGTTAGTGTATATTTGACTTTTGTCATCTCTAAGTGAAGGATCTAACCATACTTCTGCAAATAAATATATTTTACGTTTTGCTTCCCAGATTCTATACTGCTGCAAGAAAACCCAGTCATTCCACCCTGGATCTTGTTCTGGATCAACAATAATATCTTTTTCGCGTCCCTCCATGCAACGATTAATAAATCGTTGAACTGAAATATACGCCTGGACTATTCTTGATGTATCCATGCAAGGAGACATCTGAACTCCAATAAGATACTTTTCATCAAAATCATTTTCATCATTTAAGTCAGGATCTTTTTCATATAATATAGCTCTGAGGGCATCCCTTCTCTTTTCTTTTATTGAATCATTTATAGGCTTGATACTATTGCTCCAATTATCTCCAAACCTTGCTCTTAATAATTCCATCGCATTTAATGAAGATGCATAGGTAAAATTGTTGTTTAAAAATTGCTCATTAAAGCATTGTATTTCTTTATAACCGGTTTGAAGCTTATTTAATAATACTATTGTATCAAACAAACGCGATAATGAGAATGTGTGAAATAATGAGTCTTTAATAAGCGATCCATCAATTGTTTTTAAATCTTTGCATATGTTATCCAATTCATAAAGATCTTCTTCTAATAAACCGGCAATATTAGTTACTAAATCATCTATATCTGCAAGGTTTGTTTTATTTAGAATTTCATATATATCCTCTCTTGAATTAAACAGACGATAATCTTTTTTCAGAGTTAAAATAAACCTTGAAAAATACAACCATTCTTTTTTTGAATTATTTAGATCATTATTAATAATTAAATATTCCAATAGTTTATTCTTGCCATCATTGGTTAGCAAATATTTCTGTCCGTTTAATTCTAATTTAAACTGTTCAATAAGAATTGCGATTTTTTTGAGGTTTATATAAGCTTGCTTTTGAGATGTAATATCCCCCAGATTATTTAAATCAGAATTGTCTGTGAAGTTTAGGAAGCTGTCATCCTTAAAAGTTTGGGTAATTGAATTAAAAAATATTTTGTTACTACTGTCTGACCATAACTCAGATTTAATTTCAAATTCATTTACAATAGAATCTTGTAATATGCCATTGATCAACTTTAAATTTAATCTGGGTAACAGAAGATCAAGCAAGATTTTTGATCTATTCAGAAACGATCGAGATTCAGTATCAGAAATATTATATATTGTTTCTAATTTGGTTCTTTCATCGACATTTATTTCTTCAAATTCATTCAGTTTTCTTTTGAAGCCATCAATTATGTCAGTTTGTTTTTTAAAAATAATCTCAATTGCTTTATCAGCATTATCATCAGAAACTCCTTTTAAATTGAGCTTTAAGTTTTCATCCATAAAGCCGATAAAATGCAGAGTTTTTGATTCTGCATTATAAGTAAAAGGAGGTTTTGAATACTCTGTCTCAAGTGGTGCAAAGAACTCTTTATTACCAGAAAGTAACATAAACAGCGCGTTGGATTCTACATCATCAAATCCAAACTGAGATAGCATTTGTCTTAAGAACTCACCGGTTTCATCATCTTGAAGCTTTGTTAATGCATGAATCTCTTTTATGGCAAGCTTTATCGTTTTAAGGAAACTTATTATAGAAGAATCATTTACAATTTTGGTATTTGTATCTAGGTTTTCCTTAAACAAAAACAGCAATTCATTAACATCAATATCAAGGTTTGTAATGGTGGTAAGAATTTCAATTAGGGTAATACAGTCTTTAACCTTTGTAAATCGAAATGGATCCAAATCAAATAGATCAATAAGCTCATAGATCTCATGAACTTTAATCGAATTAAATGCTTTATGTATTACAATATATTGATAAAGACTTGAAATGTTCTTAACTGTTAACTGAGTATTCTCTCCAATATGTTTTAACAGTTTATCCAAATCTCTCCCAGAAACTTTAAATGCTCCTTGTAATAGACTGATTACTTCGGAAAGTTTTTTACCTTCATCAACTTTCCCATTTTTTAACTCAAGAGGAGTATTCTGAACAATAGTTTTAGGAAATAATTCATAAAAATATGCCTGGTAAGTGTCTTTTGGAATTTCATCAAAAAGACAGGCAATATCATTTACTGAAAGCTTCATTAATCTGGACAGATATGCTAAATACCCAAGCTTCTGGTATTGGAAATTAGTTAAACTTGTATCGCATCCATTAGCCACAACCTTTATTGCATGATCCGTCTCACTTACTGGCCATTTCGTTCTATTTCGAATTTTAGCGAAAGTGAATAAACGCCTGGCATCATTAGCGGTAAATTGATTAATTCTCCATTCTTTAAAACTCTTATCAGAATTATATGCTTCATCAAAAACAACTACTCCTTTATTTGAAACAAATCTGGTTAACATATACTCCTGAAAATCTGATTCACTTATTCCAGAGCATTTTAGAATAAAGGAAACTTTTTTATTTGACGTGCTGTTATTTATTGGCTTAGTTGGATCATAATGATTATTTATAACAGGATGAAGTAATTGTTCAAGTTCTTCAACAGAAGCCAAATTCAATAATTCTGAAATAATTGACTTAACCTGTAAACTATCTGAATTCCCTTCTAGCAATAAAAGACCAGGATTAATAGATATCGTTTTTTCAATTGTCACCAATACTGGTTCTCCTAAGTTTTTCATTTCCTCACTTACCGGAACATCAGTAATAGAATCATCTAAAACACTAATAAAAGAATTTAGATAAGACCGTGTAATTTCTCTGGATAAATCAAAAGGAAGGTTCCATGGTCTCTTTGCAGTAACCAGATTTTCGTAAGCTTCTTGTGAAAAATTACCTAAACTACTAATAGATTCATAATTCTTCTCTGATTGATAGGTTTTTCCTATAACCTTTTGTTTTTTATTATCATTATACGTTTCAACTCTGTACAATACTCCTTTATCACTTATATACCATTTGTTATTATCATCACCAACAGTCTCATAGGATGCATTTTCAGAAAGAACAATATTTCCAATATTATAAAAATCATTTTTGGTCTTATCAGCCGGATTTGCACTAACCAGGTCGCCATCCTGAATGTTTAATGCCGACAAATCTGTTTGTAATTCAAATTCAAACGGAGAATTTAGTCGTTCAAGAATTTCCAAAACTATATCTATATAGGAAATCTTAGTAAGTGTGTTTTCCTTACTGAATTGAATATCTGTTAGGTCTGGTCTGCGTTCCAATATTTTTTCATATAACGATACATCATTGATGTCTTTCCTATCTCTTAAGAAATTTAGCAGCTCAACTAGATAAGCAGAAGGACTCAGTACAGAAGCCCAATGTTCACAATATCTTATGTCAGCAGAATTAAAAAGATTGTTCCAATCTGGATCACCCCTAAATTCGCCTTTAGTTATTCCTTCAGAGACTTTATTGAATTTAAAATCATTGTATACGGGAGCCAGCATATTATATGCTGTTAGAATAATTGAGCTGACTTCATGTGCGCGCATATACAATTCCTGCACTGAAATATGCTTTTCCAATAGAGGGTTATAGTCAAGTATAAACCTATCTCTGTTAGTTTTTATAATATCCAGAGCAGATGAAATACCTCTTTCATTCAAAATAAGATAGGAATCAAAGTTTAATGTAAGCCTGTAGAGCCTTTGGCATGTATTGAGATGGACAATAATATAATCCTTATTTGGCAGGTGATTAAGGATTGTCTGAGTATTTTCAATTTGACTTCTTAAACTTTTAGTTTCTTCTCCTTCTTCATTAATAAAAACCAGTAACTCTTCTTTATTAGCCTTATGCTCTGATAAAAACTTATATAAAGCATCATTTCCTGGATGTAGATGTTTGATTAGCCTTTCTATTATGAGCAAATTTGGGAATGCTTCTTCAACGGCTTTGTATAGTGTTTTTGCGTATAACTCTCTTCTTGTTAAAGTATAGGTTTCATTCTCTCTTGGGGGCGATAGGTCAACTTCGGTTTTCTCATCATCTAATTTACCAACCAATAGCTTCCAATCTGCTAATTCTTTTAGTACCAAAAAAGAGAAATCTTCTAAATTGGCATTATCTCGCTCATTTCTTAGCAGCTTAATAGTTTCAAATTCACCACCAACTACAATTGCAATACGTAAGGTTGACTTCAGTTTTTCAACATACTGATGCAGCTGGGCATGTCCAGCAATTGAATCCCAGAATTGTTCCAGTTTCTCCTGGTCTTTTTTCAGATAATAATCATAATCAGCGTAATTTTCTCCTTTTCTTTCTAAGCTTTCAAATTCAAGTTGTGTCTGATCACCATACATTGCCCTGAAAAACTCTAGATAAAAGATTCTTCTGAGTGTTTTGTTACTTATTTCAAGCATTATTATTTTATCAAGGAGAGATTGTTCAAGTTTTTCAAAGCTACCCAAAATAAACTCAACACGAATTCGGTTTAGCTTTTCAAGAATAGACTCAATTTGATATACTATATCCCATGGAATCCAAAGGTTTCTAATAGCTTCATGAGTAGATTGTTTAACGGAATCACTACTAAGCATTAAAATTGCCATAAGTGTTTTTGGTTGTCCTGACCTTAACAGACCATAGAAGAAGGCAGCAAAAATTATAAAACGTCCTCCAAAAATACTTTCAGTTGCGGCTTCAAGTATATAGGATTGAATGAAAGCTCTTACTTTTGAACGTGGTATTTTTGTATGGCCTGTCAGGTAACTTAATTGTTTAATATCCTTATCTTCCTTAATGTCACTAAATGAAGTACCATCTTTTAATAAAGGATATAATTCGGAATGAATCTGTGCAAATTCAGACCATATATATTCAATACCTCCATCAATTATGATTTTTATCCTTTCATCATTGGTTGCTCCATAAATTATATCAGACTCTCCTACTAATTTATCTGTATTGGGATCATAGCATTTTACCTTTAAATCAGGTAATTGTTTATGGTCTCCAATTCTATCTAAACTATATTCAAATGAAAACTTGCCATATTCATCAGTATATTTATCAGTTGCAGATGTTTCAAGCTCATGGGATTCGCTTAGGTCTTCATCGAATAGTTTTACTTTTAAGCCCATTGCAGATGCACCGCCACGATAACGGGCATATCCTTGTATTTTCATTAAAGTGTCTTCCATGATATATTTGATTAATCTTGTTTATCTATTTGTTCTTTAAATTATCTCATCATACAGCTTTGTTTCTTCTTTAATCAGTTCCCTGCGCTCATTAATAAGTTTTTTTCTAAAATCTTCCAAAGCTTTCAACTGCTTTTTATATTCAGAGGATCCGACACTAATTTGTCTGGCTTTATAAGAGATTTCCGAAAATTCTTTGCTTATATAATCTGCCAATTCACCTTCGGTTGCCATTATACTTTCCATTAAAGCTATCAGCTTGTCCCAGTTATTCACTGAATGTTTACCTACAAGTTTGTCTCTGATATGGCGGGTTTCAGATAGTGTTGCCCGGAGGTTGCTGCAAAGCCTGAACCTTCGTTCTGCCTCCAGCCAGTCATTCATATATTCAAGATTTTGGACTGCCTGAAGTTTAAAATCATCGTTTGGTTCACGAAGTGTGTCCGCGAGCCTGCTGATAACCATGTTTAACGAAACATCCAGCATGGAATAGGTCTCGCCTAAAACATCCCTGTATTTTTTTCTTTCTTCGACAGGAATATCTGCTAGGGATTTTATATCTGCAAACACGCTTTTTAAGGTGTTGTATAGGTCGGTAAAGAGTTTGAAGTCCATAATTAATGTTTTTTAAGCTTAATATAAAAATATATGCCTTTTGGATTACAAATCAATTCATCATTGAGGAACAGTATGACTTTCGATCGGAATTAACCATGGAGCATCAAAGGTATAAGAAGAATCACCAATTTTAATTGTAACTTTAGGTGCAGAATCCACCGATGAATCATCGCAAACTTCTTCCGAATAATCTTCAAAGTAATCGTGTAAACTTACATGTCCTAAGTTTTGTCCTAAAGAACCGCCCATTTGCCAACCTCTTACGTAGCCTTCGTGTGTTATAGTAAATTTAGCTTCATATGTTCTTGAAACATCAAGGATATCTATAAACCAACCAAAAATATTATCTACTTTAACTTCCTCTATAAGATGAACACCTTCTTCATCTACCTTTATCCCCTCTATTCCACCACTTGCTTCTGATATTTCTGGACTTAGAGTAATCATGATTGCCCCAGCACTGCCTAGTAATCTTTTTAATTGTTTTTTTGTTCTTGTGGCAATAATCATAGAAACTAGAGTAGCCGTTACTGATCCTGCGCCTTCAATTCCCTGAACTCCTAATGCTTCATCCACAAATCCTCCAAATTTCTTTACTCCTTGTACTAGAGCTTTATGTTTTTCATAATCAGCTTTTGAAGCTTTTGCAGCAGCTTCCTGCTCAAGATGTTTTAATAATTCTTTCATCGTCAGTTTTGAGCCATGTGGTAAATCTGGTAAGTCTAATTTTTTGGCTAGCTTAAGTAATTCCCTTTGAGAAATTTTTTTAGTACCCCCATATAACTTCTGTCCTGTTTTTTTTAGCGTTTTCCTTTTTGCCCAACTTATAACTTCCTGTAATCCATGCTGCACTATGGTTGCTCGTCCATTACCATCTTTATCTAAATATTTGGCTGGGTTTCCAGTTACATATTCATATAAACATAAACCATCCACAAATCCTACAGGATCACAGCTACACCACCTCCCAATAGTACAATAGTATCTAGCTCCATAATAATAAAGATTTGTTTCAATATCCTTTTCCTTTCCATTAAACCTGTATTTTTTCTGGCTTATACCGGTATTAGTATATAAATAAGAAGTGGAACCATATAAATGATATTCTTCCCTCGAAATTTCCGTTCCAGAAATGTCTACTTCAATATGCGAACTGTTTAAATGGTTATTTAACTGATATCGAACAACAGGTTGCCCATCTTCAAAATTCATTGTGTTTACGATAGTCTTATATTCCAGCAGGGCAATCCTGGTTGTGTCATCAACAACATGCAGAGTTTCAACTTCATTTTTTATTTTTGTATCCCATTCTCGGTAGAGTTCATAGTTTCCCAGATAAATGGTTTCTTTATATTTTGTTGAATTGGTCTTTACAATTTTTCGTGTTCGTTGCCCCTCTTGGTCATATTGATACCAAATTGTTCCAATAGGATTATCATTACCATATTGCACCGTCTTTTTTGTTTTGATTAATTGATTACGATAATCCCATTTCATCTCATCCAGGTGAGACATTTTAGTCATGCTTCCATTTGAGTCATAATCAAATACACCGGTGGTATTCCCGGAATTATTAGTTGTTTTTAATAACTTGTTTGTGAACTTCCTGTCATTAGCGTTTTCATAAACATAGTTTCTTACCCAACTTGCATTTGCAACAGGTGCAGAATGAGCCATCTGCTCTATATTACCATTCTTATCATAAGTGTATTCTTGTTTGTAGTATCTGAAGTCATCCTGATTAGCAGGATTTGATATTGGTTGAATATCATTATAATCGTTTTGCACTGGAGTATTTTGTGCTATATGCTCTCTTCCTTCAGCTTTCACTAATCGATACAGCGCATCATATTCGTATCGGCAGATAGGTTTATTTTCCTGTCCGTCATGGTAACTGGTTTCTTGTGATGTGTCCTCTATTTCCAGAATATTACCTATTGGGTCGTATGTATAAAAAATGTTTTGTAAGGCGTGATTTGGATATGAGAATGTTTTCAGGTTTTTCAACCTAAAGGTATCAGTATAATAGGTATAGTTGGTTTTTACATTGTTACCGTAAATTATACTTAATCGTTGCCCTTTGGCATTGTATTTAATATCATTTACTCGAATTACCAGTTGGTTGTATGCAACTTCAGTCCTTTTTTCTGAAGATTTAACCTGTTTTAATTGCCCAAGCAGGTTGAAAGCATAATTAGTTCTATGGAGTTTTTTAGTGTCGTCATCTTTTAAAATGCTAATTTGTTGGTCGGTTAGCCTACCTAAAGCATCGTAAGTGTTTTCAAACCTGAATAGTTCATTTTCCAGTTTGGAGCCCTGAGTGGTTTTCCAGTCTGGTACAATTTTGTTCTCATCGAGTGTGCCAACAGCACCTAAATTGTGCAATCGTTTTGAAGTAATAAGTACATTTCCTTTTTCGTCAAAACGTTCGTTTTGGTTTAATCCGGAGCCATCATTCAGTTTTTCTATCTGTCCATTCAGATTTTTTGATTTGTCGGATCCATACTCAGTGTAATTTACAACCTTGTCATTTGCACTCTTAAGGATTGTCTTTGTTGGTCTTCTTAACCTATCGTATTCAAATTCAATATGGTTCTTATTGTCATCATAAGTTAGAACAGGATTTCCTCCTAAATCGTTTATTAAGATTTTTGTTCCATCGTCCATGCCTGAATTTCTTACAGCATTTCCAAGCATATCATATATGCTTTGCATGACCGGTGGACGGTCAACTCCATTATATTCGTGATACAAGGCATCATAGATTTTCACCTGATTACCGGAAATGTCGTAATCTATAGATGAAATTACTTTTCCGTTGTCTTCATTAGATAATCTTTCAATTGTTTTATAGGGCCGCCCCAATACATCTAAAGATTTTTCACTGTAAGTGTCAGCATGTGCCTCGGAAAGTTGTTTTATTCTTGCTTTTAATTTGTTCTTGTCGGCAACCGAGTATTCATCGTCTTCTTTGGGAAGTTCCGGTTCCCATTCCGATTCTTTGCAGGTATCGTTCTGGTCGTAATGTTTTTCTGACCATGGATTAAATTCAACTCTTGTAAGAGATTTATCCGGTAAAATGGTTTTAATCAATCTTCCTGGTGCATCGTAATAGTTAGTTGCACTTACTCCATTTTGCGGGCTTTTTTCATATTGGTGCGAAACTGTATATAATGGTTCCCAAGCTCTTATAACATTCGCCTTATTATTGTATTCTACCAATCCAGAGGTGAGCCAACCTTCAATCCCTGCATATAGCTTTGATTGAAGTTCGCGTCCCAGTCCATCCTGGTATGCCATTGAAATTTGCAGATTGTTGTTGTTATTGTGGTTTTCTCTTGCAATAGTAGCAACGGATATTGGCTGAGGTTGATTTTGTTTTTTTGTTTTGAAATACCTTTTGAAATCATAGACAATACAAGTGGTTGCTTTATAAAGAATTTCCTTTGAAATATTTATTGGATCATTGAAAAATGCATCCATATCAATATTATAGTCAAATCCCTCAAGGCTGTCCAAATCACCTATATTCTTGCCAGCTATTGCCGTTGCAACAAGTAATCCCAGTTCATCAAATCCATATTGAATAAAATTGCCGTTAATATCAGTTGATTTTATTGGTTGTAGCACTCTATAATCGTTTTTAATCGATACTTCATTACCTATTGGATCAATGCTTCCTTCTTGAAGAAAATCGTAAGCATCATAGCTTATTTGATAATTCTTAGCCGGGTCATTTATTTCTTCTGTGAATGGATCTACAAAAATAGTAGGCGCATAAAATTTATCTTTGTCAAACTTTTGGATACCCGATCGTATCCACCAGGCATTGTTGTTGGATCCATATTTTCCTTTCGCACCAAGAATATCATTAGCTGAAATATTGTTTATTCCCGTACAGGCTGTATTAAATAATGTTGGAGTGAAAGCCATTTGGTAGTTTTGAAAGGGCAAAAGAGGTAACTGATCAATATCACCAACATTCATTTCATTACCATTTGCATTTTGATAAGTTTGATAGGTATTGTTCAAGACTCTTTTGTTTAGTCCAGCTTCATGTTGTTCATGAAATGCGATTAGATTGGCATTTTTAAAATCATCAAATAGTTCCTGTATCTTTACCTTCTGATTAGGATTAAACTGAAATCCGGTAAGCTCATAGGCTAGTTGCCTGATAGGAACAGAATGTAAGTAGTGGTATTTATTATTCGTTAGGTGAGCAAATGATTGTTCATTGACTGTGCACAATAGTTTCTTTTGTTCTAATTCTTGAGGCATTCCTGTTTGATTTCTTCTTGGATAAACAAGATTAGCTTCTTTTAATATGTTTCCAAATTCATCAGATTCCAAAACAAGTTTGTGAGCAATTCTTGGATCGTTCGTATACCTTTCGTAATGATAACTTATAGATTCTGATGAAACTGGATAAAAAACAGCATGCTTTTGGGTATACTTATATTGAGCACATTTAATGTTATAATTATTATCGGTTACAGTATAAGGATTTACTTCATCAGCTGAACCGTCAAGGCCATAAACTTCCTGATGCAGAAGTTTACCTTTCAGCGAATGATTTGCTTCTATCTTTTCTTCATAAGACAAGTCATCTGTTATTTTATGTCCTTTTAACCTCCATGATTTATCATCCAGATTAAAATATTCGTTTTCAAAAAAATACTCGGTTATTTCTTTTGCCTTCTTATACAGCCCGGGATGAAACCAACTGATAGTCTTTATTGGAGCCTGATCAAGGTCTTTGTCTGTAAAACTATCTACGTCTTTCTGCACAATTTTGCAGAATCCAACAAATTCTTTTTCGCGATTATTGTAAACACCATGCGAATATTCAAATTCTGAAGTGTATGAATCGTGTGTAATTTTATCGATAACTGTTATTTTTTTTATAACCTGAACCGGAAATGGTAATTCAGTTATCCAGGGATTCCCATTTTTTTTATCTCGAAGGTATTCTTCAGTTGATGATGTGTATAAAATTTCTGTTTCACCCCCAAGATTATTAATTGTCTTTTTTAAGAGATGTGGTTTTATTCCACCAGAAATGTTTATAAAATTGATTTCATTTGTCCCATATTTTGTCCATACAATTGAGCTCGTACCACATCCAGTTATATCATCAACTTGTAAATTGGATAATTTGTCTATTGGAGGAATATTTTTAATTATTATCGGGTCAGAAAACGAATTACAGGCTCGGTTAAAAAAGAGTTTATTATCGAATGCATCAAGATATACAATGTCTAGCGTACCACTTCCATCGAAATCTCCAAATCGAATATTTTTAGGATCAAATTCGCTATCCAATTTATCTCCAGGGAACGGGATTATAATATAATTACCATAATTTCCATAACCAAGGGCTGGTTTGTAGGCAATAAAACTTTTTGTTACAGTAATGATATCAGGAAGTCCCTCACCAGAAATAGAAGCTATAAACTTTTCAACTTTTTCATCAACAGAAATCACATCTGAAAACTCATCAGATACTTTGGTTTTAAGATAAGGTTCATCAAACCCTCCTCTTCCAATCGATGGATAGATAGTAATTTTATCATCTTCTTTAATAAAAGCATCTTGCCTTCCATTATTATTTTGATCGTTAAATTTTAAATTGGAATATTGCCAATCAATATTCGGAATCTGTTTAAATGGAATAAAAGGATTCCAGTCGCCTTTTTCATTTCTTGAATAAAACCCTTGTAAATCCGGTGAGAATTGGCAAAGTTCTAATTTGCTATCAGCATCAACATCAATCAATTGTTGGTTCTGAAAATTCCATGGGTGAGGTGTTTTTTTTAGTTTAGAAAGTTCGCCAAATTCCAATTCATTGACACCATTACAAGATGATAGACCTAAAGGTTTCTTATAAAAAAGAATATCCTCCGTATCTACTAAAATACCTGGTAAAGGTTCACCATCAAGTTTAGTTAAAATATATTGATTGCTTAATCCTTCTGGTAAATTATCAAGAGACTTTTTACTTACTGTTTGTATTTTTTCTTCTATGCATCCATTCTCAACTTTTAGATTATGGTATTCAAACTGAACCGGAGGCAATGTTTCTTTTAGTTTCCTTTCGTAATCGAAGCCCTCAATTTCAACTTCAATCAGTTTTGTAAATTCAAGCTTTTCATCGTATTTGAAGTTTGTAGATTTAACCGGAGCTTGATATTTCTCTTGATTTCCAATTTTTGGAAAATCGTGGAAACAGATTATTCTTTTGCAGACAGATCTTAAATGTCGGATTTCAAATCCTGGTTTAAAAGTAGAAAATGGATCAATTCTGGATTTGATGTTTTCTGATTTTGATGTCAATGTTGGAAATCCATCGGAGTCATTAACAACATCACCATAATCAAATATTAGTTTAAAATAGAAACGTCTGGCTTCTTTAGTATCTAACCTTTCAAAATACTTTAGGTCCTTATTAATTTGCTTTTCATTACCATAAAATATGGATTTAATATATTTTGTCACAGCTTTTTTATGGTATTTATCTAAAGTGGCATCTTCATCATAGTTAAAAACCATTAGATTGCCTTTATCATCAAATTGTTGCTCAATCAACCAGGAAAATATTTTCTTTTTAAATGCTATTCTGCCCGTTTGAGTATAGCCATAAATACTTGTAATGTTTTCTTTGGTTATTGTTCTCCAGTGCTTATCAGAGGTGTCATTTTTATTGATCCATTTTTCAATCCTGGCAAACAAGCCTTCTATTCTTGGGCGATATCTGACAATTCGATATTTACTTTGGTCATCTTCAAATTCTATAATATTACCATTATTATCTACTGCAGGAACTAAATCTTCCGCTCCTGAAAGAATATAAGTATCCGATTCCACAGAGTCTTTGTATTGGGGTAATCCCTTTTCAGTTTTTCTGGAAATATTGGGTAATGAAAAGTTCCATCCGAGACCAAAAATTCCATTTCCATTACCTGAACTGTATGTAATATTTAGTTCTGGTTGAAACCCTGATCTCCCGGGTGATGCGTATATCGGGATGCTGAGATTGCCGGTTCCTGTGAATAAATCTGGGGAGAATTTTTCTCCCAATCCATGAATTGAGCCTGATTTTGGGAGGTTTATTTGAGGTATTTCTATTCCATGTTTTGAAACACCATTTTCTTGGTTGGACTCATTATTTTGATTAGAGTTCCGATTATTAAATTCCATAGTTCTTAATTAGTAAAAAATTTAGCGAAAACTAATTAACCCCAGAATATCAAAACGAAATCTTTCGCCGTAATATGAAATTGAAAATAAATATGCACTATTTTTTTATCAAAAATTTCTTAACCCTTTGATTTATATAATTATATCCGAATGTAAACGTTCGTAAATATTTAAAAACGTTTGTGCAGAACGTTAATTTTCAATTAAATTTACGAAAAGCAGTTTATTAATTTACTGTTTTACAGCATGTATTTGAGAAGGGTGAATTAAGTATTTGAGTAAGATTTATCATTTCCCTATAATCAGGTAAATGGTGAGGTTTGCGGTCAACGCCGAGCGTGTTAAGCTGGAGAGAGAAAGCGACGTAAAGTCGTGAATAAATGACTTTTATCCGCCTGGAGGCATAACTTTCACAGGCGCTTTGGCCCGGATTATTCATAAATAATCCCTATCTGCGAAAGCGACTAAGATTCAGTAAAACTTTTTTCAAAAATTTAACTTCATCTAAGTCGAGGTTAACCTGAACTTTATTGATATTTTTAAAAATTTATGAATAGGTTAAAAAGAAACGACCAAAAAAGATACCCGCGCCGTAGCAGGGATGATTTTTCTATGCCTCTGCCGTTTCTTTTTTCGGTTTCCGGCCTCATTTTTTGGTTTCGGATTTTCATCAGGTGTTTCTTCCCTGGTGTTTACATAAACAGTGTGCGTGCGCCCGAATTTATCCGGGTTTTACATTTTGGCCATTTCAAATGAAATATACATTTCGCCTTCAAACTCGTGCTGGTATTTCATCAATTCTTCCACTTTCAGAGTTACTTTTACCAGGTCCAGAGTTTCGTGTTGGGTACCTTTTCCGATGTAATTTTTTTTTGTAAGTTTTCATAACAACAAGTTTTAAAATTAAAATTCATGCAGGTACCGGCATCCTGAAATCAGGGCCTGCAAGGAGGAACTGAAATACCGTCAATGACCTTTGGGAATAGGCCCGTCTGTTAAGCCGGGCAGGATATGCCGGGAAAATCCTTTCAAGGTTTATCTTCCCTGAAGGTATTCCGTTTACAGGTGACACCTTAGCATGTGATTTTTCACATAAAACACATGACCAACTGGCCGCAAAACCAATTCAGGAAAAGGCACAACGAAACCGTATTGGTAACCCGCTGAAAACAGAATTGCATCCAACATGGGTGAAGGCATCCATGAAGAAGTGTCACAAAAACCCGTAAATTCAGTATCAACAATGTAAAAACACCGGGGCACCTGTTCCGAAACCATTCACCCTCCGGAAACCACCAAAACAGAAGCAAAATACCCTGCGTTGGCAGATCTTTATTTGGCCAGGGAGTTTATTCGTGCGCACCGAGCGGATTTCTCTTTTGGTTCTTTTCTCTTTTGCCGCAACAGAAAAAGAGAAAAGAACATGGCGAGTTTTGGGTTCCGCCATAAGCGGAAGGGCCCCAAAGCGTACCCAGAGGACTCGGGGGCGCCGGCTTTTTTGGTTCGCTTTTTTGGCATCAAAAAAGCGTACATACAACCCCTTATTTGGAATGTTTCCAAATAACAAACACAATTCCCATAAAAAAAAAGCTAAAATGCACCATCAAAGAATTTTAGCAAGGGGTTTAAAAAGGGCTACCCCCTTTTTTTGTCGAAAGACCCTGCGCCACGCTGCCGGTGTTTTGTCCGGACAAAACAAAAAAATGTGTAATATGCTGTAAATTTCCAGACAGACAGGAAGAGCCGAACTGCTCCCCGGAAATGGCATCATTGGTGATGGGGTACTGACGCAGGAAAGTAACCCGGCACGAATGATACCGCTTTGTAACGTAAGACGTGTTGTGGAAGAATGGAACAACAGGTCGAAGTTACCTTAGCATTGTTGTCGCCAGACTGATATTGTAAACAGAATTATCCTGCGGAAAATACTGAAGCCCCCGGTACAGATCATCCCATGCATCTGTCCCGTCTGTGCGGAGCTCCAACGGATCATCCTCCGTCTCCGCCAGCTTTTCACCCGCTTTGTCCTTTTCGAATCCTTTATAACCTATTTTAATTCCGGCCAGTTCAATGGCAGGAATCAGAAACTGGTTGTTATGCCGGTTGAACATGGGGAAAAGCAAACCAGCCTCCCCGTTAAACGCATCGTTGATTACGATGTGTTTCTTGCGCTGGTTCCATTGGGCGCCCATATAAACCGGGTTCACAATCCATTTCCTTTTGGAAAGTTCCTCGATAACAATCTCCGCAAAAGTCTGCCCGTCATCATCCGCATAACTGCCATCCAGCGCCTGCTGGGAATAATAATAAGTAACCCTTTTAACAGGATGATATTCATAGTAATCACACCAGTTCCGGATCACCTGGCGAATCTTTTGTTTGTGTTTGGTGAACATACTGGACAGCGTATTCATCCGAACCCCTTTCCGCTGGCCGGTCACCACCCAGTTGATATTGGCATTGTAATCGCAGGCAATGGACAGGGGTTCGTTTTTGATAATATCCCTGTCTGTTCTGCAATTGTCCGATGCCTGAATTGCTTTCAGGTCCAGCGTGTTTTTCCGCGTCCGCATGTTCATGTGCACATCACTGTCGTAAGCATCGTAACAATGCACATACTCTTTGAAGTTGGAATAAAACCCGTCCTCCGCTTTCAGCTTTAAAATATTGCCAATTGAAGTATAAAACAGTACCGGAGATAAATTCCGTTTCTGTTCCCGGATGTACTCTTCCCCAACCACTTCCAGGTTTTCAATGGTATCAAACTCAAAATACATAAACAGATGCCGGCGGAACTGATTCAGTTCCGCATCCAGCCGGGCAATTTCAGCCTTGATGTGGGGAAAAGCATCCAGTGTATTTCCATACTTTTGAACAATCCTGGCCCGCTCCATCAATATCCCGTCCACCACCTCTTTCACCCGGATGTTTTTTGAATCCAGCATTTTGTTTTTTTCATCCAGAATCCATCTCCCTGATTTGGAGGTAGGAATATCCGAATAAACAGAGATGCCCCGGTGCCAGGGAATACCGGCAAACTTACCCGGTGAACCCGAAACCGCCGGAATAACCTCCTCAAATAACTTTTCCTTCCGCAGCGACCGGCCTTCATCACAACGCAGCCAGTCGAGGGTAAGTGAATTGGCCGAGAACTTCACCTCCTGGGAAAGCAGGTGAACAACCGTACCATTAAAAAAATGAACCGCAGCATCCCATTTTCGCGGTTTAACAAACGGCTTTTTAAAATGCATCCAGTCAGGAGCTTCCCGGCCCACAAAAAAGTGCACATCCTCCTTATACCCGCGCCGTTCCAGAAAAGTAAGCGTTTCCGGCAACGTACGGCTGAGCAACTGTTTGTGCGAAGCCTGGTACAGCGCCCCGGCACCACCGGGCATATACCTCACATCCCGTTCAAACTCCGGGCCCTGGCTGCCATGGGTTTTTCCAAAACGGCGGGCAGCCACCACCGTTTTACTGTTAGGCGCATAATCCCGCAGTTTGAACTGGCCCTTATTCAGATAAATTTGCTGCTTTTCCATCGTTTACATCCTCAAAAGGCACATCAATAATTTCCTGAGCAAGTCCCATCTCAATGCGGAGCAAACGTTTTTTCTCCTCCAGGTTGGGAATCGGTTTCAGTCCCTCGATAACTGAAACATCGGAAGTGGGGGAATAATCCGGAATCTGAATGTCATCCCAAAGCGGCATAAACTTATCCTCTTTATCCAGCTTGTTGTTTTTCCCGTAGGCAATGGCAGCTTTAATTTTTGCCAGGGCTTTGTTCACCTCCAGGTTACTCTCCGCATCATCAATTTCCCGGCGGGCTTCCTCAATGAGTTTGTTTGCCCGCATCCGGTAAAACTCTTTGGACGTGAAATTCACATTGCCAAAGAGGTATTTGATTTTGGGAATATCGCGGTACGCCTGCGTTTCGCTTATATCGTATTCGTTCATCAGAAAATTGCGGATATCCGGTTCCGTCATCCACGGGTCATCGTACCATTTGGTTACCGCAGCCCGGTAACGCGCTACGATTTTCAGTTCCTTATCACTGAAAACCTCCAGTTGAGTGCTTTTTGCCGCAAACAGGTGGTCGTACAATTTGGACAACAGCTTATCGCCTTGCATTTTTCTCCGCTATTTTCTGTTCCGCCATGTACTTTTCAGCCAGTTCCTCCGCCTGGGGCGAACCATGCCGGGCCATTTTCACCACATTTTCCCGGATTGCCTTTTTACTGGCAGTTTTCCCCCTCATGTAATTCAGGTAAAGCGAGCCTTTTTTCGAACTGACTTCCCGGATAAACCACTTCACATCCAAATCCAGCAGAACAGCAATCTCCTCCGGAGAAAGAAACAACTCCGCATTTTTATACACCTCTTCCAGTTGCTGTTCAGACAAATTCATCCGGCTGAATTTTTATCCCCGATTCCATCCATTGCTGAATGATTTCCAGGTAGAAGTCAAAAAACCAACTTTCAAAATGAATGACCGCCACCTCTTTTTTATCATTCACATTAAAATTGGCCGAACCTACCACGGTAATGGAGTATTTTTCATTCTGAATCAGAATCAGCTTGGCATGGCACTTGGTAACCACCACATCGGAAACCACATTATGCAGAAAAAACAGCAACCCGATTTTATGGCGCTTTACCGTTAAATCGAACAGGCAGTGCAATTCACTGACTAAACCTTTCTCCTGCAACTGCAGGAAACTCCGGATAGCGACCTCGGTTATGGAAAAAGAGGATATCCAAACCTTTGCCGGACCGGACACTCCCAAAAGGTATTCCAGGAGCTGATGCATGCTCCAGTCGCCATCCGACGAAACCGGAATTACCGGCTGACCTTCAAATTTCGAAACAGCCTCATGAATTTTTTGCAAGTGTTTCTGCATAATCTATCCCCCACTGTTCCAGTTCCTGTTTCCTTTCCTCCACCTGTTTTTTTGTTTTGGCAACGGCAGAACTGTGGTTCCGGGACAGGTATTTCAGGTTGGCCTCAATGCGCATTTTTTTGCTTAAAGCCTTCACTTCCGGATCCGCCAGGCGCTCAATCTCAGCCCTGGACATTTTCCCGGAAGGCTTCACAACCTCCGGCTTTTTTGATTCCTTCCGGTTTTCCCACCAGGAATCAATTTCCTGCCAGTTGGCCGTAATTGTTTTCTTCAGAGCTACAATTTCCCCTGCCAGTTGTTTTCGCTGCAGATTATGGGCAGCCTCTTTGGGCAAATCAATCAACCGCGCCCGTTTATCCTCGTAATCCCGGTACAACCCTTCGAACCGGTCATAAACCCGTTGCAGGTTTTCCGGCAGTTCATCGTAATTTACTTTTGGATTCTTCAGAACCCGGACACGGGCTGATTCCGGCACCTTACCCGGTTCCGGTTGCTGCTTTTGTTTTTTGACCATGTACTCAAAAGCCGCTCTTTCTTTTGCCACCTTCTTTTGCACCTCCGAAGCTTTACGGGGAATAATGTTATTTAACCTTGCATAGCGCCGGAGGTCGGAATGCAGCATATTCTCATGCATCTTTCCGGGAACCGGAGTGGAAAAGAACCGGATTCTTTCCGGGTTCACGGCCAGCTCCTTGTAAATGGCCACGCCTTCCCGGTAATTTTTCTTTTTGTCAGCCAGCCAGATGGCCAGTCTTGTTTTTGCCCTCATAAAAAAAAGATTTAAAAAATTGTCCGGAAATTATCCCGCTTTGTCACGACAGGAAAGGACACTTAAATACTGGTTAACCTTTTCCCTAATGTTCAGGTTGTTCACCGCAAAATGCCGGTTGTATTCGCACATATCGGGGGAATAGTTATCGAAAGATTCTGTAAGCATTTCCCGGACATCGTTACGCATCAACCTGCGCCCGGAGCAGTTATTCAGCATTAAATCATTGATATTGTTGCAGGTAATGATACCATCACCCAGCACGGCTTTCATATACGGGCGATAATCCAGAACCAGAACCGCACATCCACAGGCCATGGCTTCATAGGCGCCCCGGCCAAGTGATATCACCAGGTCACATTCCTGCATTAAGGATTCAATTTCCCAAACCGGATTCCGGTATTTGTTAATGGTTACCAGTTTTACACGATAATTTGCCAGCATGGAAGCCAACATGTTGTTAAGCTCCTCCGAATGGGAAAGCGAAAGAACTTTCCTGATTTTCTTTTGCGGAGAAGTTACCGGTTTAAACCGGTTGCAGTCAATACCATTGTAAACCAGGGTGCTTTCTTTTCCCATGCATTTCAGGTAATTTTTTACTTCCCGGCTTATGGATACCCAGGCTCTTGCTTTGTCCGATGGCTGTTCCAGCTTCGGATAAATACCATGACAGGTTTGAATAACCGGCCCCCTGTCATAAACGGAACGCACACAGGTGTTATGGTTGGCCAGTATCAGGTCATACGAATCCTGCAGCCTTTTGAAATAAACCTTAAGGTCGGATGCTATCCGGTCCGAAACCATGCCCGGTTGATTTGTAAATAAATCCACATCATGCCCTGCTTTTTTTAAGGCTGCTATCAGGGTATAAGTAAACATTTCACTCCCACCTAATTTTTTTAACCAGTGGTTGGTAACAAGAATATTCATAATAAATGATTGTGGTTTCCCATTCCTTCGTTAAATCGTAAATAGTGTACCAGGTAAATCCCTTTCATCAGTTTGATGTCCATACCTGCCTGAAGAATGGTTTTGCTGATTTGGGTATCCACACCCAGTATCTTTTTATTTTTCAACCGCACCAACCCAAAAACTGCCGGGCGTATTTTCAACCAGGTGCTTTTTCGGAGCATCATCATGTGGCCGGCAATTCTCCGGTGAATGATATCAATTTGCTGGCCCGGTTGAAAATGTTCATGCAACTGGTCGGCAATATTCCGGTGGTACGAAATGGACGGATTTTCCATGTCGGTAATATCAGGCACCTGAATTTTATAATGGCATCTGCTGGCATAACAGGTAAACAGCCCTGTTTCCGGGTAACGGGTTACATATTCCCAAATGCAGTTGCCATAATCCCCGCGGACAAACATGGTATCGCCGTCACGAAAACAAGCCCAGTCATAAGGAAGCGGGACCAGGCTCATGTAGTAATCCAATTCTTTTAAAAAATCTTTTTCAATAGAGAACGGATTGAAATAATGGATGTGCATTACTTTTCAAACCTCGATTTTTCCGGAAACAGACTCATCAGCATTTTTTTAAGACGTTCGCTCATGCCTGCCTCCGAGTTATTCATAAATTTTTTGGCCTTCAGTTGCAAGGCAACTGTATTCCAGTTGGGGTTTTGCCGGTTAATGCAAAACAGCAGGTTGTTGGATTCATCCAGGCTTAACGCATAGGGCAATAAATGCGGATAGAACAAATTGTAATACAGGTTTTCAAAAACAAACGAATTTTCTTCCAGTTTAAAAAGCCGGAACAGCTCTTTTGATTTTACCTTTTCAAACCTGTAAGGTAGATGGATGGAATAATTCAGGGTGGGGAGGTTTTCAGCTTTCAGCTTCCGGTAGGTAGCATGCATATCCCTTCCCCAGGTGGTTTGCGGATCGTACTGGTTCATCCGGTTTTTCAGGTCCCCCAGTATTTTGGGGATACACAAATCGGCATAAGTTACAGGATTGATAAAATAAATGTCATCATTCATCCAGAAATACTCCTCATTAATTTCAGGGTGATGGTCCACAGCAAAACGTTTTAATGCCTGGTCAATCCGCGTGGTTTTGCCAGAGCATGGAACGTTGATAAAATGGGCTTCGTCCGAAAGCCATTCAGGCCGGTCGCCAACAATCCAAATCCTGAACTCCACGTCAACCAGGTTTTTCTCCAGGCTTCGCAAAGAGTACTTCATTTCCTCCCACTGCACCAGTTTCTCCACGTTGGGGTAAATGATATCGATTACTTTCATGCCTGTTTCCAGCGCTTTGACCTGAGCTTTCAACTCCTTTACCTGCAGGCGCAGTTCTGCATTTGTTGCCATAGATTTAATATAAAGTGAAAGAAAAAAAGCCCCCCGCAACCGGAAGGCTTGTATTAAATTCAAAACGATATTACACGCCAAGATCCTGGGCGCTGTCCACCGGAATCACACCGGTATAAACAGGAGCCGGACCACAATCGTACGTGGTAATCTCCAGGGTAACCCCCCTGCGGTCAGCCACGGCAGTTCCGGTGGTATCGGTTGAAGCCACCGATGCCGGGAACCGGTTGGACCCCACCAAACGGAATTGCCCGTTCTGTTCCCTGACAATAAAAAACATTCGCCGGTTGTTAAAATACCTGGCCGCACCAAGGTTGGCCGGTTCGGTGGAAGGCAGGTACCAGGTCAGTTTAACGGACTTCGACTGCGAACCCCGTTCTCCAATCGTTTCCCCTTCCAGACCTGCTGTTTCCAGTTCGCCTGCCATGGCATACATGGTTTTTCCCGGTTTCATCACAATGTTTGTGGCAATGGTTGCCAGGGTGCCGTAATCCGCTGCGTCGGCTACTGCCGGCGGTGTCGGAAAACCGGCCACATCTTCAATGAAACCGTAATAACCAACAGGCTGGAGGCCGCCTGCCCCGCAGACGCCCTCCTGGTATTGTAATGCTGATCTGTTAAGCATAATTCAGAATTCTTGCTTTAAAAAGATTAAACTCCGATTACTCCACTTCCTGAACCGGAGCCGGCATCATAATCACCGCTCAGTTCATTTCCGACAGTGTCGCCATCAGAAATCATAAAACCCCGCTTATGGAAATTCTGAATACGCATACCCATTTCCCACTGAATCCAGAACTGCACCAGGTTGGGATCCTCCCAGGGATTCCGGATCTGCATAAACAGGATATCGCTCAGTGTATTGAACCCGATATCGAAATTCCCCGGTGTTGTAAGGGTAAGCCTGCTGCCGGTACCCAGGCAGTAATGGGAACTGATCATCAGTTTTGGGATGTTGCAGTCATTACGCAGGAATTGCAGAACGGTTTCAAACGTGGTATCCGAATGGCTGCCCCTTTTGTTTTCCAGCGCATCCTTCACATGCGTAAGCGCCTGGTTGGTGATTTGCAGCACAACCGCCTTGTTCCGGATTTTCGGATCGATATTCCGCAACCAGTCCCGAAGGTTCATGTAAGCCGAAAAATCATCCTTGTCCACCGGCGCATTCAGCGGTCCGCAGGCAACCAGGTTTCCTTTGGCTTCTGTAACAGCCCCGGCAGCCACCAGGTTATCCTGCAAAGTATAAATCCCGTTCAGCATCCCCAGGGGAGAAGGGTCCTCCTCGTCACGCGTTGCAAAGTACAGCGCATCAATGATATCTTCCGATACGGTAATTACTGCATCCGAAATCACCTCCCGTTCCAGCGGATGTTTTTTGGACTGGTTATCCACCTTGTTTTTGGACGCATCAAACAACACCCTTTTTTTGCGGTAGCTCAGGATATTGTCCTTCACGGCAGCATAACACAGTTCCGGTTCAAGTTTCCGTTCATACATCCTGGACAACTCATTCTTGTATTTAGCCACCTGTCCCGGTGAATAAGGTCCGGCCACTCCGCCTGCACGTTCTTTCACAATGACCACATCTTTTCCTGTGACACTGCCCAGCATGCTCACTTTCAAATCCTGCAGCACAGGAAGCAAAAGCGCATAGGGAAGCACGATCATATCTTTCTGATAGTTGACCAGCTCCCGGTTCAGCGATTCAATATTAACTGCTGTTGACATATTAGTAATTATTAAGGTATTCGTCACTCACTTTTTGCACAGCGGTTTCAAAATCATCCGATGCTGAAACCACGGTTTTGATATTGCCTTTATTCAGGTCTTTATCATCACCCTCGGTTTTTGCCGCGGCACTGTCGCCGGCGGCCTTACCTTTCAGGCGGGAAATTTCGGTTTCCTTTTCAGCCAGTTCATCGTCTTTTTGGGCAATGGTGGCATCACGGTCCGAAATGGTAGCTTCGTGCTGTTTAACGGTTTCGCCGACAGCATCCAGTTGGGACTGTAACGCTTCAGCGTTATTTTCTCCCAGTTTGTTATCGAGCACTTCCAGTTGTTCTTCATTCAGGCTCACAACTCCGTCAACCGATTCGAGCGATTCCACGCCCAAAGCGGCATTTACATTTTCAAATTGTTTCATATGTAATAAATGAATTGATTGATTATCATCTGATTCCTGTGCATCGTTTCCGCTTTCCCGGTTATTTTTCCTTTCCCCGGCCAGTTCCGATGCCCGGTTAATGGCATCGTCGAGCGTACCGATGGAATTGACAACAATACCCATAAGGTCCCGGGCAAAAAATACTTTACCGGTGAGGTGTTTATCCTCAATGTTGGGAAGATTTTCCCGGATGGCTTTCATAAATTTTTCGTCCAGCGGATCCAGCACCTCTTTTATATAGGTATCGTACTTCCCGTCTCTAAGGTCCTCCCATATTTTGGTTTTGTCCGGCGAAGTGGAAGCAACCAGTTTATGGAACTTAATGCCCAGGCTTTCCCAGTACGGCTGCAAATCGGCAAACGAAAGCAACACACCCACGCTTCCAATTTCATCGGTATCGGTGGAAGCAATAATTTCATCAGCCTGCGAACCCACCCAGAATGCCGCGCTGGCCATCAACCCGTCCACAAAAGTAACCACCGGCTTTTCAACCGATTTAACGATATTGGCCAGAGCTTCGGTTCCGTCAACGGTCCCTCCCGGGGAATCGACATGCAGCACAATCCCGTCGATGTTATCATGGGCGCCGGCAGCTTTAATGATTTCCCCGATGGTAGCCGTTCCCACCGGACCGCAGTACTGGTCATCCTTCATCAGGGTATTTTTTAGCTTTATTACGGCAATGGAACCGGCAGGCGCCTGGTCGAACCCATTCCAGTATGAATAGCGAGTCTGCCTGGTACCTGCACCCGGAACAATAGCAAAAGCCGACATCGGGTCGGGTTCCTGTTTCTCAAAATCGATGTACTGATTAAGCAGATTGGCGATAACGGGGCCTTGTGTCAGCCCGAAACCAATTTCAATGGCCCATTTGCCATTTAATATGGCTGAAATTAAATGAGGTGAATGCATATCCGCTTGTTTCTTTTTCACGCATAGTTAGCGCAGCAGACGGCAGGAAAAAAGTACAATATCAGATTATATCGAACAGAAAACCAGCCCCTGCATAGAAATCCAGTCGATGTTTGCAGTGTAACTTTTTACGCTATGCGGCGGGGTATTATGGTTGAGTTTGTAATTGAATTTTGCCCGGTAGGAGTTGGTTCCGCACAACTGGAATTGTCCCTCGATATCCTCCAGGATAAAGATATGCGGTTCGGCAGCCAGCCCCGAAAGAATTTCGTGAATAACAGGTGAAATGCCGCTTACCACAAAGCTTACTTGGGTAACTATACGTTTACCGGCAGGGGTTTCTTCAGTCTCCTGGGTTATGTTTACCGAACCCGGTTCAAAGTCGAGCTGGGTGAGTTCGCCCTGCAAATACCCTGAAATATCAACCACCTCACCCGGGTAAAAATACACCGGTAACGCCGCCTGGCTTTTTTTGATAAAGTAAATTCTGATAATACCCGGATCATTCATTTTCGTGCTTTTTTACTGAATTAAACAAGGGGACACGGTGTAAACTTTTTCTTCCGCTTTATTAACTTTTTTTAACGTTCCCCGTTTTGTACACCACATTTCCTTTAACTCACTGCGGTCCCAGCTTTTTTTCAGGCTATCGGTTTTCACCTGGTTCATCTCCAGCTTATAGAACAAACAAAAATCCCGGATGGCATCCGCCTGTGTTCCCCCGGCCAGCACATAGGCCAGAATAAAATTGTGCAATGCATTTTTAAAATCAGCATAAAGTTCCTGGCTGATGAGAAACTGGCGCCGGTCATCCAGAAATTTTCTGTAAGTAATATTTACGGCCTTATTACCCACCCGAAAGTACGGAAGATTAAGCACGATAATCCTGAAGTCCGACCATTTGCGCCGCTGCCAGTTCTGCGGTTCGGTTTGCAGAATGTTTTTAATCCGGATGGACAGCAGTGGATGTTCTTTCACATTAATAACCTCGCTGCCGTAAAAACTGCGGTAAAACTCCCAGAGGTAGGGATGCACCTTCAGGTATATTTGCTGGTCTTTCATATAAAGAATAAAAATAGAAAATATTCTGACAAATTTCTAAAATAAAGGCTAATTTTTAGAAATATGTAAATAAAAATGCAAAATAACTGTATAAATTGCTTAAAATAATACCGGAACAGGGTAGGGGAGATTTAAACAACAGAAAGCCATATGACTTGATAAGCAATGCCTAAACTAATCACTAATCACTGGAGTAGGTTCTCAGGTATAACCGATAAACCGGCAAAATGAAATTTACCGGTGTTATAAATTTCCACCCATCTTAATTTTTACCCCAAATTTTTGTAACCCCGTAACCGGGCAGTTTTTAAATTTCATTTTATTGAATTTCAACGTATTAAAAAGTAACATTCTCTTTTGTTCGGACTGTAACCATTCGAGTTAAAAAATGTAACCGGAATCCTGGTTATGTTGTGGTTACAAAAAAAGTGTAACCGGCACAAAAGGCAAAAACAAAATGTAACCATTTAACTTTTTCTTTTTTAGCCCTTTTGCGTATTGGTTACAGAGTTACATTTTTTTAGTAGGAAATAAACAATAGGTAAGGAAAAGAAAAAAAAGGCCCCGGGAGAAAAAGTGAAAACCGCAAAAAAATACCCTCCCCGGGAAATACCAGGAAGGGAAAGAAAATGTGGTGTCCGCCATCTGGCGGATGTATTATATTATCCCGCTATGGCGGGAATCGGTTGCGGATGGACCGGCACATTGAACCCGATTACGCTAACGATGAGTGATATGTCATCCCGATAATAATCAGGGTAGGCAAATTCACAGGCGGTGTGTAAAATTGCCGGAAATTTTCAGCTATAAATAAACGATAGAATCGAATATAGTTTCCTTTAGTGAAACTTTTTTGTATATTTGCGATTAAGTATATGAAAGTACATTTGATTAAAAAACAATCGATTGA
>JAWLGR010000098.1:0-5321 GCA_041684965.1 Mariniphaga sp.
GGCCTATGAAACCGTCGAATTGGCCAGAAGGACGTGATATGAATGTAGATGGTGGTGGTGTTATTTTTCATGGAACAAAGGACAAGATTATTTGTGGTTGCTATGGCAGAAAACCCTGGTTATTATCTGGTCGTGTACCAAATGTTCCTCAGTCAATTCCACGTATTACAGTAAGTCATGAAGAAGATTGGATTCGTGCTTGTAAAGAAAATCCTGAAACCCGGATAGAAACTGCTTCACCCTTCTCAGAAGCAGGACCATTTAATGAAATGGTCGTAATGGGAGTTCTTGCTGTCCGATTACAAGACCTTCATAAAGAATTACATTGGGACGGACCAAATATGCAATTTACCAATATCCGGGATAACGAAGAATTGAAATTTTTAATTGATGATGGAATGGAAATCATTGAAGGTCACCCCAGATTTAATAAAGTTTGGGATGAGCCAATTAATGCAAAAGCATTTGCACAAGATTTGATCAAACACACCTATCGTGATGGTTGGTCTCTTCCAGAAATGCCTTCATAAATGAGTAGTTAAATTTTTTTATAACTGTTTGAATTATGTATAATTCAAACAGTTATAAATCTAATAATTACTATAATTTTTAAAATTAAAATCATGAAAAAAATTTTTATCCTAACTTTTACAGTCACTCTTCTTAATTATAGTACCTATGCTCAATCTGAATGGATTTCATTATTTAACGGTAAAGATTTAACCGGTTGGTTTGTAAGAGGTAAGGCAACATGGTCTGTCCAAGATGGAGTGCTTATTGGAGAAGAGGGTATGGGGCACATTTACACACATGCTACTGCTTCTGATTTTGAGGTAAAAGGTATGTTCCGAATTAGTGGTGAGAAGACAAATAGTGGTTTTTATTTCAGGGCAAATCCGCCAGAAAATAACCCAGATGGTTTTCCCCGTGGTTATGAAGCTCAGATTTGTCATAATCAGGATGCATATACAGGATGGTTATGGAAACCTGGAACTCCAACAGGCAAAGCTTCTAAACTATTAACAAAAGATGGCGAATGGTTCTCATACAAGATTCAGGCAATTGGAGATAAAATTAAATTCTGGGTTAATGATGAAATGGTAATGACATATGAGAATGATGAATTTAAATCCGGACATTTTGCCATTCAAGGTCATAACCCGGGCATGAAAATAGAAGCAAAAGATTTATATTACAAAGACTTAACAAAGCATTAAATTTTATTTTGATATAAATAAATTAATTTCAAATTAAAAATATACTGAGATGAAAAAAAGTATTATTTCTTCGATTGTAATAAGCAGTTTGTTTATTATATCAATTAATGGAGTTGCTCAAAATGCAAATAAGCTTTCTAAAAAAGAGAAAAGACAAGGTTGGGAGCTACTTTTTAATGGAAAAAACTTTGATGGATGGAGGCAATGCAATGGAACTGATATGCCTGCTAACTGGACAATAGAAGATGGAACAATGAAAGTTTTTACCGGGGAAGGGAAAAAACCCGGGCAAGGCTCAGGTGGAGATATCCTTTTTTATCCCAAAAAGTTCAGAAATTTTGAATTGTCAATTGACTGGAAAGCTGGAGAAATGGCGAACTCCGGTATTTTTTACTATGTCAGGGAAGTACCCGGTAGACCAATATATTACGCTGCCCCGGAAATTCAGATACTTGATAACGAAAACGCTACCGACAATAAAATAGACAGCCATTTGGCAGGTTCGTTGTACGATATGATTGCAGCTGATCCTTCCACTATTAATCCAGCCGGAGAATGGAATACCTGCGTCATTAAAGTTGCCGACGGCAAAGCGACAATTTCAATGAACGGAACAGAAGTAGTAAAATACACTCACTGGACACGTGAATGGGATGAACTTGTGCAAAACAGTAAGTTCAAAAACTTTCCGGGGTTCAAGGAAGGAATTTCGAAAGAAGGATATATTGGTCTTCAAGATCATGGATATACGGTTTGGTTTAAAAATATAAAAATTCGTGAACTTTAAGATTGTTCTGAAAATTTTAAACCGATTAAGTTAAGCTTGATAACTTCTTGATTTATTTTTTAGAAAATATTTTATAAAAGAAAAATTATAAATCTTTCAGAAAGTAAAATTGATAAAAACAACTGAAATACAAATATTTAATTCTGTTTGTCCAAAACAACTATTAATTGAATAGTAAATTAGTTGGCAGTATTTTACTGCCAACTAATTTCTTTCTATTTCTTAATGATATGTGAAATTATTAATTGAAAAAATCTGACGACAGATATTTAACATATTATGAATAAAAAAGAGATTGCAAATTATAAAAATGAGGCAGAAAATCATTTGACAAATGAACTATTACCATTTTGGACAAGCAGAATGGTAGATAAAAGATTTGGTGGCTATATTACACATTTTGACAAAAACGGTTTTGATACCGGGGAGGATGAAAAGTCATTAATTGCTCAAACAAGATGTTTATATACAATCTCCTCAGCACATCGGGCAGGCTTTGGCAGCGGAAAATATTCAAAAATAGCCAAACATGGTGTTGATTTCCTGATAAATAAAATGTGGGATAATGAACATGGTGGTTTTTACTGGATGGCTAATCGAAAGGGAGACATTACAAATGATCAGAAAATAATTTACGGACAAAGTTTTGCAATTTATGCATTGAGCGAATATTCGCTTGCTACCGGAGATTCAACAGGAATTTACTACGCGATGAAAATATTTGAAAAGCTCCAAATTCATTGTACAGATACTATGTATGGCGGCTATTGGGAGATGTTTCAACGCGACTGGACCCTATGTGGTTCTGGTAGTCAGGGGGGTGATAGAAAAACCTTGGATGTTCATATGCATTTAATGGAGGCATTTACCACACTTTATGAATGTTCAGGCATGAGCATACATAAAAGAAAATTACAAGAAGTAATTGACTTGCTCCTTCATCGAATAATTCATCCTAAATATAAAACCGGAATTCCACAGTTTTACAAAGATTGGTCTATTGCCCCACAAATCAAATTCGATATTATTTGGGGATGGGACCGGTTTTCAGAGGAAGGACAAAAAGGCAATGCCACCGATAATACCTGCTACGGACATAATGCAGAGTTTGCCTGGCTACTGAATCGTGCACTTGAAATACTGAAAGACGATCCGAAAAAGTATTCGGATTTATTCCGTACCATATACAACCACACAATTAATAATGGTATCGATTACGAATTTGGCGGTGTGTTCGTGGAAGGTCCTCACTCAGGTGGTGTTTACGATCACGAAAAAGAATTCTGGCAACAGGCCGAGGTTTTGATAGGCATGCTCGACGCTGTACTTTTACTGAACGATGAAAAATACTGGGAAGCCTATAAAAATGTACATCGATTTGTTTTCGACAAGACTATAAACAAAGGAGTTGGTGAATGGTATCCTTTACTAACAAGACGAGGTGAACCTATTTGGACTCACATGGGCCATTCCTGGAAAATTAACTATCACTCCGTTAGATCGATGATTCAAAGCATCCGGCGAATGGATAAAATCCTTTTAAAATTATGAATTACCAAATAATTTTGAATAAATTTTAAATCTTTCAGTATGGAACTTATTCTTTCTTCCTGGGATTGGATTGTTTTACTAATTGTTATTTTGGGTAGCCTATCTTTTGGGATGTATATGGCATACATAAAAAAAGCTGGAAAAAATAGTTCTAACTTTTTTTTGGGAGGAAGAAATGTTAAATGGCCTATAATAGGAGCATCTATATTCGCAACAAACATTGGTGCCGAACATATTGTTGGATTGACCGGAGACTCTTACCGTTATGGACTTTCAGCAGGAACTGTTGAATTAACCACTGCGATAAACTTAGGTATTGCCTGTGCTATACTTTTCCCCTACTACATGAAAAACAAAGTTTTTACTATTCCGGAATTTCTTGAATTGCGCTATAATCGTTCTTTACGTACCTTCTTTTCGGGGTTAATGCTCGTTATAAGTGTAATGACAAAACTTGCATTTACACTTTTTGCCGGTGCGTTGGTGTTAAATAGTATCTTGGGATGGAATATAATGGCCACTATTTTTTATGTTGGGATGATTGTTGCTGCTTTCACAATTATCGGTGGTTTTACAGCAGTTGTCTATACGGATGCCATTCAAACAATTGTTATCATTATCGGGGCAGTCTCAATGTTGGCTATTGGGCTAGATAAAGTTGGAGGATGGAACAGTCTGTTGGAGAAAGCCCCGACAATGATGTCCATTTACAAACCATATGACGACCCTGTTTACCCTTTTTGGGGAATAATTGCCACTTCTTTTTATGCGGGGATATTTTATTGGGGAATGGACCAAGTAAATGTGCAAAGGGCACTTGCAGCGCCCGATCTAAATAATGCCCGGTGGGGCGCCATGTTTGCGACATTCCTGAAACTATTGCCCGTGTTTCTATTTTCGGTAACAGGAGTAATCGCATTTGCTCTATTCCCCGGAGAACTGGAAGGAGATGCTACCAGACAAACTTTTGTCCTTATGCTTAATAAACTTCTTCCTACCGGACTTAGAGGCTTACTTCTTGCATCATTAATGGCTGCACTCATAACATCTCTCATAGCTGTCCTAAATTCTGTTTCAACATTAATAGTTCGCGATTTTATTATTGAATTTCGTCCAAAAACATCAGAAAAAAAACAAGTGCTATTCGGACGTTTTTCCATTGTAATAATGACACTTTTAGGAATTGGTGCCGCCTATTTAGTTTATAAAAACGAAGAAGGCCTGTATAAATATCTACAAACTATTACTGCTTACTTGGTAATACCAATATTTCCAGCTATTTTTTTTGGAATAATAAGTAAAAAGGTTACTCTGAAGGGTGCTGTTGTATCAGTAATTTTTGGAGCATGCATTGCAACAGTTTTTGTTATAGATCAATTAATTGGACCTGAAAGTGGAAAAGAACTGTTTCCATTATTACATCATAAACTCACCCTAAACTTTGCTTATCGGGGCCTTTGGGCTGAAATACTCATTACTGGTGTACTTTTTATTGTTTCTGCATTCACGCAAAAAACTGCACCAGAAAAACTAGAAAAAACAACCATAAATTATAAAACTAAGATTACAAAATTCCAAGGGATTACTGACTGGCGATTGCATCTTTTTGTAATTTCGGTTATTACCATACTTATTTATATTTGGTTAAGCTAATTTTTTGAATTTTAAAAAATGAAAGACAACAAAAAGGAATATTATCTGGGAATTGACATTGGCGGAACCAAATGTGCGGTTGTTGTTGGCGCAGGTGATTTTAAGATTCACCG
>JAWLGR010000009.1:0-54215 GCA_041684965.1 Mariniphaga sp.
CCGGTATATTAATCCCTTTTATGGAACAAATAGTTGATTTACCCGGCGATGTAATTTTAACATACAACGCTGGCGATGTAACCCTCGAAAGTTGAAAATACCCGAACTGGCTATTCCATGGCTCCTGGAGGACGAATTGCTTACGTTTTGAAACATCACACCTTGAATCAGATACCGAATTAAGTTCAGTGGAGGCCACTGCTCCTTTTATTTAAATGAACTTTTCGTTGAAACAGCACCTTAGTTTATATCATCTGTAGGGTCATATATCTCGAACTTGAATTAAAACCTTCATAAGTATACAGCATTTCAACAAACTGTTCCATTGTTATCATTTTGCCATCAATTTCGAGGTGGATATTAAATGATGTATCTTTGCCGCCAGTATAATTTATTGCTCCCCGTAATACTTCTTCTTGTGAAATTTCAAGCTTTCCATTCTCAAAAGTCAGATGCCTCTGGTCAAGATTTTTCTTAATTTTAAGCCTTAATTCCGCCTGTTCTAAATCAGCATCAAAATCAGATAATACAGTAAATCTTTTGGAAACTCTTTCAGATAATTCAGGAATAACTTCAACAGCTTCTGAAAGTAAGCCAGAAAGAACAGGAAATGAAAATATTTTACAATGATATTTCTTCTGCCTTTTATCTGTTATGTTAGAAGTCTGAGCCATTTTTAATAGTATTATAATAAAATGTATCCTCATCCATATGCTAACTTTTAATTTCAAAAACAGGTGAATTTTCAGGAAAGAATTACCATAAGTATCTAAGGATATTCACTTTGTGCCAACATTAATGCACATTTCATATGCCTTCCTCTGTCTTTAAAGCTGTAGATTTCTAAAGCAATTAACCTATTAAATTGAATCATGGGTACATTGATATTACAACCATTCCTTTTATTTAATTGAACATTTTAAAAATTACACATTTCCAGTTGGTAATGAAAAATAAAAAGTGGAACCTTCGCCTTCCTCACTCTTTACCCAAATTTTGCCCCCAAGTTTTTCTACAAATTCTTTGCACAACACCAACCCAAGTCCTGTACCACGTTCTTTATTTGTGCCACTTCTTTTATAGTTTTTATCAATATGGAACAAATTCTTTATCATGTCCTTGGGGATTCCAATACCAGTATCAGCAACAGAAATTATTACATCACTTGATGATTGTTCTACTGATATGGTAATCATACCTTGCTGATTTGTAAATTTTATTGCATTGGAAATAAGATTTCTTAGCACAAAAGATACCATTTCCTGATCTGCATAAAGAATTGTTTCTTTTGGAACATTGTTTCGTATAGTAATTCCTTTTTGACTGGCAGCATCAGCAAGTAATGGTTCCACCTGTTTTAAAACTTCCAAAAGATTTATCTTTTCTGGTTTAAACTCCATAGTGCCAATTTGCATCAAAGCCCACTCCAACAATTCCGTTAACAAGTCCATAGCATTATTGGCTGATTGAAGGATAATTTCAGACATTCTTTCAGCACTATCAAAATTCTTTTCATGTATCATTTTATGAAGCAATTTGCTAAAGCCTATTATTGAATTAAATGGGCTTCTTAGGTCATGGGCAATAATGGATATAAATTTATCCTTTGTAGCGTTTAGTTTTATTAATTCTGAATTCTGTTTTTTTAAGGCAGCTATCAATTCTTTAGCTCCTAATTGTTTATCATTTATTTTAAGTGCTAATTCCTTATGATGGGTTTTTTTTAGCTCCTTTTCTGTTTGTTTAAGGATAGTAGTAATTTCCCGGTATAACTCATTGAGACGAAGATATTTTTGCTTCGTTTCCAGTAATTCATGATCCTTTTGCAGATTTCTGGGGTGTTTAATATTTTCTGCTCCTGAAGTCATAATACCTCTTTTATTAATTTTGGAATGATATGAGTGAAAGAATGCGGCAAGTTTTTAGATAACATAGGCTTAAATGTAATAAATTTTTTAATTGAGCAATAAGGTTTTGTTTAAATAAATATCTACAACTTAAATATGTCTTCTCCGCAATCAGCTCAAGCAGCACCACCTTTGCTAAATCTTAGGCAGAAAGCATTCAGATTAGTTTAAAAAATCAAACATCGTAGAGGCAGGTTTTCTGCTGTATTTTATATTTTTTGAGACGGCATTTCCTGTAGGTGTATGTATAAAAAATGCCACTGAAAAAATGACCAGAAGGAGGCTTAGTGTCTCCTCATCTTTTTACTATTCTTGTAAAGATGCAGGAGCTTGGGATTAATTACTTTGACATTCATAAACTCCCATTGCTTGAATGCTTGCTGAACCCATTCCTTATACTGAGTGCCCATCATTATTCTAGGAGTTCCATTATTATTTGCTGTCCTGTTTATTTTTCCAACAATCACATTCTTCTTATCACCTAACTCAACATTTACAATTGAACCATGCTCTCCAAAATAATCAGAATACTCTACACCAATATTAAAGAATCCCTGATTATAATAAGCAACACCCAATTTCTTTTTAAACTCCATAATTGATTGATATTTAACTTTTATCAATATAAGATAATTCATTATCACAATCAAATATTCATTCACTTTAAATTAAATTCTATGGATTTACACAAAGCGCAAAGAAGGGCAGCAAAAATAAAGCTTGCTCTCCAGTCTCCCAGCGGTGGAGGCAAAACAATGTCAGCTCTTTTGCTGGCATCTGGAATGACTGATTGGTCTAAAATTGCTGTGATTGACACGGAGAACCATTCTGCTGATCTTTATTCTCACCTCGGAGAATACAACGTACTACAATTGGATAAGCCTTTTACACCCGAAAGGTATATTAAGGCTATCGAAGTTTGTGAAGCTTCCAACATGGAAGTTATTATAATAGACTCTGTATCCCATGAATGGGAAGGCAGTGGTGGCATTTTGGATTTGCATGGAAATATGCCCGGAAATTCATTTACCAACTGGGCTAAAATGACTCCAAGGCACAATGCTTTTGTTCAGAAGATACTGGAATCACCGGCTCATATAGTTGCTACAATCAGAACCAAAACTGATTATGCCATGGTGGAAAAGAATGGCAAATATACTGTTGAGAAACTTGGGTTGAAGGGGATCACAAGAGATGGTCTTGATTATGAATTCACCGTTGTATTTGACTTGGATATCAAGCATAACGCTTCTGCATCTAAAGACAGAACAGGTTTATTTATGGACAAACCCGAATCAGTTATAACACCTGATTTTGGAAAACGCATCCTGAAATGGTGTAATGAAGGAACAAGTCTGGATGATGTAAAAAAGCTAATCCAAATTGCACCATCAGTTGAAAAGTTGCGGGAAATCTTACGTGATTATCCCGAATACCGTACTCAAATCGAAGCTCTTGCTATTGCACGCAAAGAGCAATTAAATGCTAACATTATTAACCAAACAAAAATCGGCGGAAATGGAACTAAAACCAGTTAATACAAATAGAACACCTACCAGTAGAGCTGTTGATAGCAGTCAAAACCAGTTGGTAGTGATTAATGCTTCCAATAATACAATGGAAGATGATGAACCTGAAGTTGTCGAAACTTCATCTCAGAGTAATAAATCTGAAAAGCCTAAAGCTTTTATTGAGGCAAATACGGAACAGGTAACACTAAACCACCTAAGGGATGAATGTATCATACCGGTGTTCCGGGATAATGAGAAAACAGTTTCACATTTTGAATTCATTGACAGTGTCAATTTCGTGGTGCAGCAGTGTTTCAAAAATGAAACCATACTTGAACCAGACATAAGAGTTAGCCACAAAATCAATGGTCGCATACCAAGCGCATTAAACAAGAAGGTTTCTGAACTGGAAGAATGGGAAAAAACAAAGTATTACGAAAGGATGATGTTCCTGATTGAGGTGCCTTCCATTGCTGATATAATTCATGGGAATGAGCTTAGCTTAACCATTGGTGGTGTTCGTGCCCTTAATCATGAATCGTTGTTCAGCAAAAAGAGCATTGAAAAGTTCAAGGTGTTTATTGGCTTTAAGAATAAAGTATGCACCAACCTGTTGGTTTCTACAGATGGGATATTGTTGGAACTTCGTGTATCGGGACTACAAGATCTTATCAAACATGTTTTTGACCTGGTAGGGAATTTCAACATGCAGATGCAGCTTGAAACCATGAGGGAGTTTGGGAAATATGCCCTAACGGAGCACCAGTTTGCTCAGATGATTGGAAAAGCACGTTTGTATCAATACCTGCCCCCAGCCCAGAAAAAGGAAATCCCTCCATTGAGCTTCAATGATTCCCAGTTTAATGCTGTTGCCAGAGATTATTACACCGACAGCAGCTTTTGCAGGGATGCTGATGGAAACATTGATCTCTGGATACTGTATGGACTGTTCACAGGGGCCAATAAGAGCTCGTATATTGACTCATTTCTTGGCAGGAGTGTAAATGCATATACATTCACGGAAAGTCTGTTACAGGCTCTTGAACACGAAAGTCAGATGAGCTGGTTTTTGAGTTGAAATTTGGAAGGGAAATGTACTTCCTCTTAATTTTTAAAAATGACTGAACAGAACCGAAAGTACATTTTGGAGCTTTTCAAAATCGTAAGCACAAACAGCATCCTTGTGGTGAATTACAAAGGAAAGGTGAAACGTCTTTATTGCCCTTTTATGGTGATTTGTAAAGTAGATGTGCCACCACTCCATAAGGGAAATTCTTATGCTGTTGATGCAGTCAAAATGACTCTGAAATTGGAAGAAGTGTTTATCATCAAAGGTCGAGCTTATTTTTTCTGGTATTTTGAAATTAAAGGCTAAATGATTGTCCGTCTGGTTAAATATAAACTGGGCGGACATTTTTCTATAATTCATTGTAAGGAATTGCTTTATAAGAAACCTGTATGTTCAGTGTTGGGAGAGGTGTTGGGCTTAACTGCTCACCGGCCATCTACTCCTTTACAAACCGCATTTATTTATTTCTATTTTTTATACTTCAATTTTATGCCAAATTTTTTTTTGTAATCTTTTGCTTCATTCTCACGTAATCTTTCCATATATTTTAATATTTGTTCATTTTCGCCAATGGCAAAGTATCTTAGTGGCCTAGGGATAAAATATTTACCCATTTTTATCGGTATTGCGTTATCGTCAAGTAGAAACAACACACTACCATTACTTGTGTAAGGATGGTGTTTTTCTTCCTCATGGAATGGTGTAATGTCAATTAAATTACCGTTTGGAGCATACCATACAGCATGATGAGTGGCAAAAATATAGTCTCCAAATTGAGGAGAAATGCGATGGTGAAATGTCCATCCATATTTTATAGAACCCCCATTTTTCTCCACAAATCTTCTAACATTTTCAATACAATTCGTTGGTTGAGAATCGTTGTCGGGTCTATAATAGACTATTCCTAATTGTTGTTTGCTGATTGATTGTGCAAAGTTTTTAATCTCCTTAAATAATTCATTTTGTGTAATCATTTTCTATAATTGAATTCAATATGGTTTGATGTAACAAAGCGCTGAATTTTACTCTCAAAATGCTACTACGTATTACCTGATACCTATTTGTTCAATGACTATGTGTTCCCTAATTTAATCTTCTTTATAAATGTCTTTGCTGGCTTGAAAAAAGGGATGCTGTGTGCCGGTATAACAATGGTAGTATTTTTTGAAATATTACGTGCAGTTTTAGCCGCCCTTCTTTTCACTATATAACTGCCAAAACCACGCAGGTAAACATTTTTACCCCTTCCAACAGAAGATTTTACAGTTTCCATAAAAACTTCCACTATTTTAAGTACTTCTGATTTTCCAACTCCTGTTTGTTTGGAAATTTCGGATACAATTTCTGATTTTGTCATAATAATTTGATTTATAGATTATTTGTTCTCAAATGTATTATTAATACTCGAAAGAAAAAATTCTATTTCCTAGTTCATCCAAGAATGGTTGAATCATTTAAAAAATTGCAATCCACTTATCAAGCTTAACAGGTTTTATGCTGTATTTTTATCCTGTTTTTGAGAAGGTTTTTCCCTGTGATGAGTGTGGAAAAATAAAAACCACTGAAAAAAATGGAAAATTCAGGGAGCTGCACAAATGTGAAAGGCTCCTTGATTTTTTTTTCATAAATGTGCAGAGAAGATTGATTATCCTAATCTTCCATATTTGTGTTCACTGTATTGCATTTTAGAGCTTTTCTATCTGAAGTAAGGTAAAGTACCAGTCGGAAGAGAAAGTGCCTAATTTGATGTTATACTAATGCGAAAACAGTAGATTTAAATAAAGAATGATAATTCCGGAGATGGTTTATTGTCAGTTTGGTTAAATGTAAAATTCTTATACGAGGTTCATAATTACAGTGGTGGGAGAGCCTCACCCTGTGAGCGTTTGCTGGCGGGGCAGGCTACTCGATTAACCCCAGTTATTCATTCTGTGAATCAATCCATTTTATTACAGTCTGAGAAAATTCATCCGGTATCTCAAGCATCGGATTATGTCCTGCATTTTCAAACAAAATGAAGGTGCCGTTTTGCATTTCATTTATAACATCTTTCCACAAATAGTACGGACAGCCAAAGTCATATTTGCCAGACAATACCAGAGCTGGGGTTTGAATTTTCCGATAATTATTGGTATTGTCGTAATCTAGTAGTAGTTCTCCCCAGAATTTATTTACAAAAGCCATGTTTATTTCAACATCTTTCCACAATCCCGAGGCATCGAAGTTCGCATTATAAAAACGATAGGGTACATTTGCATTGTATTTATTTATAAACTTTTCACTTTCCGACATGCTGGTCTTATCCATGAAATTAAGGCTTTCTAAATTATTTTTTCGGATATTTTTCCTTTCTTCTGATGCTTCATTTTTCCAATAATCATTAGCTGCCTTAAAGTATTCATCAGTTACAAAAGGAATAGAACCGGTAGAAATAGAATACAATACATTGTCGGGGTATTTTACAGCATAGTCAAGTGGCAGCATACTAAACATTGAATGCCCCATGACAGCTATTTTATCAACACCTAAGAATTTTCTGGCTTTTTCAATATCATTAATTATATCATCAAGCGTAAGATTATTTACAATATCTTCGGGTATGTAATCAGGACTTGCATGAATCAAATTGATGTGTTCCAAAAACTCTTTAGGATATAAATTTTTATCCAGATTTTCGGCTCCTGTAAATGCAATACAAGGAATTCCTTTTCCGATGGCCGAATAATTAAAGATAGTTTCCGGTATATCAAGCTTACCTGAAAAGTCCTTCTCATTAGAACAACTAAAGATAATCATTGCCATAAATAAAAATCCTAATAACTTTTTCATATCGTTAAATTTTATGTTGTTAGTATTTTCATACAATTGGGGTTAAATTGATGTAAGTTCACATGAATATATTTTAACTATGTCCATTTTTACATAGAATCTTCATATTTAATCTTATATCCGTTTTCAAGTACTTACAAATGCTTAGAAATGAATAAATAATAAAAGTTAACCATTTTTATCTGAATAATCAAACAAAAATTCAAAATAGAAAGTATTAACACTTTTGAAATGCAAACAAATGGAAACTTATGTTTTAGTGCCTTGGCCTGAAGTGCAGGAATACATGGAATATCAATGGTTTTATTATGAGGCCATTATAGCTGTTGGTGCAGAAGATAGGGTTGTTACAAGTGCTTATTTTATCCCTGAAAGAAGGGTTAAGGTGGAAAAATACCAACCTGTGAAAATGAGCTGATTTCTTACAGCCTGATGTTAAACCCCAAAGTGATGTCCTTTATTTGCGTCTGTAGGGTACCATTTTATTAATTCTCCATAAAAAGCAACACAAACTACCACCCAGAAAAGAAAACGACTAAATCAACGCTATACAAACACAAAAAACCAGTAAATACCCATAGATACCTGTAAACTCAACGAAACAACATATATGAGTCCCATACGCACCGTGGTGTGAAAGGTGCTCTCTGCCAGCAGTAGTGGTAGGTTGGGCTGCTTGATTGAGGTACGTCAACTTTAAATAACTTCCTTATGTCTTTATGTGTTCCTAAATTTATTTGCCTTATTAATTAATAATATTGCAATGATAAACGAGAACATGCCGAAAGAAAGTAATATTGTAATAATTCTCTGTTTTAACTTATCGTTAATGGGAATAATTTTTATTGGAAATATTATAGAATCTACTGTCAGAGTTTTATTGATATATTCATTAGGGGAATATCCTGTATACCTTTCAGCATAAGTACAATCTACCGATAAGTACCCAATCAAGATTACTGGTTCATTTATTAAAATATCTGGAATTTTTATATCACATCGCATAATTCTCCTTCTCCTTTTATCATTAATTAAACCTCTCCAACTTACCTTTCCTGTGCCAACCACTTCAACTCTTTCAAAAACTGGAATTTTTTCAGAGTCACTGGATATAATAATAAACTTGCCATTCCCAGTTGCTGCAAGCTTTAAAAATAGTTCATGGGATAATTTTCTAACAGTTTTATAACTCCCGGGATAAGCATAGTGTGTTCGGTTAAATAATAAAATGAAACACACAATTGCAAGAGCAAAGATTGAATACGAAATTATTTTCAGAAATTTTGCTTTTCGTTTATTGTCGTATCTCATTGGTTATGGGTCGCTTTTCTAATATCAATAACTAAGAATATACTGCAATGATTTGTAAATACTATATTGAATGACTAGTTTCTCAATCTCTCTGCACAATCACATAATTTATCCCTTATTGAATCAATTTACGACAAAGAATTGATATCTAGAATGATAACAAACGTAGATCAATTCTAAATAAGATAATGTGGTGAACTACAGTTGGCCTTTATTTTAACCGTTTTCGCTAAAATCCATTTTTTAAACCAAAAAAACTTTAAAATGATTACTGATTACTCAAAGGGCAGGCTGGCTGAAATAAAAGCGTTTGCCAAAGAAAACAACCTTTTGGAAAGCTTCAACAACACATTTTCCAGACTTGAACACTACTCAAAGCAGGGTTTTAATGTAACCTTGTACAGCGATTTTGCTCCTCTATCAATGGAATTTTCCATTACAGAAAATAACAAGCTCATTCTTTATGGTGGCTTCATATTTCATGGACCACACGATGGTTATGGTAGTGGAGCAGCACCTACATTTTCTGTTTGTATTGATCCGGATGATAAACCCGGATGGCGTATTCACACTTAAAATTAAAACTTATGGATTATTTGGTAATAGGCAGTAACGGATTTGCCCAAGTAGGCAGACCAGACTTTTATGAGAAAAATAAAATCGAGATGAGGGTATTGCTTCAATTTATGAATAATGCCCATCCCATACCTAATGAATTCGTCCATATGTGTTTTTACAAAGCAAAATGGTTTACACATGATTTTGGCAGGTATTCTGAAATTGTACTGATTTATGACGATTACATGCTAAACCAGTGGAATGAAAATGATCCTGAAAAATTTAACAGGTTCTGGAGTTGGTTTAATGAAATTGAAGGGGTGGATTTGGAAACAGAAGCATTGACCAGTGCTATAAAAAACAAATATGCAGAACAGTATCATAAGATTGAAGATGTATAGGGGTACCCATCCTAATTTATACACAACCTGTGTTTTTGCTTGAACTGTTGACATCATTAAAATTGAATTTCCATATTCAGCTTTTATACATACAGCATTTTTCAATTTTCTTAGCCAGATGGTACAATATACCAGTTCAGAGGAGAAAGTGGCTAAAATGCTCAACGGTGGAAGTAAATACAGGCTTTTTTGATTATACTAATAAATTTCCTTTCCTCCAGCCTTTGAACACATGAGCAAAGGCAAAATCTGTCCATAATTAATCTTCTCAAAAATCATTCATTATGAATAATCAAAATCTTGCAATCCACCTGATCCAGGAACAAATCACGGTGTAACTAAGAAATTCATTGTTGCAAGATACGAAGTATCTGCTCCTGCATTATGGGCATGGCTGAAGAAGCAGAAAAGGGAGTAATAGATAACGGTCATTTGTATCTGGGAAGTTCACTTAATAATTTTATGATGTTTATTGTTCGCAGTTTCCGTAATTAAGCCTAATGGCTTGGTATAAAAATAGTAGGGGATTTACACGCATTAATTTTCGGTTAAGCAATGACTTTTGTTAAAGGCACTTACCTCAAATTTCTCACTATAACCGCTATTATTTTTATACATTATAGCATGTTATTTAATTAATCATTATCTAAGTTAAAATCAATTGATTTTGTTATTATATCAATTAGGTCCGGTAGAATCTTTTTCTAATAAACCTAAACGAATCTTTTTCCAATCTGCAGGTATAAAAAACGAATCAGTATTTCTATTGCCAGTATAGAAGCCAAACATAATTGAACGAGGACTGTTTATTGCTTTTCGATCCCTCAAATTAAAGGCAGCTACATCATCAATGTCAGGACTAGTAGTATGGACGCTTCCTAGAAAATTGTGTCCAATTTCTTGACAAATAAGTGTAGCAAATACATCATCTGCTGGTGGATTCACATTTAAAGTAACACCTGACACACGACCACCAGGTCCTGCCTCGCCAACGCCTCCCAATGGTGACTCAAAGTCTTGTTGAACTCTAACTGTTAAGATATGTTCCGCGCGATCAGGTTTCCCATCAGATTCTTGATTTAAATTAAATTCATCCAATAGTGCTCGGACCGGGGCCCAACCAGGAAAATCTACATCAAACGGTCTTGGGATTATTTTATATCGAAGACCAACTGTTTGATCCCCATCTAGTGGTCCAATTTTTGACCGTATAGGGAAATTTCTTTGTACATATTGGAGTGATTCAAATAAAGTATTCCATGCTTCTACAGGCATTGCCCATGTATCAACTATAATTAATACACGTAAATCTTTTGTTTTATGAAAAGAACGATCGTCTAACTTATGTGTGCCAACTAATAACCCTTTCCTGAAAAACTGAACGTCAAAGCGATAATTACCTGAAACAGGAAATTGGGAACCATCGATATAAAAGTTAGCATTGTCTTTTTCGGAATAGCTTTTTGAGAACTGATCAAATTTTCCATCTCCCAAATCACCTGGAATTTCTATATCTATCCCTCTTGGACCTCTTATCCTTAAAGAAACAAAATCTAAATGCGCAACACCAATCGTTGGTAAATCAAATGGGGGGAAATCCAAGTGTATACTTTTTGCTTCATTTGCACTACTATAGTTTTTACTTTTTCCTTGGTTCGGAATTGATGTCATAGCTTTTTCAAAAACTGGGATGTCATGGCCAAGAAAAACTCTTACCAGTGTGTCCTTTCCCGCTACCAACTCATATCCCGATAATCCTTGTGTTACTTCTGAACCATAGATGTTGGGTGATCTTAATTTTTGGGTTCCTGACTCAATATTCGCAGCAAGATAATTTTCAACTTTCTGTTGAAATGCGATAGTCTGCTTTAATTGTATTTGTAGATTTTGAAGCACGGGCGAAGAAGAAGTTTCTTTGATTTGTGCTTCAATACGTTTCACTTCCATTCCAATTAGTTCAATTTCTGCTCTAATTTGCTTATTAGCATCTGCTTTTAAAAAATACTCACCAATTTTACTTTTATTAGATTTCATGATTGTTTCTGTATTTTAATTAAAAAATATGTTTCGATTCTCATAATATGCAACGGTTGTTTATATGTACCTGGTAAATATATATCACTATTAGTTTACACTGCAACTTGGCCTATTTGATGCCTTCCCCAAGTGGAACTGCAAAGCATGGACATGATTATAAGAATATACAGAGGGTTAAAATAAAATTTGTTTTCATTGTATTTTATTTTTAAATAAATATACGACATATTAACATACATTTCACTCTTTTTTACCATAAAGGTTTTCAAATTCAATGTACGTATAAATAGGAATGGAAAAATATAGACATTGGTGGAATTCACTGATAAAACCGATGAATTGTATCAACGGTATTTTGAACTGATTGAAAAGGCAGTTGAAGAAACCGATTACTGCAACATGGATGAAAAATTAAGAGAATGGTCGGAGATAATTCTGAGATGAAATCATTGCTCAATATCCACTTAATTCAGAAATGGTTATTTCCAATGCCTGACTGATTTTATAAAGAGTAGAAACAGTTGGATTGGTTCTGCCAGCTTCATAGCATGAAAGAATGTCCTTCTCAAAGTTACTGATAGCAGCTAAATCCTCTTGTGTATTTAGTAAATCTGTAAAATTATTTGTAACTTATGACTAAAACCAAAAATAACTAAAAATGAATTCATTATATAATAATTTCAACAATTACCTTCCACTGAATAGAAAAGAGAGATTTTTCACAGGAACAGTTTTGCCACAAATACTTTGTCATGAGAATTTTAAATACATAAACCTTTTTTTTGGGTTAATTGATAATTTCCCAAAGGATATTGTAATTCATGCAAATGCTGCAAATAACAATATTCAGTTCCTTACAGAATACAGCTTAAAGGAATCGGCAAATTTTTGTGGGAAGAAGTATCAAAATCTTCCAAAAACAAAGGACACTCCCGATGTTGTAATTTTAATAACAGAACCCGATTTATATCTGATTGTCATAGAAGCAAAAATGTTTACTTCCCCAAACAATAGTGACTTTAAGCAGCAGATAAAAGCTCAACAGGATGTGATCAAATGCGTTCAAGAAAATTTGGAAATAAAACCTGTTAACATCTTCCATTTGGGATTAGTGCCTGAGAATTATTTTTCTAAAAACATTATTACTAACTGTCAGATGTTGTATTGGGAAAATATACTGAATGCGTACACTGGGATATTACAAGGCACTTATTTCTATGAAACACTTAAATTTGCCTTGCAAAACTTCACTAAACTTATTTCCGGCAATAATGGCTCATTCGGGAGTTTTGGTAAAAATTGTGAAGATAGGTTAAGCGGTCTTGAAATATTAACATGGCATAAGGCTGGTAAGAGATTTTGGGTTGGCAGGGACAGAGGCTTATATGGTAATAAATTACAAAAGGATAAAGAAACTGGTGGCTGGCAAAGATTCGAATATGAGGTAAACTTTACCGGGAATGAAGCTGCCAATAGAAATTGGTTTAGCTCCTTTGATTTTGTAGAGTTCATGAAAGATGCTCAACTCGAAATAAAAAGCGAAGAAGAATCCACACAACTTGATCCCTGGCATTTTGCATATCTCGGTAAAGATTATTTTGAGAATGTTTCTTTGGTATTAGGGTTCAATGGTTCACTTGATTGTCCTATCAAATCAATATACACTGGCAATACAAGTAAGGTAGAGTATAAACAAAAAATATACGGAAGAATGGTAAATCCTAACTGGTGGGTATTGATGGCAGATGGTAAACAATTAAAATATGGAACAACAACGGGAAATATATTAATTCAAGGAAATTTCAGCACAGCTGGCTATAAACGCACAAATTGGAGAGAGATTAAAAGCTATAATTGGTAGTTTACCTTATCTCATTTAATCAATTTTAAACCCTTTACTAAAGAAATCTTTTAATGAAATATCCATTGCCTTTAGTACTTTGAGAAGGCTGCTAAACCTCAAATCGTGGCCTTTCTCATATCTGCCATATTGGGCTCTGGGTATTTCATTATCAAAGGCAAATTGCTCATAATTGGTATATCCCTTTTCTCTGCGAATTTCTTTTAGTCTTTCACCTAGATTTTCAAGCTGTTGAGCGATATATTCATCATTGTTTGCCATAAAACAAAGAAAACTCAATTACACCTGAAATATTACCACTTATCAGATACTACTTTTAAGTAGTTTTTTTATATTTGATTGAATTTAAGCTTTATCCTATGAAATACTTCTATTTTATTCAAAAAAGCGGAAATAAACATGGGCCTTTTGACCTTTCAGAACTAAGAAATCAAGTAATCTACCATGATCAATTAGTATGGAGAAGTGATAATGATGATTGGAAAATAGCTTCTGAATTTGAGGAACTTGAAGGAATATATATTTTTAAACCACCACCTACCCCAAAAGAAGAGAAAATTAAAAAAGTAAACAAAGAATTTTCTAGAAATACATTAAAACAATTGTTTTGGCTATACATAATTACATCAATTTTACTTGGATATGCTTCAACTGAGATGGCTCAATCATCGTGGTACAAACATCAAAATAAAAATGATAGAAGTAGGTATCCATATGTCATGCCTGGAATGAACCATGAAATTGCATATGCTAACCAGCAAAACTTTTGGTTCAGACCATTTAAAGCCTATTATTCAACTATTTACTTAACTAATGAAGAACAACATTCAAAAACAGTTCTATTAGGTAATTTAATGCTATCGTCCTTTGCATCATTGATTTTCGTTTTTGCAGGAATTGGAATCATGAATTACCTTATTAAGCGCACAGGTAAATGAAGAATACTGAATCCCACAATGGTATAAAAAAATCATTTTACATTTATCACCGGGGTAAGTCTAATTAATTGATTTTTAAATAATCTCATGACATGAAAAAACAGTTTTTATTTTGGTTATTCCTTACCATATCTTTTTCAGTGAATGCACAGAAATTTTACATCGGTAATTATTTAACGCCAACAGAGAACGAATTTGAATTGATTGGTATTTCATCAAATACAGGTATTGCAACTTATAAATATAAAAAGTCAATTTATGATTCGTTTTTCGGGAGGCAAATAGGAGATATTATTGTAGGAATAAGAGATGGATATATAACTACAACCATTTACAATTTGATACCAAAGAGTAATGATGTTGGTGTTCCAAAAGATATTATCAAACAATTAAATAAAAACCTTCCCTACCCATTTAAAGAGATAGACGGAGTTTATGGTTTAAATATTGACAATGAATCAATTTCAGTTGCAAGAGATAGAAATGAATTAACTTTTGGTAAAGACAGAATTATGTTTATGACTTCTATTAAGCAAAGTATTTTAGAAAGTACTAAATAGTCATTATATGATAGCAATAATCATTTCACAATTTAAAAAAAACTGAAACATGAAAAATTTAATTACTACTTCTATTTGTCTACTTTTCTTCATCATTTTTCCTTTGATTTCAGCAGCTCAAAATTATATTTATGTTGGCACAAAACAATATGATGCTTTAGATGAATGGAAATTCGAGGGGTTGAATGTTATGTTTGCAAAAAGTTCAAATAATTCTGGAATTTTATTTATTGATAGGCGTGAAAGTCAGTATAAAACTGAACGATTCGGAGCAGAATTAATAATATACCTAAAAAATGGAAAGCAACTGATTCTTACTCCTCGAATTGCTACTGACAGGGTTGACGGACATATTAATGCTGCATATACAATAAGTGCATCTAATCTCAATTTACTTAAAAGTTCTGATATATTCAGAATTAGATATAGCGTGATAGACCAAATGTTTGGAACAGTTAATAATTATACGGCATTAAATGAGCGCTCAGAATATAAACGAATTAGAGTACCTGCGCCTGAAGCAGAGCAAATGACTGAATTTGAAAGAATGCGCAATAATATAGAAACGGTATATCTTGGAATAGACCGGTCTGATTTATACTTTTACAAATATGAAACTTTCAAAGCAGCTTCTCATTCTATTCAAACTTCTACACTGATAAGTGCTTTTTATGAATGATATTTTGTTGTAAATACCTTCCAATCCGCATATTAAAAAATGATCTGTAATATTTTAACAAATTATATATGAATGCTTTTAGAAACGATGGTGTATATTTAAAGCTTTATGATGCTGTTAAAGAGGGATATTGCACCTGGGGTAAGGACGGCAAAATGAAACACCACAGATATGGCTTATTGGACAAGTTATATGATATTCACACATATGGGAAGACAATGAACATAAGCTACGGTTATATTTACTTTTATGAATCAAAAATTAGGACAAATGGCGAAACATTATTATACATAGGATCAATCCAGGGAGAGTTAACAGAAATTTTAGAAACATGGGAAATAGGTAGTAATTTTGGATATCGAAATCATCATCACTGGAAGGATTATTCTTTACTTAATGAGGACACAATAAAATATTTAGATCGTAAAAATAGAGAATGCTATCTTACAAGTTTAAGAGATGGGAAATTAGTAATACAAGACTATTTTGACTTTAATAGCGGTAATGCAAAAATTAACCAATATCAGTTTTATCTTCTACCAGTTTGAACTCAAAAGTAAACAAGTGAAGAAAACAGTAATATGTGTAATCAATCGTGTTCTTTGAATCTTATTATAGATGTAATGCCATTTTGAAAACAATTACAAAATGAGTGATGACCAAAAATATCAATTTGCTCTCTGTGAAGCAGGCCTAACCTCAACTGATAAAAAAATCTGGCTTGAGGATCATTTTGAATTGTACAAAACCACTTTAATCTGGCCACCCGGTTTTCCACCAACCCGTATGTGCAATATGCCAGAAGGTACGATTAGAGAAAGCTTTCATTCTACATACAAAAAACTTCTTTCAGAATTTGATTACGAAATGGATAATGAAAAACGGACGTTGGAGTTTAATTAATTGCCATGTTTATTGAAAGGCTTCTACAGCATCCCAAATAAGCCCTTTTCAGCAACTTTTTGTCATCAAGTGATAAATGTATCGGACAAGACAGAAAGTGCCTAATTTGATGCTACTGTAACTCAAGCATGGCATTGACTTTTGGAAATTTACATGGTCACAACTGTCAATCATTTACCACTCTTCAATAAATTCATAGGCATCTTCTTCCCTTTTAAAATAACTATAACCATCTCCTTCGTAGCTTAATGAGATTAAAGGTCCTAATTTTGATAAAACAAAAATATAACCTTCTGGTGATTCTATTACTTCCTGTTCATCGCCATCAACTGAACTGATGAAATCTTCTATTAAAGTTAATCTCTCTTTCGTTTTTTTTGAATATTGGTTAGTTTTTACTTCTTCAATAAATTCCTGAAGTTCTTTTTCTTCAATATCATCATCATCAATATCATCATCATCATTTTCATTTTTTTCTGCATCATCCTTATTAAAACCGAATTCTGATAAACTGTAATTATTTTTCAAATATTCCATTAATTCTTCAATGAAATAAGTATAGTCAACAAGGTTTTCTTCAATACTCATATTGATTAAATATTATTTTTGATTTCAAAATTTATTTTCAACCCTTCATTTTCCAGGAAAGAATTTAGTCCTCCAGGAAAAAGTTTGTTAATGGAGTCAACTCTTAATACCAGAGAAAGAAAGGAAACAGGTATATTATCATCATCAACATAATCAACCTTTCCAATTTTCATAGCAATCTATTTTTCAGTCAAATGAATAACCATGATCTTTGGGAGTATCATAAGGAGTACCTATAATGCTTTCTAAATAGCCTTCACAAAAGTCCCATTCAAAAGGAAGAATAATATTGTTTTTCCCTTTAATCTCATATAAGCCTGTTACATAATAATTACCTGTATCATTGGCACGTTTTATACTTTCTTCTTTTTCATCAAATTTTTCTCTTAATAAATTCAAATGATTTTGATATTCTTTCCACTCTTCTTTTGTGCCTTCAAATGTATCTTCATCAAATTCATATCCATTATCAATTTGTTCTGTCAGAAAGTCATTAAAGGTATATTCGTAAGCCCAATTATGAGTTCGTATAACTTCATCTTCATCCCCACCCAATGCATCAAATAATTTATAAGGATCATCTTGGGCTATGATTTTATATTTAGGATTTCGTTTAGAAATGTCATTAAATATAATCTCCTTCCGTTTTTCAATATCATCAATTGAAAGTAATTCATTTAACAGTTCTTCTGAATCTTTAGCTGTTGACATAATTTTTTAATTAATAAAAGTTCAAATTCAATAACGATTTGACCACCAGCTTCGCAAGTCCTCAGTCATTGGAATATTTCCATTTATTGCCTTAAGATATCGTTCCAACATTTTTTGGTCATGAGGTTTTGAGCCGGTCGTGATTTCGCTGGGTTCATTTTCGGTTTGCAAATAAGAGAGCCTGAGAAAAAGTATATACCTATAGACAAATAGCTGATGATTTATCCCTTTGGAACAATTAGGGAGAATAGGTATGAATGCTTCATATTCACCTTTTTCATTATAACCAAGGCACACAATAGGTATTGAATTATTAATCAGAACCAGATGTGATTTATATGATTCATTATTGATCATTATAAACTCAACCTCATCAGAAAGCTCTAAATCTTTCAGAGAATTGTAAACTTCTTCTGGTTTTGAGAGTGTTTGTAATTTTTCTTTTTGTGAAAGATTCGTAATATTACTGAGTCCTTTATCGGCAATAAACTGAAATAATGATTTTTGAAGATTCATAAGATTTTTTTTCAGAGGCTAAAGATGGAAATTAAAACATAGTTATTGGATAATTCCTGGTTTTATTTTGCTGGGTGTAATTTTTACAATAATTGATATCTGGCAAAAAGCAATATAAGTTGCCAATCAGGCTATGATCCTAACGTTTTTTGACGTATTCATACAAGGGAAACCATTAGAGATGACTTGAAGAAAATAAAAACTCCTGGTATTACTTCATAAAAAGTGATTAAGTAAGGATTGGTGACTGGTCATTACAATTCTTCAATGGTATTTCCATACTCTGAAATTATTACCAATATGGACTAACCATTGAAGTAAGAAATTGCTTTCACCTTCTGAGCTCAGGTCAGCAGGAAGAATTATGTATTCAGTTTCTTTTTCCGGAATATAAATTCATTATAATTCTCAGGAACCGGAACAAGGGACCTGATTTCAGTTTTTTCTTTGCAGCGGCAATTTCGTGCAGGATTAGTTTTTCCTGATCGCGGTATGATGCGGCTGATTCAAAGTTTTGATTTTTAATCTCCTGAAGCTTTAACTTATTAATCTTTCGGAGTTGTTTCTCTAACAGGTATAATTTGTACATATTGAGTTTTAATACAAAAATAGAATAAGGGTACGTCAGGATATGTCACAGGGCAAATAAATAAACTGCAGCCTACAATTTCTCAAATTTTCTTTATTATTTGTTTTTTTCCAGCAAAGTCATACTATGTCTTTAGAAAATTCTACTTTTAGGAGTTCGTACACCAATAGATTCATCACTGATTTGAACCAATATGCTTACTAAATCTAAAATTATCAAAGGTATAAAATGTAAAAAAGCTTTATGGCTGGATGTCCATAAGCATGAAGAAGCTGACTGTGAACCAGAAAGTCAGGGTATCTTTACTGATGGATTAAATATTGGAGTTCTGGCAAGGGATTTTTTGCCGAGGGGAATTTTAGCACTTACCGATGATTATCCCAATTATCGTTCAGCTCAACGAACAGAAGAACTTATCAAAAATGCATCTGATACGATTTACGAGGCTACTTTTATTTCCAATGATGTTCTGGTCGCAATTGATATCCTGAAAAAAAAAGATGGAAAGTGGCAGATTTATGAATGTAAAAGTTCCACTTCAGTAAAGCCAGAGCATATTGTTGATGCTGCTGTTCAATATTTTGTAGTAGCAAACCGGGGCCTTGAAGTGGATGATGTTTTTATTCTTCATGTGAATAACGGCTACATCAAAAATGGTGAAATCAACCCGGAGAAACTTTTTAAAGCAACAAGTATTAAAGAAGAAGTGATTGCCCGGCAGGAACAGATTGAAGCTTATATTAATGAATTAAAACTGGTACAATTATCTTCAGAACCCGAAATAGAAACAGGCAGATTTTGTCACCATCCATACCCTTGCAGTTACTGGAATTATTGCTGTGAATTAATAGCTACCATAGATGATGATAAAGTAGAAGTGGAAACGCAGCATGAAGAGAGAATCAATAAAGAGATTGTTAAAAAAAGGCTGGAGGATTTTGGATATCCCTTGTTTTTTCTTGATTTTGAAACGGTGATGCCGGCTATTCCAATGTTTAATGAGTCAAGGCCTTTTCAGCAAATTCCGTTTCAGTATTCGCTGCACTACAAAGAGACAAGGGACAGCCACCCTGAACATTACGAATACCTGGCTTATCCTCAAGGTGATCCCCGTAAGGATCTGATTGTAAAACTGATTAAGGATTTAAACAGACCGGGGAAGATACTAACATACAATGTAGGATTTGAAAGAACCCGTTTAAAAGAACTTGCTCGTGATTTCCCGCAATACAAACAAGAACTGGGTAGGATTATTGACCGGCTTGATGATCTGATGCCCATTTTCAGAAGGAAAGAGTATCATGAAAGATCAATGGGGCGTGGATATTCAATCAAGCTTGTGTTGCCGCTTCTGGCACCTGAACTGTGCTATAAGGAATTGGATATATCCAATGGCGGTGACGCAAGTGCTGAGTTTTTGAAGTTATATGGGTTAAATGATACAGATCATATCACTCAGACACGCCAGGCGCTGTTGAAATATTGCTGTCTGGATACTCTTGCCATGTTACGCATTGTAGAAGAACTTGAGAAAAAATGTTGTTAAAAATCTCCTGAATAAATAAACTAATTTTTTTTTATCCATATGGAAGCAAAAACCATGATTGAACATGCCTTCGCAGATATTTACAAAACTTCTATGCAGAATCCCCCAAAAACATTGGATGGCCACCTTAAAAATGAAAATGGAATTACAAATGACTACCGGGGCAGGGCGATTTACGAATTCTTCCAGAATGCCATCGACCGTGCAGAAAAGAAGATCTGGATACACCTGGATAAAAAAGCAGGGACGTTGACAATTGCTAATGATGGAGAACCTTTTTCTGTTGAAAAAAGAAATAACAAACCGTATTCTGATCTTGAATCGTTGTGTTCTATCAACACGAGCAGCAAAAACCTCAATGAATCCATTGGAAACAAAGGTGTTGGTTTTAAATCGTGCTGGGAATACACCCAACGAGTAACCGTAAGTTCCATTCACCAAGGTGAAAAATGGGGGTTTGAGTTAAAGCATCCGCATAAAACAGAGGACATCAAGGTTTCATTTCATGATGCCAACACCAAAACCAACCTGGAAACCTGGAAAAACAATCCGGACTACAGGCAGGTGTTTGAACACAACAACCGGGTTGTGCCATCCTTCTATTTTCCAGAATATATTACTGATGCCTGTCACTATTTTGAAAAATTTCCTGAAGCCATCACTGTTATTTGCTTTCACGGGCTGAATGGTCAAAAGATCATTGATCTGGAAGAGAAAATAAAGGAATTTGCCTCCTTTGAAGTGTTCTTTGTTCAGCAACTTGATAAACTCAGGAATTCGTGCGTGGAAATGGAATTAAAGATTGATGATGCAATTGTATGCACCCTCCATACACAACCAGACCCAGAAGACTGGCTGGTTGTGAACAGGCCATTTTCAGGGGAGCAGTTAAAGGAACTGCAGGAGATGTCCGATGAACTCAACCACAAGTTTGATAATCCCAAAATTGCAATAGCCTTTCCCTTGAAAGAAAAAGCAGCGGAAGAAAGAAAAATCAGACCCAATTTTTATTGTTATTTACCCACCGAGATGATAAGCGGATTCCATATTATGGTACATGGCGATTTCCTGCTTGATGTTTCCCGTAAGCGAATCGATTTTGATAACAACAAATACAACGACAGACTGCTAGAGCATGCTGCAGAGCTTTTTGTGGATACCCTATTAAATGAAAGCCGGTTGCACAGGCTAGAGTATTTTGGTAAATTTTTGAACCCCAACAGCAGAGATGACAAATTTGCACAAAAAGTCTGGAAAAAATTTATTGATTCCGCGAATTTAAAATCCATCCTCAGGAAGGTTTATACACAAGACAAAATCTGGTTCAAAGATGCTTATGAGTATGTTTTTCAAGCAATCGAAAAGTGGAAGCCTGCTCATAAATATAATGAAGGATACAAAAGTTACTACGAAACAATATACAGGCAAACCCTATCCCCTTTTTGTGATGATTCAATATTAATTGTGCCTGTATTGAAGGGAGATTATGTTACAATTACAGACAGCCTGCCATCAGAGCAATCCAATAAAAAGCTTTTCTACAGGTCATCAAAAGAAATGACTGCTGATAATACAATATTCAGCAAACTTGATAATGTTACCATCTCAGGCTTTGATATGTTAAACCGGGAATATTTATTACAAACAGTTGTAAACGGTTTTGAAACCAGAGAGATATTAAGAGCCATCAACCGCGGAAAGTTAAACTCTTCTATTGAAAACGAAGATATTTTAAAATTTGTAATTCAACTGCTGGAGAACATAAACCCCAGGAATGAAAAACATCTTTATTTTAAAAATGACAGCATTGAATTTCAGCTGGGTCGAATAGCATTGCCCGTTAAAAATGGTGAATGGCGACCTGCTGTTGAATGCTGTACAGGTATCCTTCCTGAAATAAGTGAGAAATTCAGTGCGCTCAATTTTTACGAATTAAATGTTCCAAGGTGCAAAGCCATCATTGAACATGCAGGGGCTGCGGACTATAATGAAGTCATCAAAAAACTTGGAGTCTGGTGCGGAAGCATTCCACCTGTGGCTGATTTGTTTAAGATTAAAGATGAAAAATATAAGCAACTTGTAAACAGCTCCATTCAACACTGGCATGGTTTAGAGATAAGTAAAAAGGAACTTGAATCAGAAAGCTGGTATTACGATGAAATCAACGCAAAGTTCGTTAAACCTTCAGAAGTTTTCTTATTCAATGACAGGCGCAGGCGGGGATGCATAGCACAGGATGACACAAAAAATATATATAAGGAGTTGTGGGCATTCTTTGGCATTGATACCATTGAAGACACCAATGATGCAGTGAAAATTGTCACCCAGTTGAAACTGATGGAAAAGGAAGACCTGGTAGACGAATATCATAAAACAGTTTATAGGCAACTTATGCTTCGACTTTCAAGGCTTGAGGCTGACATCAATGATATTCCCTTATTGCTGAACGATGGAAGCTACACTAGGGAAATATGCTGGTTTGTTTCCCAGGAAAACAAAAAATATATATATCATTTTCCTGAAATACAAAAAAGGATTATAAACCTGGATGAAAATACTAAACTGGAGTTTGTCAATACGATAAAAAACATCAGGCGTTTCAGGCCCACTTACACGATTAAACCAGATATTTGCGAAGATGATACTGAGATAAAGAAGTATTTTGAGAATAATTATTTGAAAGGATTTTTTGCACTGGCAGAAAATCTGTCGTCAAATCAGTACGAAAAGGAAGAAGCCATCAGAAGATGGAACAACCTGCGGATCTACAGGGCTGAGGATGTCTGGCTCGAGATTGTAGCAGAGGATATTCCAGTAAAAGAAGTGTACAAGGGATCACATCAGGAGGTTTTGTATGAACCATCTGATAGGGGGTCCAATAAAACTGTAGGTAAAATGGCATATGATCTGAAACATAATGGCGAATATGATTCCATCGACCTGTCGAAATTCGGATATGCCATAGCTGAAGCAATTTTCAGGAACATTAGTTTTGGAGATGTTCTTTCGAATTACATCCTGAATAAAAGGAACAGGAATGAAGTAAATTTCCTGCAGGAAAGAGGAATTGGGGAAGCAGAACTTAAGGTTGCTGAGAAGTTTATATTGACTTCTTTAATTAACCATGATGAGATGCAGAAGTTCCTGGTTGCTTTAAACCATGCAGGCAACCTGGCACTGGATAAAAACAACTGGTTAAATAAGGAAACCTGGGAAGCGTTGGGTTTAAATTATAATGAACTGCAAGAACTTGTAATTAAGAACCTCCATGCAAACGGACAATCTGCAAAGTTCCAGGCGCTTTTGGAACTGGTAAATCCATATTATTCAAATATGAGGTTTTTCAGAAGCGAAAGGGAGAAACTGGAGCTCTACTATTATGCCGCCCGCAATGAAGAGTTACCTGAGGAAGAATTGGAATCAATAATTGAGCAAAAGAAGCATCTGTTAGGTTATTTCGACTTTCAGAATAACCCTAGTCGGTGCATTGAAATGCTGGATATCCAGGAAGAGCAGTTAAATGACCGGCTTGAATTTGCACAGAAGGAGCTTAAGCTTATTAAAATTAAAAAGAAATACACCGATTTGAATGGCAACATGTCCTTTACACCGGAAGCTTCGGATAAAGGTGTTGTAAAAACATCTGTTGAAAGAAAGGAAAATCAACCCATACAGGTAACACAGGTTTCCTATAAAGAACGTGAAGACCAATTCAAAGCCAGGCATGGCAGGGGAATGGATTTAGAACGCCTATTTGTCATCGACAGGGCCTTTCTTTTAACTCAGTACAAGCAGGAAGAAAAATTCAGATCTCTAATATCCCATATAGAAGAATTGAAAAATGTTGATTTTACAAACAAATCAATTGAGGATGTTCTACATGTATCAAAAAGTGCAGGAGATGGCCTGGGGTATGATGTGCTGGAGCCTGTATTTGAAAACGAGGTTGTAGTAGGGGTAAACAAGGTGGAGATTAAAAGTTCCAGAACAGAATATTCTATTTATATTTCAGAAAATGAGAGGCAGAAGATTCGTGGATTTGCAAATGACACGCAATGGAAATTGTACCATTTTGTAGGAGGAAAACTCTTTGACCGTACTCAAACCATCATTGCTGCCGTAACGGAACATGAGACTTATTATAATGGGAAACAACTTCTGACAGCTGAGAACTGGAAGGTTTTATTTGACGCGTAAAAGAATTAGCCTTTTTTAATCATGCTGCGACACACCCTGTCTTAACTAAACCTCATTTTCGGATGAATGGCTTACATGATGAATTGGCTGCACTCAATGCGACTGTTTTTAAAAGTTTATTATTATGGCACAAATAGAGATGATTGCCCGGTTTAACCTGATTATTAAAAAGCTCAGGAAGCAACCTGCAACTTTTGTTGAAATATCAGCTTACCTGGATTTCGAATCCAACCTTCAGGGATATGATTTCAACATCAGCAAAAGGACCTTCGACCGTGACCGCAATACGATCAGTTCCCTGTTCAACATTGATATTGTATGGGATTCCAGACGCCAGGTATATTACCTGGAAATGGACGGTCAGCCGGAGGCAAGTGAGCGCATCTTGGAGGCATTTGATGTTTTCAACGCATTGAATATCGCTGACAGGCTTTCGGAGTACATCCATTTCGAAAGCAGGAAATCAGCGGGAACAGAAAATCTTTATGATTTGCTCCATGCCATTGAAAACAGGTGTTTGATTCGTTTCAGGTATCAGAAATACTGGGAGGATAAACCGGAATTAAAAACAGTTGAGTCATATGCGCTGAAAGAATTTAAAAACAGGTGGTATCTTTTGGGAAAGGATGAAAAAAAGCAAAACCTGCGGATATATGCACTCGACCGTCTTAATGAACTGACTATTTTGAACACAAAATTTGTTTATCCGGCCGGTTTTGCTGTGAAATCCTATTTTAGTAATTGCTTTGGAATTATTACTTCAGAAGGACAATCACCGGTAGAGGTCATATTATCGTTTAATGTGTGGCAAGGGAAGTACATTAAATCGCTACCGCTGCATCATTCTCAGCAGATACTGGTGGATAGCAGCAAGGAGTTCCGGATTAAGCTGCTCCTTGTCGTTACATTTGATCTTGTCATGGAAATTCTTTCATATGGTCCTGACGTGAAAGTCATTGAACCGCCAAGTCTTCAGGATGAAATAAAGCTCAGGTTGGCTGAATCTTTGTCCAATTATTCATAACACCCTGTAGGTTTTTCAGGATATAAGTGAAGATAAGCGTACAGGAATCGCCTCAACTTATACGTTTCCCTAATAAATAATACCAATGATAAAGGATTGGAAGGGTTGTCTTAGCAGGTCAGGCCTTTTTTTATTTACCAGCTATAATCTGCAGCACATAGTTTTTTTCTGAAGTCAACAATAAGGCTCATTATTGCATCATCAAATTTTTGGAGTGTTTCTATCTTGCAGTCTGTGAATGCAGGTACCTTTTCAATTGGATTATCAAGGTCGATGGCATTTATTACAAAATATATGTTTGTAATCTCATATTTAAATCTTCCTTCTTTAAACTGAATAATCATGTTCACACGGAGCTTTTGGTTTACATCATCAGGTACTGGGATTAAGGCTTTCAATGTGATAAGAGAATTCTCAACGTCTGTTTGAATTACATCTTTTGCATCGTGAAAGGTCTCAGCTATCCATATTTTTGAGGTGGAATACAAATCATTCGTAGATGCATTCTCAATTGTTATTACATCTGAATAAAATACTCTACCATCTTTAACAGGTAACAAGTTACACACAGTATCAACTTGAGCATAAACAGAGAGTACAGGCAAGAAAAGGCCTAATAGGAGAGTTAAAAATATTTTCATCGTTACAGTTTTAGATTATACATTTAAAGTATTTATATGAAAACAGAACCCATTTGAATCAGAACGTTTTCACATACTACCCTTAAAATTCAGATAGACTTTTTTAAGAATTAAATCTCCTGACCATTGTTGCGGCTGATCCAAATTTCATTAATTAACCATCATTAAATCCTCCAGAAATTCAGATGCAGGATCTACGCTAGTCACCAGAAGCGTATCTCGTGCTCTGGTACAAGCAACATACAAAAGATGACGTTCAGTATTATAAACTTCTTCTAAGTCAGCATTGTCTGTTATGGTCTCAATTCGTTCTTGTAAAGGAATTACCTCATCATCACAAGCCATTACAGCAACTGATTTAAACTCCAATCCTTTGGCAAAATGCATGGTACTAATTGCTATATTTCCACTTATCGTTTCAACTGTTTCATCTAATACCTTAAAGGAAACTTTTGCTCCTTTTGCAGATTCTACGGCTCTATATAATTGTTTTTCAGATCTAACAAATATTCCTATCTCGTGAGAAGCTATGCCATTTTCAATTTGTTCTGATATCCAAGTCCCAATAAATACCGACTCATCATCTTCATTATCAAAAACTTTTATTGTGGGTTCTGGTCCATTAAAGACTGACATAGTTTTCCCTCTTTCTTCAACATTCCCATCAGCATCTGTTACTTCAGGGGCTAACAAACGGTCAGCATGTTGCCTGATTTGATGAGATGTTCTGTAATTAACATTCAATGTCCTAGCTCTACCTCGTATGTCAACACCGACTGCTTTCCAAGAAAACGCCTGTTGGAATATTCTTTGACCAAGATCACCGGCAAAAAATAATGCGTTTGGTTTATTTCTTCCTAAAGCAGACAAGAAACGCAAATTACAAACACTAATATCTTGTGATTCATCCACAATGATGTAATTATATGGATACATTTTATGCTCTGTTATGTATTTGGAAAGATTATCAAAAAGCCCGGCATAGGTTAAGAGGTTGTCGGCACTAAGTTGTTGATTTAACTTTTCAAATATTGACCATAAAATTGCTCTTTGTTGTTGTGGTAAGCGTGTTTTTCTACCTAACCGCAAAACATCTCGATACTCCTCCCATTCTTTCAGTTGCCATGTATCTACCACATTTATCCATTCGGAGTATAAAAAAGCCAAACTAAATTTATTCCCCTCTACACCTATTGAATTGTTTTTCAGTAGATCAAGAATTTGTTCCTGAGTTACAATATCTGGTTTTGAAATATTTGATTTATATAGGCGAAGTCCTAATTCGTTGATTGAATAGACCTCTATTTGCTCCGCCAAATGCGGTTCATTACTTATCAATTTCCTTAGTTTCACTATTAATGAGTTCGCTAGGATGGTAGAAAAGGTCGTAAGCAAAATACGGGCATCAGGATTTTCTTTCGCTAGAAAAACAGCACGGTGAAGAGCAACAATTGTTTTACCTGTTCCTGCTGATCCTGACACACGTGAAGGACCTGAATAATCACATTCTACCCATTGTCTCTGGACAGGATGAAGGAAAACAGCCCATTTGTCCCATGGGTATTCAAATGCACGTTCTAACTCCTCAATATTATTCATGGAACGGAAACGACGTTGAGCATCAGGATGTTTAAATGGATCTTTTCCTAAATCGACTGGTTTTACAGCTATTGGACTACCGCCTGTTGCAAGTTCTAATAGAGCTTCACTAGCTTCTGCGGGTAAATGATCTGTGATCGAGAATATATTTTCTTCAGTTGCCTCTTTTATGTCATTTAACCATTCTTCCGGTACACCATAACTAAGCAGAATTTCATCCGAAATATCTGTAAATAGTTTAGGGTAAATTTTTTCTAAGTGTAATTCTTCATGCACATATGTAGGAATTATAACTTTTTTAACAGTTTCCCGTATTTCGACTAATTGAGCAGCACCGGTTCTAGGATGAACCTCCAATTTTCGTTTTTCTGCCCAATCGTAAGCTTTGTCATGATGATCCACATAGCATAACAGAAAGTTGTGTTCATTTTTATGAACAATTAACCTAATGTCACCACTAACTCTTACAGACCAAAAATTTTTATCCTTTGCTTTATCTATCTTATGGAAACTCATTCCAGGGCTCGCCGGATTTATTTGCAAATCAAATGCGGTAGTTTTAACTGCTTTTTGCTCATCACCTGTAAGACGGGCAAGACTATCTGTGAATGTAACAGAAATTCTAAATTCCATTAAACAATTTTAAATACTTTCATAACCTCGTCTCCAAGATGGTTAATTACTTTAACTGCTATTCGACCAGAAGTTGGCCGAGGAAAAGGTCGGGATGCATCACTTTGTAAAGAATCCCATGCATCTTTGTTAATTTCTGCTTTGAGAGTTTTCTTTAGAGACTTATATGGATCATTGGCTCCTAAAAAGTACGCATGTCTAACAAAAAAACTTTCCTCATTATAGTCTGTATCAATAAACCAACAAGCAATGCCATCAGCACCGTCACTACGAACCTCACCAGTATTAGGATGAAAAACATCAACTCCCTTAATTTTTACTATGAATTTATTATCTTTTGAAGGAAGAATGTCAATATCAGGTTCACCAAAGATAACAAACAGGTTTCCTTTACCCGTATTTTTAAGATCATCAGCCATGTGCAAATCTGCATTCATTCGAGCTTTTAACACTGGTATTCTTCCAAGCTTATTGAATTCCGTTGCGTGAGCTTCATAATTAAATGCACATGCAATTAATACATCAAAATCTGCATCACCCGCTTCACGGGCAGAAGCAACTAAATCAGCCCTCTGGGCAGTTCCAAATTCTGATCCTACAAAAATAGCAGCTCTTTTTTCAATATCACCTTCCATATATCTACCTTCAGCACAAATAAGGTCACCTGGCCAAGGAGTTAATGTAGTAAAATCTATTTTATCTTCTTTATGAGCCTGTTGCACTCCAGCGGTTCTTAGATTGTTTAAAATCATTTCAGTGAAACTCTGATGAGTATCATGCTTCTTAGAATGTCTTTTTAGTGGATCTATTAATTCATCATTTTCATCAATATCTAGAACACGATGTGGTGATATGCTTTCAACTGTAAATGGTCCTGCCACACGAACCTTTTTCTTATCTTCATAAGGTTTATCAAATAAATATTCAAACTCAGCATTAGCTGCAATTGAGGTGTCTATTTCCTGTTGCCTAGCAACTAGAGTTTTCCACCATACAGATATTAACTCTTTAACTGATTCAGGCCATGATATTTCAGGTTTCCTTGGGATATCCCATTCATTCCAAACTCTTTTTAACGATTTGTTCAATTCTAATAAAATTGAATCTAAAGTAATTTGCCATTTGTCACAAATCTCATTAATTTCTAAGTTATTAGCAATTGATTTAAGTGTAATATGAGGAACTCTTTCATATACAAATCCTTTTCGAATATTATTATACGCAGGATTTATGGTTGGAACAGTTTTATTTAGTTCAGCCTCTTTTTTTTGTCCATTTTTTGAATCAGCCAATAAATAATATGGATATCTTGCACCCATAATTCTTGCTCTTGCCAACGCTAATGCAACTCTTGACGTATCAATTGTTATCCATCTACGTCCCCATTGCTCACAAATATATGCTGTCGATCCCGAACCACATGTTGGATCAATGACGATATCTCCTGGGTCTGTTGACATTAATATACATCGTTGGATTACTTTCTGACCAGTTTGCACAACATATACTTGATCTTCCGTAAAAGAGCCAGTTCCTGTATCCATCCATACGTTATCAATAGGTGTAACGGGGTTATCTTGAGCCAGTAGAACAGTGGCAAGGCTTTTACCTGATGGTCTAATTCTTCCAATTCGTGAAAGTCGATCCATATCTCCACTTGGTGATGGATCGTAACTCCAATGCCTACCAGAGGGACATGGGTATGGTTTACCTTGAAATATATAAGGTGAACTTCGATTGTCTTGGAATCCAGCAGATGATATTGGACCTAATGTACAGATTCTCCAACCTTCTGGAATATCAATGGGATTAATTAATTCTTTACTGGTCATAGGTCTCACTTCACGAAAATCTGACGATATTAATTTCGTATATGTTTTCGCTCCTACCTCACCAGGTTTCTTTTCTCTAAAAATTTGACGTAACTTTTGTAATTTGATCTTTTTTGCGTAAACAAGAATATAGTCAACCACAGAAGCTATTCCTGATGTGCTTTGAGAGCTTGTTTTATAAAAAGGGATAAGGCCAGCAAAATTCTCATCTCCAAATACTTCATCTAATAGACTACGAACAAGATGGATATTTTCATCTCCGATCTGCACAAATATTGATCCTGATTCGGTCAATAAATCTCTGGCAACAATCAATCTATCTCGTAAGTAAGTTAAGTAACTGTGAATTCCATCGCGCCATGTATCACGAAAAGCTTTTACTTGCTCAGGTTCTCTAGTAATGTGTTCAGTTTTGCCATCGGAAACAGTTCTACTTGTGGTACTCCATTGAAAATTGCTGTTGAATTTGATACCATATGGAGGATCAAAATAAAAACATTGAACTTTACCTCGTAATCCTTCACGCTCAGCAAGACTTGCCATAACTTGTAATGAATCTCCCAAAATCATGCGATTGGTCCAGTTTTGATCATGCTGATAAAACTCCGTTTTATCAACTCCTTTTGGAATCCCATTAAAATCAGAAAAAAGATCAGCCATGATTTTTCCTGATTCATAATCCTGTTCTTTTGACTGTCGTAAAAGGTCATCAATTAATACTTTTGGATGCACTTTCTCTTGTATATAAAGAGGTGGTGCCTGAACAATCAGGTCACTCCAGTCTTTAATATCTTTTCCCCTCCAAATTAATTGAGGGTCGAGATCCTTATTTCGTCTTTCGTATGCAACCTGAATTGAGTCTTGTTGATTTTGTTGTAATACTGATTGATACTCCGCAGTAGGAATATTTTTCCTACTTGCTTCTTCGTGTTTAATTGTATCAACTGTCTTTACGGTTAATTTTTTCTTAGATGCCATACTCTAGTTCCTCAGATTCTTTTTTTTCTATTGTAGTCTCAATCATTTTATTAAATTCAAATTCCATCTTTTCTATAAAGTCTGCTTCCATGGTGTAAACATCTCTAAATTCTGCAAAAGACCAACGACCATACTGACCACTAATATTTACACCTGGCACCCAATAATTCTCCATAGTGGATTTTTTTTCCTTTGCGTCTTCACGTCGATAACCTTTTATTTCAATTATAAGATGCAAAAGATCTTCTTCGCCGTTACCATCATCTATTAAAACAATAAAATCCGGGATATATCTTCTTGATTCAGAGCCATAACGATAAGGTACTTCAAACCCAAGGTTGTGGTTTTTAACATAAGCACTAACTTTAGGATGTGATTCAACAACACGACACAATTCTGCTTCCCAATCACTATCTAATATTACCCAATTAATATGAGATTTTCTTGAATCTGTTTCCCATCGACTTGTTTTAGATGTATTGAAATTTACATGAGAAGTTGATCCAATTGGATTATAAGGATCAAGTAATACTTTTATAGGCCGTTTTCCTACAAATGCACGGGTTACACCGGCAGTAATTCTTTCGCAGGCCATATCTGCCAACATTTTGTACTTTAACTGTGCAGGATATGTGCCACCTTTGCATATAAGATAATTATCGAGCCACTGTTTAGCTATTCGCTTTAACTGTCCAAATAGATACAGCTTTGGTTCCTCGCCAGGATCACGCCACTTTGTTAGTACAAGATGTGATACAAGCTCGTACAAAACTTGGGAGGGTCGAACGTCAGCTGTATGTACAAGGTTCAAATTTATATTTTCTCCAATAATTCCAGAATTTTGAGTTTCAGTAGCTCCTACTAAATCAGGTGTGAGTTCCATTACTGAATCTTCATTAAATTCAGCAGTTAATCGTTCTTCCGGTAATTCAATACGGTATCCGACAACTCGTGGAAAGCGTATTTCAAGACTATCACGTTCAGGACGAATAGCCTTTACCTGTATTGTCTCCCTAGGTGGTTGTGGTGGGGCAATAACTGGCTTTGCAGTAAAGTCAAATGGAATACCCAAAACATCTGCGTACTCGGTATTGAATAAACCTTCTTCATTTAAATCATAAGATTGGCGACGTAATGCACGACCAATAACCTGCTCACAAAGTAGCTGAGTTCCAAAGGCTCGAACTCCAAGCACATGAGTAACTGTATTTGCATCCCAACCTTCAGTAAGCATTGAAACTGATACTACACAACGAATTGAACCACCCAATCGTTCATAACGTCCCACAGTATTCATTACTTCACGTAACAGTTCCTGATCTGTTAGGTTTTCTGCCTGTCTTATATCACCGGTACGTTCAATTATCTCCCTACGAAACCGTTCAATTTCGTCGGAAGCCATCGCTCTAAAATTGTCATCCAGTGCATCACCAGATTCCAATTGCTCACTATCGATAAGAAGTGTATTTGGTCGGGCATATGGATTTCCATGTTCATCGAAATTACGGAATAATTCAAGACGACCATTTTCAAAGGATGATGATCCGTCATTATTTAACCGCGAAAATCCAGAAATATAATCATACACCAATTTTGAAGTCGCTGTATTGTTGCAAACTACAATAAAGCACGGTGGGACTTTAACTCCTGCTTTTTCCCATAAATTGAAGGTTTTTGCATAATGACCATATAAAGCCTCAATTGCTGTTTGTAATTGAGGGGGAAGACTCAAAGGATCAAGAGAAGCACCTTTACCTCGTCCTTTTTTTGGCATTTTTGTTCTGATGTGTTCCCAAAGGTCACGGAACATTGGCATATCAGATCCTGGTATATTATCAGCAACAGGAACACGAGGTAATTTAACAATACCACATTCAATTGCATCCATAAGTGAGAAATCGCTCATAGTCCAAGGAAATAAAGTACCTTCAACATATCCAGAACCACTTAAGAAAAATGGAGTTGCAGAAAGATCAATAACTCTTATAATTCCAATTTTACGATTTACTGCTTCAAGTCCTGTAATCCATAGGCGAGCAGCTTCTCTGTTTTTCTCTGCTTCCTTTTTTTCATCTCCTTTTAAATCTTCATCAACTTTTTCTGCTTCTGGTTTTTCCCGGTAACAGTGATGTGCTTCATCATTTATAACTAAAATATTCTTGAGTCCCATCAAATCCGGCATCACCCTTTGTATCATTTGGCCTTCTGTTTCAAGTGTATTCAGATCCTCCCCTAATTTTCCCCGAAGTAGAAGACGACCACCTTTTGACATCTCAATTTTTTCTCTAAACTTAAATGCATGATAATTAGTTATAACAATCTTTGCTCTTTGAATATCATCCAGCATATCACTTGGAACAAGTTCACGACTTGCATAGTAACTATCAGGATCATTCGGTTGAAGTACCCTTAATCTGTCTTTAATCGTAATACCAGGTGCTACGATAAGGAATCCCCTTGTAAATTTTCGACTTTGAGGTCTTCTTACTGAATTAATTGTTTGCCATGCAATCAGCATTGCCATAACAGTTGTTTTGCCAGCACCAGTTGCTAATTTTAGAGCAAGACGGAAAATTTCTGGATTGGCATCATTGTTTGCATTCTCCAGATGTTCGATAAAACTTTTCCCAATTTTTCCGGCACTAGAAGCAACTTCAGATAACCAAATAACAGTTTCTACAGCTTCAACCTGGCAGAAAAATGGTTTAATACCGCTGAATTTATGACTACGCCAGTGTTGCAGAAGACGTGCCGTTTCTGGTGTAACCTGCCATTGAGAAGAGTTTGGAATATTGCGCCATTTTGTAACTTCCTTTCGTAATCTATTAATAATTGGAGTAGGGTCATATTGCTGCTCCTTTGTTGAAAGACCTAATCCTTCATCGAAAATGAATTGTTGTTGAGTTTCTTTGCTTTTTCGTTTACGTGGTTTAGGAATTGGAGTAATAAATTCGGCAGGTCTACGGTTCTCAATTATTTTTTGCGTTGGTTGCCCCTGTGCATCAAGTTCCCAATATTTTTTTGGATACTCGTACGGAGAATTAAGTATTGGGTGGTCAAAAAATGGGTTAGTCATATATGTAAATTAAGGTTTTAAAACGATAATTAACAAATGTATAAAAAACAAGTAATTGACCTATGTATTTCTGATTATAGTTTTTTCGCTTATAACTTTATTCTTTCTTATACCAGAAAAAGGTGGTTGATTATAATGTACTTTTTGAAATTTGATATATTCATCGATAGGGCTGAATATGAGGAAATAAATACTACTGTTTCTTTTCAGGCCTTAATCCTTCATAATTTTGCTGTCATATATACGGCACAACTCAAAACGAATTTATTTTCTTGAACCGTAATAAATTCAACAATAAGAAAAGAAAAAGCCCACCCCGAAAGAGGCAGGCTTCTTAATATTAAACATCAAGACCCGCAACTGTTGGTCTATCAATTCCCAGAATTTCCTTTATACTATCCTTCCACCTGATTTTCGGGTTAGCTGCAAGCTTGTCAGACAATTCATAGACCCACTCTTTATTTTGTAACTTTTTCAGGTTATCTGCCATTCCCTTTGTTTCAGCATCCCCATATCCATTTAATTTCAGGTTTCCTTTCAGCCGGTTTGCTAACCCAATCCAAATGGAATCTGTAACATAAGGAGATAGTTTTTGCACCAGTTCATATGTGTTTCCATCAAGCGCAGGTTCACAGGAAACGCTGGTTTTAAAACCTTGCGCATAGGCAAATTTTAAAGAAGCAAGTCGTTCATCGAATGAAGGTGCATTTGGTTCCCAGAATTTGAGCACGTCATTATTCAATGATCCGATAGTAAATCGGAAAAGAATTTTATCTTTATACTCAGGGAAATGGTTGCATAATTTTTCAATCACTTCCAGATGTGGTTTACTCACAATCAACACATTATTTCTGGCTCTAAAAAGTTCTTTCAAAACACCAATCGCTAAATCAGCATGCTTGGGTGTGATGTCATGTGAACTTGGAAACATTACTGTGCCCTTCCGTTTCCTGTAATACTTGTTCAGCTTATGCTCCTGAACTACTTCGATTTTCCAGCTTTCTGCTGTACATCGTTTAAACCTTACACCATTGCTTTTTGCAAAGCAATATTTGCAATCGTGAACGCAACCTTTGATAAAGTTTACGTTGCTTGAAGCCCATTCAAATGTGCCTGATACAGGCTTTTTTGTTTTAACTAATAATTCTGTCATAATATTTAATTTATAATTCTTCTGAAATGAATTTCCCATCAACAAATCGATTTACAACTACTTTTGTAATGTTGCTTTCAGGTTTTACCTCTTCAATGTATTTTTGAAACTTTTCGTATTCCTCAAAATCCGTTAAATGTCCCGAAACTGAGCCACTTGAATTTATAATTGTGTAAGCTGCATAGTTGTTATTTTCTTCCGTGATTTCCGGAATCATGTTATCAGGAGAAATACCTTTGGCTGGATCTTTCAGAATATAATCACCGTTTTCATCACACTTCCATAGAAAAACGTATTTATATCCGCATTTTGGACAGGAAATAAATTCTTCACCTGTTTTATACCAAAGTTCTATATAGCAATCTGGTGATTTACATTTTGGACAATCGACATTATCTGATACGCTACCCATGACTTATTTATTTAAATTGTTAAACTTGATGCCTATCAATAATAGGCTTTGACTGTTAATTTTCACTTTACTTGAAACCTGTTCCACAGTCCCTGAAACCAGCTTTCCATTTTTTGTTTTTAATAATTTTTCCTTTTCCATGATATTAAATTTTAATTAATTGCAATTCATTGTTAAATATCTCAAGTACAGTATTTTTGAATCAGTTTAGAACGGTTTAAACCAGAACTTTTAAACCGTTTATGTATTGGTTTAGAACGGGGTGTGTATATATACACCCCCGTCTAACCTAAACCATACCGATTCCATAAACTGTTTTTGTTCCATTTTGAGTTTTGTCAATTAATCCTTCCTCATAAAAATATTTTACAAATTTTTTAGCCTTATTAACGCCTATACTGTATTTGTCCTGAACAACAGATACCAACTTCCCATATGGTAGCTCAATTGATTTGCTGAAAATCTCATTAAGTTTCTCTCTGTGGTCTTCGCGACTTAATGTTGCTGGACTTAAACCTTTCTTATCTATATCAAGCTTGATATGAGAAAGTTGATTTTGATGAACAACATATGGAAGTTCGTTTTCATCAATGCCAAAGATAAAAGGTGGTGGTTCCTTTTCACGGGATTCTGTAACCACTACTTCTGAATATTCGCTTGCATTCTTGCATTTAGTAACCGAAATGGTAACTAAACTTTTATTTAACAGCTCAGTCCCTAAATGACCTCGTGCATTATTGTCCGATTTATTCATGTGAAGCGTGCAGGAGATATGGATATTCAATTCCTGTGACCACTTCATTAGCTTGGATGCGATTACAGTTGCCTGTTCTTCATCATTGATGGAAGTAACCAGGTCTCTGATACCATCTATGAACACAACCAAAATATCTGGTGTATTGCATATTATGTATTCGATAATTTGTAAGCGTTCTTTTGGTGAGAATTTACGCAAGCTGAAAGCTTTGAAATTAGGTGCGCTTTGTATACCTAACATTTTAAGAACACGCTTTGCAGCCTTGTGCGCATGGTAAATTCCCTGTTCTGTGTCGAAATACACTATTATCCTTTTACCCTTTGGTACCATCGCTTGTATATTGCCAGTGTTGGTATTCCCAACCAGAGCAGCCATTAGCATCGTATTTAAAAAGGTTTTGCGACTTTTGGCCTTCCCTATGATCAAAGAATAGTCCCCCAGAAAGAATAAAGGGTGATCTCCAAGCATGAGCACAATAGGAGGTTTCGAAATATCATTCAACAGGTTCAATTCTGCCGCTTTGATTTGCTTGAGAAAGGAATTATGATTCCTGCTCTTTAGTGAATGATCCATCCCATTGTCTTTTATTGATTTATTGGAACTGTTTGTTTTGTAATTAGCCTGAAAATCATTATATTTATGCTTTGATTCTGAAGATTTTACAGGGCTGATAAAGGAGTTGGGTTCCTTTTTCAGCTCTTCATTTTTTGTTGTTTTCATTTATTTTCATCTTTTGTAGTTGAATAAACTGTGCTCGATGTTCAGGAGAGTACATAATGCGCCCTCCTCTTTTGTAAAAGCCTAATCCTTGTCGTCTATAGTTAGCTGTGGTGCGTTTGCAAATCTTCCATTCCATTATTAATCGGGAGTTGTCCCAATCTTCTGCTTCACTGCTTTTTTTGTCCGACAATGATATTCTGTCTTCCATTGCGGAGATCCTGTCTGAGAACTGCTTTAATCTGAATCCTATATCCTGATTAACCATTCGTCGCCTCCTTTCCTCCAATTTTCCCTGCTTCAAGCGCATCAATAATTTCATCCTCCCGGTAAAACCAACTGGCTCCCAGCCGATATGCAGGGATACTTCCGTTGATTCTCATGGTTTGAAGTGTGCTGTCGGACACCTTTAACATTTCCCTCACATGTTTGCTGCGCAACCATTTGGGAGATTCCTTCTCTTTTTTAATTATTTCTTTCATATCGCAAAATTTTTACAATTCTGCTATAAATGTAATGTATTGATAGATAAGTTTATAACCTATATTTGAAAAGTCGGAGAATAAAAAAAGTCGGAGATTATTAGACTGAATTGACAAGAGTTTCAGAAGGTATCTCCGACTTTTTTGGAAAAAGGTTTGAATGTTACTGGTGAAGTGTTTTTATTAGACGGTCTATTCTTCTTTTATCTGGATCATTTAAATAAGTGTTATTTTTATTGATGTTTTTAACAATATTCTCCCCTTTGATCTTGAACATTCGGGGAATATATTTAAAGTTTTGATAGGGAGGATTTTCAATAAGTTCCGGAACAGTTAATTGCATTATGAAATACCTTAACTGATTTGCCTCTCCAATCCAGTTAATTTTTTCTTTAGGGAAATGTCCATTGAAGAACTTATACCAATGTTCTATAGGTGAGTTTTTTTCAATTAAAGGAAATGAAATAAGTACTGAATGAAAGGCAGGTATTCGTTTCTTAGGTTCTTTTTTTAATATAAATCCTGTTTGTCCTATCCGTTTTTCTTCTTCTTTAATAATATCCTTGGATTCTTTTATAAGAGGAGATCTAAAAAAATTACGATACAAATGATTAGCATATTTAACTACTTCAATTAATCCTGATATTAACAATTCAACATCAGGATAAAAAGGAACATTCTTTGCCTCATTAAAATGTCCCGTGAAGCTTCTTAAAAGCTTCAAATAAACTAGTTCCTTCTCCCTTATATCTTTATTGTTTTTATAAAACTGTGATATGAGGTCCTTTGAATTGTAATTTTCGTCCTCAAATCTGTCATGGATGTACTGTTCAAATGGATATTCTGTTCTGACAGTTGATGCAAGGCCTTCTGCATCATAGTCTTTATAAAACCTGTATGCCTTGTTTGCTTTTGAATCGAAAAATTCATCAGGTTCACGCAATTTTTTATATTCCTGAATTAGGAAACTATGGCCACCTTCAGGATATTCAATAAAAAAATTGATAGGTTTTTTTTTTGTTGATTTAAATTTAGAAGACATAAAATTCATTTTATGCCCCTAAATTTATGAAGTTTAAGCTTCTTTTCGCATTTTATTTGTACTTTTTTCAAGTTTGGTTTCCAACGCTTCCATATCCTGAGATATTTTGGTATCGACCACTTTTGAATAAATCTGGGTTGTCTTTAACGAAGTATGACCCAGCATTTTGGAAACGGTTTCCAATGGTACTCCGTTAGTTAAAGTAATGGTGGTCGAAAAGGTATGCCTTCCTATATGGGCACTAATGGGTTTATTGATTTTACATTGTGTGGCCAACTCTTTCAAATAATCATTGAACTTTTGGTTGCTGATTACAGGAAATAGCTTACCGTCTGCAATACATTCAGGGCTGTTTCTGTATTTGTCGATTATTTTCTGAGCCTGTCGAAGCATAGGAATACTTGCCCTTACTTTCGTTTTTAAACGCTCATAATTCAGCCAGTTTCTCCCATCTATACCTTTAGTTAGGTTATCAACACAAATATTTAAAAGATCAGAATAAGAAATACCGGTATAACAAATAAAAATGAATACATCCCTCACACGCTCCAATCTCTCATTAGGCATTAACTCAGTTTCAATGGAATATAGTTCATCAGCAGTTAAAAATTGACGGTTGGAACCCTTGTAAGTTGTTGAATACCCCTCAAAAGGATTTCTGTCAATATATCCAAATGATATAGCAGCACGGATTACTGTTTTCAGAATTTTCAGATATTTGGTTACTGTGTTTGGATGGTAACCACATTCCGTTTGAAGATGGATGTCGAATTTTCGCATGAATTTTATGTCCAGCTTATTCATCTCAATATCATCGTAGTCAAACTCCAGCTTCAGATAGTCTTTTATATGGCTCAGTGCATGACTATATCTTGCTACAGTTTTGGGTGAATACTTTTTTCCTTTCTCACGCTCAATGAGCTTAATGTACTCATCAAATACAGGAATCAGCATCTTTTTTTGTTTATCTTTTCCTGCAATCATATTTTTAAGATGCTCAGCAGTAATCATCTGATTTTCCTGTAAAGCAATATTGTAATGCCGGTTTACCTTATTTTCTATTTCATCAAGGTAGTTGTTCACAAGCCTCACTTTTTCGCTTTTCCCTTTTACTCTTTGAGCTTTTGAATCCCATATAACTGGCTTTACTGATCTTCGGACAGATAACTCAGCCCGTTGTCCGTTCACTGTTACTCTCAGATATACAGGAGCTTCACCTGCTTTGGTCTTCTTAGCTTTCTTCAAATAAAACAACACATTTAAATCATACATTTCATTTACCTTTTACCATTTACAAATTTATTTCAAACAAGTCACCTTTTGAGGTGCAAAAAAGTGCAAATAGGTGCAAATGAAAATCTATTGTAAATAGCTGATATGAAGTGATTTCTGTAGGCTCTGGTGACCATTTTTTATAGGTCACCGTATGGGTCACCTAAACATGGAGAATTTTAGCAAATTTCACTTAACAAAAAAGCCTGAAATCATTGATTTCAAGCTTTTTAATGAATTTCGGTAACCCTTTTTGTTGACCTGCCAGGGCTCGAACCTGGACTCTTCTGATCCAGAATCAGACGTGTTGCCAATTACACCACAGGTCAGTATTTATTAAAAACAGACTTCTTTGAAATCAGGCTGCAAAAATAAGAAAACTTTTAGAAAATGATTTTATTTTATAAAAATCTTCTGCCAGCCGCTGTTTGAAATACTTTTTCCGTTTTATTTCCTCTTTTTTGATGTTTTAATTTTCAAAGTATGCTTACTCACAAAGGATAATTGGTTTTGCAGATAAAGTATTGACCTTGTTATGTTCATGCAATCTTATTTCTATATTTTGACAATGTCGTTTTTAGGTGAATATTTAATCGTAAATAGCATAAGTCTAAAATTTCATTTGTGAAGAGTTATTACTTAGTGATAACGATTGAATCTGGACTCTCCATTCCAAATATGCCGGCTGCATTGCAGAATTTTTAGATAGTCCACCTTAGGTGCGGACGGATTCTGATCCAGAATCAGTACTAGGTTGCACTGACAATAGGTATTTTTTGATGTAAACAAGAAAGCCTACCACTTTTACCAAAATTAATTTTATTCAGGCTGATTAATGATCTGACATTAATTATTTCTCTCTTTCTTTTCGAAGATGAGCATAAAGTTTATTGGCAAAAATAAAGTCATTCAATTTTTCATTATCTGTATGCAGAATTTCTTTATTTGTTCCTTCCCAGGCTACTTCTCCTCTTGAAATAAACAGAATGAATTCACCAATTTCAATGACAGAATTCATATCATGGGTATTAATAATTGTTGTCATATTAAACTCCCTGGTAAGGCTTTGAATAAGTTTGTCAATAATGGTTGATGTTTCAGGGTCGAGGCCTGAATTTGGTTCGTCGCAGAACAGATACCTGGGATTAAGTGAAATTGCACGGGCAATAGCTACCCTTTTTTGCATTCCGCCGCTAATTTCACTTGGAAACAATTTATAGGCATTTGGTTCGATATTGACATGCTCAAGGCAAAATTCAACCCTTTCCTGTTTTTGTTTTGACGACATTTGAGTAAACATATCGAGTGGAAACCGGACATTTGCTTCTACTGTAAGGCTGTCAAATAAAGCTCCACCCTGAAATACCATACCGATTTTACTTCGCATTTGTTTGCGTTCCTTATCCGGCATTTGAGTAAGGTTCGTTTCATTATACCAAATTTCTCCCTTATCAATTTCATATAAACCAAGTATGGATTTAACCAGTACGGTTTTCCCCGATCCGCTCCGGCCGATTATCAGATTTGTAATTCCTTGTTCGAAGCGGCTGGAAACATCATTTAGAACAGATTCACCGTCGAATGATTTATATACATTTTTTACTTCTATCATGTCAGTAACAGTTGGGTTAAAATTAAGTCGAACAACAATATCAGCACATTTGTATTTACTACAGCAAGGGTGCTGGCTTTACCTACATCGAGTGCCCCACCCTGCACATAATACCCAAAGTAAGCTGGTACTGAAGCTACCAAAAAGCCAAAGAAGAGCGATTTAATCAGTGAAAAGGTAACGTAATAGGGATAAAACAGCCATTGAATACCTTCAATGTATTCAGTTGTTGTAATAACCCCTGCAAGAGGACCGGTTACCAACCCTCCCAGCAATCCGAAAAACACACTTATGATATATAAAAACGGAAAAATAAACACCACTGCCACAATCTTCGGAAGTATGAGGTAACTCGCTGAATTGACACCCATTATTTCCAGGGAATCAATTTGTTCTGTCACCCGCATGGTTCCAATTTCAGAAGTAATATTTGAACCAATTTTACCTGCAAGAATTAAGGCCATCATAGTGGAGGAAAATTCTAAAATTAAGGTATCGCGGGTACCAAGCCCGACAAGGGTAGTTGGATAAAGAGGATTAGACAAACTGTATGCAAACTGAATAACCATAATCCCTCCTATGAATATGGAAATAATAATTACCAGCCAAACCGAGCCAACCCCCAATGAATCGATTTCATGAAACAATTGCCGGATATACATTTTATGTTTTTCAGGGCGTCCAAATACCCGCTTAAGCATGTAAAAATATTGTCCTATATGAAAAAAAAATTTCATGACCTTTTCGTTTTTATATAATGCTTTAAAAAATATTTTGTCAAAATCTTATTTTGCATTCTGTCTGCACGTATAATACGGCTAACTCTGGTTAAACCTAACTTGGAATTTTCAGGCTAAATTTACAACAATAATGCCTGATATAAAACATTCATCATTAATTGGCGTTGATACAAAAAAGGACACCTTTATTAGAATGTTTATTCAATCAAAATAATACTTTTATTCCGAAATGAAAAACAATCTCATGGAGAATAACTACTGTGTAATAATGGCCGGCGGCGTAGGAAGCCGGTTTTGGCCGTTGAGCCGGCAGGGGCGGCCCAAACAATTTTTGGATATTCTTGGCACAGGGCGAACCCTGATTCAACAAACTTTCGACCGTTTTATATCTTTTATCCCAGTTGAAAATTTTTTCGTAGTTACCAGTGTCCGGTATAAACATCTGGTGAAGGAACAGCTTCCTGAGTTGAATGATGAACAGGTGTTGCTGGAACCCCTACGAAGAAATACTGCTCCATGCGTGGCTTATGCTATTCATAAAATAAAGTTGAAAAATCCGCAGGCAAATCTTATTGTTGCTCCTTCCGATCATTTGATCCTTAAGGAAGAAGAGTTTATCCGCCAAATAAAAAAAGGACTTGATTTTGTTTCTCAAAACGATTCACTGCTAACTCTGGGTATCAAGCCTAGCAGGCCTGAAACAGGTTATGGTTATATACAGGTAAAGAAAAGAGTGGAATTTAACGATCTCAATAACCTGTATAAAGTGAAAACATTTACAGAAAAACCGAATCTGGAAATGGCAAAGATTTTTGTCGACAGTGGTGAATTTTTTTGGAATTCGGGTATCTTCCTCTGGTCAGTTAGTTCAATCATGGATGCATTTGATTTGCATCTAAACGATATTTCCACTCTGTTTTCAAAAGGAGAAAAGTTATACAACACTGAGGACGAAAAACCTTTCATTAATAAAATCTATTCCGAATGCAAGGGCATTTCAATTGATTATGGTATAATGGAAAAAGCCGCGAATGTATATGTTTTGACTGCTGATTTTGGATGGAGCGATCTGGGAACCTGGGGCTCATTGTATGACAATAAGCAAAAAGATACGAGAGGAAATGTTATCAATGGAGAGAATGTGCTGACATACGACACCAATAACTGTATCATCAACATTACAGAAGAAAAGGTAGCTGTGCTTCAGGGGCTGGATGGCTATATTATCGCAGAATCAGACGATACCCTGATGGTATGCCGTAAGGAAGATGAACAGCAGATTAAACAGTTTGTAACCGATGTCCGTATTCAGAAAGGTGACTCATTGGTATAAAAATCCAATGGAAAAACCCGGTATACGGATTTGAATCAGGTAAATATTTCATTATTATTTATTTGTTGATGATAGTGTACCCGTCCATTTCTTAATCCGGTAATTGATACGGATGGTTAGCATATACATTACTGGTGACAACAGCAGCGTAAGAAAAGTTGCAAATGTTAAACCAAAAATAACTGTCCATGACATCGGTCCCCAGAATGCCATACTTTCACCACCCCAGGTTACCTGAGGGTCGAAACGGGTATAAAGCGTCAAGAAATTAAAGTTCAGCCCCACTGCAAGTGGAATCAGACCCAGGACAGTTGTTATGGCTGTCAGTATTACGGGTCGCAGACGTGTTTTGCCTGCCTCTACCAACGCTTCAATCTGAATTTTTTTCGGCAGATATGCATCTTCAGGTAATCCAAGTTCTTCGCGTTTCCGCTTTCTGACAAGATCGATGTAATCAATTAACACAATGCCGTTGTTAACCACAATCCCTGCTAATGAAATGATGCCTACGCCTGTCATTATAATAACAAATTCCATATTAAAAATTCCGAGTCCAAGAAATACACCTATGGTACTGAAAATAACAGTTGCAATAATTATAAGTGGTCTGATTAGAGAATTGAATTGTGTAACTAAAATAGTCATGATTATTGCAACGGAAATTAACAATGCAAATAAAAGAAATTCGCTGCTTTCCGACTGTTCCTGCTGTTCTCCGGTAAAAGAATAGGTATAGCCGTTGGGCATATCATAATCTGCCAGTAATTGACGGATTCGCTGGTTAATCTGGTTTGCATTATAACCTTCCACAACATTTGAATTAATGGTAATGGTTCTTTTATTATTAATACGTGTAATTTTATCATAGGTGGAAGAATATTCGTAATCAGCCACAGCCGAAATAGGTATTTTATTGTCATTGATCATTACCTTTTGATTCATCAGGGTAGAAACATCGTTACGGTAGGGTTCTGCCAGCCGGATGAAAATATCATACTCATCCTCTCCATCTTTTAATGTGCCTGCATCATACCCATAAAGTGCATTTCTGAATGTCATTGCTATTTGTTGAGTGGAAAGCTCATAGAGGCGTGCCCTCTCCCGATCAACTTTCACTATCATCTCAGGTTGGTTTACATTTATGTTGAACTTCAATTCGTCAATACCCGGAATATTGTCATCATTTATTATCCGGAGAAAATCTTCCGATATACGTATCAGCTGATCGAATTCATCCCCTGATATATCTATGTTTACGGGTGGACCTGTTGGAGGTCCGTTCTCATCTTTATCCACATAAATTTTTGCTCCCACAAATCCATGTAACCTTTGTGTAATTTCCTGCATTATTTTTCCGGTACTTATACCTTCACGGAACTTATATTCAAGAAATGAGATTGAAATCAGCGACTTATTCGGACTGACATCATTTTCGAATGTACCACCTTTACCTACACCAACATTTGTGGTGACAGACTTAACGATAGAATTTACAGGTTCAAGTACTTCATAAATTATTTTTTCAACCTTATCAGAAGTTTCATCTGTCTTGGAGAGTGATGTTCCTATTGGCAATTCCATAGTGACATAGATTGTTTGTGGTTCAGTGTCGGGGAAAAATACAACTCTGGGATTACTGAAGAAGAAATAAAAGACTACTGAGAAAATCAGCAAAAAAATGGTTCCGCTAAAATAAATCAACGGCCAATACCCGGTTAATGCATGCCTGAGTTGCCGGGTATAAATTGATTCCAGCCATACCAAAAACCTGTTTTGAAACCATCTGGCTAAAGGACGCAGGACTGCCAGGTTAAGAAGCATCAGCAAGCCTATAGTCATCAAAATATTGCCAGGCAACCAGATGCGTGCCAGGTAAAATAACACGGCAATAAGCATAAATATTCCAGCTTGTTTAAGTGTTCTTTTTACATTCAGCTTTACGTTGATATCATCAATTTTCATGAATGATGAAATAAATGCCGGATTCAGAATCAGAGCTACGAAAAGTGAGGAGGCCAGTACAACAATCAATGTTTTTGGAAGAACACTCATAAACTGCCCCACAATTCCTTCCCACATCAGTAACGGGAAAAAAGCTGCTAATGTCGTCAATGTAGAAGTAATAATTGGATAGGCGATTTCACTTACACCCTTTTTTGTAGCTGAAAGTAACGAGTATCCTGAATTTAGCAGACGGTAAACATTCTCCACAACTACAATGGCATTGTCAACAAGCATTCCCAGTGCCAGAATGAGCGAATACAACACCATATTGTTAAGCGTAACCCCTGATTGCTGAAGGATAACAAAAGAGAGAAACATGGACATGGGGATTGCCAGGCCGGAAAAAAGTGCGTTCCGGAAACCTAAGAATAAAAAAAGAACAAATACTACCAGAATCATGCCCAGAATGATACTGTTTTCGAGGTTTTGAATTTCATCCCGGATATAAAATGATAAATCATCAGTAGTAACTATGTCAAGATTGGGAGGCAGATAACCAAGTGTTTGTTGTTCAACAATGGATTTTTTCACTTTCTCAGAAGCTTCCAGAATATTCTCACCAGCTTTTTTTACTACTGAAATTGTTACAACAGGTTTATCATCCAGGCGTGCAATAGTTGTTTGCTCTTTATAGCTATCAGCAACAGTAGCCACATCGCGAATGTAAACCGGTTTACCCATGTTTACTTTAATTATGGTGTTGGAAATCTGATCGATGTTCTGGAAATCGGCAACTGTGCGTATAATCCTGCGTGTTTCATCTGCTGTAAATTCTCCTGCCCCGATTGTTACATTCTCAAACTGAACGGCCAGGGCTATATCCTCAAAAGTCAATCCAACAGCATCCAGTTTATGTGGATCCACATCGATTTGAATTTCCCGTTCTTCAACTCCCCTTATGCGTGCCTCTGAAATCTCACGCAGGCTTTCAAACTCATCCTGGAGGATTTCAGCATACCGTTTCAAATCCCGCATGCTGAAATCGCCTGATAAGTTTACATTTAATATTGGGAATTCAGAAAAGTTTATATCCATTACAAGGGGGTCAGAATCCAAATCGTTTGGCAGTTCCGATTTGGCTTTATCCACACGGTCTTTTGTATCTTGAAGTGCCTGCTGGATACTTATGTTTGTGTTAAATTCAACCCAAATTGTGCTGATATCCTGATACGAACCGGATGAAATTTCCTTAATCCCCTGCATTCCTTTCAATTCCTTCTCAATTGGTCGCGTAATCAGATTTTCAATTTCTACAGGCGAATTACCTGGGTAAACAGTTTGTATAAAAATAAAAGGAATAACCACCTCAGGCATTAATTCACGTGGCATCCGGTTATATGAAAAAATTCCAAAAAACACAAGAAGTCCTGTAAGAATATATACAGTTGTTTTATTTTTTAGGGAGATATAGGTTGGTTTGAATTTTCGACTAATGTGTTGAAGGTTTGGTTCCTTTTCCTTTGCCATTGGTAATATTTTTATGCAGAAGAATAATTAATTAAAATGTTACAGGCATTCCATCAGAAACCTGGTTGTAGCCCTGCGAAATTATTTTCATGCCATTTTTTAAGCCACTAAGTACTTCAGTCCTGTTGTTGTGTGTTCTGCCTGTTTCAACAGGTACTTTTCTGGCATGAGACACACCATCATTATTTTCAACGATAAATGAATATTTTCCCCTGAAGTCTTCTTTTATTAGCATTGTAGGCACCACAATGGCGTCTTCTGAAATATAATCCCTGATTTCAACTATACTGATAAGGTTTGGCTTGATGTTTTGTCCCGGATTCCTGATATCAATACGCACCCTGAAGGTACGGTTGTTCGGATCAATTGTGCTTCCAATCCGTGTAATTGGTGCGGTCATTTCAAAATCCAGCGCCGGAAAGAATAAGTTTGCCATATCCCCCTGTTTTATTTTAGTAATATACGATTCAGATACATCAGCGTATATTCTGATATTATCAATGTTAAGAACCTTTGCAAATGGATTCTGCGGGCTTCCCATTTCACCTTCTTTTTGAAAAATAATATCAACAACTCCATTTACAGGAGATTTTATTTCTGACATTCGAATTTGAGCCTTTAAACTTTCTACTCTTTTTTCAAGGCTTTCCATATTTGTTCTTGCCTGAAGGAATTGCATCTCAGATCCTATGTTTTGATCCCACAGATTCTTCTGCCGGCTAAAGTTTGTTTTTGCCAGTTCGAGTTGAATGGTTAATTCATCGAGGTTGCGTTCCAATGCATCGGTATTTAATTTTCCCATAACCTGACCCCTCTTAACCTGCTGTCCTTCTGTAACCGCTACTTGCTGAATAATCCCTGCTGATTCCGGGCTCACATTTATGTCCAGGTCGGCCTCCACAAGCCCGGTTACTTTTATAAAGTGCTCAAACCGCTCTGTGGTAAGTTCTGTTACAGCTATTTTTACAGCTTCATTCTCTTTAATGCCTTCAAGTTCATTTTCAAGGGCATTGATTTTTTTCTCCAGCTCATTGCGCTGTTGTTTGTATTGCTGAAGTTCCCTTCGTTTGTTTTCTTCCTCGCTAAGCGTTGTACTGCTGCACGCTGCCAGGAAAAATGAGGCTGAAAAAATTAATAATATTGTTTTCATTGTTTTTTTGTTTTCTGTAGTTATAAAGTGCCAAGAGCTTTTTTTAGTTGCAAATCAGCTTGCAAAAGCTGCATTACAGAAGATATATATGCACCGTGTGTCTGCAGATATTGAGTCTCCAGTTGGGAAAGCTCAGTGCTGCTTGACAATCCATTGCTAAATTTTATTTTTGCCTTATCCAGAATCTTTTCTGCCAGCTGATGATTTTCAACATCATTATCGTACTTTTCCCTTGCCGATTCCATTTCGGCAACTGCAGTCAGGTAATCTTTTTGTAAAGTGGTTTCAGCTAACTTTCGCTCATTGAAAGCTTTTTCAAGTTCAATTTTTGCCTGTTGCACATTAAAAATCTTTTCACCCGAATTAAAAATAGGTACCGATAACTGGAATCCAATCAACGAAGAGGGAAACCACGAAACTGATGGCTTGAAAAGATTTGCCTGATTCCCATAAGCTGTTTTCGAATAACTGTAGAAGCCACTCAGCTTAGGCAAAAAGGCTGCTTTTTCTAATTTCAGTAACTTTTCCGATGCCTGAAAATTTGTAACAGCTAACCTGAAATCAATATGGCCTGATAAATCAATTCCTGTTACCTGATTTGTACTTACCAAAGGAATGAGAAAAGTTTCGAGCCGGTCAATGGGTTCTATTTCTTCATCCATCGGGTAACCAAGAACATATTTTAGAACCACCTTTGCTATGTTTATTTCCCTTTCTGCTTTCAAAACTTCATTTTCGGCATTTTTAACTATAATTTTCATCTGATCAACATCCATTTCTTCACGAAATCCATTTTTATAATAAGCCTGGGTTTCCACTAACAGATTTTGTGCGTTAATCAGATTTTCCTCCATTATCTGCTTGTTCCTCATTCCAATCAGGGTTAGATAATAGGCTTGTGTTACGGCCTCCCGTACATTAATCTCATACTTTTCGGCAGCATGCTTTGCCAGGTTGAGGTAAATCTTTGAGGAACCAACCCCTACAATATAAGAACCATCGAAAATAAGTTGTGATACCGTAAATCCAAAATCGGAACTGTAATCCTGGCCAAATTTTATCGGCACATAGGTGCCTGGTTCTTCTCCAAAGAATTCACCGGGTATTAGTGAAACCGGGAGGTCAAGAAATTTGTTGTAATTGGCTGTCCCGCTCACCTGTGGTAACCCAATGGTAATGGTCTTCCATACTTCTTTTTGGGCCGAACTGATATCATGTCGCGAATTCTTTAATATATACGAATTTTGCATTGCATATTCCTTTGCCTGCTCAAGGGTAAACTGCCGGAAATTCGCTTGTGAACTTCTGGTTGTCAATATTAATATGAACAGCCATAAAAACCGGGTACTTATCTTTTTCATCTGATATGCTGATTAAATGATTGCACCAAAAGGAAAGCTAAGAATTTCAACATAAGAAGCATTTAACATGTTTTTTATTGCTATTTCTTCTATCTATTTTAGGGCATGCAAATATAATTAATTGCGTTTTGAGAATAGTAATTAATCGATAAATAGTCGATTGTAGCAGATGAACAGGATAATTCTCAGGAAAAATGTTGCCGGGCTAAAGGTGTGGTTGGAAAATGACCGGTTAAAATTCAATCATTTTTTAGCAGTGAAGAGGCAATTTTTAAATCTTCAGGATAAGTAACTTTTAAATTTTCCCTGTTTCCTTCAACTAGTATTATCTTTGAACCTTCTTTTTCAAGTACAGAAGCGTCATCGGTAAACTGATGCTTAAATTCTTGTTTATACGCTTTTTTTATTAAACCGGTTTGGAATGTCTGTGGTGTCTGCACCAGAAAATAACGGTTGCGGTCAACTGCCCTGCTCTGTTCGTTTAATACCTCTCGTATCGATTCTGAAGGTGCGATAACCGGAATGGCATTTCCGTATTTTAGCGCTGCCTGGTAACAGTTTTCAATTGTTTGCAGGGAGACCAGCGGCCGCACCCCGTCATGAATGAAAACAATTCCATCGCCATCAATTTGTTCAAGCCCTTTTTTTACTGAATGGAACCGGGTATTCCCTCCAATTACCACTTTATGGTTCAAATGAAAGGACATTTTATTGCAAAGTTCTTTCCAGTAGATAATTTCGGAAGAGGGAAGAACCAGTACAAATTCACATGTGGGATCAAAACGTGTGAAAGCATCAAAAGTATGCATCAACAGAGGCTTTCCGTTAATTTTTACGAATTGTTTTGGAGTTGCCGAATGCATACGCCTGCCGCTTCCCCCTGCTACAATTAGTACATGTTTCTTTATATCCATCTTTCTTTAAAAATTAATTACTTTGGCATAAATGTAAAAATTAAAAAAACGGGATGGAAAAACTTTTGATATTTCTTAATGAGTTGGCGGAAAACAACAACAGGGAATGGTTTGAAACAAACAAACACCGATATATTGAAAACAGGAATAAGGTGCTGTTTATTACTGATGTTCTTATAAATGAAATCCGGAAATTTGACCGTAACATCCCACTTTTGGATGCCGGTGAATGCTTATTCCGTATTTTTCGTGATGTACGGTTTTCAAATGATAAAAGACTTTACAAAACGAATTTTGGTAGTTTTATCGCTAAAGGAGGGCGGAAGAGTGAATGCCCCGGTTATTATTTTCACATTGAACCGGGAAAAAGTTTTGTCGGAGGGGGTATTTACAGGCCCGCTGCTGCACCATTGAAATTAATTCGAAATTTTATTTCCGTTTCGGGGCCGGAATTATCTGCAGTTTTAACAGATCCCGGTTTTAAATCGACATTACCTGAAATATACAATGACCGGCTGAAAACAGCACCTAAAGGTTTTCCCAAAGATCATAAATACATTGATTTACTGAAATATAGATCTTTTGCTTTTTCTGCTCCAATAGGAGATGAAACATTGATTGGCGGAACGTTTTTGGAAGAAGCTGTAAGTGCATTCCGTCAACTTTACAAGTTAAACGATTTTTTTTATGAAGCCCTTCGTGATTTTTGTTAATAGATTTATTTGGAAGTTGAGTGCAACTTGTTTATATTTACATATCTTTAATAGATGACCCCATATTTTTTTATCTTCCCGATGAAAAAATAGCCCCGACAGATTTTCTGCCGGGGTTTTTTAATTGATTTACGTTGTATTTTAAGCATCTTTTAATTAAGCACAATACGCACATATATATACGTTTTTAATTAAGACTTTTAATTGCTGACCTCCTACTATCTGATTGGCATTTTTGATTTTATAAAGAAATTATAAAGGAAGATTAATTGACTATCATTTTCCGCTCCTGAATCATAACTTTCTCTATTTTTGCGGCCGTAAATTAAAATTCTAACTATGAAACGTTTTATACTGTTATCTGTATTTGCTGTTATCCTGTTTTCTGTAAATGCCCAAAACATTCAACTGCATTATGATATGGGCGAAAATAGAGGATTTTTTACTACTACCGTGGAAATGTTTAAACCCGACAAGTATGGGAGTACTTTTTTCTTTATTGACATGGATTATGGCAGTGGTGGTGTTGAAGGGGTTAGCCTGGCTTATTGGGAAATAGCACGTGTTATTAAACCAGGTGATTCTCCATTGGGGTTTCATGGTGAATACAATGGAGGCATGGGGCAGTTTTTTGCAAACGAAACAGCCCTGGCATATTCAATCAATAGTGCCTGGCTGGGAGGCCTGGATTATTCATGGAATGCACCTGATTTTTCTAAAGGTATTTCTATAAAACCACTTTATAAATACATACGTGGTAAACACGATGCATCCTTCCAGCTGACAGGAGTTTGGTATTACCATTTTGCCGGTAATAAATTTTCTTTTACCGGTTTTGCAGATTTCTGGCGTGAAGATTTTATTTTTGAAACGGATGAGAATATTGAAAGAACAAAATATGTATTACTTGCTGAACCCCAACTCTGGTATAATTACAATGCTCATTTTGCTGTTGGGACCGAGGTGGAATTCAGCTCCAATTTTGGCGGCATGAAAGGGTTTAATGTTATGCCTACCATTGGTGCAAAGGTAACTTTCTAAACTATTAATTATGCTGGACAGGGTTTTTAAACTTTCAGAAAACAAAACCTCGGTTAAAACCGAAATCCTGGCAGGCCTCACCACGTTTATGACGATGGCGTATATCCTGGCAGTGAATCCTGATATTTTAAGTGCCACCGGAATGGATAAAAGCGCATTGTTTACTGCAACTGCACTTTCGGCATTTATTGCTACCCTTGTGATGGCATTGGTTGCCAGGCTTCCATTTGCCCTGGCCCCGGGTATGGGATTGAATGCTTTTTTTGCATTTACAGTTGTTCTGGGGATGGAATACAGCTGGCAGTTTGCACTGACAGCTGTATTTCTCGAAGGAATCCTTTTCCTTTTGCTTACTGCTTTTAATATACGTGAACTAATAGTGAATGCAATCCCTTTGTCGTTAAAACATGCTATTTCTGTTGGGATTGGCTTTTTTATTGCATTCATTGGACTTCAAAATGCAGGAATTATAGTAGACAATCCGGCAACACTGGTTGCATTGGGTGATATGGGGTCTCCTTCAGTGTTAATCGCTCTTGGGGGTATTGTTATAACTGCGGTGCTTTTGGTGTTAAAAGTCAGGGGAGCGCTGCTTATAGGGATTTTCGTGGCTACCATGGCAGGTTTGCCTTTCGGGGTGACCCAAATGCCTGAAGGAAATTTTATTGATGCTCCGCCTTCTCTGGCACCCATACTGTTGAAGTTTAATTTCTCGCAGATTTTTACCATTGATATGCTCATTGTGTTGTTTACTTTTCTGTTTGTGGATATGTTTGACACAGTCGGCACATTGGTTGGAGTTTCTTCCAAAGCAGGTATGCTTGACAAGCAAGGACGTGTGCCCCGTGCAAAGCAGGCGCTGTTTGCCGATTCAATTGGCACAACAGTTGGCGCAATGTTGGGCACAAGTACAGTTACTACTTACGTTGAAAGTGCTTCAGGGGTTGCCGAAGGAGGAAAAACAGGGCTTACCTCCCTTACCACAGCAGTATTATTTCTTATTGCTTTATTTTTTGCACCGGTATTTATTATGGTGCCGGCCGCTGCAACAGCTGCTGCCCTGGTGCTGGTTGGCTTCTTCATGATGTCACCGATAGTGAAAATTAATTTTGATGATTTTACCGAATCAATTCCTGCTTTTATAACCATTATTGTAATGCCGCTCACTTACAGCATTGCTGAAGGAATTGTTTTTGGAATGCTGGCTTTTGTTTTTCTCAAAGCTTTGACCGGCCGGATAAAAGACATTAGCTGGGTAATGATAATCCTGGCTGTTTTATTTATTTTTAAATTCTTTATGTAGGTTTTATTGAAAAAAGTACTTAATGAAACGGAACCCGGAGGTGTAATAGCCAGATGATGGTTCCTTTTTTGATGTTTTTTTTTCAAAGTAAGCTGTAAAAAAATATTTTTACAGACATTTTACAGTCCCATCTTTGTGTTTTTGTTTATTTTTGCGCTGTTTGTTACGGGCTGTTAGCTCAGTTGGTTTAGTCCGTCGGCTGACGGATGACAGGATATGGGTCACTGGTTCTTTTTAATAATAATGGG
>JAWLGR010000009.1:54315-172580 GCA_041684965.1 Mariniphaga sp.
TTGTTAGCTCAGTTGGTTTAGTCCGTCGGCTGACGGATGACAGGATATGGGTCACTGGTTCTTTTTAATAATAATGGGTTGTTAGCTCAGTTGGTTTAGTCCGTCGGCTGACGGATGACAGGATATGGGTCACTGGTTCTTTTTAATAATAATGGGTTGTTAGCTCAGTTGGTTTAGAGCATTACCTTGACAGGGTAGGGGTCACTGGTTCGAATCCAGTACAACCCACAAATTTTTTCCAGAATGTTTTTTGTATACGCACTCTATTCGTCTAATTACGATAAGATATACATCGGTTTTAGTCCTGATCCGGAAAAACGTTTGCTGGCACACAATGATTCAAGAAATGATGGTTGGACTCGTAGTTTTCAACCTTGGTCTTTGGTTTATTCCGAGAAATGTACTACAAAAACAGATGCACTTAAGCGTGAAAAGCAATTGAAATCCTCAAGAGGGAGGAATTTCATTCGGGAAATGATAAATAAAAATCAAATACATTTCGATCATCTTTCTGAAGTAGGTGGTTGTTAGTTCAGTTGGTTAGTCCGTCGGTTGACGGATGATCCGCTAGCCGGCGGGTAGGGGTCACTGGTTCGAATCCAGTACAACCCACAAATTTTCTCCAGAATGTTTTTTGTATACGCACTCTATTCGTTTAATTACAATAAGATATACATCGGTTTTAGTCCTGATCCGGAATAACGTTTGCTGGCACACAATGATTCAAGAAATGATGGTTGATATTTTCAGTACCTTTGAAATCATCCTGCGAAATATCTAAAAACAGCAAAAGGCATAATAAACCCACTTAAGAAAAAAAATCGAAATTAATTCTTCAGATAAATTCTTCACGATTCAGTTCATCCAGCAAATCATCAAGGTCAAGTTGTGCTGTATACATATCAATTTCACCATCCGAAGTGGTGGGCCATTGCTCCCTTGGCCTGTCCCAGTATAGCTCCACCCCGTTTTTGTCGGGGTCGTTTATATAAATGGCTTCCGATACTCCATGATCGGATGCTTTAAACGGATAACTTATTTCCTGTAACCGGTGCAAAATAACAGCAAGGTCTTTTCGTGTGGGATACAGGATGGCTGTATGAAACAAACCTGTAGCACTTACGGGTGGCGGAGGTGCATTTTTACTATACCAGACATTCAATCCGATGTGATGGTGGTAACCTCCTGCCGAAATAAATGCCGCTTCATTACCATAACGCGTAATAAGATCAAAACCGAGCAATCCACAGTAAAAATTGAGCGAGCGTTCCAAATCCGAAACTTTTAAATGAACATGCCCAATCCGTGCTTCTCCCGGAATTACATATTTTTTATTATCTGCTTCCATATCCGTAATTTAATACTTTCCAGAATATTCAAAAACAGTACATTTCGATGATTTGTTCAAATAAGAATTTCCCTGTTGCACAATCTCAATTGGCTCGTTATACTTTTGTAGATGATGAAGGAAAACCGGCAGTCAGAATAACCTGATTAAATATTCCCCAGCTGTTCCTTCCCAGGTTGTTTTTATGAAACCCATCATTAATTTCCATCCTGATTCTATGAAATCCACATGTTTAGCAAACTCAAGCATTGATGGACAGTCATAGAATCCTTTAAAACATGTGGATTTTTTATGACCCTTTTAATAATTCAATTTTGAGCCTATAAAAAGAGCAGAGTTGATTTTTATTAAATTCGATATAAATTCGATATAAACTCGGTATAAATTCGGTACAAATTCGCGATTTTGCGAATTTGTCCCGAATTTAATGCGAATTTAATCTGAAGAATATGAGATATTGGTATCGGATTTACCTCCTGTTTTTTTAATCGACTGTTAACTGGCTGAAACACCGGGTTTGTTTGTAAATCATGGGTATACTAATTTTTAAATAATATATTTTTTAATTCGTTCCGAACAAACCCGCTAAATAAAATGTTATGGTAGCAAAAGTTTATTTTTATTTTATAAGATTTGAGTTTATGCACAATATAAATTTATTATTTTACTAATTTTTTAAAACTACAGACATGGGAAGCATACTTTACATTATTGCAGTTATTCTGGTTATAGCCTGGTTGATTGGGTTCATTGGTTACAGCGCAGGAGGTTTAATACATATTCTGCTCGTAATCGCAGTTATAGCAGTCATTTTAAGGTTAATATCAGGAAGAAGGGTTTAATCCGCTTCGATCCAGAGTACCTGAGGATTAATACTGTGTGGCCGATATATTACCGGGAACACATGAATTAATTTCCAAAAAGGTAGTGGATTGTTAAAGGCTTAAATATTTCTGTGAATAAATTCCATTAAAAATAAGAATATGAATTCAGGAAAATTACTGTTGGGAATTTTAATTGGTGCCGCGGCAGGCATTGCCGCAGGGATTTTACTTGCCCCGGAAAAAGGTACAGACTTACGTGAAAAACTTTCCGATATGAGTGAAGATTATCTCGAATCGGTTAGAGATAAATTTGACGATTTGTTTGAGAATATGGCCACAAAATTTGGACAGCTCAAAAAAGATGTTTCCGAATTTGCCGAAAAAAAATAGTAATAGCATAATTACTGCTTAAGGAATTTATTAATAAGATCTGGGCCTTGTTGTATGACTGGATTAGAATTCCATGTCCGGAATTTACCGGATACGTTCTAAGTTTAGGAACGTGTATCTGTTAGTTTACTTTTTTTTGAAGCACACAAAGCAATGAGAAATATATTCAGAGGTTTATTGGCGGGATATGGAGCATATAAACTGGGTGGAGGCTGTTTAAGTACGATCATAATATTTATTATTATTTGGGTCCTGGTTGGTCAGTGCTCATAATATCTTTACATTCAAATTAATTTTTATCCAACCTTTACTTTTCTTTTGTTAAACGATTGTCGTCCTGTTTAACAGGCCCCTTCTGACACTCCTTATCTTGCAAAACCAATACTCAAGGTGCCGTTAGTTCATAATGAGCACATAATTTTGGAATGAAGGAAAATAAACATTCTTCTCGCAATAAATGTTAACTTAACTGTATAAAATATATATAATAGTATGAAACGACCATACTTCATGGGAGTAACATTAAATACTGTAATAAACTAACAAATTATAATGAGATGAAAAATAATAAATTTCTGTTAGCCATATTTTCAGGTGCAATTATATTTCTTTCCATATCATGCGCTCAAACGGTTAAATTTCAAAATTCATCCGTTGTGCCGGCGGCCCAGGGTAAGGTAAAAGTTAAAAAAGATAACAACCAGAATTACAGAATAAGTGTGGATATCAAAGATTTGGCAGACATTAAAAGATTGGATCCTTCAAAAGAATCTTATGTTGCCTGGATGGAGACCAGGCAAGGAAATACAGAAAATATCGGACAATTAAGAAGCTCCTCCGGGTTTTTATCAAATCAGAAAAAAGCAACGCTTGAAACAGTTTCTTCCTATGAACCTTTCCGGATTTTTGTTACTGCAGAACATGGCACAAATGTACGGTATCCCAGCAATCAGGTTATTTTAACCACGGATTCCTTTAATCCCTGATACAGGAATAAAAACAGAATTTATTTAAATTAACTTACTGCAGAATTTTATTGGCACGAATGAGGTAGTTGTTCGTGCCATTTTTATTTTAGGTATTTGAGTGTTTACTGCATTAAAATGAAGTACATTTAGACAGATATAGTATTATTTTCCTTATCGTCTGGATATAATAGATTCCCGGTAAGATTTAGTGTGAAAAGAAAATGGAAGATGTAACTGGGTCAGATAAGCGACGATGGATTGAAACTGGTGCAGTAGTAGCCACTGGAATTTCGAAATACATCTTTATGGATTGGCTTGAGTTTAGAGTATTTTATATAGTTGCTGCTATTTTATTTTGGGTAACTTTTATTTATTTACGGTTCAGGAGAAATAGTTTAATCCTGAAACAATGGGGGTTTCGCAAAAAGAATTTTAAAAAAGCATTTCTGTTTCTTGCACCTTTTGCTTTGGCTGCTATTGCCGCAATTACATGGTATGGCATTTCTTTTAATGCTGCTTTTCTCAACTGGCATGTACTCCCAATCATTTTATTTTATCCCGCATGGGGAATTATCCAGCAATTTTTGATTCTTGCACTTGTTGCAGGAAATTTACATGCCATTCATATTGTGAGACTTAGCAAACTTAAAATAATTTTGTTGGTTTCGCTTGTATTTTCGCTGGTGCATTATCCAAGTTTTCCGCTGGTTGTTTTTACATTTTTCATGGAACTTTTATTTGGCCTTGCCTATTTTAAGTGGAGAAACTTATGGCCATTGGGGCTCTACCACGGCTGGATTGCAAGTTTATTTATTTATTTCGTTCTGGAACGTGATTTATGGATTGAATTATGGGAAATTTTTTGATTTGACCCGGGTTGGTTGGCTTTTTTAGACTTATATATGAAAAAAACGTCTTAAATCAGTTGCCTTTTTTAGCCGGTAATGAATGTATAAAAGCAACAATGAAATCAATATGGCAGAAACAACCACAATCAGGCTCCATCCAGGGTGGATGGTACCGCTTCTATAGATTGAAATTAAACTTTCGGTGCAGACACTTAAAATCCCTGCAGTGAAAAGGGAGTAGGCAATCACATTTAACCCTTTTTGTTTGGAATTTCGAATTATATATATTAGCGTAAAGACAGTGAGGTAGCCTGCAAACAACACAATGATACCCAGTTCTGTTTTCCACCCTGTTTCTTCGGCATAAATATCGAATAGAATAAAAAGCGATAACAGCGACAGAAAGCTAAGCCCGGCCAGGGGCAGCCATTTATTATGCAGAAACGTATTGAGGGTAAAATTGATGAATAATACCAGGCTGATTGTTGCCGGGTACCTTGACCAGGAAATGGTACTATTTCCTACATAATCGATGAGCAGGGTCAAGATTATAGATGAAAAGAGTACCAGTCCCGAAATTTTCCAGAAAATTTTTCTTTTTTGCAGACCGGATAACCGTTGGTAATCCGTCAGTATTTTTTCTTCACGGCCAATTCTTCCCGACTTATTGAACATCTGACTTTCAGAATTGCCATCAAGCAATAGCTCTCCGCATAAAGAACAAAAATTAGCATTTTCTTCCGATTCAACTCCGCAATTAGGACACTGTATCATGACTATCTTTCTTTTGGTTCCAATTTTACCGGGATGTTTTGATCGCGCAGAAATTGCAGAAATTTTTCTTCAAATTCATGCGATTGGGTAATATTACTGAAACTTAGTACCAACTTTCCGCCAAAACCTGCAACACCACAGCTGATTTTAAGCATTTTGTTCGGGGGAGGTGGAGTCATAATAAAATAATTACACATATTTTCTGTTTCCACTGGAAGATCAATTTTGCCCAGATTTGTTATAACCCCGCTGTACTGGCTGGTTCCAAGTGAATAATATTTCATACGAAGGATAAAGCTCTTTATAAACAGAGGAATGCTTCTTATATAAAGTTTCTTTTCACTTCCCACGTTCCTCGAAATGTTTTTATTTATTAGCTTTTCTTCAGTCTCTAGTTTAGTCTGGTGAAAAACCGACTTTACAATTTCATCAAATGTATAATGACCCAATCTTAAATCAATTTCAGGCATCACAAACAGCGAGAAGTTGCGCATGGTTTTCGATGGTAAGACCTGACGAAGGTTTACCGGTATCTGAACACGAAGTATTTTTCTTTTAATGTATTTCCCAGGCCTATTCAATTTCTCTGATATTCCCTGCAGAATAAAAAGGTATACCGCTACCAGGTAAACTGTGATGCTTACTTCTTTTTCGCGTGCGACCTTATTTATTTGATCTGTAGGAATCACAACATTAGACAGCTTAAGCCGGGGTGGGGTATTCAATTGGTATGGAAGGTGGAAAGCTTTAGATTTTTTTACCATAGGTGGGATTTCAGCCTTAAAGTAGCGCTTGTAGGCATCTTCATATTCTTCTTCATTGACTTGTTCTTCCAATCTCTGATAAAATTCTGCATGAATCTTCACTCCACATTCTTTGGTATATAAATTCAGAATGGTTTTAAGAAATTCCAGACCCCCGCTGCCATCGGTTAATGTGTGGGAGAATTCCGCACTTATCCGGTTTTCTTTAGCTCTAACCCTTATCAGAAGTTCTTTTTTAGAGAATTTGCGGCAATAGGGGTGCTCATCTACCTCAATCGGGAAATGTTTTGCGGATTGTTCGAGGTAATACCAGAAAAATCCTTCTTTAAGCTGTACCCTAAGGTAAGGAAACCTCTTTTCTGCCAGTAATACTGCCTTTCTGAGCGGCTTTATCCGGACAGATCGATGGAGTACGGCTGTGATTCTGAAAACAGCTGTGAATTCTTTATTTATAACTGCCGGATATATTTTGGCAGCATTATCAAGTGATAACCAAAATTTACCGGTATTGGGCACTTTATTGCTGTTGGAACTTTTCAAAAACATGAATTCAAATAAAAACAAAACGATGTTCTGTTCAAATTTATGAATTTATTTGGGGAAAGTGAATTGCTGCGGACGATATTAAAAGATGGTCCTGGTAATGTTGTTGATTAAAAAGTCTGCTGTTCCACTTCTTTGAAAACTCGAAAGAAATTGCCACCCCAAACCTTAATTATTTCTTCTTCGGTATAACCACGGCTCAGCATTTCACGGGTTATATTGGGAAACTGGCTTACATCCTGGCAATCTTTCAGTCCGCCACCACCATCAAAATCACTGCCTATGCCCACAAAATCGATGCCCACCAGGTTTTTTACATGATCAATATGGTCTACCAGGTCCTTGACGGTTGGTAAATCTTTAGGATATTTTTCTGCTGTTTCCTGCCAGAGTTTTCTGAAATTCTTTTGCTCCTCCTCATTCATATCTTCAAATTGAGCGTTGTAAATTTTTCTTAATTCCTGCATCTTCTTATACCTGGTGGTTGTTGGATCAGGACTTTTTATGTAATCGTCCAACAGGCAAATCTGGATAACACCTCTGTTTTTTGCCAGAGTCTTAATCATATCATCGGTCATGTTGCGATTATGGCCTGCAATAGCCCTGACACTGGAATGAGAAGCAATAACCGGTGCTTTACTTATTTTAATAACATCGTAAAAAGCCTGATCGGAAATGTGAGAAACATCTACCATGATTCCCAACCGGTTCATCTCTTTCACTACTTCCGTGCCGAATTTACTTAATCCGTTGTGTTCCGGCCCTTTTACATCGGTGGAGGAATCACATATATCGTTATTTTTTGAATGGCACAAAGTGATATAACGTACACCCCGGTCGTAAAATTCCTTAATCCGGTTCAAGTCGGTTCCCAGAGGGAATCCATTTTCCATTCCCAGGTATATAGCTTTTTTGCCAAATTTTTTCAGTTGTTCAGCCTCAGCTGAAGAAGTAGCCACAGCAGCCAGCTGATTGTATTTTTTACAAACAGCATATGTTGAATCAATCATTTGATGAGCCAGGAGGTAAGCTGCCTTTGTATTTTCCGGTGTCCGTTCACGCTGACCTGTAAAAATTGCAAAAAAGATGGCATCAAGCCCACCTTCCTGCATCCGGATAAAATCCACACGGCTTTTTGGTGGCTGATTCCGCTTTCCAGGGTCTAATCCCTGGTTCAGCAAAGCCATTGGAGTATCAACGTGTGTATCAACAGTCAGGGCTTTTTTATGTATTTCCATAACTTTTTTTTCAATGGTATCATTTGTGGCAGATACTGTGGGTGCTATAAGAACCAGCAAAAACAACCTTATTAATAGTAGCATGTTCTGAAATTTTCAATTAATACAGAATGCAAGTATAGAAAAAACCTTGCTATTTATTATAGCAGCCCCCGGTTCCTTTTTGTTTCGAATTTTTTTAAAATCCAGGAGCAAAGATGGTTCCGGCAGAGCATGTAAACGTAGTAATAAAACGTTCGTTTCATTTTTTCAGAAGGGCAGGCATAATAATTGTTTGAATTTGCCGGATTTGAATGCTTCTGGTATTTTTGACGAGGAAAATGAAAATAATTAAATTACATATAAAAAAAAGGTTTATTATTCCTTTGCTGGCCTTGGTTGTTTTTGCCGTCATCCAGTTGGTTATCCGGTTTCCACATATAGCAGAATATTATTATTCCCAAAGGATTTATCCGCTACTGGCATCAGCCGTTTCCTTTTTCAGTAAATGGGTGCCGGTGTCATTGGATGATTTATTTTATTTTTTACTGGTTGTAACCGGAATTCTGATTGTAATTTTTCTTCTGTTGCGCAAAATTTCACTGAAGGCAGCTGGATTGATTGTGTTGAATGTTTTGGCAGCAGTATTTATATTGTTTTACGTATTGTGGGGATTTAATTATTTCAGGTTGGATATCAATTCCCGTCTTGATTTAAAATCCCATCATGCAAATCCGGAGGAATTCATTAAGGTGTTCACTACTCTGGTACATTCAGCCAATAACTCTTATACCTCATACGAAGAATTTGATGAAGAAATAGTTGCAAGCCTTATTGAAGATTCATACAAGAGGCTCTCCCCGGCTTTAAAGCTGGATTATCCTGCAGGCAGCAGGCGGCCAAAACACATCACACTGAGTGGCTTTTTTGCAAAGGCTGGCATTTCCGGGTATTTCGGACCTTTTTTTAATGAAGTACATATTAACCGGAAGTTGCTGCCGGTGGAATATCCTTTTGTACTGGCACATGAAAAAGCGCACCAGTTTGGTATAACGGGAGAAGCAGAAGCAAATTTCTATGCATGGCTGGCATGTTCCCAAAGCAGTTCAAAACAATTGCAATATTCTGCAAACCTTGTGGCAGTGAGGTATTTCATGTACTATGGATTCAGACTGGAAGGTTACCGGGAAATTGTTTCGCAACTTGATGAACGGATAATTGAAGATATCAGAACAATTCATAAATACTGGCAGGGACTGCGTAATGAAAAAGTTGAAGCTGTAGCTTCCAAAGTCAATGATGCTTACCTGAAAACAAACCAGGTTGAAAAGGGAATAAAAGATTATACCGGTATCGTCAGGCATATTATGGATTATTCTCTTGATACGGCATTTCGTGAAAAAGCAGGCTTCTGACACAACCTATTTTCTTCTTTTATGTTTTTGCCGGTTTAATTAATCCTGATTTTTTATCTGATGCAGTCATGAATCTAAGAATTTTCAGGCACTTACCAATTTATTTAATTGGAATGGGTGCAAGAAATTTGAATAAAATTTGGTAAATTAGATAAAAAAATTTGCCGGATGTTGACCAATAAATAGGGTGCCGGAAATGTGCTCCGAACAGATTTTTTATTTCAAGATTGAATTTAGTCGGAATACATTATAAATTAAAAAAGATAATACCATGAAAAGGAGAAAATTCATCAGGAGCAGTGCATTGGGAACACTTGCCTTGACTTTGCCTGCAATTCGCAGTTTCGGGAATACATTTTCACCCGGTTATGAAATTCCCCGCAGGAAGTTGGGGAAAACCGGTGAAAAATTATCAGTTATTGGGTTTGGTGGAATTATGTTGAACGATAATCCTCAGAATTTTGCCAATGAGCTGGTGTCCAAGGCTTACGAATTAGGGGTTAATTATTACGATGTTGCACCGACTTATGGTAATGCTGAAGAGCGCCTCGGGCCTGCTTTAAAACCATACAGGGAAAACTGCTTTCTGGCTTGCAAAACAACGAAACGGGATGCAGAGGGTGCTAAAGCTGAGTTGGAGAATTCATTAAAATTGCTACAGACCGACCGGTTTGATCTTTACCAGTTGCATGCACTTACTTCACTTGATGATGTAAAAAATGCTTTCGCGCCGGGCGGTGTAATGGAAACCATTGAAAAAGCAAAAAGAGACGGAAAAATAAAACATGTCGGGTTTTCTGCCCATTCGGTTGATGCTGCTTTACTTGCAATGGAAAATTACCCCTTCGATTCTGTATTGTTCCCTGTTAACTTTGCCAGCTGGAGTGCAGGGGATTTTGGACCACAGGTATATTCTGAAGCTCAAAAAAGAGGGATGGGTGTACTCGCTTTAAAAGCTATGGCATTAACACGTTTGAAACCGGGAGAGCAGAAGTACGATAAAAATGTATGGTACCGGCCTGTTCTGGACGAAGAAATCATGAAAATGGCCTTAAAATTTACTTTATCAAAAAATATAACAGCTGCCATTCCTCCCGGAAAAGATACCTTGTTTTTAAAAGCCCTGGAGTTTATGGATGAATTCGAATCCATTACAGCCGAAGAAACACAGCAATTGGAAGCGCTGGCAATAAAAACAGAGCCAATTTTCAGGCATGCCTGAGATTAAAGAATTACCTCAGTTCAAGAGAAGTTGTTCCAATATTGTGTCCATCTGCGAAAAGATCAAAGGTATATTTTCCCGGCATGAAGTCGGTTTCACCTGCATTATCCCAGAATATTGCCACTGGAAGATCGTGCCCTTCATAAACAACTTCCCGCATGGCAGAATACTGAATTTTTAAATCCTCGAACTGGAAAAGGTTATTTTCCGATTTGCTCATAAGTAGCTGATCGGGGCGCATAATGCGTACGTATATATTCTTTGTACCTCTTCTGGCAGTTATATTTTCTGCTAAAACGAAATAGACACGCAGTTGATTTGCCCGGTTGGCAAACCGGGTATCTTTACCCCTTGGATTCAATGCTTCAGCAAAAAGTTCACGCACCTGCAATACGGCAGCACGCTGAAGGTTTTGTTCGAGCTTTTGTTTTTCCTGGGTTAATTGTTGTTTTTCTGTCTCCACCTGTTTAAACTGTTCTCTTACTTCCAGGTTTTCAGCCAACAATTGTTGGTTACGGCGGTTCAATGAATCAATTTGAACCACAAAATCGCGCATGATACCGCGTAAGGTTGTTACCTGTTTCTGGTAGGAATTGATTTGTTCGAGACTTATCTTCTTTGTCTGCTCAATCTCCAGCAACAGGTTTTTAACTTTTGCCTGGGCAACAAAAAGTTGATCGTTTATGGTATCGGTTTCTAATGCCAGCGAATCGTACCTAAAAACCATATCATTTAATTGAATCTGTATGGAGTCCTTTTCCAGTTTTAATTCCGAAACGATAACCTGATGTTCCCTGGCTTTCATAAAATATAATACTGCCAGGGTAACAAGTATCACAGAAAGAACACCTACGATGATGTTATTTCTCCTTTCTTTTGCTTTTAAACGTTGAATATCCGGTTGATCCATTGTTTTCATTTTACAATATGAACGTTGCAAAATTAATAATCTTTTGTCTGTGGCAAATTAATTTAGAGAATGAGAAATAATTTTGCGCATTTAAAAGTTATTTGGCTTACAGCAAAGATCCTATCCGCACCCCTATATAAATTGTACGCGGTGTTAAAGGGCCATATATGTATGATGGATCGCGGTCTATCCCAGTATCGAAATCGGATTGAAAAGCATTAAATATATTTTTAATCCCTGCATTCCATTCCAGTTTCAGGAAGTCAGTTACCCTGATGGTATAAGCAGCCTTAAATCCAGCGTCAAAAAAAGATTGGGATGTTCGGAGTTCACCTTCTTCAGGGTTTGCCAGGGAGGGCCCGAAATAAGGAACCAGCATCGGACCTGAATAGTTTCCTGTGGCCGAAAAACTGAGCTTCATCGATGGTGAATAATTCAGGCTGAAATAACCATAGTTATCGGGGGATCTGAAAAACCGTCTTTCTTCGAATTCCTGTGGTTCTTCATACATGCTTTTTTGGAAGGTATAACCCGATTGCAATTGCCACCTGTTGGACGGAGAAGCATTGAATTCGATGTTTATTCCCTGTACTTTTGCCCTGTCTTCTGCGTTTGTACGTGTGTAAATGACTACACCGTTTTCATCGGGTGTACCGTATTCATTGGCAAAAGGATTCATTAGTTGTGTATAAAAACCTTCTGCCAACACCTGGTATTGCCATTTCCCCTCTGAATATGTATAATTAACGGATGCGGTAAAACTGTTTGATGTTTCCTGAATTAAACCAGGATCATTTTGGTGCAGTACTTTTCTTGAGCCCGAAGTTTCAATGTGCAAGTCTTCGTCGAATATCTGAGGTGCCCTAAATCCTTTTGCATATCCTGCCCTAAACTGCCAGTGATGGTTTGGGTTGTAAAGCATGCTTACTCGCGGACTCAGGACGTCTCCTGTTATATCATTTGTTCCATCGGTATGATCGGCCACCACATAATGGTCGAATCGCAGGCCCGTAGTCAGTACCCATTTATTTCCATTCCATTCTGACTGGATAAAACCAGCCTGAGATGACAAATGCTGATTGGCGATTTGTGTATTTCCGTAATGTGTGTCTTCTTCCGGGTCATAATAACCCAGCTTATTGTCCTGTAATGTACTGCGGTATAATTCCAATCCGGTCATAAGTGAGGCAGGTGCAATAATGAAATGGTTGAGCTGTTTTAAATACTGGATTCCGGATGATAGGGTAAGGTCTTCTGTATTACCATAAGCTGAAGGGTCCTGATTGGCGCCGTAATAGGAATCGCGGTCAACCTGCTGGCCGGAAAAGAAGGCTGTAAATTTATCACTGTCACGCATAAGCATATCAAATGTAGCTGCCCCTGAATGGATGGAATGGTCTACACTTTCCGCAATATCAGCTTCATGTAAAGGCAACTCGAACTTGTTGCCCCCCCTCCGGAATTCATTAATATTAAAATAGTCGAATGTAAGTTTTCCCCGGTTGGTTATACGCTGATAGAAGCGTGCACCGAATGTATTATTATTAATGGTTGCAAGTTCTGAAAATCCATCGGCATTGGCGTCGAATGGGGTTCGGTTACGGTAAAATCCGAAAAGGGTAAGACCTGTTTTATAATCATTTGAAACAATTGACCCGTTCATATTCAGACTATAATCGGAAGCAGAATTACTATTATCAGGGCCGATTGAGCCAAGGCTGCTTTCAATGGAAAAACTGTTTGAAACAGGATCTTTGGTTATCAGATTTACTGTCCCTGCAATGGCATTGCTGCCATACATGGATGATCCTCCGCCACGTATTATCTCCACACGTTCAATCATATTGGCCGGAATAAGTTCAAGTCCGTAAACTCCTGCCAACCCACTGAATACTGGCCGTGAATTGATAAGTACCAATGTATACGGACCTTCAAGCCCATTCATTCTTAATTGGGAAAATCCACAGTTTTGACAATTGTTTTCCATGCGAAGCCCCGGCGAAAAATTTAACCCTTCGCTAAGAGTTACGCTTTGTGTTCGCTGGAAAAGCTTTGCACCAATGCTGTTCACAATAGTCGGGGCATTCTGTCTGCTCTTGGCATTCCGATCGGCTGAAACTACCACCTGTTCAATTCCAATATTGTCGGGAAACAGTTCGGCCTGGAACTTGAAGTTGGCATTGTTTACCACTTTAATTTCCTGTGTAAAAGATTTATACCCTATTGCTGAAATAATTACTGTTTGAGGCCCCGGAGGAATATTAGAAATTTTAAAATTGCCGGAAGCATCAGCAGCAGTACCAATTGTTGTGCCTTTTATCATTACAGTCGCAAAGGGAATAAAATAATCGCCCGATTTGACAGTCCCTAATAATACTGCATTTGATTTTGCAGGAAGCTCAGGTTCATCAGCATTAACATAATTGGCTCCCAAGAGCAGTAAAATAAATATTAAAATGAATTTCATCGATCTCCTTAAATAATTTTGTGTAAGTACACTCTGTTTGTATTTTTGGTTCCACTTTAGCCGTCGCTAAAATAGAATTCACAGATGACATGTAAAATCCCTGAAAATTGTGATTTTTAATTTTCCGTTTTCAGTGAACAACCCGGAAAGGCATTGTGCATGTCAAGAGAATAAAAAAGGAGGATCGCGTGAATCAGGCCTGTGAAGGCAAAGGTGACAATAGCAATTTTCTTCGGCAGGTTTTAATGCCGGAGGTATAGAATACGAATTTAATATTAATTGCAACTCATTGGTATGTGAGAAATAATCAAAGTTTGCAATTTGGTAGAAACAAATTTCTGTTTTTGAATGCTGATGATCGTCAATCGGATTTTCACTATTTTTATCCAGCGGATGTGAATGTACTACCTTCCCATTAGGATAAAAGTGAGCATGTTTATTCTGTATCAACTGGTGCGCAATGAATAAATACACCAATAGACATAAGATATATAGAAACTTTATATATTTCCTAAAAAATACCACCTGAGTTTATTACAAAACAAAAGTAACATTTTTACATGAATTTTATTTTATTATTGTAAGATTCAATTTCGGTATATTCTTTAATTTTCAATTTCATTTGTTAAAACTAAACGGGATATTTTACATATGATTTAATTAGAATAGGAACTCCCTTTTCATTGAAGTGAAATTAGAGGGAGTTCCGTAAAAAAAATGATCAGTGAATGGGAAAATAAATTGTTGTTAATTAACTGCCGGAATAATTGAAAAATGTGTTTTTTCTTTGTTTTGTTGTTTGTTCTTATTTACATTCCAAAAGTTGCTTGCTGCATTCATGTAACTTGTAAATGCTTCATGTGGGCTTCTATAAGGAGTGAAATTCTGTTTCGCAAACTCTTCCATAAAAAAAGAATCGCTCATATAAAAGTAATTATTGATATCCTGAAGATACTCCCATGCTTCGGGCAGAAAGTAATATTCACCTGTACGTATTGTTTTATATATTTTACTGAATTGCCTGAAAGCTTCTTTTTGCATGTTGTTCTTCATCCAGTCATCCCGAAGACTAAATTGCATAAGCATATCTTTAGAATGATTATTTTCAATTGAGAAATATTTAGCAATATCCTCTAAATCAGTAAGTGAATAAAAGGAAATCCCGGCTTTATCTATCAATTGGCTAACAGCTGCTTCCCAATTTTTGAAAGAAGAAATATTTTCTGCCAGGGGATTAAAAAACAGGATTAGTGGGTTGATTAGTGAAACATGCTTCCTGATGTATCTTTTAACTGGCGCAATTATCCTTGATATATTACCAGGAAAATCATCAGATACAACTTGCTGAAAATTATTGCTTAAGGTATTATTCACCAGAAATTGTTCTCTATTGCCGATTAAAAGGTTCTCATTATATTGATGTTTCTGATCATTGGCCAGGTGATTTGAATTGGTTAATACAGTCTGGCAGAAAGGAAAGGGAGTAAATTTTGTAAACGAGACAGGATTTAATGCAGAGTTAGCATTAAAAACAGTTGGTACTTGACCAAAAAAAGTTTGTATGGTTTTTTGATGTAAATCGGTCTGACGTATAAGTTCCTTTTCAACGAAATAAGATAATATTGAATTGGACCATGGCTCTGCCAGAAATTCAAAGACTCCATCTTTAGATAAAAACTTAATTTCGTCAAGAATATAAAGTGCATGTTTTTCGAGCAGGTTAATTGAATTCCCTGAAATAGACATGGCCATATTAAAATGATTTCCAAATTGCTCCCTTAAATTGCGTACTGAACCCAAAAAAGGAAGAATTTTATTTGATGCCAGGTGGGTTACAAGTTTTTTTGTCTGCTTAAAGTCGTTAAATTCCCCAATTAACTTTATTTCTGAAAAAGGGTGTTTATGATAGACAAAAGGGATATGGATATTTATGCAAAGGAATATAGACTTCATAATTTTAATCGAATTGTGTGTATTTTAAAAAATTACCATCATAGTATTCGGTGATATGGTGGTAACCCTTAATCCCCAGACATAGAAGCCCTCCTTACATTTTATTAAAAAATGATTGCAAATGGCAGATAATTAACTGCCTTTATATTAATTATGATGTACCGGAACGTTAAGCTAAAGTCAACTTTACGGTAATTGCCAGGGTACAATAAATTGAAATATGCTCATATCCTTTTTCGGATAATAGGAAGTATTATTTTCATTTCCCCCTCCGGTAATTGTAACAGAATTTTCCGGATCCTGCCTGAAAGTTTCATAAAATTTCCGGCCTTTTTTTGAGTAATAATTCATGCTGTATTTCATTTTTACTTCTGTATTAAAATGGTTTTTTATTAACAATTTTTAAACATTTTTTGTTTTGTGTTAGTTAAATATCAGTTTGCAACTACAAAGATATTAACAAAGGAAGGTTAGTAACATGAATAATGATTCATTTTTTTGTTCATTTTATTCATTTCTTTCCGGTTTTAAATCAATTTTAATCCTTAACTTTATTAAATAGTATTTTATTTTTCCTTTCTGCTCATGCTATTTTGAACATTTGTTTTTAGTTATCTTACCAGCTAAAAACCAACATGTTAATCTTGCCTGTGTATTTTTGTAATAAGTAAAAATTTAAAATGCATAAAACAGAAGAGAAACTCATTCTGGAAACTTTGAGAGAAGAAGTGGAGGGAAGATTTGGAAGGAGAATAGAACATTCGAAAGATTGCAGGTTGCTTTCTGAACGAATTTTTGAGGGCACTAACAGGCAACTGAGTATTTCTACAATTAAACGTTTTTTTGATTTAATTTCTTCCCCGTTCAATCCCTCAAAATATACCTTGGATACTTTTGCATTATACGTGGGTTTTGATAACTGGAATTCCTATACTGAAGCAAAGCCCCCCGAAGGAAATGAAGTATCCGAAGGAGAGTGTTGTAAAAATTGGAAAGATAAGTTTCACTCGATTTCTGAATCCAGCATACCGGCTATAAAATATAAATCAAGGTATAATCCGGGAAGATTTATTCATCGGACATTTGCTGAGAGGTATTTTGAAGATTTCATTCATTCCGGAAAAACCGCTACCGTCCTGGTTGCTCCAAAAGGATATGGAAAATCAGTTATATTACTGCAATGGCTTGACACTTACTTTCCCGGTAAAAACGGGAGGTATAATGATGATTTGGTTTGCATTATCGATGGCGGAATGTTCTTTGGGATTTATGGTCATTCTCAGAATAATGAAGTTCTTGATCAGCTTCTTGATTTTGATATAAAAAAAAATCAGAAGATATTCTCAGATCTGGATAATTCAAACCAAAAGGATTATTATTTTCTGATTATTGATGATGTGGACAAAGTGTATCCGGTAAGGGAAAAATTATACCAGATTGTCGGTAATATAATGCAACTGATATTAATTAATAAGTCCAATACATGGTTTAAAATAATTCTTACTTGCAAGCCTGAGAATCTTGAAATATTTACTTCGTTAGTATTGCAAAATCCATTGCTTGAAGAATCATTTTATAATGTCGATTTTCATAATGGAAATTATTTTGATGCCATAAACATTCCGCTTTTTAGTCGCGACGAGATAAAAAATGCCCTTGATAATTATGAAAATGCCCTGTTATTTAATTTAATAAGCCTCCAATATCCACATTTATTTAAAGTTATAAGTAATCCATTGTATTTTTCTTTCTTTATTGAAAATGAAAATTCTTATGCAAAAGGGTTTTATGAATTAGACTTTATTAACCAGCTTGTTCAGCAAATTATTTATTCTCCACCATTTGCTGAAGAAAAGCAAGTGCTTATTAAGAAATTCTTAAAACTTTGCATTACACAGAAAGATAAATCCATAGTTGGGAAAGGTAATTTACTGGAGGAGATTAATTGCCGGTTGGCATACCAGGAGCTAATTAAAACAGGAATACTGTATGAATATTTTGATCCGTTTGAATCACATGGGATTTATTTAAAGGTAAGTTTTGCCAGCAATTATATATTTGAATATTTACTTGTAAAAGATTTACTTAAAACCATAACTGACGATACAACCCTTTTAAGCCATTTGTTTTCTGAATATAAACACGATATCTCTCTTCAGTATGCTTTGTTGGGGTGGATAGTTAAGATTGCTTTTCATGAAGGGAACACTGAATTCTTAAAGCAGGTACATCATTTTATGGAGCGCCAGTTGAATACTATAGATGAACTGAATGGTGAAACTATGCCAGGCAGCCTTCGCACAATTCAGGATGCTTTTATCCATTGTCTGAGATCAAACAGTAATTCCAGTGAGATACTGATGCCCTGGCTAGCTAAATCACGATTAGGGCGGACATTGTATTTTGAAGAATTTTTCGATATGGATAATTTGATGTTCTTTCCTGAGGAAAGCCTTAACACTTTTGCACGATACAGTAATACAGCTGATGGTGAAATGGTAATCAGATTTTTGCGTTTTATTAAAGGTTTCTATTCACTTGATTATGAGACATGTTCTTTGGAATTTGAAGGAATTAAGGGAATCGATTTTTCATCATTATACAAACCATACTCCCTGGGGTATTATTTTGCTTCTTATTATCTGTATGCTACAATAAATAATAACCGGATCAACAATGAAATGTTAGATATGATAATTTCGGGTTCACATAGGATCAGGCAGAAGCATCCACAAAATTACCGTTTTGTTCCACCGTTTGAATTATTTATTATTTATAACATGAACACATGTGATTTATTTGAAGAAGTGCATGTTATAGCTGAATATATAGAAAAAAATGTCAATTTTACTCAAATGAATTCATCCTGTTTTTATCAGTTTTTTAAGTTGTGCCAGGCCCGGTCGCTTTTGAATTCTGGTGAACCAAAACAAGCATTGGAATTGTTCAGACACATAGAAATCGGTGTATTCCCTGCTCATATCCGGCATTTCATGGAATTAAATGTGAATTTAGCCCAAATTGATTTTTTCAACTATCAGAGGGAAACTTCCAGGGCCTTCAGATTGCTTTATGAAACCAGAACATTGGCAAAACAAATGGGATATAGGTTTTTTGTACAGAAAACATCAGAACTCGAACTCAAATTATAAAATGGAAATGAAAGATTTTGGTCTTAATTCAGAGAATCTGGCAAATAAATTACGCGACTTTTTTCACCTCATCTGAAAGTCTTTCAAATGCCTCATTGGCTGTTACGAGTAGCTCCTTTGATAAATTATTGTAGTATTGTTTTACAAGTTTTGGGTCATTTTTCCCGTCAGGATGATTTACCCGGATTCTGAATTCACGATGTTTTTCAATTACAGAACCTGCAATTTTCATTACTGCCTTTGAATCTACCTTTGGATTGTATTCCACAATATAAAAACAGTCATTTAGCACCATTGACATCAACAGATCAATATCTTTTTTAAGATTCCTTTTGCTTGCCATAATATCAATATTTTTGTTTTGCAATGTAGTAAAATTTAGAAGTTTTGTAATTGTTTCAACTCAACGGAATTATAAAAATAAATCAATATTAAATTTACTGTATTGGTAGTCCTGCACCACATAAAAAGCTTTATCTTATAGCCATAAAAAGTTTTTAATACAGCTCTATATGTTACTTGCAATTGATATAGGCAATACTCATATCGTATTTGGAGTATATCATGAAGGGAAATGGCAGAATCACTGGCGCATACAAACTGATCCTTTAAAGACTGCCGATGAGTACGAGGTAATTTTCCGGTCATTGTTTATGGCTGGTAAAATATGTCGCACTGATATTGAAAGGATTATTTTAAGCAGTGTAGTTCCATCATTGGTTCGTCCATTTGGAGAGATGCTTCAAGCTTTATTTGTGGATGCTGAAATTACAGTGGTAAATCCTGAGATTTATTCATTTCTGCCATTAAAAATTCTTAATCCTTATGAAATTGGAGCTGACCTGGTAGCCAACGCTGTTGCTGCCTATCAGAAATTTGGTAAATTAACCACTGTAGTAGATTTTGGAACAGCTTTAACATTTACCACTATCGGAGAAAATGCAGAAATTAAAGGTGTGGCCATTGCTCCGGGGTTACAGACTGCTGTTGCTGCACTGGCCGGTAAAACTGCCCAGTTGCCTTCCGTGCATCTCGCTGCCCCTCCTTCTGTTTTGGGAGTCAATACCATTCAGGCCATCCAGTCGGGTATTGTTTTTGGTTATAGTGGCTTAGTCGATTCGATCCTGGAAAGAACAGAAAAGGAGTTGGGAGAGAAGGTGTCGGTTGTCGCTACGGGAGGATTAAGCACTGTTATTGCTCCTTATTCAAAATATATCCGGCATGTAGATCCTATGCTTACTCTGGATGGATTAATTCAAATCGGTATACTTGTCAAAGCAAATAAACCCCAAAGCATTCAAGATTCTCCTGGGCAGAAATAACCTGCCAGCCAATTATTGTGTGCTAATCATAGGTATAGTTTGGCATGTTAAATATTTAATGTGTCTGGAGAATTTGCAGCAACTCATCCAACTGGGGTGTTAATATTATTTCTGTCCTGCGGTTCATCTGTCTTGCTTCAGGTGTTTTCTCCGGAACTAATGGAATGTATTCGCTACGTCCGGCTGCAATTATCCGTTCCGGATTTAATTCAGAGTTTTGGGTAAGAATTTTAGTCACTGCCGTAGCGCGCATTGTACTCAGGTCCCAGTTGTCTTTCACCTCCCCCGAACCACGCATTGGCACATCATCGGTATGCCCCTCCACCATGATGTTGATTTCAGTGTTATCAGCCAACAACTGGCTTAAATTGCGCAATGCCTGCTGTCCTTTGGGGTCTACATCCCATCTTCCGGTTTTAAACAGCAGCTTTTCATCCATAGATACATAAACTTTCCCGTTTTTTTCATGAACAGTAAGTTCATCAGTAGTAAAACCGGTTAAGGCTTTCATCACTTTCTCCTTAAGGTTTTTTACTGCCTGCTCCTGCTGGGCCAGAATCTCCTGGAGCTCAATAAGTCGGGTATTTTTTTCTTCAAGAGCGTTTTCTGCTTCGCGTAGTTTATCTTCCCGTTGGTTTAAATCATTTCTTGCATCCTGCAGTTCCTTGAGCAGCATTTCAATTTCAGAGGTACTTCCTGATTTTTGTGCCTCAAGTTGCTGGTTTATGCTTTTGATATCTCTTTCCAGGGATGCATTACGTTGTTTTTGAACATTCAGGTCGTATAAGGCTTCTTCAAGCTCGGTTGACAAATTTTTTATTTTTGTTGAAAGCTGATTATTTGCACTCTCCAGTTCCCGATTGGCTGTTTCAAGCCGGGAATTTCTTTGACTCAGCTGTTCATTTTCCTGTGTGGCATTATTTAGTTTATTTTGTGTGTCGTTAAACTTTTTCATTGATACACAAGATGATAATAATACAAAACCGGCGATCGTTAAAAGAATATTTACTGTTCTCATTCTTCTCAAATTTTATTTTCGGATAAATTTACTTTTTTTGCAGATTCATAACAAATTGTTCCTACATGATTAATGAACAAATCGGAGTGAACGATTTGTTGTATCTTTGAAAATTATTTTCGCTTGAAATGACTAAAGTTAAGGAAAAATTACTCGAACAAATAAATAGCCCAGCCGATTTAAAAAAACTGCAACCGGATGATCTTCCCATTGTTTGTGATGAGCTAAGGGAATTTATAATTGATGCAGTATCAACGAACCCCGGACATTTTGGTGCCAGCCTTGGAGTGGTGGAACTTACTGTTGCCTTGCATTACGTATTCAACACGCCCTATGATTTGCTGGTGTGGGATGTAGGGCACCAGGCATATGGTCACAAAGTGCTTACCGGCCGTCGTGACATTTTTCATACCAACAGGAAATATAAAGGTATCAGCGGATTCCCGAGACGTGAAGAAAGTAATTTCGATACATTTGGTGTAGGTCATTCATCTACCTCTGTTTCAGCAGCCCTGGGCATGGCGATAGCTTCGAACCTTAAGAATGAAAAAGAAAGGAATATTGTAGCTGTGATTGGGGACGGTGCCATGACAGGAGGGATGTCTTTTGAAGCACTAAATAACGTAGGTGCCAGTAAGGCGAACCTGTTGGTAATACTGAATGATAATAATATGGCGATTGATCCCAATAGTGGTGTTATTGGACAGTATCTGCTGAATATTTCCAAATCGCATACCTATAATAAAGTAAAAAAAGAAGTTTGGGAAGGATTGGGTAAATTAGATGGATTTGGTAAGGGCACCCGAAAATTCATCCAGAAAAACCAGCATGCACTTAAAAACTTGCTTCTGAAGGAAAATAATCTATTCGAAGCTTTTGATTTCCGGTATTTTGGTCCCATCGATGGTCACGATGTACAATACCTTACTGAGGTTTTGTTTGATTTACAGGAAATTCCAGGTCCAAAATTGCTCCATATTGTAACAAAAAAAGGGAAAGGGTTTTTACAGGCCGAAATGAACCAGACCAAGTTTCATGCACCTGGATTATTTAATAAAATTACCGGGGAAATTTATACTGGCAAAAGTAAAGTAGGCGGGGTTACAAAATTTCAGGATGTATTTGGGGAAACCTTACTTGAGCTTGCAGAAATTAATGAAAAGATAATAGGTATTACACCTGCAATGCCTACCGGATGTTCAATGGATCTTATGATTGAAAAAATGCCACACCGTGCTTTTGATGTTGGAATAGCTGAGCAACATGCCGTTACATTTGCTGCCGGTTTGGCCACACAGGGTATGGTACCTTTTTGCAACATTTATTCCACATTTATGCAACGGGCCTACGACCAGGTTATACATGATGTAGCAATACAGAAACTGAAAGTCATTTTTTGTCTCGATCGGGGAGGACTTGTAGGGGAAGACGGGCCCACTCATCATGGTGTTTTTGATCTTGCCTATATGCGTTCTGTACCAAATGTCATTGTTTCTGCTCCCATGGATGAGGTAGATTTAAGGAACATGATGTATACTGCCCAGCTTGAAGAAGTAAATCAACCGATTTCTATCCGCTATCCACGGGGAAGCGGAATAATTGCCGACTGGAAAAAACCATTTGAAAAAATTCAGATTGGAAAAGGACGTTGCCTGACAAGTGGAAAGGGCTTAGCAATTCTGACGATTGGAAAGTCGGGCATATTCGCTCAGCAGGCTGTAAAACTGCTTGCTGAAGAAAAAATAATGGTATCCCATTACGATATGCGTTTCGTTAAGCCATTGGATGAAGAGCTGCTCCGGACCATCTTCTCGATTTACCATAAAATACTGACTGTGGAAGACGGTACCATTAAAGGAGGATTTGGTAGTGCTGTACTTGAGTTTATGGCCGAAAATGGTTTTTCTGCGCGGGTAAAATTACTGGGGATTCCCGATCGATTCATTGAACACGGTACATTGGATGAATTGTATGAGATTTGCGGGATTAATAAAAAGGGGATCATCAGAGAAGTTCATGAATTGCTTGTAAAATAGGATAATAATTGTAAATTTCTCTCGTTTTCAAGAAAAACTTTATAATAACCTTACCTTGGATATTTACCTGAAAAGAAAGCGTGGGAAAATTTTACTGCTCATTGTAGCTGTCATTATTGGAATAGCTTCGTTGCTTTATACCGATTGGCTGACAGAAAAAATGGCCGGTGAGGAACGCAAAAAAGTTGAGTTGTGGGCAGAAGCTACCAAAAGACTTGCAGAAGCAGGGATACAAAACAGCAATGAAGCCAATATGGAGCAACTTACCACTGCATACCTGTCCCTTATTCATACCATCCTGGAGCAAAATACAACCATACCTCTAATTATCACTGAACCCGATGGCAGCTTAAATATTCATGCCAATATAGCATATACTGAAGGAAGAAGGCAGCAGGTATTGAACAAAGAGTTAAAAAAGATGAAGGCTCATGCTGAACCTATTCTGATTGATCTTTCTGAGGGTGAATTTTTGTATCTCTACTACCGAGAATCAAATTTATTGCGCAACCTTAGGTACTATCCGTTTGTTCAGCTGTTTGTTATTATCGTATTCATTGTAGCAGCATATTCAGCGTTTAGTGCAACTCAACGTGCTGAGCAGAATCAGGTGTGGGTGGGTATGTCGAAAGAAACTGCTCATCAGCTTGGTACCCCAATATCTTCTCTTATGGCATGGATTGAATTGCTCAAGCTTCAGGAAATCGATCCCGAGTTAATTAAAGAATTTGAAAAGGACATTCACCGACTCGAAAAAATCACCGAACGGTTTTCGAAGATCGGTTCCAAACCTGAATTGGTGCCTTCCAATGTTGCAGAGGTATTGATTTCAACTGTAAGTTACCTGAAGACCCGGTCATCAGTAAGAATGAAGTTTGAACTCATACTGGGTGAGGAAAACTTGCCGCTGATCCCTCTGAATCCTGCCTTGTTTTCCTGGGTAATTGAAAATCTATGTAAAAATGCAATTGACGCAATGGATAATGCAGGTACTATAACCATTCGTTTGCAGGAAAAAGAAAATGAACTGGTAGTTGATGTTACTGATACAGGTAAAGGAGTTGCCAAATCAAATTTCAAAACCATCTTTCAACCCGGTTTTTCAACAAAGAAAAGAGGATGGGGGTTGGGCCTTTCATTGGCTAAACGCATCATAGAAAATTACCATAAAGGAAAAATTTTTATTAAATGGTCGGAAACAGGAAAAGGAACAACCTTCCGGATAATTCTAAATAAATAAAGTTTAAAATTTTACTGACCAAAAATATGGAGACAAACCCTGGAGCTAAAAAGTAAAGCTGTTCAATACAGAAACATAGGTTTCCAGAAAATCAGTGCTTCCAGCTGCATAAAAAAACTGTATCTTTGTTCTGCTTCCATTGCAGGGTCCTTTGTCCATTGAAAAGAAGACCTTGTTAAGGATGTCGGTTGTTTTCAATTAGAGCACATTTTTTTTGTATTTTATTTTATAATAATTATGCCACTTCTTAATACGGTAATAAATTGGTTAAATCTTAAGCGTAACTATCAAATACAGCTGTACAGTGAATATCCATATAATATTCAGATGGAAACACTGCATTATTTGTTGCGGAAAGCCCAGGATACATGGTGGGGTAAAAAGTATAAATTCAATGATATACACTCTCTTGAGACTTTTAAAAAATCTCTCCCATTGCAAACTTATGATGATATAAAGCCTTTTGTAGATCGGTTACGTGAGGGTGAAAATGATTTGTTGTGGCCGGGTGAAGTAAAATGGTTTGCAAAATCTTCAGGCACTACCAGTGATAAAAGCAAGTTCATTCCGGTAACCAAGGATGCCCTGGAAGATTGCCATCTTCGGGGACCAAAAGACGTTTTCGCCATTTATATAAAAAATTATCCTGAGACGAGGGTGCTGAAGGGAAAAACTCTCACGCTTGGAGGAAGTCACCAGATTAATAATTTCAGCAATAATTCCTATTATGGAGATCTGTCGGCTATTTTAATTGAGAATGTACCCTTCTGGACTAACTTTATACGGGTTCCCCCCGCAGAGATTGCCCTTATCGAAGAATTTGAAGAAAAAATGGAACAGATAATTGATCTAACGCTCGATCAGAATGTAACATCACTTGCCGGTGTGCCTTCCTGGTACCTGGTTTTGCTGAAACGCATCCTTGAAAAAACTGGAAAAAACAATATCCTGGAAGTATGGCCTAACCTGGAAGTTTTTACACATGGTGGAGTGAATTTTGAACCATACAGGGAACAGTATAAAAAAATCATTCCTTCAGACGATATGCACTACATGGAAACATACAATGCATCGGAAGGATTTTTTGCAATTCAGGACGATCCATCCCGGGCCGACATGCTTCTGATGCTTGATTACGGAGTGTATTATGAATTTATTCCAATGGAAGAATTTGGCAACGATAATCCAAGGGTGCTCTCACTGGAGGAGGTGGAACTGAATGTGAATTACGCTTTGGTAATCTCTACAAACGCAGGTTTATGGCGTTACCTCATTGGCGATACCATTCAGTTTACGGGTAATAATCCCTACCGGTTGAAAATTACAGGTCGGACAAAACATTTTATTAATGCTTTCGGAGAGGAGGTAATTATTGATAATGCAGAGAAAGCTTTGCAGAAAGCCTGCTATGAAACAAGTGCCGTAATCAATGAATATACAGCTGGTCCGATTTTTATGACCGGCAATAGTAAAGGCGCCCATCAATGGATAATCGAATTTGAAAAAATGCCTGAAGATGAAATTCAATTTGTCACTATTCTTGATAAAAGTCTGCAGGATCTGAACTCGGATTATGAAGCCAAACGCTATAAAAGTCTTACCCTGGAACAAATTCACCTGGTGGTGGCACCTAAGGGTACATTTTATCAATGGATGAAAAACAGGGGGAAAATCGGAGGGCAGAATAAGATTCCCAGGTTATCAAATGATCGAAAATACCTTGACGAACTCCTGAATATTATAAGGAAATAGTTTTATTTTATTATTTTCGAACATTTATCAACAAAACCATGCATATAGCAGTAGCAGGAAATATAGGTGCAGGAAAAACCACACTCACCGGATTATTGGCCAAACATTATAAATGGATGCCACATTATGAGGATGTGGATGAGAACCTATATCTGAATGATTTTTACAACGATATGCAACGGTGGGCATTTAATCTGCAGATTTACTTTCTTAACTCGCGTTTTAAGCAGATTATTGATATCCGGAAGTCGGGAAAAACTGTTATTCAGGACAGGACAATATACGAAGATGCAGAAATTTTTGCACCCAATCTGCACAGCATGGGACTTATGAGTACGCGCGATTTTAAAAATTATAAATCGCTGTTCGATTTAATGATTAGCCTGATCCAGCCTCCCGACCTGCTTATCTATCTTCGGGCTTCTGTTCCTACTCTCGTAAATCAGATTCAAAAACGGGGACGGGAATATGAAAATTCCATCCGTATTGATTACCTTAAGCAGCTGAATGAACGGTATGAGATCTGGATTTCAGGATATAAAATGGGTAAGTCGTTAATAATTAATGTTGATAATCTTGATTTTACTGCGAACCCTGAAGATCTGAGTTCTATTATTGATAAAATTGATGCGCAGATTCATGGGCTGTTTTAATCCATATCATGGATAGCTTTTAATATATCCGGCCAGAATGCATCTGGAATTTTAGCACCCATAACTTCCACTACCTTGCCTGAAACGAGAGCGGCAATCTGACCCGTTTTTTCAAGGCTGTAACCTTTTGTCAGTCCATATAAAAAACCTGCCGCATAGAGGTCGCCTGCACCTGTTGTGTCAATTGCCTTTGCCGGCACAATGCCTATTTTTACTTTTTCATTGGACCTTTGAATCAGGGAACCTGTTTTCCCAGTCTTTACAACTGCAATTTCACAGTCTGATGCCATCTCAGATAACGCCTCGTCCGGCTGTTTTCCCGTAAAAGAATAAGCCTCGTCTTCATTAGCAAAAACAATATCTACTTTTTCTTTAACCAGCTTTTTTAAAAATATCAGATTGGCCTGCACTATATTGAAACTCGATAGATCAAGAGCGATTTTAAGTTGTGACTTACGGGCAAGGTCAATGGCTTTTTCAATAAGATTGTGATCCTGTACCAGGTACCCTTCAATAAACAAGATCGAAAAACCTTCATACATCTCCTTTTTTAATTCTCCGGGCTTCAGGTTTGCTGCTGCTCCCAAATAGGTAGCCATAGTCCTTTCCGAGTCCGGACCCACAAGTGCCATAACCCGGCCTGTGCCTTTATGGCTCGTAAGCAGGTGTGTTTTTATATTCTTGGCTTCAAATTCTTTCTTGAATTCAAGACCTAAAATATCATCTCCAATTTTACCAATATAACCGCAGGTTACACCAAGAGCTGACAGAGCATGAATGGTATTGGCCGCTGAACCACCTGTAGTTATTTCCCGCTTGTGGTTTTTAGTGGCTTCAAATATCATGTTCGATAGCTGTTCATCCACTAGAGTCATGCTTCCCCGCATTAACCCAAATTGTCCGAGCAATGAATCATCTTCAAGTACATTTATTACATCCACAAGGGCATTTCCAATGCCAATAATTGCCTGTTCTTGATTGTTGTTTTTCATGAATATCTGTTTTCAATTTTAATTATCAACCAGTTTTTTATTTTGTTCGTCAGTCCTTGCCTGACAGTCCGAATTATTAAGATTATTATATACACAACGGATATATCTATACGATTCTGTAGCTTGCTTTTTTTATCTGAATGCGCTCAAAAATGACTCCGGAAAACAAAATTAGGACGAATATCAGAGATAGGTGTAAAAATTACAGATTTTAAATTCAATCAATTTATTATTTAACAAAAACAGGATTAGTTTAGAATAGCTTAGTTGTCTCTCATAATTATTTTATACTCCATATAAAAATAGCTGTTGCATTCTATAAAATGAAAAAGCGTTCTTCCACGCAATAAAAATATTCTTTTTGACTTCCTGGAATTTATTGTCTCTTTTTTCAAGCTTTTTTCAAGAATGCATTCTTGATATTGCTGAAATATTAAACACTGTATAATAAATATACAGTCGCTTCAATCACCTATTCATTAAGATGTTATGCATTAAATTCAAAAGTGCTGTATATAAATTCAACAGTAGATACTGTTGTGTTTTCTTTCATACTAGCCTGTATGTGAGTGGTAATAAGCTATATAACAATGTATTTTTTATTGGCACCCTATTTGGATTAATAATAAAACGTGATTCTAATGTATTAAAAATCAAGACGATGCTAATTTTAGTAAAAACAATTAATAATAAAAACATGAGAAGCTTTATTTTATTTATTTTAATGGGATCTTATTTTCTTTTCAGCAATAATAGTTATTCTGGAGAAGTAAATAATTATCCGGCAGGGGAGCAACTAAATGACAGCAGGATTAAGGTTGTCAGCTCACCTGATGTGTCTGAGCTTACTTCTGTCCTGGTATCAAAGTATAATCAAATCAAAACAGGGCGGAAGCTTTCAGCAAGTACTGGAACTGCTGATTTTGCAGACGGAACAATATATTTTTTTACAAGCAGCAGTCCGATAGCCGGGGAAACGAGAATGTCTGAGAAAATTGTAGTAGGACATGAAATAATCGTGCCGGTTATTAACGAAAGAAATCCAATGCTCGAAAAGCTTTATGAACAAGGTTTGAAAGATAAGGATTTCTCACTGCTACTTTCTGCTAGTCCTGAATGGAGTAAATTGAAACCCGGTGCAGGAAATGTTCCATTGCATGTTTATATTTATGAGACTCCTTCCCTTGTATCGAAACTGGCTGATTTTTGTGGAATGGACGAATCCAAGATAGCAGCTGGCAGGGTTGCATCAGCTGAGGAACTTTTAGCAACGGTCCGGAGAGATATTTATGCTGTAGGATTTTTTAAACTATCGGATGTTTTAAATGCCGGCAAGAATGAATTTACAGAACAAATTTGCATAGTTCCTATAGATAAAAACCAAAATGGGAAACTTGACGCTTTTGAAAACATCTATTCATCTCCTGATGAACTAATCCGCGGGGTATGGATAGGCAAATATCCAAGGAAATTGAGCAGTAAAATTTATGCTGCATCAGCTTCAGCCGGTTATGATGAAGCTTCTGTTGATTTTCTGGATTGGGTTATTACCGATGGGCAGGAAATTCTGATTTCCTTAGGTTACAACAATTTGCTGACACGTGAAAAAACTTCGGGGATGCAGACACTAAGGCCTGTTTCTCCTACCGATGGTGCCGCACCGGTTCCTTACGGACCAAATATCTGGGTAATGGTATTAGGAACAGCAGCATTTATAATTCTTATAGTTGTATTTACACGGGCACGTTTGAAAAGGAAACATGGCATCAGCAGCGAAGATATTGAGGTAACTCCTGCACTGAATGTAGAATCCATTCTGGCCCCGGCAGGTTTATTTTATGACAAAACACATACCTGGGCATTTATGGAACAGGATGGCATGGTAAAGGTTGGAATCGATGATTTTTTACAGCATGTTACGGGTCCTCTTTCTCAGGTTAAAATGAAGGAGCCCGGAGAAAAGGTCAGGAAAGGCGAAAAAATCCTGACCATAATTCAGCAAGGGAAACAACTTGATATTTATTCACCTGTTACAGGGCAGATAAAAACACAGAATCAAACCCTTATAAATAATCCATCCCAAATCAATTCTGATCCCTACCTCTCCGGCTGGGTGTACCAGATAGAACCTTCCAACTGGCTGAGGGAAACCAAATTCATGTTTATGGCTGATAAATTCAATGAGTGGCTTGAAGATGAATTTGTACGGCTTAAAGATTTTTTGGCAGCATCTGCAAATTCAAATGCTGTTGTATACAATCACATCGTGCTTCAGGATGGCGGTGAGCTTACCAACAATGTGCTTGCCGGTCTTGAACCTGAGGTTTGGGAAGATTTTCAGACAAAGTTTATTGATGTTTCCCGGTAAAACGAAATCCCAAAATAATCAATTTAAATATTAAAGATAAAGTTATGAGCATTGATCGACGAAAATTTTTTAAAGTCATGGGTATTACCGGCTTGACCATAATGGGCTTTGAGTCTTCCGGCGCACCCGATTCAGATGGGGAAGAGACTGAATTTTACGGAGTATTGTATGATTCCAGTATCTGCATTGGTTGCCGGGCTTGTGAGAAAGCATGTGCAAAAGCACACGATCTTCCTGTGCCGGAAGATGAAATGGAGGCCGGAGTTTTACGAAAGACCAGTGAAGTACAGAGGTGTGCAGTAAACAGTTATGAAACTTCAGAAGGGGAGGTATATGTGAGAAATCAATGCATGCACTGTAACGAACCTGCTTGTGCTGCTGCCTGCCTTACAAATGCCATGTATAAAACCAAAGAGGGCCCGGTTATCTGGCGTGAGGAAAAATGTATGGGCTGTCGGTATTGTATGATATCATGTCCGTTTGATGTGCCAAAATTTGAGTACGGAAGCATCAATCCCAAAATTCAGAAATGCGACATGTGTTATGACAGGATTAAAAACGGTGAAATACCTGTATGTGTGGAAACATGTGGAGACGCACTTTACTTTGGCACCAGGCGCGAACTGATTGCAGAGGCTCGCCGCAGAATTGCCGAATGGCCTGAAATGTATATTGATAAGATATACGGTGAAAATACCGCCGGGGGAACGGGCTACCTTTATTTGGGTCCTGTGCCGCATAACGAACTGGGCTTTGACATCAGAATACAAAATTCGTCGTACCCGGCTTTAACCAAGAGTTTCCTTTATAGTGTTCCTGCTGTTGATGTCCTTGTTCCTTCAATTCTTCTGGGAATTCACGCAGCCACCAGTATTAAACCAAATAATATTGAAAATCATGACTAGTCCGGCATTTCCAATTACAGAAAAGAAAAAAAATAAATCGGTTTGGCAATTCATACTTGCTGAATTAAAGCCTAGAGGAAAATGGCTTACCCCGTTTAATATTATTTCTCTGCCAATTATATTAACTGGCCTCATATTAATTGCTATACGCTTTATCTATGGATTAGGTGCAGTATCAAATGTCACCCAGGAAATTCCATGGGGATTGTGGAAAGGTTTTAATGTGGTTACCGGGGTGGCATTTGCCGGTGGCGCCTATGTACTGACATTTATTGTGTACATTTTAAAAGTCGATAAATTTCATTCCATCATACGGGTCACCGTATTAAACGGATTTTTAGCTTATCTCTTTTATACCGGTGCGTTGGTGCTCGATTTAGGTAAACCCTGGAATATATTCAATCCTATAATAGGTAATAATTTTGGTGCTAACTCAGTGTTATTCCTGGTTTCCTGGCACTTTCTGCTTTACATCCTAGCACAACTGATGGAATTCTCACCTGCAATTGCCGAATGGCTCGGTTCGAAGCGTGCTCACCGAATCCTGTCGGGGTTAACAGTAGGTGCAGTGATTTTTGGGATTACCCTTTCGGTGTTGCATCAGGCGGGTTTGGGAGCCCTCTTTCTAATGGCAAGGGAAAAGATTCATCCTCTCTGGTATTCTGAATTTATCCCGTTGTTATTTCTAATTTCCAGCGTTTTTGCCGGAATTTCAATGATTATTTTTGAAGGTTCTATCAGCCAGCGGGTGTTTTTTGACCAGATGAACGAGAAAACCCTCAAATCAAGAAGGAATATGCTCGATAGCTTATCGCGGATATGTGCATTCAGTATGTTTATTTACTTTTTCCTGCATATTCTGGTATTTATCCATGGTCATCGCTGGGCGTATCTGAATTCCCCTATGGGTTACTGGTTTTTACTTGAAATGCTGGGATTTGTGCTTGTCCCCATGCTGTTGTTCATCCGCAGTTATCAAATTTCAAGCATCCTGTTAACCCGGATAGCAGCCATAGTTACACTGATTGGTATCATTCTGAACCGGCTCAATGTTTCTATTATTGCATTTCGCTGGGATGCTGCTGTCAGGTATATGCCTTCATGGATGGAGATTGTGATAAGCATAACCATTATACTTATTCAGGTTTGGATATTCCGGTGGGTCATCAGCAGGATGCCGGTATTTAAGGAATCACCTTCCTGGGCTAAATCAAAACATAATTAATAGGCATATCTTAATAAATTAAAAAATTAAAGCAATGGAAGGATTTACATATACAAATATTTTTGAAACAAAGGCACTGGAGTATTTAATAATAGTTTTCTTTTTTGCCCTGCTTGTGCCGTTCTGGATGATATTGAATAAAAAGAACAAACCGGCTGTTAAATTAAAATCTGCACCCGGTTTTATAACCGCTGACTCACTAAAGCTTCCCCAAGGTATATTCTTTAGCAGATTCCATACCTGGACTTATTTGGAGAAAACCGGAGAGGCGAAAGTTGGTTTGGATGACATGCTGTTGCACCTTACAGGTGAAGTTGCCATTGAGCATTTCAGAGAGGCAGGAGAAGAAACTAGAAGAGGGGAGGCCCTGGCACGGATTCACTATAACGGGAATAGCTTGCAGATAATTTCTCCTGTTTCGGGAAAGATATGCAAGGTGAATGAAATGGTTTCAGAAAATCCCGGTTTAGTAAAAGATGATCCTTACCGGCAGGGATGGATTTACACACTAAAGCCAGATAACTGGAAGGCCGATACTGATTCCTGCTATCTGGCTGATGATGCCATTCAATGGGCAAAAGAAGAACTTGTGCGGGTTAAAGATTTTCTGGCTGTTTCTTCTATGAAGATGATGCAGGAGCCTGCCGGCATAGTGATGCAGGATGGTGGTGAACTTGTGGAACAAGCTCTTACTCGGTTTCCCCAGGAGGTATGGCAGGAATTTCAGGAAAAGTTTTTATCCTGAAGTTCATTCGAATTAATAAGTTTGCCTGATGCATTTGCGGCGTGCTTTTTAGCACGCCGTTTTAATTATTTGAAATTCATATGAATGGCACAAATAAGCAAACCCTATAAAACCTGTAGATTCGATCGAACCATTTCTAACAATTAAAGTTTGTGTGGATGAAATTACAATCATTGGAAAATAAATTCTGATGCTTTCAAATTTGTTCAGGAAAGATTATTGTAATCCGGTGAACTATTAAAATAAAGCTATGTTCTATTTTACGTAATATCCAGTATAGGAAATTCAATGAAAGGCCGAAAGCTTAATTGAAAAAATAATCCTATATTTAGTTTAATAAAGTAAACTTATCGGAGAAATAATTCAATATGATTTTTCACTCATCTTTTGAATACAGTTATCTCTGGTTGCCGCTCATAGGGTTTACCATAGGGTTTTTTGCATCGGTGATTGGCAGCGGCGGAGGTTTTTTTTTCCTGCCTGCATTGATTCTATTGTATAAAGTTCCGGCTCAGGTAGCTGTTGCTACTTCTCTTGCTGCCACACTGCCAATTTGCATTGTAGGATCAATAGGTCATTATCGGAACAGTCATATACATGTAAAACTGGGATTGATATTTGCAGTTGCTGGCCTTATTGGTGCTGTTGCCGGAGCAGGGCTTTCATCGCAAATTACTTCCAGTCAGCTGAAAATTGGTTTTGGTATTTATTCTGCAATAATAGCGGGGCAAATCGTTTTCAATGACTGGAGGGCAAAAAAAAATAGCAAAAAGAACATTGGGGAGAAAGAAATTTCCCGCAGGGAAAAACTTGGAAAAGGTTCCTATTATGGTTTTTGGGCAGGAGTAGTTACCGGAACATTTGGAACAAGCGGGGCAGCTCCTGTGCTTGCCGGGCTGCTTTCTATGCGGATCCCTTTAAAGATAGTGGCCGGTACTTCACTTATGATAATTACTGTTACAACCTTTTCGGCGTTGGGAGCACATTTTTTAGTAGGTGAAATCGACCTTACCCTGGTTTATTTTCTCACCGCCGGTGCTGTTATCGGTGCTGTTTCAGGACCTAAATTCCTTGCCGGAATTAAAACCGATAGAGCCGAAGGTTCGGTCAGGGGCTGGTATGCATTAGGGCTGTTTATTTTTGGTGTTCTGTTGATAACCAGCAATTATAATTAAGTTTATGCTGATATGATCTGGATTATTTACATTGTTGTTCTCTCCTATTTTATTTTAGGATTTATCGGCTTTTATTTTATTAACCGAAAAAAGTTGCCTGAAGATGCACGACACAGCTGGGTAAAGTATATTACTTACTTTATTATAATCCATATTCTATTTTTTAGCATTGCATTTTTTCCGATTGTATTCAGATTACTGGCAGTGTTGATTATTATCGGGAGCTTTTATGAATTACTGTTTGTATACACAAAAACAGATTCCGGTAAAAAATCTTTCTTTATTGCATCTGCAGTAATTTTGGGATTGTTTTCTGTTGGATTTTATCTGTTTAGTGGTCTTAATTTACAGCTGGTCCTTTTTTCTTTTCTTATACTTTCAATCTTTGACAGTTTTAGTCAGATATCAGGGCAACTATGGGGAAAAAGAAAGTTGTTCCTGACAATCAGTCCTCAAAAAACCGTTGAGGGCCTGATTGGTGGAATGGTCATAGCTCTAGTCAGTTCTTACCTTTTACGAGGTCTTTTAAACAGCTCCCCAGGTTATGCTATTCTGCTGGCAACAGGTATTACAGGCTTTGCATTTCTTGGTGACATGGTGGCATCCCTATACAAACGGAAATTTAATGTAAAGGATTTTAGCAACTTGATTCCGGGGCATGGGGGATTTCTTGACCGCTTCGACAGTCTCATTGCCGGTGGGACATTTGTTACATTGAATGAATTGATCTTAAAGTATTAAATAAATTTTGAATTAATTAAAAGATTTGATGAAATGGGTAATCAAATTGCACTGACATTTATTTATTTAATTGCAATTATTTTATTGCTGGTATTTACCGAACTGATTTACCGTCGTTTGGGTCTGAAAGGGGAAATTACACGTAAGATAGCACACTTTACAGCTACCCTTTCCACTATTACATTCCCTTATCTTTTTGATAACCATTTTTATGTACTCGCCCTGGCATTATTTTTTTTTATTGTATTGTTTATAAGCCGGCACGGAACACAGCTTAAATCCATTCACGATATTACAAGGAAATCCATCGGCAGTTATCTGCTTCCAATTTCAATTTATATTACTTTTTTAATATCGTATAAAACAGGAAACCGATTTTATTACATACTACCCATTCTGATTCTGGCCATATGTGATCCTGCGGCAGGAATTATGGGAATAAATTTGAAGAAAAACAACCATCAAATCCGAATTTTTGGGAAGAAATTAAAAAAAACCACTCTTGGCTCTTCTTCGTTTTTTGTTTCATCTTTTTTAATAAGTATAATTGCCCTGTATTTTAACAGAATGGTATTTGATTTAAAAACATTCTGGCTTTCATTGGGTATTGCAGTTATAAGTACATTGGTTGAACTTTTTAGCTGGAGAGGCAGCGACAATTTATTTATTCCGCTTAGCGTGTTGCTGATGCTGGTTCTTTTTCTTTAATATTCTTTATTCAAAATGATGAAGATTTAAACGATATTAGTAAATGAAAATAATTGTAAAAGGAGAGAACATTTTAAATGTGCCAAATTTATTGAGTTTCTATCGGTTGCTGATGTTTCCTGTAATTTTATATCTCGCCCTTACCGGTAAGGAAACCTGGTTTGTAATTCTGCTGGTAATTAACCTTATAAGCGACATACTTGATGGTAATATTGCCCGCTTGTTCAATCAGAGGACCCGATTTGGTGCAGCACTAGACAATGTTGCTGATATGGGGACCTATGTACTTGCCTTGCTTGGCATTTTCCTGTTTCGATGGGAAGAAGTCAGACCACACGCATGGTTGCTGTATCTTTTTCTTGCGATATTTGTATTGAGCTATATCGTTGCCTTTATCCGGTTTGGAAAAGTTCCTGGCCTTCACCTGTATTCAGCTGTAACTGCCGGATACGTTCAGGGAGTTTTCTTTTTTATATTGTTTGTATGGGGCTTTTATGCCTGGATGTATTACCTGGCTGTTGTGTGGGGGATAATAGCATATATTGAAAAAATTCTGGTGCTTCTGCGCATTGATGACATTAAACCTGGAGTGAAAGGCCTGTACTGGGTCATGAAAAATCAGGAGAAAAAAGAAGGAAAGTTGCTTCCTGGTAAAAATTAAGTCGAATCCGGCAATTGAACCGATTTTTTCAAGACCCTCCTGATTGAGAGAATATTTGAATTAAAATAAGAACATATTTATTTCGGTATTTTTGAACAGAAGCTTTCTGCTATTATATCAGAATGCAGAATATAACAGCACATCACTCGTCGCCTGTTTAAATATTTTACAAAAACCAGGAATATTGATTCATTTTTATCTTCCTATTGAAGGTAGCCTCAAATCTTTTTAGAAATTATGTTTGATTTTAAGTTTATAAATAAATGAAATCTGTTATTTTCAACCTCTGAAAATATAATAACCTGGTTGTTTAAAAAAAAGAATAAGAAAATGAAAGCATTTCAAAAAAGGAGAGACTTTCTAAGGATGTCAGCTATTGGTACGCTTGGAATGATCTCATTAAGTCCCTTAGCCTGCCGAAACGTTGCAGCTGTTGACAGGAAAAGCTACGGAGTGGGCCTGCAGCTTTATTCCATTCGCGACGCAATGGATGCAGATGTTAAAGGGTCATTGCAAAAACTATCGGCTTTGGGGTACCGGAATCTTGAGCTGGCCAGCTATTCCGATGGAAAATTTTATGGCTATTCACCGGCTGAATTCAAAAAGATGGTGAATGATCTGGGAATGGATGTTCTTAGCAGCCATACACAGGTGGAAGCCGCTGGGATTACCCTTGATAATGCCCAAAAAATGGCAGATGATCATGCTGAGCTTGGCGTTAAATATTGTGTCCAGCCGTGGGTGAATGAAGAAGACAGGAATATTGAATCTTATAAAAAAATGGTTGCCGATTGGAACCAGGTAGGACGAATTATGAAAGGTGTTGGTATACAATTTGGCTACCATAACCACAACTTTGAATTTAAGAACCTGAATGGGGTGGTACCTTATTATGATATTTTTATGCCTGAAATGGATAAAGAGCTCGTTACAATGGAAATTGATTTCTTTTGGGCATCAAAGGCCGGGCAGGACCCGGTGGAAATGTTTAGAAAATATCCGGGAAGGTTCCAGCTTTTTCATATGAAAGATATGAATACCAATGAAGCACCGTTTTTTGAAGTTATTAAAGACGATATTGCTGCTGTGGGAGAGGGTGTAATTGATTTTAAAAAGATATTGGAATTCAGTGAAATTGCTGGCATGAAATACATTTTTGTAGAAGACGACAACCAGGGCAACGGAAAACCATTTGAGGCGCTTGAAATAAGTATAAATAATCTAACTTCTCACATTCTAAGAGTATAGTTTTAAAAGGGAATATATTGACAGGTTATATCTGTCAAAAGGGTTAAGTCTCAAATGGCTTAGCCTTTTTTTTAAAAAAATTATACATAAATTACAAAATTCTATTTTTTTAATTCCTTTTAAACGGATGGGCATTTCAAAGATTGTGTAATTTAAACCCCGGACTTGACTGGCGATTTCTTTTATAATTACTGACTTAGGGTTTTGATTTATATAAGTTAATTAGATATAATTCAGTAAAAAAAAGCGGGGCTTAAATAAAACCCAAAGCATATGGGGTGAAAAACCAGAAATGGTTACTGGTGAATGACTTACTGCTTCATTTTTGCCAGAATCTTCACAAATGTAAGATTGAGAAATCCAGGCTGTTTGATTCTGTCGGACTATAAAGGTTCGGGTTTTAAATTAGGGCCCGCCTTACCTATTGGGCCAGGCAGTTACGAGAACCTTACATCCGTCGGAGGATTAGTTCAGAAAATAAAATAAGAGGAAAATTATTTTTTCCTCCTATTCTATTTGCAGTTTTGATACTGTATTCTTTTAACCAGATATTATTTAATTTCTGAGCCATTCCTGACTTTTTGGTCAGGTGATACAATTGTTAATGTTCCATCCGCATCTTCAGCACATAAAATCATACCTTGCGATGGGATGCCTTTGAGTTTTTTGGGTTCAAGGTTCACTAAAATAGAAACCTGCTTTCCTATCAGATCATCCGGTTCATAATATTCTGCAATTCCTGATACCACAGTGCGCTTATCTATTCCTGTATCAATTTTTAATTTTAACAGTTTCTTGGTTTTCGGCACTTTCTCGGCTTCAATCACTGTGCCCACCCGTATATCCATTTTACTAAAATCGTCGAATTCAATGCTATCTTTTGCTGCTTTAGCTTTGGAAACTGCTGCTTCGTTTGTTTTTTTAGTATTTAAAAGTTTTTGTAATTGAGCATCAATAACATGGTCTTCCACTTTTTCAAACAGCAACTGGGGCTGGTTTACCCTGTGCCCGGCAGTTAATAAGTCTGTTGAACCCAGATTCTTCCATTCCTGCCTGCCAAGATTGAGAAATCCCCGTAGTTTCTCCATGCTAAAAGGGAGGAATGGATCCAGTATGATGGTGAGGTTTGCTGTTATCTGAAGACAAATATTCAGGATCGTTTTTACCCGTTTCTGATCGGTCTTGAATAACTTCCACGGCTCCTCATCAGCAAGGTATTTATTGCCCAAACGGGCTAAGTCCATAGCATTTTTAAGTGCTTCCCGGAAACGGAAACTATCGAGGCTCTTCTCAACTTCGGATTTAATAGCAGAAACAGCAGCAAGTGTATCGATATCATAAGCCATCAATTTCCCTGGTTCAGGTACCTCTCCATCAAAATATTTTTGTGTGAGGACAAGTGCACGGTTAACAAAATTACCAAGTACAGCCACCAGTTCATTGTTATTTCGTGCCTGGAAATCCTTCCAGGTAAAATCATTATCTTTCGTTTCAGGGGCGTTAGCTGTTAATACATACTTCAGTACATCCTCCTTCCCGGGAAATTCTTCAAGGTATTCGTGTAACCAAACTGCCCAGTTTCGTGATGTGGAAATTTTGTCGTTTTCAAGATTCAGAAATTCATTTGCCGGTACATTTTCCGGCAGGTTGAATGTACCCTCTGCTTTCAGCATACTTGGAAAAATAATGCAATGAAAGACAATGTTGTCCTTTCCGATGAAATGCAGCAATCTTGTTTCGGGGTCTTTCCAATATTTTTCCCAATCACGTGTCAATTCCTTGGTGGCTGAAATATATCCAATGGGTGCATCAAACCATACATATAGAACTTTTCCTTCACTGTCTTCCACCGGTACTGGAACCCCCCAATCGAGGTCACGGGTAACAGCACGTGGTTGCAACCCACTTTCAATCCACGATTTACACTGCCCGTAAACATTCGGTTTCCATTCTTTATGGCCTTCCAGTATCCATTCCCTCAGCCATGGCTCGTATTCATTGAGCGGCAGGTACCAGTGTTTGGTTTCCTTTAGAACCGGTTGGTTCCCGCTTATCATGGAGGTGGGATTAATAAGTTCAGTTGGGCTTAGCGATGTTCCACAGCTTTCACACTGGTCACCATATGCCCGTTCAAATCCACACTTCGGACATGTGCCAATAATGTAACGGTCTGCCAGAAATTGATTATTTTCTTCATCGTAATACTGTTCTGAAACTCTTTCAATAAATTTACCTTCTGTATAGAGCTTTTTGAAAAAATCAGAGGCCGTTTCATGATGCACCGGTGAACTGGTACGGGAGTACACATCGAAGGATATCCCAAAATCAATGAATGATTTTTTTATGATGGTATGAAATCTGTTTACCACTTCCTGTGGTGTTATGCCTTCGTTTTTTGCCTTGAGGGTGATGGGTACACCATGTTCATCGGAGCCGCCAATTAACAGTACATCCTCTTTTTTAAGACGAAGATAACGCGCGTAAATATCGGCAGGTACATAAACTCCTGCAAGATGCCCGATATGAATTGGCCCGTTGGCATATGGAAGTGCTGTGGTAATTAATGTTCGTTTATATTCACCCATGCTGAAAATATTTTTTTGATATCAAATTTTCTATTGAGGGCACAAAGATAGCTGAAAAGCAGGAAAAGCAGGAATTTCGGGTTACGCATTTTATATTCTTTCCCTATTGATGCCAATTCTTTCGTCCGTTGGAAAACTTTTCCTTTATTTTGTGGGTAAATCAATCAAGATGAATCATTTTTCCCATATTATTTTTGACCTTGACGGAACATTGACTGATCCCCGGGAGGGTATTGGAAATGCAATCAGCTATGCACTTGAAAGAATGAAAATCAAAGGTTTTGATGGTATGGTCCCTGATAATTTTATTGGGCCTCCCCTGCAGCAAAGTTTCAAAGAACTCTTTAATTTGAATGAACAAAACACTGAACTGGCAATAGAATATTTTCGGGAATATTATTCGACAAAAGGCCTTTTTGAAAACAAACCGTATCCTGGAATTTCTGATTTGCTTGAGAAACTGCATTTTGCCGGGAAGGAACTTTTTATAGCTACTTCCAAACTGGAGAAATTTGCCATTCAAATTGCTGCTCATTTTGGTTTTAACAGATATATTACTCTACTAAAGGGTGCCGATTACAAGGGTGAGAATGCTACAAAAACATCAATCATTTCAGGATTGCTGGAATTTCAGCAATTGATTCCTTCTGAGAAAATTGCAATGGTTGGCGATACAGTTTTTGATATTGTGGGTGGAAAACAAAATGGTTTGTCAACTATTGCTGTGATGTATGGCTTCGGACGGCCTGAGGATTTAGAAACTGCTGAACCCGCATTTTGGGCAGAAACCGTTGATGACCTGTACAGTATCCTGATGGAATAACAGGTAATTCTTGGTTTAGAGTTGTAAAGGTGCAGAAAGAAATTCTTTCCCATAAATGAAATTTTATTTTAGGAAAAACTTTGTCAGTAAGATGAAAATTATCTATTATGTTTTTAGACTATAAATCTGGCAGTTTAAACAAATGATAATTCCGTGTTATTTATTTATTAGAGATCAAAATCAACGACTGGAAGTAGAATGAATAGCTTATGGAAAACAATAGGTAACTTTAACCTGATTGGACAGGTTTTTTTTCCATGACAAATATATCTTTGTATTGAAATAAAATTGTAATGATTGTACCTGCTGCAATAAAGCCCGGTGATAAGATTAGGATTGTTTCACCAGCCGGAAAGGTGAATGAAGAACATGTACTACCTGCGGTCGAATGGCTTATTGATGAAGGCTATCGGGTTGAATTAGGGAGACATGTTTTTTCATCCCACTATCAATTTGCAGGAACCGATTCCCAGCGACTTGAAGATTTACAGGATGCACTTGATGATCCGGAAACCGCCGCAATTCTTTGCTCCCGCGGAGGATATGGGACAGTAAGGATACTGAACAAAATCAGCTACGGTGGAATGATTCAGTATCCTAAATGGTTAGTGGGATTCAGCGACATTACTATATTACATAGTTGTCTTAACAATCATCGCATAGCAAGCATACATGGTGTAATGCCCAGGTACTTTTTTGATAAAACAGGTAACCCCGGTAAAAGCCTGCAATCATTGATGAAATTGATAACTAATAATTCTGTTTCCTACAGTATTCCTGCCTGCCGGGGAAACCGGACAGGAACAGGTTACGGAGAACTTGCTGGAGGCAACCTTTCTGTTATTTCCAGTATGCAGGGAACTCCTTGTGAATTGAATACCAATGATAAAATTTTGTTCCTGGAAGACATCGATGAGTTTCTTTATCATACCGACCGTATGATGTATCAGTTGAAACTGAGTGGTAAACTGAATAAACTGGCCGGTCTGGTGCTTGGTAAATTTTCTGATATGAAGGACAATGAATCGCCTTTTGGTAAAACTGTACATGAAATTATTGCGGAGGCAGCTGAGAACTTCGACTTTCCTGTATGTTTTGGTTTCCCTGCCGGACACGATGATGTAAACCTGGCACTGGCATTTGGACTGAACTGGGAATTGGTAGTTACAGATAAAACTTCAACACTTAGGTTGGGGCAATCCCTTTCATCGCAAATCGGTGAAATTTAAAAAACAAGCAGCAATGACTTCAAGCCGTGAAATAGGATCGACTGCTGAAGAGCTGGCGCAAAAGCATCTTCTTGAACTGGGATACCAAATCCTGGATACGAATTGGCAATTTATTCACCTCGAGCTCGATATAGTGGCACTCGATAATGACCAGCTTGTTATTGTAGAAGTAAAATCACGAAATGGAATCCGTTACGAACATCCATCGGAAGCAGTTACGGACATTAAAATAAAACGGATCGTTGACGCTGCAGAGGCCTATATCTTTCAAAATGATTTAAATTATGAAACTCGTTTTGATGTGATTACTGTCATTTTTTTTGGGATGGATTTTGAACTCGAGCATTTTATTGATGCCTTTTACCCTACCTTATAATTTATTTCTTTTCCAGAATCAAACTGTTATTTTTGCTTTATCGTGAATATAGAAGAAATAAGGATATATTGTTTGCAGAAAAAGGGAGTAACTGAGTGTTTCCCTTTTGATGAAACGACACTTGTTTTTAAAGTTGGAATAAAAATCTTTTGCATGGCTAACCTTGAAGGTGATTTATGCCTTAATCTGAAAAATAATCCTGAAAAGAACATTGAGCTGCGTGAGCAATACGCTGCAGTGAAGCCAGGATACCACATGAACAAACAGCACTGGAATACCGTTGAGATCAATAATTCAATTCCTGATAAGACAATAATACAATTCATCAATGAATCCTATGAATTAGTATTGAGAAGTTTCTCACAAAAGAAACAGGATGAATTAAAAAAATTATAAATGCATATTTTATGAGGTTTTTATCGGTTATATTATTATCAGTTTTTCTTATTTCAGCTCCCGTTTATTCCAGCAATGGCGGAGGAAAGTATACGATGGAGACTGTTGTTGAGCATCTTCCGGTTATCGATCAGGGAAATACAGGTACCTGCTGGAGTTTTGCTACCACCAGTTTTCTCGAATCTGAAATTATCAGGAAAGGTTTTCCTGAAACTGACTTGTCTGAAATGTATTTTGTATATTATAGTTATAAGAACAGGGCACTTCGTTACATGTTGTTTCATGGCAACAACAATCACGGACAGGGTGGCCAGGCACACGATGTGATGAATGTGTTACGCAAATACGGTATGGTAACACAGGAGGCTTTCCCGGGAGTGGAGAATAACGGGAGGCACAATCACCGGAACCTGATTAATGAAGTACGTGTTGAAGCGGACAGGCTGAATGGGAATAAAGATGGCTTTACTGTTAAAGATCTTTCAGTGTTCGATGCTATACTGGATAATTATCTGGGAGAATTGCCCCGGGAAGTGGTATACAGGGATGAAAAATATACTCCTGTCGGGTTCCGGGATAAGTTTAAAATTGATCCCGATGAATATGTTGAACTTACCTCATTCAATCATCATCCGTTTTATAAACCGTTTGTACTGGAGGTGCCAGATAACTGGGCACATGGTCTCTACTATAATTTGCCTGTTGATGAGTTGATGGAAGTGATGTACCATGCCCTCGAAAACGGCTATACAATCGCCTGGGATGGTGATACCAGTGAAAAAACCTTTAGTCATAACAACGGTAAAGCTGACCTGCCCCGAAAACAAAAAGGTAAAGCCGAACAGCTGTTGAGGCAGGAAACCTTTTACAACCGAAGCACTACCGATGATCATCTGATGCATATTGTGGGAATTTCAAGCGATGATAAGGATAGCAGGATGTTCTACACCAAGAATTCATGGGGAGCAGCAAGTAATGATTTGGGAGGATACCTGCACATGACCGAAGATTATGTAAGGCTGAAAACATTAGCCATTATGGTTAACAAGGAATCTATTCCCCACCATATCAGGCAAAAGCTGGACTTGGAATGATATTTATCAAATATAGAAAGAATACAGGGAGAGAAGGGAAAAGACCTTGTTGTAGTGCTGCTTATAGAATGTGAATTGCCTTCCAAATTACTCGAGAATTACCTTTTTCTCAATATAAGTCATTGGTAATGAGCATAAAGTTGTATTGATCCCAATGATGCATAATGGCAAATCCATCTCTTTTAAGGAGGAACCATTTAGAGGATATCATTAGCAAGTTTGACCGGTGGGAAGTATCTTACAAAAATAATTATCAGATAAATTATAAATTCTGAATTTTATAAATTATCAAAAAGCAGTGGAAATAATAAGCATGGATTCAAATCTAAAGAGGAATGTCATATGAAGGATTTTATACTGGAAAATGATTTCATTGAATTAGTGAAGTTGATAAAATTGCTGGGTTATGCCGAGACGGGTGGTCATGCCAAAATGATAATTGAGCAAAAACAGGTGCTGGTTAATGGTCAGATAGAAATCAGAAAGCGGGCAAAACTAAGAAATGGTGACATAGTAATTATTTCGGGGAGAAAAATCCGAATTTTTTCTCCCCGAAAATAAATCATCTGATATTTATGAATCCGATTATTTTTTTTCCTTTAAAAGATTTTCAACAAGAAAATTTTGTTTTGAGATTTCAATAGCTTGCAGTAATGTATTATCGACCTGCTTAATAATCGGGAAAAAACCTTCCTCTCCCATTATATTCCGTGCAATATAAGCCTTTAATTGGGTTTCAATTAATTCGCCCGATCGTTTTAATCCCTCTTCATCCCGCTGTATATCATTCCTGGAAGCATAATTTATAAATTCATTTAATACCTTTTGCTTATCTAGGTACTGTTCGAACGCATCGGTTGTTTCAAATTCCGACAGAATTTTTCTGTTGTTATCAGCATAAGTGTAAGCAAAGGAATAGATTAATCCTTTTCTAAGCAGCCGTTCAAGGTAATCAGAATTGCCGGTTGTATCCATAGGCACAAATACGTCGGGCATAATTCCACCTCCTCCATATACTGTCCGGCCAGCTCTGGTCTGATATTTTAATGAATCATTAAAACGGATGCTATCGGCATACAATTGTTCGGCATGGCTAAATCGGGCATGCAAGTCCTGATAATATTCATCGTTTCCGTTCTCATACGATTTTTGAATGCTTCTCCCGCTGGGTGTATAGAATCTGGCTACTGTAAGGCGCAAAGCAGAGCCGTCCATCAATGGGATTTGCTCCTGCACCAGGCCTTTCCCAAACGATCGCCGTCCGATTACCAATCCTCTGTCGTTATCCTGCAATGCACCTGCAAAAATTTCACTTGCCGATGCTGAAAATTCATCAATCATTACAAATACTTCTTTCTCTTTCCATCGATTTTTTCCTGAAGCCTTGTAGGTCTTGCGAGGCTGGTTTACACCTTCGGTATAAAGAATATCTTCTCCTTTTTCCAGAAATTCATCTACAATCTGCAGTACACTTGCAAGAGAACCTCCCGGGTTCTGACGCAAATCAACAATTACTTTTTTTGCTCCCTGCCGGTGAATTTTTTCCATTCCCTGCATGAATTCACTATACGTCTTTTCTGAAAAACGGGTAACCTTTATATATCCTGTTTCATCATCTATCATATAGGAAACATCAACACTTATCAGGGGAATATTGTCGCGGGTGATTTCAAATTCCAGCTCCTTATTATGGCCTTTACGTATAATTCCTACTTCAACCTTTGTGTTCCGTTCCCCTCTAAGCAGTTTCAGGACAGTAATATTTTTCACATCCACACCTGCAATGAGCGAATCATTTACTGTAACAATCCTGTCACCGGGCAATATTCCGACCTGGCTGGAGGGGCCATTCGGAATTACTTCAATTACCCTTACCGTATCATCTTGTATACTAAACTGTACACCAATTCCGGAAAAGTTACCTGTCATTTCTTCCTGAACTTCTTTCATATTTCTTGCCGGTATATAGGCTGTATGTGGGTCCAGTTTTTTCAGAATATCGGGAATTGTTTGTTCAACAATATCGCCTGAATTTATACTGTCAACATACCCGTTTTCAATTAACTGCAGTATAGTTGTCAGCTTATTCGGCCTCGTATACCCCATAATCGGGCTTTGGATGATTTGAGTGTTCTGCCGGAGCAGGTTCCCGATTAATATCCCTCCGGCAACTGAAACTGCTACCAGTAAGGGTAAAATTATAGTTGTTCTCTTATTCATTTAATCTGCTTCTAATTTTTCCACTTCAATATGCTTAACTTCAATTCCTGCTCTCTTTAGCAGGTTAATACCATCCTCAAGCCGATAATTCTCAGTAAATACAACCCGTTTTATACCAGCCTGGATTATGAGCTTGGAGCATTCGAGACAAGGCGATGATGTAACATATAATGTTGCTCCATCACTGCTGTTGCCTGATTTGGCCACTTTTGTAATCGCATTGGCCTCAGCATGTAAAACGTACGGTTTGGTCAGATTGTTTTCATCTTCGCAAATGTTTTCAAATCCTTCCGGTGTACCATTGTATCCATCAGATATAATCATTTTCTCTTTAACCAGCAGAGCTCCGACCTTTCTTCTTTTACAATAAGAGTTCTGTGACCATATAAGTGCCATCTTCAAATAGCGCCAATCGAGGAGTCGCTGCTTTTCTTCATTTTTCATATTAGCTGAATAATATTGGTAGTTAATCGGTTTAATGGATTACAAAAATAATGCACCTTTTGGAAATAAAAGCAAATTATGTACCGGATATAAATCTTTCATTGACAGAAACAAAAAAAAGCCGCTTGTATGCGGCTTTTTTTTGTTTCTAATCCAATTCTTAATCTTTTATCAGGAGCCAGGCATCGGCATATTCCGGATAAGTTTTCCGGACCTGTGCCACCCGGTTTCGTGCTTCAAATTCGTTTTGGTAAGAATTTACACAAACCCGGTAATACCCGGTTTCACTGTGCAGGATAATAGGCGTGAATCCTTTGTTTAAAAGTGTCTCACGGTAATTTTTTGCATTGTTTAATTCACTAAATGATCCAAGAATAACAAAGAAATTATTGGATTCATTTTGCGCTTTGTCTTCCTGGCGCGTAAATGAAACCTGCTCTTTTCTCATGGAAACGGGTTCACTTACAGTGGTGGCAGGTTCTTCACGGGGAAGTGCCTGTGGTTGTGCATTGCTTGCAGGCACTGTAAATACCTTGGGCTGGGCAGAAGGATCGGTAGTATAAGGAGATTGGGCCAATTCTTTTTTCGATTTGCAGGCTGTAAAAGCCAGGCCCAAAACAACGATAATTAAGATTAACCGGTTCATTTCTTTAAATTTTCATTTTTTTATGCAACAAATATATGTAAATCCTTTTCTTCTTTATCAGTTGGATGTTGTTTTTAATTATAAGTTTTGCACAGTCTGTTGTTTGAAACAATAAGTACCCGTTTATAACTTTTTACCTGCGTGCACCGGCGCCACCTCCGCCAAAGAAAATCATCACTCCGAGCAGAAACCCAAAGTCATACCATCCACCTGAATTGGGGAAGGCATAAATCCTGTATTCGGTAAATAAACCAGCTATAAAACTAAAAAGGATAATAAAACCGTGAAGTAACCCTTTAAAAAATCCGGGTGGATTAACCGGTATTATATCAACCGACTGTGTGGCACAACCCGAAACGATAATGAATGTTGAAAGTAAGAGGAGGAGGAGCAAATAAATCCATAAGTTTCTGATTTTCATGAGAAGGTTCTTTTTGTGATTTATATACGAATGTATAGCATTAAAACTTAAAAGTAAAGCAATTTAAAATATTCTTTAATATACTGAATATGCTTTTATTTGAACAAACCCCGTTTTAGCAGCTTTTTTTCTGCAAAAATATGGCAAAGACGAACAGGAATAAATATAATGAAAATCCGGAGCCCGATAAATTGCAATTAAACACCAATTCTGTTTTTTTATTGAGCTTATTTTCTTATATTTAATTGATTATAAACCTGGTTTCATCAGAAGACATAAAAGCACATATTAAACCTGCAAATAAAACATTATGGACAATGAAAAATCTAAAACTCAATTGACAAGAAAAAACCCCGTCATTTTAATTGTCGATAACAACCCTTTTAATATCCAGGTATTAAATAGCATTTTAATGCAGTCGGGATATGTTGTCAATACTGCACTAAACGGAATTAATGCCTTGCAGTCGATAGAACAGAATCAACCCGACCTGGTTTTACTCGATTCCAGCCTGCCGGTTAATGAGGGATATGAAATTTATCACCGGCTGAGGAGGTCAGAGTTTACACGCTTTACTCCGGTAATTTTTATTTCTGATAAAGCGGGAATGAGAAACCTTTTCAATGGTTTTAAACCGGAAATTGTTGATTACTTCTATAAACCTGTAGATAACAAAGAGTTGATTGGACGCATTAAATACCATCTTTCAACAAGTAAAATATTAGAGAATTATGAAGAGGAGTTGAAAATGAATAAAAAGTTTTTTTCTATCATTTCACATGATCTCAAAGGTTCTTTTGGGATCATTCAAAATTTTATTGGAATTCTGAAAGATGATTCTGAAATGTTGTCACCTGTACTAAAAAAAGAAATCCTTAACGATATTGAAAGTACATCCCAAAATGCTCTGGGATTATTGGGAAAATTGCTGGAATGGGCGCAGTCTCATACCGGGAGAATAAAGTTTCATCTGGAGGAAATTGACCTGGAACAGTTGGTTGACGAAACAATTAATTATTACGGGGTAATGGCAAAAAGGAAAAATATACGGCTGGTTTCAAATACGGATCCTTTAGCCGTATTTGCCGATAAAAATATGGTACAGTTGGTATTGAGAAATTTACTGTCCAATGCGCTTAAATTCACACCATCCGGAGGAACAGTTGAAATTCGTTCAGTATGTGTGGATGATTCTGTTAAAATAGAGATTGCAGATTCAGGAATTGGTATTGCTCATGAAAAGATAAATCATCTTTTCCATGTTGAACGTAAAGTAACTACTCCTGGGACTGAAAATGAACCGGGAAATGGAATGGGTCTTATAATGTGCCGTGAATTTCTTCATTATCATGAAACGGATTTAGAAATTGAAAGCACTCCGTATGAAGGCACTACAGTTTGTTTTATGCTGCCACTGGCTTTGAAGGAACATACTGAATTGCAAATTTGATTATTATTCAATGAAAGACTCCGGTAAACCATCATCAAATGTAAAGGAGCCTGCTTTTGCAGGCATGTTTTATCCGTCTTCCGGAGATCTGCTTTCAAAACAATTGAGAGACTTATTTGCCCATGCAAAAAAACCTGTTTGCCAAAATCCACCTCAGGCTCTGCTGGCACCGCATGCCGGATATGTTTTCAGCGGTCCTGTTGCTGCTTCTGCATACAATCAGCTGCCTGTAACCAAAACCTATGACAGAGTGTTTCTTCTTGCCTCGAGTCATCAGTATCATTTCGCTGGAGTGTCAGTCGGCAATGTTGACCGGTACAAAACTCCTCTTGGGGAAATTGAAGTAGATGCACAGGTTGTAAAATACCTTACAGATTCAGGCAGGCTGTTCCGGGTATATCCTGAAGTACACCTTTATGAACACAGCCTCGAAGTTCAACTCCCATTTCTTCAGCATAAACTGGGAACTGACTTTCGGCTGGTACCTTTAATCCTGGGTAATAATGATGCCGGTGAATGTGAAAAAATAGCACACATACTGGAACCCTGGTTTAAACCCAATAACCTTTTCCTGGTAAGCACCGATTTTTCTCATTATCCTGCCTACAATGATGCCGTTGAACTTGATTTTAATACTGCTCAGATCATATGCAGCAATAATCCGCATGCATTGATTCAATCATTCACAGCAAACAGAAATATTGAAAATCTTATAACTCCTTTATGTGGATGGACATCGGTCGTAACTTTAATGTATCTTACTCAACAAAAAAACCTGGAATACCGGCTGGTTCATTATCAGAATTCAGGAGATTCCAAAAAACATGGAGACAGGAGTAAAGTCGTGGGTTATTGGGCAATTGCTGTTTTTGAAAAAGAAGTTAATCCAATAATTTCCCGAAAGCAGCAAATCGAACTGCTTGCAATAGCGCGACAGGCCATAGTAAAGTATTTTGAATCAAAAGAGCCGGTTTATCCGGTTTTACCAGTCCATCACGTCGCAGAAACTGCAGGAATGTTTGTAAGTATTTATATAGATGGGAAACTGCGTGGCTGCATCGGGAATATGACCAAAAACAGTACTTTAAACGATACTGTGCGGCAACTGGCCGTATCTGCCTGCTGTGATCAACGGTTTGACAATCTGCAGAAAGACGAACTTGATAAAATGGAACTGGAAATATCGCTGCTTTCCATGCTTCGTAAAATAGAATCAATTGATGAAATAGAGCTTGGGAAACATGGTATATACATTGTAAAAGGGGAAAATTCAGGAACCTTTTTGCCCAAGGTAGCTGTTAAAGCCGGGTGGACAGTGGAGCAGCTACTGGGTCACTGTGCCCGGGACAAGGCCGGTCTTAGGTGGAACGACTGGAAGGATGCAGATATTTATATTTATGAAGCATTTGTATTCAGGGGATAGTTAAGCGCGTACAATGCTTAAAACTAAATCAAATTCATTGAATAAAATAATGTTTGCAGCAGACACTTAAGCAGGTTATTTCAACTAAAACCTAAATGTGTTTAACTGCTGTTCTCAAATTAACCTGCCTGATTTTAACGACTTCATCAAAGTAATATTCTGGCTTCTGTCATTTGAAAAAATTGTTTGACCTGCCTTCAATTGAGTATGAGAATTCATTTTTTTTCTTTTAAAATACCTGCCAAAACAGGATCAACGATATACCAACACCAGAACAAATTCGCGAATTCGCGAATTTGTTCTGGTGTTGGTATAATGACAATGTAAACCGAAATGCTTTTTGTTAAGACATGAAGGATTTATTTTGAATGGTAAAAAGGCTGAGCCCAAATACTTACTGGAAAAGAAATCTGAATTTTATTAAAAAGACATTCTGGGAATGTTAATTTTTTCACAACAAATCTTACATTTTTCGAAATAGTATACACTTTTAATAAAATATGACTATTTTCGTATAGTCTTTATAATATTGTAATAAATGAACGATATGGAATTCAGTCCTAAATATGGAGCACTAATTAAAACAGCACGCGATCTTTTCTGGAAACATGGGTTTAAAAGGGTGTCAGTCCAGGAAATTTGCATGAAGGCGGGGGTAAGTAAAATGACCTTTTATAAGTTTTTCTCAAATAAAACAGAATTGGCAAAACAGGTATTTTCCGATGAAGTAGATGATGGTATTTTAAAATTTAACATGCTCATTGATGAAGATATTTCGGTTCAGGAGAAGATTGAAAAGCTGATACTTCTGAAAGCTGAAGGAACCAATAACATCAGTAAAGAGTTTATGCAGGATTTTTACCTCGGCTCTGAGCCGGAATTAAAAGCTTTTGTTGAAGCTAAAACACGTAAGGCATGGACAGGCGTGCTCGACAGCTGGAAGAAAGCACAGCAGGCGGGAATTTTTCGCGATGATTTAAAACCGGAGTTTTTAGTGCAGGTTTCATTTGGCCTTGTCGAGCTTATGAAGGACGAAAAACTTGCAGGACTTTTTAGCTCACCTCAAGAGCTCATTCTTGAATTCACAAAGTTTATTGCATACGGTATAACGCCAAGAGCATAAAATGTACGGATTTAAACATATTATTATCCCGGTGGTTTTGTACTTGATTATACATCCGGTATTTCCCCAGGAACCGTTAAGGTTTAAAGGACAGTTGTCGGTTTATACGCACATGAATCCCTATAATGAATTTCCATGGTGGAATGGAGGAAGGTACCTTCCGCAGGTGAATTATAATATCCTTTCGGAAGGAGACAGGCTGATTGATTTTGAAGCATCGGCAAATATGTACGGGAATATTGGAATGAGAAATTTTGATGCATACTCTTCAAACGGCGATTTAAAGCCTTACCGTCTTTGGGCGAGGTATTCAACTTCACAGCTTGAAGTGAGGGCAGGGCTGCAAAAAATCAATTTTGGATCGGCAACACTTTTAAGGCCGCTCATGTGGTTCGATCAAATGGACCCGCGCGACCCGTTGCAACTTACCGATGGCGTATGGGGTATTCTGGGAAGGTATTACACACTGAACAACATGACCTTCTGGCTGTGGGCGCTATACGGGAACGACAATCCTAAGGGATGGGAAACAGTAAAAACAAATGCCCGTATTCCGGAGGCCGGAGGACGTATCCAGTTACCGGCAGGCAGCGGTGAGGCGGCTTTGTCATATCATTACCGGGTTGCCGACAGCAGGAATCTGGCAGAAGAGCTCTTCCGGTATGACCAGGTTCCCGAGCACAGGGTGGGATTTGATGCCCGTTTTGACAAGGTGCTCGGTTACTGGGTAGAGGCTTCGTGGAAGACAATGGGCAGGAATATGGGCATGCTTACAAATCAGGAGATTCTTAACCTGGGGGTGGATTATACCTTCGCCCTGGGAAATGGATTGACGGTGGTGTATGAGCAGCTGGTGGCGGCATTCGATGAAAAACCATTTGAATTTAATGAAGGCATTACATTTTCACTTTTAAATGTTTCCTATCCGGTGGGCTTGTTCGATAACATCAGTTACATTCTTTACTACGACTGGCGTAACAGTGCAGCATATAATTTTGTGAACTGGCAGAGACAGTTTAACCGGATAACTTTACACTTCATGGGATACATAAATCCGAAATCCTACAGGATACCCACAGTTACCACTACCGACATATTGTTTGCCGGTGCAGGGCTGCAGGTAATGCTGGTGTTTAATCATTAAAGTTTTTAACAGATAAACTAAATATCAGGTAATGAAGAACAAATCAATAATAGAAATCAGGGACCTTACGAAAACATTTCCGATGGGGAAATCGAGTTTTACAGCGTTAAACGAAATAAATCTCACCCTGGAAACAGGCGAGTTTACGGGTTTGATAGGTCCCAGCGGTTCGGGTAAAACTACGCTACTGAACATCATAGGGTCGCTCGATTCTCCATCATCGGGGAAAGCCATTGTGCTGGAGCATTCAATTGGTGAATTGTCGGCTAAGCAGGCGGCCCGGTTGAGAAAAGAACAGATGGGTTTTATTTTTCAAAGCTATAATCTGCTGGCTGTGCATTCAGTTTTTGAAAACGTAGAGTTTCCCCTGCTGCTTTTGAAAATAGGATCAGACCAGCGCAAGAAGATGGTTATGGATGCCCTCGAGTGGGTAGGATTGACTGATAAGGCGAAATCGAAACCTTCACAGCTGTCGGGAGGAGAATGCCAACGGGTAGCAATTGCCCGGGCCATGGTGAAGAAACCTTCACTTGTTTTGGCTGATGAACCCACGGCAAATCTTGATGCCGCTAATTCACACAATATTCTGCAGACAATGCTGAACCTGAACCGTGAATTGAATACCACTTTCCTGTTTGCCACTCACGACGAAAAGGTTATTGGTTACCTCCGCCGCAAAATTTATTTGCTTGACGGCAGGATTGATAAGGAGGAGGTTGTGGAGGAGGCAGAGCGGGAGAAGGAGAGTGTGGGAGGTGGTAGGGGGCTTTTGAAAAAAGTAGGAAAATAATAGTGAAAAGTGAACAGTAAACAGTGAAAAGTAAGAAATGAAGCAGGGGCAGATATTGAATTAAAAAGTGATGGCGATTTCTCTGGAGTAAGTATTTATTGATAGTATCTGATTAGGGTTATTTTAGATTTTCATCAATGTTTCCTGGTAACAGAAAATATAGAAGTTGATATTTTTAATAAAAATTTTAAAATATTAAAAAGATGAAAAGAAAACTTGGACATGCTAGCAGTTTCAGGGACCTGGAAGTATATAAACAAGCAAAGGAATTATCCAGGATAATTTTTAAAATGACACTCTCTTTTCCAAAAGATGAAAAGTTTTCACTCACCGATCAAATACGAAGATCTTCCCGTTCTGTTGGGGCTCAAATTGCAGAGGCATGGGGGAAGAGAAGATATGAAAATCATTTTATTTCAAAGCTGACGGATTCGGATTCGGAACAATATGAAACACAGCATTGGGTTGAAGAATCTTTTGAATGTGAGTATATTGACGAGGGTCTAAAAAATAATCTGATTGACCGGTGTGAATCAATTGGCAGGATGCTGAATTCAATGGTTGACAAGTCATCAATGTTTTGTCGTCAAACTATACATACAGATGTGAAAATAAAAATGTAGTTACTGCTGCCTCTGGCGAACACATAAATTGTTGCTTCAAAAAACTGTTCACTGTTCACTGTTCACTGTTCACTGTTTACTGTTACTATTTACTATTTACTATTTGAGGATACAATAACGATGATTAAAAAATAATAAAATGAAAACAGCAATTAAACTTGCATATCGCAACCTCATCGGGGCCGGGCTTCGCACCTGGCTCAACGTGTTGGTGCTTTCATTTTCCTTTGTGGTGATTATCTGGATGAAAGGCCTTATGGCCGGGTGGGACTACCAGGCCAAGACAGACATGACCAACTGGCAAATCGGTAAAGGACAGTATTGGCATGTGCAATACGATCCGTATGATCCGTATACACTTACTGAAAGTCATGGTATTGTTCCTGCTGAATTCACGGATGAAATAGCAAATGGAGCCATGGAACCTATGTTGGTGGTGCAGGGAACCATTTATCCGCAGGGGAGGATGCAGCCGGTTTCTATTACCGGAATTAATCCGAAACAGAAGATACTTTTGATTCCTGCCCATAAACTGGATACTGCATTGACGGATGCTGTACCGGCGGTGATCGGCAACATATTGGCACAGAATATGAAAATTAAGCAAGGCACCCGCCTGACCATGCGCTGGAGGGATGCCAATGGCATGTTTGATGCAACAGAGATTTTTATAGCGTGGGTATTTTCAAGCAATGTACCCGCCGTGGAAGCCGGTCAGGTATATGTGCCACTGGAGCAGCTCAGGAGTATGACCTTGCTTGAAAATGAAGCTACCCTGTTTGTGCTTTCGGATGATGAAAGGGAATGGTCAGATACAGGGGAGTGGGTGTATCAGTCGAAAGATGAACTCACGGCCTCAGTTGATGATATGATTAAAACAAAATCTGCGGGACAGACGGTATTTTATGGCATTCTTTTGCTCCTGGCCATGCTTGCGGTGTTTGATACACAGGTACTGTCGATATTCAGGCGGCAAAAGGAAATAGGAACTTACATTGCCCTGGGTTATACCAGGCGCGAGGTGGTTGGCTTGTTCACTGTTGAGGGTGCTATGCATTCGGTACTTGCAGCAATTGTTGCTGCCATCTATGGATTGCCTCTTCTCTGGTGGCAGGCAAAGGCGGGCTGGACATTGCCGATGGATGCCAGTGAATTTGGTATGGCCATGGCACAGACCCTTTACCCGGTTTACAGTGTCGGTCTGGTAATTGCCACTGTATTGATTGTTGTACTGGTTACTACTGTGGTCAGTTACTGGCCTTCGAGAAAAATTGCTAAAATGAATCCAACAGAAGCTTTAAGGGGGAGAATCCAATGATAAAATTTTTAATAAAAGGACTGCTACGCGATAAGAGCCGTAGCCGCTTGCCGGTAATAGTGGTGGCCATTGGTGTGATGCTTACCGTGTTTCTGCATGCCTACATTACTGGTTTTATGGGCGACACCATCGAAATGAATGCACGCTTCTCGCATGGGCATGTGAAAGTAATGACCAATGCGTATTCTGAAAACATGAATCAGCTGCCCCTGGATTTGGCTTTAATGGGTGTGGGGGAATTGCTAACCGATTTACAGCAGCAATATCCTGCCTACACGTGGACACCCCGAATCCAGTTTGGAGGATTGGTTGATGCTCCCGACGAACAGGGTGAGACCCGTGCCCAGGGTCCGGCAGCCGGTTTTGCCATGGATTTTATGTCGGAAGGGAGTATGGAAGCCAAAAGGCTGAACATTGAGAACGCAATGGTGCGGGGGCATATGATTCAAAACCCGGGTGAGGCGCTGCTCAGTGATGAATTTGCCTCGAAGCTGAAGGTAAACCCGGGAGATGAGGTAACCCTGATTAGCTCAACCATGCACGGAAGTATGACCATGTACAACTTCCGGGTGGCCGGCACCGTATCTTTTGGCACAGAAGCACTTGACCGGGGAAGTGTTCTTGTTGATATTGAAGATGCCCGCCTGGCACTCGATATGTGCGATGCAGCCGGTGAGGTGGTTGGATTCCTTAAAACCAGTTTTTATGATAATGATAAGGTTCTTCAGACGGCCCGTGCATTTAATGAATCCCGGGCAGCAGGAGAAGATGAATATGCCCCTGTTATGAAAACACTTAGCCAGCAGGGAAATATGGGGCAGTATGTAGAGCTTTCGAATGTGTGGGGAGTTTATATTACCATGATTTTTGTATTGGCCATGGCATTGGTGCTCTGGAATGCCGGTTTGCTTGGGGGCCTTCGCAGGTTTGGTGAATTCGGAGTAAGACTTGCAATGGGTGAGGAAAAGAACCATGTATACCGTACATTGATATATGAATCGGTAGTTATTGGCATTGCTGGTACATTCATCGGAACGGCTGCCGGTTTGTTTTTTGCCTTCCTGGTGCAGGAATATGGAATCGATATATCGGGAATGATGGAAGGGGCTTCCATGATGTTTCCTTCAACAATTCGCACACGAATTACCCCGGTCGATTATTATATTGGATTTATTCCAGGCTTACTTTCAACAGTTATTGGCACCATGCTTGCCGGAATTGGAATCTATAAACGAAAAACATCTCAGCTGTTCAAGGAGCTGGAAGCCTGACGAAAGAATGAAAAATAGTAGTTACAGGAAGATTATTAAATTGAAACATTAAAATGAAACAGTTTTTAATACTATTGCTTTCACTGTGGGTGGTTGCGGGAAACAGTCAGCCCGGAGCAGATGAGATCCTTGCAAGAATTGACAGCAACATGTCGTCGGAGAACAGGGTTTTTGAATCCTCTATGACCATTCATGGAAAGCGTTCCAGTAGGACCATTATTTCCAAAACATGGTCGGTGGGCGATTATAAGTCTTTTACCGAGTATTTATCTCCGGCACGTGAGCAGGGAACCAAAATGCTGAAGCTCGAAAATCAGCTTTGGATATATTCTCCCTCGACCGATCGAACGATACAGATTTCAGGGCATATGCTGCGTCAGTCGTTAATGGGTTCCGACCTGTCGTATGAAGATATGATGGATGACCGGAAGCTTTCTGAAACTTATAATGCGGAGGTAAAAGGAAGAGAAATGATAGATGGCCGGGAAACCTGGGTGTTGGAGTTGACAGCAAAGGTGGATGATGTGGCTTATGCTTCGCGGAAACTTTGGGTTGATGCCGATAGGTATGTTCCATTGAGGGAAGATTTATTTGCCAAAAGCGGACAGCTGCTTAAACGTTCGGTAATGAGTGATGTGGTTCAGATGGAAGGACGCTGGTTTCCCAAAACCATCCTTTATAAAGATATGCTGAAGCAAGGTGATGGCACTGAATTTAAGGTGCTGGATATCAAGTTCAACCAGGATATTCCTGAACATATATTTTCGAAGGCTTCCCTGAAAATGTAAGCTTAGGAAAATATTTCATGCAACACTTTAAGTGATTTAATCTCTCCCAGGTGCTCGAAATGAAGCTGGTAATATTCCACCAGTTTTGTAGTTAGCGAATTTCTAAGGTTAGCCGGTATTCGGAGCTGTTCTAAATCCTGAATTTTCAGGGAAGCCAATTTAGCAAGGATTTCCGTGGCTTCCCTGTTTATGAAAAAAGGATGCGATGGTTCGAAGGGAACGACTGCACCTTTCCGCATATCGAACCACCCTTCAAATCCGATTTTTGCAGTGTCAGGCATAATTCCGGTATATTCTGTAAGCCTGAAGAGAAACCACAGGTGAAAATTTGGTGCCGGGCGTTCGCTCAAATCATAGTACATCAGGGAATTTTGGATAAAGGCAAAAGTATCAGGTGAACTTTCCTGTTCGCGCAAAACTTTATACAGAATTTCAGCCAGAAAAAGTGCCTGTGCTGATTTTACCACATCAAATGGAATACTTTGATATACCGGCTGATTTTTAATTTCTTTTAACCGCTGTACTTCTCTGGCCTCTTTCTGATAAGCAACAAAGCTTAAAAAAAACAGAGGTTGTAATATTCCCGGTTTATTTTGAGATTTTCGGTTCCCAGAAACCCTGATCATATAAGCTTGTCTGCCCCACTCTCTGGTGTACATGGTGGTGATTATGCTGTTTTCAGCATATTTTACACTGTGCAGTACAATTCCCTCACCAGCGACAAGCATTCCTGTTCATATTAATGTTTACTCTCAAAAGTTGCAGATAAGTATATCAATTGATGAACAGTAACTTTTCAATATGAGTTCTTTCACCAAATTTATCGGTACAAAATACCAGGTAAATACCGGTTTTAACCCTGTTGCCATTCAGGTTCCGGCCATCCCATGTAGCCTTTCCACCGAGTGAAGTAGCCTGATGCACCAGGTTTCCGCTGATATCTGTAATTTTTATATCGGTATCTTCCACCAGGCCGGTGATTGTTACAGGTCCGTCCCAGGTCTCCCTTATCGGGTTGGGATAGACATACACATCTGCATAAGCGTCCTTTCCGGCAATTGCATCCCCTTTATAAGAAATCAGACCTTCACTGGTGCCAATAAATACCTCTCCTGTATTTTGGTTGATTGCCAGTGCAGTGATATTATTAGTCAGCAAAGGTGAATTTTCGTTTGTAAAATGCAAAACTTCCTTATCTCCCATTTCGGATACCAGATAAACTCCGGAATTTCGGGTTCCAATCCATTTGCGATTGGCTCCATCGACTGCAATTGCAGTAATGGTTTCCGTTTCCAGAAGCGGATGGTAAAGACCGTCTTTAAGATCCTGGCTTGGCTGAATTGCATAGAGGCTTGCCTGTTCCCAGATCCTGCGTGGGTTATTGTATACGGCAACTCCTTTCGAGGTACCTATCCAGATGGCACCATCCAAATCTTCTATGATGGAATAAACATCGTTCATGCGGTTGACAATTTCCTGCTGACCATTGTTAAAGTAGGAAGTTACCTGAAGTTTCTTTTTGGCAGTACCGTCTTTATTCACAACATACACATCGTTTCCACGCGGTATTTGAATCCATTTATCATCGTTCCGGGTGACTATTAGTTTCCCGATATTATTTTCTATCACTTCCTGCATCGAAAAAGCTTCCCATTTTCCATCGGGTTTTAATTTCAACAAGTTGTTTTCCACATCAGAGTTGGTAATCCACAAATTTCCCTCTGAATCGAAGCCAAGCCCACCAATACGTACATACGGTGCATCGGGTTGTTGGGGAATTGCCGTTTGAAGTGGACTGTTATGGTTTGTGTATCGGTTGATAAGCTGCCCGTTTAAAAATTCCAGGACCCCCCCTCCCCAACTGGCCACAAAAAGATGGTCAGGGTTAGAGGGATGGGTAACAATGTCAACAATATCAAAAAATCCATCTAATTCCGGGTATTTTTTATTGTTGAAAGCGAGCCATTCTCCGTTTTGGTATCGTTGAAAACGGGGGTACTGCCATGTATTTGACCAGGAGTTTGTTCTTCCTCCCGGGGTCATCCAGAGATCCCCTTTATTGAAATAAAGCGAAAAAACATCGTTATCGGAAGGCCCTTTCGGAAAATAAGATTCAGCCTCCTGGTTTCCATATCTTACCAGACCGTATATGTAATCGGCAATCCATAACGTTCCGTCATTACTCAAACCAATGCTCATCGGTGCTACAGGTGTTGCTGTTTCACCGGTAAACGGATAACTATTTACCATTCCTGCAACAGTATGGCTTTCATCAATAACAAAAAATTCGTTTCTGCCGGCAATTGTCATATAATTGTTTCTTACCTGGGCGTCATTGATGTATTTTATCTGTGGTATATAGGGAATCCAGCCATTCTCAGAAAGACGGTACATCGCATCCTGGTTATACTCGTCAGGTGCGTAATTAACAATTAATGATCCGGCATGTACCATAATATGGTTGAATCTGCTGCCGGCATTGGGTATGGTGGTTATTCTTTCCCAATTCCGGTAATCAGCCAGAATGGGCTCATACAAATCAGCCCTGAACAGGCCGGAGTTGGTAGCAGCATAAATAGAGGTATCAAAAATTTTAACGTCATTTACTTTAATTGCATCTCCACCAGGTCCGAGAAACCATGTGTCCTTTATTTCCCTACGTATGAGGTTGACAGAAACTATACCGAAGCCACATGCCAGCAGAGCTTCATCTTCATGGAAAGTGATATTATAAATATTCATATCACTTGTCATTTGCTTTTGTTTAATATCGGGAAGATTTAAAACAATGTTGCCCTTTATAAGGTCAATATTGCTGTTATTATAGGCTACCAGCAGGGTTTTATGCTTTTCGCTCCAGCCGATGGTTCGGATTCCAAAATCATTCAGGCCGTTAACTCTGGAAATTTTATTCAGGCTGTTATCTTCAAGATTTAAATAAAATAAACCCCCTTCGGTGGCAGCATATATTTTATTATCTGCAACCATCACCTTCTTTGCGTTTGCAAATGAAAGGTATTCCTGCCAGTTGTTTTGACGGTGCTGAGCCAGCAAATGTAAAGAGAACAAAACGCACAATATCAGTACCGGAAATTTTTGCATAGATTTCACCTGTTTTCAATTTGATTTAAATATTCAACCAGCTTTTGCACTGCACGGGCACGGTGGCTTATCTGGTTCTTTTCTTTAAGTCCCATCTCCGCAAAGGTTTTATTGTAACCCTCCGGAAGAAAAATGGGATCATAACCAAATCCTGAACCGCCTCTTTTTTCTTTTGTAATTTCACCCTCTACAATGCCTTCAAATTGTTTTTCGTGCCCGTTAATTATCAGTGAAATCACTGTTCTAAAACGTGCTTTTCGGTTTTTTATTTTTTTAAGCTTTTGTAATACTTTATCCATATTGGCCTGCGAATCTTTATTATCACCTGCATAACGGGCTGAATAAACCCCCGGTTCGTTGTCAAGGGCTTCTATTTCAAGTCCCGTATCGTCCGCAAAACAGGTATATCCATACTTGTCATAAATATACAATGCTTTTTCCCTTGCATTGCCTTCAAGTGTGGGCTGTTCCTCCGGAATTTCCTCCGTACATCCTATCTCTTTCAGACTGGTCAGCTTAAAATTCATACCAAGGATTGCCTGCAATTCTTCCAGCTTATGCCGGTTGTTGGTTGCAAAAACTAACTTCATACTATTCGTATTTTGGGTAAAAGTAGGTAAAATGTAAACAGAAATTTTTATTTCCGTGGATTTGGGAATAATTTTTAAGTGGATAGTTTTAGACTTTATTCACAATTTTTTGTGCATAATAAATAGTGCGAACAGTTTGAACGGATGCATATAATAATGTAACTTCGCGATAACATTAAAGCGAGAATATATGCCATACCGCCGATTGCCTACTACCGATAAAGCACGAATACGTGCACTGGAAGCCGCTTTGAATATCGCCTCCAGCCGTGATGCCGGAAAGCTTGCGTTTTCAAAAAATACGTTGTTTGAGTTAAAGAACATTAAAACGAATTTTGAAAACCATTTGAAACATCATGAACTGGATTTAAAAATTGAGTCAGAAAAGAACATAGAATATAAAGCTGCTTTCGAAAAAGCCCGTTTATATGTTTCGCATTTCATACAGGTTTTGTTTATGAATATTGAACGGGAGGAATTGAAGGAGGAAGTGCTTTTATTTTATGGGTTGCAGGATAACCCGGGGAAGGTTCCATCATTAAATTCGGAACAGGATATTCTGGAGTGGGGCAGAAAGGTAATACAAGGTGAGCAAAAACGTATGGTAAAAGGGGGAAGTCCGATTTATAATCCTTCCATAGCCTTGGTGAAGGTGCGGGTGGAGGATTTTCATGAGGCAGCTGTTTTTCAGCAAAACCTAAAAAGAAATTCACTCCGTTCATACGATAAAATTCAGCAGCTGCGAAAGATTACCAATGATTTTATTGGCCGTATGTGGACTGAAATTGAAGATAGTATGGTAAACCTGCCACCAAAGCATAAACGGCAGAGAGCCCAGGAATATGGTGTTGTGTATGTGTTCAGACGCAATGAAAAGAAAAAGTTAAGGTCCGAAGGACTTCAGGTTGATTTGCTTTTTGATTTCAATTGAGTTGAAAAGGCTTCAGTTTCTGTTTCTCCTTTTTTATTATCTGTAATAATATATCATTTGCATGCCAAATAGGGAAGTGAATCAGTTTTCAGGTAATAATGTGTTCTGATATTTTTTTCTTGCTATCCCTTTTAATTAGCCACAATAGAATTGATACCAGAATCAGACTTAAAACTGCTGCATAATAACTGTCAGAAGTGGAGCCAATTTCTTCAACCTGCGGATTCAGAATTCCATTATCAACCAGGTACATTGCTACAATGGCAAAAGCGTTATTAAAAAAATGTGCAATAATGGGCAACCAGATGGACCCACTCAGTACCAACAGATACCCAAACAGAACACCCAGCAGCAAACGAGGAACAAATCCATAAAACTGTATGTGCAGGGCACTGAACAGAATAGCAGATATCCAGATTCCCCAATGGTAATTCCTGGTCCAGTTGGTAAAAATTCGCTGGATGACCCCACGGAAAAGCAACTCTTCCCCAATGGCAGGCAGGAAGGCAATCATGAACAGATTAAAAAAAAGCCCTCCTGTTGTTTCTACCTTTAAAAAGGCTTCAGTCAGTTCTTCCGCTCTGTCTTCAGCACTTTTCATCCATTCTTCCAAACCTGAAAGTCCTTCAGGAAATTGCATCTGGTTATTCCATTCACCCAGAAAATTGATTAAAGGTAAAGAAAAGAACACCATTGCAACAACGAACAGAAAAGATGCCGTTGAGATTTTACTGTTCAGGTAAAGATACTCTTTCCAATTTCCATGAAATAACCACGCCAGAATAAAAGGAGGAATTATAAATAACCCAATCGATTGGGTTACCTGAAAATATTTGAGTAATCGAATGGTTTCGGGATCATTTAAATTATTTAGTGTCGGCATGCTTACTACAGAATCCAGTCCAAACAATGGAACGGCTGCTATCATAGAGAAAAGCATAAAAACCAGAAAGCTGACAAGAATAACAAAAGCGGAAAACATGAGCTGGGAAAAGGGTCTCATTCCCTGGAAAGCAGTAAAACTCATATCAAAATTTTTTTTTTGCAAATATAATGGAATGCCTTCATTGAATCCTTCTGAATTACTAAACAGATGTTGTTTTTAATCAAACAAGGACTTAAAAAATGAATTTTTAACCTCCGGTTTTCTTCCCGCTATTATTTTAAGCGGTTATTTCAACTCCCTGATTTTAATATTCCGGAACATAGTTAATCCTCCATGGTCCTGCAGGCCTATATGCCCACTTTTTGCAGTACCATAATGTGGCATATTTTTCCATTTACTGTTTTCCTTTAATTTCTGCCATTCATCACTCCACAATTCATATTCTACAACCTTTTTCCCGTTTAGCCAATGTTCCACTTTCGGTCCATCAACGATAATTTTTGACTTATTCCAACCATCGGGAGGTGCAACTTTGGCATTTTGGGGAGCATGCATGTCATAATTGGCCCCTGAATACTGGCTGGGTTTTAAAGGGGCAGGCCAGCCCGCATCATCAATAAGCTGGTATTCCGGGCCCGATTCATAAATAGCGTTAACAATTCCTTCATTTACATGAAAGAAAATACCTGAATTGCTTTTGGGTGTTATTTTCCATTCCAGATACAATTCAAAATTCTGAAATTCATTTTTGGTAATAATATCTCCTCCATAGTCTGACCCCACTCCAGAATTGTATAAAATACCATCCTTAATTTTCCAGCCAGTTACCTCCCCACCATTGAATGTTTTCCAGTTATTTAAAGATTCTCCATCCATCAGCAGCTTCCAGCCTTCTTTTATTTCTTTTTTTGAAAGCGTATTTAATTCCGGCCCTGATGAAGAACAACCAGCAACTGCCGTAAACGAGGCAATCAGGAAAAGAGGAATAAAAAGTTTCATAGCATATTTGGTTTTATAACGACTAAAATCATTACAAAATTAAAATTTTGCAAATATTTTAGAAAGTTCCTGATAAAAATCGATTATGAATAGAATTACCCGGGGCAGGAACTCTGCCTGTGTAAAATTCCAGGTAAATGATTTATATTTTCTTCAATTAATATTCTGGTTGTGATAGTATCATACACATATGGATTGTAATTCATGAATAAAAGAAATTCGTTTTCAATGAGGTTTATAATAAGTAATAACAAAATCACAAACCTTATTTGTAATTTAAATTGGCAGGAAGGAATTTTTCAATAAATTCAATTGATTTATTTTTCCGTTTTGCATAATCTGACACCTGATCATATCCTATTTTTTCAAGGCTGAAATATTTTGACTCCGGGTGGGCAAAAAATTCTCCTGAGACCGCTGCATTGGGGTACATGGCGAAATGCTCGGTGAGCGTAATTCCAACCTCTTCAGCATTCAAAAGGTTGAATAGATTTTCTTTTTCCGAATGCTCGGGACATGCAGGGTATCCAATTGCAGGTCTGATTCCCTGATATTTTACTCTTTGCATTTCTTCCTGGGATAGGTTTTCATCGGGTGCATATCCCCAGTACTCTTTTCTGATTTTTTCGTGCAGCAGTTCGGCAAATGCTTCACTTAACCTGTCTGCCAGCGCTTCCAGCATTATGGCTTTATAATCGTTGTGATCTTCCCGGAACATTTCTTTCCATGGTTCGATGCCAATGCCGGCAGTCGTTGCAAAGCCTCCGCAGTAATCTAATCTGTCTGATTCCAATGGAGCTACATAATCAGAGAGACATAAATTGGCCGCACCATTCTTTTTCTTTTCCTGTTGCCGTATGTGGAAAAAACGCCCTGCTTCTTTTCCCTTTTGTTCATTTTCCCAAAGAACTATATCGTCTCCCAATGAATTGGCAGGCCATAATCCATAAACAGCGTTTGCCTGCAGCATTTTCTTTTCTATTATTTCATCGAGGAACTCATTTGCCTCAGATAGGAGTTTTCGTGCAGCGTCTCCCTGTTTATCATCATCCAGTATTTGCGGATAGTGTCCTTTCATCCCCCAGGTGAGGAAAAAGAAAGTCCAGTCAATATATTCCCGCAATTCACTTAGCGGGTAATCGATGAGTTTATGTACGCCTAATACATTCGGTTTATAAACAGGACTGGAATTCCAGTCAATTTTCGGCTTATTGGCACGGGCTTCCGATAGTCTGAGGTACTCTTTAGGTTTCCGTTGTCCCTGGAATTGCCGTACTTGTTCATAATCTTCCCTTACCGATTGAAGGTATTTTTCATTTTTCGATATAAGGTTAGAAACAACATTAACTGCCAGTGAAGCATCCTTTACATGAACAACCGGCTGTGAATATTCGGGTTCAATTTTTACAGCCGTATGAATTTTTGAAGTAGTGGCGCCACCTATTAACAGAGGAATATTCATTTTTCGCCGTTCCATTTCTCTTGCAATATCCGCCATCATTTCCAGTGAAGGAGTAATCAGGCCACTCAGCCCAACAATATCCACATTTTCTTTAATTGCAGTATCCAGAATTTTTTCTGTGGGGACCATTACTCCAAGGTCGACTATCTCATAATTGTTGCAGCCCAGAACTACACCTACAATATTTTTTCCAATATCATGCACATCTCCTTTGACAGTGGCCAGTAATACTTTCTTTTGTTTGCTGGTGTCCTTCATTTTTGCCTTGTCTGCCTCAATATAAGGCAAAAGATAAGCCACCGCCTTTTTCATTACGCGGGCTGATTTAATTACCTGGGGAAGGAACATTTTTCCCGAGCCAAAAAGCTCACCAACAACATTCATCCCATCCATAAGCGGTCCTTCAATAATATTTAAAGTGGGCTGATATTTATCTAAAGCTTCTGCCATATCTTGTTCCACATAATCGGGTATGCCTTTTACCAGCGCATGTTCAAGTCTTTTTTCCAAAGAATATCCCCTCCACTCGTCTTTTATTATTTCCTTTTTATCCTGCTGTTTAACTTGTTCAGCGAATTCAAGTAGTTTTTCTGTTGCATCTGGCCTGCGGTTTAATACCAGATCCTCTGTTTTTTCAAGAAGGTCTTTGGGTATTTCATCGTAAATCTGCAACATACCCGGATTGACAATTCCCATATCAAGACCTGCACGGATAGCATGGTAAAGAAATACTGAGTGCATAGCTTCCCTTACCAAATCATTACCGCGAAAGGAAAAGGATACATTGCTTATGCCGCCACTGGTCTTGGCATAGGGCAGATTTTTTTTTATCCATTTTACTGAATTCATGAAATCTACAGCATAATTATTGTGTTCATCCATGCCGGTGCCAATAGTCAGGACATTAGGGTCAAAAATGATATCCTGTGGATGAAAATGAACTACCTCGGTAAGTATTTTATAGGCTCTTTCACAGATTTCCAACCGACGTTCGTAGGAATCAGCCTGGCCGGCTTCATCAAAAGCCATTACCACAACTGCTGCACCAAAGCGTTTGATTATTTTTGCCTGTTCTATGAATATTTCTTCTCCTTCTTTTAAGCTAATGGAATTTACTATGGCTTTACCCTGAAGACATTTTAATCCAGCTTCAATAACCTTCCATTTTGAAGAGTCAACCATTATTGGCAGTTTTGCAATATCAGGCTCGGCCATCATCAGATTCAGAAAGGTCACCATTTCTTTTTCCGCATCAAGCATTGCGTCATCCATGTTGACATCTATAACCTGGGCTCCATTTTCCACCTGGTCACGGGCAACTGCCAGCGCTTCTTCGTATTTCTTGTCCCTTATAAGACGCGCAAATTTTCGGGAACCTGAAACATTGCATCGTTCTCCGATGTTCATAAAGTTTGATTCCTTTGTAAGTACAACCGGCTCAAGGCCGCTCAACCGCATGTATTCATCTTTAGGATTCAGGATATGGGGTTTGGCATGAGTTGCCATTTTTGCAAATTCTCTGATGTGATCAGGTGTTGTGCCACAGCATCCTCCGATTATATTGACGTAATTATTATCGAGGTATTCCTTTAAAAACCCAGCCATAATTTCGGGCGTTTCGTCGTATCCCCCGAATTGATTTGGCAATCCGGCATTGGGATGAGCGCTTATGTAGAAAGGTGCTTTTTGCGACAATTCCTTAACGTAAGGGCGCAGGTCGGTAGCTCCCAACGAGCAGTTTAATCCTATGCTAAGGAGGTCGATGTGTGAAACTGAGTTCATAAAAGCCTCCAGTGTTTGGCCTGACAGGGTCCTGCCACTGGCATCTGTTATGGTCCCTGAAATCATTAATGGCAGGCGTATGTTTCTTTTTTCCAGCGATTCTTCTATTGCAATAATGGCAGCTTTGGCATTAAGGGTATCAAAAATGGTTTCAATAAGCAGCAGATCAATGCCTCCGTCAATTAGACCTTCCACCTGTTCGCGATAGGCTTCTTTTATCTCATCAAACGTTACTGCCCTATAGCCCGGATCGTTCACATCGGGTGACAGGGATAAGGTTTTATTCGTAGGCCCTAAGGTGCCGGCAACAAAACGAGGTTTTTCCTGGTTTTGTTCGGTAAAGTTATTCGCCAGCTGAACCGCAATTTCAGCAGATGCTTTATTCATTTCATAAACCAGGTGCTGTGTATTGTAATCTGCCTGCGATATTCTGTTTGCATTGAAGGTATTGGTCAGAATTATGTCGGCTCCTGCTTCCAGATACTTGATATGAATTTCAGCGATAATTTCCGGGCGGGTCAACGAAAGAATGTCGCTGTTTCCTTTTTGATCGTAAATTGTCTCTTTCAGAATTTCTCCGCGAAAATCTGTTTCGGTTAGTCTGTACTCCTGCAGAAGTGAGCCCATTGCCCCATCAAGCACCAACACCCGCGATTCCAACTCCTTTTGTATATCTTTTTTAATCATGTTTTTTTATTTGAATTCTTTTTGTTTAATGATTGAAATAGGCCGGGCCTATAAATTTTATTCAATTCCTTCCAGTGAAAATGTATTTGTTTAATTCAATAATTTAATTTCGTATGTGCCTCTGATACCTACTTTATCATTACAGATTATTATCACCGAAAGGATTTCCGGGAACTTTTCCGCAAATTCAAGTGCCTTTTCGATATTATCAGGATGTTTCACCTCATTCCCGATAGCGGTTGCAAGTGCGTCAGCTAACAACACATTTTTGCAAACTACAGCCACTGCATCAGCCTTTCCAAAGCTGAGCGAGGGCCCAATGGTACCTGATGATGTACAAATGCCAACTTCCTCACTGCCGGAAGGTATGACAATACCTATTTTTTCCGATAATGGAGAACTTCCTGCAAAAACTGTCAGTAAGAGTTTTTGTTCAACCAAAGCAAAGATATCTCCCCCGTTTTCTATAACCAACTCCTTAACTGAAAAGTTTTGGATGAGAGATTTCCCCACCTGCCGGGAAAATAATCCGGCAACTGAAGCCATAGGACCCATTCCTGCCCGGGCTGCTGCCTTTGCCATTTTTTTAGCTTCCAATGGAGCTTCTGCTGCCGGTTTAAAAGGTTTTAAATTTTTAATAAACTGGGGTTCCCTGGTAATCCATCCATCCAATTTTTGTCTAAGTTCCAATACCTCTGTAAGTGCTACGTCTTCCATCTCTTTTTGGTAGGAATCTTTGTCAACGCCTATCCAGATATCGGTTTCACGATGCTTTAAAAGCCATCCTGCAAAACGATTTAAATTGAATTTAAGCCGGTAATTTCTGGTTTCAAAATCGCTAATTGACATTATTTTAAAACAAATTATCTAACTATTATTCTATTTTTTAAATAGGAGATCCAAAGTTATGGTTTTCCATGGTAACGTGTGCTTTATATTGTCTTTCTTAGTTATATCTGAAGTAGGTATCTAATCAGGTAGTTCTTGCGATGTGAATTTTTTCTGCCTGATTTATTTCCTTTTTATAAGTTATTAAAAGAGCTGGAATCCAATGCCTTACCGAATCGAAAAGATGAAAGAATGGATACAAAATAGCAATACAGTATTTAGTGCTATTCCCAAAAGTATATAGTATCCGTTCATTTGAAATCAATCTCAAACAAATGCAGCGGACAGGCGGGGATACATAGTTCACATACCACACATTTACTTTTATTAAAATCCAGTTTCCAGCTTTTGCGATTCATAGTCAGGGCTCCTGCAAAACACACTGCTGTGCAGTTCCCACAGTCGATACATCTTTTTTCCTGAAAATGGATACGTTTATCCAGGGCTTCACAAACTACCTGATGGTTGATGAGGTATTGTACCCCTTTGTCTATATTTTCCTTTTTCCCCTGCAACTCAAGGAGGAGACTTCCGCGTTTTCCGGGATATACCTCTGCTTTAAGAATGTTTATACGGATATCATAATCACGCACCAGGTGGTAACTCAGAGGCTTGTCGCCGCTCTCCGGCGGGAAGTTAAGTATGTATCTTTTTTTAATCATTATCCATCTCCATTTCTATTAAATTGTTGAGCGATGTGTTTTTGGGCAATAATTGTACTGGCCGGGAAATCTCAAACAGTCCGTTTTGAAGCAACGCTTTTAGTTCAGCAGCTATTTTCCGGGCTTTTGAAAGACTCGAAACCGGGGATGTCCGGATTTTTTTCCCATTTATTTTAATGGTTCCTGATTGCAGTTGACTGTAGGTTACCTGCCCAAGCCTTGGCGTTCCGTGAGTACCGTAATCCAATACCGAAGTTTCAATCTGATTGTTGGAAACAGATACTCGTCGGGCCATGTCTTCATCAAGGATAGGAATGGGAATCCCAATCCCTATGAACATGCTCACACCATACTTTTCATAATAGGCTGCCTGAAGGTATTCAGGTGACATTTCTTTCAGATTTCCTATTACCGCAAGAGTAGCCGCATTAGTTACCGGAATTCCAAGTTCGTTTTTAGGCCGGGTGGTATTGAATTGAGTTCCGTTCCAGATTACAAATCCCTGGGCCCCACACAAAAATATACGGGTTCCGATGCCAATGGTACGCAGCTCAGGGTCGTTCAGCAACGGACTTAATTCGCCGGATGTTGAGTAGGTTGCATTCCGCATATTGGGTAATAAAGTTCCCATGTATGTGTGAATCATTTTGTGGGTGGTGTTCACAGCGACGTTGTAGTTTTGGTAAGCATTTCGTGGGTTGAAAAGTGTAAATTCGTTGATGGTGTCGATATTGATTTTGGTGCGGATGTATTTTCGCGGATAGCAGTCGGTACCTTTTCCCCATGCCTCCAATGTGATTTCTTTTCCTTCCAGCAAGTCCTGAATTACGTGAGCACCACCATATTCCGGGTTTCCCGGGTCAGAGGCTGTGGCCCCTATGTACCCGTCAACAGCTGCCAGTCCTTCATAACAAGGCACGCCGTTGAGCCTTATCTTTTCCATACGTATTGGAGGACTGGAATGGCCAAAGTTTATGATGGCGCCTGAGGAACACATCGCTCCAAATGTAGCAGTAGTAACAACATCTACTTTTTCTGCTATTTCGGCCGGAGAGGCTGACTTTGAAAGTTGGGTAACCTCTTCGGCAGTCAGAACTACTGCCTTGCCATTTTTCAATTTTTGGTTAATTTCTTCGTAGGATTTATTTATTGGCATGAATTAATTGCAAAGAAAATTTGACATCCTGCAAATTTAGTTTAAAATCACTCAAATTTTTTAACCATTCTGCTAATTTTACGAGCTTAAATTCAGAATCAATAGTATCATGCAAATAAACTATAAACTTAACCCGGCTGATTTAAAGAAAAAGCTGGAATTGTTTTGGGAACTTTCAGCTGAAAAAATTAAACTGATTGATAACAATTACGATTCATCTAAAGGTTCACCAGTATTTACAGTTGATGGAAAATATACGACCCGTGGTTGGACTGAGTGGACCCAGGGATTCCAGTTTGGTTCTGCTATATTGCAGTTTGATGCTACAGGCGAAACCTATTTTCTGGAATCGGGAAGAAAGGCAACAACAGAAAAAATGGCCCCGCATATAAGTCACAAAGGAGTTCATGATCATGGGTTTAACAACCTGAGCACCTATGGGAATCTGTTACGGCTTATGAATGAGGGGAAAATTTCTTTTAATGATTGGGAGAAGCGTTTTTATGAACTGGCTGTGAAAATTTCAGGGGCAGTACAGGCTGGTCGCTGGACAAAAATTAAAAATGGAGGGTTTATTTATTCCTTTAATGGTCCGCACTCATTGTTTGTTGATACCATCCGGTCATGCAGGATTTTGGTGGCTTCACATTTGCTGGGGCATGTATTGCAAGATGAAAACGATGAAAAAATTTCACTTCTTGACAGGGCAATCCAACATATTTCTGCTACTGCCCATTATGCTGTTTACTATGGTGAAGGACGTGATCGTTACGATATTTGGGGTAGGACTGCCCACGAAAGCATATTTAATATAAATGATGGTAATTACAGATGTCCGAATTCACAGCAGGGATATACTGGTTTTTCCACCTGGACCCGCGGACTTGCCTGGGCAATGTTGGGCTTTTCTGAAGAAATGGAAGCATTCGGGCAAATAGCTAATGATGGGTTAATCAATTCTGAAAGCTATAATAATTTTAACAAATTAATGCAAAAAGCTGCCCGTGCAACGTGCGATTTTTACATTGAAAATACTCCTGCAGATGGAATTCCTTATTGGGATACAGGTGCTCCAAATCTTTACAGACTGGAAAATTACCTTCAGAAGCCTGCCGATCCATACAACGCCTGGGAACCGGTTGACAGCTCTGCTGCAGCAATTGGGTCTCAGGGGTTAATGAGACTTGGAAAATTTTTGAAAGATAACGGAGAACCGGAATCAGGGGATAAATATTGGCAGGCTGGTTTGACAGTGATGAATTCACTGCTCGATTACCCGTATATGAGTACCAGTCCTGATCATCAGGGTTTGATTCTTCATAGCATATACCATCAGCCAAACGGATGGGATCATATACCGGCAGGACAAAGAATACCGTGTGGGGAATCTTCTATGTGGGGGGATTATCATGCAAGGGAAGCAGCTTTATATTTACAGCGTATTCTATTAAACGAGAATTACTTTACCTTTTTAGGATGTGTTAAATGACAAAAGCAATAATTGATTTCTCAAAATTGTGTGTTCATACCCTTACAACCAGACCGTGGAACCTGGAACAATGTGTAAAAAATTATAGTGCGGCCGGGATTCATGGAATAACCATTTGGCGAAATGTACTGGAAAACCAGAATTTGAATGTAGCCAGGAAGATACTGGAAGATTTTGGTATGAATGTAATATCAGTGGCAAGAGGTGGATTTTTCCCTTCTGCAGATAGAGCAAAAAGGGAATCAGCTATCGAAGATAATCTTTTGGCCATTGAGCAGGCTGCCGCAGTTGGTGCACCTGTTTTGGTATTGGTCTGCGGAGCAGATGGCAGACAATCGCTTGAAAGATCGAGGGAGCAAATCAGGGAAGGGATTCTACGGATTTTGCCTGTAGCAATTGATGCTGGTGTTAAATTGGCTGTTGAACCCCTGCACCCAATGTATGCCGGAGATCGATCTGCCATTGTGACGATTGAACAGGCTAACCGGTTGGTTGAAGATATTAATTCTGAATTTGTTGGTGTAGCTGTTGATGTTTACCATCTGTGGTGGGACAATCGCCTGCAGCAGGAAATTTCCCGATGTGGCCGGAATGGAAATCTTTTTGCTTTTCATGTTTGCGACTGGAACGTGCCAACGGTTGACTTCCTGAATGACCGCGGATTAATGGGCGACGGATGCATAAATGTGCCTCAGATAAGGGGTTGGGTTGAAGATGCTGGTTTCTCTGGCTACAATGAAGTGGAAATTTTTTCAGATAAATATTGGGCAATGGATCAAAAGAATTATCTTGAGAAAATAAAAAATGCATACCTAAATTTTACTTAAAATGAAACAGTTTATCGTCTTTATTTTTTTAATCTCACCCTTTTTGCTAAATGCCCAGGTAAAGGAGAAAATCGACCGGGGTATCGTTGCATTGAATATAAAAGAAAAAGAAGTGTATGTTGGTTGGCGGTTACTAAAGAGCGATCCTGAAAACATAGCCTTTAATGTGTATCGAAAAGATATCGGATTGAGCACGTACGAGAAAATAAATGAAAAGCCGATAACCCGCTCGACAAATTATTTGGACGTTTCAGCACAACCTGGACATGGATATAATTACAGGGTAAAATCAATAATAAACGGAGATGAAAAAGATTTACCTGGCGAAGCATATGTTTTTACCTTGTCAGGGAACCAACCTTATATTTCCATTAAACTGAAAGGAAATGAAACATTGAAAAGGGTGGGTATAGGAGATCTGAATGGAGATGGTGCTTATGATTTTGTTTTGCAGCATCCTGATTTTAATGTAGACCCTTACTTTCGTCCCGGTTACTGGCGAAGAAGTCCCGAACCCTATAAGCTGGATGCTTATTCCTCCAAAGGTGAATTTCTATGGAGTTACGACATGGGTTGGTCGATAGAAACGGGTACCTGGTATTCGCCATATATGGTTTTTGATATCGATCAGGATGGAAAGGCAGAAATTTACGCTAAGGCTGGGGAAGGCGATCCTCGTGAAATGGATGGACACGTATTAACCGGCCCTGAATATCTGGTAAAAATTGATCCTGCTACCGGAAAGGTTATTAAAAAGCAGGATTGGATTTCACGCGAGGGATTTGAATCATACAATTACTGGAGCCGTAACTTTTTAAGTATTGCTTATCTTGATGGCATAAATCCGTCTCTTATTATGCAACGGGGGACTTATACAATTATAAAAACAGAAGCGCTCGATAAGGATTTAAATACCATCTGGAAGTGGGAAAGCACCGGTGAGTATGAAAAATACAAAGGGCAGGGAGGTCATGCGTTGATGACCGGTGATATCGATCAGGACGGGAAAGATGAACTGGTGATTGGTACCTTTGCATTGGACGATGATGGTGTTCCAATGTGGCATACCGGACTGAGACATAATGATGCCGGGTACATTGCTGATTTCCTGCCTGACAGACCCGGGTATGAGATATTTTACGGGATCGAATCACGGTCACCGAAAAACGGAGTTTGTCTTGTTGATGCAAGAACAGGGGAGATTATCTGGGGATATGAAGGAAGTACATTCCATGTGCACAGCCAGGGAATGGTAGGTGATATTACTGCAGAGTATCCCGGACTGGAATGTTATGCAGGCGAGGCCAAAGGAGGAGATAAATTTTTCCTTTATACAGCTGATGGAAAACGGTTATCAGACCAAAATCTATGGGGGCTTGCACCAAGAGCTGTCTGGTGGGATGCCGACGACCAAAAAGAAATTTGCCACCAAAACAGGATTTTCGATTACAATGGGGAAGATAAACTTGAAATAGAAGGAAAAGTGTTGATTGTTGCCGATATTCTTGGTGACTGGCGGGAAGAAATTGTAACAAGTCTTCCCGGTGAATTACGGATTTATTCAACCAATATATTAACAGATAAAAAGAAGACTTGCCTGATGCAGAACCACCTCTACCGGATGGCGGTTGCTGATGCTTCAATGGGTTATTACAATTCCCCCCAGGTAGGTTTTAAATAAAAAATTAAATACAAAATAATTATGACTGTACATAAGGTAGGAATTATTATGAACGGCATTACCGGCCGAATGGGCACCAATCAACACCTGATGCGCTCTATTGTTGAAATCATTAAACAGGGAGGCGTGCAGATAAATCCTTCAGAATTTATTATGCCCGACCCGGTATTGGTTGGCCGGAACGAAATCAAACTTAAAAAACTTGCTGAAATGTCAGGTATTGAAAAATGGACTACTGACCTTGATTCAGTTCTGAATGATTCGTCCTACACTGTTTATTTTGACGCCCAAACAACCGGTCGTCGTGCTGATGCTGTAAAAAAAGCAGCCAAAGCAGGAAAACATATATATTGCGAAAAACCGGTAGCTACCAGTACTGATTCAGCCCTGGAACTTTACCAGGTATGTGAAGAAGCTGGTGTAAAACATGGCGTTGTACAGGATAAACTCTGGTTGCCTGGGCTAATAAAGTTGAAAAGGCTAATGGAAAACGATTTTTTTGGTAAAATTCTGTCGGTAAGGGGTGAATTTGGGTATTGGGTTTTTGAAGGACACTCCGTACCGGCCCAGCGGCCCAGCTGGAACTACCGGAAGGAGGATGACGGGGGAATAATCGTTGATATGCTCTGCCATTGGCGGTATGTGCTTGATAACCTTTTTGGAAAGGTGAAAGGGGTATTTTGTCTTGGTGCAACACACATTCCTGAGCGTATAGATGAAGAAGGCAAACCTTATATAGCCACTGCCGACGATTCAGCTTATGCAACCTTTGAACTGGAAAACGATATAATAGCTCATTTTAATTCTTCTTGGGTAACCCGGGTAAGACGTGATGATTTACTGACATTGCATGTGGATGGTACAAGGGGTTCTGCCGTTGCTGGTCTTCGTGAATGCTGGACTCAGCATTACGGTAATACCCCAAAACCAGTTTGGAATCCGGATATTGCGCAGCCGATTAATTTTTATGAAGGCTGGAGCAAGGTTCCCGAACAGGAGCATTACGATAATGCTTTTAAAGCCCAGTGGGAGCTTTTTCTGAAACATGTAGTAATAAATGAACCTTTTCCGTGGAACCTGCTCGAAGGTGCCAAAGGAGTCCAGCTGGCGGAAAAAGGACTGGAAAGCTGGGAGAAAAAAACGTGGGTGGAAATAGATTCCCTTGCAGTTCCACATAAAGGGAATAAATAAAAGCTCCGTTGGTTCTTCATGCAAAATAGAAAAATGGTAATTATAGAATGGTTATAATGGGAAATGCTAAACCTGATGTAAAAGATAATAATTCTCTTCAAGGATACAGGGGGCTGGCTTTAATTACAGGGGGCTCAAGAGGTATCGGTCTGGGAATTGCCAGGGAACTGGCAAGTGCCGGGTTTAATCTGGTTATTAATGGAATTCGAAATTATGATTCCGTCAGGCATGTTTTGGATGAATTGAAAGCAAAGACCGGTGAGGTGACATATGTTCAAGGAGATGTCTCAAAAAAAAATGACAGAGAAAATATCTTTCAATCGGTCATTGAACGGTTTGTAAAGGTGAACGTACTTGTAAATAATGCTGGTATTGCACCCCGTGAACGGAAGGATATCCTTGAAGCTTCTGAAGAAGTATTCGACGAGGTCTTGGAAATAAATCTGAAAGGCCCCTATTTTCTTACACAGCTTTTTGCAAGGCACATGGTGGAACAGAAAAAAATTGATTCAGCTTATTGGGGTTGTATTATAAATGTATCTTCCGTTTCTGCCACTGTGGCTTCGGTAAACCGGGGCGAATATTGTATTTCAAAAGCAGGAATTGCCATGGCTACAAAACTTTGGGCCTCCCGTCTGGGTGAATTTGATATTCCGGTGTATGAAATTCAGCCAGGAGTGATACAAACCGATATGACCTCGGGGGTGACTAAAAAATATGACAGACTTTTTGAAAGTGGACTAAGCATTCAAAAACGATGGGGTTTACCATCAGACATTGGCAAGGTGGCAGCTGCAATGGCTACAGGGATGCTTCCCTATTCGACCGGGCAGGTTGTGATGGTTGATGGGGGAATGACTGTGCAGCGTTTATAGCAGGTTATTGATAAACATTGAGGAAGGCAACAACAAAGAATGAGGATACACTTGATTGCATCATGAATAAAGTTTAGAAATAGGAAAAAATATTGGTACAAAGCAGGCACAGATGCATTGAAAGTTTATAGATGAATGGAAGATAATCATAAATCAGGTTGTAAGTTTATTTATTAGAATAAATATTCACCTTTACTATACCGGTTCTGTAGATTGGAAAAGGAGTTTCTGCATATTATCAGGGAAAATCAAGGCATCGTTCACAAAGTATGTAAAATATACTGTGATGTGGAAGAAGACCGAAACGATCTGTTTCAGGAGATCGTTGCTCAATTATGGAAATCATATCCTACCTTCAGGAATGAATCCAAAATAACCACCTGGATGTATAGAGTCGGATTAAATACAGCAATAACCTTTTTTAAAAAAAGCAAAAGAAGACCGGATATCAACCAGCTATCTTATGAAAATTTTCAGGTTGCCGATGATGGAAACGAAAATGAATCAGAAGAGCAGATAAAGGTCCTTCAGCGTGCTGTTGCTCAACTTTCCGGGATCGAAAAATCTATTATTCTGTTGTTTCTTGAAAATAAAAAGTATGACGAGATAGCTGATATCACCGGAATTACTCAGAATTATGTGAGGGTAAAAATGAACAGGATTAAGAAAAAACTGAAGATATTGATGGACAAGGAGGAATAGGGATGGAATTAAACGAATTAAAAAAAACCTGGGACCGGATTTCATCAGACCAAGAACTTGATGAAATACAAATCAGGGAGATGTTGCAACGCAGGACCAGAAATCTCATCGATCGGATCGATCGGAATGTTCGCATCGGGTTTATTGTTCTTTTTATTCTGATCTTACTGTTTATCCTTGATGATTTTATTTTTGCACCTGTGCTTATGCGTGGGGGGGATGCCGGAGTGAGAATGCCCCAATGGCTGGTTTTATTGAGTATTTTTAGCAACATGCTCATAATTACAGCATTTATATATTTTGTTGTAAAATATTACCGGGTAAGAAGAATGTGTATAATAAACTGTAATCTCAGGGAAACCCTGATACGAATCATTGAGACATTACGTATTTACCAGCGTCTGTTTTATCTTACACTCGTTATTCTTGCTCTCGCCCTCACGTTACAGTTCGTAACCGGCATGTATTCGGGTATTGCCTATGACATAGAGAGCCAGGGTTTGATACTGTCGGAGATACCTTTTATGAAATGGTTGCTGGTTGCCGGAACCGGAATTCTGGTATTGGTCCTATCTGTTGGCGGTATATATCTGCTCATGCGATGGGGGTTTCACAAGCTTTACGGGAATTACATCGACAAGTTGAAGCGGGCATTGAAGGAATTGGATGAAATTGATAGTTGAATTCATCTTTTTTTGATAATTTGTTGCGAATTAAAAATTTAAAGCTAAAAAAATGGTTCTTATAAAATCAATTTCGGGAATTAGGGGAACAATTGGAGGTAAACCGGGTGAAGGGTTAAGTCCACTTGATGTAGTAAAATATACAGCAGCATACGCTGCATGGATACTGGAAAATGCAACCCATGATGATATTAAAATAGTCGTCGGGCGTGATGCACGTATTTCGGGCGAAATGGTAAGTTCTCTTGTAATTGCTACTCTTGTGGGAATGGGATGCAATGTGGTTAATATTGGCCTGGCAACAACTCCTACCACAGAAATTGCAGTTACCAAAGAAAAAGCAGATGGAGGTTTGATTTTAACGGCAAGTCATAATCCTAAACAGTGGAATGCTTTAAAACTTCTTAATTCTTCCGGTGAGTTTCTTAATGCTTCAGAAGGTGAAAGAGTCCTTTATTTAGCTGAATCAAATGACATTTCATTTGCACATGTCGATGATCTGGGTATGGTGACCGAAAAAGATTATGCTGAAATTCATATCGGGGAGATACTTGACCTCGATCTGGTTGATAAGAAAGCCATTGAATCAGCAGACTTATCTGTGGCTGTTGATGCCGTTAATTCAGTGGGGGGTGTTGTCTTTCCCGAATTGCTAAAAGCATTGGGTGTGAGAAAGATTGTGAAAATAAATTGTGACGCTACAGGGCATTTTGCCCACACACCCGAACCCATACCTGAGAACCTTACTGAAACTTCGGAAATAATTCGCAACAGTAATGTTGATATGGGCTTTGTAGTGGATCCCGATGTTGATCGTCTGGTGGTTATCAATGAAGATGGCAGCATGTTTAATGAAGAATATACATTGGTTGCAGTTGCCGATTATGTTCTTAAAAAAACTCCGGGAAATACTGTTTCTAACCTTTCTTCAAGCAGGGCGCTGCGTGATGTAACTGAAAGTTACGGACAAAGTTATTTTGCAGCTGCAGTGGGTGAAGTAAATGTTGTGGCTAAAATGAAAGAAACAAATGCAGTAATTGGCGGGGAAGGAAACGGTGGAGTGATTTATCCGGCGAGCCATTACGGCAGGGATGCATTGGTGGGTGCTGCCCTTTTCCTTAGCCATTTAGCCACCAGCGGATTAAAATGCTCGGAACTTCGGAAAACTTATCCGGATTATTATATTTCGAAAAATAAAATTGAACTTAAACCCGGAATCGATGTCGATATTCTCTTGCAAGAACTGAAGAAAAAATATGCCGGTGAACAGGTATCGGATATCGACGGAGTGAAAATAGATTTTCCGGATGCATGGGTTCATCTGCGTAAATCAAATACCGAACCCATTATCCGCATTTATGCAGAAGCCAAAACCCAAACAGGGGCTGATAATCTTGCCCTGCAAGTTATTGACGATATAAAAAATCTTTTATGACGGATAAACTATTAGAATGATATAATCAATTGCAGAAATAATAGATGAATTTAGCACAGTTTAGATATTTAACAGGAGAAACCCATTAGTTGATTGAGTCTAAATTTAAAAGGCCATTGTATCCGGATGTGGCCCAATACGATTGTTCCTGTCGAGCCGGTCAATTTTTGCCATGTCTTCATCACTTAGTTCGAAATCAAAAATGTCGGCATTTGAAATAATTCGTTCGGGAGATACCGATTTGGGAATGGTAACTATTTCTTTTTGGATATCCCAGCGGAGAACGATCTGTACCGTCGTTTTACCATATTCTGCCGCTAATGCCTGTATAACAGGGAGGCTTACAACACGTCCCTTCATTATTGGGCTCCAGGCTTCCATCTGAATGTTTTTCTGATTACAGTAATTGAGCAATTCAGGCTGAATCAGTTCAGGGTGGAATTCCACCTGATTGACTGCAGGTATTACCTTGCATTGTGGAAGAAAGTTTTCAAGGTGGTGAACCAGGAAGTTACTGATACCAATGGCCCGGATTCTTTTTTTCTCATACAACTCTTCCATGGCTTTCCAGGTTTCAACTGACAGTTTTCCTTTAGGCCAGTGAATCAGGTATAGATCAAGGTAATTGGTCTGCAGTTTTTCCAGGCTTTCCTCAAATGCATGTAAAGTTGAATGGTAACCCTGGTCGCTATTCCATACTTTTGATGTCAGAAAAATTTCTTCACGTGGTATACCACTTTCCCTGACAGCCTTTCCTACACCTACTTCATTCTGATAAACTGCAGCCGTATCGATGCTGCGGTAGCCATGTTCAATGGCAATACGAACTGCATTTTCTACTTCTTCGCCTTCCTGTGCCCGAAATACACCCAGACCTAACCAGGGCATCTTTACACCATTATTTAATATTGTGGCAGATGAGATATTCATTGTATGTCTTTTAAAAATTCCATGTAAATTTATTTTTGGGGAAACTGGTTTATTCATCAAATATTTTTTTATTGTTATTAATTCACCGGATTGATTTTAATGCATAATTTGCAGATAATATATACAGAAAAGAGTCAAATTTGATAAAAGGAGTCATTTTTTTCTTACTGTTACTTTAGTCTTATGTGTGGCTGGTATTTCACTGGGAGAAAACATCTATTTTAACTGATTTATAGCCACTGCCTTTTTAACTTATCCTTCTTCCTTCGGTCGAAGGGCACCCATTCCGAACCATGGTATTTCAACTCCTTTATTCAGTATGGTTTTTCCCGTTATATCTCTTACCATAAAATTTTCTGTTATAAAAAATGATTGACGCTGATACTTTTTTAACAAGCAAATTTTGATTAAGTTTAACTTAGGGTTTGGGGAATATTTTCTTAATTTGCCAAATATTAAATTATATAATCTTAATGAAGGTCTTCAAATTTGGTGGCGCTTCCGTAAAAAGCGCAGAGGCTGTTCGAAACTTATCCAACATTTTGAACGGGTACGATGATAAACTGGTAGTTGTTATTTCAGCTATGGGTAAAACTACCGATTTGCTTGAAACCCTGGTGAAATTCTTTTTTATATCGGATGAACAAAAATGGGATATTTACAGGCAGTTTGTAAATTATCATACTGAAATCTGTGAACAGCTGTTTGGTTCGGAAAAAACACCTGAAAAGGTATTAGCTTTTTTTTCTGAACTTAAAAGTAAGCTGGAAAAAGCTCCTTCCCTTGATTTTAATTTTGAATACGATCAGATTGTTTCATTTGGGGAGTTGGTGTCTACCCGGATAGTAAGTGATTATTTAAATTTCACAGGAAAATCCAACATGTGGACAGATGTAAGGACATGCATCCGAACCGATGATAAATACCGGGATGCAGCTGTTGATTGGGAACTGACCGAAGAATTATCAAAAGAAACTTTTACATTTGATAATTACAAGCTTTACATTACCCAGGGGTTTATTGGGTCCACTCCGGCCAGTCTTACCACTACCCTGGGGAGGGAAGGTTCAGATTATACTGCGGCCATTCTTGGTAATGTGCTTAATGCAGAAAGTGTTTCTTTCTGGAAAGACGTTCCAGGTGTTTTAAGTGCTGACCCAAAAAAAATGGAAGGGGCCAGTAAAATTGATGCTTTGTCGTATAGAGAAGCTGTTGAAATGACACACTCTGGGGCAAAAATTATCCATCCGAAAACAATGAAGCCTCTTCACAATAAAAAAATCCCTTTATATGTAAAGTCTTTCCTGGCTCCGGAAAACCCTGGCACTGTGATCCATGAAATTGATCACAAGATAGATCTGCCTCCTATTTTTATAATACGGGAAAACCTGGTTTTGATTACCCTTTCACCGAAAGATTTCTCATTCATCAGCATTGAAGATATTGACCGGGTAGTGAATTTTCTTATCGAAAACAGGGTAAAGGTAACCCTAATGCAACAATCGGCAATTGATCTGAATCTGGTGCTGGAAGCTGCCGAAGCCGACTGGGATTGGCTGATGGAGGAATTAAAACCCTATTACAGTATCCGGTACAATACCGGATTGTCTCTCATAACCATCAGGCATTATACAGAAGAAACACTTGACTGGATGGTGAAAGAAAAGGATATATACCTTGAGCAGCATAGCCGACTTACAGCAAGGATGCTGGTGAAGGAATAATTCCTATGTAATCACCAATTTGAACTGTCAGGATTTACCTGTCATAGATGTGTCTGAATTAGAATCTTTAAAAGGATTATAAATCTTATTTTGCAAAATAATTCCGGTTGGCAATTTCTTTTACATTTTCAACCTGTACATTGTTTATCAAAAATTCTGATTTTTCTTTGACCTGCTGACCTTGATAACGATAGCTTTTATGCAAAGTCAGCAATTCGGGCTTAAGATTTGAATAAGTTACTGAAAAATTGTACGAAACATCCTCGTAATAATTGGAGTTATTATTACCAACAGCCAGCGATTTCCCTTGTCTGTTATGCATTTTAGATTTTACCGAACCTTTGATTTCCCTGACTGAATAATCATTTTTGAAAATAGTTATTTCTCCTTTAAACTCAGTGGCATGAAAATCCTGTGAGCCGGCAGGAGTCGGATTTTCCTGGCTGAAAGAAATTACCCAGGCAGGATTTCCATCTATAAGGGGTTCTCCGGCAAGCGATAATTCGAATTTATCGCTCAGTGCAGGATTCATTACTGAAGATGCATTTCGGACCCAGTCAAGTTCGAGAATCTCGTCTAAATTAATAATCCCTTTTGAAAAGCTGTAATCAGGTTCGCTTTTAGTTAATTCATAGTTTCGCATTTTGAATGCATCGGTTTTAGAAGGTGATCGGTATCCTGTTTTATCATAAATAATTACTTCTGCAATTTCTGTATGCAGCAAAGAATCGTTTATCGTTTTTTCCTGACGGACGTTGCAAGACAAGTTAAACGGACCACTGATGAAGTTATAAGGTGTATTCTCAGATGCCATCCTGAGAATCCTTGCCAATACCATAGAACGCCCAGCTACATCAATTTTTTCGATGTCATACGTTTGTGGAACAAGTTTTATGATCATGAACTCTTTTTCGAATAAAGAAGTTACGGGAAGTTTTAAGCTTCTGTATCCAACCGAGGAAAAGAAAATTTGTCTGGATACCATTTCTTCAGGTATTTTAAGCTGAAAATTTCCATTATCATCACTTGCAGTGCCATAAAAAGTATCTTCGATTCCAACATTGGTATAGGCAACCGGTTCGTTCGTAGCTTCATTAATTACTTTTCCCTTAATGGTTTTGGCAACACGCGTTTCCGTTTGTGCAATTGCTGTACCTGTTAGTGTAAAAGCAAGCAATATAAAAAATAAGTATTTCATCTTTATTTCAGCTTTTAAAATATCACTTCGGAAATGAATCTTGTCTTCATCCCGTTCGAAGGTCTTTTTGTCTTAAATTTTAATAAAAGTAATTCTTTAATACAAATCATCGGAAATATAACGTTTTATTATTTGTTATATTTGCTAAAATCAAAAAGAATACAATATGATTAACAAACTGTCTGTTCTTTTCATAACAGTTTTTGCATTATTTTTTACTTCATGCGTATCAAAAAAGAAATTTCTGGAAATGCAGGATGGCCGGTTGCGTTCAGAGCAACAAGTTCGCCTGCTTACCCAGGAAAATGATGCCCGAGCCGAACGGATTAAAACAATGATTGCTGATTTTGAGGCTATGAAAAACGAGTTGCTTGGAAGCAATGCTGAAAAAGATGAATACATTGATAAATTAAACCAGGATTTAACAGCTTTGAATAAACAGTTGAGCCAGGAAAAAGAATCAATGCAGTCCAACACCTTCACTTACAGCTTTGAAAAGGAAAGGCTTTCTGAAACACTTCAGGCAAGGGAAAAAACAATTCGTTCACTCGAATTGCAGATGAAGCAACTTGAAGCTGATTTATCGAAACAAAGCTCTGTCCTAAGTGAACGAAATATACGCATGAGCGTATTAAATGATCAAATTGAAACACTGGAAGCTGAAAAAGAGAGGGGAGAGAAACAACGGGAAGTATTACAACAGCAAATTCAAAAACTAAAGCAGGATATAAATGCACTTAATGTGCAGTTAAAGGATAAGGATGAAACCATTACCCGTTTACAAAATAATGTTAATCTGCTGAAGAAACAACTGGGAGGAAATTAGTATCCAATCTTGCATGAAAAGATCAATAAATTGCATTTTTTGTTGAACTTGAATGGACCAGCATCTTCGTGTTTATCAGTAGCAAAGCGTAGTATGATTTCAGACAAAATAGCTGGATGATGTTTTCTGTAGAATTCAGCCAGGGAGCTTCCTGATACACCTTCTTCCCAAAACAGAGAATCATCAGAATTCGGGAGTTTTGACAAATCAACAGCTTATTGATTCTTCTGCTGTTTATACATCTCAAAATAATATTTTATTGAGGCCCGAACTTCGTATTCGGTGGATGTATAGGGCAATATATTTTGTTCATTAAACCAGAGCATGAAGCTGTCTGCTCCTGCTTCATTCAATCCGGTCAATTTCATCACCATCTCTTTGTTGTAGTTTTGAGAATGCATCTCCCAGTTTTTTTGCAGTGCGATTGCTTCCCGTACATCCCGTTTTTCGCGCTCACGACTGCTAAGGTAGTAGTGCCAGTAAGATACCGGATTGAACAGTGCCGACAGAAGGGGTGGCTTTTCATTAAAAGCATCCCCCCGAAGTTCAACCGGAATGTCTACCGGCTTCCCGGTTCCAAGTCCTTCTCCTACATTGGGTTTTTCTCCAATTACTTCCACTTCACCAACGGCATAGCTTACCGGGTTAATGGTAAATGTAAGTGTTTCGTACCCCATGTAGTTGTGGGGGATGTAAATTACTTTCTTCTGATATCCCACTGAAGTGACAATAAGGCTGTCGATGTTCAGTACATCGAGTGTAAAATAACCATCGTTGTTGGTAATTGTGCCGCTTCGGTTTCTATTGTTAATGATATTTGCATAAGGAACAGCCGAACTGTCAGCTACACTTACAATTCTCCCTTTCAATCTTACTAGAATGGGATCGATAAGCAATGGATCATTTTGCGCGTAGATTTCCAGTACCGCGAAGAGTGCTATTAATCCAGTTATTAAAATGATCCTCATTTATTGTTGATTTTAATGCCAAAAATATGGAAAAGATTGCTTATCAAAGAAGCCCCTATTGATTAAAGCCGGCATTTTAACATGTTTTAAATGAAATAATATAGAAATGTATCTTGTAAACATTCTGCAGATACTGGGGTTAAAAATAAAAAATACCTTTTGTTTATGAAACGGATTCTACTTATGGGTATTATTGCAACTTCAGGTATGACACTGTTCAGCTACATTTTATCACGTGTATTCAAAGAGAAATTACTTGAGACGGAATTACTCAATCAGCTGGTTTTTCCCAACAATAAAATAAAAAAGAAGAACAATCCTGCAGGATTTGTCATACATTATGCTGTGGGTATTTTTTTTGCTTTGTTCTATCACAGGCTGTGGCTGAAATCTTCACAAACAGCCGGGACTTCAACAAGCTCTGCACTGGGTTTTATGAATGGAATAATTGGAATTTCAGGCTGGCATCTAACTTTAGTCCTGCATCCCAGTCCCCCAAAGATAGATTTGGTTAAATATTACCTGCAATTACTAATTGCACATGTGTTATTTGGGTGCCTTAACGGATGGGTGTTCAGAAAAAGTATGAATGGACAAATAACCCAGAATTCATATAACACACCTGTTTGCATAAACAAATAGTTGCGTTACCTTGTTTTGAGATAATGACCAGATTGCCAGGTATACGTTGGTTCGACAGGGATACGGTAAAACATTTACGGTTTCCGTTTTCTTTTTTTTTACTGCCTGTTTTCCTGTTTGCTTTAAGCCAGGCCCTTTTAGTGAATTGGGTCAATGCTATTTTGAGTTTTTTTATATTGCATTTCCTTGTGTTTCCTTCAAGCAATGGTTACAACAGTTATCAGGACCGCGATGAAGACAGTATTGGGATACTTAAGCATCCTCCCAAGGTTACTAAACACCTTTTTTACGTTACATTGCTTTTAGATTCGTCTGCTCTTATTTTTGCATTTCTGATTTCACCCCTGTTTTCATTTTTTGTGCTGGTTTTTATAATTATGTCCAGAATGTATAGTTATAGGGGTATCCGGTTAAAAAAATATCCGGTAACAGGCTTTTTGGTTGTTTTTATTTTTCAGGGTGCATTTATATACTTTATGACATTGGTTGCAGTTTCGGAACAGTATTTTCCGGCATATTTTACACGTGGTAATATAATTTGTATGACCATTTCCAGTCTTTTCATCGGAAGCATGTACCCGCTCACCCAAATTTACCAGCATGAAGCAGATAAGAAAGATGGCGTAACCAGTATCAGTTTTCTGTTAGGCTATCGGGGCACATTTATCTTTTCAGCAATTCTGTTTGCTGCAGCATCTGTTCTCCTGTTATACTACTTTGGCCGCAGAAGTCATTATACAACTTTTTTTCTGTTTACGGTGCTTATCCTTCCGGTGGTAATTTTCCTGATAAAGTGGTTTGATAAAGTACGGAGAAACAACAGTTTTGCCAATTTTGAAAATACTATGAAGGCCAATATGCTATCTGCCTCCAGTATGAATTTATTTTTTTTAATATTGATAATTAATAACCGGCTAGCCCTTTTTTAATATAAGTTTACCATGAGCAGGATTATTTCCACCGGAACAGCAGTGCCTGAATTTGCATCACCGCAGAAAGATATACTTGGATATATGTGCAGGGTATACAATAATGAAACAGTTTCCCGTAAATTGCGCATCCTGTTCCATGCAAGTGGAATCGATAGAAGGCATTCAGTAGTTCCTGATTTTGGTAATTCAACTATAGAAAATCTGTTCTTTGGTAACGGTACACCCGATGTGGAAAAGAGGATGAATCTTTACAGGGACAATGCATCAGCTCTTGCAATTGCTGCGGTTCAGGACTTGTTCAAAAAGTTGGATACTGACATTCAGTCGTTTGGGATCACGCATCTAATAACGGTTACCTGTACAGGCCTGTATTCACCTGGGCTGGAAACTGAAATTATAAAAAAATTGCATTTGCCTTCGGATATATTTCATACTTCTGTCAATTTTATGGGTTGTAATGCTGCGTTCCCGGCACAAAAGATAGCAGACTCATTTGCACGTTCCGAGGCCAATGCACGGGTATTAATAGTTTGTGTGGAATTATGCACCATTCATTTCCAGCCCAAAGATGATACGGATAATCTGCTTTCGAATACTATTTTTAGTGATGGGGCTGCAGCCCTTCTAATGGTTTCGGATGAATACGCACAACAGCAAAAGCTAAAAGGCCTTTTTGTTGGTGGTTTTTATTCCGGTATATTAGAGGAAGGTAAAGACCTGATGGGATGGAATGTTAAACCCTTCAACTTTGAAATGGTGCTTTCTGCTGGTATCCCTTCTTTTATTGGAAATAAAATTAGCCGGTTTATTGCTGATACGAGCCGGCACCTAAATGTTACAACTGAAATGATTGACCGCTGGGCTGTACATCCAGGAGGCCGAAAGATACTCGACCAGGTGAAGATGCAGCTTGGGATGAAGAATGGTGAGATGAAATATTCTTACCAGGTTCTGAAGGATTATGGTAACATGTCGTCACCAACTATACTGTTTATTCTGAACCTGATTCTCGGGCAGGAACTGCGTTATGGGGAGAAAATTATGGCGATTGGTTTTGGACCGGGAATTACTGTGGATACTGTTTTATACCATTATGTCAGTTAAATTTAAGAATCGCTCCGGTAAGGAAGAACTGCTCGATTCACCCGATGTGCCATTAAAATTGCTGTTTCAGAACCTGCGTGAACTGGATTTCCTGAACCGGAAAACAGGTGGTCATGCTGTGAGCCTTGAAGGCCTTAAATTATTGTTAAAGGATAAAAACAGGGAATATTGTATTGCTGATTTAGGGTGCGGAAGTGGCGATTGGTTAAGATACACTGCTGTCTGGGCAAGGGATAATGGATACAAAGTTGAATTAACGGGTGTAGATAAGAATCAGGATGCCATTAGATACCTGAACAGAAACAGCAGCCGTTTCCCTGAAATAAGAGGTTTTGCAGGCGATTACAGGGATTTTATAAATCGTTCACCGGTTGATATTTTTCATTGTGCGCTTTTTTGCCATCATCTTGATGACAGAGAAATTGTTGAATTGTTTGGTCTTATGACAAAGGTTGCATCAGTTGGTTTTGTAATCAATGATCTGAAAAGATCCCGGTTGGCTTATTATGGAGTGAAAATGTTTACTACATTATTAAATGGAAGTTCACTGTCTAAGCACGACGGACCGGTTTCGGTGCTGCGCGGGTTTAAAAAAAAGGAATTGGAACGGATGCTTAAGCAGGCCGATGTAACTCAATACCTGATTCTCAGACGAACCTTATTTAGATATCTTATTGTTGGGAAAGGAGCTTGTGAAGCTGATTTTCAAATAATTTAATGTATAAAAAAATGGTCCAAGTAAATAAAAATTCACCTGAAGTGATAATTACCGGCGCCGGCCCTTCCGGATTGATGATGGCATGCCAGTTGGCGTTGCATAACATCCGTTTTCGGATAATCGATAAAAAAGAGGCACCGTCAAATCATTCTGGTGCTATGGTTGTGCACGCACGGACACTGGAAATATTTCAGCAGATGGGGCTGGCAGAAAAAATGCTGGACCAGGGAACTATTGTGAATGGAATTAGTGTTTATTTCAATGGGAAAAAGTCGGACAGTTTGAACCTCAATGGAATTGGCAGTTCTTTAACGAAGTTCCCCTTTATATTGTTGCTTGAACAATCAAAAACCGAACGTTTACTCCTGGAATTTTTACAGCAGAAAGGTTTTCAGGTTGAATGGAAAACTGAATTGGTGAACATTGTTCAGAATGAACATAAGGTAGAGGCTAAAATCATCCTGCCTGATGGTAACCCTGAAGAGATTTCAACGAATTACCTGATAGCTGCTGACGGTGGTAAGAGCACAATCCGGTCGCTGCTAAAAATTCCTTTTAAAGGGAAATCGCATCATACTACTTTATCTGTTATTGAATGTGAGTCGGATATCCTTTCACCTCCTGATGAAATCCTTTTCTCTTTCTCGCAAAAGGCAACTGCCGGATTTTTCCCGCTTCCAAAAGGAAAATGGAGAATCGATGTTGTAATTAGGAGATTTAGGGCCGATGGCTTGTTGTCATTTAATGCTGTTCAAAAGGTATTTAACAGGAAAACCAGGCTGAATGCCAATATTCGAAACGCCGACAGGTTTTCTGTATTTCGTTCCCATGGAATGTATGCCCTTATTTACAGGATTCACCGGTGTTTTTTAATTGGAGATGCAGCCCATTTGTTTACGCCTGTTGGCGGACAAGGGATGAATACTGGTTTGCAGGATGCCCATAATCTGGCCTGGAAAATGGCAATGGTACTAAAAGGATATTTAAAATCGAACATTTTGAATACCTATCAAATTGAAAGAAAGCCTGTAGCTATTGCTACTTGCCGTAATTCCGACACGTATTTTAAATTGGTAGCTTCAGGAAATTTTTTTCTTAGGTTGTTCAGAAATTATCTGCTTCCTGCTTTGATAAAATTGTTTTTTAAGTTAATGACCGTAAGAAAATTTTCAGAATCTATTTTTAATAAAATCTCAGGGCTGAGTATTTCTTATCCGAACGATTTTCTCAGTCTGCCTGCATCGGATGGTATATTTAAAACTGCTCCAATTCCCGGGAATCGAATTCCTTTCTTTACATTCATCGAAAATGATGGAGAAGTGGTTTCTATCGACCGAAAGATACAAGGTGATCGGTTTCACCTTTTAATTTTCGGAGGTAATAAATCTTCCGTTGATAAAATTACAAAAACAGCAAAGGAATTTGGAAATAGGATTTCATTTCAAGTAATTCCACTAAATCCGGATACGGATGAATTGTTTCTAAAGTTTGGCATTAAATCACAGGGATGGTATCTAATAAGACCTGATCATTACATAGCCTGCCGGTCGGATGAATCCGGTTCAGAAAAATTGAAAGCATGTTTGAATTATTTGTTCATGTATAATTAAATGGAACAACCAGTACACCAAAGCAGAAGATTCTACTTTTGGCAGCAATGGCTTTTTTACAGCAGCATTTTGTTTGCCATATTTGGGCTGGTATTGGCTTTTTATGGCAACAATCCCCTTTTCAGTCCTTACCACAGGATGTTAGCCGTGATTTTTTTTGACCAGGAAGCATTACCGGATAATACCCGTGAATTATATACATTCATAATGGGGCCGATGGGCGCAACAATTACCGGATTTTATCTTATGCTTGCTTGTATTGCCCGTTATCCTTTTAAACGTAAGGAACGGTGGGCCCGGAATGCTATAATAATTGCTTTTGGTGCCTGGTTTGTTACCGATGCTGTCGTCTCAATTTATTATGGTGTTTACTTCCAGGCACTGGTTTTGCACCTTTTGGTTTCTGTGCCACAAAAAGCATTGCCATTAATTTTTACATGGAAGGAATTTAATCGTTAAGCAGATTGAACTTTGTTTATTTCATAGCATTAATCCGTTCCTCCAACACTTTTATTTTTGCCTCTGCGTCAGCTTGTTTTGCTTTTTCTTTGTTTACCACTTCTTCGGGTGCACTGTTTACAAAGCGTTCATTGCCTAATTTTTTCATCACTGAATTCAAAAATCCTTTTGTGTAGTTAAGCTCCTGTTCCAGCTTTTGCAGTTCCTCTTCCACATCAATGAATTTATCAAGGGGCACATAGTAGTTGGTCGATTTTACTCTGAACGAGGCTGCCCCTTGTATTTCTTCAGAAATCATTTCCAGCAAAGAAAGATTGGCCAGTTTACTTACTACACTGTTGAAACTTTCTTCATAACCTTTGTCGCCTTTCTGTACCTTTAGATTAAGAGGATTTTTAATGGGAATATTCTTTTCGGTTCTGATTTTGCGAATACCTGAAACTACTTCTTTTGCATTTTCAAAAGTGCCTAGAAGGTTGTTATCGTATTGCACAATTGCAGGCAGCTGGCAAACCATTATACTTTCACCCTGGTTACGCTCTTTTAGTAATTGCCAGATTTCCTCGGTAATAAAGGGCATGAACGGATGCATTAGCCTAAGCAGATTATCGAACAATTCTACTACTTCTGAATAAGTTTTTGCATCAATTGGTTGCTGATAGGGGGGTTTAACAATTTCCAGCAACCATCCCGAGAACTCATCGCGGACAGTAGTGTAAATGGTCATAAGTGCTTCTGAGATACGAAATTGTTTGAACAGTGAGTCAAGCGTGGCATTAACTTCCTGTAACTTGTTTGAGAACCAGGTAATTGCCTGACTTGAATGTTCTGGTTGTTCAATTTCATCAGAAATCTCCCAGTTTTTTACAAGTCTGAAAGCATTCCATATTTTGGTTGCAAATCCGGCTCCCTGTTGGGGCAGGCTTTCATCGAACAGCAGGTCTCCTCCGGCAGGTGAACAAAGCAACATGCCAACACGTACGCCATCTGCTCCATATTTGGCAATCAGATCGAGCGGGTCGGGGGAGTTACCAAGCGACTTCGACATCTTTCTGCGCTGGGCATCACGTACCATGCCTGTGAAGTATACATTTTTAAAAGGATACTGATTTTTATACTCATAACCTGAAATAATCATTCGTGCCACCCAGAAAAAGATGATATCGGGTGCTGTAACCAAATCGGAAGTAGGGTAGTAATACTCTATTTCTTTATTGCCGGGATTACGAATGCCATCAAACACAGATATTGGCCATAGCCAACTTGAGAACCATGTGTCAAGCACATCTTCATCCTGTTTCAGGTCGGCTATTGTTAAATTGTTGTTACTTTTTTTACTTCTCGCCACAATCAAAGCCTGTTCCGGATTTTCTGCACATACATAATCGCCGTCGGGAAGATAATATACCGGAATCTGATGCCCCCACCAGAGCTGGCGGCTGATGCACCAATCTTTGATATTACTCATCCAGTGATGGTAAATATTTTTAAATTTAGGTGGATGGAACTGTATGGTATCATTCATAACATTTTCCAGTGCCGGTTTTGTCAGTTCCTCCATTTTCAGGAACCATTGTGCAGAAAGTTTGGGTTCAATCGCAACGTCGGTGCGTTCAGAGAATCCAACTTTATTTGTGTAGTCCTCAATATGATCCATATTTCCTGCATTCTCCAGCAACGAAATGATTTTCTCACGCACGATAAACCGGTCTTCTCCGATAAAGATTTCGGCTGCTATGCTTAATGTGCCGTCATCATTAAAGATATCTACGGAAGGCAGATTATGGCGCATCCCAATTTCATAATCGTTTATATCGTGTGCGGGTGTAATTTTCAGACATCCCGTACCAAATTCCATATCCACGTAATCATCTTCTATTATCGGAATGGACCGGTCGATTAAAGGTACGAGCACACGTTTCCCTTTTAAATGAGTGAAGCGCTCGTCAGCAGGATTTATACAAACAGCAGTATCACCCAAAATGGTCTCGGGTCGGGTTGTGGCAATGGTAACATGTCCGTCTTCTCCAACTATATTATAATTCAGGTAATAAAGTTTTGAATTAACTTCCTTATAAATGACCTCCTCGTCAGAAAGAGCAGTTTTAGCGGCAGGATCCCAGTTAACCATTCGTACCCCACGATAAATGAGCCCTTTTCTATATAAATCTATAAAAACCCTGATAACTGAATCACTTCGGGTTTCATCCATTGTAAACGCCGTACGATCCCAGTCGCACGAAGCTCCCAGTTTTTTTAATTGTTCCAGGATAATTCCTCCATGCTTGTGCGTCCAGTCCCAGGCATGTTCCAGGAATTCGTTTCGGGGGAGGTCGTACTTGTCGATACCATCTGCCCTGAGCTTATTAACAACCTTCGCCTCGGTGGCAATGGATGCATGATCGGTACCAGGAACCCAGCACGCATTCTTGCCAATCATGCGTGCGCGTCGTATTAAAATGTCCTGGATAGTGTTATTGAGCATATGCCCCATATGAAGTACGCCGGTAACATTCGGCGGGGGTATTACAATGGTATAAGGTTCACGATTATCGGGCAATGAACGAAAAAATTTCTGCTCCATCCAGTACCTGTACCACTTTTCTTCAACTTCTGCCGGGGTATATTTACGCGGAATTTCCATCTTTAATCCTATCTAAAATTAAAGCTGCAAATGTACAAGGAAAAGTTTAATGATTAAAAAATTATACCTTAGTTTAAAATTGGATGGATTTAAGTTCTGTTATGAAAAAGGAATCCGGAGGAAAATGGTGTAATATGTGTTAAGTCAAAAAATTAAAAACTAAAAAACATACATTTTCTGCAAAAAAAGGATGCCTGTTTTTGAGGCATCCTTTAATATGAAATTTTTTATTATTCACCCCAGACAATTTCAGCTGAAGCGACTGATATAAATTGGATATTATATTCGCGGTTTGTCGGCAAACTGGTAGATTCAAAAAGAATAGCCAATAATTCAAGGCGGTAAGTTTTGCCAGTTTCAGCTTTTTTGCCGGCATTTGTCCAACCTGGATCGGTGGTTCCAAAAGAATGATTGTTTTTATTTCCTGCTATTGCCGGACTAACATAGATTAATGCATCAGATTCATTATACAATCTTACAACATATGCATCCGCATTTTCTACTACTGCCCATTCTGTTTTTAGTTTCGAATCGGAATATTCTATAGAGTCTATTAAGATTGCATCCAATTCGTTGTTTTCCAGAACGTCGGTTGATGTAGCCGGTACTTCGTCGCTTTGTGTACTTGTTACTGTAAAGGTATAGTTTCCTGAACGGGGCATCGAATCGGTGTACTGTTCTGTTTCAGGAAAGAGATTGAATACATAGCTATTATTTTCATCCTGATTAAGGGTCCATGTTTCATCTCCCGGTCCATCAACAGTGGCAGTTTGGATTTCTTTATTTCCGAAGACCCAGAAACTGAGTCCATATTTTTCTTCACCATCCTGTACGATTTTTTGTACGTAAACATCTGTGACAACATTTAAAGCCGCGGGCTCCGGATCATCCAGACATGCATTAAAGGTTACTGCCAGTAAAGCAAGTAAAGCTGTAAAAATCAATTTTCTGTTTCTCATATTTAGAATATTTTAAAAAGTTATATAAAGATGAGTTAAATCAATGATGAATGGTTGCGTTAATGTTAAAAAAAATTATCAAATACCAGAGATAATTTGGAACCAAAATGTAGAAGGATTACACATATGTACTTTAAAGCAACACAAAAATTCAGGGATATGGTTCATCTTTTCTATTTCCATACGCTTATAAACCAGCATGCTGCCTCGGTTGATTAAAAAATATTATCCGGTGAAGAGTTTTGGAGTGGTTTTGGCAATTATTAATAATCGAAACAATTTTTTAATAATTAAATTCAAAATCATGGAAAAATTAGTAAAAGTAATTGAGGTTATTGCTGCTTCAGACAAAGATTTTTCTGACGCCGCCAGAAAAGCAGTGGAAGAAGCTTCAAAAACGGTTAAAAACATTAAATCTATTTATATTAAAGAGATGAAAGCATCTGTGGAAAACAATCAAATTGTTTCCTATGCAGTTAATGCAAAAATTTCATTCGAAATCGAGCGCTAAAAAGATTATTATACTGTAAAGTATAAAATGTGACTGTTTTTGCCGGAAATTTATTTTTAAAACTTGCTGTGCAGTGAGTCCTGATACTCTTTGCCAACTACCTATTGACAAGGTGAAGGAATGTTTTGTTCTTATTCGGATATATCTACTTGAAATGCACAATAAAATCCCATGTCTGTTCATAATAAAGTGATAATCGACAAGTTAAACGAACTGGCAGATATGCTGGATATTAAAGGAGAAAATGAGTTTAGGGTAAGGGCCTACAGGAATGCAGCCCGATCATTGTCAGGTATTACGCGTATTATTTCAGAAATGGTGAATAAAAATGAAGATTTATCTTCATTTTCGGGGATAGGTAAAAGCATGCAGGAAAAAATCAAGGAGATAGTTCAGACTGGTGATTTGGAACAATTAAAGCAGCTTCGAAAGGAAATCCCTGAATCGCTTGTGGAAATAATGAGGTTGGAGCAACTTGGTCCCCAACGAACTAAGATTTTAAGCGATACTCTAAATATTAATTCGATTGAAGATCTAAAGAATGCTGCAAAGGCTGGAAAACTTGAAAGCATAAAAGGCTTTGGGAAAAAAACATCAGAAAAGATCCTTGAGGAAATTAAATCTTATTCTCTTAAAAGCGGTTCCAGAAGAATTAAGCGAACTGACGCTGAATTACTTGTTAAGCCAATGGTGGACTTCCTAAAGAATAAAATGGAAGAATTAACTGTTGCCGGAAGTTTTAGGCGGAAAAAAGATACAGTACGGGATTTGGACCTTGTGGCTGTAAGTTCCAACCCCAAACAGGCTATGGATCTCTTTACCGGCTACCATGAAGTGGAGCGGGTTGTCGTAAACGGGGAAACCCGTTCGTCGGTAAAACTGCGATCAGGGATTCAGGTAGATTTGCGAATTGTAAATAAAGAAGAATTTGGTGCAGCACTGATGTACTTTACCGGTTCCAGGGAACATACAATTGCATTGCGGGCATTGGCACAGGAGCGGGGATTTAAGCTGAATGAATACGGAATTTATAAAAATAACAGGTTAATAGCTTCTAAAACAGAAAAAGATGTTTATAAAGCTTTGAATCTTGAATTTATTGAACCTGAGCTGCGGGAAAATAAAGGTGAAATTGAGGCTTCGCTGGATAATAAACAGCCCCGTCTGATTGAAAAAACGGACTTAAAGGGTGACTTGCATGCGCATACTAAGGAAACCGATGGTACAAATACTTTGGAAGAAATGGCAAATGCTGCCAGGGAAATGGGATATGAATACCTCGCAATAACCGATCATTCTAAAAAAGTGACAATAGCCAGGGGCCTTGATGAAGACAGACTGGAACAGCAAATTATGAAAATTGATGAACTGAATAAGAAGTTGAAAAATTTCCGAATCCTTAAGTCGGTAGAGGTGGATATTCTGCAGGATGGTTCACTTGATTTACCCGACAGCCTGTTAAAAGAACTCGATCTGGTAGTTTGTTCTGTTCATTATTATTGGAAGCTATCCGGAAAAAAACAAACCCTCAGGATACTAAAGGCGATGCAGAACCCTTACTTTAATATCCTTGCCCATCCTACAGGAAGGATGATTGGTATAAGGGATGAATTGGATTTTGATATGGATGCCATTATGAAAGAAGCTAAAAACAATGGCTGCATTCTTGAAATTAACTCCAACCCCGACCGGCTTGATTTAAATGATGATTATGCACGGAGAGCAAAAGAAATGGGAGTAAAAATTTCTGTTGCTACCGATGCACATTCTGTGAATAGCCTCCAATACATTGAATATGGAATTGACCAGGCTCGCAGAGGCTGGCTCGAAAGAGAGGATGTAATTAATACCCGTTCATGGATAGAATTGAAAAAATTATTGAGAAAATAGGAAGTGTTAAATACATGAATTTTTCTTTCTGCCTGTTTAAGTTGATGTGTTTTAGTTAAATAAAGAAATAAGTAAATAATGATTGTATTAATATTTGGATTACCAGGAACCGGAAAAACTTTTTTTGCAACACATTTTGCCAGGGAAACAGGAGCTGTACACCTGAATACCGATTTTGTTCGGGAGAAGCTGGATGCAAAGGGGCAGTATGATGATAATACAAAGCAGCAGGTTTACAATGAGCTGTATAAACAGGTTATGCGGGAATTAAAAGAAAAGAGAGATGTCATTGTTGATGGCACTTTTCATAAGTCTGTAAGGCGCGAACAGCTGAAGAAGATGGCTGATGAATTAGGTGAAAAACTTTTTTTAATAGAGGTTAAAGCCGATGAGAAAATAATTAAAAAACGTTTGAGGAAAACCAGGAAAAACAGTGAAGCTGATTTTGATGTATATAAAACCCTTGAAAATAATTTTGAATCAGAAGAGGGAGACTACCTGGAATTATGGTCGGATCAAAACAATTTAGGTGAAATGATGAACAATGTAAAACAATACATCTATGGATAAAGAACAGGTGGAATATATGAAGAGCCATTGCACATTTCCTGATACCTGCAATGAGACAATAATAAAGGAAACACATATTTCATGGGTTGTGCTAACCGACAATTTTGCATTTAAGATAAAGCGCCCGGTTAAGTTCTCCTTCCTTGATTTTTCAACTTCTGATAAACGGAAATTTTATTGCCAGCAGGAGATTAAACTTAATCGCCGGTTGGCCTCCAAAATGTACCTTAAGGTAATTGAGATTACGAATCAGATGGCAGGCCTGGCAAAAGAAGAAGACAATATGGAGGTGATCGATTATGCCGTGCAGATGAAACGAATGGACAATAACCTGGAGATGGACAAGATGCTGGAACGGGATGAAGTGACGGAACAGCATATCGATAAGCTGGCTGAAAAAATTGTATGGTTTCATAAAAAGGTGCGTGTTCTGAAAAATGCGTTTGCCACATTGAAATTCCAGGAAAGATTTGCAGACATTCAGACAGTGAGTACCTTTTTGACTGATAAATCTGGTTCTGAATGGGAAAGGAGAATCAATGAATCCGTTAATAAATCATATGAATACCTTAATTCCATTCGAAATTTGTCCAATCACCGGGTAATAACAGGGTTTCATAAAAATTGCCATGGGGATCTGAATGCAAGTAATATCTTTTTGTATGATGACCCGGTGATTTTTGACTGTATTGAATTTAACAGCGATTTCCGGAGAATAGATATTTTAAATGACATTGCCTTTTTATGTGTCGATTTAGAATTTTTCGGCAGACAAGACCTTAGCGAACGGTTTTATAACAGATATCTTGAATATTATGGGTTGGATAATGATACTGAAAGTCAAAAGTTATTCACTTATTACAAAAGCTACCGTGCAAGTATAAGAGCTAAAGTCACCTTGCTTAATGCAAAGGAAAAACCGGAAGTTGAAAATGACAAAGAACTGGAAGATGCAAAAAAATACATTCTCATGATGGAGGAATATCTGAAGGAATTTTAGTATGAAAAATACATGGAATTTGAGCAAATGAAAAAAATAGTACAATGAAAATGATATATAAATTTGAGGAACTCGATAACAAAAAAGTTAAGGAAGTTGGCGGGAAAAATGCATCTCTTGGAGAAATGTTCCGTTCATTGGGTTCAAAAGGAATAAAGGTACCTGATGGTTATGCCACATCAGCTCAGGCCTATTGGAAATTCATCAGGGATAATAAAATTGAAGATTCCTTAAAGGATACATTGGCTTCACTCGATAAAGATGCAGAAAACCTGAAGGAGGTGGGTGCCAGATGCAGGGAACTGGTAATGGAAGGGACTATTCCTGAGGAGGTCAAGGAAAAGATACTGGAAGGGTTTGAAGATTTAAAGAAACGGGAAGAATCACTCGAAAGTGTTGCTGTACGCAGTAGTGCTACAGCTGAAGATTTACCTGAGGCAAGCTTTGCCGGTCAGCATGAGTCGTATATGAATATTAAAACTGAAGAAGAACTGCTCGATGCATGGAAAAAATGTGTAGCCTCTCTGTTTACTGACAGGGCAATTAAATACCGCCAGAAAAACGGATTCGAACACATGAAGGTGGCATTATCGGTAGGGGTACAAAAGATGGTACGTTCCGATAAATCATCGGCGGGAGTTGCTTTTACCATTGATCCCGAAAGCGGCTTTGAAAATGTTATCCTGATTAATGGTGCCTGGGGACTGGGCGATAACGTGGTGCAGGGTGCTGTTCTGACCGATGAGTTTTATCTGTTTAAGGAAGCCCTTAAAAACGGAAAGGAACCCATACTTTCAAAAAGACTTGGCTCAAAAGCCAAAATGATGGTTTACAATGAACAAAAAAAGAAGAAGGAAACTACAGTTAATAAGCGAACACCAGGGAAATTACGAAGGAAATATGTGCTGACTGACGATGAATTGAAAGAACTTGGACTATGGTGCCTCGAAATTGAGAAGCACTATAAAAAGCCCATGGACATTGAATGGGCAAAAGACGGCAATACCGATGAGCTTTTTATTGTTCAGGCCCGCCCTGAAACGGTGCATTCCTCGAATAAAGAAACTCATAAGCTGAAAAAATACTCTATGAAGGAGAAAGATAAGACCCCTCTGATTACAGGTATTGGTATAGGAGATAAAATTGCTGCCGGGAAAGTTAAAATTTTAAGTTCACCCGATGAATCAGATAAGCTTGAGAAAGGCGATGTGCTGGTTACTGAAATTACCAACCCCGATTGGGACCCGGTAATGAAAAAAGCAGCTGCCATTATTACGAACAGTGGTGGTCGTACCAGTCACGCAGCAATTGTAGCACGTGAACTTGGAGCCGTTGCTGTTGTAGGAACAAAAGATGCAACCAGAAAGCTGAAAGATGGGCAGGAAGTTACTGTTTCGTGTGCCAAAGGTAATGAAGGACTTATTTATGAGGGTATATTGCAATGGGATGAGAAGGAAATTAATTTGAAGAAACTGGGTAAGCCTAAAACAGAGGTGATGTTAATACTGGCAAACCCGGGTTCAGCCTATACCAATGCCATGCTGCCGGTGGATGGTGTTGGACTGATGCGGCTCGAATTTGTGATTAACAGTTCCATTAAAATTCATCCTCTGGCACTGATTAATTTTGATAAACTGAAAAGCAAAAAAGCAAAAAGAAAAATAAAAAAACTTACTTCAGAATACGACGATAAAAAATTCTATTTTGTTGAAAAGCTGTCAAGAGCGGTGGCAACTATTGCTGCAGCTTTTTATCCTGGCGATGTGATTGTAAGAATGAGCGATTTTAAATCGAACGAATATGCCGATCTGATTGGAGGAAAACAATTCGAACCCGAAGAAGAAAATCCCATGGTAGGATTTCGTGGGGCCTCCCGTTACTATCATGAAAAATACAGGGAAGGGTTTGCTCTTGAATGCCAGGCCATGAGGATTGTCAGGGAAGATATGGGGCTGGCCAATGTGAAGCTGATGATCCCGTTTTGCCGTACAGTTGAAGAAGGTAAAAAGGTACAGGAGGTGATGGCAGAAAACGGACTGAAACGTGGAGAGAATGGTCTTGAGCTGTATGTGATGACTGAAATTCCGAACAATGTACTGATGGCTGAAGAATTTGCCAAAATATTTGATGGCTTCTCAATTGGTTCTAACGATCTGACTCAACTTACCCTGGGAATTGACAGAGATTCTGAAATTGTCAGTGAACTGTTTGATGAGCGAAACGAAGGTGTGAAGGAAATGCTTCGGATGGCCATAAAAAAAGCACATAAGAAGAAGAAAAAAATAGGATTGTGCGGACAGGCACCAAGCGACTTCCCGGAAATGGCCCGTTTTTTAGTTGAGGCTGGAATCGACAGCATTTCTTTCAATCCGGATGCAGTGGCTACCGGAATTGAAAATATAGTAAAAGCTGAAAAATAAATTGTGGCAGGTTATTGAACAGCAAATAAAAACAGTATGCCTGAACTTCCCGATGTTGAAAGGTACCGGAAAACAGCTAAAAAGTGTAAAATTTCCGACATTGACAGGATTGTAGTGAAGGGTACACGTTTTGTGAAATCGTCAGAAAATGAATTAAATAATAAATTTAAAGGGAAGAATTTTAAGAAGATAATTCGTCATGGCAAATATCTATTCCTGCAGGCAGATAAAAGCATTTCGCTGGTTCTTCATTTTGGAATGACCGGCGATTTGCACTTCCTGAAAAAGGATGAGGAAGAACCGAAATATTCCCGGTGCAGCATTAATTTTAAAAATAATTACGTACTGCATATTCTGAGCAGGCGAAAACTGGGCTCGGTCGAACTAACTAAGGATGCAGGTTCATTCATAAAGGAGAACGACCTGGGTCCCGATGCATTGAAAATTTCCCGGAAAGATTTTATTTCCCTGCTGAAAACTAAGAAATCAATGATAAAAACAGCATTGACCAATCAGTCGGATATAGCCGGAATTGGGAATGTATATGCCGATGAAATCCTTTACCAGGCAAAAATCCATCCGCAGAAATCAACGGGTCAACTGTCGGAAAAAGAAACAGATGCAGTTTACAATGAATTGCACAAAGTTTTGAAAACAGCCATTGAAGCAAATGCTGATGTTTCTAAACTTCCTGAAACATTTCTGCTTCCTTCCAGAAGTAAAGGCAGACATTGTCCTGGATGTAAGGGTAAATTGGAAAGTACAAAAATAGCGGGAAGGACAACCTTTTATTGTCCTTCCTGCCAAAAATCTCCGGAATAGATCATCGGAATTGTATTAAATTCTGAATTTTCCCATATACTCCGCTTTTCCTAATGTTAGGCCTTTAATTGCATTGTAAAAATCTTCCACCTTATTGATTGATTCAGGGGGAAGTTTTTTCTTCAGGGCAAACAACCGGAAAAAATACCTGTGCTCTTCTCCTTTTGGAGGACAGGGACCACCGTATCCGGTTTTGCCAAAGTCGTTTTTAGCTTGCCGTGCACCATTTTTAAGATGTTTTTCTACCGGAGATACACCATCCAGTTCTTTACTGTCGCCTGGAATGTTATAAATCAGCCAGTGCAGAAATGTGCCACCCGGTGCATCCGGATCCTCCAGAACGAGTGCAAATGTTACGGTTCCTTTAGGAGCTTCATCCCACGAAAGGGGAGGAGGAATATCTTCCCCCTTGCAGGAATGTTTACCAGGAATGGATGCTCCATATTCAAATGCTGTACTTGTTAAATTAAATGCCATAGTTTTTTATTATTATCGGATACTTACTTCTACCAGTTGCTTAATCTCTTCAGGGAGCTGCGATAGTATATGCCGGGTTTCACCTTCTGAAACATAGGGTTTCAAAGATTCCAACACCGTATGTACAATATCAGCAGTATGTATTTCCCAATCGAACCGGAATTCCCCATACTTGTCCTGATGGCGTTTCACCTCTTCGGTAAATTCATTCAGCGTATTTATTCGTGTGGGTTTCTCCCTGTATGTCCAGTCCTCCACATAAACGACTTTCAGAAACATTGGCAACTGTGACATTAAATCCATTGCTTCACTCACAGTTAACCGGTCACGAAGGGTATGCAAAACAGCCCTGAGAATGATCCCGGTTCGCTGTATCTCCTCTTGATGTCCAAGACGTGCGGCAAGATTTTTTAAAAATTTATTGCCTTCCTGTGCAAACTTGTCATAATTAATTGCCATAAATTCCTCCTCTTTAATGGTTAATAATTATCACTCATAAACAATCAATCCTAATAAAGAATTTTATGCCAAAGTATAATTGATTCCTTATCAGGGCGACTCAATGAGAGCAGGAAAAAAAATGTGGAAGAATTTCACATTGAGTGTAGAATAGTTGTACAAAACTATTGGGGTTGTCGGGCAGAATCTTTGGCATTTAATCCGTAGGTTTATGGAGAAATCAACACGTAATCTATTCATCATTGATGCTGATAGTGGAGCTTCAAGATAATTGTCAGTATACTTTCATGGTCTCCTTCCATATTAAACTCGGAACAAACTCGCAACAAATTCGCAACAAATTCGGAACAAATTCGCGATTTTGTGAATTTATTCTGAATTTATTCTGAATTTATTCTGAATTTATTCCGAATATGATTAAAACTTGTGCATGAAAAAATGTTAGCTGAGTCTTTGCCATTAAAAATTGGTATCTCTGATTTAACTGGTTAACTGACTGATAAATTTGGTGCTGTTTGCGGAAGCCTTTGCTGAATCACCTGGATAGAATGACATTCAAAATATTTTGTAGCTTTTAATAACAATAAGCATTTGGTTATAGTCAACCTTTTTCCAAATAATTATAACAAACTACGCCGAAGATGAATTTAGCAAATTAGTCGAATAATGAAGCCAGCATTTTGGCATTTTCAACCGCCCAGGCATTATGATCGTTATTGAAGTATATATAGAGCCGGTCCACTGCTTTTAACCCCTTCAACCGCAGAAACCAGCTTTTTATCTCGTCTTCTGAATAATGGTAATTATACCAGCTGCTTTTGCCATGAAAACGCAGATAAGCGGTTTTTGATGTTGACACAACATCCTCGGGCAGATTATCCGGTGCAGAAAGCATGCAATAAGATATTTTATTCTCAGAAAGTCGTTCATAAATGGCATCATTAAACCACGATTCATGACGAAATTCAACCACATGATGGGTTCGTGCATCCAGCAATTTCAGAAATTCTACGAGCTTTGGCTCGTTTTTGTGAAGGTTGCCGGGTAACTGCCAGAGCACACACCCAAGTTTGTTGTCAAGTGCTTTTAGCGTTTCACCGAATGAAAAAAAACGCTCGCGAAAATCATCATCAACGATTAACTTTTTTTGATGTGTGAAATAACGATTTGCCTTTATTGTAAATTTGAAATTTGAAGGGGTTTTATCCATCCAGTTTTTGAAATCCTTTTCTTCCGGCATTTTATAGAAGGTGTTATTGATTTCAACTGTATTGAAATGTTGTGAATAGTAGCTCAGCCATTCTTTTTTAGGAAGTTTGCCGGGGTAAAATTTTTCACTCCAGTCTTTATAGTGAAAGCCACTGCAGCCAATGTATACTTTCATTATTGTTTGTTATTTCAATTAATTCTGATCTCTTTACAGCGAATTGGGTGCCAGTTTGTGTATGGGCTTTGTTAAAATTTATGTTTTTTAAAATGGGTTATTATCAAGAGTGTAGTCTGCTCTTTGAATTAAAACATCTTTTCGTTCCCAAATAATACAATGGGGTTGTTATTACTTATCATGCACTGTGATTTTACAACTTAGGGCGGATTAAGTGTAAAATCAACCCATTATCATTCCAATAATAGTTGCCGACATTAAAGATGCCAGTGTTCCTCCAATAAGTGCAGGCACACCATACTTTGAAAGAAGAACCCGACGCCCCGGAGCCAGAGCTCCAATACCGCCAATTTGAATACCTATAGATGAAAAATTGGCAAAGCCACACAGAATATAGGTAGCCATAATGATGGACTTGGGATGAGAGAAAGCAGCAGAGGCTTTTAAATCGGCCAGGCTGATGTATCCAATGAATTCAGTAAGGATAAGTTTTTCGCCAAGCAGTCTGCCTACCAGAACAATATCATCTGGGCTTATTCCAATGAGCCACATGAGGGGGGCGAACGTATATCCAAGGATAAATTGCAGGGAAAGCCCGTCGTAACGGCCGCCGGTTCCTTCAGCAATCAGAGCATTCAGGGTAGTCCATTGACCAAGTTTGCCTACTAAGAAATTAAACATTGCAATAAATGCAATAAACGCCAGCAGCATGGCCGCAACATTTACTGCAAGCTTAACACCTTCACTTGTACCATTGGTAATTGCATCCAGTACATTACTGCCGATTTTATCTTTGCTGACATCTATTTGTTTATTAATGGCCTCTGTGGGCGGAACCAGCATTTTTGAAAAAACGATTGCGGCAGGAGCAGCCATAACAGAAGCTGCCAGCAGGTGTTTGGCAAATTCAAGCCTTAAAACCGGGTCATTACCTCCGAGCAATGCTATATAAGCAGCCAGCACCCCACCGGCCATTGTGGCCATACCTCCGGTCATTACAAGTAAAATTTCAGATTTACTCATCTTCTCCAGGTAGGCTTTAATCATTAGCGGTGATTCAGTTTGTCCCAGAAAAATATTTCCTGCAACCGATAATGCTTCGGCACCTGATATACGAAGTACCCGGGTAAAAAGCCATGCCAGTGCCCACACTATTTTTTGAATGATACCCCAGTAAAACAGGAGGCTGGTGAGGGCTGAAAAGAAGATGATGGTAGGTAAAACCTGGAACAGGAAAATAAATCCATATGTGTCTGAATCCACCAGGTCACCCAACAGAAATTCACTCCCTGTCTTTGTGAAATCCAAAATTTTGACAAATACTTGCCCAAAAAATTCGAACAGATAACGGATGAATGGGATATACAATACTCCAATGGCTAACATAATCTGAATGATCAATCCAATGGCAACTGTGTTCCATGGGATACCTTTTCGGTTGGAACTCAGAATAAAGCCCAAGGCTACAAGTACGGCCATACCTAAAAGACCGCGCAGCACAGTACCGATTGTAAATGGTTTCTCTTTTTCTCTTGATAATAAAATAGCAGAAGTGCCCTGGTGAGGGGGGTATGTATCAATAACTATGTTTTCTTCACGTGGCTGTATAGGATCAGTCGTTTGAGCCAATAAGGGCTTAAAAAAGAAAATGCCGGCAAAAACAACCAGCAAAAACATGAAATTTTTCATTTAGATGGATCAGTTTTTCTTTCGGTTATTTATCTCATCCCGAATAATGGAAGCTTTTTCATAATCTTCATTTTGCACGGCTTCTTTAAGAATATCATCCAGTTCCTGTAACGTATAATGTGAAAAAGGTGAAGATTCCTTCGACTCAGGTTTTCTCTTCTGAGGGCCTGGTTTTGCTTGCCGCGGCTCTTCAGTTTCAAGTACGATGCCGGCTTTTGAAAGAATCTCTTCAGTAGTGAAAATAGGGCATCTGAATCGCAGGGCCAGGGCAACGGCATCTGATGTGCGGGAATCAATCCGGATTTCTTTACCATCCATTTCACATAAAAGCTCGGAATAAAAAATGCCTTCTTCCAGTTTATGAATGATAACCTCCAGCAACACAATATTGAAAGCAACGGCAATATTTTTGATCAGATCGTGTGTTAAAGGTCGTGGGGGTTTTAATCCTTCCAGCTGAATTGCAATGGCTTGCGCCTCAACCGGCCCTATTATAATAGGAATCCTTCGATCGCTTCCTTCCTCTGCTAAAACTAATGCATAAGCCCCTGACTGTGTTTGACTTACGGATAACCCCAGAATGTTCAATCGTATTTTTTGCATTCCACTTCTTAATCTGGTTTTTATTGCAATAAAACAAATATAAGAATGATTTTGGTTTTTAAAGGGATATGTTTCATGATTTCTCATCATGAATTTTTAGGCCCCTAATTTTTTTAGGAGAAAAATAACTTTACCAGGATTTGCCAATGTGTTAAAAATAACTACTTTTGCAATCCGAAAATTTGAATCGTTCAGGCAAAATAAGAGGAAACCCAATGGAATCCCGCCTGCCGGTGTAATATTAATAGTGGAAATTATGTACGCGATTGTAGAGATTGCAGGACAACAGTTCAGAGTAGAAAATGAAAAAAAGCTGTATGTTCAACTGTTGGATGCTGCCGAAGGGGACTCTTTGGATTTTGAAAAAGTATTACTGATTGGAAATGACAGCGGAGTGACTGTTGGAACTCCAACAGTAGATGGTGCAAAAGTAACCGTGAAGGTTCTGGGCCGTCAAAAAGGCAAGAAAGTGCTTGTGTTTAAAAAGAAACGGCGGAAGGGGTATAAGAAACTAAATGGTCATCGTCAGCAGTATACCCAGATTCAGGTTGAAAACATTGTTGGATAACAAAAAAAATTAATTACCATGGCTCATAAGAAAGGTGTAGGTAGTTCGAAAAACGGACGCGAATCGGAAAGCAAACGACTTGGAGTAAAAATATATGGAGGTCAGTATGCAAAAGCTGGTAATATTTTAGTGCGCCAGCGTGGAACTCAGCATTATCCGGGTGAAAATGTAGGAATTGGCAAAGACCATACTCTGTTCGCTTTGATAGACGGAACTGTAATGTTTCAGAAAAAAAGAAAAAATCGTTCCTATGTATCGGTTGACCCGATACTTGACGGGGATGCAGCTGTGGCAGAAGTTTCGGCAGTTGCAAAAAAATCAGAAGCTGCCAGGGAAGAAAAAGCAGAGGTTAAAGCTGAGAAAAAAAGTCCTGAATCGGATGTGGCTGAAGCCGACGATTTGAAAAAAATTGAAGGTATTGGTCCTAAACTGGAGGAAGTATTCAATGCGGCCGGAATCCACACCTATGCTGATCTGGCATCTGCTTCGGTGGAAAAGCTGAATAAGATTCTTGAAGAGGCCGGCAGTCGCTATGCTTCGAAAGATCCTTCTCCCTGGATTGCTCAGGCTAAAGAACTTGAAGGTAAGTAGTGTTTTAATTTACAGGATTGATCTGTAAAGAATATTGGTAAATCTCCTGTTGGAAACGACAGGAGATTTTTTATATGTCTGCCCTCCAAAATTTTTCCGATGTTTGAAAGAATGTTGCATTTCCTGAACGGATTGCAGATAATAAAAAATCAAATAATTTTTCAACATTAACAGACAGTTCCTGTTATTTTTCTCCAGACTATTCATTGCCTGAACTTCATGGTATTAGGCACCAGGCCTAAGCTACCCAAAAAATCCATACAGGCAACCCTGACATTGTAATCCCTGTCATTCATTCTATGCACATTCCTTATTGTTTCTATAAAAGGCTGCTTGTTTTTAGTATAAAGCAGGTAATTAATGGCCATTAATGAAATAGTAAGGTTTTCTGAAGTGCAGAAGCTTTTCATTTTTTCTTCAGCTTCCTTGTGATTAAATATTTCGTAAGATATTGCTGCTGCCGTTACTGCTACCGGTGAATAATCATTTTCCATTGCTTTAACTATTTCATTGTACCAGGGCCTTAAGTATTCTGCTGGTTGACTTCTAAGACCTAAAATAGCCCAGAACCGAATTATTTTATCGGATGATTCAAGCAATCTGACCTGCTCTGCGGCAATTTCAGGGGAACTGAATCCTGCCAGTGAAGCAGCATCGTAGATTTTTTCGATCGGGTATTTTTTATCGTCAAGTCTGAATTGAAATGCAGGAGTTGCTTCTGTTAGACGTTCAATTTCGTATTCGGGTAAAAACATTACATCGCGGGCACGGATAACTTCCTCTTTAAGAAGTTTTCGCATTTTTTGAAGAACTGGCTTATGTTCCGGATCGGATGCCAGGTTCCGCGTTTCCCATAAATCATTTTCAATATCGAAAAGGTATTCAGCAGGTCTTTGTTTAAACAGGCTTTGCTGCAATTCGTTTAACTTACATTCCGAAAAATCTTTACGCATTTGCTGTTTGATTTCTCCGATTTCCATATAGCGGATGTACCTGATTTCATTTATAAAAGGCATAAAATTTCGTGAATATATATACCTGCCATCTGTAACTGTCCGTACCATATCAATACCGTTATCGGAACGATCAGATGAAAGAAACAGGTGGCTTACCGGCTCCCTCCGATTGTCACCTAAAAAAGGCCTGCCTTCCAAATGGCTAGGTATTATTCCACCGGCAATGCTGATGAGGGTAGGGGCCAGATCGGTAAAATCAACCAGTTCATCAGTCACCACTCCTCCGGTATCCCAAGGCGACAGATGCTTGTAAATTTCGGGAAACCAAATAATGAAAGGTACCCGGTATCCATAATTGATGCCATTTGTTTTTCCCCGTGGCATTCCTTCGCCATGATCAGCAAAGAAAAAGATTATAGTGCTGTCTTTTAAATTATCTTTTTCAAGGCGTTCGAGCAGTTCGTTAATTTTTTTGTCAGTCACGGCTATGGAATTGTATACCCGCGCGAATTGTTTCCGCATCTCAGGACTGTCACGATAGAAAGGGGGCATCTCAAAATTGGTATCTCCAATTCTTTCCTCAGCAGGAAGGTTATGGAGTATGTTATTTTCATACCATTCATAAGATTCTGTCATGGTTCGCGACTGGTGTGAATCCATAAAATTAAATACTGCAAAAAATGGCTGGCCTGGTTTTCGGTTCCACCAACCAGCCTTCCCTGAACTTTCGTCCCAGGTTTGCAGAATGAATGTACTTTCATCCGCTACATTATAATCGGTTTTTTGATTGTTGGTGGTATAATATTTTTCTTGTTGAAGGTAATAGGGGAAACCCTTTATAAACTCCGGAAGGGGATATTTACTCCGGTGATTTCCAGCGCCGGTTTTGTAGGTCTTTACTCCTGTAATAATTGCTGTGCGGCTGGGAGAGCAAACTGTACCTGTAGAGAATGCATTTGTAAATCGAACTCCTTCTTTAGCCAACCTGTCAATTGCAGGAGTGCGTGCATCCTTATTCCCATAGCAACCAATAAATTGAGGCGAGGTATCTTCAATAGTTATCCACAGGATGTTGGGCCTTATATTCTCCCCCTTGCTTACTGAAGCATGTGCTCCCGAATAAAGGGCAGGCAATATTAGACTTAAGATAATAGTGTTCTTCATCTTTTAAAATTTTATAAGATTACTTTTTTAGCTTTTAGATATTAGCATGTAATAAATAAGGAAAATTATAAAATAAAGGATTTCGGTGCAAGTTTTATCAATCAGTCATAGGATAAATGTATTATTTATCAAGTAAGAATAATAAAACTATAATTTGTTTTATGGCTTTGCCGGAAGGTTTTATTATAATTGGAACATCTGTTGCTACGGCTGGAGAAAAGGAACTTGATAAAAAGCAGGCTATTCAAATAAGCCAACCTGGTTTTACGGATGCAAACAGATATGTGGTCGTAGGTAAAATAGATGAAAAGATTAACAATTCTCATTTTTAAAAGACTGGTTTAAGAAACCCGCCTGTTTCCCGTATTTGCGAAAGATCAATAATTTGAAATATCCGGAACCTCCCAATAAATGTATAACCACCGAATATTCAGCAAACAGGGTCAATTTCGCGAGAACAACAACTAAAGGAAATTTTAAAAAATCAGTTTCCTGCCGGGATAAGATGTAATATGGTTTAACTTAAAATATTTTCAAGATATTCCCGTGCTTTCCGAGCTTCAGCTATAAGGAATTCATTATCTCCGGTTTCGAGACATTCAATCAGCAAAGGTCCACCTTTAAAACCACCCTCACGCATGCGTGAGAAGAGTGCAGGGAAGTCGACCCTACCGTTGCCAGGTGTAACATTCACATCCCTGGGGGGCATGCGAAAATCTTTAACACACATACCTGTAATAATATCAGCAACATCACCAACATCCTCAACAGGGTTAATTTCACCATTAGAATAGAAATAAATATTTCCCGGATCATACCAAAGTGTAAAGCTTTTATGTCCTACCTGTTCAATACGCATCCGGCATTCAGCACCGGTAGCATTCGTACCTCCATGTGGCTTAAGAGTTATACCCACTTTTTTACTGGCCGCATAATCACATGATTCGGCTATCATTTTGTAATATTTGTCAGTGAATTTTTCTTCAGAAATTCCATTGAGCATTAAATACGGGCTGTTACAGGCAGCACAATTGTCAATGAGCTGTTTTAGTTCTGTAATACTCTCTTCCAATGATTTATTTCCGTCAAATGCATGCCCTGAAACTGAGGTTATAGTCAAGCCGCGGGCTTTTGCCTCTCTCCCAATTTTAGCGGCTTCCTCGGGTTGGGTATCCTGGCTGATTATTCTTCCTCCTGCATGTGACATGAGTCCCAGGTATTTGAATCCTGCCTCTGCTATGCTGTCGAAAGCCACAAGATATTCCATTTTACTCCATGGCCGGGTGTATATGCCAATTTGCCGGGGGGAATTATTGCAAGCATTGATTAATGCCCCGGCTGTAGTTGCAGCCATTACTTTTCCAATAAAATGCCGGCGAGAAATTGTTAAGGGAAATTCAGAATTTTTCATCTCAGGTAAATAAAGTTTTTTATAAAAAATTTAAAAAGCAAGTAAAATTTCAATCAATCTGTCTGGGACGTGGCCCATAATGAGGCAACGATTTGCCTGTTTCATAAGCACCAATATCAGGGGCCTTACCTTCAAAATCATCGTTTATATTTGGCAGAACCAGTCCGGCATTTACAGCAGGGGCATCCGGGGTTAACCGTAAATCCTGCGGTTCCCGTTCAGGGAATACCGGATCAGGGAATTCCACGTCCGATGCAAATGCATTCAAGCCAATTTGGATGCAGTTTTGGGCGCCTGTTAGTTTATGCAGGCCATCGATGGTATTGAAACGCTGATTGCCAATAAGGCCGGCGAAAGGAGTATTTACAGTACCGACAGCATTGTAATCAAATAAACAGGTAGAATTATAGCCTGGCAGGGAAACAGCCAATCCTTCACCTGCAGAATACCTTCCTTTTTTACCACCACCCGAACCTCCAATGCACAGGTTGTTCAACCATACCGATCTGAAATAGGCATCTGGCCCATGGGGCTGATAAAATCCGTCACCAGCCTTAACCACGGTATTATGCAATATAATATCGCCGTAGCTGCCGCGGGTGATTTTAAAAGGTGCCATAGCAATATTATACATTACATTTCTTATAAAATAAGTAGGTCCGCCCAGTCCAGGCTGTGAACTCACCCCCATCCCGCAGTTGGTTATTCTGTTATTCATTATCCGGCAGTTTCCCATTGCAAAATCTGCTTCAATACCATCATCGGGGCATTCTGAAACATCGTTGTTGTAGATATCGATGCAAATCTGGTCGTAAACCCACAGATCCTCCATGGTAGATATACCATCCCTGAAACCCGATACCCGGTTATAACAAATTACATTGCCGGGGCCGGTGAGTTCAATGCCTTCCCCAATGTTGGCCGGGCCGCCCCATATGCTCCCTGAACCAATGGTCTCATTAACCCAGGGTATTTTATACCTTACTGTATTATCAGCGATATAACAGTTTTTACAGCCGGGTTGCTGCTGTGCAATAATGCCAAATTGTGATTCAATGGTACAGTGTTGAACAGCCACATCTTCTGCTCCCCGAAGCTGTACTGTCCCCCAAACCGTCAACCCATCAATGATGACATGCTTCCTGTTTTCAAGGTTAACAGCATTGAATGTGCTTCCAATAACCGGATGGGTATTGTCGGCCCGCAATACAACAGGCATTCCGGGCTTTCCATCAACAGGCATAGTAAAAGAACCATAAAACCCGGGGCTTAAAACAAACACATCACCTGGCTCAGCTTTCATTACAGCCTCTTTTAGGGTAGCCGGATTTACCTCTACAATCCGTGCATTCTCAGCCTCCCGGGGCACAGCACGGGTCCGTGCCTTTACAGTCCTGGTTTCATCACCACCATCAGGATCTTTTAAATCAAGTTGGATCTCGTATTCGGTATCGGGAGTAAGATTGAATATACTGCCTGAATGTTTATTTCTCCACAAATAGGTTGGCCGGGTATTAGTCCCTGAATTACCTTTGGGAATGCGAACCAGGGGCATTGCTTGAGACCAGTTTGCACTTCCTGCTTTCCGGTAAGATACAGCAACTTTTCCATTAAAATTGTTGTCTCCTTCAATCAGCCATTCAATTGCAAGGCAGGTAAGGGTTGGGTAAGGGGTATTAATTTCTCCCGGTACTGTTTCATTTTGAGGGGCATGAAGAGACACAAAAAGAAATATCAGGATTGGCAGGGAGATAACCGGGAAAAGTTTTTTTGATAGAATCATTGTCAGATTTTTTTGTCATTAAATTAATAAAAAACCGGTTACCGTCAATTAAGGGTTTTAAAACGGTAAATATTGCTCCAGTCACTCCAGGCTCCCCTGCTGTCCTGTGCCTTAACTTTCCAGTAATAGGTTGTATCCTTATTAAGCCATCCTTCAGGCAACTGCCATTCCGGTTTATCTGAATCAGTTTCCCTGAACAATGCCGTTGCAACAGGCCAGCGGCACTGTGGGTCAAAACTGAGCAGGACACAGTAGTTTATAATCTTATCTCCTTTATCCTCATCTGCTGCCTGGCGCCACCTGAATAAAGGTGTCAGTGATGCTTCGGTTGCACCATCTGATGGATTTATCTGTCCTTCGGGAATAACCGGTGGTTTATTATCGAATCGTTCTTCCCAGATGTGGGTAATCTTAACTTTATGTTCTCCCGGGGTTTCGTCACGGTACCGGATTATATTTTTGCCTTTTGATAAAGTGGGAAGAGAATTGGGACTCACCTGGATATCGGTAATAAATTCTACTTCCTCCAGGCCACTTTGAGTTGGAGGATCATTACTTTCATTGGCAGAAAAATTAAATTCAACACTATAATCATGACGTCCTCTTTCTCCGGAAGGGAATAATATTTTATCGAGATCAATCTCTGCATCTATAAATCCGGTTTCACCATCAGGTGCAGTCCACGCCCTGCGGGAAACCGGACCTGTGGTGCTGTTTATGGTTGCTGACAAGCGATCCCATTCGGTTGCTGCACCGCGGTACATTTTAGCCTTTATTATGCCTCCAAGAATTGTATAAGGTGTGTTAACGGATAAAATTGCCCTTTCAGGCAAGTCGTAAATTCCTCCCTGCCGGTTACGGACATGCACAGCCGGAGACTGACCATCGTCTGCTTCAAATACGGGAGCCTGATTCTGATTAAAGAAAGATGATACCAGGTGGGATTTTAAATCCGGCTTCCAGATTAATTTTCCATCACCATAGCGTATTGGTTTCGCCCATTCATTTCCCCCTTCCAGACTCCTGTTGTGACGTTCATAGTCGTAATACTTTTCTCCGCCTTTCCAGTTACGGATTAACGTTTCCCCCGGGCGCAGGGTCATAGCCATGTTATGGGTTTCATATGTAAACCTGTCGTAACCGGTTTGAATGTAACAGAAATCGGGACCGTGAAAATAGCGGTAACCTCTGATTCTCTGACCATCCTGGGATACCTTTTGGTTGCCTTCCTCTGCATCGGTATAGATGATCCGTACAGCTTTGTTACGTCCGGAAAATTTTGTCAGTGCTGCTCCTTCGCTCGTTCCTCCGCTTACTTTCTGGTCCTCCCAAAGTTGTTCTACCGAAGCAATAGTGCGGTTGTCATCAGCAAGGTAATAAATACCTATATCGCTGTCGAGCATATGCCAGGCATTGTTGTAATAGGCTTCAGTTACAGTATGGTGCCATACTTCCCATACCCTTGCCGGTAAACCCACTGCCCGGCAGAGTGCTGTAAATACGGTGCTGTGATATGCGCAGTTTGCATAACCATAAATGTTCATTGCAATTACCGGGTTATGGCATTCCCTGTCACCTGGAGAGTCAAGGTGGTGAAAATTCATACGAATAAATTCAAAGATAGCCAATGCTTTTTCTTCATCCGTGTTGCAACCACGGGTAATTTCACTGGCAAGGCTTTCCAAATCGAACCAGTCATATTTGCCATTCACTGTAATACGTGGATTAATAAGGGGAGAATCACCCAGATTTTCAATTATAATTGATTTATTGAAGGGGTCAAGGCTGCCATCTACCTCAATTTCATAAGTATAATCGTTCACGCTGATTACCTGTGAAAATTCTTTAGTTTGCCCAAAGGACGAAAAATAAAGAATTAAAGATACAAGGAGCATTTTCAGAAAGAGCAATTTATTCATAACGGTTTAGGTTTTAAATATGCAACCAGATAAAAAATTCTTCCGTCATTATATTCATGAAGGATTAAGTATTGACGATCATCTGTAAAAAACCTTACAGCTCTTTGATAAATATATTACGATACTCTATAGGGTAAGGCCTTACAGCATCCTTTGCAGGAACATGCTGCTGCAAACCGATGGCTCCTTTTTCAGGTAACCCCGGTAAATAGGTCTGAATAACTGTATCATTATTGAGAACTACCGTTACATGTTCATTTTTTAAGGTAAAAATGAATGAATTCCATTCACCCAGAGGTTTATCTGCATTCCTGATAGGAATAGCACCTCTTCTTACTTCGTTGGGCATTTCCTTGTTCACCATATAACCATGTATCTGACCTGACCCCATCGGATTCGACCAGATATTAAACTGCGCTCTGGTATACCGGTTTTGTGAATTTTCAGGGCCGTTTTCATCGATTTTTATTCCCCTGAAAAAAACACCACCATCACCGGCGAATAAACCTTTTTGCCTGACTGGGTTTCCATGCTCATCCACAAGCCGTTCACCATAATAATCATACAGCGGATGCATATATTCATCCGGTTGCCCGGAGAGCCTCCATTCTACTTTAAAAATAAAATCCTTATAATCGTTTCTTTCTGTCCATATCAATTCGCCGCAATCGCGGCCTATTCCATCGTTAACCATTACCCCGTCTATTACTTTCCAGCTGGGAATGGCTTTTTCAGGTATAATCCAGCCGTCGAAACTTTTTCCATCAAATAGGGAAACAGAATCATTTTCTTTTTCGGAACACCCGTTAATGAATAGGAATGATAATAAAAAAATTCCGGTAGAAATTAGCACTAATTGTTTCATAGTAATCTTTAGTATTAAGTATAAAAAGTAAAACTATCAGCAAAAATTTGAGTTAAACATTCTGTAATGATAATTTTCTCCTATAGTAAAGGTGCAATCTGATCCTTTGAAGTCACGCCATCAGGCAGTTCAATTAATTTTAAATTGCGAAAATGAATTTCTGCTCCTTCAGACTCAAGACAGATATAACCTCTTTTTTGTGAAGCCTGGCTAATTCCATTCACAACTTTACCATTAACAGAGAGTTTAATAACTCCATCTATACAAACAACCTGATAAGTATTCCAGTTGCCGCTGCCATGAACACGAAATTCGAGCGGATTGCTCCTGTTGCTGTTGGTGAGTTGATTATCAGGAACTGTTTCCACGCCCCCTACGCCAAAAAGATGTCCGTTGGTATAGTACTGCCGGTTGGCTTCAGGTATTCTTGATCCTGTATTTACCTTGAAATAATCAGTATCGAGCATCTGTACTTCTACTCCATCTGGTAATTGACGTCCTTCCGGGGGATTAGCTCCACTCCAGACAAATACACCGGAATTACCCCCGGGCTCTACAAATTTCCATTCAATGTGAAGAATAAAATTTTCATATTGTTTTTCGGATCTTATAACACCAATAGGTTGTCCTGAACATTTTAATATTTTGCCTTTTTTCTCCCAGGTATCAGTGTTGGTGTTCACATTTACCCATTTTAACGGAACTTCTTTTTTGGAAGATTTTAACGCGATGTCATTCAGTGTCGTTTTTGTTCCAAAATTTATTGTAAAATCCTGTGAGTGACTGGTGAAGAATGAAAGAGTAACAATTAGGATAGCAACCGAAGATATTTGAAAAAATTTCATAAGAAATGTATTAAATTAATAAATATAGAATATGCGTATAAAAATAGTTGTTTTGTTGTATCTGTACTGCTGTTAAGATGGTCAAAACGACCTGACTTCCTTAGGTGACAGGTATTCCTGGTACCGGTGGCTCGGGCTTCAGATTAACCGGCCCCATTGCATATTCAGTTGGGCCTAGTCTGAGATCTGATTTCATCATATCATCCCAGGTAATCATTTTCCCTGTATAGGCTGATTCTCTTCCCATGACAGCTGTTAAAGAAGATGTGGCATTATGGAACGATTCATTCACAGGTTTATTTGTACGTATAGCTGTAACCCAATTGATATGAGACTGGTCGGTAAGTGAAACTTCCAATCTTCTTGAAGGTTTACCCTCTTCATCTAAAGGATATTGATATTCCCATATGAGATTATTTTCATAATCCCATATTTGATTCTGGCAATTTGTATATCCTTTCGTGCCATATATCAAATGGCCTCCTGAACGGTTATAACATCCGGGAATTTGACGGTGCATGATATAGTACTTGCTGCTTTCATCAAAAGCATAATCGACACTGAAAGTATCGTACTGGTCACCCGTAGGCCGCCTGTGCCTGGCCCCAAACCCGATAGCCTCCACTGGTGTCTTTTCAAAGAACCAGTTAAGAACATCAATATGATGAACCATCTGTTCAGAGATATGGTCACCCGATAACCAATTCCAGTTCTGCCAATCCCGTAACATCCACTCCATATCACTCCAGTTATCCTGTCTGACACGAAGTCTGAATCCTCCGCCCAGGCGTAATGAGTTACCTGAAATCAATTTTCCGATTGCTCCATTTTTAACTTTCTCAAAGGTTGCATTAAAATCCCGGCCATGCCTCAATTGCAATCCTGAAACCACCGATAATCCTGCTTCCTGAGCTATTTTACCAGAGGCCATGACTGACCGGGCACCAACAGGATCTACGGCACATGGTTTTTCAATAAATGCATGTTTACGTGCCCGTACAGCTGCTTCAAAATGTGATGCTCTGAAATGAGGTGGTGTTGCTAATATTACAACATCCACATCTGTATCCATAACATGTTTGTATGCATCAAAACCCACAAAACAGTTCTTGTCCGGAATTTCCATATTTTTTTCTGTCTTCAATGAATTCCGGCACTTGTCAATGCTTTCCTGAAAAACATCTCCGAGAGCAGTTATGTGCAAATCGGTACCTGCATTTAGAAAATTAACTGCTGCACCTGTGCCTCTCCCGCCGCAGCCAATTAATCCTGCTTTTAATGGTCTTCCATCAGGAGCCTTGTCTAAAAAAGTGGGTGACTCATATACTTCACCCTTGGTTGTACAGGAAGATAAAATGCGGCCTGCTCCCATTGCGCCTAATACACCAATGGCAGCTGCTCCTTCTAAAAACTCACGCCTGCTTTGTGATTTTGATTTCATAATGGTTCTTTTATGATTAAAATTATTTTGTTTAGAAAAGACACTGCAATTAATAAAACAGAATCATGGTTGAAAATTATTATAAATTTTATTAATTGTCAAACATTCAGCGTATTTATTAATGCCATTTTTTGAAACAAAAGAGTTATACGGCTAGAAACAGTCTCTTTTAGAAAACAATTTTTATTCTGGAAATCATAATTATCCGTCGCTTGACGGAAGCTGGTATAGAATTCAATAGAACAAGTTCTGCCGGATAATTTGAAGGGAATGTGATTTGGAGGTTAAAAAATAAAGACAGCCCGAAGTCCTGTTTTCCGCACTTTTTCGGGACACCCACCTAACTATTTGGAAATCAACTACAATTTCTTAAATTTGGGTGTCCCATTTTTATTGCTATGTTTATT
>JAWLGR010000099.1:0-5183 GCA_041684965.1 Mariniphaga sp.
CGATGACCAACAGACCGACCTGTTAATGAAACGTAAGGTGGGATAAAGCCTCCACCCCGCTAAACGACATAAAATATGCCGCTTTGAACACCGGATAATTTGAAATTATCCAAACCGCCTCTCGACTTCACTTTCGCTTCACTACCGTTCCGCTCAAGCTCCGCTCGAGGACCGGGGCTTCCGGGGTTTTAGGAAGAACCCCATTGGCGATTTTTAAGACGCCAATGGGGGTCCTTTTTTTAGCGACTGATCACGGTCCCCGAGCGGAGGTCCCGCTGAAAGCGGGAACGAAGTGTCGAGGGGCCCTCCATACCACCTCCAGCCCCAACAAAACCCCACCACAAAAATGCAGGAGCAAAGCAGGACTTGGTATGGACCAAAGCAGGACCTGACCCTCCTCGTACCATCCTCGTACCTCGCTCTTGTGGAATGGGAGTTGGATGGGAGATGAAAGGGAGGAGAATGGGAGATGGTAGGGAGCGGTTCCGGGTTTTGCAAAGCCTGTTCGAAACCGATTCCTCCCTCCTAACAAAATTCAACCTGGTTAATCTATTTGTTTTGTCAACATTTAAAAATATTCCTTAGTTTAGCCTTTTCAAGATGAAAGCCGGTCAACTAGAAAAACAAAACACCAGAACATGAAAAAATTTATAGCATCACTTTTATTTGCATTAATTGCGACATGGTCATTCGGGCAAAGTAACTTACAAGATGTAATTTACTTGAAAAATGGAAGCATTATTCGGGGGATTATTATTGAGCAAGTTCCAAACAAGTCGATAAAGATTGAAACTGCGGACAGAAGTGTTTTTGTTTTTCAAATGGATGAAATTGAAAAAATTGCCAAAGAACCAATTGATAATAAGAGGTCAGATTCAGAAAAAAGAAAAGGTTTTATTGGTTTATCCATAGGTGCTTCTATTCCAGTTGGGGATTTTGCAGACAAACTAGATGGACTGGCTGAAACAGGCCTCCACCTGAACTTGATAAATTTTGGATATTTATTTTCAGAAAACTTTGGCGTTTCAGCCACGTGGTTTGGAGCAGCAAACCCAATAGATGCATATGGTATTGACCCCTGGTCTTATGGTGGAATAATGGTAGGTCCTTTATTGTCATTTCCACTATCCGAAAAAGTTGATTGGGACTTTAGACCTATGATAGGTTACTCAGTGACAACACTTCCTGATGTTGGTTGGGGCATAGAACAAGGATCATCTTTTGCCTTAAACATTGGTACAATTTTCAGGATAAATGTTGGAGAAAAAACTGCCCTTTTGTTAAGTGCAGATTACTTCTCAACCAAACCGGAATTTAAGGATTATGGTTTTGGACAAAGTATTGGAACCATATCATTTGGTTTTGGGGTTGCGTATAGACTAAAATAAGCAACCCACAATAATTGGACTCTGAGTAGTCTGCATAGCATGATCCGATTCTTCGGGACCACAGAGAGGAGTTCCCGAACCGTCAGGATTGAAACAAAATCAGGCGGATTCTTTGCGACGTTTTACAGTTTGATTCCTATATTTGCAATGGAACGATTAATAAAATGCTCGAGTGTTAGCTGTAATTTCAATGGGAATAGCAAAATATCTGAAAGCAGGAGAAATGCAAATAAATGCAATTGAAAGGCAAATTGAAATTGCAGACAGAGCTCTTGTATTACCTTATGAAATATTAAAGCCTCAAGATTGGGGTTCTGTGTATGAAAAATATGTTGGGCAGATTTTGGAGAGCGAAGGTTTTGATGTAAAATACAATGGTCTTGAGAAAGGATTTCTAGATAGAGGTATTGATTTAATAGCCTCAAAAGATAATCAGCTCTTTTTTATACAGTGCAAATTTTTGAGCGGAACTATTTCAAAGAGCAAAATTGATTGGATACTTTATAAAGCTTCGAACATATTATATGAACAGTTCAAAGAGCATAACAAAAAGCTAGTCTTTATATTAATAGTTAATAAAAAAGAAGCAAATTTTTCAAAAAGAAAACCAAAAAACTTTCGTTTGAACTTTTCTGATGTTGAAAAAGTTGAGTATCCCTTGCTTCAATATTTTCTTGACCACAATTACGTGCAAGATAAAGTAAAACTAGAATGCAGAGAAATTGAAATGATTAATTGAGAAACTACAGCTTACAGCACCTACCCAAAAGTGGCGGTTCAGTGGTTAAATCAAGCTTTGTGCTTCTATCAAAGTTTTGCTTGGTTGACAATGAAGTGCTTCGAAATCCCACACGAACGCCAAGCGGCAAAACGTTGGGGGCAATGTAACTAAAAAACCTACCATTATGAAAGTACTTCTTGATACAAATATTATAATTCACAGGGAAGCAAGCAGGATTATAAATCAAGATATTGGACAACTTTTCAGTTGGCTTGACAAACTCGGACATACTAAATGTGTACATCCTTTAACTGCCAATGAATTAGATAAGTACAAGGATAAAATGACTGTTGAAAGCATGAAAATTAAGCTTTCTAGCTATTATATTCTAAAAACTGAAGCGCCCATTCACCCAAATGTTCAATCGATAATTGATACAATTGATATTTCCGAAAATGACAAGATTGATTCAATGTTGCTGAATGAGCTTGTAAATGAACGTGTTGACTTCTTAATAACAGAAGATAAGAACATTTTCAAAAAGGCTAAATCATTAAATATTTCAGAATCTGTTTACACAATTGAAAGATTTCTTGAAAAATCGATTGCTGAAAACCCAGATTTAATCGATTACAATGTATTATCAGTTAAAAAAGAGCACTTTGGAAACATTGATTTAAGTTCAGAGTTTTTTGATTCTTTTAGAGAAGACTACGAAGGCTTTAATAAATGGTTCAATAAAAAATCAGACGAAATAGCATATGTTTGTTATTATGGTAATGAAATTGGTGCCTTTCTCTATATTAAAGTAGAAGGTGAAAATGAAAACTACAACAATATAAGTCCAAACTTTTCCCCAAAACGTCGTCTTAAAGTTGGAACAATGAAGGTCTCATTAAGTGGCCTTCGGATTGGAGAACGTTTCCTTAAAATTGTTTTTGATAATGCCTTAAAACAAAAAGTTGAAGAAATTTATGTCACAATTTTTGATAAACGACCTGGACAAGTCGCTTTAATTAATCTATTAACAAATTATGGGTTTTTCAAATATGGAAAAAAGAATACAACATCAGGGGAAGAACTTGTATATGTTCGGAATTTTCAAAAAGTTGCAGATAAAAACAATCCCAGATTAACCTTCCCATTTATACCAAGAGACTCCAATATTTACATCGTATCTATACACCCAGAATATCATACAGAATTATTCCCAGACTCAATTCTACGAACTGAATCACCATATAATTTTATTGAGAATCAGCCTCACAGGAATGCTATAAGGAAGGTATATGTTTCGCATGCAATTGAAAGACCTTTAATGAAAGGTGATGTATTGTTGTTCTATAGGACTGGTGGTTTATATAAAGGAGTTGTTACCACGGTCTGTATTGTAGACTCTATCGTTGATAATATTAAAAATGAACAGGAGCTAATTGATATTTGTCAGAAAAAAACTGTTTTAGATTCAAATTCCCTTAAACAATTTTGGAATCGTTACGTAAAACTAAAACCATTCGTGATACATTTGCTGTACGCTTATTCTTTACCAAGAAGACCAAATTTAAAAAGATTGATTGAACTTGGTATTATCAAAGGTGTTGACCAAATGCCACGGGGTTTTGGAAAAATTAGCTGGAGTGAATTTGAAACAATTTTAAAAGATACAGGTAGCAATGAAGGTACTATTAGCAATTAAAGAAGAATATGCTTCGAAAATATTTGAAGGAACTAAAAAATATGAATTCAGAAAATCAATATTTAAAGACCACAGAGTAAATACCATAGTTGTCTATGTCTCATCACCAGTTCAACAAGTCATAGGAGAATTTGAAATTGAGAGTATTTTAAAGGATGAACCAGAAAATCTATGGAATTTAACTCATGAATATTCAGGAATAAGCAAAGACTTTTTTGACTCCTACTTTAAGAATAAGGATTCTGCATACGCAATTAAAATTAAAAATACTCGGAAATACCAGAAACCAAAGAATCTAAAGCAAGATTTTAATATTGGTTTTGCACCTCAATCTTATGTTTACCTCGAACAACGTGAAAATTAAAACATACACTGCCCCCATCATGATAAAGCCAACAATAGCAGGGCTCGGTGGTAGTTTGTGGCCGTTACTCCCGTGGGCTTACATCGCGGTGGATATTGAAAAACCCCTCCATCTCTAACTGGGCCTAAGTCAAACCCATTTCTTAATTTGGGAAAAGCCCCATTCCAAAGTCCGGGTATTTGCATCGACAAGGACAGGGCGCAACCTGGCCCTTCAAGCCCTCAACCCGGCTCCCACCATCCTCGTACCATCCTCTTGTGGAATGGAAAATTGACGGGAGATAAAAGGGAGTCAGCATGAAGAAAGGTTGTTAAAACTTTCAATGCCTTTTTAAACTTACTCATTTAGATTTTTTATTTCGTTAAATTGCCGAAAAAATATTCCAACCATAAATATTTTTACCAAAAACCACCTTTTTAATTAGGAAATTATTTCATATTTTGCGCCTGTTATTTTATGACCTTAGACCTCTCCTGCTTAATAATGAAAAACAACAAACTTACTCTTTCACAACTCGAGCAATACCTTTCGAAAGCTGCCTGGATTCTTAAAGGCCCGGTTGATGCTTCCGACTTCAAGGTTTACATCTTTCCGCTGCTGTTTTTCAAACGCATTTCTGATGTGTATGATGAGGAATTCAGGGTTGCGCTTGAAGAATCGGGCGGAGACACTGATTATGCCTTGCTGCCAGAGTTTCACCGGTTTGAAATTCCTGAGGGCTGCCATTGGCGAAACGTCAGGGAGACAACAACAAACGTGGGGCAAGCCATTGAAAAAGCACTCAGGGGCATTGAGCAGGCCAACCAGGGCTCACTGTACGGCATTTTTGGCGATGCCCAGTGGAGCAATAAGAACAAGCTTTCAGACCGTCTGCTCATTGATCTGGTTGAGCACTTCTCGCAACACATCTTATCCAACGACCTGGTTGACCCCGACATTCTTGGTCAGGCCTATGAATACCTTATCAAGCATTTTGCCGACCTCACCAACAAGAAAGCCGGCGAGTTTTATACC
>JAWLGR010000100.1:0-5057 GCA_041684965.1 Mariniphaga sp.
CATCAACCTGATAATTACAGCGGGGCTTCCTGCCGAAAACTGCCTGATTTGATTAAAAGCGGCATCCAGAATGCCTTCAAAGTCAAGTGTATCGGCAATCACTCTGAGGTTGTTTTCGGTGTCGAACCTGAATTTTGAAGGAAATTTTGCCGTACCCAGATAACAAAGACTCGCCGTCAGGTTGTCGATGCTGGCAATGGCGGTGTACGGGTCGTTTACCCCGGGAGAAAGCGCACGGACAGCAATTTCAACCATCTGATGAATGGAAAATTCAAGGTCCTGCTGCGGTGTTTTTATGGGCCCAACTACCAGTTGCTGAAGAATTTTCGCCACCTCCCCTTTTTCAATATTTTCGTTGGAATGAAGGTGCCCGATTTCAAGCTCTTCCACCAAAAACCCTCCGGGCCTGACATTTAGCTCCAGCAGCGCATTGTTCCGGGTAATGATTTCCATCAACGTTTCACTGTCAATATACTGGAGGTAACCGCTTTTGGGAGACTCCAAAGTAACCGTTTTTGAATAGCCTGATTTTATGGCCGTGATATCAGGCCTTTTCCCACCCTCCGCTTCTTCCCCCATTTTTTCAGGAAACAATGTTTTCAGCTGCGTGGAAATAAACGCCGAAATTTCAGAAATTACTTTATCTGCCTGAATGCTGATGGCAATGCGGTGAATAAAAATAATAAGCAAAATAATATTTGCCATGGCAGCAAAAATGGCCACCAGAATTGACAACGCCGGAATAAATGTATAGTCTCCCTCTTTGATGGCCGTTAAAACGAACAGACAGTAAAGGTAGGTGGAAATGTACGACCCCAGCACCACCTGGTTCAGGCGCACATACATAAAGTTTTTGATGAGCCTCGGCCCGAATTGCGATGAAGCCAGTGTGAGCGCCACCAGCGTCACCGAAAAAACCGTTCCGGCAACGCCTATCATCGCCCCCGAAATAGTGGATAAAATGCTGCGGGCCGAATCGGCACTGTTCACCAAAAAGAAACGCGTAAGATTATTTTGGGGCAAATTAAGAATGCTGTCCAGGTAAACTAAACCAACAGAAAACAATATGGAAAATATAATGATTAACACCGGCACAAACCAGAACGTGGCTTTCAGTTCATTCCAAAAGAAAAGTAGCTTTTTCATCTTAAAAACTTAAGGTTATTCCAAAATTTACATCGTGGTACAAATTGTCGATAGGCACAACAGGGACCGAATCGTAAATATTTTGGTACAAAAAACGTAATCCCAAATAACGGGTAAAATTGTATGTCAGTTCAAAGCTGCTTGCCATCCGGTAATTGTCGAACGGATTTGAAAACGTGGGTTGAAAATAGCCGCTGATATCCAGGTCGAACAAATCGCCAAGTTTTTGTTTGAAACTGATATACGAAGTTCCCCTGAACCGTTCAACCTCAATGGGCGTGGTATCTTCAGGCAGTTTGTCGTCGGGAACTCCCTTGTAATTCCAACGCTCTGTTTCGTAAAGGCTTCCAATCCCAAAAAACAAACCGGTATTCTCTTTTGCAATGGCACGCCATCTGACGTTTAAACCGCCGGCATATTTGCTGTCGAGGCCTCTTTGCTCGCGCCAGTGCATCTGAAAAAAGGGTTCAAAAGCCACAATTTTGCTTTGAATATTCACATATTCCAGATATACAAAACCGCCACTCAGCAAATTCTCATCTCCGTAAATGCTGTACTCCACTTTGTTGGCAAGCGTAAGAGCGTGGTTTTTCAGGCGGATGGAAATATCAGACGTATTCCCGATTTCAAGGTAATCCTTTTTTACATTCCGAAACCGGAAACTGGGTGTAAAATTGCCCTTCACCACCCGCGAGGTATCGAGCACCACGTTGAAACTTTCAGAGTGCATCACCTGCGAAAAACCGGTTTGCACCATTAAAACAGCAACCAGAAAAACAGTCAGGCCAATTAATTTTTCTTTCATAGGATTAATTTTTAACCAAATCTAAACTCTTTTTCTGAATGTGGAAAATTCTCCGCTTTTCAAAATTGATGGAAAAGATATACTGCATAGAAGAAATCAGATATTTAGATGCTCCGGGAGAAGTTGTCTGAATACAGAAAGGAGTATCTTTCTTCAGGAAATACTGTGTTTTATTTTTTCTTCTATAAATCCCTAATATTCAACATGAACCAAACATAAAACCGTCGTTAAGTACATAGTAAAAATCCTGCAAAATAAACCGGGTTGTAGTTCAATCCCGATGGCTATCGGGAACTCATCGCTGGGTCTTGCAGACCGCTCATAATCCTATTTATTGTGTACAGTTTTTTATTTCATATTTGGTTTTCCAGCATCTTTTAATTTAAGATTTAGAGCTTGTCTTTTTAGTTTAATTTTGTTAGGCTGAACAAAATAGAAATCAAAAAGAAGTTCAATTACATCTAAAGTCCATTCTGCTTCCCCAATTTCGACAGGTACAATTTCACCACTCGATTTGCTTTTTAATGGATGAGCTGCAAAATTTCCAATATTTATAATTGCATCTACACTTTCAGCTATATAACTTGGTAAAATATTATTATCAAGGGTCTCCTGGATTTCTTTTGCTAAATCAGATTTTTTAACTTTTGCTTTTTCTCGTAAAATAAGTTGAAGGCATCTTCTACTTAAAGCAGCACTTGCTTTTGGACTGTCCGCTAATATTAAACAGGCTTCTTGATAATCTTCAGAAAATTCAGCAGGAACTTCAATTGGTACAGGGGGACGATTTGTTCCCTTTGGTCTTATTAACTGTTTTAGTTCATATTCATTATCTTTTATATAATATGCTGAACTGTGTTGTGGACGATAAATTTCTCCTTTAATTAAGAAGTAAATTGATTTTTTACAATTAGGATTTGGACAATTATAGGATTCAATTCCCCATTTACTTTCTGAATCTTTTCCTAAGAAGGTAATTATCTTTTCATCATGAAACTCGACTAAACAGTGAGGGCATTTCATAGTTTTTTAGCTTTTATAAGTTGATTTTTTTGTTTTTAAATTTCAAATATTTAATTGTGAAAGTTATTCCCCCAATTAAAATTAACATAGGTAATGTTTCAGCTAATAATCCAACAACGCCCAATACAGAAAATAAGTCATTTATATTATCAAAGTACATACTTTCAATGCCTTTAATAATTCCGGTTATTAGCCAAGTTGGTATTAGTACCCAAAAAAGCAAACTTCCCAATTTTGTATGTTTTTTTGAGAAGTAGGAAAAAAATCCAAGGGTTAGTCCAACTATAATAACCCAAATTGCATAGCCTATCATTAATCTTGTATCATCCATTTATCTTAGTTTTTAATGTTTTCTAAATCGGGATATTTATTTTCAATATTTTCAATAATCTTGTTTGCAATTAATTCAAAGTTTTCATCAGATTGTTTATAATAAATGTAGACAGCAAGTATTTTATTTTCATATTTTATGCCTTTCATTTTCGCTTTAAAGTTACTTGGGGAACAATTTGAATTGGCTAAATAATTTACTTCCTGAGTGTTGCTAAGAGGTTCTAACTTTTCAATTTTTATGTCCTTACATTTTAAGTTATAAAGTGCTTGATTTATCATTGCTGTTGCACTTTTATCCAAGTCCCAGTTTTCAGCAATTCCTTCTTTTGCATCTAAAAATGTACACATTAAATAAAAATCTTTCATTTTCATTTCATACATGAGTGCTTCATTGCTGATTTCGTCATATTGAGATTGACTTTTTTTAATCTCCTCAAGATTTTCTGTCCATTTTTCCGGTAGTTGCATAAAAAACCATCCAACTCTTTCTGTGACCCAAGGACTTGTCAGATAATAACTCGATTCCTTATTGCTAATCGAATTTGTTTTATTTTGTCTGAACCCAGAGAAGTAAATTAAGAGTACAACTCCAATTATTCCGATTATAATGGCGTTTTTTTTATTCATTGTCATTCATTTATTAGTTATTTGTTAGTGAGATTATTGATTTTTATTGTTTTATCCGATTCTTTAAATATCATCTTTTCACTTGGATAATCTTCTAACTCTTTTTCGATGATATTTCTAATCATTGAAATATTAGGTTTTGCTTTATCGATATATTCGATATTAAATGTATTAAAGTAAATTTCTATTTGTTTCTCAATATCAAAAGTTTTGTCATTAACTATTTTACTCATTAATTTTCTTGCATTCCGAAAATCTAAGATGTAGTTTAAATCTTTAATTTGGTTTATATACGAAACTACCAAAACAATTAATTCGTGTTTATAGTCCTTATATTCAATAATTTTGTCTAAGCATTTTTCCACAATTGAAAAATTAAACATTGTAGGGGGATTTTCAATCACAAATTCTTTTTCTTCTAAAGAAGTTATTTTTAATTTTTCAAGAGTATTCTTCAACATGTCAAGTTGGTGATTCTGCCAATAAAGTTCAACATGCAAGACATACAACATGCCTTGATATGCATCCTTTTCCTTTTTCATTTCTTTTTTCATTGCTTCCTTTTCTTTTTTATTAGCCTGCTTATTCGACAAATAATAAGTCAGGAAAGCTGCAAGAATTGCGATTAAAACTCCACCCGCAGTGCCAATTAGTTGTCCCTCATTTCTTGTCCAAAAACTCATTTCATCAATATAGTTGATTAATATTTGGTACAAATGCATCATTTTTCAAAATACCCCATAACGGTTGGTACATGTTGTCGGGGCGGATTTCGGAGCGCGTTCCTGTCCGAAGGACACGGAACTGCGATGCGAGAATCCGCAGTTGGCGTACCACCGAACCCAGCCCTGCAATATGTACTTTGTTGGCGTTTCGTTGTTTATTCAAATAATTTATCTTTTTGTATTGATACATTTCTCATAAACCGCTTAATGGATTTATGAGAATACCAGTTACTATTAGTAATAATTTCACCCCCAGCGTATTCAATAATAAAGTATTTTCCTTTTTTGAAACCATATATAAAAAATGGGTGGCGATCCGGTATTACGCAGATTTACAATAATTTGATCAAAAATTGCTCCTGCTTGTTAATATATAAACAACTAAAAATTAACAGTTA
>JAWLGR010000049.1:0-28584 GCA_041684965.1 Mariniphaga sp.
TTCGCACTCAACTGGCTCACTTTTTTATCATGGTTTTTTCCACCCTATTGGATTACATTGATGATTAAATCACCCGATTCATTTTTTGTCAGTTCCCTTTCTCTTATAATCCATGTTGTTTGGTTGGGCGTGTTGATATTTCGTTATGGACGAAGGGAATCATAAAAAATTACGAGATATGTAATACTTCAGGCATTTGTATTTGGTTCATTCGCAAAAGGAACAAACCATCCTGACAGTGACAGGAATGAATGGATCGACGAAGCACAATCAAATTCGAGTATTCATCAATTTTACGGAGCCCGACAGAAAAAATCTGCATTTGCAATACACTTCGATTATCTATTTTTGTATTACGACCTTCTTACTCAAAATATTGGTTGAGGTGCTGATCCTGACTATATAAGTGCCTGGATTAAGGCTACTGGTTAAGAAAGAAACACTACTTCCGGATGAATAGCTCTTTTCAGCCACCCTTATCCCCCTCATATCGAGCATTTCAATTTTCTCCCAGCGTAATCCCGCCGGCATTCTGATATTGAGCTGGTCCTCTGCAGGGTTAGGAAAGATCATAATGCCTGCATCCGGCATTTGTTCAGCGCTGTGCGTTACCTGCGCACCAATACTGAACTCGATGTCCCTTATCTCCCCAAAAAAATATGCTGTTGTACAGGAAGTTTTTGCCTCAGACTGCACAAATCCGGCGCGTATCCTCATCCGGTAAAGGCCATCGGCAAGGTTCTCAGGAACATCAAAAGAAGCGGTATGGACATTCATTGCTGAACTACTGCTGTAAATGATCTCTTCTTCCTCAAAACGCATATTCCGGTTATAGTCAATCCACGCAGTTGAAAACATTTCGTGATGGTTTTCTATTTTTAAGGAAAGCATGTAGCTATTTGCCCCCTTAAGTATACTGGTTGGACGGGAAAGGTAGCTGTAACTGAAACAGGTAGCCGGATTTCCATTCACAACCACAATATTTCCGGAAGAAATATTAAAATTATTTATGATTTTGCTGTGGGTTGAACAAGGATCTGCAGAAGGAACACAATAAAAAGAAGGGGTTTGTATGTTGATAACTTCTGAAAATGCATCATTTGAATTTACAGGTCTGATTCTGTAATAGTAAGTTTGGTCTGCATCTGCAGTCCGGTCATTAAATTCAGTTGTATTCCGTTCACTGTAACCTACACTATAAAAGCCATGATCGGGGAAGGTTGACCTTTCAATAAAGAAGCTGGTTTCATTGCTGGAATTGTCCTGCCATTTGAGGTGAACAAAGGAGGGAGTTTCAACTCCTGCCTGAAAGGAAGCAGTCAGAGCAGAAGGAGCATTCACCGGGATATGGTTGTGATTGAAAGGATAAAAGCCTTCAGGCCCAAAATAGTTTTCATACACTAGGCGGATTAACTGTAACTGCTGCAATGTAAATTTCTGATATATGTAACTAATTATCCAATAAGACATAAAATTCTCCAACATGGGAGCATAAAGATCGCCATTGGCATCTGTAACAGTCCCGGTATACCCATTGATATCAGCTGTTGCACCCGGGAGTCCGTATGGGTCAGCGGGTGTGTCGCAGACATTATCTCCGGCTGCAAGGCAGTTGGATCCATCGACAAGTTCATGCAATTCAGTATCATTTGCCCGATGCGTGTGGGTGCGAAAAAAGGAATGTCCAAATTCATGAATTAATGTTTTCGGATCGCTTATGTTCCCTGCTACTACAACATAAGTGGAAGGAGGGAATTCTGCAAAACCTAAAGGGCCATCAGTGCTATGCGGGTAAAAAAGGTTAATCACCCCTTCCATTTTATAGTTTGCTGTATTTGATGTCAGGATGTTGTGTTCACTTTCCTTAAGATAAAAAGCCTGATCCAGATCAATGTAATTAAAGTCTCCAACCAAATAAAACTGAAGTCCGGCACCCAGATAATGTTTATTGGCTTCTGTAAGGTGTGCCAGAACCCTGCTTTCCTCAATAGCCACTTCTCCATTGCTGTGTCTTACAATGTGAATCTTAAGGGGGACATAATAAATTCTGGCCCAGGCACCGTCTGTAACACTGCGCCCCGACAAGGCCTGTTGTACGATTTCGGCAAGCCGGGCTTCCTCTGCCGGATCGGGAGCACCCGTGCCACAAGGTTGTTGTTGTTGTGCGGCAGTTCCGAAAGCAGTGCCAAGAAAAAGACAAATGAAATATAGTCTTTTGTAATAAGAAGTCATTCCTTTAAATTATATGAACAGTAACATTTATATGCAGGATACCATTTGCAGGTACTAATGATAAACAAACAACCGCTATAGCTTTATATTGTTGTAAAAAATAAAGGAAGTTTTCACAAAAGCTACTTAAGTGAAAGCCGTTCTTATCCTTTGTGTTATTTATTTCTGCTGTACTTCTTTTAGAATGTGTTCATTTTTTTCTCTTGCTTTTTCCTTCGTATGCGGAACCCATACATAGGGAGCTTCTACAAATTACTTCAATTCTTTGCACTATGCTGTTTTAATCCCCTTCAATTCAACTTTGACTGAATGCCTGAAGTCAATCGCTTTCCAGTCGGCAGGTTCCAACGAGCCAATATATTTGCATGCCGTGGTATGGACCGTGCTGGCCTTTAGCTTCTTGGCAGAAGAGCCTTTAGCTGCAGAATAAATGGCCAGAATTTAAGGATTATACCAATATGGAACTGATTAACCTAATAGTACATCCAGTATCCCTTAAATTCACCTTTTGAGTTGTATTCCAGAGCGGGGAAAGGTAATTTAATAAAGGTCATTCCCTTAAACAAAACTTTCAGAAAACCAGAGTTGGTTTTTATTTTCGTCCAGTCAATATCAAGCGATAAAAGATATTGACGGTATCGTTCTGTATCGGGAATGGCAACCCCGTTGTAACTTAAAACATTTTCAAATTCGCCATACATTCCATTGGCTCCGTAACCAACTGCAAAATTTAACCATTCGGGCAATCGCTTTTTGCAACCAAATATGTTTAAAGGCATCGAAACCCAATAAGTATGACCGTTATAGTCATTTAATAACCGGTCCATTGTTGTTTGGCCGAAGTACCCATTTGAATTTTTTGAATAAACCGATTCCCAGTAACTAAATTTGTACTTTATCAATTGTTCGTTGAATAAAAGTTCTTGCCCAAAAACCAGCACCGAACCCAATGAATTCGCTACAACATCTCCCCACGAAAAACCGTAACCTTCGTGTATTCCGTCCATAATTTCAATGGGAAACTGCAGAACAAACCCCAAAGTTGAACCAAAAATAAGCGCCTCTTTCCGGGTAGCGCCCAGTTTTAATAACCCGAAATAGCCGATGTAGCTGTACACGTAGCCTCCGAACATGTGGCCAAACTTATCGACCTGCACATAACCTCTGTTATCGTTATAAAAATGAAACGGAACTTTTTCTTTGTCTTTATACCATGTGTTACCCAGAATGTAAATTGAACCGGTGGTATAAGCCCCTGTAAATGCAACCGGTTTATAAATTACTTTTTTTTCAATTTTAGTTGTGTCGGTTTTTAATTTGGTTTTGTTCGCTTTAACCACCAATGGAAAAAACAGCACGAATACTAAGCCGATCCAAAGTAATTGTTTTTTCATTTATTTGATAATCTGGTTTTTAGTAATGCAGCGCGCGCAACTGATTTATAAGAACAAACCTGTTTCAATATTTCTATTTAATGTACGCATAAAACGAGCCACTGACGCACCGTCAATAACATCATGATCAATAAGTACGGTCATGTTCATAATGTCTCTTATCTCAATTTTATCGTTAATTACAACCGGTTTTTTTATTACCGAACCAATTCCAAAACATATCGGGTGAATGGAAATTGGAATGAACCAGCCATTAATTTTTCCGTACATGCCCAATGACGTTATGGAAACATTTCCCATTTTGGCAAATAACATTTTGGGCCGCTTTAACATGAATTTCCAAATTGCTCTCCGCATAAAACCCGGCAAATGGAAGTATAATTTTTCCGCCCGGGTTGTACTTTTTTGAATGACAATCTGGTTGTCTGATAAAATTTCCTGTTTCGAGTCGTTTAAAAGTTTGGTTATCGTTTCAATTTCAAGTGTATTTGCTTTTTCAATTACAACCGGCACCGGAACGTTCTCCCCGTTTAATTCCTTTTCAATGATAAAAGAAATATTTACATCGTCGAAAATAATAGTCTTTCGTTTCCCCACCAGAAAGGCAGTGGGAGCATTTTTTGTGCTTACGGTATGACCAATAACCTTAATTATCCATGCTGAAAATGAAATTTTTCCGATGTTCTTTTTGTACTTTTTTATTTTTTCTTTTGCTGAAGTAACATCAATCTCCAGAAATGCTGCAACATGATGTTTTTTCTTTCCCATCTCGCAAACATCGATTGTGGCGATTCTGGATTTTGGGAATTTATGAATTTTATATCTTGACATAAGTTTCCATGTTAAAATTTGGTCACTGTTCCGGTTTTCAAAACTACTTTAAGTTTCATTCATTCGCCAGCTATTTTTCTGAGATTTAAAAAATATTTTCCACATTTCACCTTCAATTAGCAAAAACACCAATTCAGCATCAAAAATATCCCGATCGTCAGGTTTTAATTGTATGTAGTTTAGGCTCAGACTAATTTTACAACATAATATTGAACCTGAGAAAGAAATTGAAAAATCTGAAAAAATGAAACGAAATTATTTCATACTCATTGGAACGCTTTTCCTGCTTTTGGTGGTTTGTGAAAATAAAATGTCAGAGCAAAAAAGATTCTTTCGGTTAATGGAGAAAAATTCAACAGGCATAACCATTCTTCAAATTAATAGCAATATTAGTTTTTTAGACCTCACCGGAGAAATTACCCTAACGAAGGATAAGGTGGAAATTAGTTTACTGAATAATGAAAACAGTGCATTTTATGCCATTCGTTTTCATTCCATAAACACGTTTTCAGTTGACGGAACTATTTGTGCTAATCCAGGATTCCGGAAAATAAAGTACAGCAGCTTTTTGCATTGTTTTTAATCTTTTTTGCTGTCCGGGGAGGTTTGGGAAAACCTCATTTATTCCTTTCAAACAGTAGCCAGAATACCCGGAAATTTTGAAAATAACAATCAACAAAATACGATATCAATGAACTGCAGGAGTATTATAATCTATGAGTCGATTTACAATGACAATACATTGAAATTGGCAAGGGCAATGGCTAGAACTTTAGGTTGCTTGTTAGTTAAAACAGACAAGGCTCTCACCATGAATTTGAATGACTTCAAAACAATTGGCCTGGGGTCGGGCATATATTTTGGCAAGCACCATCCAAAACTCTTCGATGTTACCGACAAACTCAATTCGGAGAATCAGGATGTTTTTATTTTTTCGAGCAGAGGGAATCCCTTTTTGGGGAAGTATCACAAACCGCTCAGGGATGTTCTCCTGGAAAAGAACAAAAAAATCATTGGAGAATTTTCGGTCAGGGGATACGATGAAACAGGACCCTGGGTAATTATTGGAGGCGGACACAAGGGTAAACCTGATGAAAAGGATATGAAAAAGGCAGTTCGCTTTGTGCAAAAAACGATGCCCCAGCATTGTATGACCGACTATTACCTTCAGATACAAAACAAATTGCCAATTTGTGAAGGAGAACCTAACTCGTATGTTATTGGCACAAATGGCGAATCCTTATTGCTAAAAGGCGACAGGGTAACTTTTAACCATAATAACTGCAATGGTTGCGGAAAATGCGCTGAGGTTTGCCCCTTGGGTATAATTCAGTTTGAAAACAAAAAAGCCTTGTCAAACAAGGAACTCGACTGCACACTGTGTCGGTTGTGTGTGGTTAACTGCAAGCAACGGGCAATTGCGCTGCATTACAATTGGCGCGATGCCATTAAGGTTGCAAAGCGTCATGGAAAAAGAACATCACTTTACTAAACCCGATAAAAATATGAGAATTTTTATAACCTGCTTAATTCTGTTTACACTTCCAATGATTATAACGCTTCAGATTGCGGTTAATTTAAAAATTGAAGGCATTGATAAGTATGGCGGGAAAATCTACGTATCTGTTTTTAACAGTGAATCAACCTACAAAGCCCGAAATGTTTTCACATCCTTCGTTCTTAATATCAAATACGAAACAGTAACCAAGGAGTTGTGCTTAATACAAAAAGATCCTGCATATTGATAGAGAGTAATAAATAGAAAAAAATTATTTATGGAAATACTTATTCAAAAAACAAAAACAAATGATTTTCTGATAACAGAAAACATTACTCGTGAAACATTTTGGAATTTGTTTAAATCCGGTTGCGATGAACACTTGGTTTTACATAACCTAAGGAAAAGTAATTGTTATATATCCAACCTTGATATGGTTGCCTTATCGGAGAATAGAATAATAGGACATATTATAACTACAAAAGCTAAGATAGCAGACAAACAAAACAATGAACATCAAGTTTTATGTGTTGGCCCAATTTCGGTTCTTCCCGAATTTCAAAAAAAAGGGATAGGGGGCAAACTCTTAAATGAATCAATAGCTATTGCTAAAAAATTAGGTTTTTCGGGAATGATACTATTTGGATACCCCGATTATTATGAGCGTTTTGGATTTGTTAATGCGCAGAAATACGGAATTACAACAAAAGAAGGATTGAATTTTGAACCTTTTATGGCTTTAGAATTACATCAAAATGCTTTGTTAACTGTAAACGGTAAGTTCTATGAAGATAAAGCATTTGAGACCAATGAAGAAGAACTCAATGAGTTTGAAAAGCTTTTTCAAAAAAAAGAGAAGGGCAAACCTAAAATTGACATTAATCAATAGAAACAAAATGACACTTAAAGAATTTTCAACTTCAAAAATGGGGTTTAAAATGATGATTTATATGGTTTTCGTTTTCTTTGGTCTTGTAGTCTCAATGTTGGTATTTCTTATAATTATTAGCCCTGGCAAGCCCAATGCATTTAAGGATGAAAACGGAAATATCCTGAAAGGAAGCATCTCCGAGAAAATATTTGTTCCCATAGGTGGAGTTAAGCAAGGAATGTTTATTCAAAGTAAAAGCATTGACAAACCTGTTTTGCTGTTTATGCATGGTGGACCGTGCTTTCCAAATTATTTTCTGTTTGAAAAATTCAAACCGGGGCTTGAAGACTATTTTACCGTTTGCTACTGGGAGCAGCGGGGTGGCGGGCTTTCTTATACTCCCGAAGTAACCAAACAAAGTATGACACTTGAGCAACTTACCTCCGATGCCATTGAGGTAACCAACTATCTGCAAGAACGATTTAAAAAGGATAAGATTTACATGCTGGCATGGTCGGGCGGAACCACAATTGCTTTGCCCGCAGTAGCTAAAGCGCCGGAACTTTACCACGCCTACATTGCAATGGCACAACTGACCTGGCAGCGCGAATCGGAAAAAATTGCCTACAACTTTATTTTAAAGCAGCTAACTGAACAAAACGACCAACAAGCAGTAAAGGAGTTGAAAAAGTATAAAAATTTGGAATCGGATTCGGATTTGATTTCCTTTTACAATTCGGCTACCCGCGACAACCTAATGCACGGGCTGGGAATTGGAACCATGCGAAGTATGAAGTCGGTTTTCAGGGATATTTTTGTGCCTGTATGGACCTGCGGGGCATACACAGTCAGGGAGAAATACAATATCTGGAAATCGAAGCTCATATTTCTGCCGCGGACAAATCTGAAAAACGAAACCCTAACCACCGATTTTTCCGGGGCTTATCCCAATATCGATGTTCCCATCTACTTTATCAGCGGTAAGTACGATTTAACGGTAAATATTGATTTGTCGAAGGATTACTTTAATCACCTTAGAGCTCCATTGAAAGGATTTTACACTTTTAATAATTCGGCTCATGGCCCGCTATTCGAAGAACCTGAACGGTTCAGAGAAATTTTGGAGAAAGACGTTTTACAGTCCGATATAAGTCTGACAGATTGAAATAAGTCAGCATGAAAAAATCAGCGTAAAATTGCTTACATCTGTTATTTCTTCAGAATTATAATTAACACCCTCATTATAAATGAGTTTATCTCTTCCTTCTTAACAAATAAATTTGCTTCTATAATCCGTTGGTTTTTATAGACGGATCGTATCTTAAAGGAAATCATTTCACAGATCCGTTTCCGTTTACCTCCATTACATCAGTTGTTGTAGCTATAGTATTTGCGGCCATCAAAGGGCCCTTGGAGGAATTTGGATGGCGTGGACTTGCCCTGCCTCTGCTTCAAAGAAAATTAGCGCCTGTTTGGGCAGGCATCATACTTGGAATAATATGGGGAATTTGGCATTTGCCTGCATTCTTACTGAGTGGCACACAGCAAAGCAATTGGTCTTTTGCTCCGTTTTTTGCCGGCTGTATTGCTTTAGTGTAATAGTCACTCCTTTGTTCACCCATCACAATCAAATAGAATGTGTTCAAACCGCAGTTTAGCGCGCTTAAAATAAATTCATACACTTTCACCCAATTTATTTTATTTTTATAATAGCTTGATTACTTTTATTCCTGTTTTAGTTAAGTTGATAAAATATGATATTTAAACAAATACATAATCTCATCCCCTTCAGCAAGCTTTTTAAGCTGGTGCTGGGCATGGCTTTGGTTTTGCAGCTAACTGTCATTACCTACAATCATTTTAGCGGATACCACGAACTGCAAAATTTCACTGAGTTTATACTCAGGGTAATCAGAGGTATTTTTTATAGCATGATTGCAGGATTTGCAATTGCTTACCCGGATCTTTTTGTGATTCAATATCTGAACAAAAACTTTCAGTGGAGCAAAGGCGCATTGAAAAGAGCCGTAATACAATTTGCGCTCATGTTTTTAATTGCCTTTACAGTTTCTTCACTTTTAACAACTTTTGCCCATTGGTTAAACAGTTATCCACAGGGTTTGCCCAATGTTTTATTCAATAATCTGCTAATCTACTCTGTTGTAAATGCATTCTTTATGTCAATTCTGGAAGCATGGATATATCTGGATGAAAGTTTGAAGGAAAAGGAAAGGGCAGAAAAATTACAGCAGGAACTTATATTGGAAGCTGCAAACAGCGCAAAGTATGAGGCCCGGATACAAATTGAAGAGGAGAAAAACAAGTATGCCCAAAGGCTGATAGAACAAGAGAAAAAGCTGAACCAACACCTTGAGGAAGAAATAAAAAAACGGGAGGCAATTAGCAAACTGCTAAACGAAAGCCGTGTGCAGTTGAACAGCATCCTGACAAACCTTGCCGGAGCAGCCTACCGTTGCTATTTCGACGAGCAATACACGATGAAATATATAAGTGAAAAAATTTTCGATATTTCAGGCTATCACGCCTCCGAATTGATCGAAAGTGCTGAACATTCATATGCCGCTATTATTCATCCTGAAGATCAGAACTTTTGCAGGCACAACATTCAGGAAGCCATTTTGCAAAAATCCCCTTATGAATTTGAGTACAGGATTATTCATAAAAACGGACAAATAGTTTGGGTAAGCGAAAATGGAAAGGGAATCTATAACGCTATGGATGAACTTACCTTTTTGGACGGAATTATTATTGATAGTACAAAAAGGAAAAAGGCAGAATTTGCTGCTGCGGAAAGTGAACGAAACTATAAAGAGTTGACGGAGCTGCTTCCCCAACCCATTTTTGAACTTGATATCGATGGAAATATTTTGTTTGTAAATGACTCGGGAAAAGAATTTTTCGGAATTGTTATGCCCGAAAATCCTGAAGAAAAAATTTCGGCGCTTCAATACATGATAAAGGAAGATGTGCCCAGGGTACAGAGTGTCATAAAAAAACCGTATGAAACAAATATTTCTACTCCAAATGAATATACGGTAAAAAGACCTGATGGCACACATTGTCCGGTGCTAATCTATGGTTCGCCAATTATTCGCGACGGAAAAGTTGTTGGGAGGCGGGGAATTATCATCGATATTTCAGAAAGAAAAAAACAAGAGCTTAAATTATTAAAAGCAAAGGAAGAACTGGAACGGATAAACAACACGCTTGAGCAAAATGTTGCCGAACGTACAAAACAATTAACCGAAGCCAACACACAGCTTTTAAAAGTACAAAAGGAGAATTTGCAATCACAGTTCGAAGTGCTTAAACAACAGGTGAACCCGCATTTTCTTTTCAATAGTTTGAACGTGCTAACTTCACTCATTAAAGTTGACCCCAATTTGGCCGAGTCTTTCACAGAAAGGCTTTCCAAGGTTTATCGCTACGTGCTTGAAAACAAAGAAAAAGAATTGGTTAGTCTGAGTACAGAACTTGAGTTTCTGAAGGCTTACCTCTTCCTGCTTGAAATTAGGTTTTTGAATAAATTGTTTGTCGAAACAAAAATTGATAAATCATACCACGATTATTTGATACTCCCAATTGCCATTCAGTTAATCATTGAGAATGCCATAAAACACAACACTTTCTCAAAAATCCAGCCTTTAAGAATTGAAATATTTGTTGATGAACAGCAGTGTCTGAATATTGTCAATAACCTCAACCTCAGGGAATCAAAATTTATTTCAACAGGCGTAGGGCTCGAAAATATCAACCGGCGCTATGCATTGGTATCAGACCAAAAACCTGAGTTCATAAAAACAACAGAGCATTTTATTGCAAAACTACCCCTGCTGAAACCGGAAACAACAGAAACAGAATATAAATCACAGTCATGAAAGTTGTAATAGTAGAAGATGAAGCATTTGCCGCTTTACGGTTGAAAAAAATGATACAAGATATTAATCCCAAAATTCAAATTCTTGCCGAGTTGGAATCGGTTGCCGAATCGGTAAAGTGGTTCAAATCAAATCCCGAGCCCGATCTGATATTTCTGGATATCCATCTGGAAGACGATTTAAGTTTTGCTATTTTCGATCAGGTAAACATTTCAAGTGCAGTTATTTTCACCACTGCTTTTGATGAGTACGCCATAAAAGCGTTTAAACTTAAAAGCATCGATTACCTGCTAAAACCAATTGTACACGAGGAACTTGCCGCGGCTCTGAAAAAATATGAACAGTATAGTGGTCTGCACCAAAATTCCGTTGACCTGCAATCGCTTTATAATCTGTTAACGAATACTAATAAAAAATACAGAGAACGCTTCTCAATATCGGTTGGCACAAAAATTAAGATGGTTGAGATTACCGATATTGCCTACTTTTTTGTGTTGGATAAAGGGGTTTACCTCCGTACAAGCCAGAGAAACACTTACAATGTAGATTTCACCCTGGATAAGTTGGAGGAGATGCTCAATCCCGCTTCATTTTTCAGAATAAACAGAAAGTACCTTATTAACATTTCATCCATTGCCAACATGGTGGCCTACTCGCGGGGACGGGTAAAATTGGAACTGAAACCCAAAGCCGACGATGAGTTTGATACCATTGTCAGCATCGACCGTTCATCCGATTTTAAAAAGTGGCTGAATAACTAAACAAATATTGCTGATGAGGGATTAAATGATGTTTCAATGGTACAGCCGATGGGTAAACCTGTCATTGAGGAGTATGAGTTTGGACTTCTGCCAAGGCGAAAAGAGAAAAGGGACGGTGGGAATAAAATGATGCTGGCGGAGAGGTTGAAGGGGAAGAGTTAGGCTGTGGGACGGATGGGACAAATGGGAACAGGAAGGGAAATATGAAGAGGCTTGTGATATAATATCTCACTTTGCAAACAATGGCGTAATCCACTGTGTGCGCTTGGGATCGACTGACTTTTTGTTTGCGGGGAGGAACAGCTCTTTGGCTTTGAGGAACGAAAAAAGCCAATGTGCTGTTTGCGGGTGGAAAACAAAAAGCCTGCCTGACCGACAGGCAGGTGTGACAAAATGAATACCTGTGGGGAGGGAAGGAAATCTCGCCATGGAAAAAATACTCACTATGGAAAATGAATTGCAAGACATGAATTGGAAGAAAGTGTTAATTGTGGAATAAGAAATAAGAGGCAAAATATCTTACTAACCGACAACTGAATTGGAAAAAAATCATGAGAAATAATATCATTAACAAATAAATGATTATTATGGTGGGAATAAAATGATGCTGGCGGAGTGAAGGGGAGGAGTTAGGTTGTGAGACGAATGAGACTTGTGGGACAATAATATGGAGGGCAATTTTTCTTGTTACCAGAAATAATTGACTGGACAAATAAGCATGCGAAATATATGCTCAAAAGAGTTTAAGGACAGTAAGGACAATGAGGAAAAATGAGGTTGTTGATTTTAGATGTAGCCCCGATGATATAGCCCAGGTGATATAGGAGAAGCACTTAAATAAAAAAAAGGGCAACCCGGGGGGCACCCTTCTTTTCATAAGTGAACCGGCAAAAGCAGGTTTTACTGTGGTTAACTTTTTTTATATTTTATACCGGAGAAACCTCGTTTGGCTTTTCTGTTTTTGATTTTCTGTTTGAAAAAATAAAAATGTTGGCTACGATTGCTGAAACAATTAGCAAATAATCCTGGTAGACATTAAAGCTCACCGCTGCAGTAGTGCCAACCAATGCCCACAATGACGGAATGATGACCAGGTATTTGGAGAGGCTTTCCCTGGCAAGCATTAAAAATCCAAAAGTGGCAATGGTAGTAGGACATGGTAATCCAAACGAAATGGTTTTTGCAAATGAACCGGTAAGCAAATAACTTATAATTGGGTAAATAAATAATCCGAAAACAACAAAAAAAACAGCAATATAATCCACAATACCACCTGAATATGAAAACTCTATTTTTTTCCGCTTATAGGTTTCCCAAAAAAAGAAAATTCCCTGAAGAATAAACAACGCTCCAAATATATAAGCTGGCGGATTAATGGATGAAAAGAATGTGATGTGATAAACCAATCCCATCCAAATCCAGAAGAGCCCCAGTAACCCACCTACTGTTTGGTTCTTTCCTGCCCGGCTGAAAATTGTTACATGCAGCGAAAAGATTCCTAATAATAATAGAATTATCTGTGCAGGAAAAGTGACAGAATTATACCTTTCGAAAACTGAAAAAAATTGTTCGGTAGTAAACGGAGTTTTCATTGACCAGGATTTTTGGTTTATTGAGATAACAAAATTAAAATCAAATACTGAAAAAAACAAATGATTAATTTAAAAATCAGAGGATTATAAAGAAAATATCTAAAGCAAAAACAGTTTAACACAAGGGGTATCAAGGAAAACAAAGACTATAAGGGCTATTGTAAGGATAAAGATTAAAAGATTACCGAGATACAAGTAAAAAGAGATTTATTGTATTATACAATATACTGTCATTATTATGAATTAAAAAAGCTAACGAATGAGGATGATAATTCTAATGATTTTTGGGATTTCTTTTTGATAAGCATTGGTTATGGTGCTTAACAATTGAAAATTTTTCATCTGTTGAACAGTTTTTAAACCATTCAATTCTCTCTTCAAATGAACTAAAATCCAGAGAAAACATAGGGCAATCTGGCATTCTTTTACCAAAGGGACAACCATATATATTTCCCAGAAAATGAATATAATTATTTAGCTGCATAACTCAAAAGTTAAAACAGAACCATAGAATATTATTTTGATATTTACTTAACTCTCCAAATAACGTCCCCACAAATATGTTAAACATATTTTCAAAAACAAATTTTTTTTCATATCGGTAAAAAAATCAAAAATTCCGGGACTTTCTCTATTGGCTGCCGAAGATAAAACTGCTGGTATCCGTTTTTTACAACCGGCACACATTCCCACTTCTCTCTGTCCAAAATCTGAATGTTCAGGAAACTGGTTTTCAGTGACAGCGCTAAAATTATTCTTTAGTAAACAGAGCGGCGAATAACACTTTGAAGAACTATCGGTCGAAAAGAGGAAACTAAAGCAATTTATAATGGGTTTAATGGATTCTGCCTCCTGAACCAAATACCTATTAAAATGAATGATGCCGGAGCACCAATTACCCAGATTAAACTGGTGAGAATAAAAATGATTTCAGAAATGTCAAAAATACTGTAAGCAGTTTGCCCGATTGCAGAGATAATTTGTACAACCAGTAAACCTCTAATCCACAACTCAAGTTTTCCATTGGCAAATATAAAGGCTGCAAAAAACATTGAAACAGCCATGTATATATAAGAATTTGCCAATGAATTATAAATTGAGTACGGGTTATCGGGAATAAACATTTCTATTCCGCTGATTTCACCTGCTGCTAAACTTTGTCGAACAGAAACAGCCTGTATGTTGTAATTTATGCTGGCCATAACTGCATAAATAATTCCGATGGATAATGCAATCAAGCTCCATAATCTTTTTTCGGGAGGCAAAATTTGATGCACACATACTAACATTATAATATAAGTTAATGCCAGTAAGAGAGAAGGAAAAATTAATGTTAACCTTGAAATATTGTAAGCTTCAGCATAAGCTTCCAAATTTTTCCAATCAGGTACAACTTGAAATACATCCTGCATATTGAAAGTGATAAACCATACTATTGCAAACAAAGCCGATAAAAATGCACACCAGGTTCCAAGTTTAAGTTCCATTTTTTAATTTTTAGAATTTTTCAGGATTATAAAAACTATCATTTAATTAAATTTTGATTTCTTAACTTTTTACATATCCAGGCGTTTTCAGGAGCTGCGCACGCTGACAAGTCTTAGCAATCAGAGGGATTCTACTTCACCTTTTTCAATGATTTTTTTTAAATTTCTAACAAAACGGGCAGCCGGGGCTCCATCAATAATGTCATGATCAAAGCTGAACGTCAAGCATAAATGTTGCTTTTTCTCAATTCGATTATCCTTTTCCACTATTCTATCCACTACACCACCGATAGTCACATTCAAAGTATGTGTTGCTATTGGAACACCCCATCCGGCTCCGCTTCCAATCATGTTTGCAGAAGTAACCATTATTGTTCCAACTCTTTTTTTCATTAATTTGGGTGATCTGTCAAGTATATTGAAGATTAACTGCCTTACAAACGAAGGTAAAGCCAGGAAAAAATTTATTGAATGAAAAATTTCTGTATGCTTAACATCCTTATTCTTTTCTCTCCTGATTTCTTTCGATATTTCTGAGGCCGATTTAAAATTGGCCTTGCGAATAATCATTGCAACAACTTCATTATTTCCATCCATTTTTCTTTCAATGGTAGTGCTTACATCAACATCATTGAATAGAACAAGCTGGTTTTTTCTGTTTCTGTAAGCATGCATATTTTTATTGGCATCTACTGCTTTTGACACACAGTAGATTACAAAACCTGTTAACGAAATGTACCGTTTTTTATCATGTTTTAGCTTTCGAATGTTTTCCCGGGCATTGGAAATTTCCACCTCAATCAGACTATGAATCATATTCTTACGTTTGGCAGCTTTTAATACACCAATTGTTGCCCTGCGGATTTTTGGAAATTGTATTGTTGTAAATTCAGATTCCATTCAAAATATTTTCATTACGAAGTGTTTCTATTAAAGAGGAAATGCGTTAATGAAATAGTTTTAATATCAGCTAAGTTAAAAAAGATTTTCCAGGATTGAAATTCTAACCGGATTTCCCGGTTTAATGATTTTTCAAGTTGCATTACCCCGTTATGAAATCAGCCGGTCCTCTCATTGAAACTTACCAGGAGGCCCCGGACATTATTTTAGGCAATAATCTAAGTCACCGGAAATTTTACTAATTAGTAGTATAACTCCAGGAGTTCATAGCGAGTCATCGCGATGATACACATGTTTGTTATAACATGGATTTAATAATTTTTAATATTGCGTTTACAGCTAATCGATGGCCTCTTCCGTTAATTTGATTGGTAGTACCACAGAAGAATAAATCCGTTTTGGGATTATAAAATGCAAAAGAACCCGTTTGGCCCCAAAACCCGAGAATATCACCTGGATGTTTAATTGGCGATGCAAACCAAGGAATCCATAATTTTTCTAACCCAATGCCGTAAAAAAACAAACCAGGTGGTGGCGTAATCAGGTTCCACCTTTTTAATTCATCAATTTTTTCTTTTGGGAAAAACCTTCCCTTAAAGAACTCTTTCAAAAATATCATTACTTCATCAACAGTTGATACAATGCCACCCTCTGGGCCAACAGATGTCATGTAATTTGGCAACCATAATTGCTTAGCACCGTAGTAAAAAGGAACAGGGGTTGCATCATCGGGGTTTTTATAGATATATGTGTTATTGAAATTCAGTTGTGAAAAAATGTAATCGTGAAAAACTTCACCGATTAATTTTCCTGTTATATTCTCTATAATTTTCCCAAGTAGTTGATAATTTGAATCAGAATAAGAGGCTCTTCTTTTTGCTCCCGGCTTAAACCTGGGTTTTAAATTTTTTATGAGTTCTATAGTTCTATCAATTGGCCATGGTTCATCTTTTTCTTCCATAAGTTCATCAGCAACTGTCCTACCCTTTTCCTGTTTATGAAAAAAATAATCGGGAATACCAGAAGTATTTGTAATCAAGTGGTATATGGTAAGTTCATCAGTGTAATCTATTCCTTTTAGCACGTGCAACCTATCACAAAATTTTTCCGGTAAGTATTTCGATATTTTATCATTTAAACTTATCTTACTTTCTTCTATTAATATCAACACTATTGCTGTAATATATAGTTTGGTTACACTGGCAATAAAAAATTTGTTATTTACTTGCATACTACCTGCAGAACCTGACCATGAAACGCTTCCTTCACTATTCTCAACTTTCATTACTGCACTGAAAATATTTTTATTGTCAACCATTTTGTCAACTAAATATTGGAGAGTTTCTTTTTTAATCATTTTTCCCATATCCCAAATTCATTACAATTCAGTAAATAAAAATATTTTTTCTTTATGCTTGATAATTTTAGCTTTTAATCACATGAAAAAATCCTTTAATTGCCTTACCTATATCTGAAGGCTGGATCCCCTGGTCAATGGGTTTTGAAATATAATCATTGCAACCTATTCTAATTTATTGAATTTGATTCTTTCTTTTTTGCAAAGCCGCATAATTGTATCTTTACCATTAATTAATGCGACAGGCAAACCACCTGGTGGTTGTAACCATTGGCCACTTAACATCAGGTTTTTCAGTCCTTGTATTTTTCCTGTATGGGTCAGTGATTTCCCGGAAATGGTTGGCCAAAACCCCATAAATGCTCCCCGAAAAGCATTACAATGCCGTTGATAAGTTTGCGGACTGGCAACGTCAAGTAATTTAAGTTTACCTTTCATATAGGGGAAGCGGAGTTCCAGTGCCCTAACTACCTCGTTTCCAATACGACTTTTTTCTTTCTTATATTGTTCTTTTTCTTTTACAAGTTTTTCCCAAGCATTTAATTCGGGTTCAAACTGATTGATAGCAACTGTGATAACTGAATGCCCCCGGGGAGCAAATCCTGTTTCATAAGCATAGTGAGTCATTTGCAGGTGTTCAACAGGCTTGCCGTTTTCGGTAATGTTAATTGAATGCACAGGAAAGCGCAATGTACGTGGTAAATTATCTATCGTAGCTTCATAACCAATGCCTATATAAATGTTGGAAGCCAATGGGTAATCCTTTGGATTTTCGAATCTTTTTTGAAATTTAGGGTCGTTATATTTTCCCTTGAGCAGTCTTTTATAGAGGACATTTGCATCACAAGCTGCAATAAAATAATCCGCCGAAAAAGATTTTTCGTTTTGGCAATTTGCTTTTATGACATTATTTTTCTTGATAGTCAAATCTGTGACCTCACACGAGGTTTCTATTTTCCCGCCAAAGCCGACATATTTATCCACCATGCGCATTGCCAGCGCTTTAGAACCTCCATAAGGTATCGATGATTGATTGCCGGTAAAAGTTCCGAGTGGAAAGAGTACTGAGATTACACTAAAATCACCTTCGGGCATAAATGAATTGATGGCACCTCTTAGCGCAGGGTGTTTAAATCTACCGGCAAATTCCTGAACGCTGATCTTGCTGTATTTCTGCATAACAGGGCCAATGTCCTTCATAGACAATATATACTGGATTTTTTGAAAAATATTCATCATATCCATAGGTTTTCCTACATGCATTTGAAACGCTTGCAATTTTTTAATGGTATTGCAAAATTCCTCTATGACATCCCTGTCGTTAGGAGATATTTCAATCCAGCCAGATCTGAGCCGTTCAAGATCGCGATAAAAGTTTACAGTAACATTCTGGTGTTCAAAAGCAAGAAAGCTTTCAGGATGGTAAATATCAACTTCATCCAAAGCGCCAACATACTCCCAGAGACGACGTATAGGCGTTCCTTCTTTTGTGCCAACTAACCAGTGGATACAGCCATCAATATGGTAACCCTGCCTGTCCCAACCGGTACATTCTCCACCCATAGTATGATGCTTTTCAAGAATAATACTTTTGAATCCGTTTTTTTGAGCAAATATTCCCGCAGTAATTCCGGCGATTCCTCCGCCTATGATTACAATTTCTTTCATTATTTTATTAATTTTTCAGGTACTCTTTAAAAAGATTAATTCCAGCATGTTTGTAAATAATTTTTTGCCATTTCTGTCAGATAATCATTCTTGCTTTTTCTTTAATGTAAAATTATTATTGTCTTTATTTTTAACAACTTCATATCCTGGTTGCATATCTATGACCCAGCCATTGCCGGTAACTTTTCCCTTGCCTATTTCAAGCGGTTTACTTAATGTAACTGTTTTCCAGTTGGGACCAAGCAAAGCACCATTTTCAACAGTTAGTACTCCCCAGTTATCAGTTAATCTCAGGGTTGGGTAAACTGAACCAAGACTTTCCAGAGGAAATATGTTTAAAGCGTCAAAGGAAATGGACATTTTCTCAAGTGTTATTTCCAAATGCGGATTTTCTATAAACCGGGCTTTGTATTCATCTGTTTTTAATTTAATGTCTTCTTCACGTTTTATTTCTTCATTTTCAATTTTCTTACCGTCATACATGCAAAATATTTCCTGAACTCTATTGTTAGTATCATTGGGCATAGAAATATTGAATGAGGACATAAAATAATCTGTCAGATTTGTGTCGTTGTGAATTTCTTTGTTCCAGAACTTTTTCGTTTGATTTAGTAAATAACCATATATAGGAGTTGTCAAATAAGCGAAAGAACGAACAAAAGTTGGGAACTGATGAAAGTTTTTAATGAACTTTATGAAATGATTTTCAATTTCCAGGCTATTTCTACCACTCATAATTACCCCTGTATAAGTAGCTATACCTTCGTTTAGTTCCAGCAGGTTTTCATTATGGGCAGAGCCAGGAAAAAGTTTATTTCGGTATTTTCTAAAAATCATAGCATGTTTCAAATGCTCAATGGTTTCGTCTCTTATTTTTGATTTTAATGCTTGTTCAAGAGCATTAATTTCCAGACGTAAATACAGTCTTCCATCTTTCTCATCAAGATGATTATTGTCTGATTTTCCCAAGTCAAACCCAAGTTCAGGTTGTGAACGATGAAATAATTCATGCGATATCCAATCAAGTCTTTCCTGCTTGTTCTCATGAAGTGGAAGTACAATCATTGCCCATCTTTTTCCATTCCAGTCTATAGCAGTATTTGCAATGTTAATACGTTCAGGCAAGTAACCGATAAATATATTTCCTTCTTCTTTTAATACACCTTGATCATCAGTATAATTGGCAAATACAAACCTGGTGTTTTGGTCAACCAATAAAATTGGGCCGTATAAATCAATATCCCATAGTTTAATATGTTTAGACGTGGTTTTTTTTACTTCCTGAAAGTAGTTTAGAATATCGTCAGTAGAAGGTCTGCTTTGTGAATATAAAATTATAGGTTGAATAATAATTAAAATGATTAAACTAAATATTTTCATAACACTTATACTTTATATGTTTGTATATGCACGATGTATTTAATTTTTTTCTCCTATTGTGGCTATTTATAAATTTGCCATAAGGTCTGTAAATGTACCCGTTGAATTGATTTATCTAATTGTCAGATATTTGCCAAAGATATCGACAGTTAATCAAATCCATCAGAAATGCTTAAAAACATTTACAAACGCATAAGACATGACAAAATAGCTAAGTTAAAAAAAGATTTTCCAGTTTTGAAATTCTAACCGGATTTACGGTCTGAGTAGATTGCTTTCTGGCTGGATTGAAAATTCTTTTGCAGGATGATTAGGATTTTCTTTTAAGCTTATATACACCTTTACAGTATTTGTGGGTTTTGGGGTTTAAAACGCGGGTTGAATTGGCTGTTTTTGTTTTTGTGGATGTCGTAGAGAAGGATTTTGTTGACTTTTTCTTTTAATGACTCAAAGCTTAAGGTTTTTTCATTGGAAAACAGGTTGTTGTTTATGTTAAGAATATGACGGGTAATATGTTTTACATGAAGACCTTGTTTCCTAGCTTTTTTATCGGAAAGAATAAGTTTAACAGAATCCCTGAGGTTCATAATGGAAGGTATTTAATTAAAGAAACCACAAATTATTTTTTCCGAAATCGGGGATGTTGTTTCCGATGAAGTGGGGAAAAATTTCGGCGACCAGCTCGGGGTACTTGATTGTAACGGGAAGGTTTTGCTGGCGGACGGATTTCCAGTACATGCGACTGAACTGGTATACCTGGTCGATGAGGTTTATAATGGTTTGATAGTCTTTTGCCATTTCCTCATCCGTGCAGGTAATGCTGAGCTTAAGGGGGAAGGGATATCCGTCGTTTTTGTTAAATCCGTTGACTTTATAGCGGGTGTTGTTAAATAACAGGAAGTGGTTATATCCAATCTTAATGAATGTTCCGCTAAGGGGCATTAAACCGGGCCAGTTGTTGTCGAAGGCAGTAATGTCGTGCGATTCGGATTTATTGATTGAAACCACATAAACCGAAATGTCGAGCCCTAAATTGTGGAGGCCTTTTTCGATGGGATCGAGTTCTTTTTTACTCATGTTCTTATAAAAATGGATGATGAGGCGGGAAATGCCGGCATTTACAGCGACAAACTGTTTAATCTGCCAGATTATTAATCCTGCCAGTTCATCGGTCTGGTCTTTCCTAAAGCACTCAAACTGGTTGAATTTACCGTTGTTGGAAAAACAAAAAGCGCTTCCGAGATATTGTACCTCGGTATCTCTGCTTTTAAAGGCCCCTACCCCGACGATTAGTTCTTTTTTAAGTTTGGTGTTTAGCTGTTCCGTGACGAATATGTCATTCGCTTAGCGGAAACTATCTTATTACGTGCCGAATTATACTTCCGGTTAGGTGATATGCAAAATGCAGCTAATGATATTAATTTAATCAGGGATCGTACACAAGCCAAATATAGAGCTATACCTGGGGATATCAACATTGATTTTATTTTAGATGAACGTGCCAGGGAACTTGTTGTAGAAGAACATCGTTGGAAAACACTTCTGCGTATGGGTGGCACCGTTGCGGTCGATAGAATAAGGAGGCATGCATATGGGCCAGTAACTCAGAGCACTTTGACATGGAATTTTAACTTATGACCAATTCCTCAGTCGGTAATTGATAGAAATACAGGACATACATTAGAACAAAATTCTGGATGGACTCAATTCTAGCTTAAAAATATTTTTTAACGGTGACGATTCAATGCATTCAACCGTATTTCATTTTGATGAAATTAAGGTTGGACGGGTCATATGCTGTGCGCGATTATTTAGGTAAATGCATCATTAATGCGTCAATTTCTGTTGCAATATCTTCGTCCGAGCCCACCTGAATTAAATACCGATGAGTCCCCTTTGGATCTTCTTTCCAAATGTTACTACCGTCATCTTTATCTATAATAATTTGTCCAGGAGCGGATAATTTCCAATAGTCTGCGGCAGTTCCATTATCAATACCACGAACAGCATAAAGAGTTGCTACCTGGTCCCAGCTTTTATGAGGGATTCGACCGAATAACTCATAAGCTCTCCGAACAGGACTGGATTCAGGCAAATTACTTATTTGACCACCTGTATTCATTGTACCTATTTCCCATCCGCTAAAAACAATATCTGTTGGCCAATTATCTATTGCATCAATAGAGGCTTCTGCATCTCTTCGAATATTTGTTTCTGATCCTGAAGGAAACTTACCACCCATACATACCCAAAGCCGAACCTTTTTTCTTACCAGTTCAGAGCCATCCATATCACTATAATTATCCGCCTTGCTATGAATCAAATTACGTATATTGGTAAGGAATCCAACTGTGAGAATAACTACACTGTTATCGGGTTGCATGGAAAGTATCTTCCTATATTGATCAACAGCATCGGGAACATCATCAGCAGACTGAAGTGTTCCCTGAAATTCCTCTGCAATGTGTTGAGCATACAATGAATTTTTCCGATCAACGCCCAAGTTTTTTAGCTGTCCATTGGATAAGTTTTTGCGGTTGAAATATGTATTTATTCTATCAGCACAAAGCAAAGTATATGGATATATTACACATGACATAACACCAAGGATTTCTACCTCACCATAATCTGCCATAGCATGAAGAGCCGCAAGCGCACCAACATCATCTACATCTCCTGCCATATCCGTATCAAAAATGACTGGGACTGGTTTTTCATTTGCTTGACTAGTATTTTCCTTGATGTTGCTACAATTAACTGAAAGTAATAAAATGAATAAATAAAAAAAAATTATTTTTTTCATAGTTATACATTAACAACTACTATTGGACCGAGGTGTAAGAAACCTTAAAAGAAGAACTGTTCGAACACCGAAAATATTTCTTTGATAACTTTTAATGAACATACAAAGGTAAATATACAAACATTTCCGAAAGTAGTTTTTCTAAAATTGGAGAAGATTCAGCATTCCTTATTAATTTCTACAAGTCAATTTATAATTTAATAAACAAACAACAAAATAATGATATATGATAAAAGCGGTGGCAGGCTTGCTGAAATAAAAGCATTTGCCTCAGAAAACTTCTTGCTGGAAAGTTTCAACAACACATTTTCCAGACTTGAAAACTATTCAGACAAAGGATTCACTGTGACCCTTTACAGTGACTTTGCACCCCTGTCTATGGAATTCTCCATTAAGGAGAACGATAGACTCATTCTTTATGGTGGCTTCATTTTTCATGGGCCACATGATGGCTATGGGAAAGGAGGTGCTCCTACATTTTCTGTGTCTCTTTCAACTGACAAGAAAGCAGGCTGGTCAATTCACACTTAAAATTAAAATCATGGACTACCTGAACATTGGAAGCAATGGGTTTGCCCAGGTTGGCAGCCAGGACTTCTATAAAAAGAACAAGGTGGAGATGAGAAAGCTTGAGGAATATATTCATTCGGTATCTCCTGCTGATTTCGAAAAATTCCTGGGTGAACAAAGTGTAAACTTTTGAACAACAATTGAAAGATGCCGAAGATATTCTTAAAAGGCTTAAACAAAGTGAACAATGAACTATATTTATTTTAAAGGCATTAGTGTGTGAAATCCATAATAAAACTGTTGCTGCCAGTGGAGGAGGAACTGATGGTATCATAAATCTTGATGCGTTGGATTGCGCCATCGAACAAATAAAAAATGATGATTATTATCCCGAAATTGAAGATAAATTAACCCACTTATTTTGGATTGCTAACAGAGGTCATTGTTTTCAGGATGGAAATAAACGGATACTATTTGTGGAATGTTCTTACTAATGAATGGGTTAATGCGGATTGTTGGTATTTTCTTTCAGCGAATGGAATCCATTAGCCTTCATGTGGCTGCCGGCAATATTGATAAGTGCTATTGCATGAAATCATAACCTCAATTCTTTATGAAGAAGATTATAGCGAAGAATTAAAGCTTAAAATATTGGAAGCATTCTCCAGAAACTTCGTTGATGAAGATTGAATAATTTTTGCGAATCATTTACTCTTTCCCATCAGAATAAGGCTAAGGAAAGCGTTTTAATTTTAAGTACTCCATAAATCATATCACTTATAAAGCTTAATTGTCTTCAAGGCATAAACAATCCCCTCCAGTTCACCCCTTAACTGAAGCCGTTTTTCTTTTGTATCCTGGTCATTTTCTATCAATCGTTTTTCGATGGCTATTTTCCGTTTTTCCAATGTGGTAATAATTTGGGAAAAAGATTTATCTGCTGAAAAGTCTAACAGGCGAGTTCATTCTGTATAGAATCTAAATCCATGTCGAACTCTCATGCCTTTTTGCATCCATTAATACAGCTTTGCCATATTTAATATCCAATGGTCTTATAACTTCTGATTTCATTAAATTTATTTTAGGCTGACATAAATTAATTTTTAATTTTTACACACTATGAATTTTAAATGAGGTTTCCCATAGCATACTTGGTGGAAACATCTCTTACTAACAAATTCTTTTTCTTCATCATTTAACCCTGAATGGAAAGATAATCTTTTTTAGTTAGATAATACTGCATTTTTTGTAGCCTCACAATGATATTACAGAAAGAAAGGTTTCTTATTTTTATCAATGTTTTTTTTCATGTCAAGTTTTACAAACTGAAACGAGCCATTTAATTGGTTCATTCCCTATGTTTCTTTTTGCATATCTTTTATGATGAACCTGTGTAGCACGAGCACCACAATATACACATTGCCAATTATCACGTTTGAGTACAAGGTATCTCTTTCGTTTCCATTCGTCTGATTTGAGATATATGTTCCTGTAGTAATCACTCTTTGTTTACGCTTTACGTCATACAACCAACGTTCAAATATCCATATTAATATTGCAACACCAAATAAAACTAAAATTTGAACATTCATGTTATTTAATATTCACACAACGATTTTGTATCATGTACCTGTGGTGCAGAAGTACATGGAAATTCTACGTGCTTTAATAATATCATTTAAACTTTCTCCGTTCATACTCCCATTTGCCTTTGCCTGTGATAAGCTTGTATATCTCAGATTAATTCAAATCAATCCTAATACCCTTTTAATTTAAATTCAGAGTTATAATTTCGATCCATTGTATATAAAAAACTGTCGGCATGATAAAATTCTATACCCAATTCTTCACATATCTTTTTTACATCGGAAATGTAATCCAGATAAATCATTATTTGTTTGTTTAAATCAGTTAATGAGTATTTTAATTCTTTCCCATAAACAAATCTATAAGCTCTCTGATCAATTATGGGATAAATATGACGGTTACGAAATCTTAAAATTGTTGAAGCTAAAGGTAACCTGATACCCTTTTGCTCTTTACAAAGTAGTTTTAATAATATTTCTCCAGTTAATTCAATATTTAACACTCTGTCAGTTTTCTTTATCTTATTAATTAGCTGAAGTGTAGAATTATCAATTTTAGCATACCTGTTAATTTTCCAAAGTACAATCTGGTTGATCATATCCTGGTCGAAATCAGTATCCAGTTCATTTAGATATGAAGTTAATTCTGGTTGGTAGTTATACAAGAGTTCATATTCTTCAACCGGCATAACTGGAACATTTTTAATAGTTTTCATTTCATTTACTTGTTTTAAATTCTGGACTATCGCTTCACCAAACAAATCGGCTGATTCCTGAAGCGGCATTTCTTTTAGCTCTTTGGGTGTGAAGTCGCTTAAGCTTCTTTTCTTGTCATTTGATTTCATGATTATTCTATTTACTGTTATTCGTTTATGTTCCCAAGTCCATAATCATTTAAGAAATTGGCTGCGGGTAAATCTTATCTTTTCATTAAAATATTTTCATATATGCTAGATATCTTATTTTCACTGTTAATAAACATTACAATATCTAATACGAAGTTGCTTGCTTTATTTTTATCTTCTCTGACGATTTGATAATCCATTGTAAATTTTATTTCTGTTCCTGCAGAAGAAGAAAAACTTGAGACACTTTCCCATCGAACATCAAATTTTACATCAGATATCCTATGATTTGGTTTATATTTTTTCGCCTCAGCTACTGCTTCTAAATTGGATATGTTAAACTTTCCATAGAATCTGTTCAGATTATTTGCATAAAGAGCTAACAGCTCATCCCACCTTTCGTCATATATAACTTGAAAATAATTTTCAACATAAGCTCTAATATTAAGTGATGAATTAGGCGTAGTTTTAACATTGAAATTTTTATTTTTATACTTGCCAACAGGGATTAAATTAATATTTATTGCGAAATTTAAGTTTGCTTCTCCAAGCCCACTTGATGTGACACCAATAACTTGTCCATTTTCATTAAATAAAGGACCACCACTGCTACCATGGGTTATTGAAGTTGTGGTTTGTATTAAATTTTTATCATTACGAAATCCGGAAATTATACCTGTAGATAAAGTTTGAGTCAGCCCTTTAGGGTTACCAACTGCAAAACAATTTTCACCAATTATTGGAAATTTATTTGAAATTGTTAAAAATGGAATATTGTCCTGATTACCTAATCTAAATATAATAAAGTCATTTTCTTCGTCATACTCAATAATTTCAGTTATCATGAATTCATCTCCATATTCATTTATTGCAATGGCTGATGAAGCACTTTCAAACACATGATAATTACTAATTGCCAAACCATTTTTATCAACAACAAAAGCAGAACCCTGAGAGTAACCATCCTCGCTTTCAGTGTATATCAGATAAACTCCCTTTTTAACTGTTTCATATATTGAAGAAAGTGTCTCTTTTTCATTTGGATTTGTTTGTGAATGCAATTTTAATTCTTGTTCTCTCAACTCAAGTTCTCTTTCTTTAAGGAGAAGTTCTTTCCTTTTAAGCTCCAACTGTTCCTGATTTGAATTGTAATTGCAGTTGCTTAATAAAAGTATGCAACACAACATATACAGAATAAATTTCCATTTTTGTCGAGTTTTCATGTTCATAATTGTGATATGGGAAACTGCTTGAACTTTGAAGAATTTGCGCTTGATATTCTGGATGAGAAATAAATTTGCAAGTTTTTTAGTTAGCATAGGCTTAAAAATTTGGTGTTAAATGTAATAAAACTTTTTAATGAGCAATAATCATTTGGTAGATATCAACATCTTTCTTGTGTCTCCCCCCAATTCCCCCATAATTTGATTTCTGTAAAACTACCTCCCTTCTTCTATACTGGTATTTGGCACCCCCTATTTATTTGTGAAAGTAGATGCTCATAATATGTCCTTTCTCTGGCTGGAATTGGCAAATAAGTAGGTAAACCTGCCAAAGAGCTTCTGTAACTGTAACAAGATAAAATCCTTTACTATGAGCGTATGGCAATTGCAATAGAGGTGCTTCTATCAATGGAAACATAGTCTCAAACGCCCTTCTTTAACTGTAGAAGGCGCAAGAGCTTTCAATCCTACCAACTTTCATTCACGCAAGTCTGAGGAGCATTTTAAACTGTTTGTTGGATTTCAGAACAAGGTAAGTATAAACCTTTGCATTTCTACCGAAGGGTTCAAATCTGAAGTGAAGGTGCGAACTGTTGCAGAACTGGCTAAATCTGCATATAACCTGTTTGGCGAGTTCAATGTTTACAAGAATATAGACACATTGAACAACCTCCCCGGTACTATGCTGACTGAATCACAGTTTGCACAGATTATTGGCAGGGCAAGGCTTTATCAGAATATGCCATACAAGGAAAAGAAGGATTTGCCACAGTTCCCCCTGATGGATTCGCAGGTAAACCTGGTGGTGAAGGATTACTACAGCTATGAATCCTTTTGCAGAAATGACATAGGAAACATTAATCTGTGGAAGCTGTTCAACTTGTTCACGGGAGCCAACAAAATGAGCTACATTGATACATTCCTTGACAAGGTGTGGGATGTCAACAATTTGTACATGGCCTTTATCAGGCAATTGGCGAAAATAAACACCATTGGTTTGTTAGCTGAAAATGAAAAATGAAAAAGAAGCCCGTGAATACATATTAGAACTCTTCAAAATAGTCAGTACCAACAGCATTCTCGTGGTGAATTACAAAGGCAAGGTTAAACGATTGTATTGTCCGTTTATGGTAATATGCAAGGTAGATGTTCCACCTCTCCAAAAGGGAAATGAATACGCTGTTGATGCTGTCAAAATGACTCTAAAACTTGAAGAAGTGTTCATCATAAAAGGACGAGCATATTATTTCTGGTATTTTGAAATCAAAGCCTGATATCGCAACCATATTAAGCAGTAAAAAATAGTGCACCAAATGGTTATGCTGCATTTTTCGCTCATTTGTGAGATGGTTTCCATCAAAAAAAACCACTGAAAAATGGCACAAACAGGGAGTTTTCCTTTTATGGGGCTCCCTGGTTTTTTTCTTATCTGTACAGAGAAGATAAATTTTCTGTGAGAGGTGCTCCTTGCCAGCTTTGCTGGTGGGGCAGGCTACTATATTATGGCGCGTTATATTTAAAATTAAATATGTTCAGTATTATTCTTTTCAATTATTAGTCCTTCAATATTCTGAAGTCGTTCGATATATTGTCTGTCTGCAGCACCAGCTAATTCTTTTACAATTTTCTTTAAATCTGAATAACATTGATTTAATACTATTATTTAATTACCAGTCAGTTGCCCACGAGATGAATATATTTGTCAATTAGTCCATCTGTGTCACTATCAATTAAAACTAGGTCAATA
>JAWLGR010000101.1:0-4952 GCA_041684965.1 Mariniphaga sp.
ATCGTTATATTTTCATATCCATTAATATAAACAAGCCCTTTTCTTTGTCCAAGTTCTACATTTCCGTTGGGGTCGCCATTTTCTGTATAAACATATAAAGTATTCGTTCCGCTATCCCAATACCAATCTCCTTCTGAGGCACACGCTCCAATACTTGTTTTTGGGTAACCAATAACTCCATCTAAATACATGAGGTTCGGTTGAATAGTTACCCCTGTTTTTTGCCATATATTAGAGCCTGCCGAAGTCATTCCAGTAATACTATCAGCGCCATCAATTACAGGATTTGCCCCACTGCCATAAGCTCCAAAAACAATAGGGTTTCCGGGAGCGCCGGAAGACGGAACGATTAATTTTTCCCGCCAAACTCCGCCTCTTTCAAATAAAATCTGGTCGCCAGGTGCAAATTTAGTATTATTCACTTTGTTAAATGTTTTCCACGCCGTTTCCGGAGTTGTTCCTACACTGGAATCGTTTCCGGAATTACTGACATAATAATTTGTGGCATTTCCTGCCCAGGTAATAAACAGAAACACAACAACTAAAACAAGTGTGCGGTTTCTTTTAAAAATACTTTTTCGTGTACCCGTCTTCTTGCAGAGAGCGGAGTACTCCTCCTTCATACATTTGTCTAACATAGTTTTGTCGAATTAAAAAGCGTCCAAAAATTCAATTCAAAATTCTGTTGACAAATGTAGAGGTGTGCTGTTTTTCTAAATCATTCTATATGCTTATTATTGTTTTACTATTTACTGATTTTGGTATAGGTGAAATACTTATGATATGGGTGAAATACTTATTGTTTAAAGTTTATTGAGCCGGGAGCTGTAAGTTTTTACCCCCAACCCCCAGGGGGGAGTTTGATCCTGCTTCATTGTTGATTTGCGGTTCAAAATATATGAGGAGATTTTAAATTGTTACACTATAAATGTGCGTTGGTTCACCCCTTGGGGGCCGCATGAAGTTCGGTACTGCATGTATTTCAAACATTGCACGTGCATGCTATGTTAATAAATTGGGAAAAATTCTGCTTACTTTTGATAATACCCATATCCCATTTGTTCGCTTTTCAACTTATTGTTATTCAGAATAATATACACATTGTTGATGTGTTTGTTTTTAAGCTCGCTGAGTACCAACCGAAGGATTTTCTTTTTGGTGACGTTGTAACGCGTAACGATCAAATTCAAATTTGCATGACCAATTATTGCCAGTGCGTCTGAAACCTGCGCCAAAGGCGGGCTGTCAATAATAATTTGCTCATAATTCTGTTTAAGAAAGTCAAATAATTTTGCTGCGTTTTCATTTTCCATCAGTTCCAAAGGATTTGGCGGGATTGGCCCGGAATGTATATAATCGAGGCTTTGGATGTCCGTTTTTTGAATAATTTCGTTTAGTGGTATTTCCCCTGATAAATACAGGCTTAATCCGTTAGCGTTATCTGTATCTTTTATTATAGATTGACCTTTACGCAGGTCAAAATTTAAAAGGATGGTTTTTTTCCTGGTTTGTGCATAGGCAGACGCAATGTTTAGTGCATTAAAGGTTTTTCCTTCCCCTGACAAACAGGATGTTACCAGTATTGTTTTATGAGAGTTACCATTCAACGCAAAATTGATATTGGTACGTAATGTTCGAAAATTTTCTGCCGTTTTATCTTTAGTTAACGAAGTAAATACATTTTTTTCTTTTCGATTAGTGTAATGAAATACTTTGCCAATCACAGCAGCATTGGTAATATGCTCAATATCTTCCTGAGTTGTAATGGTTGTTTTAAATGAATTCAATAATAACAAAATGGCGGTGGGTATTCCCAAACCCAATAAAAAAGCAATACTATAAATAGCTCTCTTATTAGGGGAAACCGGTGCTGATGAACTCAAATGGGCAGGTTCAATGGTCACGTTGTCAGGTAAATTGGAGGCTTTGGTTATTTTAGCTTCGGCCTGTTTTTCGAGCAAATAGTTGTAAATGGAATTATTCAAATTATAGTTTCGTTGAATTCCACCCATCTGCATTTGCGTTTTCGGTAAATTACTCATCTCATTTTCTATTTGTGCAATCCGGTTTTGCATTTCGTTAATTGAAATCTCATTGCTCCGGGCTGCTGCTGCATTATTTTCGGCAATGGTGTTTTTAAGATTATTTATTTGTATATCAAGCCGGTTTACTATTGGGTTACGCTCCTGATTATTATTAATCATGTTGGCCTTTTGAGCTTGCGCTGTAGAAAGTTCCTGAATCAAATTGTTGAGCAGCGGATCCTGAACTCCCATCGCTGATGGTGGAATAATCTGTACTTCATCTGAACTGTTGGCATTATATTCTTTGATGTATTCGTAATAACGTTTCTGTGTCATTAACTCAGCCAATTGATTTTGTAAATCCAATCGTTGTTGTGACAATCTGGTAGACTGTTCATCCACGTTCATCAATTTGTTTTGAGACATAAATTGCTGAAGGTTATTTTGTGTGAGATTCAGGGACGCAGAAACCTCATCCAATTGCTCCTCAATATATTCGAGGGTCATATTGGCCAGGTGATTCTTTTTCTCCAGGTTGGATTCAGAATATACCAGGATTAATTCATTGATTATATCTATACCGAGTTGAACAGAATTAACATCCATACTTATTTCAATTATAGTTGCCAGTTCGTTAGGAATGTTATATCCCAATCTTTCTTTCAATTGACTGACTATCTGTTTATTGGTGGATAGATTGAAAGCGTAAAATATATTATTTTGTAACAATAAACTATCATTATCATTTATGGTTATAAGAAATTTGAAATCTTCTGTTTCAACAATTTGTCCCAGATTGCCTTTAATATCTAACTCCAAATCCTCTCTTTCTCTGATTTTTTGACCGGTATTGTAATTATAAACCATGCCATCTTGTTTCTCAACCTTTAATGTATAACTTCCATCGGAATTCAAAAGAATATCAAAAACAGGCCCGACCAATTGTGGATGTTCTTTAAAAATGAATACTTTGAAAGGTACATTTTTATAAGCATCATAATACTGATAATTTTTATATTCATAATAGGATACTTCCAGATTTAAATTCTCAACTGCCTGTTCAATAATTGGATAGGATTTAAGAATTTCCAGTTCATTTTGCAGGTTTTGATTCCTGACGAGCAGATCGCTGTTTATATACCTGGATTCATCGCTTGATCTGTTAATCTCCGATTTATCTTTCAATAAGAGAGTTGCAGATACTTTATAGGTTGGTATAGCATAATAATTATAAGCATAAGCAATTGATAATGCTATAATAACGCATATCAAAATAATCCAGCTGTTTCTAAAAAACAGTTTTACTATTTTTTGAATATCATTTTTGTTTTGTTCCTGCAAAATAGAATGATTCATAATGAATATTGTAAATGTTGAATGGCTTTAAATTTTATTGACCAAAAACGGTGTAAAACAGGATGCCGGTTGATAAGGTTGATAACAAAATTTGAAATGGAAACTGGCGCATACCCCAGAATTTTTTTCGCATGGGTTTCACATATATCACATCGTTTGGCCGAATATAATAGTGTTCTAAAGCCATCAATTCGGATGATGTCAAATCAATATTGATTCGTATGTTATTTCCGTTTTCGTTACGAGCCAGGATTACATCATTACGGTCTCCATACTCAGTAATATCTCCGGCAAGGCCAAGAGCATCAAATACGGTAAGTTTTTCCTGCGAATAGGAAAAATGACCAGGGTTTCGAACTTCTCCCAACACTGAAACAAAGCGGTTTACTAATTTTACGGTAACTGTTGGTTGGCTTAAAATATTCTCCAATGAATCCTGCAGCATGGCACTCACCTCAGGAACGGATTTATTCTCAACTAAAATATTTCCCAGAATTGGAAGTTGTATATAACCTGCTTTGTCAACCGGATATGACATAAGAGATGCACTATAAGGCTGTAAATAACCACTCTGGTTACCAGTTTGTACGCCGACTTGCTGAAAGACATTTGTGGATGGGTCGTCCAAACTTTTAATCTGTATGTAAAGTTCGTCTTTGGGTTTTAATTTATAATCCGGTACTTTGGCCTCAGAAAAGATTTTGATATCTCCCTGCTGATTGGATTTATCACGCAGATATTCTACATTTCGTTGCGTAACACAGGATGAAAAAAGTAACACAATACTTAAAATTATTAAAGGAAACAGTTTAACCTTTTTGTAAAACTTTCGGCGTTTCTTTATTCCCAAAGCTTTGGGGTGTTTTTCTTTAAAACTATTCATTTTTATACTATTAAAATTGTTTGATTTCTAAGCTATAAGATGCTCCGAACGAATCCCTCCGGGAGAACTCGCATGTATTTTAATTATTCTCTTGGGCGTAAATATTTTACATGCTCGTTTCATTTTTATTTATGAGTTTTCATTTTATCGTTTTTTTCTTTTATGAGTTCGTATATTTTTCCCCATTCGGGAATACCCAGAAGGTTGCGATCATCGATATATACATCAGCATAAATTTTTCTACTGTAGGAATTATCATATTCTTCGTCCTCAGAATTACTATTCACGGCATGAAACGTAAGTCCCTTTTTTTTACAAAATTGAATGGCATCTTCCAATTCTTTGCCTGAACGATAAGTCCAAAGGATTATTTGGTGTCCTTTCTCCTGCAAAAGTTTTAATGTTTTTATTGCAAAAGGTATTTCTTTCCCAATTGATGGGTATTTATGTTTTACAATAGTCCCGTCAAAATCGACTGCAATAATCATTATTATATTTTTTATTTTAGCAAAATTATTGGTAATTATTTTTCCGACCATTTAAACCTGCAGATTCAGTGATCGTGCAAAATCTTTTTTCCTGTAGTTCATCCATTTTTTTTCATCAATTCAATTGATTTTTTATACGCTACCAATTTATCAGGATTCAGCGTTAAATAGGGAGCTTTCCGGTTAATAAGAGTTTTAAGC
>JAWLGR010000010.1:0-42650 GCA_041684965.1 Mariniphaga sp.
GGAAAGAGCAGCAAAACTATATTGAGATAATCGAGAAAAGCGGTGTTCGCATGCTCAATATAATAAATGATATTATAAGCATTTCCAAAATAGAATCACAAAAAATGGAAGTTTCTGTTTCAGATACAAATGTAAATGAACAGGTGGAGTATATCTATTCCTTTTTTAAGCAGGAAGCTTTACAAAAGAAACTTCATCTTTCTTTCAATAACGCATTGCCCGCAAGTGAAGCTTTTATAAGAACCGATCGCGAAAAATTATTTGCTGTACTTACAAACCTGGTTAAAAATGCAATTAAGTTTACGCAAACCGGTTTCATAGAACTGGGTTATGAAATGAAAGGCAATTTCCTTGAATTTTATGTAAAAGATAGTGGCCCAGGAATCCCTGACGAACAGAAAGCTGTCATTTTTGAACGGTTCAGGCAAGGCAGTGAATCTTCAAAACGTAAATACGAAGGGGCCGGTCTGGGATTGTCTATTTCGAAAGCTTATGTTGAAATGCTGGGAGGTAAAATGTGGGTAGAAAATAGTGCCGGTAAAAATGAGACTGCTTCGGGAGCCAGGTTTGTATTTACTATACCCAACCTTCCGGTTAATGATGAAAATAATGTCATCCAGGTTGCCATTCCTGATATATTCCCACATAATTTAACCATGAAATTGAATATCTTGATTGCTGAAGATGATGAATTTTCGGAGTTGCTATTTATGAAAATGGTTGAAGGAATTACCAAAAATATTTTCAATGCCAAGACCGGTACTGAAGCGGTTAAATATTGTATGGAAAACACTGACATTGATTTGGTGCTGATGGATATAAACATGTCGGAAATGGATGGCTATGAAGCTACACGGAAAATCCGTGAGTTTAATAAAGAAGTGATAATAATTGCACAAACGGGGCATGCATTCGCGGGAGACAGAGAAAAATCAATTGCAGCAGGTTGCAATGATTCGATTACAAAACCAATTAATCGAACTGGTTTAATGAAAATGATAAACGAATATTTTGGCTCAAATGATCAATGTGTGAATGATGTAATTTATTCTCAAAATTATGCAACAGATTAAGCGTTGGACAGGAATACCTTTGGTAAAGAGAAATATTTGAAGATTCAAAATTACCAGTAAATGATGCAACGTTTTCTTTTTAGCAGCAAAATTTCCGTAACACCTAAGTTGTTTGTTTCGACAAAGGTTTGGAAAGTTCAGGTAAAAATACCCTATGAATTTTCGTGGAAAAATAAGAATGGGAATGAACGAATTTTAAACTGGAAAATTAGTCAGTTACTTAATTAAGGATAAATTATAAAAACAATATGGAAAAATTACTGCTTTACATCACCGTAATCCTGATAATCGCCTGGGTAACCGGATTCATAGGATTCAATACCGGCGGAATTATACATGGTTTGATGATAATTGCAGTTATTGCGATAATAGTTAAATTTTTTCGGGATGAAGGATTCATTAAAAGACTTAGAAATGGAACGAAAGATGTTTCAAGATCTTTCGAAGACGTGTGAGTTGGCCAGATAAAAAATAAATGCTTTAATGAACGAATTAGCAACTATAATTAATAATGATAATTTTTACAACTGTATCTTTATTTAGCAGGGATGTGGCAGTAAAAATGAGCGACTTATAAATTATCTGTCAATAAACTGCAACAACTTTCGTTATGCGCTTTTTATCGGCATTGCTGTAATAACTATTGGAGGAATTTTGTATGGCAGGGGTATAGAAATAAATGCTTCCCCGCCTGAATTGAAATTATTTTTTCAACCGGTAAAGAAAATATTATGAACATTTTGTTGGTATATCCAAAATATCCTGATTCATTCTGGAGCTTCACGCATGTATTGCCATTTATTTCCAAAAAAGCCGCAGTACCACCCCTGGGTTTGGTTACCGTTTCGGCAATGCTGCCTTCAACCTGGAATAAAAAACTAGTTGACCTGAATGTTACACCACTCCGGACAAGCGACTTAGAGTGGGCCGATTATGTATTTATCAGCGCTATGTATATTCAGAAAGAATCGGTAAATAAAATTCTGGATGAATGCATGAAAAACAAGGTAAAAGTTATAGCAGGCGGTCCGCTCTTTACCCAGGAGCACAGCAACTATTCACGTATAGATCATTTTGTGCTGAATGAAGCAGAGATAACGCTGCCCAAGTTCCTTAACGACCTGGATTCGGGAAATACTCCACAGCGTATTTATCAAACCGGCGAATATGCCGATATAACTTCAACCCCGGTCCCCGATTATCATTTATTGTCGGTAAAAGACTATGCTTTTATGAATGTTCAGGTGTCGAGGGGTTGCCCGTATTCCTGCGATTTTTGCGAAATAACTGCCCTTCTGGGACGTAAGGTAAGAATGAAAACCCCCCGTCAGGTATTGAAAGAACTTGAAGCGCTTTACAACCTGAACTGGCGTGGCCCGGTACTGATTGTCGATGATAATTTCATCGGGAACAAACATGAAATTAAGAATAACTTGCTTCCGGCAATGAAAAGCTGGATGCAAAGCCATAATTTTCCCTTTAAATTCAATACGGAAACATCTATTAATCTTGCCGACGATGAGGAACTGATGCAACTGATGGTGGAAACCGGTTTTACTTCCACGTTTGTCGGCATTGAAACTCCCGAAGAAAAATCGCTTCAGGAGTGCAACAAAAGCCAGAATAAAAACAGGGACTTGTTGCAAAGTGTAAAAAGAATTCAAAACGCGGGCATGCAGGTCTCAGGTGGTTTTATTGTCGGTTTCGACAGCGATACCCCCTCCGTTTTTCAGCGGCAGATTGATTTTATTCAGCAAAGTGGAATTGTATCTGCAATGGTTGGTTTGTTAAATGCTCCCAAAAATACAAAGCTGTATGAGAGGCTTGAAGCTGAAAACCGGCTGACAGTTGAAGCATCAGGAAATAACACGGATGCTTCCATGAATTTTATCCCCAAAATGAACCAGAATGAACTTATGGAAGGGTATAAAAAGATCATTATAAGCATCTATTCTCCAAAACCCTTTTACCAGAGGATACGACAGTGTTTAAACAATTATAAACCTCCCAAAACTGGTAAGGGTAAAGTACAACTTAACCATCTGAAAGGATTTATCAAATCTGTTTTTATTATAGGACTTGCCAGCAGTGGCCGACGCGAATACTGGAAATTTCTGGGTTGGACAATCTTCCGAAAGCCTGGATTACTTATTGATGCCATAACCTATGCAGTATATGGATATCACTTCCGCACGGTATATGGGCTAAGGAACAAAATCAACAGATAGGTAAGAAATAGTCAAATGAAAACACTTTTATATAGAATAAAGATTAATAGCAGGCAAACTGGAATTGGTCATAAGGTCAGAATACTTCTCTTGCTGATTCTGGTTTCCACTATATTAGCAGGATGCGTGCTGAACCTGGTAACAGGACGCAACCAATTGAGTCTGGTCCCCGAATCGGAGCTGCAACTAATGGCTACCAGCGAGTATAAAACATTTTTGTCGGAGCACAAGGTTTTAAACCCTGCCAGCAATAAAGATGCTGCAATGGTTGACCGTGTGGGCACCCAAATTTCAAAAGCCATAACAAAATATTACATAAGCCGCCAACAGGAATCAGTGATTGAAGGCTACAAATGGGAATTTAATACTGTAGAAGACAAGGCGGTTAATGCCTGGTGTATGCCTGGTGGAAAGGTGGTTGTATATTCAGGGTTACTGCCGGTGGCACAAAACGAAACAGCACTTGCCATTGTAATTGGCCATGAAATTGCACATGCTATTGCAAAACATGGCAGTGAACGAATGAGTCAGGCAATGATGCAGCAATTAGGAGGAATGGCTTTACAGGTGGCCCTGTCACAGAAACCTCAGGAGACACAAAATATGTTTATGCAATCGTACGCCATAGGTAGCCAGGTCGGTGCCATGCTCCCCTGGTCGCGGCAACAAGAAACAGAAGCCGACCAGTATGGGTTAATATTTGCAGCCATGGCCGGTTATAATCCGCAGGAAGCAATTCCTTTCTGGGAAAGGATGTCGAATGCAGGTGAAGGAAGTCCACCTGAATTTTTAAGTACCCACCCTTCCGATGAAACAAGAATAAGAAAGCTAAAACAATTTATGCCCGAAGCTATGAAATACTATAGTGAGGCGAAATAAAGTAATATAGGTGGTAACTCTGCTTACGCGGCATGATTTATCATCTAAAAGCAAGTTTTAATCAATTTAAAAAAATAAAGGGATGAATTCAGGAAAAGTAGTGTTGATGGTGGTTGCAGGAATGGCAGCCGGCACGATGGCAGGAATTTTATTTGCTCCTGCAAAAGGGAAAAAAACACGAAAAAGGTTATTAACAAAGGGGAAGGACTATTCAGGTGCATTAAAGGAGACATCCATCAAATTGCTTAAATCAGTAGCCGTGAATTTTGAGAAGGTAATAGATGATGTATTCTTTGATGACAGTAAAACAGTTCAACCCGAAGAAGAAGTATTACAGGATTCGCAAATCATATGATTATAACCGGTACGATAAATGAAAATGTTCTTCGTCTCAGTTAGACATTGTATGTCAGTTCAAATAATAATTCAAGGAAATTGCCGGGTGTAATATTAATTCCTATAAACTGTGATAATTAAAGAATATAAATTACCTCTTTACCTGAAAACAGTCCTGATAATTATTGGCCTTGTGGCATTTGTTTTCATTTTGTATGTTGCTCAAAATATTCTGATTCCAATTGTTTTCGCAACCATTCTTGCCGTAGTTCTCCACCCGGCTGTAAATTTGTTTGTCAGGTTTAATATTCACCGGGTTGTTGCAATTGTAATTGTTATGTTCCTGTCATTTATTTTGATTGCTTCATTTGGCACACTTCTTTTTTCACAGGTAAGCCGGTTCACGGAATCATTGCCGAGGCTGGTTGATAAATTTACTGAAATAATTAACCATATCATCTACTGGGCATCAGGCTTTTTTGATATAGGTGCCAATGAAATTACTGCATGGATTACAGCAACTAAAAATGACCTCATTGGGGGTGCTAAAATTGGACAAACAATTATAAATGTCGGCGGCATACTAGCCTTATTTTTTTTAATTCCCGTATATGTATTTATGATTTTATTTTATCAGCCTCTCCTGATTGAATTTTTTCACAAGTTATTTGGTAAAAACAACAGAGACAAAGTGAGCGAAATAATAAACCAGATAAAAACCCTTATTCAACGTTATCTCATCGGATTGCTTATTGAGGTTGGTATCATTGCTTTTTTATATACTGCCGGACTATTGTTTCTAGGAATTGAATATGCATTAATTCTCGGCATACTAGGGGCTCTTCTTAATTTGATTCCATATTTAGGTTCCATTATAGCGGCATCCATGCCAATAATAATTGCTATAGTAACAAAACCATCTCCCTGGTTTGCATTGCTGGTATTGGCACTTTACATACTCATTCAATTCATTGATAACAATTATATTGTACCGAAAATAGTTGCATCAAAAGTAAAAATCAATGCACTTGCATCCATTATTGCAGTTATTACTTTTGGTGCACTTTGGGGCATTCCGGGCATGTTGGTTGCCATTCCGCTGATTGCTATTGCAAAGCTTATATTCGATCACATCGAATCATTAAAACCGTGGGGGTTTTTATTGGGCGACACCATGCCACCTATAATGAAAATTAAATAAATAGTATAAAACCAGAAGTGAAGTGTATGATAAACTATGAATGGAACTGGGTTGATACAATATGTGTGAAAGATGTAACTCTTATCCGGAATATTGTAAGGTTTTCCCGAATGAATGCACCTACATTTATAGTGTGAAAAAATTTGCACCTTTAAAAAAAGTGACAATAAATACGCTTGTTGTCAAAAAGCGGGTTATCCGGCTTGGTGAAAAAACTTATGAAAAAACGCAGGAAGCGAATGATTTCTTTTCAGAAATGGGCGATTTTTTTTTATTTCTTTGGCAAACAATAAAAGAAACCTTTTCCATCGATTTTGAATTTAAAGAATTCCTGCGTCAGTGTTATCAAATCGGGTATAAAACGTTGCCGCTTATTTCAGTAACCGGGCTCATAATGGGGCTGGTGCTCACCATACAATCGCGGCCTGTTTTGGCTGATTTCGGGGCCGTATCCATGCTACCGGGAATGGTTGCTTTATCAATCATCCGGGAAATGGGACCGGTTATTACCGGATTAATCTGTGCCGGAAAAATTGGTTCGGGTATGGGAGCCGAGCTGGGTTCAATGAAGGTGTCGGAACAAATTGACGCCATGGAAGTTTCATCCACTCATCCCATACGTTATCTGGTGGTGACAAGGGTTTTAGCTGCCACTTTGATGATACCATTGTTAGTTTTATATGCCGATGCTTTAGGCATTTTAGGAAGCTGGGCCGGTGCAAACATAAAAGGAAATGTCACTTTCGTTTTGTTTTTCAACCAGGCATTCAGAGTAGTTGATTTTATGGATTTTTTTCCCGCCGTAATAAAAACTTTCTTTTTTGGAGCTGTCATCGGGCTAGTGGGGTGTTACAAAGGATATACTGCAGGGCGCGGTACGGAAAGCGTGGGTAAAGCGGCAAACTCTGCTGTTGTGCTGGCTTCCCTTCTTGTGATAATTGTGGATTTGATTGCGGTTCAGATTACCGATATGCTTTTATAGTAAAAAATAAGAAATGATTAAAAATGAAACGGTTACACCCGAAAGTACCAAAACGCCTGAACCGGTTATTGAAATTAATAATCTCAGTAAAGATTTTGCCGATTTACAGGTATTAAGGAACTTGTCGTTAAAGCTTTTTGACGGTGAAAACCTGGTAATACTTGGAAAATCAGGCTCAGGAAAATCGGTCCTTATAAAGTGTATTGTTCGCTTGCTAAACTCTGACCAGGGTATTATCATGGTATTGGGCGAAAATGTAAATAAACTAAGAAGTAAACGATTGGCAGCGCTGAGGGAAAAAATTGGTTTCCTTTTTCAAAGCGGTGCCCTTTACGATTCCATGACCATTAAACAAAACCTTGAATTTCCTTTAATCAGAATTAAAAAGAAGCTTACCAAAAAAGAAAGGGATGAAAAAATTGAAGAAGTTCTGGAGAATGTAGGACTGGCGGACACGTTGCACAAAATGCCCTCCGAGCTTTCGGGCGGAATGCGGAAACGGGCATCCCTGGCGCGTACCATAGTTGTCGATCCTATGATTATGCTCTACGATGAACCAACCACCGGACTAGACCCGGTAACTTCTGACGGAATAAGCGCGCTGATTAATGATGTTCAAAAAAAATACAAAACGTCATCCATTATCATCACCCACGATATTGAATGTGCCCGCGCCACTGCCGACAGAATTATCATGTTGCAGGACGGCCAAACTTATATGGAAGGAAACATCGAAGATTTTGAAAATTCAGCCGACGAATTAATTCAATCTTTTTTCAAACAAAAAAATATAAAAAATGGAAAATCATACATCAAGTTATAAGGCACGGTTAGGGATGTTTATTGCAGGAGGAATCGCAATTTTTGTAGTTGCCATTTTTATAATTGGCAAACAACAGCATTTATTTAATCCTGTATTTAAAATTACAACCAATTTCAGAAACATAAGCGGCCTGCAGGCTGGAAATAATATCCGGTTCTCGGGAATCGAAGTTGGCATTGTAGATAATATTAAAATTATCAATGATTCAACTGTGCAGGTTGAAATGCTTATAAGAAGAGATGTGCAGCAGTTTATAAAGTCAGATAGTCATGCAAGCATTGGTTCTTCAGGAATTATTGGCGACAAGATTATGATTATTACACAGGGAAGCACTAACTCACCAACAGCAGAAGACGGACAGCATATTTTGTCAAAAGAACCGCTTGAGACCGATGATATTATGCAAAGTTTAAAAACCAGTGCACAGAGCGCTGAAGTGATTACGCTGCAACTAGCCGAAATAATGATGAATATCAACAGTGGTGAGGGGACGCTCGGAAGGTTAATTCAGGATTCAACCATTGCAGAAAATATTAATCTGACCATTGAAAACTTCAGAAAGAGTTCAGAAGGGTTGGATGAAACCATAGAAGTTACAAAAGAAAATGTATTTGCCTTTATGGAGAGCCTGCAAAAAACTGCCGCAAAAACTGAAGTTGCTTCCAACCAGCTTGGTGAAATCATGACGAAAATAAACAATGGCGAAGGAGCTATTGGAATGTTGATTCGGGATTCCACTATCGCAAGAAACATTGATGAAACCATTATTAACCTGAAAGAAAGCAGCATAGGACTGAACGAAAATATGGAAGCGCTTAAACACAATTTCTTTTTCAGAGGGTATTACAGACGACAGGCCAAAGAAGAGGAAAAATTACGCATTGAGACAGATACAATAATGTCGGTGGAAAATATAGAGAAGGGAAGACAGAAGACGGAAGACAGAAGAAGGAAGTTGGATGACGGAAAATCGAAGACTGAAGAAGGAAGACCGATGACCGAAGACGAAGATGGAGGATGGAGGATGGATGACAGATGACAGATGACGGAAACAGGGAATTGAAAGCGGGCAGAAAAATAGAACTTGTCAGCGTGCCTGCACCTGACAGCGTTATTAAAGGGTAAAAATGTGGATAAAATGTTTAGCAATATTATTTTTTATTTTACTGATAACAAATGATTTCGCGTTTGCACAGGATACTTTAGCCCCAAAAGATTCCACCCTATTGTACGAGAATATCGAAACTTACTCTGAAGGCAGCAGGTTTACCAAATTTATGTTCCGGATGTTTTTTAAACCGGTTGCACCCGTACCGGCACAAAAAATACTGAATAAGCGGCTTATTCAAAAACCTTACAGCTCTTTTGAAGGTAAAATAATCAGGCAAATAAATATAGTTACGCTCGACCCGTTTGGATATTCTATTGGCGACACCATTTCGGCGTCGCTCAACTTTATATCTAAAACAGGAAACAATTTTCATATTAAAACGCATCCCTTCACTATTCGCAACCTGTTATTAATCCGGCAAAATCAACACTTCGATTCGTTGCTGGTAAAAGAATCGGAACGTTTGGTGCGCAGTATGAATTATATTACAGATGTATCATTTTTTGTTCAGGTTTCATCTGAAAACTCCGACTCTGTTGATATTTTCATTCGTGAACTGGATAGTTGGAGCCTGATTCCCGGAGGTTCAGTTTCTGCTTCGCGTCTTAACTTTAAATTAAGAGAAAACAATTTCGTTGGCCTGGGCCATACGTTTCAAAATGGAATTATCTGGAACCATTCAACCGGAGACTTAGCTTACCGAATGAAATACTTCGTACCAAATATCCGCAATACGTATATTAATTCCACCCTGCAATACGGCACCGATGAGTACGGAAATTTTATTAAAAGTTTTGCTGTGGATCGACCGTTTTTTTCTCCTTTGGCAAAGTGGGCAGCAGGCGTAAATCTCACACAACACCTTCACAAAGATTCAATCTGGACAATCAACACGATGCGGTTTAGATACAATGCACAGGATTACTGGGCGGGCAATTCCGTGCCGATTTTCAGGGGAACTTCAGAAATCAGCCGTACCACCCGGTTTATTTCTGCCGCGCGTTTTATCCGCATCCGTTTTACCGAAAAACCCCCTGATACGATTGACACACTCCGGTTTTACAGCGACGAGAATTTTTACCTCGCCGGCATAGGCATTTCTACCCGGTTGTATGTAAAAGACAACTATATTTTCAAGTTTGGAATAACAGAAGATGTTCCGGTTGGGAAAGTGATTGGCCTGACCGGCGGTTACCAGGAAAAAAACAGTTTAGACCGTTTCTATGCCGGAGCGCGTTTTTCTTCGGGCAATTATTATCGGTGGGGATACCTGAGTTCCAACATCGAATTTGGTACGTTCCTCCGGTCGGCACAGGCTGAGCAGAGTGTTTTCAGGGTTGGGGCCAATTATTTTACCAATCTGATAGAAATCGGGCAGTGGAAATTCAGGCAATTTATTAAACCTCAGGTAATTATTGGCATTCACCGCACCAGTTACGACAGTTTAACCATGAACAACGAATACGGGTTAAGAGGTTTCAACAGCCCGGTATTGTCGGGAACCAGCCGTTTATTGTTTACATCGCAAACCCAATCGTATGCTCCTTGGGATTTTATCGGGTTTCATTTTGGCCCCTATCTAAACTTTTCGCTGGGAATGATTGGAGATGCTACAAAAGGTTTCCGGAACAGCAAACTCTATTCGCAAATAGGTTTGGGCGTTCTAATTAAAAACGACAACCTGGTAATGAATGCTTTTCAAATTTCCATTTCCTTTTATCCCGTAATTCCCGGTAAAGGGAATAATATTTTAAAAATAAACTCTTTTCAAACGACAGATTTCGGTTTCCGTGATTTTGAAATTGGGAAACCCGCAATAATTGTTTTCCGATGATACGAAATGCATCAATTCTTTTTTCTGAAATAATAATAATAAAACCTTGTATGGATGTGTGAATCTTACAACTCTTTCAACAAGTTATGTAACATAAATTCCGGTAAAAGTGCCCATCTTCGATTTTTGCCGGATATAATTTATTCGGATTAATATTTTTTATCAATGTCATTTTCATGATGAGTAAGCCCTGTATAATTATAAACCGAATAGTCAAGGTGGCCTTATGGGTGGCCATAGGTTTTGCAATGCTATTTATCCTCATTATTCTGCTTATCCAGATCCCGTCAGTCCAAAATAAAATTGTCGATTATGCCGCTTCCCGGGTAAGCAGTAAAACCCATACAAAAGTTGAAATTAAGAATATAGGCATCTCATTCCCCAAATCAATAGTATTGGAAGGCATTTACCTGGAAGATATCCAAACTGACACTTTGTTTTATGCCGGAATGATGAAAGTAAATATAATGCTGTACGACTTGTTATCAAGGAAAATAAATATAAGTTCCTTAACTCTCGAAGATGCTACCATCAAACTATACAGCACGAAGACTGATCCATTATTCAACTATAATTTTCTGATTACAACTTTCAGTGATACCACCAAACAGATGGATAATAAACCACCTGCTCCTGCCAATTGGACATTCAGCATCGACAAGGTAAAACTGAAAAACGTGTCATTCACATATAATGATGTTTATGCCGGATTAAGTGTGTTCGCAGCAATTACAAATTCGGATATCAGGATTAGGGAAATCGCTCCCAAAAAATCGTCATATGCATTTAATGAATTGTGGTTGGACGGATTGACCTTAAATACACAGAGGAGTGAACCGGTAAAAACACAAACAAAAAATCAGAAAAAAATCCTGCCAAAAGTAATCGCAAAAAAACTTCAGATAATCAATTCTTCGGTAACTTATGCCGATTCAGTTAATTATCTGTCGGTTATTTCGGTTATAGATCAATTAGGGCTTACAGAAGCCTCGGTTGACATACAAAAGGAATTTTTGGTTTTTGATCGCTTAACCGTAGCGAAAAGCGATATTCGATACCACAATTTCGAGCCGGAATTTTTAACCGGTCCATTAGCTGCAGATTCCGTTTCGTCCTCCGGAAACAATTGGAAAGTTACAGTAAACCAGATGAACATGGATGAAAATGGTTTTATTTACCAGGTGGGCGATGTTGCTGAGGCAAAAAATGAATTTAACTCCGATTATTTGAAATTCAGGCACATGACCTTTGACGCAAATGATTTCTATTATGATAAAAACCTTGTTAGAATAACTGTAAAAGAATTCAGCGCAGTTGATCAAAATGGTTTTGTAATCAACAGCCTTTCAACAAATTTCAGTATGGATGAAACTTCCATCACTGCGGATAAACTACAGCTAAAAACCCAATATTCAACCATCAATGCCGATTTTTACGTTCAGTATTCCACACTCAAATCGTTTACTCAGGATTATGAATTCAGCAACCTGAACCTGGTCATGCGCGATGTACAATTTAAAAATCCTGATGCACTCTATTTCAGTTATGACCTAATCAATCTGCCATTTTTTACAAATCTGACAAACATCACTATGGTAAGCGGAACCGTAAGTGGGCCTTTAAACAGCCTGACTGGCAGTGACCTAATCATAAGAACCGGTGAAAATACCCTGGTGGAAACCGATTTCAGTATTGCCGGGATGCCCGATGTTAAAGATGCTTTTTACAATTTCCCAAACCTGAAAGTAATTTCAGGGAAAAATGATCTGGAAATGCTGACAGGTAAGTCAATTCCGGAAAATATTGAACTACCGGAAAATATTGATTTGGATGTCCATTTTACTGGGAAAATAACGGCATTTGAATCAACTGTTGGCCTCAACAGCAGTTTTGGAGCTATTAACCTTGATGCAGTGGTTGAAAAGGATGAAAATTTCAATGGGAAAATAAATGTGAACCAATTCGATGTTGGCAGGCTTCTCAAAGATACAGTCCTTTATGGCCCTGTTTCCTTAAACGCCGAAGTGCTGGGACAGGGTCTGGACAAAGAAACAGTAATGGCCGATATCAAAGGCGAAGTAACACAGTTTTACCTCAATAGATATACATACCAAGACCTAACACTGAATGGAACCCTCACTGGACAGAATTTTTCGGGAAAAATAAATCTAATTGATGAGAATGCTGCATTCAATTTTGAAGGTTTTGTGGGTATGAAGCCTGGAGAGGAATTCTATCAGTTCCGGTTGGATGTGCCGGGGGCCGACCTTCAGAAACTCAATATTACGAAAGAAGATATAAGAGTCGGGTTGGCTGTAACCGCCAATTTTGAAGGCAGAACTGTTGATAAACTTTACGGGAAAGTTGGCATTTCAAACCTTACGGTGGCTCAGGATGATCGAATTTATGTGCTCGATTCACTGCTTTTCTCTTCTGTAAATGAGCCGGGTAAAAGTGAATTTAATATCAGCAGTCCCCTGTTGGATGCAAAATACTCAGGTACCATATCTCCGATTGACATTTCATCGGAACTAACGCGTTTTATCAACCATTATTTCCCGGTAACCGACAATGTTGAAATGGTCACAGACAGCACACCATCTGAGTTTAGTTTCGAAATACAGCTTCATCCCCACCCCATCCTTTCACAAATTCTTATTCCACAGTTAAATGTGTTTCAACCTGGAAATATTCAGGGAAGTTACAACAGCGAAAACAGCGACCTGAAACTACATGCAATTATGAACAGGATTGTTTATGGAACAACAGAAATTGCTGGCCTGGTTTTAGATGTAAAATCTGATGCTTCTGAATTGAATTTTTCAATGTCGAGCAGTACGGTTTCAAATGACTTTGTAAAACTGGAAAACTTCCTTATTGATGGCAAACTGGCAGACAATACGCTGCTTGCCGGCCTTTCGTCAATTGATAACGACCAAAGGAAAAAGTTTGTAATCCGTTCGCAATTAACGAAAACGGAAGGCAACTACAAACTGGCGTTCAATCCTGACGATTTCCACCTGATGTATAATCAATGGGACATAGCCCCGGAAAACTATATAGAATTTGGCGATGAAGGATTTTTAATCTATAACCTGTTTATTAAAAATGCAGTAAGCCAGGTGAGGGTATCTTCTGTTAATCAGCAGTTCAATGATGACCTGAATATCGAACTAAACAATTTCAAACTGGATGATATTTCCAGGATTATTGAAAAAGATACAAGTTTCGTAAAAGGAACGATAGATGGAATTGCAATGCTTAAAAGGGTAAACAATACTTATGGAGTAATTGCCGATGCAAAAATCAGCAACCTTTTGGTCAGAGAGGTACCGGTGGGCGATGTAACCGTTAAAGCAACCAATCCCGAAACCGGAAAATTTGACCTGGATGTGAATTTGTCGGGGCCTGAAAACAACTTTTCGGCTAAAGGTTATTTTATAGCCAGCGATGGGGACAATTCAGTAAATGTAAAAACCGCAATTCAGTCGCTTTCGATGAAAACTATAGAGGCATTTTCAATGGGACAAATAACCGAATCTTCGGGAACTTTGTCAGGTGATTTAACCATTCAGGGTTCTGTCAGTTCCCCTGATATTACCGGCGAACTTGTTTTCAATGATGTGTTTGTAAAGCCTGCTGTGTTGAATAACCGGCTACACCTAAGTAATGAAACCATTCAGTTTAAGCCCGGAGGTATCTGGTTGAACTCGTTTACCCTGTCCGATTCCCGTCAGAATAAAGCAATCCTCGATGGTTCTGTTCAGATGAAAAAATTCAGTGATTTTGTTTTTGCCCTGCAGGTAGATGCAACCGACTTTTTGTTGCTCAATACCACTTCGCGCGACAATGAAAATTATTACGGGCGCATGATAATCGACAGCAGAATCAATATAAAAGGCCCCATGGCTCAATCGGTAATCAACGGAAATGTGCGGGTTAAGCGGGGTTCCAATTTCACTTTTGTTGTTCCTGAAGACAGGCTCTCTGCCGATAAAGGTGAAGAAGTTGTTGAATTCAACAGCCCTGACACCATGAGCCCGATTCTTTATGGTGACGGGAAACCGGAAGCGCCGGTAACTGGTTTTACGGGATTTGACTTGTCCACCATTGTTGAAATTGATAAAGAGGCAACGTTGCGGCTATTAATGGATCCAACATCCACCGATTCGTTAGTAGTAAGAGGCGAAGCTGCATTAAGTTTTTCGATTGACAGAAGCGGAAAAATGAGCCTTACCGGAGCTTATAATTTAGACGAAGGCAGTTATCTGGTGTCTCTCGAATCGGTGGTAAAACGCAAATTTGATATATTGCCCGGAAGTACCATCATCTGGAATGGCGATCCTTTGGATGCTTTAATATCTATCAATGCAAGGTATACTGTCAGGGCTGCTCCATATGACCTGGTTGCTTTTCAGATGTCGGGAATGACAGCGGCTGAAAGCGGAGGCTATAAGCAACAATACCCGTTCTGGGTATTGTTAAAATTGAAGGGCGAGATTCTGCAACCGTTTATCAGTTTCGAAATACAACTACCTCCTGATGAAAAAGGAATATTGGGAGGCGCGGTAAACCAAAAACTGAACTTGCTGAATGAAGATGAATCGGCGCTTAACAAACAGGTTTTTGCCCTTTTGGTACTGGGCCGCTTTATTCAGGAAAATCCATTACTTACCTCAACGGGCGGTACTTCAACCCTGGTGCGCTCAACGGTAGGGAAATTTTTATCTGCTCAGTTAAATCAGTTGACTTCAAAATTATTACCCGGGGTAGAGTTGAATTTTGATATTCAATCGTTCGAAGATTATCAGGCAGGCCAGGCTGAAGGACGGACACAAGTGGAAATTGGGCTCAAGAAGCAACTTTTTGATGAACGCCTGTCGGTTCAGCTTGGAGGCTCCATTGATGTGGAAGGGGAAAGGGCCAGGCATAACCAAACAACCGATATTGCCAGCGATATCCAGATAGAATACCGGTTGACAAAAGATGGTCGCTACCGATTGAAAGGCTTCCGGCACAATCAGTACGAAGGGGTTATCGAGGGCCAATTAGTAGAAACCGGTGTAGGATTTGTTTATGTCCGCGATTTCAACTGGCGGAAGAATTTATTCAGCAGGCTAAAAACAAAAAGTGATACAACGAAAATCGAAGAACAGCCATGACCCGATGCACCCGATATATCAGCATTTTTATTTTTGACTGTTTGCTACTTACGGCCTGCAGTGGGATAAAACATTTGCCTCCCGGCGAAAAGCTTTATACCGGCGCCGATGTAAGACTGGAATATACCGAAAATCTTGAGAAAAAGAAAAAACGATTTATTGAGAAGATTGCCGAAACCGGCATTCGACCACAGCCGAATAAAAAGTTTCTGGGAATGCGCCCCGGTTTGTGGTTGTATATGGTAACCAGTGATAACCCCCATACATTGCTGGGGAAATGGCTCAGGAAAAGGGGACAGGCCCCCGTATATATGAGTAGTGTTAAACCCGGAGCAACTGCCGACATCATGGATGCCCGGTTGTTTAATATTGGCATTTTTAATGGAATTACCGATTACGAGGTGGTTGAAAAAAAACATTTAGCCAAAGTTACCTACACCAGATATATTCACAAACCGTATATTTTTGGCGAACTGACTTATGAAATTGCTGATGATAGTTTACAACAGGCGATACTTTCAGAAAAAGAAAAAACCCTGGTAAAACCTGGCAAAGATTATAACCTCGAGCTTTTACGCAGCGAAAGAAACCGGATTGATGAGGTGCTTAAAAACAAAGGGTACTTTTATTTCAATCCCGACTATTTGCTTTTTAATGCCGACACATCTTCTGCCGATCGCGTAGTGCCGGTTCAACTTTCATTAAAAGACAGTATTCCCGATGATGCATTGACAGTTTACAACGTCAATCGTATTTTTATTGATCAGGATTACACTTTAACGAAGGAATTTTCAGACAAAAATGCAGACACCTTGCATTACCGCAATTACGTGTTTCGTGGCTCGAAATCAAATCAGAATATCAGGCCAAGGGTAATACTAAGATCGGTTTATCTCCGGAGTGGCGAAGTCTACTCGAGGCAAAACCATAATATTACCCTAAACCGGTTGATGTCGATGGGTAATTTCAAATTTGTGCAGGTGAAATTTGCTGATAGCGATACTATCGCTGCAGGTTTGCTTGATGTGGATATATTAATGACCACCATGCCCCGCAGTACCTTTAGGGCAGAAATGGATATTGTTTCAAAATCGAACAATTTTGCAGGACCAAGGATAAACTTAAGCCTACTGAACAGGAATACATTCAGAGGTGCCGAATTGTTAAACCTGAACCTGGGGGGATCATACGAAGCACAACTGAGCGGAAAGACCGAAAATCTATACTCTTATTCCTTTAATCCACAGCTCGAATTAACTCTCCCCCAACTGCTTGCTCCTTTTAAACCCGGCACTAAAAACAGCATATTTATTCCCACAACCCGGTTCTCACTTTCCTATAACTATATGAAAAGGGTTAACTATTTCGATATGCAGACTTTTCAATTGGGTTTCGGTTACCGATGGAGAGAAAATATCAGAAAACAACATGATTTTAGTCCTGTAAGTTTAAGTTTTACTTCACTGGTCAACGAATCTGAGACTTTCAAAGTGTTGCTGGCAGACAATCCGTTTCTGAAGAAAAGCTATGAAGAACAGTTTATAGCCGGGGCCAATTATTTGTTTACCTATAACGAGCAGGTTATGCCGTTGAAAAAAATGCAGTTCTTTTTTCAGGGTACGGCCGAAACAGCAGGAAATGCATTTTCGTTGGTCAAGATAACCGGTGGTGTAAAACCCTCTTCCGAAGATCCTTCTTCCATAGCAGGTTCGATATATTCTCAATTTGCTAAATTGAGTATAGATTTTCGCAGTTATTACAATGTTGATTTGAATAACAAACTGGCTATGCGTTTTTTTGCCGGTGTGGCCAAACCATACGGAAACTCTTCCATATTACCGTATTCGAAACAGTTTTTCAGTGGCGGCGCCAATAGCCTCCGTGCGTTTCAAATCAATTCTGTGGGGCCGGGTACTCATTTCCAGGATGGAAGCACCAGGGGTTTTCTTCAGTTGGGAGGCGATATTAAGCTCGAGCTTAACGGAGAATATCGCTTTTCCATTTACCGGTTTTTCAAAGGAGCCTTCTTTGCCGATGCCGGAAATGTGTGGTTGCATAAATCGAGCCCCGCCAGCATAGGGAGCCCATTCGTGCTTTCGCAATTTGTGAATGAAATTGCTGTAGGTGCAGGAACAGGTATCCGGATCGATGTTTCTTTTTTCCTATTAAGGTTCGATCTGGCCTTTCCATTAAGAAAACCCTGGCTCGAAGATAACCACCGCTGGGTCACCAAACAGATAGAGATAGGCAGTTCTGCCTGGCGAAAAGATAACCTTATACTTAATGTGGCAATCGGATATCCTTTTTAGTTGTGAATCAACGTTTGTAATGAAATTGTACATCGTATTCCCTTGAATCCGACCTGCCAAAACCCTATTTAAGGGCCTGCTGATAAACAATCAGGCATCTCATAATTTGACATTACCCCTCATGCAAACTGTCGCATATATGTATCTATTGCCGATTTTAATTTCCACAAAAACACATCAGGCGAGGCATCACAATTCACCTGACCGCTACCAATGACAGATATTGTCTAAATTTTTTTCCCTGTTATTATCTCATTATGCCAAAAATTTTGACTAATAACTCGTAAAGACTGAAAATTGGCATGTCGGGACAGGTATAAACACCACGACTCAGGTTCAATCTAATAACGGATTTGGCTTTTAGTTATGTTAAAAAAGTTGAGCTAACATACATTAGTTTACCAGAATGAAAACTTCTTTATGAGAATCACAAAGAAATCATTTTCCAAACTTATAATTTTAACACTTAATATTAAAAGGCCACCGTTGAATAACAACGACGGCCTTTTTGTAAAATGTGAGATATATTAACTAAAAACGGAAACCAAGCGAAAGTCCGTAGCCTGTATTTTTAAGTGTTGAATTATTATTTCCGGTAATCCGATTATCTTCAGGACTGATATCGAGCAAACCGAGTTGCGTATTTAATTGCAAAAACAGTCCGGCCGGTAATTCATAACCAAAAAACAGGTTACCACCGGCATCAAACGGTTTTATATAAACTGCAGTTAACGGGTCACCGGAGTCCGCTACTTTTTTAAATTCAATATCCGTCTCAACCGATGCAGCACCACTGTCGTAAATGGCTTTACCTCCAATTCCATACGCTACGTAAGGCCCGAATCCCAGCATAAAATATCCATTGCCAAGCTGGGCTTTATAAACAAAATTCAGCGGAAGTTCAACGTACGATAGCTTGTACGTACTATTTAATACGCCTATGTTTTCGGCTCCTTTTGTACTAAACATCAATCCCGGCTGAAAATAAAATTGCGGGGCAACAGGAAGTTGTAGATTGACACCGACATGATAGCCGATGAGCATGTCATTTTCCAATTTATTGTCGCTCCCGTCCTTTCCGTTCAAATTCTGCATATTAACGCCACCGAGAATAGCAAAGGAAGTTTTTGAACCGGCAAATCCCTGGGCAAATGCCATGGAACCTGTAAGTGAAAGAATAAAAATCAAAGAAAATAGTTTTGTTTTCATCTTATTATATTTTTTATTTAAAAAGTTATTCGATGTAACTCGCTTATAATGATCTTTCTGTATGACTAAATTTATCATACTCGTTTCATTTTTAACGTATTTGTAAATACTGTAAATTAATTGGCTGCTTCTTTTTCAGCTTCAGCCTTCATTTTTTCGTTGGCATAGATTAAAAATTCAACCCTTCGGTTTTGTGTCTGTCCATCTGTTGTTTCGTTTGAGTACTTTGGCATATTTTCGCCAAAACCTTTAATTGTTAATCTATCATTTGCAATACCTTTACCCGACAAGTAATCTGATACGGTACCGGCCCGCTGTTCAGATAAAGCCTGGTTATACGTTTCACTTCCTTTACTGTCGGTGTGTCCCTGAACTTCGATATCGGTATCGGGATAACTATCCAATATAACAACCAGTTTATCCAGGTTGGTTTTTGCATCTGCTGACAGGTTCGACTGATCAAACCCAAACAAAATATTGCTGCTGAATTCTACCACAATACCCTCCCCTACGCGTTCCACTTTCGCGTCGGGCACTGATTTTGCAATTTCTTCAGCCTGTTTATCCATTTGCCGGCCAATTACAGCGCCGGTAGCGCCACCAGCGGCTGCACCAATAATTGCTCCAAGGGCTGTGTTACCCGAGGCTCTGCCAATTATTGCACCCGCTGCACCTCCTGCTGTAGTTCCAACAACAGCTCCTTTCTGTGTTTTATTCCATGAAGCACAGCCTGTAAAAAGAAAAGCTGCACTTAAAACTACGAGTAAACTCATTTTCAACTTATTCATGTTCAATTTATTAATTATTAAATACCAATTATTACTTTTTATAAATCAAAGCTAAAATCAAATAAAGGTATGCTCATTAAGCTATGAAAGCATTACATTATTCTCAATAACTGTTACATCTTTCACACATTAGTATTTATTCTCAAAAAATTCATTTTGTATATTGTATATCAATGATTTTTGTTAATTTCTAATTTCAATTTCGTTCATTTAAGGAAGTTACCATCATATCACTTCCCGGTGAAAATTAAGTGTCCGTTTTTCTTGCTGAAATCAAATTACATTCCTGTTCCAGCAAATACTACTCTAATAGTTTTTAAAATTAATATAACATCCTGGTTTAAAGACCAGTTATCGATGTATTCCAAATCCAGCTTCACCCATTCATTAAAAGAAACATTATTTCTTGCTGAAACCTGCCAGGTGCAGGTAATACCAGGTTTCATAGTCAACCTTCGTTTTTGCCACCGCTCATATTTTTCAACTTCCGAAGGAATTGGTGGACGTGGACCTACAACCGACATGTGACCAAGTATCACATTGAAGAACTGAGGAAGTTCATCAAAAGACGTTTTTCTGAGAAACCTGCCAATCCGTGTCACCCTGGGGTCGTTCGTGATTTTAAATACAGGTCCGCTCTGTTCATTTTGGTCGAGCAATGAAAATTTTAAGTCTTCTGCATTGGCAACCATTGTTCGAAACTTTAAAATCGAAAACCGACGTCCGTTTAAACCTACTCTTTCCTGAATAAAAAAAACGGAGCCACCATCTTCAAGCCTGATAGCAATGGCAATTATGAGAAAAACAGGAGAAATCAACATAATAACAGACAGGCTAAAAATGAAATCAAAAGCGTTTTTCATCCTAAGGTCAACATATTCTTTATGCATAACAGTAATAAAATTAGTTGGATTAAAGGTAAGGCAGATAACAACTGTTAACTTTACATAAATTTCTCAAAGAGTTACAATATTCACACATTTGGCAAGAGTAGTACCATCAAAAAGTGGGAATAATGTAAACTTTCAGGAAAATAGTATAATAGAATAATTTTCCGGGCTTTCTAACTTTAACTTTTCTAAAAAAGGCAGGATGAAAAAATAAGAATTTCTCCGGGACTTAACAAATCTTATATTATTAATGTATATTTTTGATTTTGGCTTGTTAATAAATTATAGATAATTGAATACAAAAGAAACAAAACAGGTAAGTACAACTAATGAAAAGACTCCTGATTTAAAATCCGGCAGGTTGCCAATAGTTGGTATTGGTGCATCAGCCGGTGGGCTGGAAGCGCTGGAGCAATTTCTTAGACATGTACCTGAAGAAAGTGGTATGGCCTATGTTGTTATTCAGCATTTGGATCCCACACAAAAAGGAATGCTCCCTGAATTGCTGCAGCGGATTTCCGTTATGAAGGTTTTTCAGGCCAAAGATCTAATGAAAGTAGAACCTGATTGTGTTTATGTAATTCCACCCAACAAAAGCATGTCGATTTTCAATGGAGTGCTTCACCTCTTCGAGCCTGTTGAAGCTCGTGGTCTTCGCCTTCCTGTCGATTTTTTTCTGCGCTCACTGGCCGATGATCAAAAGGAGTATGCTGTGGGAGTAATTCTCTCAGGTATGGGCTCCGATGGAAGCAGCGGAATTCGGGCAATAAAGGAAAATAACGGTATTGTATTGGTACAGGAACCAAAAACGGCCCGGTTTGACAGTATGCCGCGAAGTGCTATCGACTCAGGAATGGCTGACATTGTAGCTCCGCCGGATGAACTACCTTTGGAACTTATTAATTTTCTCAGGCATATACCTGTAGTTAAATCAAAACTGAATATTGAAGTAAAAGATAAAAGCGCATTTGATAAAATTATTATCTTACTGCGAACTCATACTGGTAATGATTTTTCACTTTATAAAAAAAATACGATTCATCGGCGCATTGAAAGAAGAATGGGCATACATAGAATAGATGAAATATATTCATATGTCCATTTTTTGCAGGAAAATCCAAAGGAAGTGCATATTCTGTTCAAAGAGTTGATGATTGGTGTAACTCATTTTTTTCGGGACGCCCTCGTATGGGATAAACTAAAAGAAAAGATAATTCCGGCCCTGATTGCGAAAATAAAACCCAATTCACAATTAAGAGCCTGGGTACCTGGTTGCTCTACGGGAGAGGAAGCTTATTCGCTGGCCATTGTCTTTAAGGAAACATTGGAAAAAATGAATCTGAATACAGGAATATCATTACAAATTTTTGCTTCCGATATCGATAGCGATGCTATTGAAATTGCTCGAAAAGGATTGTTCCCCGAAAATATTGCTTCGGATGTATCCCCAAATAGGTTAAGCCGGTTTTTTATCAAATCAGAGGACGGCTTTCGCATCTGCACAGAAATAAGAGAAATGGTGATATTTGCCCAGCACAACATTACCATGCATCCCCCTTTCACAAATATTGATATACTTTCGTGCCGTAACCTTCTTATTTATGTAGATACCGAGTTACAGAGAAAATTACTCGATTTATTTTATTACAGTCTTAATCCGGAAGGTATTTTAGTGCTTGGAACTTCCGAAACACTTGGGGGGCAAAGTCATCTTTTCTCTTCGGCAGATTCAGGCCTTAAAATATTCAAACGCTCAGCCACTAACCTCAACCCACAATTATTCAACTTTCCTACTTCATTTAAACGGTCCCAAACAGGAAAAATTGAAAACACTATATCTGACAGGGCAAAAATTAACATTCAAGCGCTTACCGATCAACTACTGCTGCAACAATTTTCACCTGCAGGAATTTTAGTGAATGAAAACGGAGATATATTGTATATCAGCGGACGGACAGGAAAATACCTTGAGCCGGCTGTGGGAAAGGCAAACCTGAATATATTTGCAATGCTTCGGCCCGGTTTTCAAAACGATTTTGCCATTGCATTTCGTAAAGCGTTAATGAATAAGGAAACAGTGGAATTGCGACATGCAAAAATCGGTACAAATGGAGGCTCATTGACTTTAAAGGTAACCATTCAGTGGATACATTCGCCGGAACCATTATATGGCAAGCTCATAATAATTTTCACAGATCTTCCTCAATCGAATGACATCAAACCCGTTGAGAAAAAAGGGAAAAAAGCAATAACCAGCAAGCGGGAAGCAAAACTTGAGGAAGAGTTACAGCATACACGTGAAAAGTTGCAAAGCATAATGGAAGAGATGCAGACTTCGCAGGAAGAACTAAAGTCGACCAACGAAGAATTGCAATCAACCAATGAAGAATTGCAATCAACTAATGAAGAGCTCACTACCTCGAAAGAGGAAATGCAAAGCCTGAATGAAGAACTTCAAACGGTTAATGCTGAATTAATGGCGAAGGTTGATGATTATTCGCGGGTAAACAACGATATGAAAAACCTGCTCAACAGCACCGATATTGCCACTTTATTTCTTGACAAAGAATTAAATATCCGTGGTTACACCAACCAGGCTACAAAAATATTTAAACTCATAAAAAGCGATATTGGACGGCCATTTACTGACCAGGTTTCATTACTTGTTTACCCTGAACTACCCGAAGATGCGCAAGAAGTTCTGGATACACTGATATTTATAGAAAAGCAAATTCCAACAAACGAAGGAAGGTGGTTTTCCATTCGTATTATGCCATACCGTACATTTGACGACCGTATTGACGGACTGGTAATTACATTTATCGACATCTCAGAACTGAAGTTGGTAGAAGACAGGTTACAATCAACTAGACAGGAGAACCGGCTGCTTTTTGATTTATCTTCAAACATCATTATTAAACTGTCAGCCGACTGGAAAATTATGGAATTTAATTCAGCAGCTGAAAAGTTTTTTAACAAAAAACGCGATGAGGTGACAGGGAAAAATTATTTGGAATTATTTATACCTGAAGCATTGAGAAAAAAAACCGAACAACAAATGTCTAACCTTTCGAAAAAAACGGAAATAAACAAAATAAAATTAAAGGTAATTGCAGGCGACACAACAGAATATGATATTGAATGGTCGGTATGGAAACAATATAACAACCTGCAAAGAACTTCAGAAATGATAATTTTAGCAAAAATATAAATACAATATGATGAACGAAGAGGATAATTATACCGATGCTCATAAGATGCGCAGGGAAGCTGAAAAGCTGATAAACGAAAAGCACAGGAAAAATGCCGAAGCATTGAAAGATGCTGACGTAAAAAAGCTTGTTCATGAATTGCAGGTACACCAGATTGAACTGGAGATGCAGAACGAAGAATTACGGAGGGCTCACCAAATAGCGGAAACAGCTTTGAAAAAATATACCATGTTATTCGATCTGGCCCCTTTGGGATATTTCTCACTCGACCCTGAAGGAACCATTTGCGATCTGAATTACACTGGTGCCGACATTTTGGGTGAAAGGCGATTTAGTTTAATTAACAGCAATTTTAAATTATTTATCGCCAAAGATTCCATACCTGTTTTTAACATTTTTTTCAAAAAAGTATATACCAGCAATGCAAAAGAATCGTGCAAGGTAATGCTTGGTTACGATGAAGAACAACTCACCCATGTTTATATAGAAGGTGTAGTCACTGAAGACGAACAGAAATGCTTGTTATCGGTTGTAGATATATCGAAATTCAAATAGCAAAACATTTCCTCAAAGTCATCCGGTGAATAGTTTTGTAAAATGCTGTTTTGAATTCATCGCATGACTGATTAAAAATATGTGAATGATGTAATTTTTATTCTGAATTGTATAATGTACCAAAATTGATTTGGAAATACCTTTGGGATTGAAAACAACTCATTCACATTATAAATGAAAAGAATAATTTTTACAATACTTGTTTGGTTTTTAGCTTTTTCATTAAATTCTGATGAACTATCAGAATCCATAAGCCGATATATAAATAGCAAACCTGCAGGTTTAACATTCGAAATTGATAAGGAAAATCTTTATTCAGGCAAGGTACTTCAGCAATTTTATCAAAACCGAAATTATGCTCCCGCATGGATAAACTCCAAAGCCCCCATCTGGATAAATACGAACATTCCCCCATGGATTCATGCTTGTTCACCAATTCGGATTAATTCAGACTCTCCTGCCTGGATTGAATCTGATATCCCTGTTCTGATTAACTCCAATGTGCTCGGGAAAAATGGTTATGTGCTTTTGGATTATATCCGGCAGGTAACCAGGCATGGTCTGAACCCATCCGATTACCATTTATTCCTGCTTGAAAAGTACATAGATAAAACAATGTTGTTTATGGCAACGGATACAGAGGATATGATGAAGCTGGATATATTACTTACCGATGCTTTTTTATTGCTGGGGTTGCAGTTGTATTACGGCAAGGTTGATTCAGAGAAAGAGGGTGAAAATTGGACAATACATCGCAAAGAACCCGAATTACAGTTAAACCGGAAACTGGAAGAAGCACTATCCTCCGATGATATTGCCAACGCGCTTAATATGCTTGCACCAAGATATCGCTCCTATTGGATGATGAAAGAAGATTTGGCATTTTTCCTTGGGTTGGAAAATGAACCCTGGCTGGCAATAGTTTCAGACACCACAATTATTCCAGGCCAGTTAAACCAGTTTCTCCCAAAAATCAGGGAAAGACTGATAAAACTGAGGTATCCTTTGGCAGATAGCATTTCTGTATACTATGATGAGAAACTTGAAAAACAACTGAAGGTTTTTCAAAAGGACTGGGGTTTAAATGCGGACGGTGTGATTGGAAAGGGAACGTTACTTGCGCTAAACACCCCACCGCGTGCACTCATAAACCAGTTGCAAGTAAATATGGAGAGATTCAGGTGGCTCCCGTTACATGAACCCCGAAAGTACCTCATGGTAAATATTGCAAGTTTTGATCTTGTATTGATTGAAGGAGTTGATACACTTGTTTCCATGCGGGCTATAGTTGGAATAGATTACCGGGAAACGCCTGTTATTGATGCACAAATGACTTACATAGTTTTTGGCCCAACCTGGACCGTACCCCCGACAATTTTGATGAACGATGTGATTCCCGAATTGCTAAAAGGCCCTGAATATCTAAAGAAAAAAAATATGAAACTACTAAGGTACAATGGAACAGAAATTGCATACAGCGAAATTGACTGGTCAAAAATATCAGGGTACAACTTTCCATATCTGGTAAGACAAAATTCAGGACCTGAGAATTCCCTGGGGAAGGTTAAATTTATGTTTCCGAATAGTCATAACGTCTATATACACGACACTCCTACGAGGGGATACTTTGCCCGCGACGACCGGGCCATGAGTTCGGGATGCATCAGAATTGAAAAACCTTTTGAACTGGCTGAGTTGTTACTGGCCGATTCACCGGAGTGGCCGTCTGCTAAAATTCATGCTGCCATGCAACAGAACAGGGAACAAACGGCAAACCTTAAAACACCTGTAAATGTATTATTGCTTTACCTTACTGCATGGACCGACGGAAATGGACGTGTGCAGTTCAGAAAAGACATTTATATGCAGGATGAGATGATATTGAATGCCTTAAATCAAAAAAACGCAGGCAGAAAATTCTCTGATAACCGGATATTTTGACAGATAGCTTTCTGTGGGGGCGTGAACAAACAGGCATTTACCCTTTTTTATGGTTTTAATAATTTCCCTGATCAGCTCTTCAGGCACAGCCGGACAAGTCGGCATCGGGCCATGTCTGCCGCTTTTTTTCAATGAATCAGAAGACACATAAATACTGCTCATAAACTTTCTTTTTTATACTTGTGTGAATGATGTAACTCTTAATCAGAATTGTGTAACGCTTTTTGCCAATAAAGTTCCGATCTTGGTATTGTGAAAATATTCATTTATAACCGCACCATGATTTGCTGTTATTTAATAAATACAAATTATGAAAGCACAAAAAATTAAAATGGCAATAAAAAGCATACTTTTAGCAGTTTTTGCGGTAGTGATAATAATACCGTTCACATCATGCACAAAAAAGTTCACTTTCCTCAACTCAACTGTTGTTCCTGGAGCTGATGGTTATGTTAAAGTGAAAAAGGACAATAACACGAATTATATTATTCAAGTTGAAGTGTCGGATTTGGCAGAAGTCGAAAGGGTTCAGGCATCTAAAACAACGTATGTGGTGTGGATGGAAACCGACGAGGGCAATGCCGAAAACCTGGGACAGCTAATCAGCTCAACAAGCTTTTTATCAAAACGTCACTCTGCATCGTTGGAAACAGTGTCTTCCTACAAACCGGCAAAAATTTTTATTACAACAGAAGAAGGTGTAAATGTCCAGTACCCTGGCAATCAGGTGGTATTAACCACAGAAAATTTTTCGGTGAAATAATTAGCAGTGAAATAAAAGCAGCTATTGGAAGCATATATCAATAGTTCTGAATGAGTGAGACCGAAAAGTTACTATTGGCCAGAGCACCAATAAACCTGTAATAATATAATGTGAATATTTCATGTGTAAAAAATCTGTTTTATATGAATCATAAATTAATAAAAATGAGCAATTTTAAAATGAACAAACAAGTTTTAACTTTTATCCTGGTAATAGCTGTCAGTGTTGTTTTTGCACAAAGTCCCATTTCAAAAGGAGAGTCGCAGGTTAACTTTGGTGTTGGACTATCTTCATGGGGCGTTCCCGTTTACCTGGGATTTGATTATGGGGTACACCCTGATATAACCCTTGGAGGAGAAGCATCCTACCGTTCGTACAACGATAATTGGCGCAACAACAAGTATAATCATTCGGTTATCGGGATTCAGGGGAATGCAAATTATCATTTTAACAGGATTTTAAATATTCCTTCACCCTGGAATTTTTACGCCGGACTTAATCTTGGCTTTTACAACTGGAATTCTCCCAGTGAATATGAAGGTTCACATAATTCCGGACTTAGACTAGGCGGACAAATTGGAGGGCGGTACTATTTTAGCAACAAGGTAGGAATTAATCTGGAATTTGGCGGCGGAAATGCCTTTTCCGGGGGAAAATTAGGTGTCACTATAAAATTATAAATTATGGAATCGAAATTTAATTTGGACTACTGGGATCATCTTAAGCCAATACTCAAAAGTGAGTTCCCTCAACTGACCAATGCCGATTTATTCTGGCGGCATGAAACGAAAGACGATTTGTTTAAGATGATTGCAACAAAACTGGGGAAAACGCAGAAACAATTTGAAGAGACAATTAATACGCTGGATCGTTTCTATTAATATAAATTTTGGTAAATAATATCGGGAAAATGGCAGGTATTGTGTCATTGGAGAGAAAGAGAAATGGATGAAACTAATTCTAAAGCAGTTGTTGTTATTGTTGCCCACCCCGATGATGAAACATTATGGGCCGGAGGAACAATTCTAAGCCATCCGTTTTGGAATTTTTTTATTGTTTCGCTATGCCGTGGGAATGATACCGACCGTGCACCTCGTTTTTATGAGGCATTAAAAGTACTCAAATCGGAAGGAAATATGGGCAACCTCGACGATGGGCCTGAACAAAACCCGTTGGATGAGGATGAGGTTGAACAAGCCATTCTAGGTTTATTGCCAGATAGACATTTCGACCTAATTATTTCCCACAATCCAAACGGAGAATATACCCGACATTTGCGGCACGAAGAAGTAAGCAAGGCAGTTATAAATCTCTGGAACAAAAAGAAAATTACAGCCGATGAATTGCGGACTTTTGCTTACGAAGACGGTCAAAAAAAATATTTTCCGCGGCCCATTTTAAATGCAGCTATTTACCGCAAGCTCAAAAAACGTATTTGGTTAAGAAAATATAGTATTCTCAGGGAAACATACGGATTTAAAAAAGAGAGTTGGGAGGTACAAACCGCTCCCCGGGATGAAGCTTTCTGGCAATTTACCCACCCGTTTCTTGCAAGGAAATGGCTAAATAACGGAGGGATCTACAGATGAAAGTATTGGTTTTATATGATTATCCGCCCTCACCCGGAGGACTTGCCACCCAGGGAGACCTTTTATACAAAGGGCTTGTTGAAATGGGAATTGATGCCCATCCGGTGCATTTTGAATCGCCACAGGAAAAGGAATGGTATTACCGTTGGTTTGAACCCGACGTTGTTGTTGGCGTAGGTTATTGGGGCCACACACCGCAACTGGTGCTCCATCCGCAACGGTATGGCGTGCAACCAGTCCCCTGGTTGGTTGCCGATGGTTATATTGCCAATTACCAGGAAGTTTTGAACGCACTTCCACTGATTCTGGTGACATCAAACTGGGTAAAGGAAATGTATGTCCGCGATGGCATTGATAGCAGCAAAATTGAAGTACTTCCTGTGGGTTGTAATACCGATTCGTTTATTCCTTTTCAAAAAGATGACCAAAAAATTCTGGCCGTGCGGGAAGCGCTGGGTGTTTCACCTGACCAATTAATGATACTCACCGTTGGCGGCGACGCCGCATCGAAAGGCGCACAAGAGGTAATGCAGGCGCTTGCTATTATCGACACCAAAGCGCCCGACTGGAAATATGTATGCAAAGTTTGGCCGCAACCGCGAACCAAAACACAAAACCTGGCCGATCTGCAATTAGCGAATCAACTCGGTATTGAAAAAAATGTTATGTATGCCACCAACACTATATCGCGTAATTTTATGCCCTACCTGATTGGGGCATGTGATATTTATGCAGCGCCCTCGAGATTGGAAGGTTTCGGAATGCCGCAGGTGGAAGCCGGGGCATGTGGAAAACCTGTTATCAGCTTAAAAGCTATGGGAATGTTAGACACTCTCATTCATGGAGAGACTGCATTCCTGGCAAAAATTGCCCGGAAAATTGCGGTAAACGAAGTTGTAATTGGCGAAGAATCGGGATTTGAAGATCAGCATAAAGTAATTTTCAGTGTGCCCAGAACAGTGGATTACCGGGCTAATGTACAAGATATTGCCAGGTATTTATTAAAACTCATGAAAGATAAAAATCTCCGCAACAAAATGGGCAAGGCAGGCAGGGAAAGGGTTGTGGAGAATTTCGACTACCGGGTGGTTGCCAAACGGTTTGTACAAATCATCAACGAGAAATTAGGAATACATTAAGTGGAAAGTGAAAATCATTTTGTAAAAAGAAGCGGATGGCTCAGAGCATCAGTTTTAGGAGCCAATGATGGTATTCTTTCTACCACCAGCTTAGCCATTGGAGTTGCTGCCGCGAGTGTGGCAAGAGATCCAATTATTCTGGCAACTCTTGCAGGCCTGGTTGCGGGAGCTTTGTCGATGGCTGCCGGAGAGTATGTTTCTGTAAGTTCGCAACTGGACGTTGAAACCGCAGATTTAAAAAGGGAAGGAAATGAACTGGCCAGAATTCCGAAAATTGAATTGGATGAACTTTCTAAAATATATGAAAAACGAGGGCTGACCAGCGATTTAGCTATAGAAGTTGCAAAACAACTTACAGCTCATAATGCTTTGGAAGCGCACGCGCGGGATGAATTGGGCCTTAATGAAATATCCAGGGCAAAACCTTTGCAGGCTGCCTTGGCATCTGCAACATCGTTTATTGTGGGCGGAATATTCCCGCTTTTGATTTCAATCTTTGCGCCATTAAGTCAAATGATATACTTCCAATATGGGTTCTCAATTCTGTTTCTTGCTTTATCCGGAACGATTGCAGCAAAAGTCGGAGGATCTCCAATCAGTAAATCTGTATTGAGAATTTGTATCTGGGGAACCATTGCAATGGTCATGTCAGCATTGATTGGATATCTGTTTGGAGTAAGTGTAAATTAGGTTTTAACAAGATATAATCATGCAAACCAATAACAGAAATGAGATTGAACAAGCCAGCAAAGCCGCCCTCGAAGTGCTGCTTCACAATGCCCACGGACCCTATCACGGTTTGCCCCGAACAGCAGGCTGGGGATATCCGGAGCCATATACCAGAGATTTGATGATTTCTGTTTTGGGAATTGCCGTTTCCGGAAATCACAAACTAATGGAGAGTATTCGAAAAGTACTGGAAACGCTGGCAAAAAACCAGACCAGACATGGTCATATTCCCTCGCTGGTGCACGACAAAGACGACCGCGGTGCAAGTGATACAACTCCTCTCTTTTTGCTGGCTGCCGGAATTTTCAGAAAAGTTACGGGTGAAGCTGATTTCCTGGCTGAGGCAGTTGAAAAATCATTGGTTTGGATGGATTATCAAAGTCCTTCGGACCGCAGTTTGGTGGCACAGCAACCCACCAGCGACTGGCGCGACGAACAATGGGTGATTGGGAAAGGGCTTTATGTAAACACATTGGTTTACAGTTACCTCCGGCTTCTTGGCAGGCATGAAAAGGCAGAAAAATTACGTGCTGAAATGGGTCGTTTTACTATTACAAATGGAATCATGCACCGGCATGTACACGAAGGCCTGGTGGTAAAATACAAACCTTACTACGCTTTTTGGTCGTACAAAATTTTTAGCAGCGAGCGTTTCGATTTGCTTGGGAACAGCCTTGCCATTCTTTCAGGAATCTCATCACCTTCGCGGGCCGATGAAATGGTTTCGTGGATTGAAGAAGAGTGCGCCGGAATGCGCGAACGAGGTGAATTAAAAGGCAATCTTCCACCCAATTTTTTTCCTTTTACAAAACAAGAGGATCCCGACTGGCATGAACGTTATTCAGCTTATAACAAACCGGGTGATTACCACAATGGAGGAATCTGGCCTTTTGTATGCGGATTTTATGTGGCAGCCCTGATTGCAGCAAAACGCTTTAAACTTGCCGAAGAAAAGCTGGTTGCACTTACTCAGTGCATCAGATTAACCCATTCTGAAAACCTTGAATTTGGTTTTAATGAATGGATTAAAGCGCAGGACGGAAAACCGAAAGGGAATGACTGGCAAACCTGGAGTGCCGCCATGTATCTCTATGCTGCAAAATGTGTTGAAGAAAAAAGTACTCCTTTTTTCGATCAGATGCGAAAACAATAACATTCAAACATCATGAAAAAAAACAAAATAAAAAAACCTGTTTACAGTTGTTTACCCAAAAAGAAAAAAGAGGTCAACAAACTTTCCGAACTGGCACTCGACCTGCGGTGGTCATGGGATCACTCTGCCGATGAAGTCTGGCGGCAACTTGATCCTGATCTATGGGATAACACGCATAATCCATGGGCAATTTTACAGACCATTTCAAGGGACAAATTCCAATCCGTTATCGATGATCCGTTATTTCGGGAAAAAATTGATTTCCTGTTGAAGTCAATGAAAAAAACAAATGCAGCACCTGCCTGGTTCCAAAAAATTCATCCAAAATCTCCCCTTACCTGTGTGGCCTATTTTTGTATGGAATTCATGTTAAGTGAAGCCCTCCCGATATATTCGGGTGGTTTGGGAAATGTTGCCGGCGATCAATTGAAAACAGCCAGTGATTTGGGTGTTCCGGTTGTTGGTATTGGCCTCCTTTATCAGCAGGGCTATTTCCGCCAGGAAATTGATATCGATGGGGTGCAACATGCACTTTATCCGTATAACGACCCCGGACAATTACCCGTAAGGCCTATGCGCCAGTCCAACGGCGAATGGTTGCGTTTAAAGATCGACCTGCCCGGATATCCTGTTTGGCTGCGTGTTTGGCAAGCCCGGGTTGGAAGGGTTAAACTGTATCTGCTCGACAGCAACGATGTTGCAAATTTTCCTGTTCATCGCGGGATAACAGGCGAATTGTATGGTGGTGACTCTGAGATTCGGTTTAAACAGGAATTGATTCTTGGAATTGGTGGCTGGCGTTTGCTTCAGGCATTGGATATTCATCCGGAAGTGTGCCATCTCAACGAAGGTCATGCGGCTTTTGCGATTTTGGAACGTGCCTGTAGTTTTATGCAGAAAAGCGGGCAACCATTTGATGTTGCACTGGCAGTTACCAGGGCCGGAAACCTGTTTACAACACACACCGCAGTACCGGCCGGATTCGATCTTTTCAAATCATCGCTTATAGAACAATACCTTGGTGAATACGCAGAACAAAAACTGGGTATAACGCGACAGCAATTGTTGGCGTTAGGCCGAAAAAATCCCGCTGATGAATCTGAAAATTTCAATATGGCTTACCTGGCAATCCGCGGAAGCGGGGCAGTAAATGGCGTAAGCAAACTTCATGGCGAAGTCAGCCGGAGTATGTTTGAATTCCTATTCCCAAATTGGCCCACAAATGAAGTACCGGTTAGTCATATAACCAATGGTGTGCACATGCCAACATGGGATTCAAAAGAAGCTGACGAAATATGGACTGAAGCCTGCGGAAAAGACAGGTGGCTGGGCATGAGCAAAACCCTGGAACAGGACATCCGCAAGGTTTCTGATGAACGGCTTTGGGAAATGCGCACCAACGCGAACAAAGCGCTTATTCAATTTTCCCGCGAACATTTCAGAAAACAATTGCTTGGCTCCGGACATTCGGCTTATGCCATTGAACAGGCAAAACATTTGTTTGATCCCAACATTTTAACACTGGGTTTTGCCAGGCGATTTGCTACCTACAAAAGGCCCAATTTATTGCTGCACGATCCGGAACGACTGCTGCGTCTGTTAACAAACCCGAAGTTCCCCGTGCAACTGATCATTGCAGGGAAAGCTCACCCTGCCGACCAGCAAGGAAAGGATTTAATAAAAGAGTGGATGAAGTTTATACGGCGAAATGAGCTGAACCCTCCTGTAATTTTCCTAAGCGACTACGATATGCATGTTGCGGAAAATTTGGTACAGGGTGTTGATGTTTGGATGAACACACCACGCCGCCCCTGGGAAGCCAGCGGAACCAGTGGCATGAAAGTGCTCGTAAACGGAGGCATTAACCTTTCGGAACTGGATGGCTGGTGGGCCGAAGCTTACAGTAACGAAGTGGGCTGGGCGCTGGGTGATGGAAATGAACATGGCGATGATCCTGCCTGGGATGCGCTGGAAGCTGAACAACTTTACAACATACTGGAAAATGAAATAGTTCCCGAATTTTATACCCGAAATGAAAAGGGAATTCCTACAGGATGGATTGCACGAATGCGGGAAAGTATGGCACAATTGACCCCGCAGTTCTCAGCCGACAGAACGGTAAGGAAATATACCGAACAGCACTATTTGCCCGCTGCCAAAACATATCTTAAACGCGCTGCCAAAAAGGGATTAAAGGGAAAACAAATGATTAACCAGTTGCAAATCCTTAAGGAAAACTGGGATTCTATCTGTTTCGGTGAAACAAAAATTGCAACATCAGAAAAACAGCATACATTCGATGTTCAGGTTTATTTTAATGATGTAAACCCGGATACCTTGCGCGTAGAACTTTTTGCCGAGGGCATGAACGGGGAAGCACCGCAGATAACGAAAATGAAACGAGGTAAAAAATCAGAAGGCCCAGCCAAAGGATATCATTATGTGGCACAGGTCATCTCAACTCGTCCTGCAGCAGATTATACACCACGGACAATACCAAATCTCCCTGGCGTATCTGTTCCTTTGGAAACAGACCTTATACTTTGGCAACGTTAATCACGAAAAAACAGAGACGGCAAGCTTATCACTGTCATTATTTCCGGTTATGAAGGCGATGGAGCAGATTCGTTAAGTGACATAAAAAAGGTTGGGAGAATTACCATTTCGCAGAAACCCGAAACAGCCGAACAACCTGATATGCCTGAAACTGCAATTGATAGCAGGTGTATTGATTTTATTCTTTCACCTGAGGAAATTGCCAGGAAGCTTATAAAAATTACAAACGATGTGAAAAGCAATGAATCACTATTATCGAATTTAATATCAAAAACAAAATGGAAACACAAAAACTTATAAAAACAGCACAGGCACTGGTTGCCGATGACAAAGGAATTCTGGCAATGGACGAAAGCAGTCCGACCATAAAAAAACGCTTTGCGCAGTATAATATTCCTCAAACAAAGGAGACACGGCGATCGTATCGTGAACTGATTATTACTACTCCCGGACTAAGCAAGTTTATTAGTGGGTTCATCCTGTTTGACGAAACTATCCGTCAGAAAAAAAAAGATGGAACTCCCTTTATTAAAGTCATTACCGATGCAGGCATTATTCCTGGTATTAAAGTTGATACTGGCGCAAGAGATATGGCAGGACAACCAGGAGAGAAAATAACTGAAGGATTGGATGGATTGCGTGAACGCCTTGCTGAATATGCACAAATGGGTGCCAGATTTGCCAAGTGGCGCGCTGTAATTACCATTGGCAATGGCATTCCAGGAAACACATGCATTGAAACCAACGCAAATACACTGGCACGTTATGCAGCATTGTGCCAGGAAGCTGGTCTGGTGCCAATCGTAGAACCGGAAATTCTTATGGATGGAAACCATTCGCTCGATATTTGTTTTAGGGAAACAGAGAAAGTCCTGCGGACGGTTTTCCGGCACCTCTATTTTCAGGAAATATTGCCGGAAGGAATGCTCCTGAAGCCAAATATGGTAGTGCCTGGATTGAATTGTCCCATTCAGGAAACAGTTGATGAAGTTGCAGATGCAACAGTTAAGTGCCTTTTACGAGCTGTCCCCGCTGCTGTCCCGGGTATTATGTTCCTTTCCGGCGGACAATCCAGCGAACTGGCATCAGCCCGTTTGAATGCCATGAACAAAAGATTCAAAGGCCGGTTGCCCTGGAATCTGTCGTTTTCGTATGGGCGTGCCATTCAACAACCAGCGCTTGAAATATGGAAAGGACAAGATGCCAACGTAAAGGAAGCACAGAAGGCTTTACTCCACCGATCGCGATGCAACAGAGATGCACGCCGTGGCCAATACAATTCCGAATTAGAGCGTATTTAGCCAACTTAGTTCTCAAATGTATCATGAAAAAAAATAAATGAAATTACCTTTTGGAAAAATTTTTAAGATTCTAAAAAAAGCACTTAAAGGATGGTGGGCAAAAGATCCATTTCGAGAAAGTGCAGTAATTGCCTATTATGCAATTTTTGCATTGCCCGGGTTGCTGGTTGTAATTCTGACATCCGCCGGTTATTTTTTTGGGAACGATGCGGTCAATAGTCATATAACAGCCCAATTCACATCTACAATGGGCTCCGATACTGCCCTGCAGGTTCAGAATATTATCATACAGGCCAGCAAAGCGAAAAACTCTCTTTTGGCAACAATTATTGGAGTTATTGTCATGCTTGTAGGCGCCACAGGCGTTTTTGCACAGTTTCAAAAATCATTGAATATCATTTGGGAGGTGAAAATTGACGAATCGAAAAATGGTATTTTGAGTTTTTTCAGAATTCGGTTGTTTTCATTCGGGCTAATCGTTACCATTGCGTTTTTACTGATTGTTTCGCTTGTAATTTCCGCATTACTTTCGGCCTTTGGCAATTGGTTGTCTGGTCATTTTTCCGAAACATTTTTTGTGGCGCTGCAGGTAGTCAATTTTGTTTTATCATTTATAATTCTTGCCGTTTTGTTTGCATTGATGTTCAAATTTTTACCCGATGCAAAAATAAAATGGAAACATGTGTGGATTGGTTCAATTTTTACCGCTTTTCTGTTTGGTGTTGGAAAATTTGGACTGGGTTTGTATTTCGGGAAATTAAACCCCGAAATCGGATATGGTGCAGCAGGTTCAATTATTCTAATCATGCTTTGGGTTTCCTATTCTTCCATGATAGTTTTTTATGGTGCCGAGTTTACGCGCGCTTATGCCGATTTTATTTCAGGAAGAGTGGCGCCAATTGAAATCGCAATTACAGATATTCAGGATAAGAAAACGATCTGAAGATTAGGAATTCGGTTTTCACGTACTGATGAAATTAATTTATACCAGTTTCATATCTGACTTATGAAATTCTTCGTATGCCTGCAAAACCGTCAAATGAGATATTAAATACGCCAGTGAACTTTCAGCACCCTGGTTGCGATTTACGCCATAACTTTCAAAACCGTCGCAGCACCCTTTGGTTTCAAAATCATACAGACTCATTCGCAGATCGTTTTCACCCAAAAACCATAAAAAGGATGTGTATAATTTATTCAGGTAATCTTTATCATTTGTAACATGAAATGCCTGGTGGTACATTAAGACCATAGCCATGGCATCAATGGGTTGCTGCGCAAACACAGAGCGTTCTCCCTCTTTTTTATACCATTTCTCGTTGCCTATTATCGATAAATAATTGTCCTTTAAGGTATGCTCTGTCAGGAAATTCATAGAATCGATGGCAGTCTGCGTAATTTTTTCATCGTTTAGAATTTCTGCTGAATGCAACAGCGCCAGTGGTAATATTCCATTATCATAGGCAAGCAAGCTTTCAAACCATTTCCAGTCTGCCGTAGTGTTATTCTGATAATGTTTCATCAAAACATACGCAAGATTTCTAAGCCTTTCAGTCATTGTATCGTCCGATGGATTGCTTCTCAGGTAATAGCTGATGCCAATCATTGTATTGGCGATTCCTCTGATGGAGTTTAACTTTTCGAAATTTGGTGCCGCGTTGAAAAACAACAATCTGCCTGTCTGGTAATATGCATCATTCGGGGCATTGCCAAGCAAATACCCCAGAGCCCATATCGTACGGCCAAATGAATCTTCAGAACCTTTTTGGTCGAGGAAGTTCCTGCTAAAACTTAGAAAGTTTCTGAAAGTTCCGTCGGAGTTTTGCAGGTAATGGATATAACTCAGATAAATGGGCGACAATTCAAGTGCCCTAATATCTTTCATCTGCCGGTAAGCCATCAGTACCATCAGTAAGGCCCTTGAATTATCGTCAAGGCAATACCCTTCCTTAAGGTTTGGTATTCCGAATTTGGCGTGCTGAATAATGCCGGTATCGTCGGTCAGACGGTTGATGTGCGTAAGAGAAAATGGAGGAAGAATAAGTAAATCAAGCGCCGACTCTTGCTGTTCAACTTCAAAGTGTTCTTCCTTCAATATCTTTTCAGCAAGTGATATATATTTTTCACCTGTTTTAGGCCATGTAATTTTCTTTCCGTATTCAGTGGCATTCTTTTTTAGCTTATTCATTTCTTCCGGGCTATCCAGCAACTCGGTCACTGTTTTTGTGAGTCCATTAGAATCATTAAAATTGAACAGTCTTCCTCTCCCATCAGCAAGCAGTTCTTCGGCATGCCAGTAAGGAGTTGAAAGAACAGCTGACCCCACTCCCACCGCGTACGAAAGCGTGCCGCTTGTTATCTGGGCTTCATTCAAATAGGGTGTAATGTAAATATCGCAGGCATACAGATATTTGAACAAATCCTGCTCATCAATAAATTCATTGAGAAACAGAACATGTTTTTCGAGCTTAAGGTTTTTCACAAGTCGCAGGAGCGAAATACGATATTCTTCACCCGAATGCCGCAATACATTGGGATGGGTTTTTCCCAACACAATATATATAACATCCGGATGTTTCTTTACCACTCCAGGCAATGCCTTTATAACGGTTTCAATGCCTTTATTGCGACCAACAAAACCAAATGTAAGCAACACTTTTTTATTTTCCAGCTTAAACTCTTTTTTCGATTTTTCCGGACTAAAATGAATATCGGGCACACCGTGTTCAAACAGCGCAATTTTTTCTTCCGGCACATCGTAAATGGTGGTCAGAAACTCGATGGCCTTGTGGCTCATCACCACAATTTTTTGGGCCATTTTGCAAATTTCTTTTAAAACCGCTTTTTCATTGTACGATGGTGTTCTAAGTATAGTATGAAGAGTGACAATAAGAGGTATCTTCAAACGGTGAAGTAAAGGTAGGATATAAACTCCGCTTCCTCCGCCAAATATGCCAAACTCGTGCTGGAGAATACAAACATCAGCGCCACTCAGATTTATATATTTTACCGCCTTCAGATAATCTTCCTGGTAATCCTGCCTGATTGTTAACTTAACTTCTTCAGGATATTTATAGGTGAGGTCGTTATCGTTTAATGCCACTACAAATCCTTCATGCCCTTCCTTCCTGGTTGCTTTTCCATCCAGCATGGATTTAAACAAATTGTTGGTAAAAGTTCCGATACCACATTCGCGTGGAGGGTATGTTGCTATATATGTGATTTTCATATTATTAATGTAAGTTTTAAATGGTATAATATGTAATTCGCAAGATTTATTTAATCATTGAGGTTGAGTATGACGTATTGTTCATGCTCCTTATAATGTTATGATGTTACTAAGACTTTCAAAAAACGCAAATTAACCATATCCATTGGCTAGGTAATTGTTGCCATGCTCGTTTTTAATCTTTGTTATTGTGCTTTGGGAAGTAATTTTCAGCCTTGCATTGAAAGGTGCAAGTGAAAAAATCCGGCTGCTTTTTTCTGATTCAGGATAAAAACAGCCCGATTTATCAAATACATCAGAGCAGAAGGAATCAGACTAAACTTGAGTCGCTTTTACCGGCTTTCTTAGCAGATTTATCGGCTCTTTTCTCTTTCAGGCTTTTAACAGCTTCCTTTTTTACATTCTTTCTCTCTTTGCCTTCTTTCGATTTTGCCATAATTTTATTATTACTTGTTTTTTATGTAACGTGCTTCTTATAAATTAATGAATAACAATCCATAAAGATACGCTTCAAAAAACCAGCAAATGTTATATTATTGATGCTATAATTTACATCATTCACACATTTGGATAATTTCAACACAATGTCATAAAAAACCATTTATGAATGTATCGGACTTAAGTACAAAAAACTTGTACTGTTCTATTGACGAAAAAAACAAGATTATTTGCAACCTTTATTCGAATAGTGATGGCCGTTTAAGTTAAGCCATGGGAATTGCACTTAAAGCACCGGAGCGATCAACAGCAACAAGCTTCAGCACAAAACGAAAAACAGAATACACCTCCGATAGGCTTGTAATCGTCTTAACCAGTGGTAAAATCGAACCGTTTTCGGCAATATTACACCCACCATAGCATTTCTTAAGAGAAAGCTTAAATAAATTTAACAGCTCCCAGCCATGTACTTTTAATTTACATATAGAATATAAAGTTACATTTGCTGGTATTAAATATGTAGAAACAAAACATGTCAACAAGCACATTTTCAAGGATGAGTATTCTGAACCGGTATTACAGAATTACACGGTTTTATGGTTTTCTAAAAAATTTGTCCATTAAAAGCGGTATAATTTTGGGTTTGCTTATCATTTTATTTGCTGCACTTGAATATTATTTCATTGACGCAAATGCAATTCTGAATTCCATTGCAAAACTATTTTCACCTTGGTATGTAGTTTCACTGTTTTACCTTTCCGAAACTTTTATAGGATTTTTACCGCCTGAAGCATTCATTGCCTGGAGTTCTAAAATGGCTATTCCATGGTCCTTTGTATGGATACTGGCAACGGTTTCCTATTTAGGAGGAGTAACCGCATTTTATCTGGGCAGGTTGTCCTATCGCTTATCTCCGGTAAAAAGATATATTGAAAAGAAAAACGCAAAGCATATTGAAAATTTGAAAAGGTGGGGTGGAGTTTTTGTATTCGTTGGTGCAATGTTGCCTCTCCCACATTCCCTGGTTAGCTTTTATGCCGGAATGATACAGTTTAGGGCTAAAAATTACCTTCTCTGGGCGTTGTTCAGGTTTTTGAGGTTCTATATTTATGCACACGTTGTTTTTTATATTCTTTAAGTTCAATCCATTGTTTTCTGGCACCAAAAGAAAGATTCAATTATCGTTTCAAAACAGCACCTCCTTTAGCTTATGATGGTTGGCTGCCCGAATCAAGGTTTGCTTCAATAACTGATTCCGAAATTATTGATTTGTCGGTGGCTATTTATTGGTGATTTTGTTGCTTTAATCAATGTGCCCCTGTTTCTGTTGGATTCCTTGTTCTGTACCCTGCCCCAGCCCGGGGTTTTCATATTTCGATTGCTGCATTTACTGCTTATCTGAAATCTTGTATGTTTAGTTTGTTATTGAAAAAAGTATGTGCCTGTTCATCTTTGGGTTTTAACTACATTTCAATCCGGAAACAGTTTCCGGCAAACCCGGGATGCCAGTCCTGATTTTCAGCACAACGGGGTTCATAATCTTTGTCATGAATACAGCCGTAATCTAAAGGAACAAAAAACCGGATACGTGGAATTAAACCTTAAAAATAATAGTGTAATTCTGGCATCATGAAAATGTTCCGGATTGGTATAAAAATCTTTCTGGTATTCATTGAGTGCTCTGCTTGTTAAAACCTTAAATTATAACTATCTATAATTCAATTTGTTGATGGCACCCACCTTCGTTTTATAATGTACGAGGCTAAACTATTTTCATATGAAGTTACTATACACCGTTGTTACAAAAATCCGTAAAATTCCGGATAGATATCAATAAAATATAATCGTATCTTTTTTTCCTGAAAGCGATGAATGCTATTTCCTGGTTGCCTAACCCACAATGCAGGAAAAAAACCGATTCATATGTCAGGTTAATTTGACAATCGGAATTTATGGACGCAGATTTTAGAAGATGATTTGATGGGATATATTAAATAAAAAAATTATTCTCTTAAGTCATTTTTATGAAAGAAAATTACGCTATGAAAAAATTGTGGCACTTAATTACAAGTGCACTGTTTGTATTTATTTGTTGTGGTTATATAGCTACGGCACAAACGATTGACAAGCTTGAGCAAGCTCAGAATGGAAGGCTTCCTGATGGTTTTATTGATCCTGTTACATGGACTACCGGAAATGTAAACGCACAAAAGGCTCATTACACAACCGGCATGACCATTCCCTACCGGTTGGGAATAAGCGGACTAACTCCTGGTGTAACCTACCGTCTTGTTTTGGGTTACGACACCAAACATGGCGGAAAACATGCCATCGACTTTTTAACATCCTTTGACCGGTCCACATTTCATGATAGTTTTGGACATGGAGACGGAGAATCGATTCTGCCATGGGCGGATTTCTGGGCATCAGAACCTGCCTCACATCGGGCAGAACTTCCTGAACCTGCTGCTCACCCAGTTGCTGCAACAGGTACTGACCAACCCTATGATGAATTCGTCAATGTCAGGGATGTGGAAATCAATGGCGGCGCTGAAATGACCATATACAACGGAACTATTATTGGTAGTATGGTATATATTGGAGGTGGCATTGCCGGCGACAATACTTCGGATGAATTACAAATTGATTTTCAGGTTAATCCAGGAGAATCCTTTGTTTTACTTGCCTGGGGTGGACACATTGCGAGTTCAGAACAGTGGGGGGAAGGATTGTCTGCTGAAGATATTAATGGTAGCCCTTACCACATGAGAATTTCTTTCTGTCCGCCATTTGAAGGTGAACAGATTAGTGGTTGTGGTAACAAGGAAGTTCAACTATCTGCAACTGCAGTAGTTATGCCAACTTCACCTATTTGTGAAGTTACCGGGTATGAACTGGATTGCTTTGGCGATTTGGGCGAACTATATGTTGAATGGGTTGATGGTGAAGGTCCATTTGATGTCGAATTGTACGATTGGATAGATAACGAAAATCAGACTTATATTACAACCTATACAGATGTAACATCACCTTACACTATTACAGGAGTGGGCGCAGGCAGCTATATGGTTAAAGTAATAGATTCAAATGACAATTCATCGGAATGTTTTGCAGATATTACCCAGCCCGATGAACTGGTATGTGAAATTACGGGTTCAGAAAACGTTTCCTGCTATGAAGGCAGCGATGGTTCGGCAACCGTTGAAGCTTCAGGCGGTAC
>JAWLGR010000010.1:42750-160423 GCA_041684965.1 Mariniphaga sp.
AGGTTCATACAGCTACCTGTGGTCTGACGGCCAGGAAACTGCAACTGCTACAGGGCTGAGCGCAGGAACCTACACGGTTACCATTACCGATGAAAACGGTTGTGAAACCGAATGTGAAGTGGAAATTACCGAACCCGATGAACTGGTATGTGAAATTACGGGTTCAGAAAACGTCTCCTGCTTTGAAGGCAGCGATGGTTCGGCAACCGTTGAAGCTTCAGGCGGTACAGGTTCATACAGCTACCTGTGGTCTGACGGCCAGGAAACTGCAACTGCTACAGGGCTGAGCGCAGGAACCTACACGGTTACCATTACCGATGAAAACGGCTGTGAAACCGAATGTGAAGTGGAAATTACCGAACCAACAGAACTCACCTGCACTGTTGAAGAAAATTATCCGGCATCTTGTGATGCTTTAGTTGGCGGTTCAGCTACAGTTTACCCAGTTGGTGGTACTCCTTTTGAAGGAGAAGGTGTTGAACCATACCAGTACAGTTGGAAAGATGCATGGAATGTAGAGGTGGGAACAACCACCACTGTTGACGATTTAGCTCCCGGTGATTATTTTGTAACTGTTACCGATGCCAATGGCTGCACCACAACTTGTGAGGTAACCATTACCAGAACTCCTGAATACTTTGTTTGCGAAACTGCATTTGCCTTGTTGGGTGACCCAGAGGTTGGTTGCTTTTTACAGGATGGTTTCGACCGCTGGGGTTGGACAAATCTGATATCTCCAACAGAATTTGAAGGAGAAGAATATGTAATGCCACTCTGGTCTGGTGCAGCACAATGCGAAACCGATAAAGGTACTCATGTTGGGAATGCCATTGTTACCTATTTTGGTGGAACTGTAACTGTGGAATATGACATGTTTGAAGGTTTTGTGCTGAAAGAAGCCCATGTGTATGTAGGATATGATCCATATCCTGTCCAAAAAGGTAAAAATGGAGGGCCAACAGTAGCTCCGGGACAATACAACTACAATTCAGGTCCGCTTGATAATGTGGATGGATTATCCGATATTGTTTTTGATGGCCTGGATGGCAGCGATGTTTACATTATTGTTCATGGAGTTGCCTGTGAAGCTGTTTGCATATGGGATGAACCGGAAGCATTGGCAGTTGGTTTTTATCAGAATTTTGCGTCAAAAGGGAAAAAATCAGGCCTGATAGAGCTCTCTGATGTAAATGTTAACAGTTTGAAAGCTTATCCGAATCCTTTCAGCCAGGAGGTAACATTTGAATTCGTATCCAGGAAAGATGCTCATGCCGTTCTGGAAATTACCAATGTACTTGGACAGAAAGTTACAACCTTGATGAATCGCAGGGTTCAGGAGGGAGTTGTAAACACTGTACGATACAATCCGGATAATGTACAAAGCGGCATTCTGATATACAGACTAATTATTGACAAGGACATCCAGACCGGAAGGTTGCTCTACAAGAAATGATTGAACTTTGATTGATAGGGATATTTATTTCTGTTAACGAAAAGGTTGGTCCGTAAGGATCAGCCTTTTCTGTTTTTAATACTTATTCAAAAATTAATCAATTCAGCAGCTGATCTTAAGTCAGCAGCTGAAAGGCAGGAATTTGTTCAGCAGCTGAAGGGCAGGTGATTGAGCAGCTGAACGATCTTATTTTGAGCAGGTGACTAAGGGTCACCTGCTCAATGTTTATTAGTGCTGACGGTATCCAGCAACTAAACCTTTAACTGGAGAAAAGTAGTTGAATGGCTTGAAATATTCCAGCAGCTGAACTTTAGTCAGCAGCTGAAGGTCATTTGGTTAGCAGGTGGTTTATTTCCTGAGCTGGTAACTGGAGTTCACTTCTCAATTGTACCAGAAATTATTGGTTAATTCAGCCGTTGAAGATTATGAACTAAGATTCAGCAGAAAAATTCAGATCATTATACAAATTTTGATGCTATTTATCTATGAAAAATTACATTCATAAGTAATTAAACCCGTTGATGAAAAAAATTTAATTCTTGATAATCAAAGACATGAAAAAAAAATGTGAAAATATGTGAACTTTTTTATGATTCTGGCATTGTATATCTCGTTATTCATTCATAACTTGTATCACATTATTATGAGTTATAGAATAACTCAATATATAGAAATTTTAATAACTCAACACTTAATGTGACAGACGTGGCGAAGCTTTATTCAAATGCCATATCACTTCTTCGTACTCCGACGAAATTTTGCAATTAAATAAAACATTTTTCAAGTGCTCGATACCATTGTATCATCCAAAACACGCATCAAATTGCTGATTAAGTTTTTTCTTTTTGAAGAAACAGAGGGATACCTCCGAAGTATGGAAAGGGAATTCAATGAATCGACAAATTCCATCCGAATTGAGTTAAAGAAATTCCTGGAAGCCGGTTTGCTTATTTCAGAACGAAGGGGAAAGAAACGTTATTACAAAGCCAATACCGGCCATCCGCTGTTTAAAGAAATCAGGCAAATAGTGTATAAAACAGTAGGAATAGATCAGATAATAGAAAATATAACCACAAAAGTAGAAAACCTGGAAGCTGCATTCATCATAGGCAATTTCGCCAATGGAGTAGAATCCGATACCCTGGAACTTGCCTTTGTAGGTGAGGATATGGACTTGATCTTTATTGATTCGTGTGTAAAAAAAGTAGAGAAAATCATCAATCGCAAAATAATGCACCTTGTTTATACCCCCTCCCAAATGGAATATTTCTTCCAAAATAAACCCCATCTTATTGTTTGGAAAGCAGAAAATCCAACTGCTTCCGCAGCTAAATTATTTACTGATACAACCATTGAGCAATAACCCATCTAATTCTCGTTCAATATGGATGAAATGAGGTTGAGCGAAATATCACTCCAGCTAAAAACTATTATCCCGGCAGTTAGCGGGAAATGCGAATTCCCTGTTTGCCGCCACAAGTATTAACCTTAACAGTTTACAATTTAAATGATATGAAAATTCTTGTAACCGGAGCAGCCGGTTTTATTGGCTTTTCTATGGCTAAAAAACTCCTGAAACGGGGTGATACCGTGGTTGGAATTGACAACATAAACGATTATTACGATGTAGCACTTAAATTTGCCCGTCTGGAAGAAACCGGTATTTCACGTGCAGCAGAAACCTGGCATACCACTATACAAAGCACCCGTTTTCATAATTATTCTTTTGTGAGAATGAACATTGAAGATCGGGAAGAACTCATGGAGCTTTTCGAAAGGGAGAAATTTGACAGCGTATGTCATCTGGCGGCACAGGCAGGAGTACGGTACAGCCTTGAGAACCCTTATGCTTATGTTAACAGTAACCTTCTGGGGTTTATTACCATACTGGAAGCATGCCGACATCACAATATCAGGCACCTGGTTTATGCCAGCTCCTCGAGTGTGTACGGTAATAATACGAAAATGCCGCTTAGCACGTCTGACAGGGTAGACCATCCCATAAGCCTCTACGCTGCAACTAAAAAGAGCAATGAGCTAATGGCCCATACCTATAGTCATCTTTTCGGTATTCCCACCACAGGATTACGGTTCTTTACTGTATACGGACCGTGGGGGCGCCCTGATATGGCGCTTTTCCTGTTCACAAAGGCAATCTTAAATGACCAGCCTGTTCAGATTTTCAACAACGGGAAAATGGTTCGTGATTTCACTTATATAGATGATATCGTAGAAGGTGTAATGCGTGTTCTATATAATCCTCCAAAAAGTAAAGAAATTCAGCATAAGGAAGAATTCGGAAGCAGATTAATAAATGAAGGGCGGGCGATGCCGGTGGGAGTTAAAAACAGTACTTCTGCTCCCTATGCAATTTACAATATTGGCAACTCCTCCCCTGTTCAGCTTATGGACTACATTTCCGCTATTGAAACCCATCTTGGCAAAACAGCTCAAAAGGAATTTTTACCCATGCAACCCGGTGATGTGCCCCGTACCGAAGCGGATGTGACCGATTTGGTGGCGGATTTTGGATACAAGCCGGAAACAACGGTGAACGAAGGTATCGGAAGGTTCATTGAATGGTATAATTCCTATTTTGTTAATCAGTCACAGGCAACGCTTGCAGTAACTAAGGATAACGCACCATCACTTAAAATATCATAACTGTTCCTGATTTCCAGCAAGCTGTTTTTATTTACTTTTTATTTCTAAAACTAAATTCTCTAATTTTTTCTTGCCTCATGTATCCTATAATAAAACGAACAGCAGACGTAGTTGTATCCATTGCCGGATTGATTCTTTTATCGCCGGTATTGCTTGTAACAGCGCTGTTGATAAAACTTGATTCACAGGGACCTGTGATTTTCAGGCAGGAACGCATTGGCCGCAATGGCAGGACATTCAAAATGCTTAAATTCCGTTCCATGTGTGTTGGAGCTGAAAAAGGGGGCGTTTATTCATCGAAAGGCGATTCCCGTGTAACCCGGGTCGGGCAGATTATAAGGGCAACCAGCATTGATGAATTCCCCCAGTTTGTAAATATTTTGAAAGGTGATATGTCGCTGATTGGTCCACGGCCGGTACTTACCTATCATCCCTGGCCGCTTGAAAATTATACCAGCGAACAAAAGAAAAGGTTTATGGTACGGCCGGGTGTTACCGGCTGGGCACAGGTTAACGGCAGAAAGGAATTAAACTGGAACCACCGTATTAAACTGGATGTGGAATATGTAAACAACTATTCGTTTTTCTTTGATGTAAAAATCTTTTTTATGACCTTAATAAAAGTGCTGACCATGAAAGAGAATGTCAATGTAGGGGAAACCGCAATAAAAAGTTAGATATGGCTCTTAAGTTAATGTACATTACCAACCGGCCTGAAATAGCTCACATTGCAGAGACAAGTGGTGTGGACTTAATTTTTGTTGATCTTGAACTAAAAGGTAAAGCTGAACGTCAGGGGCATCTGGATACGGTAATTTCAGGTCACCGGTTGCAGGATGTGGGGAAAATCAGAAAGATAATTGATAAAGCACAACTTTTGGTAAGGGTGAACCCGGTTTATGAAGGTTCCGCTGCAGAAATAAATCGGGTCATTAACGATGGCGCTGATGTAGTTATGCTGCCTTACTTTAATTCTGTAAAGGAAGTTGAAACTTTTGTCAGTTGTGTGGCAGGACGTGCAAAAGTGTGTCTGCTATGCGAAACTCCGGGAGCTGTTACAAATATTGATTCTATTACAGATGTTCCGGGGATTGATTGTATACACATAGGGTTAAACGATTTGCATCTTGGATACGGAATGAAGTTTATGTTTGAGCTGCTGGCAGATGGCACAGTGGAGATGTTGAGTAATAAGTTTAAAAGCAAAGGCATTCCTTTTGGTTTTGGTGGCATTGCCAGTCTTGGGTCGGGCACCCTGCCTGCAGAAAAAGTGATTGCCGAACACTACAGGCTGGGATCGGAAATGGCTATTCTTTCACGCAGCTTTTGCAATTATGAATTGTATGATAACCTGTTGCAGATTGAGGAAATCTTTAACAAGGGTATGGCTGAAATACGAAACTATGAAAAGTTCCTGGAAAATCAGGATGAAGAATGGTTCAGACAAAATAAGATGAAAACCAGAGAGATTGTAAAGCAGATTAAGAAGAAAATGACAGTAAGTTATATATGAAGTTTGATATGAGATTCGAAAACGTTCGTGCTTTGGTGGTTAACTCCTCTTTTTACCACTAAAACACTAAATTCACCAAATTTATCAAATGAAAACTTACTTCATTGGTGCCTTTCGTGCTTTGGTGGTTAACTCCTCTTATTACAAATTAATAAAAAACACATCTGATATAAAATGAAATTATTGCTTACTGGAGCTTACAATTATACGGAAGAACAGTTAAAGCATCTGGCAGGACTGGGGTATCAGATTACCTTGCTTCCCGATGAACGAATACCTGATGGACTGGATGCTGTAAATTTTGAGGTGGTTGTTTGCAACAATTTGTTCAGGCACATTGAAATTGCAACATTTAAAAACTTAAAATTTATCCAGCTTACCAGTGTGGGTACTGACAGAATCCCAATGGATTACATAACTAAAAAAGGTATAAAGCTGGAGACAGCCCGCGGGGTGTACAGCATTCCCATAGCCGAATGGGTGATACTTAAAATACTTGAATTGTATAAAAACAGCCGTTATTTTTTTCATTCCCAGCAGTCACACACCTGGATAAAGGAAAGAAATCTTACCGAACTGTCGGATAAAACAGCAGCTATTATCGGATATGGCAGCATTGGCATTGAAACAGCCAAACGGCTTAAGGCATTTAATGTAAACATTATTGCTGTTGATAGCAGAAAGCCCTGCACCGAAGAAATGAATTGGGTAACCGAACTGCAATCACCCGAAAACCTGGATACCGTACTTTCCCAAAGTGATATTGTTGTTCTCACCTTGCCACTTACGGAGCAAACACGGCATCTAATAAACAGGCAACGGCTGAATGCAATGAAAGCCAATGCTGTCCTGGTGAATGTATCCCGGGGTGCGATTATTAATGAACAGGCACTTATTAAAGTCCTTAAACAAGACAAATTTTTAGGCGTTGCCCTCGATGTGTTTGAAGAGGAACCGCTTCCTGAATCCAGCCCGTTATGGGATTTTGAAAGGGTTCTGGTTACACCTCACAATGCATTTGTTTCGGATAAAAACCACCGGCGCCTGTTCAACCGGATATTAAAAAACTTAAGTGAATACGCAAAGCTACATCGACGTGAAATTCCTGCTGATATCACCTAAAAACCGTACGGTATGGAACTTTCGCGGCGATTTGATAAAGGAAATCATTTCACAGGGAGCTGAAGTTGTGGTTACTTGTCCCGATACAGAAGGTGTAGAAAAGATACTGGAACTGGGGGCACGGTTTGAAGTGGTGCCGCTCCGGAAAAACGGTCTGAATGTGCTGGCTGATTTAAAATATACCTTGCAATTGTGGCGACTGATGCGGAAAGAAATGCCCGATATTACCCTTGGATATACAATCAAACCGGTTGTTTACGGAGCCCTTGCTGCCCGGCTGGCAGGGATTAAAAACATTAATTCGATGGTTACCGGTGGCGGTTATGTATTTATTTCAAAAACGGCAAAAGCCAGAATAATTAAGTTGCTTGCTACCCTGCTCTACCGGATTGGATTTTGGTGTGCGCATACTGTAATCTTCCAGAACCGCGATGACAGAGATGAATTTTCAGTGCAGCGAAAACTGCTTCCGCTGCAAAAAACAAGGCTCGTGAATGGTTCCGGTGTAAACATGGAGAAATTCAAACCGGCCCCCTACCCTGAGCAGCTTACATTTTTCATGCTTTCGCGGCTTATGTACAACAAAGGTGTAGTGGAATACCTTCAGGCAGCCCGGCAGGTAAAAAGCAGCTATCCGCAGGTACGGTTTGTATTGCTGGGGGCTTTGGAAAACATCCAGGATTCACTGAAAGCCGAAGAGTTGCAGCCTTATATCGATGATAACACGATTGATTATTTTGAAGAAACAACCGATGTAAGGCCCTACTACCGGCAGTGCTCGGTATATGTGCTTCCCTCCTACCGTGAAGGCACTCCACGTACTGTCCTGGAAGCAATGTCCATGGCCAGGCCCATCATAACCACCGATACCCAGGGTTGCCGCGAAACAGTTGTTGACGGCATAAACGGATTTCTCGTACCGGTAAAAGATAGCAACTCAGTGGCTGAAAAAATAGAATGGTTTATCCGCCACCCCGAATCCATCGAAACCATGGGAAAGGAAAGCCTGAAGCTTTGCAAGGAGAAGTTTGATGTGAAGAAGGTGAATGGGGAGATGATGAGATATTTAAAATAAAAAGAAAGGATTCAAAAAGAAAAAGTGGAAGCAGATTTGAACCATTCTTCAAACTCAGAACTCATAAAAACTTAATGAAAAATAATCTGATACATAATTTACTTGAAACTAAACCACAATACCGTAACGCATTGTTTAGCAAGGGTTATTTGGTAACAAGTGATGAAATTACCGAACTTGATTCATTCCCATTCTATGGTAATTGGCAAAAATATACAATTGGAAAATTAAAAAACAGTAAAATAATAAATTTAATTATACACGACAATCAAGATAGTCATATAGTTTACCATGAGGGCATTCATGCAGCAATTATAGGTCATGCCTATAATCCGTTTAATATGATGTATCAGGAAAATGAAATTCTGAATGAATTAATTGTTTCATATAAAGAGAATACACAAGCATTTTTTGAGAAAGTAAATGAGTTGACAGGCATTCATTTAATTATTCTTAATGACAATGGAACTTTACTGTTTCTTCAAGATTGTGGTGGCATGAAATCATGTTATTACGGCATTATTGACAATAACCTATCTATCACTTCTCATCCTCAATTACTGGGTGACTTATATAACTTGCAGGTAGATCCTAAGCTTGATTCACTTATTCAAAAATGGTTCTTCTCTATTGGAGGAAGGTATCTGCCAGGAGATCTTTCTCCTTATAAAAATATTAAAAGGTTAGGTCCGAATACCTTTGTTCGCTTCAATACTGAATTAGAGCTTGAAAGATTTTATCCTATAAAAAACCATCCTGAAATTGAACCGGAGCAATATGAACATACCATTGAGAAAATTTCTAAATTAATACATAACAACATTAAACTTTGCACATATAAGTGGAAATCTCCAGCAGTTTCTTTGTCAGGAGGGATGGATAGTAAAACTACTTTGTCATGTGCAAATGGTTTATATGATAAGTTTAAATATTACAGCTTTCACTGTAAGCCTCAGGAAATTGTAGATGCAAATGCTGCTCACGAAATTTGCAAAAGTATTGGAGTAAAGCATAAAATATATGCCATCCCAGATAAAAATGAAGCCATTGAAGATTATGATGTCTTAAAAAAAATAATCTTTCATAACGCTTCCTACATTGGCAAGCCTCATGATCATGAAATCAGGAAATTTATTTATTTGTCAAAATTAAATGACTTTGATGTTGAATTGAAATCATGGATATCTGAAGTAGGACGTGCTATGTGGGGTAAAAAATATGGAAGGGAGATGCCACAGGTTTTAACACCGCGACATTTCAGTATTTTTCAAACACGGTATTTATTGTCCCCCAATTTATTAAGACATTCAGATTTTCACTATAAGGATTATCTTCAAAGGATTGATTTGATTAAACCTATTTTTAATTTTGAACACGCTGACTCGTTCTATTGGGAGTTTAGATTCGGTTCATGGGGTGGAAGTGTAAATACAATCCACGATATATTTTATCATGCGATAACTATGCCTATGAACAATAGAAAAATAATTGAAATGTTCCTTTGGTTTCCTCATGAATTCAGAAAAAATGATGGGGTTAATAAAGCTATTATTAAGTATGCAAATAACAAAATCCTTGATTTAAATTTAAACGTACACAATACATATTTGGGTGGAAAAAGAGTCTTTATTGAAAAAATGTATTATACATATCGTACAAATAAGCTTTTTAAATGGATATCCATTTAAACTAATAGTTGAAAATCTATATCCTTATTTCTTAAGCATATTTTTAACCTTTAAAAATTTATCATGAAAATTTTACAAGTTATTAATGATTTAAATGCTGGTGGTGCTGAAAGACTTTTATCCGAAATCGTGCCTCAAATGCAAAAGTTATTTGCTGTTAAAACTGATTTATTACTGTTATCAAATAAAAAAAATGTATTTGAAACGCAATTAAAAGATTTTGGAATTGAAATCTATACATTGCCACTAAATAAACCATACAGTATCTATAACATTCTTCTTATTCGAAAATTTATAAAAAAAAATAACTACGATATTATACATGCTCATTTATTTCCAGCTATTTATTGGGTTTCTTTATCAAAAAAGTTAATAAGAAAATTTAGCTCTAAGCTTGTTGTGACCGAACATAATACAGTTAATCGAAGAAGAAAATATAAAATATTACGGATTATTGATAAGTTTATTTATAAAGAATTTGATGCAGTTGTAAGTGTAAGTGAAAGAACTCAGGATGAATTAATTAAATGGTTAAAAATTAAATTTAATAAAAGGAATAAGTTTAAAGTCATAGAAAATTCAGTCAATTTAAATCGATTTAAAAATGCTACACCACTTAGTAAAAAAGATCTTATTCCGGCTATTGATGAAGAGATAAAGATTATTTGCATGGTTGGAAATTTAATGGAACAAAAAGATCAACCAACATTAATAAAAAGTATGCTTGAACTGAATCCCAATGTACATCTTGTTTTGATTGGTAACGGACCCAGATTTGCAAAATTAAAGAATCTGATTTATCAACTAGGATTGAATGAAAGGGTTCATCTTTTAGGTGCACGGTCTGATGTGGAAAAAATTCTAAAAACAATAGATATTGTTGTATTATCTAGCAATTGGGAAGGATTTGGCTTGGTTGCTGTTGAAGGGATGGCAGCGGGAAAGCCAGTTGTGGCAAGTAACGTTGATGGTTTAAGAGAAGTGGTTGATGGTGCAGGTGTATTATTTGAAAAAGGTAATGTCGAACAGTTAGTGACGATTCTTAAAAAACTCTTATTCGATGAAGAATATTTAACAAAAATTTCAAAGAGATGCAGAGAACGAGCAGAAAAATATGATATTAGTTTTTTAGTTGAAAAAACATTCCACCTATATTCCTCCTTAGCCATAAATTAGATATAAAGAAACCAAATTAAAAAGTTTAGATAATAAAATGAATTTTCCTGATTTAAAAATTTTATCGGTAATTTGGTTTAGTTTTCTAGCTTTCATAGCTATACTGGGTTTGTTGGTACCATTAAATCCTAACTTTGAAATTGCTTCATTTTTTGTGGTTTTTATTCATACTATAGTTGTTTTACTAGTATTGATTTCTTTACCATTGCAAATAAAATCCATTTTCATTTGGGCATTTCTTGCACGTGTTCTGTTTATGATTTGGGACATCTATGGGCGAAATATATTTGGCTTGCCAAACAGTGGTGCCGATACAGAAATGTATTATGGGACTGCCCTAAGAATTTCACATGATATTTCGCTATTAAATTCTCCACACAGGGGCGGGATATATGCAAAGATAATTGGAATTCTGTTTTACATTATAGGTCCGCAAAGGATGGTAGCACAATATTTAAATGTTCTGATAGGACTTTTTGTTGTTATTATTGTCTATAAAATACTGACTGTACTGCAAATTATGCCACAAATTATTAAAATAGTAGTTTTGATTGCTGCTTTTTTCCCCAACAGTTTGGTTATGTCAGCTATATTACTCCGTGAAATTATTCCCACTTTTTTTGTTGCCCTCTCACTTTATAGTTTCATTCGATGGTATAAATTCGGGTCCAACGCAAATTTATTTCTGTCGCTTCTTATGTTAGGCCTTTCCAGCATGTTTCATTCAGGAGTTATTGGTATTTTTATCGGTTATGCTTTTTTCTATTTATTTTTCAAGCAAGAATCAAACAAGTTTCTTTTCAGTTCCCAAACAGTAGTTACTTTTGTACTTCTTGGAGGAGTATCATTATTAGCTTCGACTCAATTTGGGGATGCATTATTTGGAAAATTTCAAAAAGTTGAAGAAATAGATGATATTTTAGCAACTGCCAACACTCGATTGGGAAATTCTACTTATCTAACTGGAATGACAATAAATACACTTCCTCAATTAATAATTTATGGACCTATAAAAATGTTTTATTTTTTGACATCTCCACTTCCCATGAATTGGCGTGGAGGCATGGATATTTTCTCTTTTGTTTTTGATTCTTCTTTATATTTTATCACCCTTTGGTTTATTTGGAAGAACTGGCAAACTTTAAGGGACCGAAAACCACTTATAATAGGACTCATAATAACGCTTATTGGAGTGGCTTTCATTTTTGGAATTGGAGTAGGGAATGCAGGAACAGCTATCAGGCACCGGCAAAAAATTATCCCTCTGATGTTGATTCTTTTGGCAGTAATGATGGACGAAAAAAGTAAATACAACCTATACAGGTATAATTTTTATGGTACATAAAAAAAGGGTTTTGCATATCATACCAAGTCTCTCAATAGGTGGGATTGAATCCCTGGTCGTGGCAATGTATGAAAACATTGACAGGAGTAAATTTCAATTTGACTTTGCTGTTTTTAATCCAAACAATCCGATGCACAAAGAACAGCTTGAGGAGTTGGGGGCCAATATCTATTTTATTGCCGATGCAGGCAGCAAATCATCTGTGATTTCAAAAGTTTTATGGAGAATCAAAGCAATTTATAATTTTGCTATTCTTATTTCAAAAAATCGTTACGATGTTTTGCATTGTCACAATTACAGTAACTACGGTCCTTATATTGTGCTGGGAGCTATTAAAGGAATTCCGGTGCGAATTGTACATTCGCATACGGGTGGGAGTTTAAAAGAATCCAATTTTGATAAGCTCATTAGAAGGATTAAGAATAAATTAAATTTTGAGCATCTCATCACTTTAAAAGTGGGATGTTCAAACACAGCATCAAAATGGCTATACGGAAAAAGTAGTCAGATAAATGGTAAAATAAAAGTCATTTATAACGGAATTGACATGGTTAAGTTTAAACCTGTTGATTCAACAGAAAAACGAAATATTCAAAAAGTGCATGGAATGCAGCAGGGAATTCATTTTGTCCATGTAGCACGGTTTACCACGGCAAAAAATGAGTTATTTCTGATAGAACTCTTTTATGAAATGACAAAATTGACAACTAGCATATACCTTAATTTTATAGGTTTTGGACCATTGGAAAGAAAAATGAAAAATTGGATTCATACCTTAAAAATTGATGATCGTGTCCGCTTTTTTGATTTGAATTCAAATATTCCACAATTGCTGGGTGCAATGGATTATTTTCTTCTGCCTTCATTATGGGAAGGCTTTCCTATTACAGCTCTGGAAGCCCAGGCTGCAGGTCTTCCTATATTTATATCGGATACTGTAACAAAAGAAGTGGATATGGGCCTGGCAACTTATTTACCAATTGATAAAGGAGCTAAATTCTGGGCAGAAAAAATACTTGAATTAATTAATTCTGATACAATTCCTAAAAAAGTCAATCTTGAAAAAAGAAACCAGTTTGATATTAAAACTGTAACAATTCAATTTGAATCTTTATATAATTAAAACAATAATGAAAATTTTATATGTAACTGGCATGGCTGCTCCTTTAAAAGGAATACTTACAGGGAAAACAGAAAAAGAAATAAATGGCCTGCCTGGTTTTTTCTTTCCCTGGTACAAACTTATCAAAAGAGGTCATCAGGTTGATTTTGTAGTAATATCAAATTTTAATGAGAAGCATGATATTAAAGTAGACTGGTTTAAAGAAGAAAATTTGATTGCTAATGTTTATGATCCCTATTCTGAAAATTTTGGATTTTTTCGCATCTTCCGGCAAGCGAAACGATTTTTAAAATTATTGTATTATACTGATAAAGCAATCAAAAAAAACCATTATGATTTTATTTATTGTAAAGCTTATGAAGGTGTTGCCGGAAATATTCTTGCGAACTGGCATAAAATACCATCTGGCACAAGATCATTTGGCACTACGCTTTATCCATTACTAAAAAATAATGGGAGCTTTAAAACAGCATTGAAGAGGCCATTGGAATATGTGACATTCAAAATTAAAAAAGACTTCTTTTTAATGACCGATGATGCAACACATGGAGATAAGGTTTATGAAATCTGGAAACCCAAAAAGGAAAAATATCAATTTTTATTTTGGAGGACTGGAGTGGAGATTAAAAATATTGAGGATATCCCGGTAAATATTCAAATTCCGGATCATCCTTTTTTATTTTTTGCTGCCCGATTTGATCCATGGAAAAGACACGACAGAATTATTAAAATCTTACATTACCTTCATGAGTCAGATATTAAAGCTCACCTATATTTTGCTGGCCAGCAAACTTCAAAGAGTTATTTCAGCCAGATTGAAGGATTAGTTGAAAAATACCATCTCACAGACTATGTTCATTTTATGGGAGTTGTAACACAAGATGAAGTAAAAATTTTGGCTTATCATTCAATGGCAAGTATCTTCATGTATGATTTTGCTAATATTGGAAATGTTTTTTTTGAAACATTTGCAGTAGGCAGCATTGTCATAGGGTTGGATGATGGAGTATTAAATGAATTTATTTCTCATGAATTAAATGGATATCTTATTAATGATGAGAAAGAAGCAACTGAAGCAATCAAGATGCTATATAATAATCCTGAACTTCAATCATCTATAAGAACAGAGGCTATAAAAACTGCCAGAGAGAAATTCTTAACAATTGATGAACGTTTTGATAAGGAAGTAGATTTGATTGAAGATATAGTTAATAAAAGAAAGCAAGATAAGTGACAATTGACCAGTGCCTCAGACTGTTTCCAAAATCAAATAACATTGTTCAAGCCTTTTTTCAAAATAATTATTAATGTCATGAGCGTTCATTGATGCAAATTTCTACTAACAAACGTATAGCTAAAAACACCCTTATGCTTTACATACGCATGATAATTGTTATGGGTGTATCGCTCTATACGTCCCGTATAATTTTAAACACTCTGGGTGTTGAGGATTTTGGAATTTATAATGTAGTGGGCGGATTTGTCGTTATGATAGGTTTTTTAAATAGTGCTATGAGCTCAGCTGTGCAACGTTTTATATCAATCGAAATTGGTCGTAAGGATTATACGCAATTAGGAAATGTATTTAATATGTCGGTTAATATTCATTTACTTGCGGCGGTTTTAATTCTTGTAGTTGCAGAAACAATTGGGTTATGGTTTGTACAAAATCAACTGACAATTCCACCCGAACGTTTTTCTGCTGCCATGTGGGTTTATCAGTTTTCAATACTGGCTCTCATTGCCCATATGCTAAACGTACCCTATCATTCAACCATTATTGCCCATGAACGGATGAATGTATTTGCGTGGATAAGTGTTGTTGAAGTAAGTTTAAAATTGTTCATCGTATTTATGTTACAGTGGTTTGGTTTTGATAAATTAAAATTATATGCTTTGCTAATGTTCAGCTTAGCGCTTATTATCAGATTAGTTTACAGAACTTACTGTAATAGAAATTTTCCCGAAAGTAAATTTAAAATCTATTGGAATACTTTGTTGTTTAAAAAAATGACAAGTTTTGCAAGTTGGAATCTAATAGGAACTGGAGCCCATGTTTTGTATGGACAAGGAATTAATGTTTTATTGAATATTTTCTTTGGCCCTGTAGTGAATGCCGCCAGGGGTATCGCTTATCAGGTTCGCGGTGCAGTGATGACATTTATGATTAATTTTCAAATAGCAATAAATCCTCAAATCATCAAGTCTTTTGCGTCAAAAGATTTAAAATATATGCACCAGCTTATTTTTCGAGGTGCAAAATTTTCTTTTTTTCTGATATTTCTGTTTTCTGTCCCCATTTTACTGGAAACCGGAATCCTGCTAAATCTATGGTTGAAGATTGTTCCTGATTATACTATTATTTTCACACAACTTGCTATTATTAATGTATTAATAGACAGCGTTGGCAGGCCTTTAATGACCGCAGCACAGGCTTCCGGAAAAATTAAACTCTATCAGAGTATAACAGGAGGATTATTGTTGTTAATACTTCCACTCTCCTGGATTTTTTTAAAATTAGGATTTCCACCTCAGGTCACACTTTATGTAAGCATTTCAATGTCAATTATCGTTCACTTTCCCTTATTGAAAATTGTCAGTAACCTGGTAGGTTTATCTATCAGGGAATACATTCAAAATGTTTTTTACAAAATAATTCCTGTAGCTATGATATCGATTATTCCTTCTTTGCTCATTAAATATTTCATGGATCCCGGGATATATAGGTTGATTATTATGGTTTTTACTTCCTCTGTTTCAATTGCAATTTCTGTTTATTTAATCGGATTAAGTTCAGTGGAAAAAACATTTATAGATAAACAAGTAATGCAACTCATAGGTAAAGCCAAAGTAAAATTCGTCAACTAATTCACCTGACCTAGTTCTTATTTTTAAAAAAATTGACTTTCAATATATGGTATCCCACGAGACGAATTACAACTCCAGCAACTACAAAATTAAAAGATACTCCCCCACATATAAACCTCAGATAATTGAACTGTTAAACGGAATGTGGTCAGAATATGAAAAAAGCGTCAGGAATGAATTGTTCCAATGGCGGTTTGAGGAGAATCCCTATGAGAAACCAGTTATGTTCATTGCAGTTGACAAAGAAAAAGTTGTTGGTTTCCGCTCTTTTATTTCCCAAATATTTATCCGGGAGGGAAAAAAATACCTGGCATTTAGTCCTACCGATACCATTATCCACCGCCAATACCGCCGAAAGGGTATTATATCGGCTTTAAATGACAAATGCATAATGGAACTGAATAGAATTTATAAAGATCAAAGCATTATATTAATAAATACTTCAACCTCTAAGCCCAGCATGCCGGTTTATCTTAAACAGCACTGGCAAAAATCAAACGGATTGAGACGTTTCTATTTTAAATATTCGTTATTAAATTATTTAAAATACTTCACAGTAACTAACAAAAATAGGAAACGTTCAAAGTCAGTCATTTTAATACAAAAGAAATATACAATTGAAATTACCAGCGAAATAAAAAGCAATGAGCTTTCTGAATTTAACAATCAAATACGGAATCCCAAACGGTGGACCAACATAAGGGATGAAAAGTTTTTTAGCTGGAGGTACAGTTTTGAACCGGAAAAATTTCTCTGTACTTATTGCTATTTCGATAAAAAGCTGCAGGGATATATTATTTTAAAGCATACAACTGAAGCAAAAGGTTCGATCGATCAGTTTGAGGCCATTAACGATAAAGTTTTTAGAATAATGCTGAGGGCCGTTATAAAATATTCGAAAATTCCACAAGTTCGAAGCTATGCTTTTTTACCCGAGGAAAAAAAACTCCTGAAAAAAAACGGTTTTATAGCTGAACCGGTAGCTCTTCTTAAAAAAATTGGCCGTTTGCGTTTTCCTGTTCTTGTAAGGCCTGGCAAAATACAACCTGAAGATAAAGATTTTATCGTTGATGGCCGGGACATCCGGAACATTGAAAACTGGCATCTCCAGATTGCAGACAGACATTAATTTCAGCTTTATAAAATGAACTCAAACAAAAAACGAAAAATACTTTTTCTGAATGATTTTTATTACCCCAAACCGATGCCAAATGGCATATGCCTGCACCGGGTAGCAAAGGAATTAATAAAATCAGGCTGCGAAGTACATGTAATAGCCTATAAACGTTCAGGACAAAATGCAATACCTGAATACGAAGGGGTAAAGATCCATTACATTAAAATGCGGCTGTTTTTCACATTACGGACATATGGTGAAGAAAATATTCTATCATTATTGGGTAAGATAGCACTATTAGCAGCCAAACCTATAAATAAAATTGCAAAGCTAGTGTGGCTTCCATGGTTTCCAATGGCGTCACCCATGACTGTAAAACGTTATTATATAAAAGCAGGAGATTTACATGAACAGCATAATTTTGATGCAGTCATATCTCTTTTTAATCCGGATGACACATTATTTGCAGGGGCCCGATTAAGGAAACGATTCCCGGAAATAAAATTAGGTGCCTATATACTCGACTCCCTAATCTTTCTGGCAGGAAAGAAAAAACTACCTTCTCTTCTCAGGAATAAATTATCTTGGAAATTTGAGAAAATGGTGTATGAGAATTTTGACAAGGTTTTTAATATGGAGACCCATTTCGATCATCACCAGTTTGAAAAATATGATCCTTACAGAAATAAAATGGTTTTTCTGGACACCCCGCTTTTTTTGCCCCGGCAATTGATTTTAAAAAAGAAGCTTTTTGATCCTGGAAAAAAGCACCTGGTGTATATGGGTACTCTCTTTAAATCATTCAGAAATCCTGATTATATGTATCGGCTATTTGTAAAAGTCAACGAAAAGGATGATTATAATTTACATTTCTATACAAGAGGAGATTGTGAAAGCAGCGTTATAAATTATCAAAAAAAAACCAATGGCTCTGTTGTCAGGCACGGGTTTGTTGAGCATTCAGAAGTTGATAACATATATGCAAATGCTCATTATCTGATTAATCTGGGAGTTTCAAATTCCACGAATATATCAAGTAAGATTTTTGATTACATGTCGATAGGAAAACCTATAATTCATTTTTACTATTATGATAACGATGTAAATTTGAGATATTTTCAAAAATATAAACTGGCCTTACTGATAAAAATGGATGAAGAGCTATTTGCAGAAAATGCTTTAAGATTAGGACAATTTTTAAAAAGTGCTTTCCAAAAAACTGTTGATTCAAAAACACTGCTAAATACCTTCAATAAAAATCTTCCCGAATATACTGCCGGTCATTTTAAAAAACTTGCAGGAATTTCATAACAAATCCCACAAGTGTAATTTTATTGTATTCATAATAACTGCACACATTAATTAAAACCATATAAATCATGTTTACCAATAAAACACTATTAATTACAGGTGGTACTGGCAGCTTTGGCCATGCTATCCTGAACCGTTTTTTAACAACCGACATTGGTGAAATCCGCATATTTTCAAGAGATGAGAAAAAGCAGGATGAAATACGAAAAAAGTATAACAGCAATAAACTAAGCTTTTACCTGGGAGATGTCAGGGATAGGGGTAGTATAAAAGATGCAATGCATGGGGTGGATTTTGTTTTTCATGCCGCGGCTTTAAAACAGGTTCCTTCCTGTGAATTTTTCCCTATCGAAGCAGTAAAAACGAATGTGCTGGGGGTGGACAACGTGCTGAATGCTGCCATCAATTCGGGTGTCAAAAAAGTTATTTGTTTATCAACTGATAAAGCAGCCTACCCTGTAAATGCAATGGGTATTTCAAAAGCAATGATGGAAAAGGTGTTTGTTTCAAAGTCGCGAACAATTTCACCCGAAAAAACTCTGATTTGTGGAACCCGGTATGGCAATGTTATATGCTCCCGCGGATCGGTTATTCCCCTATTTATTGAGCAAATAAAAGGAGGAAAAAATATTACCGTTACCGAACCTCAAATGACGCGTTTTATTATGAGTCTGGATGAAGCTATTGATTTGGTGCTGTATGCTTTTAAAAATGCTGAGGCAGGTGATATAATGGTACAAAAAGCTGACGCTTGCTTTATGGGTGATTTGGCTCAGGCTTTAAAGGAAATGTTTAATGCAGACAATCCCATCGATATTATTGGGGTAAGGCATGGTGAAAAAATTTACGAAGTACTTTTAACCAAAGAAGAGTCGGCACGTGCCATTGATATGGGTAATTTTTTCAGGGTCCCGGCTGACAACAGAAATCTGAATTATGCAAAGTTTCTGGAAAAGGGGTCAAAATCACTTAAAACAGCAATTGAATACAATTCTCAAAGTACCAACCTGCTGTCAGTAGAACAAATAAAAAATAAATTATTCAGCATCAAAGAAGTGCAGGATGAATTATCAACCTGGAAAGGAAAAGTAAATGAAAGTTCTTATTACTGGGAATAAAGGATTTATAGGTCGTAATTTGTGCGAGGCTTTAATCAAAAAGCCTGGAATCGAAATTCTTCCGTTCGATAAAGATACGGATGCCTCTTTATTGAAAGAATATACCAAACAATGCGATTTTGTGTATCATCTGGCTGCGGTTCACCGGCCTCCGACAGCTTCTGAATTTGATAGTATAAACCGAGTCTTTTTTGAGGATGTGCTGGCATTGATTCAGGAATATGAAAATCCTTGTCCGGTTTTGCTGACTTCATCTGTACATGCAGGTACTGATTCGGTTTATGGAAAAAGTAAAATTGCAGCAGAAGAAGCACTGAGAAAACATTCGGCAATAATGAATTCCAGAGCCATTATTTACAGATTAACAAATACATTTGGCCGGTATGCTTTACCAAATCATCATTCAGTAGTTGCTAATTTTTGCCACAGCATTGCAAATAACTATCCAGTTATAATAAATGAACCGGACCGGCTGATACGATTTTACTACATTGACGATGTCGTTGATTCTTTTAAAATTCATCTTGAAAAAGATATTGAACCTCCTGGCCATGGATTTTTTGCTTTACCTGAGGGCCTCACCTATACAATCAGGTTGAAGGATCTGGCGGAATTATTATATCGATATAAATCCTTAACTGACCAGGGTATAAAATATATGCTTGAAGATGAATTCAGCAGAAAACTTTATGACACCTTTCTGTCTTATCTACAAGATATAACAGCCAATGCAAATGAATAAAAATGAGATAAAATCACCAGCCAGGTTTGTGATCAGTATTGATACCGAGTTGGCCTGGGGAAGTATCTACGATGAGAATATTCTTAAAAGCAGGCTTGAATCCTTTAAAAAATCAAGAGCTGCCATTAATGAAATTCTAACCTTATTTGAAAGGTATAATATTTCTGCAACCTGGGCAATCGTAGGCCATCTGATGCTTGAAAACTGTAGTAAGGAACATGGGATAAAACATCCTGATATAATACGCCCCTCTTACAAAGGGTCTGAGAAAGACTGGTTTTATTTTGATCCATGTGAAAGAAAGGAAAAAAATTCAATCTGGTATGGCGACGATATCGTAAGAAAAATTATGGATTGTAAAGTAATACAGGAGATTGGTTCGCATAGTTTCAGCCATATATCGTTTGGAAATGAAGGGTGCAGTAAAGAATGTGCTGAATCCGATATAAAAAAATGGGTGGAAGTTGCTAAAATGTACGATATAAAACCAAATTCCTTTGTTTTCCCATATAACTCAGAAGGTCATCACGATCTGTTAAAAAAATATGAGTTCAAAATTTACAGAAGCAAAAATGCTGAAGGATATTCGAAAATAAAAAATAAAAAGCTTAAGCAAATTGTCAACATCCTGGACCGTATTTTTGCAATTAGCCCTTCTACCAGTAAAGTAGTCACTGGCAAAAGCAACCTGTTGACAATTCATGGAGATTTCTGCTATTTCAGATATAAAGGATGGAGAAATTTTCTCATGTGGAAATCTGCTGTCAGAAAATCAAAAAAAGGAATTGATATGGCGATTGAAAGGGGTGAGACATTCCATTTATGGTTTCACCCATTTGAGGTGACCGCTAATCTAAAGGAGTCTATTAAGGATTTTGATGAAATTTTGAGTTATGCGCACAGTAAGATAGCTCTCGGTTTATTGGAAAACAGTACAATGAGTCAATTAACGTTTATGCATTCTTCTAATGATAAAAATGAAGATACAAAACTTAGGGCTGCATCAAATGTTTTCTGATTAATATCTTTTAGGGAAGATTCATTATTTGAATTAAACGAACAACGAAGCATTGAATAACTTATAAATAATTGTTAAAATACTTTTCAGAGTTAATCCCATTTGCAAGTAGAATGTTTTATCAAACAATTTTTGATTTTAATTTTAAAAGAAGATGAAGGCATATATCACCCTGGTATCAACTGATGATTTCGTGTTAGGTGCAGTCGCTTTATATCTGTCTTTAAAAAAAGCACATACAAAATATCCATTTTATGTGCTTCTTTCTGATACTGTTTCATTGGCAAATGAGAAAAAACTGCTTAAAATCGATGGCATTCAAATTATAAAAATTGATGTAAAGAATAAATTAAATTTTTCATCCAACATGAATCCTGGATCTCACAGATGGAACAATACTTTTGATAAACTGTCTATATTTTCATTGTCACAATTTAAGAAAATGATATTTCTGGACTGCGACACCTATATTATTGAGAATATTGATTATCTATTCGAAAAGAAACATATGAGTGCTGTCTATATTTACGATACTTATCAAAACCCGATAAAAGAGCATAAATTTTGTGCGGTAGTCATTGTATTTGAACCCAGTTATGAACTTTTTATAGAATTGAAAAATCAGTTTTACATAACTTCAAAAAACCATTTACATAGTGGGATACCATTTGGTGATCAGGATGTATTGAATGATTATTACCCGGATTGGGATTCGGATTCATCAAGATTTTTATTTGATGAATACAATGCAATGTGGGGAACTATGGAAAAACTTCTTGCAAAAGAATGGACATTGAATAATGAAAAGGATAAAACACAAATAAAAGTAATTCATTTTACAGGTATTCTAAAGCCATGGATGAATATGAAATTATTCTATATTAAAACAATAATACGCGCTTTCCGGCATTATCACAAATTTCCAAATTTATTAACATTAAAAATTCTCTCTAATTACTTTAAACTGGTAAAACAGTCAAAGGATTTACTAAGAAATGATTAGTCCAATTTTAAAATCTTTAAATGTCCGACTCCTCCAATAGACGTATAGCAAAAAACACATTGATGCTCTATTTCCGGATGCTGATTATCCTGGGAGTAAGGCTGTACACTTCAAGGATAGTGCTGAATACGCTTGGGGTGGAAGATTATGGAATTTATAATGTAGTAGGCGGGATAATTGTCATGCTAAGTTTTCTGAACAGTGCCATGTCGTCGGGTACAACCCGATTTCTTTCCTATGAGTTGGGAAGATCTGATTTCAAAAAGCTGGCCAGGGTTTTCAGCATGAGCTTAAACATTCATGCATTGATTGCAATAGTAATTTTTATTCTTGCAGAAACTATCGGACTGTGGTTTCTTAATACTCATCTAAACATTCCTTCCGAAAGAATGAATGCAGCCAACTGGGCCTATCAGTTTTCTATCCTAACCTTTGTAATTGCCGTGCTGAGCATTCCCTACCATGCACTTATTATTGCGCATGAACGGATGAATGTATATGCTTATGTCAGCATAGTAGAGGTAGGTCTTCAATTGCTGATTGTATTTATGCTTCAGTGGTTCGGTTACGATAAACTAAAGCTGTATGCTGTGCTGGTTTTTTCTGTTTCGCTGCTCATTAGGATTATTTATGGCCTTTACAGCAACCGGAAATTTAATGAAAGTAACTACCGGTTCATTTGGGATAAGTCTTTGTTCAGAACCCTATTGAGTTTTGCCGGCTGGAATCTATGGGGAAATGCTGCAGGTGTTCTATCCGGTCAGGGAGTAAATATTCTTCTGAACATTTTTTTTGGTCCTGCGGTAAATGCTGCACGTGGGATTGCCTGGCAGGTAAAAGCGGCAGTTCATCAGTTTGTAGGAAATTTTCAGACTGCCATGAAACCTCAAATAATAAAATCTTATGCAGCCAATGATTTTAAATACATGCACCAGTTGATATTTCAGGGTGCCAAATATTCTTTTTTTTTGCTGTTTTTTTTATCACTTCCCATCCTTCTCGAAACCGAAATGATACTGAAACTCTGGTTAAAGATAGTACCTGAATATACCGTTATATTTACACAGCTGGTTATTATTAACGTATTGATTGACTGCTTTTCTGGTCCATTAATGATTGCAGCCCATGCTTCAGGCAGGATTAAAGTTTACCAAATGATAGTAGGTGGATTGCTCATTTTAATACTTCCATTTTCCTGGATGTTCCTAAAATTTGGATTTCCGCCGCAGGTAACACTTTATGTAAGCATTATTTTTTCACTTTTAGCGCTCGCAGCAAGGCTGTGGATTTTAAGAGGACTTGTTAAACTTAAAATCAAAAATTTTCTAATCAAGGTAGTTTTAAAAACAGCTGTTGTTGGTTTGGTAGCCCTGATACTGCCATTGATTCTGTACACCTTAATTGATGCATCCCTTCAACGATTTATATCGATTGTGATTGTTTCAGTTATCAGCACTGGTGGCACAATATATTTAATTGGTTTGGAACAGTCGGAAAAACTTTTTTTAATAAGTGTTGTAAAAAAACAATATGTAATTATATGTAAAAAGTTAGTATCTCAAAACAAAACCTTCTGAAGATAAATAGGTGTTTGTTTAATATAGTACCAACGAAATTAAACAGTCCTTTTTTTAAATGATATTATAAAACAAGATAAAATCATGGATTTTTATTATACAAAGGAATATGGATAAGAAGTTTAGAAAATGCATCAAATGGCTGTAAATAAATATTCTTCTTTCGAGAAATTTGAGATATAATTCAGGAGGTTGCAGATTCAGTGATTTGAACAAACGCATCAATTTTTACATCAATTTACTACTTTAACAGAATTACAACTAAGTTACATAAAGTACTGTTATTTTTATTCAAAAAAAAATACTCTTAATATTCTAATATTTTGTAAATTATATACAACATTTTTTCCAGAAGGGTTCAAATCAATAATAAACTAACTCTAAAATTTAAATACTATGAACGATGTTAAAATCCATAAACTTTCAGATTCCGAAAGAAAGGAATTACAAAGAGTTTTACTTGACATGTATTGTGATATAGCAGCGGTATGCAAAAAATACGATTTAAAAATGCTGCTTGGAGGTGGATCCTGTCTGGGGGCGGTAAGGCATAAAGGTTTTATTCCCTGGGATGATGATATGGATTTATTAATGCCACGAAACGATTACAATATGTTTCTGGAATTATTTAACAATGAACTGGGGGAAAAATACCATTTGGTGGATTTATTGAAAACTCATTCCGGTCAAACAATATTTGCCAAAATAATGAAAAAGGATACGACATTTATAGAAATTTATACTAATACCGATAATTCTCCGGCAGGTATTTTTGTGGATCTGTTTCCCCTTGAATTTTTACCTGATAATCGTGTTATGAGATCAATATTTCTTTTCTTTGCCAACATATTCACTAAATTAATTGCTGTCATAACTGGTTATCAGTTAAGATCAAAAAACCACACCAAGTTCAGGGAAATTGCTAAATACAGAATAATTGGCAGATTAACCTCCTTTATGTCTGCCTATAATTGGAATTATCTGTATTCACTTTTCATAAGCTCCTGCAAAGGTAATAAGTATGTCTTTCTGCCAAGCGGCGGACATGGAGTCTATGCAGAATTACTGCCTGCTGATACCTATTTCCCCTTATCCGAAGGAGTTTTTGAAGGTGTAACAGTCAATTTACCCAATAAATGCGATAAGTACCTAAGAAATTTGTATGGAAATTATATGGAGCTTCCCCCTCCGGATAAACGGCATGGAGAACATCCTGCTATTAAATTTCGTGCAAATAATTCTAAGGAAAAATGTGAAGATAAAGCGGTGGATGCTGACAACTTAATGATTGTCTGAAATAATCTTTCCGGCCTGTTAAACCTTCTGACCGAAATTTTAGATGAATTCTTCGTGTAATTAATCCTGTCTTAAGAATTTAGACATGAAAGTATTCCTTATCGTACAGAACATTGAGCATAAAATAAATTATTAAGTTGATTTGATGCTGTTGATAAATTGTAAACCTAAAGGCGAACCAGTTCCCTATTTTTAGGAAATGATATATCCACATGCAACTTAGTATCATAATAATCATAAAGAGAACCCTTGTACATTTTTTTTATCAAATAATTAAATAATGATAACCCGAGTTAAAAATTACTTTACAAAGCGGTATCTGCCCCGTTGGTTCGTGTTGCTTTTCGATCTGCACATTGTATGGGTCACACTGGTACTTGCTTACATCCTGCGCTTCAACTTTGACATAAAGGAGGCCGCAGAATTTCTCAATTACCAGGAAATGATACTGGTTGTTGCAATTAATGCCTTTGGGTTTCACCTGTTGCGATCCTATTCAGGAATTCTGAGGCAAAGCACAACCGAAGACATTGTCCGCGTCATCTCTGCCCTGGGCATTGGCAGCATTCTGCTTTTTCTTTTTTCACTCATATTGCGGCAACTCACTGCCGATTCGCCCCTGCTTGTCCCTTATTCCATTATTGTAATTCATTTCACAATTGCTTCGAACCTGCTCCTTTTGTCGCGCATTCTGGCAAAAGCCATTTACAATGAATGGTTTGTAAATCGCAAGCAGGTGAAGAATGTTATGATTTATGGTACAGGCAGGCTGGCAGCAATTACACGCAATGCACTCATGACCGACAGCTCTCAGAGCTTTCGCCTGATAGGGTACATTGATAACAATGTTTCACTTCACAATAAGTTGTTATCAGGTATTCCCATCTATTCCGTTCACCGTGCCTTTTCCAGGATTATACCCAAAAGCAAGATTTCTGAAATTATCCTGGCAGTTGAAAATGACAAGTCAGTAACAGAGTTAAAAAGGGAAATTGTAAACAAATGCCTGCCTTTTGGTATTTTAGTAAAAGAAATTCCTTCAGTGAACAAATGGTTAAACGGCGGTCTTACAACCAAGGAAATTAAAGCCATTAAAATTGAGGATCTGCTAAGCAGGGACACGATAAAACTTGACAGGGAAAAGATTAAAACCGGTGTGAAAGAGGCGGTTATTCTTGTGGCAGGTGCTGCCGGATCAATAGGCTCCGAGATCGTGAATCAGCTTATTTTATTTAATGCACACCATGTAATTTTACTTGACAAGGCCGAATCGGATCTGTATGATCTCCAGAATCAGATCATTGCCAATTACAAGGATCCAGAATTTACGGTGATTGTTGGCGATGTAACCAATGTGGTGAAACTAAAAAAAGTGTTTGAAATATACCGGCCGGAAATCGTTATTAATGCGGCTGCCTACAAGCATGTACCGTTAATGGAACAGTATCCGTGTGAGGCAGTGCGTGTGAATGTTGGTGGTACCAAAAACCTGGCTGATTTATCGGTGGAATTCGGTGTGAAAAAATTCGTATTCATTTCAACCGATAAAGCAGTGAACCCAACCAATGTGATGGGGGCCTCTAAAAGGATAAGTGAAATTTATGTACAGTCACTGGCACAAAGTAAGCACAGTAACACTCAGTTTATAACCACACGTTTTGGGAATGTGCTGGGATCGCACGGCTCGGTAGTACCGCTGTTTAAAAAACAAATTGAGAACGGAGGGCCGGTGACGGTTACCCACAAGGACATAACCCGCTATTTCATGACCATCCCTGAAGCTTGTCAGCTTGTACTGGAAGCCTGCTTCATGGGTAACGGCGGAGAAATATTTATATTCGATATGGGGAAACCTGTACGGATTTATAACCTGGCAGAAAAGATGATTCTTTTATCGGGATTTGTTCCAAACCAGGATATTAACATTGAAATTACAAGTCTAAGGCCAGGGGAAAAACTCTATGAAGAGCTTCTTGATAACCTTGAGGACTTATTGCCGACTCACAATGAAAAAATAATGATTGGCAAGGTACGAAAATATGAATATGGGAAAGTGAATAAAACAATTGCAGGTTTGCTCCTCCATGTAGATAATATAAATAATGAACAGGTGGTTGAAGAAATGATGCAGATAGTTCCGGAATTTATTTCTGTGAATCCCGCTTACAATAAAACTTTAAAACAAAAGAACATTGATAAGCTGCCATTGGAAAATTAAAGCAAAAACTAAAGATCTCAGATTATAAAAAACAAAATGCAGCTCTCTATGAATCCAAAATTTCCTCTCGACGATGTGTTGCTTAAACAGGTAAAAGAACCACGAACAGTTAAGGTGCCATTGTATGCTGATAGCTTCTGGCAGATAAATCAGAACGAATTTTCCATGCAGGTAGAAGGTGTGGGAAGATTTTATGCCTGTAACGGAATTGACGTTGAATATGCACCCGCAGAAGATGCTACCCAGGCAATGGTTGAGTTGTACCTGAACGGTTCGGTATACGGCGCTATACTCCATCAGCGAAATATCCTGCCTTTGCACGGCAGCAGTTTTGTGTGGAAAGGCCGGGGAATCCTTCTCTGTGGAGAATCGGGTGCGGGAAAGTCATCTCTTACTGCGGCTTTTTGCATGGCCGGGGCAGAATTCTTAACCGATGATGTGACGCCCATTCTTTTTACTGGTGATGTCCCTGAAATTATGCCCCTTTCCGACCGCATAAAACTTTGGAACGACTCGCTGAGTCAATTAAAACAGGAAACCAACAGTTTAACTGCCATTACACCCGGTTTCGAAAAATATTACTTTCCGATGCAAAGCAGGAATCTTAATTTTTCGTTGCACCAGCTGTTTATTATTGAGACTGCTGATGTGACCGGAATCGAAACAGAAGTTTTAACCGGAACAAAACTTTTTACCTCATTGCGTAACGAGGTGTACCGATGGGAATACCTGAATGCAATGCCGGAGACTGAAAGTTATTATCTGGAAAAATTGCTGATACTCTCACAAAAAGTGGAAACCTTGAAAGTGAAACGCCCGCATGCTATTCCAATTGAAGATATGCTAAATTTTCTGAACAAACAGATTAAGACATCAAAAGTGGCTTTATAAAGATAATTTCAGCAAGATGAAAATGTTTAAGAAATTTTTTAACCTTCCGGCAAAGGAAAAGCAATATCTTTTTGAAGCAGCTTTGTTTATCTATTTAGCCAAGCTGATGCTCATTTTTTTACCATTCCGGGTTTGCCTGAAAACATTGAAGAAGGGTAATTACAACTTTCAGCCGGGCATTAATAACCTCAAATCGTTTAAAAGGGCAATCAGGCGCGCCAATAAACTGGCCTTCTGGGAAAATGTTTGTCTGGTGCAATCGTTTGCTGGCCGGTGGATGCTGCAAAGACGGAATATTAGCTCCACCTTGTTAATTGGGGTAAAGCACGATAACAGCAAAAAAATAATTGCACATGCCTGGCTAAAAGTACAGGATTTTGAAATTGTACCACGTGGAGAAGAATATACAACGATTGCTTCACACTGAATCTCTGAGCAAAGATTAGTAACTTTTGTTAAGAAAGAATAAAAAATAATTTGGATCGAAAAAAGAAAACTTGTATCTTTAATAAACACATAATTTTTTCATTATGAACTCAAAAATTAAAAAACCTTGGGAAAAACCGTTAGTATTTATGCTGTCAATTAAGGCCGGTACTACAAAGGCCATTTCAAATGGTAAATCCGAATCTTTTGGCGCAAAATATCCTGGCCAGTATGGCGGGCCAGGTGCAGGATCTTAAGTTTTAACCAGGAAACTTCTCAGCATAACTTGCCAATTAATTTGGCAGGTTATGCTGTTGTTTAAAATTTCATTTACTGGCCTGTTCAAGAGTTCAGGTTATATTCATCGACTTAATTTGCTGATTTAATTTACTTCTGTCCAATTTACACAGATGGCTTTATTGTATGGCCTGGTTTCTGAAAATTCCTCCTCAACACAGAAGGATAACCTGAAAAAACTTTCCGAAAATTTGAAATGTGCCGGCCTGATTGATCACAAATTTCAATTTGGGGCATTCTCCGGAGGATTGATTCTTAATCCTGTATTCAAAATTCGTTTGTCCGATTTGTATTATCTTAATGAAATAGACCAGGTTGTTGTTATAATGTCAGGTTTTTTTTACAACAGGGAGGAACTGGTTAAGCTTATAAATATTAAAAGTTTTTCTATACCACAACCTGAACTGGCATATCAACTTTATAAAAAGCTGGGGAAGGAATTTGTACACGAAATAAACGGGGATTTTACCATTGCAATCTTTCACAAAAAGCCTGCATCATTTTTGCTTTACCGTGACCATGTTGGAATCAGGCCACTGTCCTATGTTCTGCGTGATGATGCATTTTGGTTTGCTTCCGATGGACTGGGCTTATGCAAAGCCCTTCATGGCAGAGAGCGGATAAATCCCGATTTCATTTACCGGTTTTTAAAAAATGCTGACGAAGTGGATGTTAATTTGCTACCTCTTCAGGGAACAAAAAAACTTTTACCCGGACATTATCTGGAAGTTTCTTCCAATAAAACCGTTCAACTGCATAAGTACTGGCACCCGGAAAGAATAAATGAGGAACCATCACTGGAGTTTCATAAGGTAAAGGAGGATTTGGCAAGACTGGTTGAAAATGCAGTTTTCATTCGTGCTGACCAACAATTTACAGCAGGTACACATCTTAGCGGCGGACTCGACTCAGGAATAGTAGCAGCGCTTGCAAAGCAGCAGTACCTGCAGCAAAAGGAATTTTTGGGCTTTACATGGTCATCCCGCGATGCAGAAGTTTCCCTTGAAGTATTTGATGAGCGTAAACTGCTGGAAGACATCAGCCAACAATGCAATATCAATCCGGCATACCTGGAATTTGACGAAGATGAAATTACAGAGTTATTTAACGACTGGAGATGTATGATTGAATTTTTTCATGAGGCAATCCTTCGGAAACATGCCCGTTTAAAAAATGTAAATCTTCTTTTCAGCGGTTGGGGAGGCGATGAATTTATAAGCATCAACAGCCGGGGCATCGATTCCGATCTTTTCTTTAAATTAAAATGGAAAGCCTTTTACCGGAAGAACCCAACCCGGAACCCGGTAAAAATGATCAAGCGAATAATTATAAATATCCTGCTGCCGGCTTTGGGTATTAATCATGAGTGGTTCAAGAGCAAATCTGAATTTACCAGCTACATTAAAAATAAAAAACAAATAACAGGCAGTAAAAATTCTTCCTTATGCAAGTGGAAATCGCGACGGGATGTGCACCTTGCACTGCTAAATTTCGGACATCTTGGTGAACGTGCTGAATTCTGGTTTGTAAACGGGTATAAATCAGGACTGGAATACCGTTATCCGTTACTGGATAAAAGAATCATAGAATACATGTTGAAAGTCCCGTCTGTACTTCTGTTTAATAAAGGGTATGTAAGATTGATGCTTCGTGAAATCAGCAGGAATATTTTGCCAGATTCAGTTGTGTGGTCCAAAAACAAGAACAATCCGGCGCTTTATGCAAAAATGCTGCCTTTTAACAGAAAAGTGTTTCTGGATGTTAAGGCGGATATGCAGGAAATTAAAGATAATCCCGATTTAAATTTCGTGAATTATGAAAAGCTGGAAAACGATATTCTTAATAATTCAGATAAGGAAATAGAGGAAATTCCTGATTACATGAGTTTTGTTCTGGTATTAAAACGCCTGCATGAATTCACAAAAGGATATTACGGAAAATAATTCAGGAACAACTTATGGAGAACAACAATAACAGTTTACAAAAGGAGCAGAAGATTTGTCTGTCGTGTGGTTTTTGCTGCGATGGAACGCTGTTTGACAAAGCCAGCTTGCGACCTGGTGAAAAAGGCACATTGCCTGAGAAAATGGAAGAAAACTATTTTCAGAATGAACTGGGAGAATTCTTTCACCTCCCCTGTCATTATTTCTCGGGAAAATGTACAATTTACAATCAAAAAAAAGCACATATCTGCTCTGCATTCCGTTGCAGGCTCCTTGGTGATTCAGCCCGCGAAACGATTACCGTTGATGAAGTAACAACTATCATAAGTAATGTAAAAACCTACCGGAAAGAAATAACCCTGCTGGCACATAATGCTTTGAATATTCCTGAAAACACGCCATTCAGGACAATTCAAAACAAACTGGATGAATTGAATTCAGAAGAATTCAAAGAAAGCAAAAATCACCTGGTTGAAACTTTAAAAGCCAAATGCCTTATCTTTGATGTATTGCTTACCAGACATTTTAAATCGGAAGATGATTTCGATAAAATGATAGTTACTCCTGAAACCAGTGAAGTTCATGCATAGTAAGCAAAAGAACCGGTTATTGACAGGAAAGCATGTGAAAATATCATCCCCGATTATAAAATGAGGCTCCTTTTATTGTAGCAAATGTCCGGCATTTAACTCCTTGTGTAAGTAAATCTTCCACGATACAGTTTTCCTGAAAATTAAATATAACTCAATAAAAAAGAATTACTTTAATCCGGAGCGAGCCCCTGACATTTTCTACAGCTATAGAGAAAATCAACCAGTGATAGAAAAAAAAATCGTAAAAAAAAATGACTAATAATAATTAATCCATAAAAATTCATTAACTTGTATGCAGTTTAACATTAAAAATGTAATTTATGAGAACAAATGACAAAAAAAGTTGGGAATCACCTTCGGTTCAGAGTTTATCAGTAAAAGGGATCACATTAAGTGGTACTGTTGCTGCGCCAAATGAATCAATAGGAAGCAAGGAATTTACTCCAAAGAATCAGCCAGGACCAGGGGCAGCATCATAGTCACCTGGATATATATCATCTGTTATTGATATTGACCTGCAAGCATCAAGGAAATGACACCTGAACAGCAATAATTTGCTGCTACTAATTACTTCTTCCTCATGATTTATGGTTCTGTTAATTTGAGTGAAAATTTATTTCATTCAAATTTTCTATTACAGAATGTAGAAAATGTTCTAAAATGGAATAATTGCATCCCGGATTATTTTTCCCGGGATGCATTTACCTGTGCTTACCTCTCTGAGAAAAAGATTCTGTCAAGGGAAGATGTATTCTACCGGAACGACCAGTTAGGGTTGACGGTATTAATAGATGGGTTCATTTATAATCTTGAAGAATTATCTTCTAAAATCCCGGATGGAAATAAAGTCTCAAATTCTCCTGAATATATTGCAAAAGCCTATCTTAAATGGGGAGAAACATTTGTACAGCAACTTAACGGAGATTTTGCAATCTGTATTTATGACAGCAAGAAAAATCAGGCACTCTTTTTTGTTGACCATTTGGGAATACGTCCCCTTGCAATTTCAGCTGCCGGCTCCACCGCCTATTTCGCTACCGATGCAATGGGATTGTCTAAAGCCTTATTTAAACATCAAAAAATAGATAAGGACTACCTGTTAAATATGTTTTTACGCGCCGGGCACGATTACATGCTTGCTCCAAATAAATCGATTATACGGGTAAAGCCAGGCCATTATTTTATATTTTCAAAAGAGCACCGGAAAATGGTACGTTACTGGTTTCCTGAGAAAATTAAAACTGACAATACACTCACTAAAAAGCAGGTTATCTCTGATCTTAACCAATTGCTAGCGGATTCTGTAATGATTCGCGCAGACCAGCGGTTTTCAGCCTCAGCTCATGTCAGCGGCGGGCTGGACTCAAGTATAGTTGCAGCACTTGCCAGAAAAGCCTATCCTGAACAGAAGCGGTTTTATGGTTTTTCATGGTCGCCAAAGCCTGAGGAAACGGAAGAAAGAGGTTTTTCCGATGAGCGTTACCGGGTAAATCAGATTTGCAGGCAAAACAATATGGAGCCAGTTTTTTCCAACATTCACCTGGAAGATTATTTGACGTTTGTGTCCGGATGGCGACATCCCAGTGAGCTTGTTTTTGAAAATAAAATAGTGTCTGCTGCCAAAGCAAAAGATATTGACTTAATTTTTAGCGGATGGGGAGGCGATGAATTTATAAGCATTGCCAACAGAGGTATTGATGCCGACCTTTTAAAGGTATTTGATTGGAAGCATTTCCTGAAAAAATACCCTGTCTGGAAATTAAAAAAATTTGCTTCAGCAATACGTCTGGAAGTTTTATTCCTGCTCGCTCAGAGAAACTATTCCAGGCAAAAGGCGGAAGCAGCCGTATTTCCTTATATTAGTTCTGCCTTGAAGAGCAACCGCATCCCCACCGGTAAAAGGTTTCACTATCATTCGAGAAGGGATGTCCACCTTCAGTTAATTAATTTAAACCACATTGCTGCACGAACTGCTGACTGGTATGTGAACGGTCAGTTAAACGGCATTGAATACCGGTATCCCCTGCTTGATGTCCGGATTGTTGAATACATGTTGAAAGTTCCGTCAAAACACCTCGTTAACGGGTACAATGATCGGATAATTTTCAGGGAACTGGGAAAAGGATTGTTTACTGATGACATATTGTCCAGGTTAGCGAAATCAGATCCAGCCAAAAGCAATGCATTCTCCACTGTATCTTCTTATGGGAAAGAGCAGTTTATGAGCGAATTTAATGCATTCAGGAACAATCCGGATCTGAATTTTGTAGATTTTGAATTGTTGCAGAGAGATTTGAACAGGATGTCGGTCACTCCTCAGAAAGATAAACCAATAGTTGCTGATATTTTTTTTTACCTAAAAAAAGCTCATGAATTCACAAAAGGATATTACAGTTGATTCTTCTCCGGAACAAAAAAAAATGAGCCCGGGGATCAAAAGTCAGGAAGAGGAACAGGAAATTTGTATTTCCTGTGGTTTCTGCTGCGATGGTACTCTGCATGCCAGTGCTGTTCTTAATCCCGGAGAAAAGGAAAGTGGAACACTTCCTGTGAAGATTGATCGTAATTATTTCCGGACTGAAGCGGGAGAATTTTTTCATCATCCCTGCCCTTACTTTCAGGGAAAATGTTCAATTTACAATAAAAAGAAGCCAAATGTATGCTCTGCCTACCGCTGTAAATTACTTAACAATTTCTCCCGTGGCAGGATTTCAAAGGAGGAAGCCTTAAAAATTGTCAGCGATGCCAAATCGCAGCGGATGGAATTAAGATTGCTTGCAAAAAACATTTGGAACGAAAAATTAAACCTGCCATTCATTAACATTTGGAAAAAGCTGACAGAATACGATTTAGAACTGAATCCGGAAGATAAAAACCTCCGGGTAAAGAATCTTGCTGCCAAAAGTACAATATTCAATATACTGATGACAAAGCACTTTAAACCGAAAAGTGATTTTAATAAAATGGTAAGCTCACCGGAAAATAATGAAACTGAAGCATAATTATTCTATCTAAATTAAAATATGAACTATACCAGAGATTTATTATACCGCAGACATCGCCTGTCTCATCAACAGATCAATAACTTTCTTGGTGAGCAGCAGAACCAGCTTGTTTTTGAAGAGAAACTTAATCAGTTAAGCATGCTGGCAGGTTTTCTGGAAATTACAGACAAATTTATACAGGACAATATTTGGTTTGTTCCCTTAAAAGGACCCTTGCTCTCCTACAGGATATATGGTGATGCCACCTGCCGGATTTATCGTGATTTTGATTTTTTAATCAAACCAGCGGAAGTTTTTACTGTAATTCAAATATTTAGAGATTTGGGGTTTGAATACGACAAAAAAAAGTGGCCTGAAAGCCAAAAATCCAAACAAAGAATAACTTCCCGAATCAACCAATTAACCCTGTACAATTTAGAAAAACAACAAACTGTCGAAATACACTGGAGGGTATTCATCGATCCGATAGCAGATTTTGATCAAATATCAGATGTTGTTGCTGAAAATATACAACAAATCGAATTTGCCGGCAGACAATTGAATCGATTTACTCTTGAATTTGAATTGCTTTACCTGATTATTCACGGAGGACTACATACCTGGCGGCGTTTAAAATGGCTGGTTGACATTCATGAAATTGTTAGCCGATTTAATGTAGATAAGGAAAAATTTATCAACCTGGTTAATTTTTTAAATGCACAGCGGTTGGTGGGCTTGTGCAATGCAATGCTTCGTCATTTCTTTCCGGGTACAACTCTTTTACCGGTTGATTATCCGGTTCCACAATGGTTCTTTCATTATGCTTTGCAGCAGGTGAAACGTGAATCGGATTCGACCAATTATGGTTTGGGAAATATCTTTAAACTGAGGTGGTATTATATTCAGGCATTCCCGGGCTATAAATATAAGCAAAAAAGGATCCTTATACACTTTATCACTATGAGGAAATTAAACCCGATTGACATCCACTTTTTTTGATTTTAAAAATTTATATCAGAAATATAATTCGTGATTAGAAATCAAATTAAATAATTTAATAAATAATCGTTATGAAATACAAACGCAACAATGAAACCATTTCCGGCCGTCTGCACGATGAACTGGTAATGATGGACATCCCGAAAGGAAAGTATTTTTCGTTGAACCCGGTAGCCACCTACATCTGGGATATGCTTGAACAACCTATGTCGCTGGAAGACCTCTGCGGCAGGTTGATCGAAGAATATGAAGTGGATGCAGAACAATGCCGGACTGAAGTAGAAGCTCATCTAAAGGAAATGAACAAGCTGGGATTGATAGCAGAGAATCCGTAATCACTCCGGAACTGAAATGAATCAAATCCGCTTTTTGATAAAAACCCTTCTGCTTCTGCGGGAACATCAGCCCTGGAAGCTGGCACTGATTTTTACCATCTCAATGGTGAACGGACTCAGTGCAGGCTTTTCAATCGTACTGCTCATTCCGCTCTTACAACTTTTAGACGTAAGCAACGGGGAACAGGTGGACGGCCTTGCCCTGTTTTTCAGGAAACTGGCTTCCGGAGCTGGTCTGGAACTAACCATTGAAACTGTGCTTCTTGCATACCTGGTCCTGCTTACACTTATGCCGCTTCTTGCTTATGTGAATAGTTTACTGGATGCCAAATACCAGCAAACTTTTATATACAACATGCGGCGGCGTCTCTTTCGGAAAATAATACTAGCAGACTGGACTCTTTTAAATGTAAAAAGTAAGAACAATCATCTTCAGGTGCTTACTGCAGAGGTTCCCAATGTGGCAAACTATTACTTCTATTACCTGCGGATGTTAAAGACCCTGATTATGATTTTATCATTAATTGTATGGGCACTCTTAATTTCGGCAGAAGTTACTGTGGTAATCATCATTACCGGTATATTGCTCTTTTTTTTGCTGCGGAAATATCTTTTTAAAGCCTTTGACCTGGGTACAGGGTTCATTTTTTCATACAACCAGTTGCTGAAATACATTGACGACTTCTGGCAAACTGTAAAAATTGCAAAAGTTCACGGTTCTGAAGATTTCTACTACAATAAGTTTGATACAGCAACGACTTCCCTGCTTGAACTGGAATACAAGATCCAGAAAAACCGCGCCCTACCCCATCTGATTTACCGAATAGCAAGTATTTTTATTCTGGTGCTGGTAGTATATATCGGATACAGGGTAATCGAAGTCCCGCTGACATCTTTCTTTATACTTATATTGTTATTTTCCCGGATGTTTCCGCAATTTATAGGCTTGAACTCCGATACAAACAACATCATTTCTGCTTTGCCTTCAGTAAAAATGGTGATGCAACTTGATGAAGATTTTAAAGACACTAAATTGCAATCCATTCCCTCAAAAGAAGTGCTTCCTGTTGAAAAAGAAATCACAATTGAAAACCTTTCCTTTTCATACCCCGGCGGGGACCAGCTTTTCAACCGCTTCTCTGAGCGTATCCCTGCAAAAAAGATTACAGGCATTGTGGGTGAATCGGGGCGTGGTAAAACCACTCTAATCGACATAATAGCAGGGTTACAGCATCCTCAGAGTGGTGTTGTACGGGTGGATGGAAAAATACTAAATGATGCGATTTTACCTATTTGGAAAAAAAGCATCGGATACCTGCCTCAGGATTCATTTTTTATTGAGGGAACAATGCGTGAGAACCTTATATGGGACAGCCGGCCAACCATTTCCGATGAGAGGATATGGGAGGTGCTCAGGCAGGTGAATGGTCTGCACCTGGTAAAACGCTTTAAAAAAGAATTAAATGAATACATTGTAAATTACCAGTATCATTTTTCAGGCGGAGAAAGACAGCGGCTGGCACTCGCCCGTGTATTGCTCAGGGAACCCCGTATACTTCTGCTTGATGAAGCTACTTCATCACTCGATATAGAAAACGAACAGCAGATAATGGATGTAATCGTAAAATTAAAAAGCCAGGTAACCATTCTGTTTGTTACACACCGTACTACACTCCTGCCCTACTTCGATAAAATAATTCAACTAAACGACCACATACATTCTTCAAAGCCCTCGGTTGTCAATCAGATTCACTGACATTACTCTTAGGTTTAAAAATAAATAAGGAAGTAATTGTAAAAAATTCACTTCTTAATTATGAATTAATTCACAAGAAACAAAAATGAAAAAATGAAAATAAAAATGAGAAACAAGATTCTTCTTACCAGAAAACCATTTCAATTAATATTGTTATTGGTGTTCACTGCTGTTTCATGCAGTACCCCGCTTCATAAAATTACCTATTTACATGGTATTGAAACCGGACAAACTTATGAACATGCACCCCTGCCGGATGATTACCGGGTCAGGCCAAACGATCATTTATACATCCGTATCATCGGAATTAACCCTGAAAACGTTGCATTCCTTAATCTGATAGGGGCACAAACAACTTCAGTTGGTACAGGTAGCCTGGAGCTTATCACTTATCTGGTTGACGAAGAAGGCAATATTTCATATCCGTTTTTGGGAAAAATTAATGTGGTAAATAAAACGCTGAATGAGATTCAGGATATTTTACAGGAAAAGGTAGATAATTACCTTCAGAATTCATCGGTTTTTGTTAAATTAGTAGGAAGAACTTTCACTGTTTTAGGTGAAGTTAGAAGCCCGGGACAAATTACCATGATGAAAAGCAGAATTACCATCTTTGAAACCCTTGGTATGGCTGGCGATTTGACAGATTTCGGAAACCGGAAGAATGTTAAAATCATCAGGGAGCTGCCAGCTGGCAAACAAATTGCGCAGATTGATTTAACCGATCCGGAACTTATCTATTCACCTTACTATTATATCCTTCCGCATGATATTGTTTATGTGGAAAACAGAACCCGGATTTTTGGTGCCAAAGGAATGGCATTCATGGCGCCGATTTCCATTACCGCATCAGTTATTTCTTTAGGATTATTAATTGTAAATTTATTCCAATGATACCAGATACAAACAGAAATCCCGATAACGGTTTCAGCCTGCAAAACCAGGGAACGAATGACGTAAAAAAGTTAATTACCAGGCTATTGTCAAACTGGTATTGGTTTATAATAGCAGTTGTTGTTGCTGTTGGCTTAGCTTTTGCGTATATAAGATATACACCCCCGATTTACGAAATCACGGCAACCCTTATGATTGGGGAAGGAAATTCCAAATCTCCGATGTCTGCCTTATACGGTCCGGGACAGGGTATGTTTCAGGAAACCGCGAGAGACTGGACAAGCATATACAACCAGGTAGCTATTCTTAGTTCAACTCCTATGGTTTCAAGAACGCTGTCAGAACTTGATTTTGAAGTGAGTTATTACAGTATAGGAAAGGTATCCGAAACTGAATTGTACAAAAATGCTCCCTTCCAGATATTATGGGATAAAAATCATCCGCAATTAGTTGATAATGATTTTAACCTGACTATACACCCGGATAAAAGAATAACAGTCAGCACAGAGGGTGAAAATATAAGGGTTCACAATTACAGGTTGAATCAGATTGAGAAGGCAATACCGGAGTATTCCTTTCGTGCCGTTCTCAAACCTGATTCAGCTCTGAAAACAGATGAATTCAGTTTTATTGTGTTTTTGAATGAAAATTATAAACCCAACGAACCGGAACATTTCAAGTTCAGATTTAATACAAACAGTTCATTGGTTAGCAAATACCGGTCAAGCCTCATAATTGGCCTTCCTACTGATTATTCCTCAATACTTAGCCTTACTGTCCACGATGGAAATATTGCCAAAGGCACCGAATTCCTGGCCAGGCTCATAGATGTTTATCAGGATAATAACGTGGAAAAAAAGAACAAGAATGCTGAACTGACAATTCATTTTATTGATTCCCAGCTGCAGAATATATCTGATTCTTTAACCATTTCTGAAGGAAGATTGGAAACCTTTCGAAGCAATAACCAGATGATTAACTTTTCTGCTCAATCGCAACAATTGCTCGCTCAGCTCAATGAGTTGGATAATCAACTTATACGGCACCGGGCTCAAAACAAGTATTACACTTACCTGAAGGAATACATTGAAACCAACCAGGATATGGAAACGGTTATTGCACCATCTTCAATGGGTATTGACGACCCCCTGCTAAATAGTTTCATAATTCAGCTGAATGCCCTGATTAATGAAAAATCAAGTCAGACATCCATTCGTCCGAATTCCGATCATCCAACTTTTGTTCAGCTAAATACACAGATTGAAATAGTTAAAAACTCTTTACGCCAGAGTATCAATAATATACTCGCACAATCCGACATTGAACTTGAAAATCTCAATCAGCGGATGAATAGTCTTAATGCACAAATCAGAAGATTACCAGCTACCGAACGAAATTTTGTAAATTTTGAACGCAAGTATCAAATTGACAGTCAAACCTACACGTTTCTTTTACAGAAATTATCCGAAGCGCGTATTGCGCAAGCTTCAAATGTTCCGGATGGTCAGATGCTGGAAAGCCCGCATGTCAGTGCCCTTGTCAGTCCGCAAAAAAACAGGATTTATTCATTGGCACTTTTACTTGGACTGATATTCCCTGCTACTTTTATTCTCTTACGGGATGTGTTTAACACAAAAATTGTAGCACAGGACCAAATTTCAGCCCTTACCAGGTATCCGGTAATCGGACATGTTTTTTATTCAGACGAAAAGAAAGCAGGCCGGACTCCGGTAATGGATAAACCAAATTCACATCTAGGTAATTCTTATGTATCAATTCGTACCAAGCTAAACCTGTTGGCGAAAGCTAAAGAACATCCGGTAATTTCAGTAACCTCTTCTTTACCCGGCGAAGGAAAATCATTCAATGCAGTAAATATCGCCTCATCTATTGCTCTTACGCGTAAAAAGATTGTTCTGCTTGATTTGGATGTACGAAATTCGCAAATAGCTGAAATATTCAACCTGGGAAAAGCAAAAGGCATAGTGAATTACATTATTGGTAAAGCCAGTCTTGAAGAAATAACTTATGAGACGAAACTTCCACGATTAAAGGTAATTCCTGCCGGACCTATTCCTCCGAATCCGTCTGAGATGTTATCCGACGACAGGCTGATTGAACTTTTGGAAAAACTAAAAAAAATCTACGATGTGATTATCATTGATACACCTCCCATAGGTTTTGTTGCAGATATTTTCCAATTACGTGAGTTGATAGATGTAAATGTAATTGTGGTCCGTCATAAATACACACCAAAGCAGGTATTTAAATTAACCCTTGATGAAATAGGAAGATACCAGATGAAGGGTGTAGGAATTATAATAAACAGCATACCGCATGGAAAAGGCAATTACAACATCCCTGATTACGGTTACGGCTATGGTTATGGTTACGGCGATGGCTACGGCTATGGTAACGGAAAGAAACAAAAAAACAGCCAAAGGGAAATCCTAACAGTCGATGAACAAATTGAGAGCAATGGCACTCTTTAATTCATATAATCATGTAATACAAGCCGGTGATTGCTAAAAAGTACCAAGAAATAAATACCTTCTTTATCAAGGAAATAAGGAAAAGCCTTTTATTATCGCCAGCAATAACCTGGAAGTGGTAACGAAATGAGAACCGTGCGATATGGATTGTTACCTTAAATTCATGAAAAACTATTTCTATTTGTTAATAATTACTTCCAGTGCTCTTTTTGCAGAGGCTCAGGAGAATTTTTATATATCTGTTAAAAACAGGTCAGTCATTGCAAGCGATAGTATTCTGCCATTTTGGTATACAGCCAACCAATTTGGAAAAATAAGAGAAATTGGTACTTTTATTAATCTCACAGATTTGGACCTGGGTCAACCTTACCGGAAAAACGGTTTGCCAATTAGTTATACATTGGGCCTAAATGCATTGGGGGCTTTTGGTGAATCCAGCTATTACCAGTTGAACCAGATTTTTGCCGGAGTTTCATGGAACGGATGGGAATTAAAGGCAGGTATGTATCACGATTCCACACGATACGCAGGTCTGTCCACTACCAACGGAAACCTCGCAAGAAGTCAAAATACCCGGCCATACCCAAAAATCCTCTTTGGTACTTTGAACTATAAACCTGTGCCATTTCTGCAAAACCGGCTCAGCTACAAAGCAGAGTATACCGAAGGAATTCTGAACGATAAGCGTTTTGTTGCCAATGCACGTTTGCATCATAAGTCTTTTTATTTAAAAACACAACTGACTGCCACCTGGGAAATATACGCCGGTCTGGAGCATTTTGTTATGTGGGGAGGCACTTCTTCCGATGAAGTTATAGGAGAGCTGCCTTCCGGAATTAAAGACTACGTGCGCTATATATTTGGAACCTCAGGTGATGAGTCATTTCCCGAAACCGATCAAAGGAATGTAGCCGGAAACCAGTTGGGCACATACCAGTTCCTGGTTCTTAAGAAATTTCCGGAAATGAAGCTTTCCTTTTATCTGAGTCATCCCTTTGAAGAGTTGTCAGGGCTGAAAGGACGCAACTGGCCCGATAACTTACTGGGACTCCATTTTGATTTGAAAGACAAAGAGAAGGTGATAACCGATGTGGTGTATGAATATACCAATACGCGCCAGCAGAGTATTCGCGGTACAGGAGATGATCCTGATCCGGGTAATTATTTCAGACATGGCATATACCGCAGCAGCTTTACTTACCATCAGAAAATAATGGGGTCTCCTTTGTTTTTTCCTGTCATTTTCGAAGAAGGAATCGCAAGGGGGATCGGATCAAACCGGTTTTATGCCCACCACCTGGGAGTTAAAGGGGTCTGGTGGAATAGTATTCATTGGGACGGGCTTATTACCTACATCCATCATTTCGGACTTTATACTGCATCTTATGAACCTTCCCATAAGCAGCTTTCCGGCATTTTAAACTTACTTTATTCGAAGTCGGAATTCCCCGTTGAACTGGGACTATCAATTGCAGCAGATACCGGAAATACAATCCCGCAAAGGTCAGGCGTGCAATTCCTTATTTCAAAAACATTTTAGAATCAACCTCCAGCAATTGTATCCTGCCTGATTACCGGCATTTACTTTTACAAATTATCACTGTCTGCAAACTGTCCGGTTATTGACTTCTTTTACAGGATTTTAAAAAAATCCATCCGGTGAATAAAATGTTAGCTCCAACTTATTACCTTATTTCCCTTCATCTCCGGCAATAAACATACTGTCACTCAAATCACTTATTTTATTTTCCCCAGATCTTTTTACTGTAGAGGCAGTACGGGAATCCTCATGTGCTTTCTATCTGAGAGTCTTTTCTCAGTAATCCTGTCAGCACCGCAGCAGGGACTTTTCATACCGTCTGGTTACTCAGAATAAATCAAAGTATAATAATACTCGCAACCAATTCGCAACAAATTCGCAACAAACTCGATATAAATTCGCAACAAATTCGCAAAATCGCGAATTTGTTTCGAATTTATACCGAATTTATACCGAGTTTATACTGGATTAAATTACCACCTGACAGGATTCGGATAATTCAAGTGCTGGTAACTTTTCTTCAACCAAATTATATGGATTTCTGACTGGCTTGTCCCGAACTTTATTGTTGAATGTATACCTGACCGGTTGCATTGTAAGAAAAAACATTGAATTTACAAGTGCTCTCACAGCGTAGCACAAAATACAACAAGTATATTGTTGTTGGCAACAAACTTTTAATGGGAATGGAGCTTATGATTAAAAAACCTAAAAATTTTCACAGGAAATCACTACCTGTTTTTCTGCCGGCCATTTGGATAATTTGAGGCAATGGTTACATTTTTTATTTCATTTATAACAGATAAAACAGAAAAACTTTGCATTTTTACACAAATCAATTCTGCCAATATTTTTTACATTATGCTTAAAATACTGTTACTATCAATCTTGCTTACTTCCTCATCATTGACTCAGATACTTCAGGCCCAAAACCGAAATAAATCCTTGCCGGATAAACCTGTACCCATTCCGGAACTACAGGCCTGGGAAGAAAATATGAAAAGTTTTGGATTGAAACACACAAAAGAACGCACGATAAGCATTCTTGATGATCCCAGGGGAGAATCGTATGTCTGGTATTACGACGGACCGCGGGTATTTTACCAGATTGCTGATTATACCGGAGACGATAACTGGAGAACGACAGCAGAAAAAGTGCTAAAGATTTACCGGGATTATATATTTGCTCTGGAAAGGCCCGTTCCGGGATGGCGGGTATTCCCCCATGGTTTGTACACCCATTATCAGGTTACCGGAGACGAAAAATCAAGAGAAGCTGTGCTTCACCTTCGTGAAAAATCGGCCTTCGCATCTGCAGGTGGCGGGCCCCACGAAAAACTTAGCCGTGAAACCGCTTATTGCATCAATGCTTATCTGACTGCTGAGGCAATCGGGCAACCAAGGCATCCGAAACTGGAGCAGGCTGTTGATTATGCCCTGGGACACATTGAGCAATGGTTTGTACATAATACTTCTGAAAACTGGGCTCCCTTTATGTTTGGATTAACTTGCGAGGCGCTTATTTCATACTATAACCAGGTGAAACAAGACCCTCGGATTTTGCCTGCCATAAAGCTGGGAATTGATGAATGCTGGAAGCGTGCATGGATAGATGAAAAGCAGGCTTTTTTCTATCGTGCCAATAATCCGGCAGGAGCTTCTCCAACTTTGAACCAGTTGATAGCACCTGCTTATGCCTGGGTTTATCTTCTGACCGGTGACACCACCTACCGCGAACGTGGAGACAAGATTTTCGCCGGTGGCGTACGTTTCTCCTATCTGGACGGAGGCAAGCAATTCAGCCAAAATTACCGCTGGAGCTTTGATTATGTAAAATGGCGCACCGAAGCAGAAAATATCCGTATTGGAAAACAGAATTAATTCAATGGTTTAAATTCGTACTATCAATGATACAAATAGAAAAAAGCCACCTGTTTTAAGGATGGCTTTTTTCCGTAGTGATTGTTTGTATTTAAACCTTTTCTGGCACTACGTAAGGATAGCGGTATTGCCTGCTTAGATAGGAATTGGCATCATCGTCGTTGATGAATTTCTCAGAATGCGGATTAAATGTAAGCTTCCGGCCGGTTCGGTAGGAAATATTCCCCAGATGGGCAAATGCAGTTGACATGTGTCCTTCCAAAATATCTGCATTTAAATCCTGTAAATTTCTCGACCGAACGCACCGGATGAAATTTCCATAATGCGATTCATCAACTCCTGCTGTCAAAACGGTGGTTTTTCCATCCGCCACCACCTCCTTAAGGTCCTTATTTGACATGCTTGGTCCGGGTTCATCTTTCGTGCCAAAGAAAGTCTGAAATCCGCCTCCGCCTAGAAACATCCATCCTTTTGACCCGTAGAAAAAACTCCCGCTCTTACTGTTGAATTCAGGATTTGTATACAGGCTGCGTACCTCGAGCTCCAATATAGATCCATCACTGTATTCATAAGTGGCAGTCTGAATGTTTGGTATTTCCTGGTCCGAATCCCATACATAATAACCACCAGTACTGTGAATTTTTACCGGGTGTTCCCGTTTGTTCATTCCCCAGCGTATCAGATCCATATAATGTGTGCCATTGTTCCCGAATTCAGAAGTACTTGTATCCCAATACCAGTGCCAGTTATAATGGAACCTGTTTTCATTAAAAGGTCTGTAGGGCGCAGGCCCCAGGTACATATCCCAGTTTACCCCATCAGGTATGGGGCTGTCTTTTTTACGGCCGATATTGCCTCGGTGTCCGTAAACGATGGCTCTTCCCATATAAACATCACCAAGATTTCCTTCGTGAAGGAATTTAATAGCTTCCTTAATTACCGGACTGCTCCTGTTCTGGGTACCTGTCTGAACAATACGGTTGTATTTTCTGGCAGCTTCCACCATTTTCCGTCCTTCAAAAATGTTATATGACACAGGCTTTTCAACATAAACATCTTTTCCTGCCTGACACGCCCACACAGTTTGTAAGGCATGCCAGTGGTCGGGTGTTGCAATTGCAATGGCATCAATATCCTTGTCATCCAGAAGTTCACGGAAATCCACAACTGCTTTGGGTTTATTACCACCCAGCTCTTCCACATATTTTACAGCTTTGGAAAATTCTCTTTCATCAACATCGCAGACTGCTGTAACCCGCACATTGGGCATTTTACTAAAGCTTGCCGCATGTCCTCCGCCACCATAATAGCCCCCGCGGCTTCTGATGCCGGCAACTGCAACATTAATAATATCATTTGGGCTTTTATTGGCATAACCCGCATTCAGTACCGGTACAGTCAGCATCATTCCGGCCGCCGATGCTGAAGTGCTTTTAATAAATTCACGACGATTTTGTGGTTTCATAATTCCTTGTAATATGTTAGATAATTTTAAAAATTTAAATTTTTATTTTCCCGCTTTCCTTTAATGCTTTTTTCATGACTTCCTCAATAGAAACCGGTTTACCATCCCGTTTTTTACTTTCTTCCCCTGCGGTCATAAAAGCAAATAAATTGATTGTTTCTTCCGGTTTTATGGGTATCACTCCGGTATTATAGAATTTAATCACCTCTTCCCACATTGGAGTATATCCCCTGCTTTTACTGATTATTTCAATGTCTTTTTCCCCAAACACGGTAGCTCCGTAACTTCGTTTTCCGGTTCGTCCTCCCCTGAACGAACCAACCCGGCCATCTTCCCATGTTCCAACAACAACATCCATGTCGTCCTGGTGAACGCGGACCACACTTTTACAGCCAGTACCCATGAGAGCGAATAAAAGCTCGATCCCATGGATGCAATAATAAAATAAATCCGGATGATTGGGTTCAATATAACCGTCACCATAGGTATTTGCACCAAGCACTTTCCCTACTTTACCATCTCTTACCTCCTTTACCCCTTCCATATACCTTAGGGAGGAAGTAGACCAAACCGGATTGTTGTATTTCTCAGCTGCATTAAAAATTGCAATCGCATCAGAAAGGGATGCGGCCAGAGGTTTGTCGATGTATAATCTTTTACCTGACTTAATCACAGGTAGGGCTTCGGCCAGATGCCGCCGGCCATCAACTGATTCAAGCATTACCACATCTACTTTTTCCAGTAGTTCCTCAATAGAACCAACCATCTCTACGCCCATTTCCTTCACACTTTTTGTAAAACCTTCCAGACGGTCAATACTGGCAGGCATGTCAGGACTTCCTTTTGTCGGGTAAGCTGCTGTAACTCTATATCCATCCCAGTCATTATCGCCCGGAGTGTTTAAAGCTTTGGTAACTGCTGTAACATGTGACGTGTCGAGGCCAATTAGCCCGACTTTTTTACCGGGACTGCCGGCAAAACCAGTCAATGGCGGAATACTGCTTAACATTCCTAAACCGGCACCAGCAATTAATGAACTCTGAACGAACTCTCTGCGGTTGTAATTTTTCATAATAAATTTAGCTTTGATTAAGCTCTCTAAATTACAAAAAAAAATCTCTTCCATGCAAATGGAAGGTTTTATTATTTCCTTCTTCTTTAATCCGGAAATGAAGAAACTCAAATTAATTAATTGTTGCTCAGGAATTAAGCATCTTTCCTTATCATGGTTTTCTTAGAATCCATATATCCTGAGGAAGCCATTTCCCTTTCTCAGGAGAGGGCTCAATATGGTTAAGAATTTCTGCATTGTTAAATAATTTCCTCATAAATCCGGGAGGATGAAAGGCGGAATAGGTCCGGTGTCCTTCTTTTACTTTTCCTCTTACAACGAGGTCGTTGTTGTTGTATTTCTCAAGCTCACTGCCGGTCAGCTTTCCCCTGTAATTATTCCCCTGTGAAGTAAGAAACATAATTCCGCCTGGTTTTAAAATGCGATACAATTCGTTGTACCATTCGTAATGCTTTTGCCCGGAAAGATGGGTAAGAATAGAAATTCCATAAATCACATCCATAAAATTATTTTCATAGGGTAGTTCAGCATTTAAGGAATTCAGATTAAAGCTTATTCCGGGAAGATTTGCAGCACACCATTCAATCGATTTTTTGTTGTAATCCGTACCATAATATTCACAATCATTACCAATTACATCAGGTAAATGCCTGATAATCCTTCCTGGACCGCATCCCCAGTCAAGTATCCGCTTATTTTTTAAAACCATATGCTGCTCTATATGATTCGTGAGCCACCGGACTGTTTCTATACTTTGAGTATAAAATTTCTCATAATTAATCCCGAAGGATTCATAAATCAAATAATCGGGTGGTAACTCTATTTCCGGATAATTTTTTTTAAACTCGTTGTTCGTTTTTCGGTTTTTAATTTTTTCAATGGAATACCTCAGCCAATCCATTAAATAGATTAATCTGAACTTCCTTAATAAATTTGATATTAGTCCTTTTTTCATTTCTGCCAATTAGTCTGAGCTTCATTAAGGTTGCAATGCCCGGCAATGTTAGTAGCCACATACTATCCCAAAAGAAAATCCAAAGCTATAAATTGAAACAATTTAAGCTACCATAAAACCTTAAAAAATCAGCCAGCCATCAAACCTTTTTCCCCTACCAACCCAAACTGAAACCAATTCAAACAACCCCAACCTCTTCAAACTCTTCGAACTCCTTCAAACTCCTCAAACTTTTCTCACTCCTTCGAACTCTTCGAACTCCTTCAACCTCTTCCCACCTAATCATAAATAATATAATCTCCCTCAATTCTTTTTACTGCTCCCCCACCAAACCAGACACGCTGATTGTTATTCTTATCCAGCTGCTTTTGCAGTTTTACCACATTGTATTGTTCCCATTTCCCGTTTTGTTCAATACTTATCGTTCCTTCCTCCCAAAGCTTATTGTTTATTAAATAATATCCAAAGGCAGAATTTCCTGAACCTGTAGCAGGATCTTCAATGTAACCAAAGGTCGGGGCAAATACCCGGGTCCTGTAATTATTTGTTTTTTCATAAACATCGGGGGTATATACTTCAATAATATCCACTCCCGATTTATAACAAAATTCGTTCAATTCATTTAAATCGGGCTGGATTGCTAAAATAGAATCCAGTGATGCAATAGGTACGATTAGTGTTTCGAGTCCGGCATTGACTATTGAAACGGGAAGATTGGCATTTATATCTGAAGTGTTTATTCTCAGTTTTGAGGCAATTTCAGTAACATCGGGTACATTCTGATTTTCAACGGGTTCAGGAGACATAATAAACACCGAATCTTCCGATTTTATTCTGTTTTCAACCATCAGCGTGCCCCTGTTGGTATTAATCTGGTATTTGTCGGAAGCAGTGCTTTCACTGGTACGGATGATGTCATACATTGTGGCGATGGTCACATGGCCACAAAAATCAAGTTCCCGCTCAGAAGAATAGTATTTAAAGCCAAATTCATTTTCCGAAACCGGAACCACATATCCCACCTCGCTTACAAATCCCTTTAATTCCCTGGCAATTTGCAGCATTTCATTTGCTGACAATTCGCTTAGTTTATCCAGAAAAATGCAACCGGCAGGATTTCCTTCCGATTGGCCGGTGGCAAAAGCATCTAATTTTTTGAACCTTAATTTTTTCATGATAATATTTTAAAGGTTTTGCTGCACTTGTTTTGCTATTTTCCAATTCCTTTTATATCAGTGAAACCTTAAAGGTGAGCCGATTGTTTTCTAATTTTTATGTTCTTTTTATAGCAGTCCTTAAGCACTCAAATAAATTCTCTTCAGATATGGTGCATATGATTACCGGGGAAATAAAATTAATAATCCGGAGTTTTAATTGGTTAATTGTGGTTTTTTAACCTTCACGGTATTTACAATAGATCTTAGCATCTTTTTTATGTCTCTGGGAAGGTATTTCTTCAATTGCAGAGGATTATTTTTTAGAATATTTATTGTATTTGCGGATACCATTGAGTTCGTTTCTATGCAATAAACATCTTTCCCAGATAATAAGCATATTTCCTTTGCCTGATAAAGACTGCTTTCGATAAATAAAAGGGTATTTGAATTTTTATAGTATCGTGCTTTATGTTTAGCATTTATCTTTAAGTTTTGCCGATCTTCTTTACTTGGAAGATCCAGCATTATTAAATTATCATATGCAATTCCATGATTTTTTAACCACATTTCAGTATCACTCCTGTATTTTTCAAGCCTGTTGGTAACCAAAGAATGAATCTTATTTGTGGGCAAAAGTAATGGTACCGCATTTTGTAAAAAATTAATATAATTTACTCCATCATCGTTTTCATCGTGCGTAGGATCTGTACATAAAACACCATCTATATCTACACAACTTTTGGACAATATTAAACCATGAAATATGTTCCATTCAAAAACCCTTGGAGGTGGCAAATAAACAAGATAGCAATCAACATCATTTCTTTTAGAATCAGAAGAATAAACAGCTGTGGTTATTACTTTATTTTTTAATTTATCGGGTATCGCTGCTTTTTTGTCTTTCATTGAATTTCCGGTAAATATACTGTCATCAACTAATAGAATATTTTCAAAATCATGTGGTAAAACTTTTGAATTGTTCATTTTTAATTTTCGGCCACCTTTAATTAATGGTCTGTTCTCAATAAAAGAATCAAAGTCTGTGCAATGTACATTCAAAAACAAGGATATCATGTATGAGGGAATCATACCACTCCTTGGAATTCCTACCACTAAATCAATATTATACTTTCCCAGCTTATAAAGATTACTTTTTATATCGTCTGATAAATTTTGATACGACTTATAGTTCATAGACAATGGTTTAATTTTTATCCTTTAATTTTTTCTTAACAGTACTTTGACCAGTCAGTAATATAGTAATACTATGTGTTTTCATTATTATATTCATTGAGAACAACTACAGATAAAATAAAGTTTAACTGGTCCCATTTAAAAATTCAATCGCAATAAACATCCGGTTCGAAAATAGTTATTGAAAACACCTTTTAGAGGGAAAAGGCATGTAAACGAATGGAAATTAGTGTGCCTATTTATTTTTATTTTTTACATCCTTTTTGAAATAATCTTTAATCACTTTACCAAAAACTTTTTCCTTCTTTCTTCTTTCGGCGACTGTGGTTTCAAAATGTACTTTCTCCCGTTCAATCTTAAGGTAATTTTGATAAGAGTTGTTATCCAGTTCACCTGTTTCAATGGCTTCAAGCACGGCACAACCAGTCTCACTGGTATGTGTGCAGTCCTTAAACCTGCATTTGGTTGAAAGCACAGAAATTTTATCAAATACAGGTTCCGGTCCCCCGGTTAAACCGATAATCCCAACTTCCCGCATACCCGGATTATCAATCAGGATTCCCCCATTGCCCAATATTATCAGTTCCCGGTGGCTGGTAACATGCCTTCCTTTTAGAGTGCTTTCACTGATAGCGCCGGTTTTCATCAGCGTCTTACAAGACAGATTATTCAGCAAGGTAGACTTCCCCACTCCCGATGAACCAAGCAAACAATAGGTTTTACCCCTTTCTATAACTGCTTTTAATACATCGTAGCCGCTCTGTGTCTCGTTGCTGATTGAAATTACAGGCACATTCTCTATTCGCAACCTGATCTGACCAATTAATTCTTTAAGACGGGTTTCATCTGCAAGGTCGGTTTTGGTTAAAACGATTACTGGTTTTACTTTTGAAGAATAGCAAACTGCAAGGTAACGTTCCAGACGGTTAATATTAAAGTCGCGGTCAACGGCCTGCACCAGAAATGCACAATCGATATTGGATGCTATTACCTGTATTTCTCCAAATTGTCCAACAGCCTGCCGCTTAATAACTGAAAAGCGGGGAAGTATTTTATGGATGATGGCGAAGTCGCCATCGTGCACAGCAAGCACGACCCAGTCGCCTACTGCCGGAAAGTCTTTTCTGCCCTGGGCCGCAAAACGCATGTTGCCTGTTATTTCGGCATCGTATTCACCGGTTGTTGTTTTAACTATGTTTCTTTCCCTGTGTTCCGATACCACTCTTCCCGGTTCAAAACCATCCGGAATCTGTTCTTTTGTCCAGCCTAGCCTATCACTGTATCCAATATCTTCCAGTTCCATTTTAAATTATTCTGTACATTTTGAAATCTAAATGCGGTTATTCTCTGGTCATTAGGGATTTTATAGCTCCACATTTTATGCTGCCTGTAGATTCTGTTCTTTTCTGCTTGTATCTAAAATGAAAATATTCGCAACAATTGCAGTAACAATTAAAATGAAATCCTGGTAAACACCAAAGTTCACAGCGGCTGTTGTGCCAATTAATGCCCAAAGAGTAGGTATAATGAGCAGGTACCTTGAAAACTTTTTATCGGCAAGCATAAAAAACCCAAAAGTTACAATGGTAGCAGGACAGGGCAATCCGAATGAAATGATATGGGAAATTCTTCCTGCAAGAAATAAACTGATTGCAGGATAAACAATTAAACCGAACACAATAAAAAAAAGAGCCAGGTAATTTTTTAAACTACCATAGTAATTGAATTCAAGTTTTTTTCTTCCAAAACTTTCAACCATCATAAATATTCCCTGCAAAATAAACAAGCTGCCAAAAGCATAGGCCGGAGGATTGATAACTGCAAAAAATCCAATCTGGTATACTGCACCCATCCATATCCATAAACCACCTAATATTCCAGCAATAGTTTTGTCTTTGCCAGCTTTTCGGGAAACGGCCATCCAAAGCATCAACAGGCCCAGCAATAATATAACGATTTGTGCCGGAAATACAGATGTATTGTACTTTTCAAATATTTGGAAAAATTGTTCGGTTGTAAATGGTGTTTTCATGATGCCTGTCATTTAGCTTAATACTAATGATTTATTTCTATCAAAATTAAAACAATTATAAAAACAGTGAATTATTTAGCAGTTAAATTATACTATAAACAATCAGTAAACAGTGAACAGTGAACAGTAAGAGTTGAAAAAAGTATATGTGCCTTTGAGGTTGGTGGTTTTTAACCCAAACGCTGTCAGGTCACAGACGCTGACAGGTTTTAGGTCAGTGGTAATTTTCATCGTCGGTGGTTTTTGTGAACAGACATAACAGCGTACGTAGTTCCCCCGAAGAAAAGGGGCAGGCCCCAATAAAAGGGGCAGGCATGACAGTGTATGAAGAAATAAAACAGTGAACAGTGAACAGTGAACAGTAATTGGAAAAATTTAGTGCAATTTGGTTTTTGTGGTAAAAAAACATAAAGCTCCCCCGATTAAAGAGGGCAGGCCCCAGGTTAAGGGGGCAGGCGCAGGTAAAAGGGGGCGGGTCTGAAAGTATATGAAGACAATCAGTGAAAAGTGAACAGTGAACAGTAAACAGTAAGAGTATGAAAAAAGTATTTGTGCCTTTGAGGTTGGTGGTTTTTAACCCAAACGCTGTCAGGTCACAGACGCTGACAGGTTTTAGGTCAGTGGTAATTTTCATCGTCGGTGGTTTTTGTGAACAGACCTATCAGCGTACGTAGTTCCCCCGAAGAAAAGGGGCAGGCCCCAATAAAGGGGGCAGGAATGAAGAAATAAAACAGTGAACAGTGAACAGTGAAGTAATTGGAAAAATTTAGTGCAATTTGTTTTTGTGGTAAAAAAAAAATCACTGAGAAATAGATTTTGAGGGATTAGATGCTATTTTTTGTGGTAAAATAGAGATTCATCACAAAAGTATTTGGTGGGCAATAGTGCTTTTTGTTTCTGTGTAAAAACATTGAAAAGTGAACAGTAATTTGAAAAAAATTAGTGCAATGTGTGTTTTTGTGGTAAAAAAATTCACCACAAATATTGATAAAAAACAAGACTTTTTTCCGCAATAAATTCCAGATTTTCCCATATTCCTGAATATCCTTTTACCAGGATGAACAAGAGCTGGCTAAGAATAAATAGCTTTAAAGCAAGAATTATTATAAAAGAAAAAATATAACCTTCTTTTCCGATGTCTGTCTCAGTATATTTAGCCGTGCCAGCTGACCTGAACCTTTTTTTTGTCCAGTTCATTCTGATTTCGTCAACATTGTTCATCATCTGATATGAAAAGGTTACACCAATCCAGAAATCATACACAGGAAACCAGGTATCAGGCAGGAAAGGACGTATAAGCACCGAAAACAATGTAAATGTGGGCAGAAAATAAGGTCCCAGCGAAATAAAATAATTTCCCACATTTCCTCCAAAACCTTCGGAATATTCAATATAACCGCCATTATGACGGGTAACAACAAATTTTTTTATTCTTCTAAAAAATACAAGTGCAACGAGTGCATGCGATAATTCGTGTTCAAAGGTGGAAAAGCCATACATTTTTCTGAAAATCACTTTATAAAGAAAAATCCCTGCCAGCGAACCTAACAGTACAGACATCCAAATGTCATTGCGGACAGATAAAAGATGAAAGCCTTCAAAAAAAGCAGACGCCAATCCAGGGAGAAAAATTACAGCGGTTATACTCAACCAAAATTTAGCAAAATGAAATTTCTTTTTATAGCTTCCTGCAACAATCAGAAGCAGTATGAACAAGATAACGGGCAGATTCAAAAAAGCTTTATCCACAGTTAACTTAAATAATGGTGCTACAGATTCTTGAATAATACATTCCCGTCAAAGCTAGTTTTATTTATTTTTAAGGCAAAATATTATTTTTAAATTAATGAAGCTGCAACATAATATACCTCCATGAAAAATTTGTTCCAGCATTAATCCATCATGTAAAAATTATATTGACAACTTTTTAAACTTGAGATTATCTGAATAATTTTTAAAAAACATTGAACCAACATGAATTTTCGATGTTAAATTCAGATGTGGAAACAAAAACCAACTTCAGCAATGGAATATGCATCGTTTTACGGGAATATTTACAGATGTCCCTTTAACCGGAGGTTAAAAACATGTCCTTTTTATTCACAAAATCAAATTTCTTTCGAGGAGAAACTAGCATGGTTTGAAGACATGGGAATAGCAGAAAAAGATACAATTGTGAAACACCATAACAGGTGCGCAGCAGAACGGTCAAAATCACACGTAATTTTTTAGCATGAATGTATTTGCCATATTCTCCCTGGCATGAATATCTCTCCTGACTTAATCTTTTAATATAAAACAATTTTTCTGGTATCTACCGTAATATTTTGTGCATTCATTAAATGAACTAAATAAATGCCATCACCTGGCCATGTGGAAAGGTCAATATTAGTTTGATAAGATTTAATGGGAGCAGAATAAATAATTTGACCCAATAAAGTTACGATTTTCAAAGTATAACCTTCCATAGACGGGTAATTACTTCCAAATTCAATTGTGATATGATCATTTGCCGGATTAGGATATATTTTGATGGCATACCCCTTATTAAAATCTGGTAAACCGACATTAATCTTTAAAGTATCAGTAACAGCAAGGTACAATGTATCAGTACAGATGTTTTCAGCAAACTCATATCTGGTATAGTGCTCTATAATACTATCACATCCACCAAAAGTTGTTATAAGGCTATCAATATTTTCAGGGTATACTTTGGGCGATATTTCCCGGAAAAAAACATCTGACACATACACTATGCTTGTGTCTTTAAGAATTGTATCACGACAACTAATTGAATTAAAAACCCTTGTAATTTCAGTTGATGATAAAACTCTGTTCCAAATAGCTATATCATCTAAGCTTCCATAAAATGGCTCAAATCCGTCACAAGTGCCAAAATTTAAAGGTAAACCTTTTAAAATGGTGTTAATCAGACCAGATTCCATTTCTGTAGTATTCTGCAATACTCCGTCGATATAGAGCAATAATTGTTTTGATTTGGTATTTCTTACAAAAACCACATTATGCCAGGCGTTATCATTATAAACATTTCCGGACGTAACGGAGTTATGAAGTATATTATGTTCCAGGCCATTTGCCCGGCTGTTGGCCATATGTCTGACACCCCAACCGCCATGGCTTAAACCATCATGATATCTGACAAAATTACCTATTGAATTACCAATGTTTTGATATTTAAACCAAACAGAACAAGTAAATGAAATAGTATCAAAAGCTACAAAATCGGAGTTTAAAAAGCTGATTGAATTATCTGAAAATCGATAAGCACTATTGGAATTTCCAAACCTGTCACTTGTCAATTCAGCACCATTAACGATTCCATTATGACCGTTACCACTTTCATCATTGGCATTGCCATTAAAGGGCCACCAACCAACCAAATCATCGGTTGGAATGTATGCAGGGACATTTTGAGCATAAACATCTGTATTGTCATTCCATTGCACAGCTTCTTTCCCATATAAATATAAAGTTATTAACTGTACAAGGAAAATTATTACCAGGTTTTTCATAAGTGGTTTGATTTTTTAGTTTCAAAAATAAACTTTTTATTTAACTAACAGTAATGATTCAGAATGTTCGGTGGAATTGGAAACCACTTTACCCGTCCAACCTTTCAGTAAAAAGCTTTGATTTGGTTGGATTGCTCTTTTTTCCCATTTAGGTCTCAAGTTTTCCTATGAGGGATCTTCATTGCCAATCGATTAAAATATCTTCAGATTTTAACTACATTCCCGGTAAAATTGTAAAACACCTGGTCGCCGGCTAATTTTTTCATTTCAGGCAACAGATCCACCCCTGTGCAATGACAGATGCCAAGATTTTCAGGTTTCAGCTTATTAAAATAGTCCAGCACAGACCGGCGCTGCTTCTGCGGAGCATTTTTCAGGTGAAAACCACCGGTTATCAGATTTACCGGCATCCGGAACAGACGGCGTGCTTCCTCCACAATGTTGGTAATACCCCGGTGCGAACAGCTGCTGAGCACCGATAATTTCTTATCGTTCACAATGGCAAGAAACAGTTCATCGTTGAACTCATCATTTACAATACCATCTCCTTTATCGGTGTAAAAATAACTGAAACTGGTATCTTCAGGATAAATAACCGGAATGTTGGGGACAATATATACTCCTGAATCGATTTCTGTTACCTCCATTACAAAGCGCAATCTGCTTTTAAACTTCTCAGGAATGGCAGGGGTCCCTATAAAATCCCTGCTGTTGTTGTACTTTTTATCGAACACTTCTTTTTTCAGGTATACAGGCGCATCGTTGTTTTCGTTCATGAAGGAAACCAATCCGCCGGTATGATCGTAGTGGCCATGACTGATAACCAGGGCATCCACTTTGCTGATGTCGATCTCCATAGCTTTGGCATTCGATAAAAAAGCAGAACTCTGACCGGTGTCAAAGAGTATTCTGCGCCGGCCAGTATCGAGATAAAAAGAAAGACCGTGTTCAGATACCAGACCCGGCTGGTAAACCAGATTTTCTATGAGGGTAGTTATTTTCACAGGTAAAATAATAAACTTTAAAGGTAACAATTGACGGGCAATATTGAACAACAATGTAAAAAACATTAGTAATCGGAAAAGAAGTTGCTGCTTATCTGTTTCCGCCCAACTCTATAGGGTGAAATTAAGTATTTACTTTCTCATTAAATTGAAAGACATTATAGGGTAACGATTCACCGTTAATTTTCAAAACCACAACACCATGAGGAGGAACAGTTTTAGAAATGGAATTATCGTATGAGGTTGAAAAAGTTTCTTTCGTCCACAAGTCTTTGGTAATGTAACCCTTTGACGGGTTTATCCCCACAGATTCCAAATCAAAACGGATTGTTTCACTTTCACCTGTCCGGTTCAAAAGAGCTACAGCCACCTGGCCACTCATTGTTGAAATCAAAGGTTTTCCCCAAACTTCCAATTCACCGTAATCAATTAATCTACGTGCCTGATATACAAATTTACTTTGATTCAAAGCAATGATCTCAGCATTGGTAATAATCTCCTTTGTCTGCTCCGACATTGTTGTTAAGTCATTGCCTAATAACAATGGAGAATGCATCATACACCACATTGTAAAGTGTGTTTTGTCTTCTTCATATGTCATTCCCCTACCTACCTGCAGCATATCCATATCATTGTAATGTCCGTATGAACAATACATCCATAAGTCCGCATTCAAATCTATTATTTTAAGTATCGATTCAAAAGAATTTGTAATATCACCGGAAATTCTCCAGGAATCAGCAACTCCCGTAACCCATTTTCCGGGAAATTCCCAACGGCAGACATTATAAATAACAGAAGGCTTTATTCTCCGGGCTATTTGTCCAATTTCAGTATACCGGTTCTGTTCATCAAGTCCTAACCACTGGCCGCCACACCAATCAACTTTTATGAAATCAAAATCCCATTCATTTAGAAATAACTGTAAATCCTGTTCTTCATGACCATAAAGTCCCATTCCAACGCCAATAGTATCTTTATCCCACCACGATGCACAGGTGTTGATTCCCGCATCTGAATATATACCTGCTTTCAGGCCTCTTGAATGAATGTATTGAGATATGCTTTTCATTCCTGAAGGAAACCGGTCCTTATGAGAAATAATCTGCCCATTTGCATCCCTTCCTCCAAAATATCCATCATCAATGTTAATAAAACGATATCCGGCTTCTGTCAGGTTAAGTTTAATCATTGCATCGGCCTGGTCTTTGATAATATCTTCGTTTATATTAATTCTGTAATTATTCCAGCTGGCCCATCCCATTAATGGAGTTTTGTTAAAGTGCTCTTCCTGTTCATTTTGATTTTGTATAGATTGAACATTACAAGAAACGATTAAGAATAAAATAATTGGGATGTTTAAAAGTTTAAACACGATAAAAGGGTTATTATTCCAATTGATCTGCTTATTTGTCATTTCAATTTAGGTTTTAAATTTTTCACAACAAATATAAACTTAATTCTACAGAATTTTCTGCTGTTTATAAAAGCTTCTCATGTAAACTTTAATGTCAGCAGCTTACTCATCAATTAACAGGATTAAACCATAAAAAGGGTTGCAATAGCTAATTTAATCCCTACCAGATATCGGCTCTGTTCTCTTTCGGCAGGAACATATAATCACCTTCATTCACATCAAATGCTTCATGAAACTGCGGCATATTGCGCAACGGTCCCAGCACGCGGAACCTGCCCAGAGAATGAACATCCTCCTTTGTAAGGCGCAGGATTTCCTTATCGCGTACGTTTCCTGCCCACAAATGAGCGTAAGCCAGGAAGAATCGCTGGTCAGGCGTTAGGCAGTCGATGGATTTCTTCTGATTGCTTCCATTATGAAATGCCTGGTAGGCAATATTTAGACCGCCCAGATCGGCTATATTTTCGCCCAATGTAAGCTTCCCGTCAGCCCGCATTGTATCAAGTACAAAAAATTCATTGTATTGGTCGACCAGTACCTGAGCTCTTTCATCGAATCGCCGGGCGTCTTCTTCCGTCCACCAGTCGTTCAGATTGCCATCTTTGTCGTACTTACGTCCCTGGTCGTCGAATCCGTGAGTGATTTCGTGCCCGATTACCACACCAATAGCTCCATAGTTCACAGCATCATCGGCATCGAGATAGAAAAACGGAGGCTGAAGGATGGCGGCCGGGAAAGCAATTTCATTCATTGACGGACTGTAATAGGCATTCACCATTTGTGGTGGCATGTACCATTCCATTTTATCGACCGGTTTATTGATTTTATTTCTATTGTACTCAGCATTAAATAAACGGGAACGCATGACGTTCTCAAAATAGCTGTCGCGATTTACTTCCAGTCCGGAATAATCGCGCCACTTATCGGGGTAACCAATTTTTACGTTAATTGTTGCCAGCTTCTCATGCGCTTTCTCCCTGGTTGAATCGTCCATCCATTCCAGTTTATTAATACGCTGTCCCAAAGCTATCCTGAGATTTTCTACCAGGTCAATCATGCGTTCCTTCGCTTCAGGCGGAAAATACCTGGCAACATAAAGCTGCCCGATTGCTTCGCTCAATGCACTGCTGGTAGTTCCCTGCACTCTTTTCCAGCGGGCACGGTCCTCTTCCTGCCCACTCATTATTTTTCCATAGAAGTAAAAATTTTGACTTACAAATTCAGAAGAAAGAAAGGGGGCTGCATTATTTATCATATTCCAGCTAAGGTAGTCTTTCCAGTGCTCAACAGGTATCTCATTCATCAGGATGCCCACCTCCTTAATAAATCCTGGCATACCTACATTTATTTCCTCCTGGTTTGGAAAGCCAAGCGTGGCAAAGAACCCTTGCCAGTTGAAACCAGGTGAAAGTGTCATCAAACCAGTCAGGTTCATCTTATTATAGGTAGCATGAGGGTTTCTACGTTCCATACGTGTCATTGAAGCTTCGGCCAGCCGGGTTTCAATTTTCATGATGGTTTGCGCTTTTTCTTTAGCAGCAGCCCCGTTTGTACCAGTTAGCCGGAACATTCTGGCTATGTGCTCTGTGTATTCTTTGCGGATTTCTCTGGAACGTTCATCCTGACCAGTGTAGTAATCGCGATCGCTCAGGCCTAGTCCGCCCTGATATAACTGAGCTATGACCCAGTCGCTGTTTTGCTTATCAGCAGCCCCAAAGAATGAAAATAAGGTGCCGTTACCTTTCAGGTGGTATTTAACAATCAGTTCCTGAATATCATCTATGGTTTTTACTGAAGAAATTTCCTCTAAGTAAGGCTTCAAGGGGGCTGCTCCCAGCTCTTCAATCTTAACAGTATCCATCCCTTCATTATAAAAATCAGCTATTTTTTTGCCAACAGAGCCGGATTCGTGCTCTGATGCAATAATTTCCTCAAACAACACCAGTAACTGTTTTTCAGCTTCATCACGTAACTTATCGAAAGTACCATAGCGGCTTTTATCGCCAGGCAGCGGGTTCTGTATTTTCCATCTACCATTGGCATATTGATCGAAATCCTGTGCCGGATCTATTGTAGTATCAAGGTTGTTAATATTAATCCCTGCTGAATTATATTTGTTACTGCAGGCATAAAAGAACACTGTCAAGAGTAGTACGACCGTTTTTAAATAAAATCCTTTTTTCATCTTTATCTTTATTTAGAATATCTGATTTGCAATTTCTTTTTAATGATGTGTGGAATACAATTTCCAATAAAAAATTATAAGTTGAAAAAAAACCTCAATCATTACAGGCAAAATAATTTTGCAGGTACGGGAAATATCAAAGATCAGGCCATCAATGAAAGCTTGCAATAATATAGTGGTGCGACATAAAGCAACAAAAAATATTACTTATTGGATGACAATTTCACTGGTGCTTTTTGTCCAGGCAGAGAAATAGCCCAGAGCCCCATTGGAAAGATTGGACAAGGGGTTGGCAGGCGATGGCGAACCGGGATTCTGATTGACAAGTTCGCGCAGGGAGGAAAGGTATTCCCAGGCATTCCTGTCGATTGAAAACAGCTCCACTTTGGCCGTATCGCCCACTTCAAATAACTGGCTTCGCATTCGTACCTGAATATTTCTTCCATTAATGCTGCTGTCGTCAAAAACGATGATATCATCTGCCTCATCAAATCGCTTACCGTTTTTATAAATTTTTACCCTGTAATAATTTTCCTCTTCATAAGGATCTGAAAAATAAAGCAGAATGCGATAACCACTATCAAAGAAAGTTTGTTCAGCCTGGTATTCATAGCTTAAAGAATCAATTTCTACCAATTGATTTAATGTGGAAACCCCTGTATATTCATCTTTTCCAATTTTTACTGTCAGCCGGTATACAGCTTGAAAATTTAATGGTAGATTCCTCAATATATATTGTCCCTGCCCGATTTCATCAGCTTTTATTCGAAATCCCGGACTGCTTTCCAGGTAAACTTCTGCATTCTCTACTTTTAAGGTGGGTTCATTGCTGAAATAACTGGCGGTTTTTGAAATTTTTACGTCCAGTTCTGCATCGTTATGAGATAGATTACCTTCAATAACAACTGCCGGCTCCGATTCGTTTAAATCAATTTCAATAACCTTTTCGCAGCTTACTACAACGAAAAACAGAAAAAATATGTAAATTATCTTGTTCATTGTAATTACTTTTGTAAAAATACTTTTCATTCTCATTTTTTTAGAACCTGAACCTGTAACTCACTGAAGGAATAGCTTTAAAGAGCGACACCTGAACAGCTTCCGTCTCCAGAGGGTTATCCTCCTTAGCCCGGAAATCAATAAAATATGCATTTTCACGGGAGTAGGCATTGTAAACAGAAAAATTCCAGCTTGATTCATATCTGGCGGTTTTTTTGCGTTGCCACACCAGACCAATATCCAGACGGTGGTAATCGGGCATACGGTAACCATTCCGTTCGGTATAATAAGCTATAGCTTTCCCGTCAATTTCATACCTTCCACTGGGAAAGGTAACAGCATTGCCTGTATAGTATACCCATGTAGCAGAAAATTTTAGTTTTCTGCTCAAGTCGTACATAGCTACAACCGACAGGTCATGAGTACGGTCGTGCCGGGCCGGATAAGGGTTGCCATAATTAATTTCATCAAATTGTCTGAGGGTTCTCGACCATGTATAACCTACCCAGCCATTTAACCTGCCCATGCTTCGTTTAAACATCAATTCAGCACCGTATGCCCATCCCCTGCCAAATACCAGTTCGGCTTCTACTGTTGAATTAAAAATCAGTTCAGCGCCATTTTTATAATCAATCTGATTTTTTAAACCTTTATAATACGTTTCAAAAGAAAACTCGTATTCATTGTTTTTGAAATTCCGGAAATACCCGAGCGATACCTGGTCGGCAATCTGGGGCTTCACGTTGTTGCTGCTTGGCAGCCATAAATCAGTAGGTGTAGTGGTAGTTGTATTTGTAAGCAAGTGCATAAATTGGTAAATACGGTTATAGGAAGCCTTAACGGCACTATGGTCGTTAAGCAGGTAATTTATTGCCAAACGTGGTTCAAGTCCCCCCTGCGTCCTGAAGAATTCACCACTGTCTGCCAAAATTGTTTGAACCAAATCTCCGGCATCATTAAATTCGTAAAACTCCCCCGGACCAATATTGCTGAACAAAGCATAGCGAAGGCCATAATATATTTTCAATCTGGAAAATAATCGCTGCTCACTGGAAAGGTATGCTGCCCATTCCAGGGCTCTCCGCCGTGAAATGTCGTCCGGGGGAATAAATGTTCCGTATCCTTCATTGACCGTTATCTCACCCGGCAAAATATTATGGCTGATAACATTGGCACCAAACTTTAGTGTAAGGTTTGAACCGGCATACAAGGAGAAATCCTGTTTAAAGTTTATGTCTCTGATCTCAGAACGTATGGCAACATCAAGGTTTGTCCGGATATTAATATTATAGGAATAATTGCTGAAAATAAGGGAAGTGTTGGAAAACAAGCGATCGCTGAATATATGATTCCAGCGAAAAGTACCGGTAATGCTTCCCCAGTCGAAGCCAAATTCATTTTTATAACCAAAGTCATCCCGACCAAGGTAACCGGACAGAAAGATGCGGTTTCTGTCATTAAGTTTATAATTTGTTTTCAGGTTAAGATCATAAAAGTAGAGATAGGTGTTCCGGATGTCCTCATCGCCCGATAGTTTCAAAAACAAATCGGCATAGGTACGTCTTCCGCTCAGCATAAACGAACTCTTATCTTTCACAAGGGGGCCTTCGATTGTTAAATTTGAAGAAATCAGTCCAAGGTTGCCGGTAACATCCAGGTTTCTGAGGTTCCCTTCTTTCATCTGGATGTCGAGTACTGAAGAAGCCCGGCCACCATATTCAGCCGGCACAAAACCTTTCAGAAGTGTTGCATTTTTAATGGCTTCTGAATTAAACACAGAAAAGAAGCCCAGCAGGTGCGATGCACTGTATACAGGAGCCTCATCGAGCAGGATAAGGTTTTGGTCTATACCTCCACCACGCACATGAAAGCCGGCATTACCCTCTCCCGCTGCTTTTACACCGGGGGTCAGCTGAATTGTTTTCAGGATATCCGCCTCACCAAAAATTACCGGTATGCTTTCCAGTTTTTTGGGAATCATCTGCAACGAACCCATTTCTACTGATGTTACATTTTTATCAGCCTGCTCGCCCACTACAACAATATTTCCCAGAATGTAATTGGCGGGTGTAAGTTCTACATCCAGTTTCAGATTTTGTTCCAGATTTATTTCTTGCACTATTGTTTCATATCCGATGTATTGATAACGAAAACGATAATAACCCGGTGGCAGCGGAATCGAATAAAATCCATAATTGTTGGAAATGGTCCCTTCCGAACGAAAATCCTCCACAATAACCGATGCACCAGGTAAATCTTCACCCGTTAAAGCATCGCTGATTTTCCCGCTCAGCACAACCCTGTTCTGAGAATTTGCCTGGAGAAAGCAAAAAAAGAACGATAAAAATATGATTAGATACCTGTGCATGTCTCTCTGTTCGTTGGCCAAAAATAATAATAAACTTGATCGTTAATAAATATTTGCTAATTTTGGTGACCTTTTTTCCGGGAACATGAAGAGAGGTCGAACATGAATTAAAAACGGTTATAAAGTGAAATGAGCATGAGTAGTAATACACATCAACCGGAAATTATTAATCCCGATGCCTGTTGGGACATGCGAATTCCCTGCCTGTCCGTCAGGCAGGCATGTTATACCATTAAAATCTTACAATTTTAATAATATGAAAGTTTACAAAACTGAACAAATTCGAAACATTGCTTTAATAGGTAATGCCGGCAGTGGAAAAACCACCCTCGCAGAAGCCATGCTGTTTGAGGGTGGAGTAATTAACCGGAGGGGTGAGGTCACCGCAAAAAATACGGTATCCGACCACAACTACATCGAACAGGAATATGGCAACTCTGTTTTGTCCACACTTTTATACACCGAATACAACGGAGCTAAAATTAATGTGCTCGACACACCGGGTATGGATGATTTGGCAGGCGGAGTAGTATCTTCTTTGAACGTTACTGACATGGTTCTGATGCTTATAAATGCCACCAACGGTGTTGAATCAGGAACTGTTGCTGCAGGGCGTCATGCCGAAAATATTAATGTGCCGCTGATGTTTGTTTTTAACCAGCTGGATCATGATACTTCAAATTTTGATGCCGCACTGGATCAGTGCAAATCAGTATTCGGAAACAAAGTAACAATTGTTCAGTATCCGTTGGATGCAGGACCCGGATTTTCATCCATCATTGATGTGCTGAAAATGAAAATGTATAAATATCCGGCTAATGGAGGAACACCAGAAGTTCTCGAAATTCCGGATTCAGAAAAAGAACGGGCTGAGGAACTACACAACGAACTGATTGAAATGGCTGCTGAAAATGAAGAAGCTCTCATGGAGCTTTATTTCGAACAGGGTTCACTCACAGAAGACGAAATGCGCAAGGGGATGAAACTGGGCATGCTTCAGCGCGATCTCTACCCGGTATTTTGCACCTGTGCCCGTAAAAACATTGGAGTTGGCCGCCTAATGGAATTTATTGTAAACATTGCTCCCTCACCGGTTGAGCGCCCCATGAGGCCGGTTACCGGGGGAAAAGAATTAAAAATGGGTGATTCGACCGAGCCCAGCCTGTTTGTATTTAAAACCGCAGTGGAATCGCATGTTGGTGAAATTACCTTCTTTAAGGTAATGTCAGGCAAAATTACTGAAGGACTCGATCTTATCAATACCAAAACAGGCAATAAGGAACGGCTTTCGCAGGTGTTTGCTGCAGCTGGTAAAATGCGTGAAAAAGTGGAAGCACTGCATGCCGGCGATTTGGGGTGCACCGTTAAACTGAAAGATACCAAATACAACCAGACCCTTACCACCAAAGAAGCCGATACCAAATACGAACCCATTAAATTTCCACCATCGAAGCATACCATTGCAGTGAAAGCAGAAAATGAAGCCGATGATGAAAAAGTAGGGGAAATATTAAGTAAACTTAAATTCGAAGATCCCACCTTTGTTATTGAATACTCAAAGGAACTGAAACAGTTGCTGGTGCATGGTCAGGGTGAATACCACCTGAATATATTGAAGTGGTATTTCGATAACATACATAAAATCGATGTAAACTACATACAACCAAAAATTCCCTACAGGGAAACAATTACCAAGCCTGCCCAGGCAGATTACCGCCATAAGAAACAATCAGGTGGCGCTGGTCAGTTTGGAGAAGTGCATATGATTATAGAACCATATGAGGATGGTGCCTCACCCAAAACATCCTTCAAATTTGGCGATAAGGAACAAAAAATAGCTGTCCGTGATGTACAGGAACATCCGTTGCCCTGGGGAGGAAAACTGGTGTATATTAATAGTATTGTTGGTGGTTCTATCGATGCCCGCTTCATGCCTGCTATCCTGAAGGGGCTTATGGAAAAAATGGAAGAAGGCCCGCTTACCGGTTCCTATGCACGCGATATCATGGTGTATGTGTACGATGGTAAAATGCACCCGGTTGATTCAAATGAAATTTCCTTCAAACTTGCCGGCCGGAATGCCTTTAGCAAGGCATTTAAAAACGCCGGACCAAAAATCCTGGAACCAATTTATAACCTGGAAGTATGGGTTCAATCCGATCGCATGGGTGATGTAATGAGTGATCTGCAGGGACGCAGAGCTATGATCATGGGAATGGGTTCAGAACGAGGAATGGAAAAAATCAGTGCTAAAGTGCCGCAAAAAGAAATGTTCAGGTATTCAACTTCACTGAGTTCAATAACCGGCGGACGTGGTGTATTTAACATCTCTTTCGACGGGTATGAAAAAGTTCCTGCTGAAGTTCAGGACGAACTCCTTAAAGCATATGAAGCCGAACAGGAAGAAGAATAGACCATTTCTAATCTATTTTACTATAACTAAAAGCTCCGGTCCGGAAGGATTGGGGCTTTGTTTTTTCTACTCTAATCCCAGGTTTAAGTCTTTGAATAAGGAATAGCTACACCTTGTTGTGGCTTTAACTCATAATCTTAAATTTTATTCGAATATTTTTATATTCTAAAAATTTGGAATGTTATTTCCCGAAGTCAATTTTTTGCTTTAACTTCATCCAGGTTTACAATCTGTGTGAAATTTATTAAGTATAAAATAAAACTAATAAATCAAGCTATGAAGAATTACAGTATTAATTTGAACCTGAAGTATGTCCTTCCTTTATTATTTGCAGTAAACTTATCACAATTGGCATGTGCCCCACCAAAATCAATCGAAGGAAAAAACACAATACCCCTGATAACTCAACCCATATTGTTTAATACTCCGCAAGCCGATGAAATTATTAAATCACTCCGCATATTTCCTTCGAACAGTGCATACAATGAAGATATAACCAACAGGCCGGTAGCTCCAAATTCAACTGCAATCATTGAAGGAATGAAATCCCGTAATTCCTTGGGTTACAATCTTGATATGGGATATGTGATTGTACCTCCCGACCAGCAGAAGGTTAATGTTCATATTTACCAATACCCCGGTGAATCCGATCCGGGACCCTACCCTATTCCGGATAATGCTCCAATCGAAGGCTGGCCTTTTACTTATCGTGACGGTTCGTATAAATTCGATAATTCTTCTGAAAGCCTCGATAAGATTCAGCGGGAAGGTAAAGGGGACCGGCATGTTTTAGTGGTTGATCCCTATGCTGAAAAACTGTACGAATTTTATGCCGGCTATAAAACAGATTCAGGTTGGAGAGCAGCTCAGGCGACAATTTTTGATTTAACTTCCAACAGCATGCGGCCAGACGGATGGACTTCAACCGACGCAGCAGGTCTTTCAGTGTTTGCTGCCACTGTTCGTTATCCGGACGTAGAGGATGGAATTGTTTCTCATGTTATACGCGTAACTGCCAGAAGGACCAGAAATGCTTATGTGTATCCTGCTACGCACCAGGCCAGCAAGCTGGACGATGAGAACCTTCCAAGAATGGGAGAAAGGTTTCGCCTGAAGGAGACGGTTGATGTTTCAAATTTCTCTCCCCATGCACAGGCAATTGCAAAAGGGATGAAGAAATACGGTTTAATCGTTGCAGATAATGGACTTGATTGGTTAATATCTGTTGCTCCGGATGAACGCTTTCAGGGACTTGATGATTTGCGAATGCTGAAACCGCATGACTTTGAAGTGATAGTACCATCCGGTCCCGGTGATAACAACCGGTAAACAGACGATACCAGAACCCATTAGTGTATTATTATTTTCCTTCGGAACTTTAAAATACCAGGGGTTAATTTTGATGTAATCCTATTATTCCGAATAATGTTATAAAAACCACTCCTAACCGGTTTCACGCAACGAGCGCAACGTAATAATTTCGCAGCGATCGCCGCGTGCAATCTTTCGCCGCGAGCGCCGCGTGAACTCTTCCACTAACCCTATTATTCCGTTTACTGACTGTCCCGTAGGGACAAAATATGGGTAGAAATTCAATTACAAAATTATCCCAAAGTCCCATCGGGACGTAACATTATTTTACCAGACAGTAGTGATATGGTATATTCTATCCTGGAATTGCTCCTTTGCTCTTATCGTGAGGACAACTCTTTGACACTAACTTCCGGGAGGATATTTACCTGATACATTTGGTTGTTTATGGTAAGTTCAATTGTAAACTCATTATCTTCATCCACCAAATTATTGACTGCGATTGCTGGCTCCTTATCTTTCTTATAAGGTACAAACAATGTAATATATCTTGTCTTAGCCTCCTCTGAAATGGTCGAGGCTGTAAGGTGCCAGTTATCCTTATAGTCAGGAGAGGATTCTCCCCGGACTTCCGGCGGATGAGGAAAACCTGTAAACTGATTAATAGTCATTTCGCCCGAATGCAGAAATTTTACTTTAAGCCTTGCATCTCCTTCTGAAATCAAAATTGATTTGTCAGTTTTATTAACCTTCATTTCCGAAAGGGCATGAAGCCACCAGTCGAAAACAACAGGTGAGGGTGCTTCCAAATCATCGTACATTAAAAAAATACCTGGCCGGATATGTACTACATGACGATGAAATTTATTTAATAAACCCATATAAGCCTGAGTCGCATCACCGAGTACATAATCATAAATGTCATTGTTTTCAAAGCGGACTATTTTTCCTTTCGCCGCAGCCACACCTTCCTGCCCTGTACCACCACCGATGGTTATGCTGTTGGACGATTTGGTTTGCCTTTGCCAATGAATATGATGATCGGAACCATACCAGGGGTAGTATCCGCTTGCAATTGCAAGGGCTTCACCAAATGCCTCAATTGTATAGGCATTTTGATCCGGATGACCATGACTGACACCACCATAGGGGTCACTGTGTAATAAAAAGTGGATATCTTCATCTGCATTCCCTAAACTTGTATGAATAGACACCAGGCCGATACCAGGAAAATAACGCGATTGAGGTAGGTTTTCCGGAGATTTCCCCTCAAGATCATCGTTTTTCATTAAAATGCCTAAAATATTTTTTGGGTGGTTTGCTTCCAGGTAATCAGCATACCATCGCAGGTAAGGATTGTTCAATATCGATGAATATACATAAAGAATTTCACCCCTGCTTTTGTTTGGAGGGCTGTGCTCTCCGTCACCGAAAGGTGAAAACCGGGCATAAGGTGGGTTGGAGTATAAAATAAAATAAGGTGTATTCTGAAAAAATTCTTTTTGCATCAGGTCAATGCCTGTTGCTTTTTTTAGTGCAGTAATAAAATGAAGTACCCTTCCCTGATAAGCTGACCAATAGGAAGGTCCCTGATGCCAGCCCCCATCCTCTTTCGCCCAGGCAGGATATAAATTCCAGTGAATCGTCAGCGCATAGCTTAACCATTCTGCTGCTTCTTCCCATTCATCAGCAAAACATATTGCAGCCTGTGCTAAAAATCCTGTAATCCGCTCTTCATGGCTGCCCCGGTTGTAAACATGATATTCTGAACCAGGTCTGTATTTCAATCGGTGAAATAATTGCTCACTTCTTCTTTTTATTGACTTTTTTATCTGCTCTCTTTCTTCAGGAGTAAATAGCTCATAGGTCCAGTCGTATGCTCTCGATCCCTGATCCACAATCCTGTAGTTGGATTCATTATGAACCCTGTCGGATGTGGAACCATCGGGATTCCACCTGGAAAAATGAAGCAATCTGCGTCTTGCCTCCTCCCCATATTTTTTATCCCCGGTTAAAAGATAAACCAAAGCAAAAGTCTCCATCCTGTCACAGGGGGGAATTACAGCATCGTAAATGAGTCGCCATGAATGTTCACCAAACTCCGGCCCTATGCCTTTGGTAAATTTGGGTTCACTGGGAAGAACTTCACCAAAATATTTATCAATATCCTTTTTAATTTCCTCAAGAGATTGTTGTAAATCACCGTTGATTGCCCTGTCACGATAAAAGCTTATTTCATCTTCCAGTATAAATAACCTTGGATGACCTTTGGGAACAGAATTTATTACCTGCTTAATATCCCCTGGGAACGGCCATTTTTTTACTTCCTGCGGAATAATGAACCGGCGGGATATACTGTAAAGAGTCTTCCCGTTTTCCACGCCATACCTCCAATACCACTCACCCGGCTCCAGCACTTCATCCAATGCGTAGGTGCTTAATTGTATCCCTTTTTTTGTTATTACCTCTTTTCTGAAATCTTTATCTTTCGAAATTTGAAGAGAATAATTGTAATCTTCCTTAACAGGTACCCAAATTTGCTCATGAAATTCAGCACCACTGTACTTAACATGATCAGGTGCATAATTTATGTTCTTTTTTACCGGCAACCAGGTAAATGGTGGAGGATTTACGTTTACAGTACTTCCATCTGCCGGGGAATATTCAACCTGGTTTTCATCGGGTACCCTGTCAAGTTGATTTATTATATCCTCGTGATTTTCTCTAACTTCTTCCTTGCAACTATTTGCAAGACAGAGAATAGTAATGAAAAATAAAACAGAGAGCAGGTAGGTAAGTTTAAGTTTCATAATGCAGTATTTTGATTTTTTATTAATTCACCTGGACTACTATTTATTCAGTTATTTTTTTAATGCAATAAAATGAATCTGATTAAATTAAATGCATTGTTTCTCATGATAAAAATCCATAATAACAAAAATAATTAATAATCAATCTTATGCAATATTTAAATCACAAGATTTTTAAGATGCCATCTTCGTTTACGGTATATGCACAACATTAAAGCAATTTCTAAGATTGGAGTTATACACTGGTTTAAGCGGTGTCTGATTAAACAATTAATTGAGAAATCAGTACTCAGCATTCAATTCATCGATGCAGCAACTTCTTCCTGTTTTATTTCTGATTAAATTTACGGGATTAAAACTGCAATTATGAAAATTTACGAAGTGACATATATTACTGAAGAGATCACAAATGCATTTCTTAATTTAATTCCACAACTAACCAAAGATACTTCTGCACCTGCAAAAAGTGAACTCGAAGAAATTATAAAAACAGGTACCACAAAAATTTTCATTGCTGAGGAAAATGGTATTTTAGGGACATTAACCCTCGTAATCCACAACATCCCTACCGGCAAGAAAGCCTGGATTGAAGATGTAGTGGTGGATCGTTCAGCAAGGGGTAAAGGTATAGGAGAAAAACTTCTTCAGCATGCTATCAGCTATGCTTCTGAAAGAGGAATAAAAAAAATTGATTTAACAACCCGACCCGTCAGAACTACAGCCAATAAGCTTTACCAAAAACTTGGATTTCAAAAAAGGGAGACTAACCTGTATCGGCTGACAATAAGCAAATAAAATTTAATCTCGATCTCTTGTTTAGCCACTTATATCTGCAGTCATTATGTAATCTGCAGGTGCTGCTATTCATTAGGGAAAAAAACCATAAAAAATTGAGAGAGAAATGAAAAAGCATGAAATAACATGCTTTTATTTTTATTTTTTTTTTAAATTTACATGGTAATTAAACCAGATCAATGACTAAGCATGATTTCCAAATCTCCATTAATTCAAAAAGGTCAGCACAGAAATTATCTTGTATTAGAGCAGAGGCAAAATTCAACGATTGTATTGGACTTGATAACCAATGAATCTTTTCCCTGTAAAAAAATATATATCCCCCCTCAACAAAAAGTAATTCTTTACATAAAAAAGATAGAGCAGATTTCTGCTGAAAAAAAAATCTGGTTTGACTACAGCCTTTTAAATGATTACCGGGAAGGTGAAAGTTTTGAATTTGATATAATATCAAGAACCAAAAATGGCTTTACACTGGAAAATAATGAAAACAAACAGCTCTTTCTTCCTGCATCTTTATGTTCTGGTTTAAATGGATTAAAACGAATTCGGTTAACTGTTAAATCAATTGAATTAAAAGAAAATAAATTATTTTTTGCACCTGTTGACCATACCTTGGTATCGGAATCCGGTTCGTTTACAGATGAATTAATGGTTGGAGAATCATATAATTTTAATGTAAATGGATACCGTGAGATAAATAATACCTTGTCTATTTTGTTGTTGGAAAGGAAAGGTTTTAATTATTCGGTAAGAGGGTATGAATTTCAGAAAGAATCTAGTTGTCCTGATATTGTAAGGTGCATCGTCCAAAGTATACAGCAGAATAAAGTTTATTTGTCGCAGGATAAATATGCATTGTTAAATCAATTTTATGAAGAAGGGAAAAAATATCCGTTTAAAGTAATTTCATTGGAGCAAGATGAAAATGTGAAATTTTACCTTCTTGAAGACAAGTTTCATTTACGGCACAGAATTTATTTTTCAAATTATTGCAAAAAAGAATTTGAAACTCTCAAGGAAGGTGCAATATGTGAATTGTTCCTGAAGCGGATTGAAAAAAAAGGGTATCTGTTGCTTTCCCTGATATCTGTTGATTTAAATACTAAGTTTTATTCGGTTGAAGAAGTGTTTGGTGCCATTGGTGTTACTGATGCTAATAAATACTTTTATAATCTCAAAAACGATTTTGAACAAATTCTGGATGGAAAAGGAAAAACCAATCCTGTTGTGGATCATAACAGCAGGGAAAATCATTGGCTTTTTACTTATTTACAGTTTATACCTTCTTTTGTTTCAAAACTTATTAGTAATGAACGGATAGATGAAGCCAAAGAATTCCTCCAGTTAAATATTAACCTTGAAAAGTGGATATTGGAAGGATCTGATTTTCTGAATAACTTCAGCTTTGAGAAAAAAGATCAAATAATTTTAAAAGCAGAATACACAATTCAGAAATCACTCATAAAAATTCAGGCATGCAATTTAATTCAGTCAGATGGCACCCATTTATTTATCGAAAGAACTTTATCAAATTTAACTAAAAGCGGGAGGCTAAGAAACGCTTCTGTTTTATTATTTAAAGAGATACTTGCATTAACAAACGAGCTGCTTAAACGGAATATTGACGAGATAATTGAGATTATCAGTCTTCTGATTAAAAATGATTTGTTGGATGAATACGAATCGGGTGTATACAGAAATACATTGGAAAGCAGGATTATACCTGAAAAAAAGCAATTGAATCAAAGCCTGGAATTGGACCATGAACTTAGAGCTTCTGCAAATAACAAGACTATTGTTAACATATGTAAGATACTTCTATTGCAAATATTGCTGGATGAGAAAGCAGGAAAGAAAGAGTATGCAGTTATTGACAGTGCAAATTTCCTAAGATATTTAAGTTTAATAACCACCGGGATAAAGGGAAAAAAAGAATTGTTAAAAAGTTCAGTTGCATGCATTACTTCTTCGACAAGATTAAGCGTAAAATTAACTGATCTGGATTCACTTCCCGGAAAGTACCACTGTAGAAAATTAAAAGAACTCAAAGTATCAGATAAAGGGAAGCAGTTGTATTTAAATAATGGATCTATTTATAAAGGAACTTCCGGCTGGCATTTATTCTCTTCTCCCCGACTGGGATATTACCGGATGGAAAAGGAACTGCAATTTACTAATATCGCATCATTTTATAATGGACTATTAAACGTTGCTTCGAAGACAAAATTTAACCTGCCATTAACAGGCTTAAAATCATTCAGGGATTATTCTGAAAACTGGGAAAAATATTATCAGAGTAATTTTGAGGTTGATCCTGAAAATGAGCAAAAAATATTTCCACTCCCAAATGAAAAAGTAGAGGCAGTTGTTAAATGCATTCACAAAGATAACTGTCAGTTACTTTTCCTGAAATTGTCTGATAGCAGATACAGAGGAGAAGGTGTATTGCATATAAGTGAACTTTTAACTGTTCATCTCACAAGTTTGGAGGGATTATTTTTCCCGGATGAAAGATTGGTTTTGAGGGTTAAAGAATCAGAAAAACAACTTTCCTTTAGTTTAAAGCAAGACATCTGGGAACTTACCAGGCACTTTTTTAATATCGGGGATTTTATTGACGCACAGGTTGTATCAATAAAGGAAGATTTGGCATTCACAATAACAGAACGCGGAGCACCAGGTGTATTTATTATTCCTTTAGATACCAAAATTTTTGAAGGTGGCACCTATAGGTTGAAAGTGATCAATAACAGGGAAGATAAAATGACCTATTTTTGTGAATACCATTCTCATACAGAAAATAAAATTACAGCAGAGTCAGAATTGAGGCAACTGCTAAAAAAATATTTTATCATCTATGAGGAACATGAAGAAATACCTTCTGTAAAGTTGCTTGAAGCCATGATAGGTTCTGTTAAACTTTCGCTGGAAGCATTGGTTTTCATTCAAGAGAATTTAATACAAAAGCTGGAAGGTTTGTTTATATTGAAATTGATTTGTTCAATCACAAAGGATTCAAAATCATATTATTTCGACCAACACATTAAACACATTATCACCTTGCTTGAATTTAATGAATTTAGCGATACTTCAGTTTTCGATAAATTAGAATTCATAAATGAACACACATTGGAAGTTTACCCTCGTTTAAATGACTTAAACGATGGGCTAAAACTTTTATCCTGTTACAACAATATAGATGCTGTTGATAAATTAAGGTCAGAAATTATTTGTTCCTCGGAGGATAAAAAAGCCTTGCAGGAATTGATTCTGGCTCATAATATTCTTAAAAAGCATTGCGAGAAAAAAACAAAGGTATTAACAGGCTCCAAAGAGATAATCAATAAATTTTTACTGAAAAACAAGGGTCCTTTTTTTGGAACCTTGCCAATTATAAAATTTGAAGAAAGTACCCCGGCAGTGCCAGCTCAAAAAAGCATCAACGATAATCTCGGAAAGGAAGGTAAACACAGGGAATTTATAACATCCTTTATATTTTTCGCAGAAACAGACACAGCTGACATTGAAAAACAATCAAATGTTATTATGAGAAACATTTGTGGCTTCCTAAATTCCGGCGGAGGGAGCTTATTTATAGGAATAAATGATGAAGGGCAAATTATTGGATTGAAAGAGGATTATAAATTACTTCCGGGGAAAGGTAATGCAGATGCTTATGAGCGATTTATCAGAAAGTATATTGTTCGCAGTTTTAGCAATGATGTTAACGGTCAAATCGAATTTAAATTCGTTGATAACAATGGCAGGGAATATTTAGAAGTTATTATTCCTGAACTTGATAGGCCTATCTCGTTTAATGACGAATTTTTTCAAAGGCAGGGGAATGAAACACGCATTCTGAAAGGTAATGATCTGATCCTGTTTTTAAGGAGAAAAATGTCATGGCAAGAACCAACAAATCATTCTAAGGAAAATAGCACAATCAGTAATCCTGTTTCTGATTCCGGTTTTCAGGAAAATGATAAAGAAAATGAAGAAGTATCTGAACCCGATGAAGAAGTTGTCATTGCCTATTTCAGCTTGTTTTTAAGTGGAGACTATGCAATAACAAGGTCAAAGCCTCATACAAGAAATCTTCGAAAATTGCTGCCTATAAAGAAGGGAGATGAAGATGGATTTTTGCTTCAGGGATATGATAATGGTTGTGTCAATAAAATAAAAATCAGTACATTGCTTAAAAAAAGGTTTGGTTTTGAATACAAGAACGGGATTTCAGAAGACGGCAAACTTTTATTTTTGTCTGTTATCCCGGATGAAAGGTTACTGAGAATTGTATCCTTAAAAGATGAAGTTGAATATGTAAAAATGTACCACACAAAAAATATTTCAGTGCACGAACTTCTGTATCTGAAAGGCAATATGATTGTCCCAAAAAATATTGATACTTTGATGAGTTATTCTGTTGTTGAGGATTCCTACGCTAAATTATTGAATCGCATGATAGCAGGATCGAAACACTCAATTGGTAAAAGAAAAAATCACCCTGATTTTTTGGATGAATTTAAAATTCTCGCACAAATTATTTAATATCAGGATGCACATCATCAATACAATGCTTGTAATACGTTAAATTATGAATAATCAATCAGGAACGGGGATTGCCTTAACCCAATTATATGTTGGCAAATAAAAAATAAAAAAAGTTATATTGTTAAAAAGATTTAAATAGATTAAATTACAATAACGAAAATAAAAAAAAATAGTATCTTTTCTCTGTTTTTGCTTAAAACGAAAGGAAATTCTTAACAGCAAGCAGGGATTTTTAGAATAAATAGTTATAACACAACGCACATTTAAATATTAGAATTTTATGATTCAGATTAATCCTAAAATACTTTAAAATACTATTCGTCTTATTAATAATTAATTTGGAAAGGAGGCTGAATGAAATGAAAATTTGAGAATTTATTTGTTATCTGTTATTACTTTTCTTTAGTAGATTAGAATAATACTTACGAATAAATAAACCAGAGGGAGTAAAATAAATCATCCTCTGGAAGGACATGGTAAATGAAACTTACCCAGTCCTGTTAATAGATAATTTTAAATTAATCACTAAAACAGTTAATATTATGAGATTTAATTTTTTACTTTTTTTATTTCTATTCTCAATTGGGGCTGTAAATGCCCAGGATACCATTCGCACGCTGATAATATCAGAAGCACGTTTGGACAGTCCGCCAGATTCATATATTGAGATTACGAATGTGGGGGATGAGGCAGTAAACCTTGCCCAGTTCAAAGTAGGTGAATTGGGTGCATATCAGGTGAGCCGTGTATACGACCCATTTACTGATCCCATTACTCCCAGGGCAGGTTTTTGGCTTATGTTACCCGATTTTGATCTTGAGCCGGGAGAAAGTTTTGTTATCAAAAACGATTATGATTTTGGACCGCGGCAATATAGGAATAAGGTACCAGGTTTCGAAAGCAAGCACCGGGAAATACATCCCAAATGGTACGATTTAGCAGATCTGCTCATCGACATGCCGGAAACTGGTGGTGATGAAACCGACCAAGTTTCAGATATGTGGCGTTTGATGTCGGATAACTATAGTGGCCGCAACGGTTTCTATCTTGAACAGCATCTCAATGAAACCGACTCGGTAACAGTTGACCAGGTAGGTGGTGTTTTTGACAACGATGGTAAAAATTTCTCTACTGGTAATTATGATGTAGCAGGAGTAGGAGGAGCTACTGCGACCCATACATTGGTTCGAAAATACAGTGTCACCAGAGGGAATCCTGATTTTGCCAATGCCCGTGGTAACGCACCCGAAGACTCGGAATGGATGCCTATTCCCTTAGAGCCTGAAAGAGGTTCGAAATACCGGGAAATATATTGGACAGTTGGCAATCATGGAAATTACAACCTTGATGAAAACACATTGGTTTCTACAAATGTAGACATGAGTGTTGATTATGCAGCAAAAACAATCACTGTACCCTACTACATTCGCAGAAAAGATGGCATAATACAGAATCTGGAGGAAAAACCAGGTGTAGCATGGAGATACTTAGTTTCTCCGGCTTTTGAAGATACTCTGGCATTCGGAGCCCGTACAGGTGATAAACTGGTGATTTTTGTTGTAGGTAATGAGTTGGATGTTGATACATTCGATGTTGTGGTATCAGAACCCGCTTCGAATGCAAATAGGGTACTTCCCGTTATTAATATGGACCCGGCAGAAAACTGGCGTAGATTTTACCCACTAAGAAATCTTAATTATGACTGGCCCTGGGTAACAGAGCATGCATCAGGTCCAGATACAATTACAGGTGTATGGTATGGAATTCCATACGCTACCCGAGTTGACAGCTTGTTTGATCGTCTGGAGAAACCGGCCAATGCAAGCTGGGAGTTTGTTTGGGTCGATGATGTTGAAAGACCTGATCTAAAAGATGGGGATATACTAAGAATCACTGCTGAAAACGGTGAAACAAAAGACTATCATATACAGGTACAACCCTATGATCCAAGTACAAATGCATCCTTATCTTCTATCACATGGCCTGATATACCTGAGGATTTAAAAGGAATTTTTGGCTGGAAAGGGGATACAATTCCGAATTTTACACCTTCTACACTAAATTACAGAATCAGTGTGCCGGCAGAATACGATGGGATTCCTGCACTGATAGCAAAAAAAGCAGATCTGAATTCCACAGTTGAAGTAGAACGTGCAACAAAACTTACAGGTACTGTGGAAGAAAGTACAGTTAAGTTTAATGTAACTGCCGAGGATGGACAGACTACACGTACCTATACGGTTGAACTTGTTAAGGAACAATCTTTTGAAAACATACAACCTTATGAAGCTGATCCATTCATATCGGAATTGGTTAATAATGCTCAATTTCGAAATCGTTATATGGAAATAGTCAACCCTGGTAACCAGCCACTTGACTTGAGCAATTATATGATTGCTTCTGACTGGGGTGTGGATCCAACCACTGTAATTACCAATGAAAATACCTGGATGCGCCGTTATAACAAATACGTGCCCGGTTATAAATGGGTGGATGAAACAACATGGGGTGCAGCGCCGGCAACTCTAGAGCCGGACTTAAATGTAGATTATATTGTGCAGCCCGGTGAAGTTTTTGTTTTGGGAACCATCCGAGAAGACAATATTGCCTATGGGACAGGTGGTCAAAACCTTGCAAGAAATGAAGGTTGGCACTGGCAGGTACCCGATGTAATGAATGTACAGTTTTACCCTGGCTTTGAAAGTCCGGTTTCAGGTATCACTTATAACAATCCATGGAATGAAGATTTAGATTACAATTACACACCTGCAAAGATAGGCTCAAATGGTATCTGGATATTCAAAATATTAAACGACTCTGTGAAACAAGGCTTGAAACCAGCTACCGATCCCAGGGATTTCGAATTGGTAGAATCAATCTGGAATAATGGACAAACAATGCTGTTTGGTGGAAGATCAATGCCTTCAATCAGTACAGCAATCCGGAAACCGCACATTTATCAGGGCAATCCTGTTCATGGTGCTACATTTGGTACAACACCTGAAGATTCTGAATGGACCCTGACTTCTGATGCGGATTTAAGAAATCAGGGAGTTTCTCCATACTCAAAAAGCCAGTTGTATATTGAAAACGATATCGGCCAACATTATATGGTACCGCCTACTCATTATAAATCAACAGTAAAATCGTCTGTTTATAAAGTAAGTGAAGGTTATTCACTTGAGGAGGAAATCAGGGGGCCACGTACAGGCGAGACGGTTGATCAGTTTATTAACAATATAATAAAAGAGAACGAAGGTCAAAGCCTTGAAGTAATGCGGGGAGAAGAAAAACTTGCCAATGATGCACAGCTTAATATGGGTGACGTGCTGGTAGTTCTTTCAGCTGACAGTGTAAATACCACTCAATATACTCTTGAAGTTACCGCGGAGGGATTGAGTTCTGATGCTGTATTAACTTCAACCCTATATGAAATAACCGTTAATGAAGATGAAGGAACTATTTCCGGATTTGAGTATGGAACTCTGGTTGAAACAGTCGTTGGTAATGTCACATTGCCGGAAGGAGCTACTATGGCAGTTATTGATGGTAATAATGCATATGTTCCTTTTAAAAAGCTGAATTATGATACGACCTATGTAACTGTGTCTGTAAGCCAGGATGTCTACTTTGAAGTGGTGGCAGAAGATGGTCTGACAACTATTATTTATCAGTTGGAACCAAACAGCTCTGAAGACGATGCATTCCTACTCTCGGATGTTTATATGGTTACCCAGGATCAAAATCTAATAGATTTTGTGCCCAGAGGAACTAATGTACAGTCCTTCCTGAACAATATTGTACCATCCTTAGGCGCTTTTGTTAAGGTAGTAAATAAAATTGGACAGGAAAGAACAGACGGGACATTACATCAGGATGATAAAGTAGTTGTGACATCATCCAATGAAATGAATACAAGAGTCTATCATCTTTCAATGCTTTCTACACAATACATTCAGGGATCCAATTACCTTGCCTATGTATTGTCTAATGTATATGATGTAGACCAATTGGATTTCGTTATTTCAGGATCGTTATCAAATACTGCTGTTTCAGAATTCAATACAGGTATTGTTGCTGCACCGGGAGCTAGCTTTGTTGTAGTTGATTCTGAAGGAAATGAAAAGACTTCCGGTGATATTCAGGATGGCGACAGACTGAGAGTAACTTCTGCTGACCAAAAAGTAACGGTTTTGTATGATATTGATATGCAACTTGTTTCTGCAGGCAAAATGAAAACAGCGCAAATTAGTATCTATCCTAACCCAACCAGCGGTGAAGTGAACATCAGAGGAATTGAACCCGGTAATCGAATTCAGGTATTTAATACTGCAGGTTCAATTATTAAAGATGTGAAAGTACAAAACAATCTGTCCCGAATCAGTATTGACAGCCAGCCAGCTGGAATTTATCTGATTATTATCAGTAACAACCGTCAACTGGTGGGTCAGTATAAAATTGTAAAAAAGTAAAAATTTATTTAAATTATTAAAGTAAAAAGGCTGCCCGCTATGGGCAGCCTTTTTTCATGTAAAAAAGTCCAGAAAAAGTTAATGACCGTTATAGAAAACCAGTTTTTAAAAAGGATGCCGATCCATCCAGTTAAACCATTTCTAACACAACGATTGGAAAGATCAAAAACCAACATCTTGGTTGCTTGTGGCTATGCAATATTTTATCTCATTTTACGGTAAGAATAAAAATTCAATAATAAGCATGGCCAAAAGAAGAATTTTTTGAAAATGTGAAACAATTTAAAAATGTAATAAAAATAAATTCATAATTAAATTGTCCACAGTTATATGGTATTCTACTTTATTATAGAAGCAAGAATTTTATTTGTGAATTTTTAATCTCAATATATCAATTCTTTAAAAAAGGAGGTTCAATGGAAAACAAGCATTAAGATTTTTTAACAACAGTCACTATTAATTTTTAAATTTAAACTAAAACTGTTAATATTATGAGATTTAACTTTTTACTTTTTTTATTTTTATTTTCAATTGGGGTTTTAAATGCACAGGATACAATTCGAACCCTGATAATTTCTGAAGCGCGGTTAAACGGACCGCAGGATTCGTATATTGAAATTACGAATGTTGGAGATGAGGCTCTTAATCTTGGCCAGTTCAAAGTAGGAGAATTAGGTGCTTACCAGATTAGCAGGGTGTATGATCCATTTAATGATCCAATTACCCCCAGAACAGGATTCTGGCTCATGTTGCCAGATGTAGATTTACCTGCCGGAGAAAGTTTTGTTATTAAAAATGTATATGATTTTGGACCGCGGCAGTACAGAAATAAAGTTCCAGGGTTCGAAAGCAAGTACCGGGAAATTCATCCGAAATGGTATGATCTGGGCGACTTGCTGATTCATATGCCGGAAACCGGAGGCGACGAAACAGACAGTATTTCACCCTATTGGCGATTGATGTCAGATAACTACAGTGGACGTTCTGGGTATTATATTGAACAGCATTTAAATGAAACCGACTCTGTTACTATTGATCAGGTAGGAGGTGTTTTTGACAACGATGGAAAAAACTTTTCCACCGGGAAATATGATGTTGCCGGAGTTGGAGGAGCAACGGGTTCACATACACTAGTTCGTAAATTCAGCATTAAAAAAGGAAATCCCGATTTTGCCAATGCCAGAGGAAATGCACCTGAAGACTCAGAATGGATTCCGATTCCTGTGGAACCTGAAAGAGGTTCAAAGTTCCGTGAAATATTCTGGACAGTTGGCAATCATGGCAATTTCAAATTGGATGCAAACACTTTGGTTCCTTTAAACAATGATATAATTGTTGATTTTGCAGGTAAAAAAATTACTGTGCCTTATTACATCCGCAGAGGAGACGGTCTAATGCAAAACATGGAAGAAAAACCTGGTGTAGCATGGAAATACATTGTGTCACCAGCTTTCGAAGATACATTAGCTTTTGCCTCGCGTACAGGGGATAAACTGGTTGTTTTTGTTGTTGGAAACGATTTGGAGGTAGATACATTTGACATCTTCGTTTCAGAACCTGCAGCAGATGCAAATATTGTTGTGCCTGTAATCAATAAAGATGCCGCCGAAAACTGGCGCAGGTATTATCCGTTGGTAAATAAGAATTACGACTGGCCGTGGATAACTGAACATGAATCCGGACCTGATACTATAACAGGTAACTGGTATGGAATACCGTATGCTACACGCGTCGACAGCCTGTTTGACCGTTTGGAAAAACCAGCCAATGCAAGTTGGGAGTTTGTATGGGTTGATGGTGAGGAAAGACCTGATCTGAAAGATGGTGATAAGCTTAAAGTGATTGCAGATAATGGAAATATAAAAGAATACCATATTGAGCTACAACCTTATGCTCCCAGTTCAAATGCATCACTTGCATCAATAACATGGCCCGATATACCTGCAGAGCTAAAAGGAATTTTCGGCTGGAAAGGTGATACAATTCCAAACTTTAGCGCATCCACATTCAATTACAGAATCGATGTTCCATTCGAATACAATGGAATTCCGGCACTGGTTGCAAAAAAAGCAAATCTGAATGCTACGGTGGAAGTGCAACGGGCAACTAATCTTTCAGGCTCTTTGGCAAATAGAACAGTGAAATTTATTGTAACTGCTGAAGATGGAAAAGCCATTAATACTTATACAGTTGAGCTTGTTAAGGAACAGTCGCCTGATAATGTACAACCTTATTACGGAGAACCATTCATATCTGAATTAGTAAATAATGCTCAATGGCGCAACCGGTACATGGAAGTTGTTAATCCTGGTAACCAGCCAATCGATTTGAGCGATTATATGATTGTATCAGATTGGAGCATTAACCCTACAACAGCTATTACCAATGTAAATACCTGGATGCGTCGTTATAACAAATACGTGCCCGGTTATAAATGGGTGGATGAAACAAACTGGGGTGTAACGCCGGCGACTCTTGAACCGGACCTGAATGTAAACGCAATAGTTCAGCCTGGTGAAGTATTTGTTTTGGGTAATATCCGTGAGGATAACATTGCCTACGGAACAGGCGGACAAAATCTGGTTAAAAATGAGGGTTGGCACTGGCAGGTGCCTGATGTAATGAATGTACAGTTTGCAACATTCACCAGTCCGGTTTCCGGCATCGAATATAAAAATCCATGGAATGAAGACCTGGATATTACATACACTCCTCCGAAAATGGGTTCAAATGGTATTTTTGTTTTCAAAATATTAAATGATTCCGTTAAACAAGGATTGAAACCGGCAACTGACCCAAGAGATTTTGAATTGGTTGAATCGATTTGGAATAATAACCAAACCATGTTGTTTGGCGGCAGATCGATGCCTTCAATCAGCACTGCTATCCGGAAGCCTCATATTTATCAAGGAAACAAGGTGCATGGTGCTACCTTCGGTGAAACACCCGAAGATTCAGAATGGACATTGACCTCGGATGCTGATTTAAGAAATCAGGGAGTTTCTCCGCACTCAAAAAGCCAGTTGTACATTGAAAACGACATAGGCAAGCATTACATGGTTGAGCCAACCCATTACAAGTCTACCATTGCATCTTCAGTTTATAAGGTAAGTGAAGGATATTCACTGGAAGAAGAAATCAGGGGACCACGTGCCAGTGAAACTGTTGACCAGTTTATTAACAACATTATAAAATCAGATGAAGGTCAAAGCCTTGAAGTAATGCGTGGTGAGGAAAAACTCGCCAATGATGCTCAACTTAATATGGGCGATGTATTGGTCGTTCTTTCAGCTGACAGTGTTAATACTACACAATACGCTCTGAACGTTACCGAGGAAGGTTTGAGTTCAGATGCAGTTTTGACTTCTTCGTTGTATGAAATAACTGTAGATGAAGATGCAGGAGCCATTTCCGGATTTGAGTATGGAACCCTTGTGAAAACTATTGTTGATAATGTAACAGTTCCCGAAGGAGCCTCCATGATGGTAATTGATGGAGACAATGCTTATGTTCCATATAAAAAACTCAACTTTGATACTACTTATGTACATGTTACTGTAACCCAGAATGTTTATTTTGAAGTAGTAGCTGAAAATGGAACAACAATGATAACTTATCAGTTACAACCCACCAGTTCAGAAGATGATGCTTTCATCCTGTCTGATTTATATATGGTAGTTCAAAATCAAAACCTTGTACAGTTTGTGCCTCGCGGTACCAATGTTGAGTCATTCCTTAACAATATCGTTCCTTCAACAGGTGCTTCTGTAAAAATTGTAAACAAAGCAGGTCAGGAAAGAACTGATGGAACACTCTATCAGGATGACAAGATTGTTGTAACTTCTCCCAGTGAGTTGAATACAAGGATTTATCATCTTTCAATGCTTAATACACAATATATTCAAGGTGCTAATTATCTCGCCTACGTATTGTCAAATACTTACGATGTTGACCAGTTAGATTATGTAATTTCTGGTACTATATCGAATGCAGCCATTTCAGAATTTGCAGAAGCTATCATTCCGGCTCCTGGAGCCAATTTTGTTGTGATAGACAGTGAAGGCAATGAAAAATCTTCAGGTGAAATCGAAAGTGGCGATAAACTGAAAGTAACTTCTGCTGACAAGAAAGTAACGGTTATATATGATATTGACATGCAGCTTGTTTCTGCTGGCAAAATGAAAACAGCGCAAATAAATATCTATCCTAACCCAACCAGCGGAGAAGTGAATATCAGAGGAATTGAACCTGGTAGCCGAATACAGGTATTTAATACTGCAGGTTCAATTATTAAGGATGTAAAAGTGCAAAATGATTTGTCCCGAATTAATATCGACAGCCAGCCAGCTGGTATTTATCTGATTGTAATCAGTAATAATCGTCAATTGGTGGGGCAGTATAAAGTTATAAAAAAGTAAAGTTCATCTAAGTAATTAAGGAAGAGAGGCTGTCTGTAAAGGCAGCCTTTTTTTATTCATGGATTTCAGACTTGAAATGGATTATCCGCATTGTCATGAGAGGATAAGATTGCTGTGCTATCTATTCAAAATGAGAAATAAATATCTGAAAACTGCAATTAGTTCTTTCTGAGGAATAATTCAGCACTTCCCACATGCAAGATACCTTTTCTGTATTTAGTAAAAAGATGTTTTAAATCAGTTCGGGAGGTAAATAATCGAGTGACTAAATTTAGCTGGCTTTCTTTTTTAATGTTCTTTTTCTTACACATTCATCATGCTTGTCAAGAATAGCTTTTTTATCTATGGTGTCCAAATTACGGGTGGCATTGATCAATTCGGATAATGTCATTTTTCTATAAATCTGGAAAATGCAATCGTCGACAGGATCATTGAATGGACAATCAAGAATAAGTTCATAAAAACGCGCCGTATATTTCATTTTATTTTCGATTGAATTAAGTTGTTAATTTAATTTCAAAATTATCAAAAGTTCATCGAACATAACTTAGCTGAGGTACTGAATGGAAAGGGTTAAATTGCTGATAAAAGAATTTGTATTTACTGATGTAAGGGAAGTTATTTACTGTTGCAAATAGGTAAATAAAGAAAAGTTAACCAAAAGGTGTCAATTTTCTCATGAATGAATGATTAAATTAAACTTTAAAGATATTGTAACTTGACAGGTATTAAATTATAATGATATCATTGCCTTAATTACCTTGTCCTTATATCCTGCAACTGTATCAAATGCTTTTGAAGTTTCATCCAGTGTAAAATAATGGGTGACCATTTCCTCCAGATTTACCCCTCCTTCCACCACCAAATTGATTGCTTCCTGTACACAATTGTTTTGTCTGCGAATGTTAATTACTGTTAGTTCTTTACGCCGCATCAGATCCATATCGAATATATATTGTGCTGAGGGTGGTATGCCTACCAGTACAAGTTTACCTCCCGGATTAAGAACTTCGATAGCATTTGTAACAGCATCTTGTTCTCCGCTTGCTTCAAATACAATGTCGATCATACTTTCTGAATGCTCTGTTATCTTTTGCTTCACATCATCGCAATAAGGATTTATCAAATATCTTGCACCAATTTCTTTTGCTTTTTTTAACCGATATTCCAATGGTTCTGCTACTCCAATATTTATCTGTCCATCGGCAAGCAACTTTAATAATATACTTAAACCGATAGGACCTGCTCCAAAAATAAAGATTGAGGATTGATCATTTTCAACTGATGCCTGCTTCACTGAATATACCCCAATGGAGAAAGGTTCAATTAAAGCAGCCTCTACCGGATTTAATATTCCCGTGACAGGAAAACATGTAAATGCAGGCATAATTATATATTCTGAAAGACATCCCTCCAGCTGCCCGGGACACCCTAAAAAGCGATTGTTCCGACAGGTATGGGGTCTTTTAGCAAGACATTGATCACAATATCCACAGTGTACAGCAGGATCAATTACTACCAAATCACCAGGTTTAACATTTGTAACCTCCTGACCTGTTTCTTCTATTATTCCCGAGCATTCGTGGCCAACAGCAAATGGATAATCAACTACCTGTGTACCAATTTTCCCTTCAGTATAGTAATGGATATCGGAACCGCAAACTCCTATGGAGACAATTTTGATTTTGACCTCATTGCTTTTAACTATTGTTAGATCAGGGACTGATACTACATTAATTTTACGGATACCAGTTAATAGTGCTTTTTTCATTTTTCCTTTTTAAATCTTACAGAAAAATCCATTTCTGCAAAATTAAATACATTTCATTTCCTGCATAATATTAATTAATCCTAACTGAATTACTGTACTTACTTTAAATAATCGTCTGATTTTTTTTAAAATCCTATATATAAATAATTTAATATCAAAACTTTGTCTATTAACCTCTATTTGCTGTTAACATATATTAATAAATTTTTAATTATATTTTACTTTGGAGCAGATTTTATATTATATTAGCAATGTTTTTACAAAAGCAAAATTGATTTTGAAACACTACCTTTTCTCTGTTAAGCCAATATTTTTACAGGTCTAACTAAGCTGGACTATGAGCAATCGGGTTATCTTTCACTAATGGTAACCCGTTTTTTTATGTTCTTTTAGAAATATTTTGTCTGAATCGAATAAAAAAAAGTACTCCTGCCAAACCAAGCCCGGCAAGATATCCATACCATATACCCGTTGGTCCTAAATGGAGCAGAAATGAAAAGAAATAACTTATTGGCAGTCCAACAAGCATATATGCAGCAAAAGCTATCATCATTGGTATCTTCACATCGGCCATTCCGCGAAGGGCGCTAAGCATTATAACTTGTAACCCATCAAAAACCTGAAAGACTGCCGCTATTATCAGAAGTCGTGATGCGATTTCAATAACTGCCTGGTCGGTTGTAAAAATAAGTGGCAGATAATCCTTTAAAAAAATAAAAATCAAACCCACCAGTGACATAAAAATTAACACCAGGTGAGTCGATGCATAAACAGCCATTCGCAATGATTCTAAATCGTACCGACCCAATTGGTGGCTAACCCTAATGGTAGTAGCCTGAGAAATACCCAATGAAATCATATAGGAAAAGCTGGCTAATCCAATGGCAACCTGATGGGCAGCGAGAGGAATTTCTCCATGCCAGCCCATCATTACTGCACCCACACTAAACGTAGTTACTTCAACGATAATCTGAAAACCAATTGGTAAGCCTATGCCCAGTATTGAAATTACACTTTTTTTACTCAAACTCTGCTTTCTGGCTTTAGAAAATATCTTGCGAAACTGAGGCATCCAAAATATGAATCCAGCATACATTAAAGGCATTGTAAATCTGGATATAAATGTACCAATACCGGCACCGATTAATCCCATTTCAGGAAAACCAACCTTACCAAAAATAAGAATATAGTTCAGTACTACATTGATTAGGTTTGAGGTAAGGGTGATATACATTGCAACATGGGTATTACCAATTCCTTCAAAAAACTGTTTCCCTGAAAAAAAAAGCATGAATGGCAGATATGAAGCACATAACCATAAATAATAAGGTTTTGATAATTGCAGAACATCAGTTTCCTGCCCCATGAATGGCAACAGGAAGAAGACTCCCAGCATAATTAATGTAAGTACAGAACCCGCCATAAAATGGGTAAAAATTCCATTTTTCAACCATTGCAAAACTTTTATGGGCTCATTATTACCGTAAGCTTTACCTACCAATGGAGTTAATCCATAAGTTATACCCATGCCAAAAAACATACCAATAATAAATATATTATTGGCAAATGCAGAGGCAGCCAAATCCAGCGTACCGGCATGACCAACCATCATATTGTCGACCAAGGAAACTGTTACCTGTCCGATTTGAGAAAGCACTACAGGAATTGCCAGCCGAATAATCCGGTTGTAAAAAGGTATGTATTGCACCATATTCACGGCGCCAAAGTTACACTAATGCTTTACAATGAGAACCAAAAATTTGCTTTCAGCATAAAAGCATTTTGAGCCTTTATTCTATTCAATCCTTTCATACTTTCAATCAGAGAGGGTTCATATTGATTTTCAGAGCGTGACCGGCTGTTGGTCCAGACAAAATAAAAGGTTGAGCCTGTTTTATATTCCCAGCGGGCAACAAAATTAGAATTGAATTCCTGAAAATTGAAGTCAAAATTATTTACCGTCAAATTGCGCAACAGGTTCCGGTCCTCATCCACTAAAAGTTGTTCACCATGAAATATTTCAATGGTCAAAGGCACATACCGTGCGTTAATATCGGAAGAGGTAGACTGATCCACCTTCCTGTAATCCTGATATTTACCTATTGAAGCATATGGATTACCATAATATTGAAAGGAAAGTTCAGGAGTTACAAAAAATTCGGCACGAAGGGTGGTGGAAAAGGTTTTCCGATCAATTGTACCAACAACATAATCAAGATTATTGTCCGTTTTCTTTTGCATAACGTATTGGTTATTATCAGACTGGAGAGTAAAAATTGTATTGGAGGTCAGGCTAAACCGATTGCTTATTAACCACTGCACAAAGAAAATATATTGTTCGGTACCTGATATTTTATCATCATTCCAGATTATTTGAGGCCCACCACCTAAAAACAGGTTTTTACTGCTATTGGTCTGAAGAAATATCCGGGCTGAATAACTGCCATCAATCCTTAATGATGGGCCACCACGTAATTGGCGTGTATCAATCTGGAAAAACTTTCTGCCCCCTGCCAAATCAACCCTCCAAAGGTTTGTAAACTGAAACCGGATGCGGCCTGACAATTCGTTTCCAAGATGCTCTCCTCCATAACTACGTTTATGTTTTTGTTCTAAATCAATATAATAACTATTTAAAATGCCACGTGGCTTATTTATCCAGTAAAGCATATTCGTAGTTTGATTTATGTAATCAGCCTGCCACATATAACCTAGATCATTCAGCTCCACACCAGGTGAACGCCAGTCAACAGAACCAATTAACCTGAACCTGCCACTTCGTTTACCACCTCTAAGCTCACCACCCCATCCCTGCATGGTAGTCAGGGAAGAATCAAGCTCAAGATGACCGGCATCCTTCCGCTGAAACAAGTGACGCGAATTAAGCTGCAGCGATGTAATAGCTTCTTCGCTTCCACCAATCCTGGAAAAAAAACTCTTTGCATCAATGAAATATTTCCGATTTCGCCAGTTGTGCTGAAAATCAAATCCTCCCGTAAGGGAATTTTGAGGCAATGATTCAAGTTGATAATCTTGAATATGCCGGTATGTAGAAGTAGCCATTCCGCCCAGTACGGTTTTTCCATGGTTAAAATCCTGCTTAATTCTTCCTACAAAGTAGTTGGTAAATGGCTCAACTGCCACTTTTCTTTTATTTTTGTCTGCTGAAATTTCAGCAAATTCACGGGAAGTCATACTATTGATGATTCCAAGCGACAATCCGGAATAATTTTTACCTGTTAATTTCAAGGCATTTAATATTGATGATTGATCGGGCATAAGAAGTGTTTCATTGCCATGAACATCAGGATAATAGCGCGGTGCCGTTCCAATTCTTCTTGAATAAAATAGTAAATCATCTCCGGATTCATAATCCAGTATGTTATTCCCTTCTAAAAAAAAAGGACGTTTTTCCTGGTAAAATACTTCATAAGAAGTAAGGTTTAATACCGAAGGATCAGCCTCCACCTGCCCAAAATCAGGATTAATGGTATAATCCAGGGTAAAATTGGAAGTAACACCGATTTTACCATCCAGCCCGAATCCATTAAAAAGCTCATTATTTCCTGTTTGTTCAAAAGCAGGTAAATATTTTATTTTGGTATATGGCAACAATTCAAAATTTCGTTTATACGGTATATTTTCAATACCATGCAGTTCCCCAAATAAATACACCATTGCCGGAGCATCAACCGGTATGAGTTTCCAGTGATTTTCTTCTTTTAACCTGTCAATCCAGCGCCATATATGAATTCCCCACACATGATCCTTTTTATTTGCAAATCGCAGCTGATTGAATGGTATTCGCATTTCAACAAACCATGCACTGTCACCAACAGATGCTTTTCCATCCCATACAGCATCCCAGTTATAATCCCATCCATATTCTCCCAGATGCATTAAATCTACTTTTTGACCCGCAGCCGTCACATTAAATTCAAAAGCGGTTTGTCTGTCGTAGTAGGAATCAATGGCTACACCCGCCATATCTCCCATAATTTCATCTCTGCGTCCAAGCACATTTCTGATTTTTTGTGGCTCCTTGTCGTAGCAAATCATCGCTATATATAAATACGTGTCATCATAAAGGATTTTAATTTCAGTTTTCTGAGATGGAGCTTTTGCCTGATGAGGCTGCTGCTGTATAAAATTGCCTTCCCATGAACCATCCTGCTGCCAGCATTCATCATCGAGATAACCGTCAATCTTTGGTTTTATGACTGTTCGGGTTGCTATATATACCTTTTTATGGCTTGCATGATAATTTACAAGTGAATCATCTGATAATGAATATTGAAAGTCCTGAGAAAAACAAGTCAGTGAATTAAAAGTAAAAACGAATATTAAGAAACGAATGTAATTCATGAAGTTTGAAGTTTTTGGTTTTTCAAAAATAATACGATTCCTAATACAAAAAAATTTAAAAATATAAAATTGGTTATAATATTCGAACACGACCTTCTATGATTCAAAAAGGAATCTATGAAAATGAATTGAAGTTGGCCGATTTACAATTATTAACATTATATGATTTGGTGGAGAATTGGTGACATTTAATTTAGAGGCCTCAATCAGAATAAAAAAATGTTTTAAACAAATTAAGTTCTATGAGGTTACTAAATGTTGTATTTTTCATATAAGGCAGATATCATGCATAACATAACTAAAATCTTAATAGCCAACAGGGGAGAAATTGCTGTCCGTATAATGCGGACCTGCAGGGAGATGGGTATTTCCACAGTTGCTGTTTTTTCAGATGCCGACCGAACCTCCCAGCATGTGAGGTATGCTGATGAAGCTTGGCACATTGGAGAATCGCCCTCTTCAGAAAGTTACCTGAATATTGAAAAGATACTGGAAACAGCAAAAAAAAGCGGAGCAAATGCTATTCATCCGGGATATGGATTTTTATCCGAAAATGCATTGTTTGCAAAAAGGTGTCAACAGGAAGGAATCATTTTTATCGGTCCGTCACCTGAAGTAATTGAGCAGATGGGTGATAAGATAAAAGCCCGCGAAACAATGATTAAAGCAGGTATTCCAGTTGTTCCGGGTACTAAAAGCAGTATTGACTCAGAAGAGGAAGCATTGGAAGCAATAAGGGAAATTGGCTTGCCGGTAATGATTAAAGCCTCGGCTGGGGGCGGGGGCAAAGGAATGCGGCTGGTTCATAAAGAAAGCGATGTAGTTTCAGCAGTTCGGGCTGCACGGTCAGAAGCAAAAACAGCTTTTGGAGATGATGCAGTTTATATAGAAAAGTATATTTCTTCTCCTCACCACATCGAATTTCAGATTCTTGGCGATACTCATGGAAATGCTATACACTTGTTCGAGCGGGAATGCTCAGTACAACGACGTCATCAAAAGATGATAGAAGAAACTCCTTCCCCATTAATGACTGCCACCCTCAGAAATGAAATGGGTAAAGCAGCTGTTGAGGCAGCCAGGGCAGTGAAATATACAGGAGCTGGAACCATTGAGTTTCTTGTAGATGATAATTTAAACTATTATTTTCTTGAAATGAACACCCGGCTTCAGGTTGAGCATCCTATTACTGAAAGGGTTACAGGCATCGACCTGGTAAAACAACAGATTAAAATCGCCGAGGGAAACCCTTTGGAATACAAGCAGGAGCAACTTTATCAATTGGGACATTCCATCGAGTGCCGCATCTATGCTGAAGACCCAGATAATAATTTTATGCCAAGTGCAGGGAAAATTTATAAGATTTCTGAACCCCTGGGCCTCGGTGTGCGTACAGATGGTTACGTCTATGAAGGCTATGAAATTCCAATATATTATGATCCTCTGATTTCAAAACTTATTGTCTGGGGAAGCACACGCGATGAAGCCATCAGAAGAATGCGCAGGGCGCTGTATGAATACAAAATTACCGGTGTAAAAACCTCTATAAAATACCTTGAAAGAATTATGAATAATTCTGATTTTATTGAAGGAAAATATGACACTCATTTTATAGAAAAAAACCAGGATCATTTATTGGCTGAAGATAGTTGTTCAGCTTGTGATGACATGGTAGTTATTGCAGCATATATCGACTATTTTTCTAAAATCAACCGTGTACAGGAAAATAACAAGGAATTTGCACCCGCTCAGAGCAGATGGAAAAAAACTCCTTACATCAACCATTTTTAAAAGAATTTTATGTCACTTGAAATAAAAATTAATGATCGCACATCCATTGTAAAGCTGATAAAACAGAATGGAAACCTAATAGAAATCGAAGTGGATGGTAAAAATTATCATGTAGATCTGCTTCATACCCCTGACGGAACATTCTCAATTATAGAAAATGGAAAATCCCATAATATTGAGCTGGTTCCTATGAACCAACCAAAAAAATATACCGCTCATACGCTCTATCACAGCTATAATGTTGAAATTGTTGATGCTGAAGCCCGCTACCTGATTAACAGAGGATCCAATGGAATTTCCAGCCACGAAAAAACCATCTCTTCACCTATGCCTGGCAAAGTAGTAAAGGTACTATTAAAAGAAGGTGATGTTGTACAAAAAGGAGAAACGGTAGTGATTATTGCAGCCATGAAAATGGAAAGTGAATATAAATCGCCCATCGACGGAGTCGTCAAAAAAGTTAATATTAAGGAGGGCGATACCATTGAAGGGAACCAGATACTTGTTGAAATAGAATAAACCTGTTTTTATATGGAATTAAATGAAAAGTACAGCCAGCTCGAGGAATTTAATCAAAAAGCCGAGTTGGGAGGAGGAATTGAACGCATTGAGAAGCAGCACAGCATTGGAAAAAAAACAGCCCGTGAACGCATTATGCAGTTACTTGACCCAGGCACATTCAATGAAATTGATAAACTGGTTACACATCGCAACTATGATTTCGGAATGCATGAGAAAAAATTTCTTGGCGATGGACTGATTGCCGGTTATGGAAAAATAAGCGGCCGGCTTGTGTATGTATTTGCACAGGATTTTACTGTATTTGGTGGTTCCCTGAGCCGGGCAAATGCAGACAAAATTGTAAAGATTCAAAACATGGCACTTCAAATGGGTGCCCCTATAATTGGACTTAATGACTCTGGAGGGGCCCGTATTCAGGAAGGTGTGGAAAGCCTCGCCGGCTATGCCGATATATTTTACAACAATGTAATATCTTCAGGAGTTGTTCCCCAGATTTCTGCCATTCTTGGTGCCTGTGCCGGAGGAGCCGTTTACTCCCCTGCCCTTACCGATTTTATATTTATGGTGGATGAAAAAAGCCATATGTTTGTTACCGGCCCCGACGTTATAAAAACAGTAACTCACGAAGATGTTACCAAAGAAGAGCTGGGAGGTGCAAAAACACACAGTACAAAAAGCGGAGTTGCTCATTTTACAGGTTCCGACGAAGAACAGACCCTGATAATGATACGGGAGCTCATTAGTTTTCTACCATCTAATAACATGGAAGATCCTCCGGTAAAATCTACTATTGATCCCTCCGATCGCATAGATGAAAACCTGCAAAATCTGGTGCCTGCCGATCCAAATAAGCCTTACGATATGCATGAGATTATTCAGAGTGTAATCGACAACAAACACTTCCTGGAAGTCCAGCCCAGGTATGCTCAAAATATCATTTGTGGATTTGCACGCTTTGCAGGTCAACCTGTAGGTATCGTTGCAAACCAACCGGCACACCTGGCGGGAGTGCTCGATATCAATTCATCCACAAAAGCTGCACGTTTTGTAAGGTTCTGCGACGCGTTTAACCTGCCTTTAATAACTTTTGTTGACGTACCGGGCTTCCTTCCCGGAACTGCACAGGAATTCGGTGGAATAATAAAGCACGGTGCAAAATTACTTTACGCCTTCTCGGAAGCAACTGTTCCAAAAATAACGTTGATTACCCGTAAAGCTTATGGTGGCGCGTACGATGTAATGTCGAGCAAACACATTGGAGGTGATGTTAATTTTGCTTATCCAACAGCTGAAATTGCCGTAATGGGCCCCGAAGGAGCCATTAACATTCTTTATCGCAACAAATATAATGAGGAGGAAAGAGTAAATGCAGTAAATGAATACCGTGAAAAATTTGCCAATCCATATAAAGCTGCCTCATTGGGTTACATCGATGAAATTATCCATCCAAAAAATACCCGCAAAAAAATTATCGGAGCTCTTGAAATGACCCGAAATAAGCGCAAAACAAACCCGCCGAAAAAGCATGGAAATATTCCACTTTAATAACATTGTCAGTTTTCAATTATAAATAGTCGAAGTATATAAACAAGTGAATACTAAAAATTAATATCAGTTTATAATTTGAAGAATAACAATTTATTTCTATTTTTGCGCCTCCAAAATTTAATAGTATTTAATTAAAAATTGATGTTTATGTTGAATCAGTACGAAACCGTTTTCATTTGTACTCCCGTTTTATCTGAGCCACAGGTAAAGGAAACGGTAAAAAAGTTCAGGGACATCATCGTCAGCAATGGCGGCGAAATGATCCATGAGGAGGATTGGGGAATGAAAAAACTGGCTTACCCCATTCAGAAAAAATCAAGCGGCTTTTATTATTTATTTGAATTTAAAGCCCCTACCGAATTCATTACAAAACTGGAAATTGAATTCCGTCGTGACGAGCGCATTATCCGGTTTATGACTGTAGTCCTCGACAAATATGCTGTTGAGTATAGTGAGAAAAGAAGAAGACTGCAGAAAGAAAAAACAGAAAAAAAGGAGGCATAACACATGGCACAAAATACAAGTGAAATCAGATACCTGACTCCACCGTCAGTTGAAGTTAAAAAGAAAAAATATTGCCGTTTCAAAAAAAGCGGAATCAAATATGTGGATTACAAAGACCCGGAATTTCTGAAAAAGTTCCTGAACGAGCAGGGTAAGATTTTACCCCGCCGCATTACAGGCACCTCTTTGAAATACCAGCGCAAAGTGGGCAAGGCAATTAAACGTGCCCGCCAGATCGCTTTGCTGCCATATGTTACAGATATGTTGAAATAAAAAGGAGGCATTGAAATGGAAATCATATTAATACAAGACGTAGAGCGGCTGGGAAGTAAAGACGATGTTGTAAATGTAAAAGACGGCTTTGCCCGGAACTATCTCATCCCGCAGAAAAAAGCAATTATCGCCACTAATTCTGCCAAAAAAATAATGGCTGAAAATGTAAAACAACGTGCACATAAAGAATCACGTTTAAGAGAAGAAGCCCAGGCTATTGCTGAAAAACTTGCAAACAAAAAAGTTAAGATCGGAGCAAAAATTAGTTCTTCCGGTAAAATCTTTGGTTCAGTCAATACCATTCAAGTGGCAGAAGCTATCAATAAAAAAGGATTCGATATCGACCGGAAACAAATTACACTGCCTGAAGACAGTATCAAGGAGGTTGGTACTTATACGGCCAAAATTAAACTTTTCAAAGATGTTGTTGTTGAACTGGAATTTGAAGTAGTTGGCGAATAACCCATAAAAAAGATTATATAGAAAGTTGTCTCAAAAGGACAACTTTTTTGTTTTATCCTTTTCGGCAAATCCCATTCATGCTTATTATATAATCTTTCCTGTTGTGCTTCTCGTACGATAAAAACCAATCCTGGCCCAAATTGAATTTTAGATGCTGATGTTATATTGGAATCCGCAACTAAATCAAAGCTACTATTACAAGAACGAATTCTAAAGAAATCGAATTAATAGCCTGAATATAAAGTTGATTTTTTTTAGTAATAAATGGAGTCGGAATCAGAATCTTCCATATACAGACATGTAAAATCAAAACCGGCTAAATGAAATAAACCCTGAACTATTCTAATTGCGTTCAGCTACAGTTTCAATTTCTATGAGCACACCCAACGGTAGTTCCTTTACGGCAAATGCTGCTCTGGCAGGTGGGTATTCAGGATAATACTCTCCATAGACCTCATTCATCGCCTTGAAATTTGACATATCGCTTAACAGACAGGTTGATTTCACTACATCGCTGTACTTATATCCTGCTGCTTCGAGAATTGCACCAATATTTTTCATTACCTGCCGGGTTTGCTCTTTTATTCCTCCTTCAATTACCTTCATTGTAACCGGGTCAAGTGGCACTTGTCCGGAAATGTAAAGCGTATTGTTTTTCTCAACAGCCTGGCTGTATGGCCCTATTGCTTTTGGTGCCTTGTTGGTGTGTATTATTCGTTTCATATTATGATGAATTAAAAATTATCGTAATGACTTTGTCGTTTTTGAATTTTTAAATCCTGCAACATTGATGATTTGGCATTTATCGTAAAGCTGTATTGTTTCATGTAACCAAAAGGAATAAAACTGAATGCCATCGACCAGCAATGAAGGTCACGGTTCACATTGAATGTAGTAAACGAAAATTCGCGGGCCACAATATCGTAATTGGTATTCATACTAAGTCTCCAGTTTTGTGTCAGATTCAGATTACCTCTGAAACCAATCGTCTGTGTAATTCTTCCCTTTTCAGATGGCCGTCTGGGACCTGTATAATTAAAACTGTAGTCGAATCCGAAATCCCAGGGAATATTAAAATCGATATAGTCTTCATATTCCCCCGGTAAAACTTTTTCTTCCTCAATCAGCTGTTGATTTCTTGCTGCTCTTGCTTCTCCCTGTTTCGATCTGAAATTCATACCAAAAGAAACATTTGCACGGGTTAACCGGCCAAGCTTTCCAAGCCCTGAACGTTCATTCCAGGCGTATTTGTGAATTTTAGTACCTGTTTCGTCTGTCATATAAGGATCAACCACTCCTCCCATGTTAACACTCACCCCTGCCACAGTTGTACGTGCCCTTATATTAACAGGAGCCAAATTTAGTGAATCAGCAATAAGGTTGTAGGATGTTCCAAAACTAAGATTGTCAATTATTTTAACTTTTTTGAAGGATTGTTCTCCTTCCGTGCTGGTGGTATCGCGTGTTCCAAGGATTTTAGCTTCGAGGTTATTATTTAGCGAAAAAGAGATATTTCCCTGAGCGCCTCTTCCTGGTGAACCGCCATATATTCCTCCTGTATTTACATCGTAATAACGAATGGTTCCAAGCGTATCAATTTGTACAGGCCTCCAATAACCAAACCTTTCAGCACCAAAATCAGGCCTGTAACTCAAACTTAATGAGGGGGTCATTTTATGCCTTATTCCTCTTATTTTTGAATTGGGATTCCGGGGCAGGAACATACCATATATATTAGTTGATGAGCTCAGGCTGTAGGAATAATCGTACACACGGTTCAATCCGGTGATGGTATCAACCTTTATAGTTTGAGGAAACCCGGGACTCGTAAAGTTTCCACCTTCAACATAATTAAAATCGTATTTCTTGAAGTACCATCTTTCATTGTAATTAAACCCCGGAGTAACATTGATGTGGTTAAATAAGTTAAAACTAGGCAAAGAAATAGGTATATTGTGCCTGATACCATTTTTCCAGTCACGTGAAAAAGACTGGTTCAGGATTTCCTTTTCATGTGCGGTAATGCTGTTCCTGAGGTTACCAGTATAATTGATGCCAAATTTTTCGTACCATTTTAATGAGCCCGTTCTTACCTTTGCCCTGAATGGATATACTTTGGCCATGCTAAAAGTCATTTCAGGAAGGGAAAGTGTAAGGGATGAATCACGGGAATTCTGAGAATGCCTTAAATTAACTGAAAGATTGTAAGGAGTGTTTTCAAATTTCTTGGAAAAGGAGATACTTGATGATTTCTGGCTCGATAGATACCGCTCGGTTGTAACTATGTTTTGTCTGTCATAGCCACTGGTTGAAAAATTCACACTTGCAGAAAAGTTCTGGTTTGGGTTTGCCTTTGGATCCTGGCTATGGCCCCAGGTAATTGCAAATTGAGGTGACCTGGTATAAGTATCCAGTCCACGTTCTCCGTAAACATTCACATTGTATCTGAAATCAAATCCTCCACTGAATTTATAACGCATACGGTAGTTCGTGTGAAACTTAGATGCCCATGAGCCTTTAGAATAAATGTCACCCATAACACTTAAATCGAAATATTCATTCGCAGCCCAATAATACCCTCCATCACGCAGAAAAAATCCACGGTTGTTTTCTTCACCGTAAGACGGAACTATAATACCCGAAGAATAAGTAGGTGAATTTGGAAAATATCCGAATGGCAGGATGGGAAAATAAATGGGAAAATCTTCGAGTACCATGTATGCCGGACCGGTAACAATTTTGTTGTTTGATATTACCTTCGCTTTTGTCAGGTGTAAATAGTAATGTGGGTGTTCGGCATTGCAGGTAGTATACTTTCCATCTTTTAACACAAATGCTTCAGCTGATATCTTCTTGGTCCGTCTGCTGTGTACAAAGCCCTCCCCCTGCTCAGTTACAACTTCAGTAATAATTCCTTTTTCTGTATCAAAATTATAGCGCAGAGTATGTGATTCAAATTCTTCCCTTCCGTCTTTAAAAATTGGTTTCTGAACAAGAGTGCCTGTAGAATCTTTGATTCCTTCAGCATATACTTCCTTTGTTTCAAGGTCTAACTCAATAAAATAAGCGGTCAGTTCAATCTGCTGGTAGGTTACCTTTGCGTTATTGTACAAATAAACCTTTTGGCCATCGAATGAACCAACAATTGAATCATCGGCATTGTAATTAATTGGTGCTTCAATAACAGTGGCAGGTTGACCATTTCTGCTGCCGGATAAAGAAATAGTATCGGTTCCGAAAGTATCAGCAGGCTGAGGAAATTCCGGAATTGAATCAAGTCCTGGTGGCTGGGAAACAATGGTATCGGGTGGAATTATTGATTCCCTCAAACCCGGTTTTATTTCCTGCCCGGAAACAATAAGGTATGACAAAGCAAAAAAGTATGTAACTATTAATTTGTACAAAATGATTCTGCATTAAATTCCGGGCCAGACGGCTCGACGTGCAAAAATAAAAATAAGGGCTATACATGAGCTGTAATAAATGCAAAATAAACCTAATATTTCTATTTTTGTCCGGAATAATTAAAGTAAAGTTACCGCTCAGTGGAATTTTTTAAAAACCGGCATAAAAAAACATCTTTACAATTCTTAGGATACCAAATATTTAAAATTATTTTTATGGTTTTTCATCCAATTAATGCTGACGGTTATCGTTATATAATAATTTAACTTGGATTATCCATGAACAGGCTGCATTCGATAATTGTAATTTTATTTACCACCCTCATACCGGTGCAGGAATTATCTGCCGTGCTTCCGATAAATAAGCAAAACCCTAATTCCCGTATCCGAACTGTAGTTATTGATCCAGGTCATGGCGGTAAAGATCCCGGGGCTGTTTATGGCAAGGTGCGCGAAAAAGATATCGTACTGGATATTTCTCTAAAGTTGGGGAATTATATTAAATCGTCGTTTCCCGATGTTAATGTAGTTTATACCCGCAATAAAGACGTGTTTGTACCTTTGTACCAGCGTGCACAAATTGCAAATAAAAGTAACGCTGATTTATTCATTTCGATTCATGTTAATGCTGTCAGCAGAGGAAACGCACAGGGAACAGAAACATATATCCTGGGCCAACACCGTACCAATGAAAACCTTGAAGTTGCAAAGAAAGAAAATTCTGTAATTTTACTTGAGGCAGATTATAAAACAACATATGAGGGTTTTGATCCCAATTTGCCTGAATCGTATATCATGTTTGAACTGGTTCAGGACCAATACCTCGAACAAAGTGCCATGCTTGCTTCGGCAATCCAGGACCAGTTTAGGGAACGTGTTCACCGGGTTGACAGGAGTGTAAAGCAAGCAGGATTTCTGGTGCTGCGTCAGGTCACCATGCCAGGCATCCTTGTAGAAGCAGGATTCCTTAGTCATCCTGACGAACGAAACTTTCTGCAAAGTGAAAACGGACGCGATTACCTGGCATCTGCAATATTCAGGGCCTTCCGTGATTATAAAAAGAGAATTGAAGCCAGAAGCAGTTTTAATCTCGTTACTCTTCCTGTTGAAGAAGCACAACTCATTACCGGTACAGATATTTCCAGCGACAGGAAAACAGAAATTTTCTTCTCAGTCCAGATTGCATCACTAAACCATCCGGTTGAACTATCTCCGGCCAATTTTAAGGGAGAGGAAAATATATTCATGCAAAACGCAAACAACATTCACCGGTATTTTTCAGGAAGGTTTTCAACAGCAGAACAAGCGAGGGAGGAACAAAAACGACTCAAAAAGAAATTCTCAGGAGCTTTCATTGTAGCATTCGAAAATAACAAACTTATACCGTTTGAAGAGGCAATGAAGAAATTGTAATGATTTTATTTTATTTTTGTATATACTTTTTATAAAGTTCCTAACTTATACCTGCTTTTGTTCACCTAATATATAATGAATGAATTCGAAATATATACGCCTGGGAATTTTAATAATCGTTTCTTCTGCTATTTTAATTTGGGGATTAAGTTACCTTAAGGGTAATGACATCTTTAAAAGAACCAATGAATATCATGTAATTTATGAAACAATTGACGGGCTTTCACGATCAAACGAAGTAATTCTGAGTGGTTTTAAGGTCGGTCAGGTTAGCAGTATACAATTTATGCCTGACAATTCTTCAAGGCTTGTAGTTTCTTTTTCAATTGATTCATCGATAAAAATTCCCAAAAATTCGGTGGCTCAAATCGTGAGCAGTGATATTATGGGAACAAGGTCAATTAAGCTTTTACTAAGTGACCTCAATGAATACCACAATACAAACGACACAATTCGTGGAGATGTGGAGGCAGACCTCAAGGAACAGGTTAGCATGCAGGTACTTCCTCTTAAAAATAAGGCAGAAGAATTGCTTGGAACACTTGATTCTGCCATTACCGGACTTGCATTTATATTTGATGAAGATGCACAACGGAATTTTTCTGAAAGTTTTGAAAATATTAACCGGACTGTAGCAAATATTGAACGAACATCAGCCGATCTGCAGGAACTTATATCGCTCGAAAAAAACAATATCCGAAATATTATTGGGAATATTGAAAACATTACCGGCACTTTTTACCAAAAGACTCCAGCCCTGGAAAATACTTTAGAAAACTTGTCCGCAATTAGTGATAGTCTGGCGCGGATGCCGATGACCCCTTTAATAAATAATACCATTTCAGCCACCGAACGTTTAAACTATGTATTGGCACAGCTTGAAACCACTGACAATACCCTTGGAAATCTTCTTAACGATGATCAACTGTACTTTTCCCTGAATCGGTTGTCGGAGAATTTAAGCAGGCTGATGAATGATATTCGAACTAGCCCGGAACGTTATCTTAATTTCTCGGCTGTTGATTTGGGACGAAAAGTATACATAAATGCCCTGGATGGCGTTTCAGATGATATTGTTTTTAGAGTCCATCTTGTTTCAAGCCAAAATCAAATCCCGCCTGATTCAAAATATTTTAAAGGACTGGAAGATGTAGAAGAATTTGAAGTAAGCGGTGCATATACTTATCTTTACGGTGCAACCAAATCTTTTAATGAAGCACTGGAACTTCAGCAAAGGGCACAGTCAAGCTTTCCTGAAGCAACAGTAGTTGCTTTCAGAAATGGACGTTTGATTAAATTGGAAAGGGCTCTTAAATCTCTCAGGTAATTAACCTGGAATTGTTAATAATTTATGTTATACCCTTATAACAGCCTATCACTACCTACCAGTTAGCCTGCTACTAATCAAAAAGTTAATGCTATTCTTCTGATAAAGAGGCTGTTAAAAAAATAAAAAAAAATATAATTTTTAACACCCTCATAGATAAACCAATAAACAAAATTCATTCAAAGCAACCCGAAAATGATTTTTTTTTAAACTTTTTTTTCGCAATTTTTGCTTTCGGGAATTAAAAAGGGAATTTTGTAAAACCTCAAAAATCCGACGAGATTAAATGAACAGCGAACATCTGACTGCATGGGAAAAATGCCTCGACATTATCAGGGATAATGTGCCAGGTAGTAGCTTTAAAACCTGGTTTGAACCAATAGTCCCTGTGAGAATTGAAAACAAAGTACTAACCATTCAAGTGCCAAGTGCATTCTTCTACGAATACCTGGAAGAACAATTTATTGATATACTCCGAAAGACTCTCCGTATGGTACTGGGCGCAGGAGCCAAACTTGAGTATAATGTTGTTATGGGGCCATTAAACGGTGGTTCACAGGATAACGATGAATCACCTTATACGGTCAGTTATCCAACAAACAGTGGTACTAAAATAATCAACCAACCCCTTACTATCCCTTTAAAAACAGAGGAAAGAAAATCGATTAAAAATCCCTTTATTATTCCAGGAATTCAAAAGCTTCAGGTCGATCCACAATTGAAGCCTGATAATACATTTGAGAATTTTGTTGAAGGAGATTGCAACCGCCTGGCTCGAAGTGCAGGGTATGCCGTAGCCCGCAACCCTGGTGGTACTGCATTTAACCCACTGATGATATATGGTAATTCAGGACTCGGTAAAACCCATCTGGCTCAGGCAATCGGCATTGAAGTAAAGGAGCACTTACCAAATAAGATAGTATTGTATGTAAATGCAAATAAATTTCAAACACAATTTACTGAAGCTACCCGCAACAACAACAGAAATGATTTTCTGCATTTTTATCAAATGATTGATGTTCTGATTCTGGATGATGTGCATGAATTCGCTGGAAAAGAAAAAACACAGGAAACATTTTTTCATATATTTAATCATCTGCATCAATCGGGAAAGCAACTGATACTGACTTCTGATAAGCCACCCATTGAATTGAAAGGAATGGAACAACGCTTACTTTCAAGATTTAAATGGGGCCTTACTGCTGATCTGCAAACTCCTGATTTCGAAACCAGGATGGAAATTCTTCGTCGTAAGGTCTACACCGATGGCATCGTTCTCTCAGATGAGGTGCTCGAATACATTGCATCGCATGTTGCAAACAATGTTCGTGAACTGGAAGGTGCATTGGTATCTTTACTGGCCCAATCAATGCTAAACAAAAGGGAAATTACGCTGGACCTTACTGCCAAGCTAATAAACAAACTGGTTCAAAACTCCCGCAGGGAACTTTCTATTGAATACATATCAAAAGTTGTCTGTGATTATTTTAATATGCCAGTTGAATCCATTCAAAACAGGACCCGGAAGCGTGAAATTGTACAGGCAAGACAAATAACAATGTATTTCTCCAAAGCCCTGACTAAATATTCTTTGGCAAGCATAGGAGCACAAATTGGGAATAAAGACCATGCTACCGTGCTTCATGCATGTAAAACAGTTAGTAATCTAAAGGATACCGATAAGAACTTCAGACAATTCATGGAAGATATAGAGAAAAAGCTAACTATGTAAACGTTGTTAAAACCAGGAATTATCCTGGTTTTATTATTTCTGCTAACTTTCTATCTGTTCGGCAAATGATTCTTTTAGTTGCAGGTATTGTTTCTTCAACTGCATCATTTTTCGTTTATAATTTGACAAGAATATTCTCCCATATGGCTTAATACACTGATCTGCTTATATGATACTGCAGCAACATTGTTGGAATTATTTCTTTGCAAACTTATTGTAAAAACAGCGAAATGAAAATAATAAATCTTCAGTTTAAATTACCTGCAAATGCAAATGGTGCCCTTTAGATTTTATCAATCCCGGTTCGTTCCACTTTTTATTTATAGCAACGGAAAACAAATTAATTGACAACTTGATTGTACATGAACTTAACAACATGCTAATTGTAATTCTATCTGCCTTAGTTGGAAAATTTATATTTAAAGAACAATAGATAAGAACAATTTTGGAAATTTTTATTGACTTTTTTAAGTATGTTTATTCCATTGTAAATGGTCATGAAAAGCAAAACCACATTTATAGTACTTTTAAAATTAAATAAGTTCATCAACTGACAGATTAGTAGCTTTCGGTCAATAGAAGAAATACAACGATTCAAACAGATGGAACGACCATGAATATACCACATTCACAAAGGAGCATGATTAATCCCGATGGCTATCGGGACATGGGAGCTCCCTGCTGCCAAGACAGGCAGGCATATGATACCATTGTAAACAGACGATTTTTATCAGATGAAAGACACATTCAAAACCATATCAACAGCAAGCGAAGGCTATTTTAAAGACAGAGGAAGTAAATTCATTTCCTATGCTTTCCCCGTGCAGTCAGAGGAGGATATCAAAGATATTTTGAACCGGATTAAAAAAGAACACCACAGTGCCAGGCATCATTGCTTTGCATGGCGGATCGGTGCAGACGAACCTGTATTTCGTATTAATGATGACGGAGAACCTTCATTCACTGCAGGAAAACCAATTTTAGGCCAGATTTTGAGTTTTGAAGTAACAAATATATTTCTGGTGGTTGTACGCTATTTTGGAGGTACACTTTTAGGCACTGGTGGATTAATAAATGCATATAAATCAGCAGCTCGCGATGCACTTCAAAATGCAAAAATCATAACAAAAACAATTGAAGACAGCTTTAATTTAAAATTCCCATATAAAAAAATGAACCCTGTAATGCATATTATAAAACAGGAAAATCTGAATATTGCGAATACCCGGTTTGAACTTGAATGCAGTTTAAATTTCTCTGTAAGAAAAGGTGATGCAGAAAGAATAAAAAATCTTTTTCATGCATTGCCGGATGTGGAAATTAAAAAGATGCAGGAAAAGTAAGGCAATCTGTTAATAAATTACTAATAAAATAAATTAAACCATATGAACTATTTTCATTAAACATTTTACATTTGAATTATGATTCAACATCCCTTCATTGATATCATTTATAATTACGGCAGAAAAACCTGCTGCAAGAAAAAAAATTCCAGTTTTGTAAATTTGATTTTAATAAAACACAAACTCTTCAGCAGGACAATTAAGGATAATAATCCCCTGCTGTTACAAGCAATAAAAAGCCAATATTTTCCATTAATGAATATTGGCTTTTTTCTTGAACTCAAAACTACAGTTTTTCAATATATACAACAATGAAACAAGATTTAATTTCCATTACAGATTATTCCAAAGATGATTATTTGAAGATTATGCGACTGGCTGCGGAGTTTGAAAAGAATCCAAACCAGGAATTGCTTCAGGGAAAAGTTGCCGCTACCCTTTTTTTTGAACCATCAACCCGCACACGTCTAAGCTTTGAAACTGCCATCAGCAGGTTAGGTGGAAGAATTATAGGTATTGCGGATGCGGGAAGTTCCAGTACTTCGAAAGGAGAAACCCTGCATGATACCATAAAAATGGTGAGCAATTATGTCGATTTAATCGTTATACGCCATCCACTTGAAGGAGCAGCCCGTTACGCTGCTGAGGTATCCCCCGTTCCTGTTATCAATGCAGGTGACGGGGCCAACCAGCATCCGACACAAACATTGCTCGATATGTACTCCATATTGAAAACCCAAAATACACTTGATAATCTGAACATCTTCCTTGTAGGCGATCTAAAATACGGTCGTACCGTTCATTCCTTACTCATGGCTATGTCGGAATTTGAAAATCCGATTTTTAATTTCATTGCTCCGCCAGAGTTGCAAATGCCTGATGAATATAAACTGTATCTTAGAGAGAAAAATATCCGGTATTTCGAACACCGTGAATTCACTGACATCATTAGTGAAGCCGATATCATTTACATGACACGCGTTCAAAAGGAACGTTTTTCCGATCCTATGGAATACGAGCAGGTAAAAAATGTTTATATCCTCCGCAACAGCATGTTAAGCAAAACAAAATCCAATATGAAAATTCTTCATCCACTCCCCCGGGTAAATGAAATTCATACAGATGTTGACAAAAATGAAAAAGCATATTATTTTGAACAGGCACGCAATGGGGTTTTTACCCGCCAGGCTATTATTTCACATATTATGAATCTCAAACAATAAGGCTATGAGCGACAACAGGAAGAAAAAATTAAAATTAAAAGTAAGTGCCATAAAAGATGGTACCGTTATAGATCATATCCCCGCACAGTATCTGTTCAAGGTAATAAAAATTCTGGGCCTCGATAATATTGACAACCAGATAACTTTTGGTGCGAATCTGGAAAGTGAAAAACTGGGCAGTAAAGCAATTATTAAAGTTTCAGATAAATTTTTTGAAAAAGATGAAATAAATAAAATTGCACTGGTTGCACCTCATGCCAAATTGAACATCATTCGTGATTATGAAGTTGTGGAAAAAAAAGTAGTGGAAATTCCACAGGAAATTATAGGTATTGTTAAATGCTTCAATCCAAAATGTATAACCAATCATGAAGGAGTTATCACCCGGTTCAGGATAGTAGAATCAACTCCCATTGCTTTGAGATGTAATTATTGCGAGAAACATACTGTGGGTGATCAGATAAGGATGCATTAAAAAACAGCATAAAAGGTTATTGTCCAAATCGATTTTTTATATATTTGCACCTTAATATTTCAGAATTAGCCCAGATGGCGGAATTGGTAGACGCGCTAGTTTCAGGGACTAGTATCCGTATGGATGTGCAGGTTCGAGTCCTGTTCTGGGCACCATTTACTAAATGCAACAAACTAAATAATAGCTTGTTGCATCTTTTTTTGTGTAAAATATAAATATCTTAAAATTAATGTAACGTGGTTTATACCTGCAAACGGTCTTATTGATTAGCCAAATTGCGAATTGATAAAGAAACTACGAAATAATTAATAATGGTCAGATCAAAAGTATTGAAATCTTCTCGGATGCTGGTTATTGCCATTCTTATAATTTTAACGGGAGCCGGTTGCAAATTCAAAAAAGATAAAGAATTTGTAACGCGCGTTTCCATTATTGACGATAAGTGGTATTTCAACGATCAAATCATTAACCCGGGTTCTCCGGCCGAAGGTTTGTTAATGAATGTCAGGATGGTCAACACTCTCTTTGAAGACCGCAGCGGCCAGTTAAACAAATTGATGTCTGATTTTGACCCTGTGACAAATACAGAAGTTTTCACCGGCATGATCCCTGAATATGTATCCAATGGGGTAAATGCATTTACTATATCCCTCCAGGGCGGCAATCCCGGATACGAGGGGGCGGTAAATACTGCGTTTAATCCGGATGGTTCACTAAGGGAATCTTACATGGAAAGAGCGGAAAAGGTTATAAGGGCCTGCGATGCAAATAATGCGGCTGTAAACCTTTCCCTATTTTACCAGCGTCAGCATTCTTACCGGGAAGCCCTTACAGGTAAAGAAAGCATAATAAACGCTGTTGAAAACACCGCCGGCTGGATAGCTGAAAAAGGATTTACCAATGTTATAGTTGAGATTTCCAATGAATACCGGCATAGCGGTTTCAGAAGCTGGGTTGACGGAGATTGGCTGATCAGCGAAGATGGGCAGGCCGAGCTTATCAGAAGGGCGAAAAACCGTAATCCTGATCTTCTGGTCAGTACTAGCGGGATGGGCGACGGCCGGTTCCATGAAACCCTGGCCAGGGAAGCTGATTTTATCCTGATACATTTCAATCACACCTGGCTCGATGAAATCCCATCCAGAGTAGAAGATTTGAAAAAATATGGCAAACCAATACTATGCAATGAAGACGAAAAGCTGGGGCGCGAAGCTGCCGTATCCCAGGCTCTTTCGGTTTTGAATGGTTCCGGTTGGGGATTTATGTACCTGAGGAAAAACCAGTGGGTACCCTTTATATTTTCCGGTGCAGATGATGACCCTGATGTTTACGGCATGTACAGGAATCTTACTTCTCCCGGGTATCAAATTGACCATAGAGCACTTGTACAACCATATATCTATATGGGTTATCCGGACCAGGGAGATGTATATCTGATAGGACAACAAGTTTATATTAAGCTATATCACCTTTTCTCCGATCTGGCAACAAAACATAATATTGAATTACTGGTGAACGATGAACATGTTGCCCAGATGGATGATGAACTAAAGTTGTACTGGACCCCTGAAAACCACGGGATTTATGAGCTTGAAGCAGTGGTTAATGATTTGGAAAGTAATGAATTGTACCGCTCACCGAAGGTGGGTATTATAATTCAGCGGGAGAGAAGATAATTAGGTTATTAAGCGGAAATTGAAACTAATTGTAAGTTAATACTTGCATTTGCTGTTCTGACAGGTTGCAGTTCCAGAACGAATAAACAGTTAATCCGACGTCTCACAAAAAGCCTCGAAAATTTAATAAGTAGAACTTACAAAAACTCTTGGTGCAGCCATATTCTTTTTTTATTACTGGGTTACGTACATAGCCAGTGAAGATAAATGCTTTCTCCTCATTGGCTTTATGTGATATTGGTGTTTCGTTAATTCTTATTTGCTTTAATACTATTCAAGTTTGCATTCATTTTCATCATCATTCAATGTTACTTCCATAAAAGGATTTTGTCTTCTGTCATAAATCATTACATTTATGCATGTTCATTGAAAAAATGATTTAAAATTATGGTGGTAAATTTATACATAAAGTCAATAATAGAGCTTTAACAACAGTAAAATACATAAATCATTTTCTACTATTACAGCAGCAGAGATCTCCTTAAGGTAAAAAATTGTTTCCCTAAATTTTATCTCTCACCTTTTATATAGCTTTATTTATTATTTCCGGAATAAGTTCATTTCTCATTTAGAGCAAAAGCAATGTAACTATTTCCGGAAGGAGTGCCCATTTTACCACCTCCACATGCAATTACCACATACTGACGGCCATTAAGGGCATAAACAGATGGTGTTGCATAACCTCCTGCCGGAAGTTTGTATTTCCAGACTTCTTCACCGGTATTTTTATCAAACGCACGAAAATATTCATCTTTTGATGCAGCTATGAATACAAGTCCTCCAGCTGTCACAGCAGGTCCGCCATAATTTTCAGTTCCCGTTTTTGGGATACCCCTTTTTGTTAATTCATGAAATTCCCCAAGTGGTACCTGCCACAAAATTTCACCCTTGTTCAAATCTATGGCAGACAAAGTTCCCCAGGGAGGTTTTGCAGCAGGATATCCTTCCTGATCGGTAAAACGATTGTATCCTGTGTGCGTATAAGGGACAGCATCTACATTGCTTTCAACACCCAACATGTGGATATCTTCATTGGGTTCCTTATACAGATAGGCCATCAGCATGTTTTTATCTTCTTCCGAAAGATGTCCGAAAGAAGGCATGAATCCTTTACCCTTATTTATAATTTCAAGCGCCTCCTCCTGCTTCATATAGGAGGCAAGGTCTTCCAGTGGCGGATAATTGGATCCTGGATTGCCCTCGAAATTCTGCCCGTGGCACACGGCACAACTCACCTGATACACACGTTCACCAGGATGCACGGGTATAGTATCTGTTGAGCCGGTTTCCACCATGGTAAGAATCCATGGCATTGTATTGCTGTTAACATAAAGTATTGAAGATTCGGGATCATAGGCTGCCCCACCCCACTCCCCGCCACCATCAAAGCCGGGAAAAATAATTGTTCCTTCAAGGGAAGGCGGGATAAATTGTTCTCCTGTCTGCACCCCTTTAAGTATACTGGCAACATGCTCCTGCGATTCAGGAGATATATCATTTATATTATCCATTGTCAGGGCTTGTGGAGAAAAAGGTGGTGGTTTAACCGGGAAGGGCTGTACCGGCCAGGCTTCTTCCCCTCTTAAATCAGAAGATTGCACCGGTCGTTCTTCTACGGGAAACAGCGGTTTTCCGGTTTCCCTGTCGAGCAGAAAAACAAATCCCGATTTGGTTATCTGTGCTACAGCATCTGTTGGCCGGCCATCATGATTTACCGTAACCAAATTAGGTGGTGCCGGTAAGTCACGGTCCCAGATATCATGATAAACGGTCTGAAAATGCCAGATCCTTTTACCAGTGGCAGCATCGAGTGCCAAAACACTGTTAGCAAACAGGTTTTGACCTTTACGGTCTCCTCCCCAAAAATCGTAGGCAGCTGATCCGGTTGGAATAAAAACTATTCCCCGCTCCTCATCGAGGCTCATTCCTGCCCAGCAGTTTACTCCTCCAATATACTCCCATGCATTTTCAGGCCATGTATCGTATCCAAACTCTCCGGGCCTGGGTATGGTATGAAATACCCATTCCAATTCTCCGGTCCTTACACTGTATGCCCTGATATGACCCGGAGCAGCACCACTATTCTCTGAAACACGCGACCCCATAATTAAAATATCACGGTAAACAATTCCGGGTGTAGTTGCCACTACATATTTATCTGCTGATTCCTGACCCAGTCCCATTCTTAACGAAACTTTCCCATTCTTTCCAAATGTTTGAATAAGTTTACCGGTTTCAGCATCCAAAGCATACAGTGAAGGACCGGCAGTAAAAAAAATGCGTTTATCTGCTCCATCTGTCCAATATGTTACTCCCCGATTAACATTTACGGCAAAATCATCTTCATTTACAGGATTAAATTCCCAAAGTCGCTTACCAGTTTCAGCATTCAGGGCAAATACCCTGAGCTTGGGGGAAGTTCCAAAAAGTCTGCCTTCAATAATTAACGGATTACATTGAATTTGTGTCCGGTCATTGTCATTAAGATTTTCTGATTCATATTCCCAAACCGGCTCAAGAAGATGTACATTTTCACGGGTTATCTGAGCAAGCGGAGAATATTGACTGCTCTCATTATCTCCCAGGTAAACTGCCCAGCCTGTTTCTGATTTTATTTCAATCCGGTTGCTGTTTTCAATGCATCCGGAAAGTACAATAAAAGATAATATTAATAAACAAACTGGAAAATTACTGTGAATCAAACAATTTGAATTCATAAAAAATTTTAGAGATTTAGAAAGTTACCATTACACTTCATTGCTTATAAAAAAAGGTCGGACTTTAATTTGATTCCCTTTATTTAGAAAAGCTCCAAATAATAATTTTGTGGACTTTATAATTTAATTTTCATTGTTACCAGGTAGCAATGAATACACAATTGTTTTTTAAAACCCGGAAGTCAAAAAATGAAATTTGAAATTTAATTTTTTATTACTCATGCATCTATCCACCTGTAAGAATTTGTCTCCGATATATTCCAATTACCTTATAAGGCATTAAATTTCACCAAGAGACCATCCTTTTCGATATTCGCGTGTCAGATATACATTGGCATCCGGAACATTGGTAATCTGCCGGCTCGGGGCATCGTATTTTAAAATTTTTCCTGAGCGCAGTGCAGCAGCATATAAGTTAACAGCCTCTGTTATCGGCCATGCATACCTGAAACTTCCTTCGGTCTGTTTATTGTTTTTAATTCCTTCAATAAACCGTTGTACCCCTGAAGCTCTTTCATCCTTGATATTTTTATCAAGGTCTCTTGCAAGATTCAAATCACCTGAAAGCACATAAGGTTTGGTTAGCGTAAAAGAGGAAGAAAGAATTTTTCCCTTATCACCAACAAACATTAATCCTTCAGCCGGGAAGTCCTGGTTTTTCTCATAAAATTCACCGGGAACCGGCGGGCGCATACCTCCATCGTGCCATATAAGATCAACAGCCGGCCGGCTTCCCTTGGCAGGGTATTTAAATCTTACTGAGCTGGCAATCGGGAAAGAGTAATTATTTTGTATTTTAAAAGCTGTACCTTCACTGCGAAGCCCGCATACATGGCTAAGACAGGGTTCTATGACAACCGGGTTTTCAAGCTCTAACCCCCTGAAAACGGTCCACAGGCTATAGTGCCCCATATCGGCCATAGCACCCCCGCCGAAATCATACCAGCCCCTGAATACCATGTTGGTGTAGTGCGGATGATAAGGTCTTGCAGCTTCAGGCCCTAACCATAAATCCCAGTCAAAACCTTTTGGCAGTATTGGTTTGTCTGCAGGGATTTCAGTATACTGTGGCCATACCGGGCGGTTCGACCAGTTGTGCACTTCATAGAGATTACCAATAACACCACCGTTAATCCAGGCAAGCACCTGTTCCATCGAGCCATTGCTTTCCCAGGGAATAAGATGGGTTATAACATCAGACCTTTTGGCCATTTCTACAATCCTATATCCTTCTTCGAGACGGTTGGCAATGGGCTTGTGCATAGTCATGTGAATGCCCCGTTTCATGGCTGCGGCAGCCATAACTCCATGTAAATGGTCGGTTGCCATAATTTTTACAGCATCAATATCTTTTTCCTTTTCAAACATTTCCCTGAAATCGGAATATGCTGCACATTTGTATTTTCCTTCAGGTCGTTCTTTTGCATAATAAGCATCGACGATTTCCTTACCGTTGTTCAGGCCTCCGGGAATCCGGTTATCGCCGCCAAATTTCCAGTTGGGATTATCAATGGTTTTTTGCAGTATATTTAAAAGGCCTTTGGAGTTCCAGTCGTAATAGCCAATTGCTTCTTTCTGGGGGTCGCAAACTGCTGTTACCTGTACCTCCGGCATTTGAAGAAGACCAGGCAACTCACGAAGACCCTGGGTGCCTGTACCAATATATGCCACATTAATTTTATCGCTCGGCGGTATGTGTCTTTTACCACCAAGCACATGGGCAGGAATTACTGTCAATCCAATGGTTGCAGAGGTTACTCCGCTAATGAAACTTCGGCGGTCTATAGCACTGGCAGTGGAATTCTTTTCTGAAGGCAAACAGGATGCTGGAATTTTGTTCATAATTATAATATTTAGCTTTTGTATTAATCTCATTTTTCTGGAAATGATATTTCCTGATTCCGAAAATAAAGATAAGAAAACGTCCTGATAAAATATTCTCATCTTCTTCCATGGAATACAAGTAACCACCTCTTCCCTTGTGTCCTGTTAGTCACTGGCTAAATTAGCCTATAATTTCATAAATATCAACAGTACCCTAAACAAATCTTTTTGTTAGCTGTACAAAATAAAAACAATTATTTCTTATCATTATCAGGCACGAGTTGTTCTATTTTGGTTTTAATTTGCCCAAGTTCTGTTTTTATATACTCGATTTGATGGTGTAAATGTTCTTTTTCTCCAGGCTCAGGAATTTCGGATGATATATAATGCACAAACTTCCAAGCTTCACGTATTTCCGCCAGAGGTAAATCATAAGGAGCATATTCGGGATTGATTGAAATCATTCGCAGCGTACCTTTTTCCCTGAGTTCATTGATTACTTTTTTGAACACAACCCCTTCGTTCAGGGTCAGGACAATGTACAATTCGTTGTCTTTGATGGCGCCCATATCCTGCACGAATTCGCCAGTCACCCAGCTTTTATCAGGGATGGGCAGCATGGAATCGCCCGATACCTGGAAGGTGCGGTACTTTTTTTCGGGGGAAAGAAAGGGCAGCTGAAAAACAGGCAGCCCCGAAATGAATTCAGGGTCGAAGTATCCAGTGGTATAGCCTGCCTTGGCTTTTATGGAAACCAGTTCGATGTTTTCTTTATTCCGGCTGTCAACAGTAGTGGTGAGCACCCGCAGTTCGTTGCCTTTTACAAATACATCGGAGCCGTTTTCAATGGTATACAGCTGGCTCTCCCGCAGGCTTGAAAGGTTTATCCGCAAAAGGGTATCAACCGAAATATGAAACAAATCGGAAAAGGCAACTAAAATTTGCACGGGAGGAATGGCCGTGCCGTTTTCGTAATTGTTAACATTCGAGCGTTTAATGCCCAGCGATTCAGCCAATACACTTTGTGTAAAACGTTTTCTTTTTCGTAGAAATCTGATGTTGGATGACAGATACATTTGATTTGCCTATATTAATGACTGATTTTAAATCCGAAAACATGATTATAATACAGTCAAAAATAAATCTTTTTCTTGAATTGTGCAATAGTAATCAGATAGATAATAAATTAAGCGGGAGGGAAATTTAATAAGGTTTTGGGATAAAAGGTTGCAGCCGGGGCAACATTTGCGCCGCAGACATAATCTCCCTCAAGTTTGTTATACAGTAGGTTACATACGACTGAAATAAGGTTTTTTTCCTGACCTCGGTGATGTTGCATGTTTATAGAACCTGCCCACCATGTCAGGCGGGAATGTTGATTGAAAAGATGTTCGACCCTGGCCAGGGTCGTATATTCCGCATGAACATTTTTCTATAAACATTTTATCCCTCCGGGATAATTTTAAAAATATAAGATAAAAAACCTTATTTTGATTTCTTAACCAACGGAGATCAGGGCTAAGTATATATTAATAAGCTGCAGTAAAAGCCGACAGCTATTCACTACAAAAGTGCTTCCACTAAAATATCTTCATCCAAATCTTCCCAATGAATTCCTTCACCTTCTCCAATGAACCTCCAGTTGTTCCTTTGCTCAGGTGTGGCATCCCGTAATGAAGGAAACCAGTTTATTGGAACAGAAAGTTCCCGTCCATCTTCCAAAACAAGGTACATTTTTATATCGTCGAACCAGATATTCGTTGCATTGGCTGATTTAGTAATTTGTAAAATGCTCATCCCATTTTATTTTAAAAAGTTCAATATTCTCCAAAATTAATGATTTTCTTTTTAAAGCAATTTGCCGGAATGCTTGGGTACATGGTGAATTCCAGGTTTTAACCATCGAATAACTCCAAAATCAAAAGAGGTTAATAAGGTTTTGGGATAGGAGGTTGCAGCCTGTTACTAAGGTCTTTCCCGTAAATAAGGTTTTTCTATTCTAAAAAGTCCCTGCAATGGCTGACAGCATTCAGCTTTATTCAAATCCGTAAAAAACCTTATTTTGATTTCCTAACCTTAGTAACCAGGCTAATCCATATAAACCCCAACCTTATTACCTCTTATTAAAAACCTTATTAACCGGCAGGTTGCCAACTTTATGAATAAGGTTTCGGGGTAAAAGGTTGCAGCCTGTTACTAAGGTCTTTTCCGTAAATAAGGTTTTTGTGTTCAGAAAAGTCTCGGCAGTGGCTGGCAGCATTCAGCTTTATTCAAATCCGTAAAAAACCTTATTTTGATCCTAACCTTAGTAACCAGGCTAATCCATATATACCTCAACCTTATTGCCTCTTATTAAAAATCTTATTAACCAGCAGGTTGCATACCTAAATTTATGAAAGCAGAAAATCCATTGTACACCAAAATATTTTGCTTTTCCCGAAGAAATGACTAAGTTGTAATCGCCATTTTTGATTACAAAACAGTCAAAACTAAACTGTGTGCAATAGTTATCAAGAAGATAAAAAGATTTGAAGGGAGGAAAGCAAAATGCAGTTTCAGGACAGAACAATCGTACACATGGATTTGGATACCTTTTTTGTTTCGGTGGAACGCCTGCTGAATTCCGGGCTGAACAACAAGCCGGTAATTATCGGGAGCTTATCGGACCGGGGCGTGGTTGCCAGCTGCAGCTACGAAGCGCGGCAGTTTGGCGTGCATTCGGCTATGCCCATGAAGATGGCGCTGAACCTTTGCCGCGATGCCACTGTAATCAGGGGCGATATGGACTTATACAGCAAGTACTCGCGGCTGGTAACCGATGTTATTGCAGAAAAGGCCCCGCTATACGAGAAAGCATCGGTTGATGAGCACTACCTTGACATTACGGGCATCGACCGGTTCTGGGGAGCACTGAAATGGACGCGTGAACTGCGGCAGGAAATCATCCGCGAAACGGGACTGCCCATCTCCTACGGCTTGTCGGTAAATAAGACGGTATCGAAAATTGCCACCGGCGAGGCCAAGCCCAACGGAGAGAAAGAGGTGGACAAGGCCAATGTAAAACCTTTTCTGAACCCGCTCTCTATACGAAAAATACCCATGATTGGCCCCAAAACCTACCAGCTTTTGCGATCGATGGGCGTGGCCAACATCGAAACCCTGAGCGTCATCCCAATGGAGATGATGGAGGGGGTGCTGGGAAAGAACGGCATTGAAATATGGCGACGTGCCAACGGAATCGATTTCACCCCGGTGGTTCCTTATTCCGAAGAGAAATCAATCAGCAAGGAACGGACCTTTGAAACCGATACCATCGATGTGGTGATGCTGGAGCAGCTGCTTGTTGCCATGACCGAAAAGCTCTGCTTCAAGCTGCGCAAAAAAGAGAAGCTGACATCGGTGGTAACGGTAAAAATACGGTATGCCAATTACGACACCCATACCCTGCAGCAAAAGGTGCCTTACACCTCATTCGATCATACTCTGATTGAGGTGGTGAAAAGTCTCTTCCGGCGGCTCTATCAGCGCCGTATGCTGGTGCGGCTGATTGGGGTAAAGCTGGGCGGACTGGTACATGGGGTGCAGCAATTGAACCTGTTCGACAACAACGAAAAACAGGTAAAGCTGTATCTGTCGATGGACAAGATCAGGCTTCGCTATGGCCCGGGAGCCATTCAGCGGGCATCAGGAATAACGTGTAAACAACATTAATTATGTATTGGAACGTGCATTCATACTTCAGCCTTCGCTACGGCACACTGAGCATTGATGAGTTGCTGATGCTTGCCCGGCAGAATAAGGTGGAAACCCTGGCGCTCTCCGATGTCAATACCACCATGGGAATGCCTGAGTTTGTTAAAAAAGCTGTGGATGCAGGCATAAAACCCATTGCCGGTGTGGAAGTCCGGAACGGCGACGAGTTGCTTTTTACAGGGCTGGCAAAGAATAACGCGGGCTTTAAAGAGCTGAACGACTACCTCTCCTGGCATTACCTGAACAAAAAGGAATTCGCCATCAAATTATGGCCGTTCAGCGATGTGACAGTGGTATATCCCTTTGGCTGCAAAAAGCCACAGGAACTGAAGGATTATGAATATACCGGCATAAAGCCTTCACAAATAAACAAACTGCTAACTTCCGAATACCGGAACTTTCAGGATAAGCTGCTCGTGTGGCAACCTGTTACCTTTCGCGATCAGGCCGGCTGGTTTTTGCACAAGAGCCTGAGGGCCATCGGACACAATACCCTTATCAGCAAACTGCAACCCGATCAGTTTTCTGGACACGATGAAGCAATGCTTCCGGTAATGCAGCTGAAAAAGTTGTATGAATCGTATCCCGGCATCGTAAAAAACACGGAGAAGATACTCAGCGAGTGTTCCATCGGCTTTGATTTCTCCACTGTAAAAAACAAAAAAACTTTCAGTCAGTCGGCTTACGACGACAAGCTGCTGCTTGAAAAGCTGGCGCTCGACGGCATGATTTACCGTTACGGCAAAAACAACCCCCTGGCACAGGAACGGGTAAGGCACGAGTTACAGATCATTGATAAACTCGGCTTTTCGGCTTACTTTCTCATCGCCTGGGACATTATACGCTACAGCATGTCGCGCGGCTTCTATCATGTAGGCCGGGGCAGCGGCGCCAACAGCGTGGTAGCCTATTGCCTGAAGATTACCGATGTGGATCCC
>JAWLGR010000011.1:0-158329 GCA_041684965.1 Mariniphaga sp.
GTTAAAGATTAAAAAGGCAGTTCTGTTTAAAAGCTTAAAACAGCTATATTTAATCCGGAAACTAAAGGTAGAAACTAGTTTTTAGACAGACTGCCGTTGTAGGGCATTTTAACGAACCACTATCGTATATAATAAGCTCAAATCGTATCATTATTATCGGGTATTTATCGGATAAAAACGAATCATATCGTATCGATATTGAACAGAAATTGATACATTTGAATATGGAAAATAAGGTACATACATTTTCACTGACTCTGGACTGGGAACTTATCCGTTTAATTAGTCAGATTGATAGATTTGATGCTTCTTGGATGATTATTCCGGACAAATTGTACCACCTATTTCAGGATGAACTTGTTTTACAAAAATGCATATTTTATTAATTGATATTTTATTTTGCTTAAAATATATTTTGACATGATGTCATGCTTTCGCAGTGATTTTATTTCTCCGAGGAGCAGTTGAGTACGGAAGGAGGGCTTAGCGCGACTGGAGTTCTCAACTGCTCCTCGGGCCTTTGTTTTTTCTTAATGGCTCGCCTTTCAGGTCTATACTGTGAACATTACCGGCAAGTCTATCCATGATGGCATCTTCCAGGGTAGGTTCTGCTATGAACTCATACCATTTGGCAATCGGAAGTTGAGAAGTAATAAATACTGATTTTTTACCGTACCTATCCTCCAGTATTTGAAGAATGGCCAACCGGGTAATCGCATCAAAAAGATGCAACCCAAAATCATCCAGTATCAGCACGTGTGTTTTTTTGAAGAAGAAAAGAAAAATAAAGAAGAGCTGCCGAAAAAAATAATGTTGAACGCACCACACCAGCAACTTTAATTATTTTTGCCTGACGTGTTATAACCATGTTAGGCATTTATTATATTAGGTGCTTCAATTGATATGATATGAGCAAAAAATCAGTCTTAGCCGATGACCAATTTTCCCGTTTTAACTGTGCCCAAACCGTATTCAGCCTATTTGCCAGAGAGGTGGGCCTTGACCAAACCACTGCATTAAAAATAGCCAGCACCTTTGGCGGTGGCATGGCCTGCGGAGCTACTTGCGGGGCGGTAACCGGAGCCCTCATGGTCATCGGTATGAAACACGGACACAGTTCCTCTGACCCCACTGCCAAAACAAAAACCAAAATGTTGGTGAGAAAATTCAACGAACGCTTTAAAGACCTGCATGGAGCTCTAACCTGTAAAGAACTTTTAGGCTACGACACCTCCACTCCCGAGGGTGCTGATGCCGCCCATGCAGCAGGTGTTATTGATACCAATTGTCCCGAGTACATTAAAAGTGCATGCGATATACTGGAAGAGGAGTTTATAAGTAATTGGTAATACTTAATATTCTAATTATCTAATAAGTTTGTGAAGGTAAAAGGAGTATAAAAAACAACGTCACCCCCTATAACATGCAAACCTGTTTTCCTTCCTGGGAAATATTATTATATTGCTGCCGGGACAATGAAGCGATCTAAAAGGAGTTTGCCTAAGTATTAAGTTTCATTTGTGATAAAGATCGCCAAACGGAAAATGATTTCCATCTTTAATTTTATCTCGATTCCGTATCGTTTGAAATGCGATGGATAACGGGCTAAAATTAGAGTGGTTTTATCTTGTCTATCAATTCTTTCCGGTTCGGAAAGCATTTTAACTTTGATAGTGTGTTTCCCCTTTCGGTGGCGTTTTCAGTTTCACTTGTATTTTTAAAGTAACTGGAATGCATTTCATTGTACCGATATGCGGGAAAGACTTCCTACTCCTAATCACCATTCATTCCTCAGAATACCCTGTGTAATTCCCGCATGACATCCAGACCGCTGAAGGTTCCTGAAACAAAAATTATATTTTAATTCGATATTTATTCGTAGTTTATTCGATGTTTCTTCGTATTAAATTCGCGATTTTACGAATTTAATACGAATTTGATTCGATTTAAATTCGAAATTGAATAAGAGAAACAAAGTTAGAAGTTGTTAGCTTACTGGGAGAGCTTGTTTAGTTTTTCAATTTTATTTTTAAGAATATCCAAAGTAACCGGTTGGAAATCGAGTACCGTTTCCTCCTTATCTGTTATTACCGTTTCTTTGACTGCCAAAAAAATTTTATCGTCAGAAACTTTGAATGCTACAATAGTAATCTCTTCCCCCAATGGAACATTGCAGAATAGTGCCCTGTTGGATTCAACCGTTCCACGCATAATTGTTTTAAATCTGTGAAAAATAATATTAACAATGCTTGTTTGTGTTTCATTCATCAGAACTGAGAAACTGGTGGTAGAAGCCTTGTTTCGGAGAAACCTGTCGCAGTTAATCCATCCTAAACGGGCAGCATTTAAAACATACCGGTTTACATCAGAAACAGTGGTTTCCTGAAAATTGTCATCTATAACTTTACTTTCAAATTCTTCATTTGTCAATTCCGGATTCTTAAGTAAGAAAGGGATGGGAATGGTATATGAAACATTGACCGGTTTGCCTCTTTGTCTTCCGGGCTTCCAGGCCGGAAGGCTGCGCACAATTCTAATGGCTTCCCTGTCGAGAGAAGGATGGATGCTGCGGGCAATTTGCGGATTGATAACACGGCCTGCAGTATCTACAATGAACGAGACATACACCCTCCCCTGGAACCCGTTTTTGGCAGCATCGGCTGGGTATTTCAGATTTTTTGCAATGTGTTGCCGCAGCGCCAGTTCTCCACCGGGGAATTCAGGCATATCTTCAACAATGAAAAAAACATTTCTATCTTCTTCCTGAGGGAGTGTTGTGGAAGGTTCCCAGTCAATTTTATCTTCACTCCATTCTCCGTAAAACAATTCCATGCCATCTTTCTTATCAGACCAGGGGAATCCAATTTCAAGTACCTCTTCTTGTTTCAGAATGCAGTTTCCGCCATCAGCTGTTGCCGCAATGTGAATCATTCCCCCGGTTTCAAGCAGTTCATTGCCGGAGGTGGTTGATAATCCTGAAAGAATGATATCATCTATTTTGTAATATTCTTTAACTTCCAGTTGTAAATTCCCTGTTATTGTTTCTCCTGTTTTTTCCAATACAATTGAATTTGCTTTTATAGAAATCGATGTACCTTCTTCACAGATAATGGTTGTATCTCTGTTTTGCCTAAAGGAATATATCTGAGGTTTTTTCTCGAAGTGCCTGAAAATATTTGTGGCCGATTTAATTGTGTCTATAGAAACAGGGGCCGGAGTTGGCTTCCTGGTGATTACTTGTGCATTATTTTCAGGGTGATCTGCCGGCAATACTTTTCCATTATCGATGGAGCCTGTCGGCAATTCTTTTATCGAATCGATGAAGGCAGGTTGATTTTCATTTTCCCATACCATATTTTGAATTGAATTGTTTTCTTTTGGATGATCGTTACCGAACCATAGCAGCAATCCTGCAACAACACTTATAACAATGGTGCCAACAATAAAAATAGTATAATGATTTTGAATAAAATTTTTGCCTGCACTTCCTGGTTTCACAGCTGGAAGTTTATGCAATAACAGGGTTACCTGTTCTTCGTTTATAATTGGTGGCTGTTCAATTATTTTATTGAATAATTGCTCCAGTTCGATATGTGTTATTTCACGCTTTTTCATTCTGTAATTTTTTTATTATTATGAGCGGAAATAGTGTATCTCAATTGCGATTCTTTATCGGAAAGTAATTTCCTTAGTTTCTCCCGTCCACGTAACAAACGGTTTTTTACTGCTGCTTCCGTTATGTTCATTTTTTGGGCGATTTCACTTAGCGGGAAGCCCATCAAATGGAACATAAGTATTACCTCGCGTTGTGCGGTATTAAGTCGGGCAATTGATTTGTGAATCAGTTCAACATCATATTGTTCCTCAATGGAATCGGAGTTAATTTGAATATTGGCAGGTTTTATGTCCGATTGGGTTCCAAAAAATTTCCATCTGCGTTTTTGTTTTAAATAACTGTTTCTGGCAATGCTGAAAAGATAATACGGAAATGACTCCCTGTCACGAATCGAATCAAAGTTTTCGAAAGCTGCCGCAAGTGTATCCTGTATCAGATCCTGTGCCTTTTCCTCGTTTCCGGTCACCACCCTGCAGTAGGCCGAGAGCCGATGCTGTAGAGGTTTGTACAACTGCATGAATTCCGAAATTTTAGGACTGTTTGTATCCGACATATTTCCTTGTTTCTATAAAAGTACCTTAAGTAGCAAAAAAGTATCGAGAAAAATAAAATATATAATCTGAAATCTTTGCGGATAGTGTTTATCCAACAAAGAAATACGGATAGGTGGAATAATGTACTTAGAACCATTTTTTATTTTGCGGTATACAATCTACTTTCCATGAAATCATTTAAAGACTTATAGTTCGAAAGTAAAGCAATGAGGGCTGAATATTTCGGCAGGCGGGGTAAGGGGAGTGGCTTCCGGCTGCCTTTCCGGGCAAGGTGCATACGGATCTGATGGCCAATAAGATGATTTTACTATTTCATAGCTTCACAATTTCACAATTTCCTCTATTTTTGAATCAAAAATCGGAACTTATGGCCAGAAAACTTTCGCTCGACAAGAAATACATTAAGGTTTTATTGCTGGAAGGTATTCATGAATCGTCAGTCGGCAGTTTTAATTCTGCCGGCTATACCAATGTGGAGTATCTAAAAACTGCGTTCGAAGGCAATGATCTGGAGCAGAAGCTCAAGGATGTTCATATTGTGGGTATCCGATCACGGACACAGCTGACATCGCAGGTATTAAGGAAGGCCCGCAAGCTGTTTGCCATAGGATGTTTCAGCATTGGTACCAATCAGGTTGATTTGCAGTGGGCAAAGGAATTGGGGATCCCCGTTTTTAATGCACCTTTTTCAAATACCCGTTCTGTTGCTGAACTGGTGATAGCTGAAATTATTATGCTTATGCGGGAGGTGCCATCAAGAAATGCAGCGGCACACCGGGGACATTGGTTGAAAGCGGTAGGCAATTCCTGCGAGGTAAGAGGGAAGAATCTGGGTATTGTTGGTTATGGACATATTGGCTCTCAGGTTTCCATCCTGGCCGAAGCAATAGGTATGAATGTGCTGTATTTTGATGTAGAGAAGAAGCTCAGTCTGGGGAAGGCCTTTGTGTGCGAGTCGCTGAACGATTTGCTGGAGCGGTCGGACGTGGTAACCCTGCATGTACCCGAGACATTGGAGACCCGTAATATGATTTCAGAAGAGCAGCTTTCAGTAATGAGGAAAGGGGCTTTGCTTATTAATGCCTCACGAGGTTCGGTGGTCGACTACCAGGCATTGTCGAAGTACCTGGAAAACGGTTACCTGGCTGGTGCTGCCGCCGATGTTTTTCCTGAAGAACCGGCTTCCAATCATGAAAAGTTCACTTCACCCCTGCAGCAGTTCGATAACGTGATACTGACTCCGCATATTGGCGGCAGCACACTGGAAGCTCAGGAGAATATCGGGCTGGAGGTGGCCGAAAAGCTCATCCGTTACAGCGACAACGGCTCCACGTTAGGCGCGGTTAACTTTCCGCAGGTATCCATTCAGCCCAACCGTGATAAACAGCGTTTCCTGCACATTCATAAAAACATGCCCGGTCTGCTGAAAGATATCAATCATGTATTTACCAGCAAGAGCATTAACATTGCGGCACAATACCTGCAAACCGATCCGGAAATTGGTTATGTAATAATCGATGCCGAAACCAATAACTGCGATAAGCTGTTGAAGGAATTGAAAGACATTCCTCATTCTATCCGTGCGAGAATGTTGTATTGAACAGACTTAAAAGCGAAAGGTGGCTTTCAATAAAATTCTTTCCCTGTTGTTCCATGCCGATAAGCTGAAACAAAATGAGAGATGTTGTTCAAAGGAAGTTAAGAATAATAACGCTATTCAATTTAATTGGAAATGAATTTGTAAAACCCTTACATGGTTATTTCTGCTGATTAATTAAGCCATCAGGCTTTTTTTAAACCCGGGTGCTTTCCTGTGCCTGGTTGCCTGTTCAAACCCATAGGCAATTTTCAGTAAAACCGGTTCACTCCATGCCCTTCCAAATATAGATATCCCTATTGGCAATCCATGAATAAAGCCCATAGGGAGAGTAACGGCCGGATAGCCCGAAATGGCAGCTGGTGATGCACTTCCACCTCCTGAATTATCACCGTTTACCCAGTCGATGTTCCATGCCGGTCCGTTGGTTGGAGCAATAATGGCATCAAGCCGATGTTTTTCCATAACAGCATCAATACCAAGTTTCCCGGAAAATAATCGCATATCATGTCTTGCCTGTATGTATTCTCCACTTGTTAAATCCCCTTTTTCCCTGGCCATCTCTAATATTTCCTGCCCGAACCAGGGCATTTCCTTATCAGCATGCTGATTATTAAAAACTATCAGTTCTTCCAGATTTTTGACAGAAGCATTATGTTCTGCCAGGTAGCTGTTCAACCCTGCTTTAAATTCATAAAGCAGTACCTCCCATGAAGGGCCTCCCCATTTTCCCCTGTGCTCAAAAATTATCTCTTCTGTTATTTCAACACCTTTTGATTTAAAGACTTCTTGTGCCTGATTTAAAAGCGGTACAACATTTCTGTGAAAACCTCTGAGTTCAGACATGACACCAATTCGCATACCCTTCAAATCATCATCGAGAAACTGCGTGTAGTCGTTGAAGGTTTTTCCTTTTTCGAGGTAGGTGTCCGCGTCGTTGCTGTCGAATGCAGCAAGAGCTCCTAACAGGATTGCTGCGTCGGTAACCGTACGGGCCATTGGTCCGGCAGTATCCTGACTTTGGGCAATAGGAATGATGCCGCTGCGGCTCCATAATCCTACTGTGGGCTTGATGCCAACAACCCCGTTTATTCCGGAAGGGCAGACAATGGAACCATTGGTTTCAGTTCCTATTGCAAGCGTACATAAATTTGCAGATACGGCTACCCCTGATCCGGAACTTGAGCCACATGGGTTCCGGTCGAGAAAATAGGGATTACGGGTTTGACCGCCGCGTCCGCTCCATCCGCTGGAAGAATTGCGTGACCGGAAATTAGCCCATTCGCTGAGGTTGGTTTTCCCAAGCAGTACAGCCCCGGCTTCACGAAGCTTCCCAACAATATAAGCATCTTTAGCAGCGATGTTGCTGTCAAGTGCCAGTGAACCGGCAGTGGTTTTCATTCTGTCGCCGGAGTCGATGTTATCTTTTATCATCACCGGAATCCCGTGCAGAGGTCCCCGGATTTTGCCGTTGCTTCGCTCCCTGTCGAGTTGAGCTGCAATTTGCAAAGCATCGGGATTCACTTCAATGACTGCATTCAGGAACGGGTCAATCTGCTCAATCCGGTTCAGGTACTTTTGGCAAATATCCTGTGAGCTTAATTCACCAGATGACATTTTTTGCTGAAGTACATCTACAGTGGCTTCATTAAGGTCGAAATCAGCACTATCAGTAATCTCAATGCGTTTATCTGCAGAGGCATGACAACCCTGCAATCCTGCAACTGCCAATCCTGAACCGGAAAGTGCAGTTGCTTTAAAAAATGTACGGCGTTTCATTGCAAACGATTTTTGTAACTTTGAAGATAGAATAATTTTCATTTAGATGACTAAATTAAAAGAAAAGCTTTACGAAATCATATTCGAAGCCGATACACCTGCCGGTAAACTTTTTGATGTTGTGTTGCTTATAATCATCCTGTTAAGCGTTGTGCTTGTCATGTTGGAAAGCATTTCCGGAGTGCGCAAGGATTATCATGAAATCCTAGTGCTTTCCGAATGGATCATTACAGGCATTTTTACAATTGAATACATATTACGAATAATCATCGTAAAGAAACCGTGGAGGTATATTTTCAGCTTTTATGGGATTATTGATTTTCTGGCAGTTATTCCAACTTATCTGGGCTTGATTATAATAGGCTATCAGAGCCTTCTTGTTATAAGGATTCTGCGGTTACTAAGGGTTTTCCGGATACTGAAGCTGACACGTTATTCGATGGCTGGAAGAATTTTAGTAAGAGCCATCTGGGCCACCCGTGCAAAAATAAGTGTATTCCTTTTTTCTGTGGTTTTACTGGTAACCATTGTCGGAACTCTTATGTACCTCATTGAAGGGGAAAAAAGCGGATTCAACAGCATACCTCAAAGTGTCTACTGGGGTATCGTTACTCTTACAACAGTCGGTTATGGTGACATCAGCCCTGTAACTCCCCTGGGCCAGTTTTTGGCCAGCATTGTAATGATTCTTGGTTATGCAATTATTGCTGTACCTACGGGTATTGTTACAGCTGAAATGATAAAACCTACTGAAAAACAAAATACACAGGTTTGTCCTCATTGCCTGCATGACGAGCACGATAACGATGCAACTTTTTGCAAGAAATGTGGTACGGTTTTAAATCCCTGAAAAAACTTTTTAAAAAGTAGCATTTTAATAAAAGAATACTAATAATTTTGCATCAATATTACCTTTTATATCATTATCAATTTAACAGAATCAAACAGTATGAAAAGAATGAAATTTACAGGACTGGCGGGATTGCTTTTCCTTTTATTTTCTGGCTGTGCTACCGTTTATACAGCTCCCGATATTCAGCCTGTTGCGCAATCGAAATCGATAGCCATTTTGCCCTTCGATGTAAAGGTGCAGTACAACCGGTTGCCAAAGAATGTTACCCTTGAACAGATTCATGAGAATGAACAGGAACTGAGTTTTGTTCTGCAGAGCCAGATGTATTCACGTTTCCTGCAGAAGAATCATCAATTCCCGGTCAGCTTTCAGGATGTGGACATGACCAATATGATGCTGAAGCGAAACAACATCAACATTGAAAAGTTGAGTGAGTTTTCGAAGGATGAACTGGCAAGGTTACTGGAAGTTGATGAAGTCATTTCAGGAAATGTGCTTACAACAAAGCCTATGTCTACAGGGGCAGCGGTTGCATTGGGCATTTTGTTTAACGTATGGGGTGCAACCAATCAGGCTGATGTTACGGTTTCTCTTCACAGCGGTAAAGATTCAAAACTGCTCTGGAAGTTTAATCATGTATATTCCGGCAGTGTGGGAAGTAGTCCGGACCAGCTTACCAAAGCAATGATGAAACCCATTGCGAGGAAGTTTCCTTATAAGAAAAGAAGCTGAAATAAATTGCCGGTTTAATGCCGGCTTTTTTATTGAGTTTTAAATGTGAATATTTTCATCGGGAAAATAGAAAGAAAGAAGGTTGAATGTTTATTTTTGTGGTAATAAAAAATAAATAGGAATGAAGCAGTATCTGCACCTGTTGCAAACTATTATAGATAAAGGAGTTGAAAAAAAGGATCGTACAGGAACGGGCACTATAAGTGTTTTTGGCCATCAGATGCGGTTTGATTTTAGCGACGGCTTCCCGGTGGTGACTACAAAAAAGCTTCACCTGAAATCAATTATACATGAATTGCTCTGGTTCCTTGCAGGTGACACCAATATAAAATACCTGAACGATAACGGGGTTCGTATATGGAACGAATGGGCTGATGAAAAGGGTGATCTGGGACATATTTATGGTTACCAGTGGCGCAGTTGGCCTGCCCCTGATGGCAGACACATCGACCAGATAAGCAGTGTGGTTGATTCCATTAAAAACAACCCCGATTCACGGCGGCATATTGTAAGTGCCTGGAATGTTGGAGAGCTGGATAATATGAACCTGCCACCATGCCATGTTTTATTTCAGTTCTATGTGGCTCAGGGCAAACTGTCGTGCCAGCTTTATCAGCGCAGTGCCGATGTATTCCTGGGAGTACCCTTCAACATTGCTTCTTATGCGTTGCTAACGCTCATGGTGGCGCAGGTAGCCGGTCTTCAGCCAGGCGATTTTGTACATACTTTTGGGGATGTCCACATTTATTCCAATCATCTGGAGCAGGTAAAACTGCAGCTTTCGCGTGAACCCTACCCGCTTCCAACGATGAAGATCAACCCGAATATAAATAACATTTTCAATTTTAAATACAGCGATTTTGAGCTGGTGAATTACCAGGCGCACCCACACATAAAAGGGAAGGTTGCGGTTTAATATTTATTTCTTACCCAAATACTATAAAATTATTTTTTACAAATCTGCTTCCTATGAAGGAAGAAACAAGGTAGGCAACCTGCTTGAAATTAATTTCTGATTTCAGAAAAAATCTTCTGGCTTCTTTCATATCATTCTGAAGGTAATGGTAACGGGCTCTGCTGCCGTTTATGCGTTTAACTCCTTTTGCCGCTTCCCCTGGGTATTTCCTGCAATAGTTTTCTATAATGTACAGGGAATAATAATAATCTTTTTGCCGGTAGCCTGGATTGAGTGATAGGTTGTCTTTGTGTACATACCGGGTTACAAGTATTTCCGGTATCTCAGCGGTCTCATTATTTTCTGTAATTCGTAACAGCCAATCGAAATCGATCATTCCAAAATTTTCTTCAAAGAATATTCCCTTTAGTCGGCTGTCAATCATAAGTGAACTCATATAGAGGTTCTGTCCATTATTAATTCGCATCAATTTTTGAAGAAATGTTTCATTTCTTCCAAATTTTATTGGGTCATTGCCATGCTGTCTGCGTTCCGTAGTAGTATTAAGGTACTGGTTGATCGTTTTATATCCGGTAGAGACTACAGGAAAATTTTCTGCAACTGAAAGCTGCTTTATTATTTTACCTGCATGCCATACATCGTCGTGATCCATTAAACAAAAATAGTTCCCGGTAATATTTTTCAGTCCAATATTTCTTCCCTTGTTTGGCCCTCCGCTGTTGAATGGTGTGGAAAAATAATCAATCTTATTTTTTCTCAGTATTTCACACGTACCGTCGGTTGAGCAATCATCAACAACAATAAGTTCAATTTCAAATAAGGTGTTTATACCCGTCTGATTCAAAATAGAATCAATAGCACGCTGCACTGTGTTTTCCGAATTGTAGGTGGTTAATAGAACAGATACTTTTACCATGGTTTATTAATTTATAATAACCAAATAAAGGGAATCCGGATTAAGACGCAATGAAGGCGAAATTAAAACGGGATTAAAAATCACCAGCCTGTTTTTGCTATGTCCGAATAAAAATCTGCGTTATCTTTGATGCTGTTTTAATAAATTTACATCTCATGATTTACAACAATATTTCAATCATTGTAGCGGTAGCTGAAAATTTTGCCATTGGAAGAGATAATAATCTTTTGTTTCATTTATCCAATGATTTGAAGCGGTTCAGGGAAATTACCACCGGACATAGTCTTATAATGGGCAGGAATACATTGTTGTCCCTGCCTAAGTGGCCACTTCCCAACCGGCGTCATATCGTAATTACGGACCGGCAGGATGATGTTTTCGATGGTTGTGAAACGGTCTTCTCGATCGCTGAAGCGGTTGAAAAGGTAAAAAATGAAGAAGAAGCTTTTGTAATTGGAGGAGGGATGGTTTATAAACAGTTTTATCCATTGGCCGGAAAAATTTACCTGACACTTGTGCATAAATCTTTTGAAGCTGACACGTTTTTTCCCGAAATTGATTTTAATGAATGGAAGGAACTTGAAAGAACAGAATTGTACGATGAAAAGAATGATTTTAAGTATTCAAATATTAATCTGGTAAGGAAATAAATTTTTATAGCTGATATGTTGGACGAAACTGATTGTGTAGAATTCATCCAACACGCTAAAACAGATGATGGTACAAAATAATAATTGTTTAATGAAAAAATAGTAGTGTGATCTAAATCTGCCGGTAAATTTATTGTACGAATGTCAGGCAAGTAGTTTCCCCAGATTGTCAAATCGCTTGTTGTAATCCTCCATCGACAATTCTATTACCTGGCATGCTGTAGTTGAATCGTAGATTGCAGCAATTTCGGTATTACTTTCCTGCCCCGGCATGTCCTTATAAGTAAGAAAATAATGTTCAAGACGTTGGATTACGATATCCGGAACTTCATTAATTTCTTTGAAATGACCATAAACAGTATCATTTAACAGTACAGCAATAATTTTATCATCTGCCTGATTACCATCAATCATACGAAATCCCCCAATCGGACGGGCATTTACAAGCAGATCGCCATGTGCCAGAGTTTTTTCTGTTAGCACGCAAATGTCAATAGGATCGCCATCACCCGTAATATTTTCACGTCCGGTTTTTTCATTACAGAATTCGCCTACTTTTAATCCGCAAAAGGTTTGGGGGATAAAGCCATACAAGGCAGGGATAACATTAGAGAACTTTTGAGGCCTGTCGACCCTCAAATAGCCACTTTCCTTGTCAATCTCATATTTGACAGTATCGGTTGAAACCACTTCAATGAATGCTGTAACTTCATGAGGTGCATTTTTACCTATGAATACCCCGTGCCAGGGATGTGATTTATAGCGAAGGCCCATTAGCCTGCCAATTGGATCAGATAGTTTATCAACCATTTTTTAAATTTCAGTATTTGTATTTCAACCTTTCAAATTCTTTTTGGTTCATTTTCTCCAGCACTTATGGTTTAAAATAATATATAAATTACCTGTAGCTGTGGAGGTTGACAAAAAAGATTTTTGTAAAAAATAATGGCTGTCAGTTAACCACAGCCATTATCGATTCTTCAGATTAAAATAGTTAACCCATTCTTGCTTCAGTACGCATTCCTTGTTTATCTATTGCTGCAATTATAACTTCCCCATCAATTTTTTCGGCTTCAAAAATAAATGGTTTGCTTTTCAATATCTGCGGTTTATGAGCCACCTTCCCTGCCACTTTCCCATTGATAATCACTTCGTAATGGTCGACAGGTTCATCACCGGCGTATGCTGTTTGCCAGGTAATCACATTTTTGCCATTTCTTTCTGTTTTTTGAAGTATCCTTGGTCCTGCCAACTTTTCCTTTTCCATTTGGAAATAATTGGTTTTTCCATTTTTTACTCCTGCAGCAAGTTGTTCGATACTCTGTCTTTCCTTGTCATTCAATCCGTCTGGTTCAATCTGGCACGCATAATAATTTTGAATTAACTGGCACCTGGTGGGGTCTTCATCAATTTGACCTATACCAATAATCAAGGTATGCACACCCGGTGTTGTAAGTGAATATTCAATAAGCGGACGGCTCGGAAGGCCGGGTTTGCCAACTTGCCGGTACACATGTTCCGGCTTGTTCGACCAGGTTGGTTCTTTATGGTACATAGCTGCATCGGCAAAGGTTTTCATCCCAATAATCCCCATCCCCTTGGCTTCTGCCACCGGAATCACATTGTGTTGCATGTTGAACATTAACCGGTCGTTGGCATTTATTGCAATGAGCATTCCTTCAAGGAGGCCCCATTCATCGCGCTGAATCATATCAATCATTGCAGGAGGATTATTATGTCCTGAAAATCCAATATGTCTTATCAGCTTTTCGTTTTTAGGGTTCATGCCCGTTAGGTTTGTTCCATTGCGTAAATCACGCAGAGCAACCAGTGCCCCAAAATTACCATCAGGGTCAAGTGGGGTTTCCAGGCCCTTATAAAGCACATCTATTTCGGCAGTATTGTGAAGGGTATGGATCAGCACCATATCCAGATAGGCACCCTCAGGATACCATCCTTTATTATCACCAAATAATTGAGTAAGGGATCTTTTTACATCATCAATGGCACATTGTACATTCTCTCCATTTGACCAGTTACTTACATTTTCTATTTCCGGCCATCCTGGTTTGCCCCACCGCATGGCTGTTTTGCTGGTGAGCCATATTGATTCCCGAAGTTTCTTATTATAGTTTTCCTCACCAGGTATAAGGTTTTTTTGTTGAAAAGCCTTATGGAAATTTAACTGGCTACCGGCATACAAGTTGGATGTATCGAAATAATTAATGCCCAGATCAAATGCTTTCAGAATTATTGGCACCGGGTCAACATCTTCAGGTGTCCATTGCAGCGATGCCTGTCCTCCTAATCCGAAGGTGGTGACCATGAAATTGTGTTTACCAAACTTACGCTTCATGGGAGCCGGTACTTTTTCAACATTGCATCCTCCCAGTGTCATCAGAGAAACCCCTGCGGCAGTAGCTGCTGAAGCTCTTAAAAAATTTCTTCTGGAAATGTGGTTTTCATTATTAGTTGCCATAACAATAAGTTTTTCATAAAGTTACAAAAAAATTGCTTAGTTTTCAACTCATTATAATTGGTTGTTTTTAAAGGTATTTATCTCATTTTCTCAATTATTTTAACGGTATTCGATAGAGTTCTCAAGGTCATTTCGATGCAACTCCCATAAAAATTCTGATATTTCCCGTTTGTGAATATTAATTAGTCATGGTCGTTTCATATTATTTCGAAAGGGTAAAATTTAAGATTCAGAAGCTCCGGTTAGCGCTTGCGGTAGAAATAGCTTTTTTTCTCATCTTTCATATCAAAAGTATATAGTTCATGATCCCGAAACTCATAAAGATAACTCAACATGCCAATATCACCTGCACAAAAAAGACTGTGACTACTCATAACAAAAATCCAGAAGTATATTGATTGATGTTCCAGGGAGAAATAAATGCCTGTAAGAGTTGCCAGTTGAACAAACACTAAAGGAGTCAGTGCTACCAGTGTAAATTGCCTGCGGTTTAGTACATGGCGGTCGGCTTCAGCAAAAAAGATAAACTTTTTAAGATAACCCCCGATTGAAATCCGGCGGGCCCCTGTTATTTTGAACGCAAGCGCATGCAGCAATTCATGAATTAATATTAATAAAGTGAATGTAAAAATAATAGCTACAAGCAAATAAAACAATGGCTGGAGATTACCGCCAATAGCCAATACAACCGGGCGGGTAGCAAAAAACAAACCTATGAGTATCATCAGAAGCTGGTAACCCATATACCATCGAATCATATTGCTTCCCGATGATAGCTGGCTAATCACGAAATTTTTTACCTGGGAATGTTCAAGTTCATGCACCAGTTCATATTTGCCGCTGTTTTGAAGTTCTTCTATGTTTGGATTGCTCATCTTACTTGTACATGATGATTTTATACATATCCTTTATACTTATCAGCCTTAGCAAAAATGCTACCATAACGGAGCCCCCAATTGTTAGAAGGTAACCATATAACCAGTTTTCCATGTTATGTGTTAAACTTGCAAGTATCACTGTTAACCCGGTAAACAAGATAAGCTGTAGCATGTAGAAAAGAGAAGGCCTTAATTTGAAAATATAAAGTGCCAAAATGAGCTGGGCTGCACCTGTAAAAAGTTGTGTTGTTAGACTGGCATAGGCTGACCCATAAGCCTCGAAACGGGGAATAAGAATTAAATTAAGCGTAATATTTAAAACCATACCAGAAAAAGCCATCAGGTTAAGTTGTTTTAAACTTCCGTTTGCAGTGAGCAATGTTCCAAATATATAGGTAGTGGCAATTCCGGTAAAGCCAATCATCAGTAAGCCGAGTATATCAGAAGAATAGGCAGTATTTGATTTATACAAAACCGACATGATTTCCTGATCATAATACAGGCTTGATACGGCAATAATAATAGCAGGAACTATCAGGAGGGTATAAGACAGTTTTACCATTTGACCTATCGGTTCACCCTGTTTTATCATTTTTGAAAATATTGGCAGCAGAAGCCCGGAGAAAAGAACACCAAACATGGAAACTGCTTCAAGCAGTCGAAATGCCTGGGCGTATATGCCTGCCTGTTCATGACCCCTGCTCCCTGGCAGTATCCGTTCCAGCATTACTGAATCAATACGGTTATATAAAGACATTAGCAAAAACAGAATAGCATATGGATATGATTTTCTGAGAAAAACAAGAAAAAAAACAGGATTAAATGCAACTTTTATTTTTCCTGATTTTTGCAAGATTACTGCAAACGTTATAATAGCTGTTAGCAAATAGGCTGCGGTTTGGGCATATACAAACCATTCGATGATAAAATTTTCCCTGAAGGTCTTGGTAAAGAGTAAAATGCTGCAAATAATGATCATTAAAGTCCGGTCGAGCACTGAAATCAAGCTATCGGTGCGAAACAGATGCAATGCAGTAATGTTGGACCTTAAATACTGAATGAATGATACGAGAAACTGATTAAATATCAGAAATATTAGCAAATGAATCTGAATTTTATTGTATCCTATAATGGCTGCTACAATAAGACTGAATGCAGCATAGATAAAGGCCAGGAGTAATTTTAGCCCTACAATGTTGGAAAGGTGTTTCGGGAGCAGGAAAGTGTGCTGTGCAATATTGCGGTTGTTGTAACTGGTAATGCCTACATCAAGTAAAATGTTAAGGATAAGTGAAAAATTGAGCAATGCAAAATAAAACCCGTAGTTTTCATCCCCGACCAAATTTTGTACTGTACGGTCTATACCAAATATCCAAAATGGCTTAACCAGCAGGTTGAGGAAAAGAAGCAATACCAGATTTGTTACAAATTTCCGTTTCAAAATAAATCAACTGTTAAGTGAATCGGGTATAAAAAAGAAATTATGTTTTTGATGGCTTTCTGCATTAAAAGCCACCAGTTCCTTTTTATGAAGAATGAACGGTAAATATCCCAGTTTATTAAGAAAAGAGATGCACTTTTTCCGGTTAACATTGTCCCATAGCTCGCAGTAAATTACCGGATGATGTTTTTTAATTATTTGAATTGCACCTTCAAGCACAAAATATTCAAAATTTTCTACATCAATTTTTAATCCTGTAATTTTTCCGCTGGTGTTTGCAACTTCATTAAAATCGTCAAGTCTGATCATTGGAACTTCAAAACGGAGACCTTCATTATTATCTTTTATTTCTTTATGAATAACGTGACTCAAACCATGCATGGGTACATCGTTAATAACAGGCATCACCATTTCCAACTGCTTATTTTCATTACCGGCAGCCAGTTGGAATTCCTTTATATTGTGAAGCCCAAATTGTTTTTTAATACGTTTCAGTACGCGCATATTTAATTCAAGTGGTTCAAAAGCGCAGATGGTGCTTTTAGGTAGTCTTTTTGCCAAATGGTAACTGGTAACACCAATATTAGCTCCAAGATCGAGTACTATTCCTTCCTTGGATAGTAAATTCAGAAAATGGAAAAAATCATTTTCTTTTTTATCCCACTTAATCTTTATAATCACAAATAAAGCAAAAACATATAGATAGGTATTGAAGCCAAGGATTTTCTGCAATATATATTTGGTGAATGTCTTCATAGGTTACTTATTGCTTGTTTTTTGCCTTAAAGATATCTTTATATCAGTATTTTTTAATAAATAATTAAATATTTTCAACGATCTTATTTTCGGAACATTTCTCATATTCGTTTATTTATCTGAACTGGCTGCATTTTTATGATCAAGTGAATCTTTTAGCCGGTTCAATAGGATAAAAAATTATATTCTGTTTTGCCGTATTAATTTAAGTTGTCCGGCAAAGATATTGGAATTTTATATTTATTTTCAACATAAATTATGAGGATAGCAATAAATACAAGGCTTCTGCTAAAAGATAAGCTGGAGGGTATAGGATGGTTTACTATGGAAACGATGAAGCGGATAACGCACAATCATCCTGAACATGAATTCATTTTTATTTTTGACAGGCCTTATTCAAAGGAATTTATATTTTCTGAAAATATTACTCCTGTAGTTACAGGTCCACCAGCCCGGCACCCTTTGCTATTTTATGTATGGTTTGAATACTCTATTCCCAAGGTACTGAAGAAATATAAAGCCGATCTGTTTTTATCTCCCGACGGATATTTATCAATTAAAACTCAGGTGCCCCAACTGGCAGTTATTCATGACATTAGTTTCAGGCACCGGCCTGAGGATTTACCCTGGATTAAAAGTTGGTATTACAATTATTTTTTCCCTCGCTTTGCACATAAGGCGGCCCGGATTGCTACGGTATCCAGGTATTCCAGGAAAGACATAGCTGAATCTTTTGGAATTAACATCTCCAAAATTGATGTGGTATATAATGGGATCAAGGAAGGATTATTGCAAACTTCGGCCAGTGAGCAGGAATTTACCCGTGAAAAATACACCGGAGGTATTTCTTACTTTTTATATGTAGGTGCTTTGCACCCTCGCAAGAATATTGCAGGTCTTTTAAATGCCTTTGATGTATTCAGAAAAAAAAACAATCTGCAAATCAAACTATTGGTTGTAGGTGGTGAAATGCATAAAACAGATGAAATATTTGACATTCTGGAAAACATGCAATTTAAAGCCGATGTAATATTTACAGGCAGAGTCAGGGAGGAAGAACTAAAAAAAATATACAATGCTGCTTTTGCACTTACCTATGTGCCATTCTTCGAAGGATTTGGAATGCCTATCGTTGAAGCTATGAGTGCCGGAATCCCAGTGATTTGTTCAAACACTACCTCTATGCCTGAAGTAGGAGGTGATGCTGTTTTATATGCCGACCCAAATGACAGTGGACAAATTGCAGGAGCTATGGAAGAAATTGCCAGAAAACCGGAATTAAGAGAAGAACTTATCAAAAAAGGTTTTGAACAAGTAAATAAATTCAGCTGGGACAAAACTTCCCGGTTATTATGGGAAAGCATTCTGCAAATATTGAAAGTAAATGCATAAAGAATAAATTTTATTAGCCAGATGTCTTGGGCATTTTACTTCAAAACAAGTTTATGAACAAAAATTCGCAAAAATTATAAACTTTTTGGCTGTTGGTTTTTTATATAAGGTTAGAATTAAAAATCATTTACCTTATGTACTCATCAAATAAAAAATCCGGAATCCTTTTATTTTCTTTTCTTTTGGTATTGTTATCCGGAAAAAGTATTGCCCAAACCGATGCGGCAGCTTTATACCAGCAGTATTGTGCACAATGCCATGGTTCAGATTTAGATGGAGGTAATGCCACCAGTTTGAAAGATGGAATCTGGCAATTTGGTGCGGGAGACAGCTACATTACCCGTAATATCAAGCATGGAATTCCCCATTTGGGAATGCCGTCGTATGAAAATTCTTTATCTGATCAGGAAATAAGGGCACTCGTTGGGTATATAAGAGAAATTGAAAAGGAGGAAGGTGTGGAGAAACCACCTGTTCCCGAAACATTGGAAACAATGGACTATTTTATGGTTGCCGAAACTTTTGCTGATAATCTGGTAATTCCCTGGGCAATCGATTTCATTGATGAAAATACTGCTCTGGTGACCGAACGTCCCGGCCGGTTAAGGATTGTTAAAAACGGGCAACTGCAGCCAGATCCTGTCAGAAATACACCGGAAGTATTGCATGAGGGGCAGGGGGGATTGATGGATGTTGCTGTTGACCCGGAATACGAACAAAATGGCTGGATATACCTTGCTTACAGCCATGCCCTGAAGAATTTCCAGGGTGAAAGACCACCTGCAATGACCCGTATTGTACGTGGAAAAATAGAAGATAATACCTGGACCAACGAGCAGGTTTTATTCGAAGCCCCACCCGAAACATACCGTACCTCGCGACACCACTATGGTTGTCGTATAGTTTTTGATCCATGGGGCTATCTGTATTTTGCAATCGGAGACAGGGGAGCAGGTTACCAGGCCCAGGATTTTTCCCTTCCAAATGGGAAAGTACATCGAATACATAAAGACGGAACAATTCCTCAAGACAATCCCTACCTGTATGATGACAAGGCCATGAAATCATTGTTCAGTCTAGGAAACCGAAATATCCAGGGTATGGCAATCCATCCAACGACAGGAAAACTTTGGACTACCGAGCACGGTCCTATGGGCGGTGATGAATTGAATCTGATTGAAGCAGGGAGAAATTATGGCTGGGAAACAGTTACTTATGGAAGAAATTATAATGGTACCATTATCACCGATCTTACACATATGCCTGGAATGGAGCAACCTAATTATTATTGGAATCCATCAATTGCTGTTTGTGGTCTTGACTTTTACACCGGTGATTCTTTCGGGAAATGGAAAAACAGATTGCTTGTTGGTGCTCTAAAATATGAAGAGGTACGTCTGTTGCAATTAGAGGATGACCGGGTTGTTCATGAACAGGTTATTTTTAAAGGAGCAGGACGTGTAAGGGACGTCGCTGCCGGTCCTGACGGGGCTATATATGTAGTGCTCAATGATCCGCATAAAGTAGTGAGGCTGACTCCAAAAAAATGAGCAGACTACAGCCTGACGATCTTTAATCATCAACAACTCTTTTTGTTTTTTGAAGATTGTAAGAGCAGACAACTATGGCATTTTAAAAACAGAATCGTCAATTCTCTCATTAAAGATTATTTCACTGAAATTTATTGTTGCAGATCCCATTGGGTTTATGGATTCTATTTTATATGGCAGCATCACACCGTCCAATTCTTTGTAATCACTTAAATTTTGTTCATAATCCATTTTATTATTCTGAGTTATAATACTGCCTTTTACCTTCTTAACCATAAAATCTTCTGCATCTATAAAATAATTCTTTACGGTTCCGTCCATCAGGATTAGTTTAATGTTGTACATGGGTGTTCCATCTAAATCTACTTTTCCTACCAGTGAAGCTTCAGAACCCTTCCGTGCATAATTAAAAAGTTCCCCTTCCAAATTTGTCTGTTCCATGGCCTGTTTTAATTCAGCACCTTTAAGTTCCTGAGGTTCCTGATTCATCCATGGAGCAATCATCCACCCTTTTTCACCATCGAATGCCTGAATCATCTTTTGCCCCTGCATCTCCATTTCCATTCTGAATTTATTGGGACGTTTAATTATTATACTCATCGGGATTTCCATCCCCATCTGATCTACAGTTGCTTTAATGATATGACTTTCCTTTCTCATAAGTTCGCGCTGGCCAACTGCATAAAAATGCCTGTCAAGGATTTCCTCTAACTCTTGAGTATAAACAGGCATCGCTGTTCCCCAAAGCAGAATGGCTGAAATGAGTAATATCAAGTTTTTTTTCATGATGTTAAAATTCAATTTTTAAATTTTTTTTTAAATGATAAAAGTGGAAGCACATTATTTTGCGGGAAGATAAAAATTCAGATTGACTTTTAAAAATATATTTCGGCAATTATATTTTCATATGAAATTCCTCTCGATATCAACAAATCGCGTACTTCAACTACCATGAGTGATTTCCCACAAAGATAATATTTTACATCAGGGAGAGCATTTAATTGTGAAAGGTAATCAGTTACCCGCCCGGGAAATGTATCACACGATGATTCACGGGAGCAGCAGCGAATGTAATTTTCCTCTAATGTTTCCTGCAGTTCGTCTTCAAAATAGAATTGATTAAGATAACTTACCCCATGAATCAGCGTTTTATTTTTTTTCAGTCCGGAGCGGAACATGCTGTAGAAAGGGGCAATACCTGTGCCGGCAGCAATCCACCAGGCCGGATTTTCATCCCCCTGGAAGCTTCCATATGGCTCCGAGGCAAGTATTTTTTCTCCGGGTACAAGTGCAGCCAGACGTGGTGTCAGTATTCCGTCTTTTTTAACATTGAAAAGCACCGAAACTTCGGGATCCTGATTACCACTGCAAATGCTGTATATCCGGGGAGGCTGCTGATTGTCGAGGCCAATTTTTATTACCTGCCCAGGTATAAAATCGGATTTGCGGTCAAAAGAAATGAGGTGCACATCAGGTGATAGTTCATAATTTCCAGTGATCGAATATTCATTCAATGTATTAAGACCTTTTGCGGATGGCATGGGTTAAATTCTTTTATAGTTAATTATTGGGAATGGTTAAAGTTACCACAAGGTTATCAGAGGAACTTACCATCATATTCTTCACCCTGTAATATATTTTTAATTCATTCATTTCAGAAACTTCATCAGAATTTCCATATAATTCAATTATTGAAACCCGTTGAGCTTTTAAGGTAAATGAACTTGTAGCATCAAAACCAATTCCTGGTTGCACCAGCTCAAGTTCATAGTCAATATCTGAATGGTTTAGCAGCTCAATTCTTTTTGTATTTCCATTCATTAAAGTACCTGGGGATTTTGAAATATTGAGGGAAGCAAAGAACAAAGGTTCCAGAAGACCGGCTCTTCCTATGAGTGTATTGTTGAAATAGGCTACTGTACGTCTGCTGAACAATGCCTCCCGTATTCCTCCTTCTGTCCGGCTTTTTGAAAAAACAAGAGTCATCGGTCGGTGTGAAGTGGTTAAATCGTATGCCATCGTTATGGGTTCGTGAATGTCGGTGCTGGCTATAATTGCCAGCTTATTTTTTCTGGCCCATTCAATGGCCTCCGGATAGAATTCATTGAAATTAAATACTTCGATGCCATGCATCATGTTGTTTTGCAGAAGGCGTGTATGCTCTTCCCACCAAAGCATCGTGTCAGGTTGCTGGGCTTTCCAGCCAGGGTGGTTCCAGATAATAAATGCGCCCTGATCGCGTGCTTCTCTTAATGCATCAAATACATTCTCCCGCTCTAACAGATTTGCGTTCCTTATAAACAAGGCATTAAAATGGCCCGGAGGCATGCTTCGGGTAATTTCTGCACCTTTTATCAACAATATATTAAGGTTCTTAGCCAGGGGCTCTGCAATTTCCCATGAACGGTTATGATCGGCCTGAACATCTTTGGAATGTGGTCTGTATTCTATGTGATCAGTAATTGAAATGGCGTCCAGTCCTTCTTTCCATGCTTCTTCTACCCGGATTGTCGGCCATACAGTTCCATCAGAAAAAATAGTGTGCGTATGAAAATCGCATTTTAAGGTACGGTATCCAGGAATGTCCGGAACTTTAATAACTTTTCTTGATTGTCCGGTGGAATTAATAAATGCCAATATCAATAAAAAGGAGATGAATAATGAGCGCATAAGTAAACAGTTTTATCTCTTAAAAATCTATGGGATAAATATCAGATTTTTTTGGAAAAAAGGCTAAAAATCCTGCTGCTAAATTAAAGTAGCGTATGAAAGATTGAAAGAAAGCATATTTGTTAATCTTTTTAAAAATATTAAAAAGATATTGACTTAAATCAAAAAAGTTCCAATCTTTGTTGAAAGAAACAACTTTTTATGGAGAAGCTTTTTAAATACATCAGGAATCAGAGCCAGGGAGTGGAACAAAAAGGGATCCTGTATAAAAAGCAGATTATTAGAAACTTCTACTTTCATGGGCCGATGTCGAACAGTAAATTATCAGGTACTGTAAAACTTAGTACGCCCAAAATTAACAGCCTGTTGGGGGAACTTATTGAAGAAGGCCTTGTAAAAGAACTTGGAAGAGGAGATTCAAGCGGTGGCCGGAGACCAAATATGTATAACCTGATAGAAGATGGATTTTTTGTAGTAGGAATTTCAATTAATATTAACCGTACAATTATTGCAGTTTTTAACAGTAACAACCAGACAGTTGGTGAACCGAGGTTTTTACAGGTTCGTATTGAATCTGATTTCGGGATATTCATGGAAGTGTCCAAAGAGTTGGATAAGATACTTCAGGAATACCGGATTGAAAAAGAAAAAGTTCTTGCAGTAGGAATTGAATTACCCGGGCTCATGAATCAAAAACAAGATATTAATAAAACTTATTTTCCAACCATTGAAAATCTTTCAGTAAAATTACAGGAGATTTTTGATTTGCCGGTTATTATTAGCCACGACGCCAAAATACGTGCCTTTGCTGAACAGCATTTTGGACTGGCAATGAATAAAAGGAATGTTTTGCTTGTTCATGTGGACTGGGGTTTGGGATTGGGAATAATAATTAATGGAGAACTTTATATGGGTAAATCGGGTTATTCTGGTGAATTTGGCCACCTGCCGATTGCCGATAACGATGTTTTATGCAGTTGTGGTAAAAAAGGGTGCCTTGAAACCATAGTCTCAGCCAATGCAATTGTGCGGATGGCTGTAAAAGGCATTCAGAATGGAAGTTCTTCCCTGATTGGGGAATTGGTTGGAGACGATATTAAGAAAATCGATATTTCTGTAATTATTGAAGCAGCAAAGAGAGGCGATCAGTTTGCCATATCGGTTTTTAATGAAGCTGCTCACTGGCTTGGTAAAGGTATTGTATACCTCATCCAGATTTTTAATCCCGAGCTGATTGTTTTGGGAGGAAGAGTTACCGATGCAAATGAATATATTATAGCACCCATTCAGCAGGCCATAAATATATTCAGCAACAGGGATATCAGTACCGATACAGAAATAAAATTTTCGGAGTTGGGTCAAAAAGCCGGACCAATGGGTGCCGCTGCATATGCACTCGATCGTATTGCATCTGGTTGATTAAAATTGGAAATTTAAATAACTACAATATGAAATTGAATTTTTCGAAAGTAGAGCAGGCATTTTTTAATGAATCGAGACTGCAGAACATTTCTACACAGATGCCTTATATTACAGTGGATGGTTTCCCAAAGCTTGGGCTATTGTCGGCTTTGAGTTTTTTAGAGTGGGTAAGTGAAAATCCAAAAGGGGTGGTATGTTTACCGACAGGAAAAACTGCCCAGTATTTTCTTCATTTTACGCGGTTTTTGCTCCGGGAATGGGAACTTGAAAAAGGGACAGCAATAAGAGAGAAGTATGGACTGACCGGGTCAAAACCTTCCCTGAATGAACTGCAGTTGGTGCAAATGGGCGATTTTTATCCAATCAGTTCTTCCCAGCACAACAGCTTGTATAACTTTATTTTAAAAAATTATATAGAAGATATTGGATTTAATCTTCACAAAGCATTGCTAATTAATTCTGATAAAATTGAACTGGAAGGTGGCAGGCATTTCAGTGAAGTTTTTCCGGATCTTCAGATTGATTTAACTCTCCGATACCGGGAAGCTAAAAGCCGGCAGGAACTAATTCAGCAGCAATCAATTTTTAGAATAGACCAGTGGTGTTCTGAATACGAAAGCCGGATCAGAGAAATAGGGGGTATTGGATTTTATCTTGGCGGAATTGGACCTGACGGGCACATCGCATTTAATACAAGAGGTTCGGATCATTTTTCTCCTACACGCCTTACAAAAACAAATTTTGAAACACAGGCTGTTACGGCTACTGATTTGGGAGGAATAGAAGTATCGAGAAAACGGCTCGTAATCACGATTGGCCTCGGTACAATATGTTTTAATCCAAACAATAAGGCGATTGTATATGCAGCCGGTGAAGCTATTGCAGATACCATAAAAAACTCTCTTGAAAATGCACCAACAGTTGTTTATCCTGCAACAGCACTTCAAAAATTAAAGAACAGCCGTTTTTATCTGACCGATGGAGCTGCAGTGAGCCTGGAAGATGCAATTGAAAATTTCTACAGCAGCGGACCCTGGAGTCATAAGAAAACGGAAAGAGCTGTAATTGAACTCTGTAAAAAGATCAACAAATTTGGAGGTAAGCTTGAACTGGAAGATTTAAAAGCCGATAAATATTGCAGCCGGATTCCTGATTTAAATGAAAACACCGTGCAGTCAGTTATCGATTCCATTAAGTCGAAAATTAAAAGAGGTATGCAAAACGATAGCAACCAGATATATTATCATACCGGGCCGCATCACGATGATATCATGTTGGGTATAATGCCTCTTACCAACCGGCAGTCACGTGACACCAGCAATGAATTGCATTTTTCAGTGCTGACCTCGGGTTATACTGCAGTCACGAACAGCTTCCTGTACGACCTGTTACTTGATACTAAAGACCTGATTGCCAAAAATAACATTGAAATGATCGAGTATCCTGATTTTTTTGAAAGTGGATATAAATTCAAATGGGATAAAGATGTTTATCATTACCTCGATAATATAGCTGCACAAAATACCGAAGAGAAACGTCGCGGGGTTTGCCACCGGTTGGTTCGGGCATTGGTTTCAATCTGGAATATTGAAAACAAAAACAGCCTTACGGAAGTTATTGATGAAGTGCTGGTATCGCTCGAAAGCAGCTATGCTGGGAGTATAAACTCATCCAATGTCCAGAGGCTGAAAGGGATGATACGGGAATTTGAAGAAGAACTGGTGTGGGCTCATTACGGAATAATGGTAAAAAATGTTCATCACCTGAGGCTTGGATTTTATCAGAACAATGTAATGGGAGGCATTCCTGACATGGAAAGGGATGTTTTTCCTATATTGCAGGACTTCAGGAAATATAAGCCAACAGTAATTAGTCTGGCAATGGATCCCCAGGGCAGCGGACCTGATACGCATTACAAAGTGCTTCAGGCAATTGCACGGGCAGTAGAAGAATGGGATAAAGAAGAAGATCTGAGCAACCTTAGGATAATAGGTTACCGGAATGTGTGGTTCAAATACAATCCATGGGATGTGGAAGTCATTGTTCCTGTTTCACTTAATGCACTGGCTACTTTGAACAAGTCGTTTGAAGAGTGTTATGTAACACAGGTGAATGCTTCTTTTCCGAGTTATCAGCTCGATGGTATGTTCAGTGAACTAACTCAGCGAAACTGGTTTGAACAACACAAGCAGATACAATTTTTGTTGGGAAAGAACTTTTTTTATGAAAACAATTCCCCGCTCCTCAGGGCGACACACGGAATGGTTTATTTACGCGAATTGAACGTCAGGGAGTTTATTGAGGAGGCATCCAGACTGGGAAAATCGATGGAAGGAATTTATTAAATTAAAATTAAATAATATGGAACTGATAATTCATAAAACATACGAGGAAGTAAGCCGCTGGACAGCTCAGCACATCGCCGGCCGAATCAATGATTTCAATCCTTCAAAAAGCAGGCCTTTTGTATTAGGGCTGCCAACAGGTTCATCGCCCGAGGGAACTTATAAAGAACTTGTAAATTTAAACAAGCAGGGAAAGGTATCTTTTGAACATGTGGTAACTTTTAATATGGATGAATATGTGGGTCTTTCTGAAGACCATCCTCAAAGTTACCACTCCTTTATGAATACCCATTTTTTTAATCACGTTGATATTGACAAGAATAACATTCATATCCCCAATGGCAATGCACCGGGATTGGAAAAAGAGTGCCAGGATTACGAAGAAAAGATCAACCAATATGGCGGTATTCATCTCTTTTTAGGGGGTATGGGTGCCGATGGTCATATTGCATTCAATGTTCCGGGTTCATCTCTGAGCTCAAGAACACGGGTAATCAATTTGAATTTTGATACCATCCTTGCCAACTCCCGCTTTTTTGAAAACGATTTGGATAAAGTGCCAAAGCGGGCAATTACAGTTGGCGTACAAACTGTTTTTGATGCCCGGGAGGTAGTAGTTATTGTGAATGGATACAAAAAAGCACGGGCTCTTAAAAAAGTGGTCGAAGATGGAATAAGCCACATGTGGACCTTATCGGCATTGCAGATGCATCCAAATGGAACAATCGTATGCGATGAGGAAGCAACTATGGAGCTGAAAGTGGGAACAGTAAAATACTTTTCGGGGAACAGGTAGAACCTGATTTTATTTCCCTCCCATTGGCTTTTTAGGTTTTATAATAACTTCTTCTCCGCAGGTGGGACAGTTGTATATTTCACATCCAGTGCAGGCAAAGCAATTGCTGCATATCCTGTCTGTATCTAGATTTGAAAAAATATATCCGCATGACGGACAGGTGAATTTTTTTTCTTTTTTACCACCTCCCAGCATTAGAATACAAATTTATAAAGCTTTAGAAGGCCAAACAGCAGAATCAGGGTAAAAATAATTGTAGCTCCTGAAGGAATATCCATGAAGTAGGATATAAATAACCCTGCAATGGTTCCAAAAAAAGCAAATACTGATGACAGGATGAGAAGGATTTTAAAATCTTTGGTAAACATGTTGGCTGTTGCCTGGGGAATTGTTAAAAGCGAAAGGATAAGTATAATGCCTACAACACGAATATTTAGAACCACCGTTAAAGCTACAAGAGTGATGGTAAGATAATTGAACAGGTCTACAGGCAATCCTGCTGCACGTGCAAATTCTTCATCAAAGGCAATGTACAGTATTTTCCTGAAAAAGAGCATAAATGAAGAGACAACAATTACATTCAGTATAAACATCCACCATAGTTCGGCTGTGCTAACTGTCAGTATATTGCCGAACAAATAACTCATGAGATTAGGGGTATACCCTGGTGTCATAAAAACGAATATAATACCTAATGCCATTCCCAATGACCAGAAAATGGCAATAGATGAATCTTCCCTCACTTTGGCTACCCTCGTAAAGAACTGAATACCCAGGGCAGATCCTACAGCAAAGGCTACAGCACCAAGGAGTGGATTAAATCCCAGTAAAAAAGATAGTCCGATACCACCAAAGGATGCATGAGTAATTCCACCACTAATAAATACAATACGTTTTGAAACTATATATGTGCCTACTAATCCACATGAAATGCTGGCTAAGATGGCAGCCAGGAATGCCTTTTGAAAAAATTCGTAGGAGAAGAGATCAATTAGAATGCTCATTTCAAGGATGTTGTTTTAATACTGTATGAGGTATTTCGCCGTGAGAAATTAATTTGATGGGGCAGTTGTAGCCATTCAACTGTTCCTGGGTTATCTTATTGTCGGGGTGGTAATACAATTCTCCGTTTACACATGCTATTGATTTTACATAGCTTGAGATGGTGCCTACATCATGCGATACCAAAACAATAGCCATATGCTGGTTCAGTTGCCTTAGTTTTTCATACAGTTCTCCTTCAAATTGGTTATCAACAAAAGTATCGGGCTCATCGAGCAACAGGATTTTTGGATTGCTTAGCAATGCCCGGCATAAAAATACCCTTTGCATTTGTCCGCCCGATAAATCACCAATTGCCTTATTTCGGATGTTGGCAATTCCCATTTCATTAAGAAGCAGTTCAATCCGCTGTTTTATTTCTGTTTTATCTGTATTAAACATGTTTTCCATAAGTGAACCTGAACGAACTACTTCGAAAACCGTAATTGGAAAATTACGATCGATGTGCTTCACCTGTGGCAAATATCCGATAGATTTTTTCCTTTTATTAATATCGGGACCAAACAAAATTTTTCCTTTCATCGGGTTTAACAAACCAAGTATCACTTTCAACAAAGTGGTTTTGCCACCTCCGTTTGGTCCGATTACACCCAGAAAATCATTTTCATAAATTTCAAGGTTTACATCCCATATAACCGGAACTTTGTCGTATCCTGCTGAGAGGTTTTCTATTTTTATAAGTGCTTCCATCAGAAATTTTCAATAATAAGTTGGGTGATGCCCAAAATGTTTTTATCCCATTCAGGGTTAAGTGGGTAAACTTCTACCACTTTCCCCCTTATTTCTTCGGCAAACACATGTGCATGATCGCGATCGAATTCACTCTGTATGTAAATAACATTAATGTTTTCTTTTCGTGCAAGTTCCACCATCTTTGCCATGTATTGCGCTGTTGGCTCTTTGCCTCCCGATTCAAGAGAATACTGAACAAGATTGTAATCGCGGGCAAAATACGACAGGCTGGGATGAAAAGTAATAAACGCTTTTCCCTGGTAATTTTCTAAAGCAGCCCGGATTTGTAAGTCAAGCTTATCTATTTCCTTTGAAAATTTTTGAAAGTTAATTTCATATTCGTCTTTTTTTTCAGGATTTAATTCTGAAAGTACGGCGGTCATTTTTTCTGACATCTGTTTTACCAGCTTTGGTGACATCCAGATATGAGGATCAACACCCTCCAGATGAACATGGTCGCCGTGCTTTATTTCTTCCCCTATGATCAGGTCCAAACCCTGGGAAAGGTCTATAACTTTCATATTCCTGTTAATTTGTTGAACTTTCTCCCTCCATGACAGTTCAAAACCTATGTAACCCAACCGAAACCAGACTTCAGAATGTGATATTTGCTTAAGCTGGGAAGGTAGCAGGGAATACGTTTCGGGGCTGGCTCCATGGGGTACCAGAACCTGAATATCAAAATCGGTGCCGGCAATCTTCTCCACAAATGTTTTCTGGGGCAAAATGCTGACGGTAATTACCTGCTTATCCTGATTGTCCGACCTGTTTTTATTTGATGTGCAGGAAACCAGAAAGAGTACAACAGTAATTATTAAAAAAAAATTCCTCATTATTTGTAATTTTTACTTCTGCGAAATTACCCGGTTTTTCATTTCCGGAATTAATCCCACAAAATTAAACTTAAACTTTCATTTTCTTTGTTTTTTATCTTTTTTTGGAGGAACCGGGTCATATCCATGTGTCCCCCAAGGATGGCATCTTAGAATTCGACGGGTGGTTAACCAAAAACCTGTAAATGGCCCATGGATTTTCAGGGCCTGTACAGCATAGTCAGAACAGGTAGGTACATGGCGGCAGGTGGCAGGTTTTAAAGGCGATATTGCATTTTTATAAAAATAAACAGGCAAAAGCAGTAACCATGTCAATCCCTTTCTTATATACCTCCACAAATCCATTTTTTTATTTATTAACCTGGTTGGTTGAACTCATTATTTCTTCTTTTTGTCGCCTGATCAATAGTATACGCTCAATAATACTCATGCTAAACCGGAAGGAATGGAGTAAAATTTTTAAATTTGACATTTAAGATATAAAATTTTTTAAAAACTAAGATTAAAACCATCGATTTTGGTCCATGACATATAGAAGTAACAAAATGGCAGCGGGCATTGCTGTATATTATTCAAAATTTTTTGAAATTAACATGAATATTATACCCTATCCCCTGAATCAACCGGGTTTAGAAAGGATTTAAAGGTTATCAAATTTGGCAAAAAAACTTCTTCAGTCTGAAATATCTTCAACCAGCCATCCCCAATTTCACCGGTTGTAAATGAATAAAAAGGAAATTTTATCAAAATCTTATATTAACTCAATTAAAAATTACATCAAATGATAAAAAATGTAGCAATTGGTGTAAATATCTGTGGTACGAATACTGCTATCGGGGTAATTGATCCGGAAGGAAGAAAATGAACAGATCTTAGGGAAATAATAATTCCTCACCTGTAGAATAAAGAATTTTCGAGAAGATTAAACCCGGGTGGTATAATAAATATCTCAGCCGCTTTTTGTCCAGTCAAACGCGAATTTATACCGGAGATGGTATAGCTTATTTACGGAGTTGGAATTATATACAAATTCAAAACAGCCAGTTGTATCAAATTGCGAATAATAGATCGATAGACTGCGTCGCTATTCCGGAGGACTGTTTTTTTGATAATTGGCACAATGTTAAGATACAAACTTTTATAACTTTTTTTTGTTTTGCCTTTAATGTAATTATTATAAGCAATGAAGATTCTCTTATTCCCACTCATAATTATACTGATTTTCTTTTTTAATCGGTTGAATGCACAACAAATGCAGCATGAATTAATCGAGGCATCATCCGATAATAAAGCTGCTGAATTCTTTCAGATTAATAATTTTTCAGAAACACAGGATTACTTTGCTTATGATTTGATTTATCAAAGGATGGAATGGTTTATTGATCCCCGGATAAGATATATTCAGGGGAAAATTACTTCATATGTAAAGATCCATAAGGATGGATTGAACGATATAGAATTTGACCTTGATTCATCACTGGTAGTTGATTCGGTTTTGCATGAAGGCATAAATATTGATTTTTCACATAACATTAATAAGTTAATTGTTCATCTTCCTGAGTCGCTTTCACCCGGAGCGGTTGATTCGGTTTCAGTTTATTACCAGGGTGAACCTGCAAGCTCCGGCTTTGGCTCATTCACACAGTCGTGGCATGGGAATGACAGTGTTCCAATTATCTGGACACTTTCAGAGCCTTATGGTGCTATGGAATGGTGGCCAAATAAACAGTCGCTTTCTGATAAAATTGATTCAATTGATGTAATAGTGACTACTCCTGAGGCTTATCGTACGGCCAGTAACGGAGTACTGATTTCAGAAATTGTTTCCGATTCATTACGTACCATGCATTGGAAACATCGGCATCCGATAGTATCGTACCTGGTTGCCATTGCTGTAACAAACTACACCGATTATTCCGATTTCCTGGAATTGGAAGATGGAAGAAAGATTGAGATTCAGAATTTTGTGTATCCTGAAAACCTGGAGACAGTCAGAAACCTAACACCAGTTACTGCTGAGATAATGAAATTTTTCAATGAATTAATAGGGGAATATCCCTTTGCTGATGAAAAATATGGACATGCCCAGTTCGGCTGGGGTGGAGGAATGGAGCATCAGACAATGAGTTTTATGGGTAGTTTTGGCTTTGAGCTTATAGCACACGAATTGGCACATCAATGGTTTGGTAATTACATCACACTTGCGAGCTGGCAGCATATTTGGCTGAATGAAGGATTTGCAACGTATCTTACAGGCCTGGCACTCGAAGATTACCAGGGCAGGTCTGGTTTTCTTCGCTGGTTGTTAAGAAACAGGAATGCAATTACCAGGTTGCCAGGAGGGTCTGTTTTTGTATCGGATACAACAAGTATTTCAGAAATTTTCAGTAGCAGGCTTTCCTACTCAAAAGGAGCTTATTTGTTGCACATGTTGCGATGGATTTTAGGCGATGAGAATTTTTTTAACGGCATCCGGAATTATTATGAAGATCCTGATGTAGCCAATGGATTTGCCCAACACGAACAATTGGTTGCACATCTGGAGGCAGCCGGAGATACCAGTCTTACTGAATTTTTCAATGACTGGTATTATGGGGAAGGTTACCCGGTGTATAGCCTGCAATTCACGAATGTTGCTTCCAAAACAGAAATTATCCTTTCCCAAACTACTTCTCATTCATCTGTTGATTTCTTTAAAATGCCTGTGCCCATCCGAGTTTATAATGCAGAAAAAAATGATTCTGCTGATTTCAGGCTGGTACACACTAAAAACAACCAGGAGTTTATCATCGAACCCGGTTTCCAGGTTTCTGAAATTAAAATTGATCCTGATTATTGGCTATTATCAGTTACGGATGCTGTCACAGATGTATCAATTATCAAAAACAACGGCGAAATAAAAATATATCCTAATCCTTTTAAAAAAAAGTTTACCGTTTCTGTCTCCGGAGAAAAACCTGTACAGGAAATTTTTTTATACAGTGCTGCAGGTGAAAAGATTGAACGATCGGATGGTTCCCAAATGGATTTCAACATGAGCCATCTGCCCGGAGGTATTTATTTTCTCAGAGTCTTTGCTTCCGGAAATGTTTATGAGAAAAAAATAGTTAAATACTGATTGCCCGGCCCTCATTCTTTTTCTCTTTAAAAATGTTTTTGTACCTTCGTGTTACGAATTGTATAATTAGTGTTACGATGGCAGTATCCCGATTTGGAGTTTCACTTGACGAAGAACTTTTACAGTCGCTTGATGAATTTGTTGAAAACAATCAGTTTTCAAACCGGTCTCAGGCAATACGCTATCTTATTGAAAAAAATCTTGCAGAAGAGAAATGGAAATGTGATAACGTAGTGGCCGGGGCAATTGTGCTGGTATTTAATCACGAAAAATCAGAGGTACTTAAGAAATCTTCTGAATTGCAATTTGAATACAGAGATGTGGTACTTTCATCGCAGGGATTTTACCTGAACGAACAAAATTACCTGGAAATCGTTGCTGTGAAAGGCGCTTCAAGAAGATTAACAGAAATATCAGATAAATTAATCAGTATTAAAGGAATCCAGCATGGCAAGTTGGTAATGAGTAAAGCAGAATAATTTTTTTTGCCTGCCGGGTAACACGAAAAATAAAAATAGTAACACAATAACTAAAAAGAACAAAATGAAAAAAGGATTCAGCAAAATTGGTCTTCTGACAGCAATTACATTTGCATTTATTTTTTCAAGTGGCGAAGCAGATGGCCAAATTAGTTTTTTTCCGGATACCATAAAAATTGAGGAAGTAGTAGTTACCGGTTCCCGTGTTGAAGAATCGCGCAGGAACTTACCATTGACGGTTTCAACTGTTGAGCGGGGACAGATTGAGCGAAGCAACGAGTCCGCTTTGTTTCCTGTTTTGAGCCGTCGTATTCCGGGCTTATTTGTCACCGAGAGGGGTGTTACAGGTTTTGGTGTTGGTAATGGTTCAGCAGGACAGGTAAGCATGCGGGGGGTTGGAGGTACAGCTCCCAATACCCAGGTACTTGTACTTATTGATGGTCATCCTCAGTTTCAAGGTCTTTTCGGGCATCCTCTTCCCGATGCGTATGTATCATCGGATGTTGAAAAGGTTGAGGTTATCCGGGGTCCGGCATCCATCCTGTATGGTTCCAATGCCATGGGAGGTGTTATTAATATTATAACCAGGGAGCAGCAAGAGGAAGGGTTTTCAGGAAAAGCGAGGTTGTCGTATGGTTCTTTTAATACACAAAAATACATGGTCAACGGTGGCCTGAAGCAAGGGCGTTTTAATCTTTTTGGTTCACTGAACCACGATCGAACAGACGGGCACCGCGACACTTCCGATTTTAAAATTGTGAACGGATACGTTAAAGCAGGATATGAACTGAGCGATAATTTTCAATTAACTGCCGATGTTAACATTGCTGATTTTAATGCGCAGGATCCGGGTTCGGTATTTAACCCTGCTTATTTTGGAATCGATATTATGCGTGGAAAAACATCTCTTGCAGTTAAAAATCAATTTGAAAAAGTGGAAGGCGGTTTAACTGCTTTTTACAACTTTGGTGAGCATTCTTTTTCCAACGGATGGGAATCGAAGGATTATCATGCCGGAGTGAGCCTGTATCAGGGGCTGAAACTTTTTAATGGAAACAGGATTACATTGGGTCTTGATTATAAAACGGTATCAGGAATTGCCAATGATGGAGTTCCGGGTGCTGCTGATACCTGGCACAGTATGTCGGATTATGCAGGATATGCTTATGTACAGCAGGAATTAATTGAAAAACTGATACTGAGTGCTGGATTCCGAATTGAAAACAATTCAATGTTTGGCGTGGAAACTTTGCCTCAGGCAGGTTTTTCATTTCTTGCAACAGAAAATACTACCTTTAAAGGTTCGTTCTCAAAGGGTTTCAGGAGTCCTACCTTAATGGAACTGTATCTTTTTGCTCCCAATCCCGATCTTCAGCCCGAACAGATTGCCAATTATGAGCTGGGGATGAGCCAGATGAGTGCCGACCGGACGTTTAGGGCCGAACTGACCCTCTTTGCACTGGAAGGTACAAATGTTATTGAGGTACGGCCAAACGATGCTCCACCTCCCCCTGTTAAACGACAGAATGTTGGATCATTTTCAAATAAGGGAATTGAACTTGAATTAAGCTGGGCGGCCAACAGCAATTTAAGCTTTTCCTCAAACTATAGCTATCTGAACCTCGATAAGGCCAGGCTGGCTGCACCGGAACATCAGTTTTTTATTGAAGGTACATATAGTTATAACGATTTCCGGTTTAATCTATCGGTACAGCAAATATCAGGATTGTATACCAGAATCGCAGATCCCGGACCTTTCCAGGAGAGCTATACCCTGGCAAATACAATGCTGGCATATAAATTCACTGAAAATTTTGAATTATTTGTATCGGGTAAAAACCTGTTAGACCAGGAGTACAGCATTAACTACGGTTATCAGATGCCTGGGATTACGGTATTTACGGGGATTAATATCACTTTCTGAAATGAACTTCCATTTGATAAATAGGGTGTATCATTTTGATGCACCCTATTGTATTTTTTTTGTAACTTAATGCCCTGTAATTTTAATTAAACAAAACCAATGAATAATAATTCCCGCCGTGGGTTTATTGCTAAAAATGCTGCCGTCTTTGCAGGTGTATCCCTGGGGTTTCATAAAACAATTCCGGTAAAACAGCTGATAGAATCAAAAGCTGAGAATGAAAAAAGCAAACGGCCCATACATGTTTTCACTAAAACACTCCAGTTTATAAATTACCGTGAAGTGGCAGAAGTTTTGGCCCGCCATGGATTTGCCGGTGCGGATTTAACCGTACGTGAGGGGGGTCAGGTTTTGCCAGAAAACGTGAAATCAGATTTGCCCCGGGCAGTAAAAGCACTTCGTGAGGCAGGTGTCGATTCGTATATGATTACTACCAATGTGATCGATGCGGATGATAAATTTACCAGGCCAATTTTAAAAACAATGGCTGATTTAGGAATAAAATACTACCGGACCGGCTATCTGGATTACGATCATTCCAAGCCGATGCCTGAAAACATGGACAGGCATTTACGGATGATTGAGCAACTGGAAAAGTTAAACCGTGAATACGATGTTCACGGAGGATACCAGAATCATTCGGGCAGAAGAGTTGGAGGTCCGGTATGGGATTTATACCCCCTGCTTAAAGACCGCGATCCAAAGTATATCGGGGTTCAGTACGATATCCGTCATGCAACGGTGGAAGGGGCTGTATCCTGGCCTTTGGGTTTGAGGTTGCTGGCACCCTGGATAAAGACCATCGATATAAAGGATTTTATCTGGGAAAAAAACGAGAAGGATGAATGGAAGATTAAAAATGTTCCACTGGGAGAGGGCATGGTTGATTTCGACGCTTACTTCAAGTTATATAAATTACTTGAAATAGAAGGTCCTGTTTCTATACATTACGAATACGATTTAGGAGGAGCAGAGCATGGCAGGCTAAATCCGTCAATGTCGTTAAATGAAATTGAAAGATGGCTGAAAAAGGATCTGTATTATCTGGAAAATAAATTCCAGCAGTATGGTTTGGGGTAGAATTCTATTTGTTTTACCGGTTGTGTAATTCATTGCGGAAGGAAGTCCTTACACAGCGAAATCCAATATATGATTTGGTTGTATCCTGGTATTCATACGAACGGGTAGAATTCCGGATGAAATAGGGTATATCCTTCCAGGAACCACCCCGTATAACTTTTCGTTTCATTACAGGCGGATCATCGGGTAAAGCGTTGTATTCTATTTCGGGATTTAAATCACTAACCACATCGTATGCTGATTCATAGAAGGCGCTGTTTGTCCATTCTGCTACATTTCCAGCCATGTCATAAAGCCCAAAATTATTTGGATCAAAATGGCCAACAGCCATAGTGGTTGTTGAATTGGGGCTGTCGGCAACATAATTTCCCCTTAACGGTTTAAAATTGGCCAAAAAACAACCGTTGTCATTCCGGGTATAATAACTTCCCCAGGGATAAACATTATTTGTATTGCCGCCACGGGCCGCAAGTTCCCATTCTGTTTCAGTAGGAAGACGGTAATCGTGGGCAGGAGCTTCATTTAACCGGTTGCTGAATTCAGTTTGGAGATTGGTCCGCCAGTTACAAAAAGCGCGTGCCTGTTTCCAGGTAATTCCAACAACCGGGTAATTGTCGAATGCTACATGTGAAAAATACCTCAACGTAAGGGGTTCATTATAGGAATAAGTAAAATCACGAATCCAGCAAAGTGTATCGGGATAAACGGGTACTCTTTCGCGCATCAGGAAAGAGCTGCGGTTGGCAATTGGGATTGTTTGCCCCTGTTGATTTATAATTGTCCCTTCATACTGCTGCTTTTCTAAATTGTAGCTGTTTTGCCTGCGCGCTGCCTGTTTATAATCAACCCAGCTGTATTCATAAATCAGAACCCGGCTGTCGATTTCTTTACTGAATATCATGCGGTCATGCTCAGGGATGTAGATATCATTCATCGCCAGTTGAAAGTCGGGGTTACGCCAGTTTATTTTTTCGTTCCAGTTGATTTTCGGTTCATCGAGTGGAATTCCACGGGAATCCTCGGTAATAAGAAATTCAGGGTAAGATTGGCCCAGCATCCTGCGTGCAATGGAATCACGCACCCAGTGTACAAACTGACGGTATTCATTATTCGTGATTTCCGTATCATCCATCCAAAATGACTCTACTGTAACTCTTCTGGAGCTATTGCCAAGTATCTTTAAAACGTCATCGGAGGGCCCGATTACATACGAACCACGGGGAATGTACACCATACCATAAGGAGATGATTCGAACCAGTTTTTTGAATTTCTTTCACCGCCAGGCAGGTATTGAACAATTTCATTCCTGCACGAATGGAAAAGCAAGCCCTGGGCCAGAATTAAATATATAATTGCTTTTCTCATTCCAGTAATCCTGTAAGATTTAAACCTGTTAAAAAATAGAAGTTGATATTGAAAAAAAGAGCCTTATGAATCCATAAGGCCACTGTATAGAATTAATATTTTTAATACTCCCAGAGGTTTTGTTCAAAATCAAATATTTCCCTTTCAATCCTTTTCGATTCGATCATCGCATCGCGTCCGGTTAAATAGGCGCTGATTTGTCGGTTATTGTACACATTTGATTCCTGAACAACGTAGCTGTTAAAAAAGCGCTTGATGAACAGATCGTCGAAGGACATGGATTGAGCCTGATTATAAGGATTCAGAACAACGTTGGTGGCCAGCAGTTCCCTGACTTCGGGATAATATACCCAAAAGACTTTTTGCCGAAGTACCTGGCCGGTAGCATCATCGCTACGGGTATATTCGCGAATCGGGCAAATTCCCAATATCCGGACATTCAGTGAAGACGCCTGTTTATCAAAATACCATTCTTCCTTAATCATGTATTGCTTAATCTCATTAGGCCTTATTTCGCCCTGTATGACAACTGTTTTACGTTCTCCGGTATCGAAGTCAATTGTTTCTTCAGTAGATGCTTCAGCACCAAAAGATTCCTGCACCTGTTCAAAGGTCATCGGGACTTTAAAGTCATCATCAAGCCTTGCATCGAATGGTGTAATCTGACCACTTTTAATTCCTTCGAGCAACAGGGAAATCAGATTCTTTCTGCCATCCATTTCAGTTGTGGGAAAATAAAGCGAAAGATTCATTTTTTCGCGCAGGTCAACAATCCGCCATATTTTTTTTGACCAGAATACATCTGCTTCACGCACTGAAGGCAAAGGCATAGGCCTCTTTTGGCTTATATCAGTAGACTGATAGGCGCTGTTGGTTATCTGCGCATTTGCCTCGTAGCTTCCGGTTAACATCAAGGCTGCTATACCTATATAAACAATTAACTTTTTCATTTTTATTCTATTTTGAGAGCAATTGGGTCAATATCACGGGTTGTTCCATCATCGCCTACTGCTTTTATATTTGTTATATAAACTAAACTGTTAGGATTAAGCCTGCTGAATTGATTTTTTTGTTCATCGGTGAAGCGGTTTGAATTGCTTTGAAAGGGAATCACATAACCGCCTGGTCCGGAAACTTCCACTCTGAATTGGGTTACGGTATATTTAAAGTTGAAATCAAAATCTTCCAAAACAGCGAGTACACCCTCTTCAACCATAAGTCGTTCTTTACGGATATTACCACCTCCAGCTAAGCCGGCAACCTGAGCTTTCGGGTCGGGAACTCTTTTTACACGCCAGTTTGTTGTTCCCAGCAGTCGTTTTTGTCCGCCAATATTTGCATGCACCGATACTGTGGTGCGGCGCCCCTGTTCGTCAAGCTCAGTCGGCTTAATTATAAAAGAACTACCTTGTTTTACTACGGTTCCGTTTGTCATAGTAACTTCCAGGTTTTCCTGCGGTATTCCACCGCCGCCAACATCAAACGGGTTATCAAGGCCTCTGTAAAATACATTCATCCGGGTGGCTGACATTGTAACTGAAGGCTCTGTTACCTGGTATTCCTGGCTGAAGGGATAATTTCTGATGGTACCGGCAGGTGTTTTGTATTTTATAAGGCCACTCCATTTAAATACACCGGGTTCCGATGTTTTAACCCTGAAGGTAGCTTTGCCGTCTTCAACCTGAACCTGACGGTTATTAATGAAAATTTCTGGTTGTTGGGTCGTATCTTCGGCTGCCATAAATACTTCAGCTACATATTCATCTCCCTGCAGAATAATACTGGAATTAGGGATAACCCTTGCACCTAATTTATTGAAAAGAAAGGCTCCGGCATCAATCTGAGCATACAGGTAGTTAATCAGGTTTGCCTCTGAGTTTTTTACATCGATTTGAATTTTGGATAGGAGTGTCAATACCGCAACCAGGGGTTTATCCAGGAAACGTTCTGTTTCCCAAGACTTACTTTCGCCACCTTCCCGCAGGTTAACGCGTGGATCGGAAGTATCAAGAGAAGTTAAAATTGTATTTCTCAATTCAACATCCTCTTCTTCAATTAAAGAAATCAGATTGCTTCTGAATTTCTCAATTTCCTCTTTCAGCGCAGTAGCATTTCTTTTGGTAATCATATGTTCAGAGGGAACATTTAAATCATCTTCTTTTCGAAGAATAAGGGTATCGCTTGCATCAGTGACATAATAAAATTCCTTTCCAATTAAACGATTTTCAGAATTAACAGGTTTATAACCTGATTTTCTAACCAGTTCTTCTTTTATACCGGAGATATACAGAAAAAGGTTGTCTGTTTCTTTTTTAACGTAATCGGCTTTTTCTTTCCATTCACCCACCCGGGCTTCATTTTCAGCATAGGCACGCTCGAATGAAGCATAAACCTGTGCGTTTTTCATGTCCACTGTTTTAAGGGTTTCATTCAGGCTGGAATCGACCACCCTAAATGCCTCAAGTACCTCTGCTGCAACGTTGAGAGCAAGCATTGCAGTGAGTACAATGTACATCATGTTTATCATTTTTTGCCGCGGGGTTTCCGGACAATTCTTTGATCCCATAACTCGGTTACTTCAAATTATTATTTTTTGTAACTCAACGCACCCAACATGTTTCCATAGATGGTATTAAGAGCTTCCAAATGTTTATTTAACTGCTCGGCGTTTTCCTTATATTTTTGTAATTCTGAGACCGAAGAGGCCAAAATTTCATTCATATGTGTCAGATCATTACTGAATTTATGGCTGGCTTCGAACTGTGATTTTGTGCCTTGCAACTGCGATTCCAAATTTTGATTTAATGCGTTTATATTTTGGTTTAATTTTTCCAGGCTATTGGAATAAACTTTTGAGCCCTGGCTTACAGTTTCAAGTTCGGATGAGAATCTTCCGGAAGCTCCATTAATGGTTTCTGCTAATTTTTTTCCTGCTTCCGAAAGTCTGATAGAAAACTCCTCACTACTTTTGTTCAGTTTGTCAACAGACACCTTTCCGGAATCAGAAAGTTGCTGTGATGCAACAGAATAGGACTGGATCAGCTTTTCTACCGAAGCATTCACTGTCTCATTTGCACGGTTATTGATTTCAGCAAAAGACAACATTGATTGTGAAGCTGAACTCAGGTTCTTAACGTACATATCAGTTGCGAGTGTCGCCGATGAAATGTCGCTGATGCCATTTGCAACATTTGACAAATTGTTCAGACTTTGTCCTACTTTATCGAGCAGCTCCGGGGAGAATTCCGACGACGAAATCAATTGATTGAACCCATTTTTCCCTTTTTTGGTATAATCTTCCAATTCGATCATTTCATAATCGTCACGGAGTTCGGGATATACCTTTGACCATTCCGGCATTTCGAACGGAGGTTCAAAGGCAGATAAGAAGAATATAAATGCTTCTGTAATCAACCCAACTGTAAGTAGCAATCCTGCGAACTGCCAATGCTGGAGTTTAAATAAAGCTCCAATCATAACAATTGAAGCACCCCATCCATAAACATAGCCCATGAATGTTTTCCAGCGTTTTGTTCTAAATAAATCACCAATATTCATCTTTATGAGGTTAAAGGTTTTGTATTTTAATTAATTAAATTCATCGCCAAATGTTGAACGGACACAACGAAAACCAATGTATGATTTTGTGGTATCCTGATATTCAAAGCTTCGGGTAGAAACTTGTGTAAAATAAGCAATATCTTTCCATGAACCACCCCTTACAACTTTTCTTTTCATTACAGGAGGATCATCAGGTCGGGCATTGTAGGAAAAAGTTGGATTTAAATCGCTGAAGTAATTGTAACCTGCTTCATCGTAAGCTGTTTCAGTCCATTCGGCAACATTTCCTGACATATCATACAATCCATATTGGTTGGGTTCATAACTTCCCACCTTCATAGATGCAATTCCACCATCTTCAACGTAATTACCCCTCAAGGGTTTAAAATTAGAAAGGAATACACCATCCTCGTCGCGGGCGTAATAACCACCCCATGGATACATGGAAAACTCTTTTCCTCCACGGGCTGCATATTCCCATTCAACTTCGGTAGGCAGCCGATAGGCCTGCATTGCGGGTTGTCTTCTGGTAGTCAGATAATCGGTTTGAATTTTAGTTCTCCAATTGCAAAATGCCATAGCCTGTTTCCAGGTGACACCAACAACCGGGTAGTCGTCAAATCCAGGATGCCAGAAATAGCGGGTTGCCCAGGGCTCATTATAGGAATAAGTGAAATCCCTCATCCAGGCCAGAGTATCAGGATACACGTGTACCTGATCATTCATTATAAATGCAGAACGGTTTTCAATGGGTTGTAATTCTCCATCACTGTTGTATACACTCCCTTCATATCTCTGAGTATCGAAATTATAACTATTGGAACGTTTTGCCGCCTGATGCAGGTCAATCCACCAATACTCATAAACAAGTCTTCTGGTATCTATTTCCTTTTTGCCAAAAAATCTTTCATTTTCAGGTAGGTACATATCTTCCATTGCCATCTGGTAATCGGGGTCATCCCATCTGAGGCGTTCCCTCCAGTTAATTTGTGGTGGATCGACTGGGGTTCCGTCCCTGGTTTCAGTGATAAGGAATTCGGGGTATTGGTCGCCAAGCATCCTGCGGGCAATTGAATCACGTACCCAATTTACAAACTGGCGGTATTCATTATTGGTAATTTCTGTATCATCCATCCAAAAAGCATCCTGTGAAACCGTTTTGGTGGGTACTCCCGTCATGGCAGGATCCTGATCACTGGGGCCAATGTTAAAACTTCCCCGGCGGACATATACCATGCCATAGGGCTGCGTTTCTCGCCATTTAGGTCTGTTTTGTACTCCAATCAGTTCACCATTTCCCGAAGGATTGCAGCTGGTAAAACTGAAAATGGTTATGAGTACAAGTGCAATTAAAAGAAGTTTTTTCATAGCTCAAATATATCGCTTTCTTTATAAATATCTTATACTTTTATATTTCTGGCTCCGGTTCCGTTCCAGTGTAACCGAATAACTTACAAATATCTCATGCGAGGCGAATCCATAATATCCAATTGCTGAAGTTACCAAATCAAACGAATAGCCTACTTTCAGTCCATTGGCCAGTTCAATTCCCATCAACAAAGCAACGGCGTCATTTACCCTGTATGAAATTCCACCCCAGAATTTGTCGTTATATACAATATTTGTATTTACATCCAACTGCCATGCAGCAACATCGGATTTAAACAAGAACGAAGGCCGTACCTCAAATAACGGATCAGCCAATCGAATATTGTATCCTCCCATAAAATAATAATGCCTTGATAAATATGACCTTGCAGATTCATCGTATTCGATGGTTGCCTGGTTAATATGAGTTGTTGACAGTCCGAGGTAATAATTGTTTGACGAAAGGTATAATCCTGCACCTGCATCAAAGGCCAGTTGACTTACTTCTCCCTGTGGAATACCAGGATCGGAACTGGGAGGTGTATACATAGCATCTTCCGGAACTTCCCATTCTCCATTAATGCTTTGATTATACAATCCTCCAGACATCCCTATTCCAAGGGTGCCGAAGCTCAATTCAGTCCTGTAGGCATAATTGGCGTTAATCAGTATGTTTTTTGCAAATCCCAACTGGTCGCTTATTATATTAAGTCCCAGGCCTCCGGATGTACCAAATATGTTTGTAGCAGCGTCCACACTGAATACTAGCGTTTTTGGTGCACCTTTCATTCCTTCCCATTGATAGCGGTTTAAAATTAGTCCGTTAATTGCATTTTCGGCCCCTGCATAGGCAGGATTCACTCCCAGTTTATAAAACATATTGTTTGTAAACTGCGGGTCTATCTGTCCTAAGGCCGCCAATTTAATAATAAATAACAAATATAGAAAAGAAATAATTTTTTTCATACATCATTATGGAAATGAATCCAGCCTATTTTCCAATCCGGGCTAAAGAAATAAAAAAATGTTGTTTGCAGCAAACTTCTGACAGCCTGGTAACCTAAGAACGCAATCATTATTTTATTATTTTGGCAGATTATCCATTTTTTGAAGGAATTTAAGCCATCGTTCAGGAATTTCATTGGAAGCAGCCTGTTTGTATTCATCTTCCGAGCATGCAATTTCAATAATTTCACCTGAAATCGATCGGACATCAAACCACCATCTGTTTAACTCCCGCTCATGCCTGAAAACAACCGGTTGATCCATTCCTTCTATTTCTACCTTGTAGGCAGTTCTTGTTCCGCTTTGTTTTCTTGCTGATACTCCTTTTAAAAAATACCATATAATTTCTCCGGCTATTGCGGATGCTGTTCCATCTTTTTTTTCATTATCGGTTTCAAACAATCCAAAAACAGATAGCCGGGGACTTAATCCTGCATAATGTGCAAGCTGGCAGGCTTCTTCTCCCTCTAACCCATTTACTCTTCTTTGATTTGTACCGGATATACTACTGTTTTTTAAGGCTCCCATGTCAAAAGATAAAACATTCGAATTTCTTAGTAGCAATTCAGCGTGTTTATTGTCATAGCGTAATTCACCAAGTCGTAAATGATTACAGTTATCCGTTGTATTTTTTATCAGTTGTTCTCCTGTCAAATGCTGTTGATAGCCTATCAAACTAAATTGGAACAGATGAGGAAATTTTCTGAATAGCCGGGTAAGAAAATTTTGCGAATTGAATACTTCTTTCCCTTTTTTAACATCAAGAACAGCATCAACAACAGAAAGCCAAAAAAAACGCTCATTCATAAATGCATCACATATCCCAAGGGTTAAATCATGACTGCCTCCCAAAATTACAACTACGGCATCTATTTCGCGCAGGTATTCTACAATATCTCTGATTGCCAGTAGTGTTCCCTTATAACTTTTTGCCTCCTTCAGGTTACCAAGGTCTGTTATCTTCAGGTTTGGTTCAAGTGAGGCCAACTGATAGAAATTGCTTCGGATGAAATCGGGTGAAAAAGCCCTTCTTTTTTGCCTTTTCCCATTATACACAGGCACTCCCATCAGGATTACATCTGTTTTTGCCAGCGATTTTTTGTTTATTGTTTCGCTAAATTTCTCAACAGCTTTTCTCATTCCATATTTTCCCAGGGATAAATTGGTAGCTGTTAATTTAGAAAAATCAACTGGTTCAAAGTAATCGGTTAAGTTCATTCGATGTTGATCTTTACAGAAACAAAGGCAAATGTACTTTCATTTGCCTTAATTTATTCATTTTTTTCTTCGTGTACCTTTGGTTTTTGGTTCTGGTGCCTGACTAATTATATTCATGCAATCTTCAAGTGAAAGTTCTTCTGCTTTCATTTTTTTCGGGATCTTATAATTCTTTTTCTTATAGGAAATATAAGGCCCCCATCTTCCATTTAATATTTTTAAGTCAGGGTCTTCATTAAATTCTTTGATTACTGCTTTGCGTTCTTTTTCCCTTTTCGCTTCAATAAGCTGAATAGCCTGTTTTAGATCAATTGTAACAGGATCATCTTCCTTACCAAGTGAAACAAATTTATTGTCATGTCTGATATAGGGTCCAAAGCGTCCGATACCCACTGTTACCTTTTTATTTTCATATTCACCAAGTTCACGGGGAAGCTTAAATAATTCAAGAGTCTCTTCCAATGTGATGGTTTCGAGGTGCTGTCCTGTGCGAAGGCTGGCGAATTGCGGTTTATCACTTTCCTGTTCAGAATTTGTAACGCCTAGTTGTGCTACAGGTCCGTAACGGCCAATTTTTACTGAAACTTGTTTGCCTGTTTTGGGATCGATACCTAAAATCCGCTCCCCTTTCGAACGTTCTGAGTGTTTCAGTACATTTTCCACCTGCCCGTGGAAGGGTTGATAAAAATTATCAATCATCTCATTCCACACTTTATCTCCTTCGGCAATATCATCGAACTCCTTTTCTACACGGGCAGTAAAATTATAATCCATAATCTGCACAAAGTTTTCCATAAGGAAATCGTTCACAACCATTCCGATATCGGTAGGAAAAAGCTTTGACTTTTCTGCTCCCGTTATCTCAGTTTTTACATTGCTGCTTATATTATTATTTTTTAAGCGGATAACATTATATGCTCTTTCTGTACCTGGCCGGTCTTCTTTTATTACATAATTCCGGTTTTGAATGGTTGTAATGGTAGGAGCATATGTAGACGGCCTTCCGATACCCAGTTCTTCGAGTTTTTTAACCAGGGAGGCTTCTGTATACCTTGGTGGTCTTTGAGAATAGCGCTGTGTTGCAACTATGGATGACATATCAAGTAAGTCATTTATTTTCAGAGGAGGAATGATATCCTGTCCTGTTCCATTACTTGTATGTTCGTCGTCTGTCGATTCCATATAGACTTTTAAAAAGCCATCGAAAACGATAACTTCACCAGTTGCAAGAAATACTTCAGGAGCTGTGGACACTGAAATGGTTACCGTTGTTTTTTCAAGAAGTGCATCAGCCATTTGCGATGCCATGGTACGTTTCCAAATCAGTTCATACAGTCTTTGTTCCTGGCTTGTGCCCGAAACAGTTTCCTGATCCATATAGGTTGGCCTGATGGCTTCATGTGCTTCCTGGGCTCCTTTCGATTTTGTCTTGTATTTTCTGATTTTTACATAGTTTTCGCCATGTAGTTCTGTAATTTTCTTTTTAGATGTATTAATTGCTAAATCTGAAAGATTTACGGAATCGGTACGCATATAGGTAATTTTTCCGTTTTCGTATAATCGCTGGGCAACAGCCATTGTTTGAGCTACCGAAAAATTTAACTTTCTGCTTGCCTCCTGTTGAAGGGTTGAAGTTGTAAAAGGTTGTGCAGGCGAACGTTTGGCAGGTTTCTTTACTACATCGGCTACAGTAAATTCTGCCAGTTTGCAATTTTCCAGGAATGCACTGGCTTCTTCTTTGGTAGAAAACCTTTTATTAAGCTCGGTTTTAATTTCTGTTGGACTTCCTTTTTCATTTAATGTGAGGAAGGTGCCGGTTATGCGGTACCAGGTGTCGCTTTCGAAATTCATAATTTCCCGTTCACGCTCCACAATCAGTCTGACTGCTACCGATTGAACACGCCCTGCAGAAAGAGAAGGTTTAACTTTCTTCCATAAAACAGGTGAAATCTCAAATCCAACAACACGGTCGAGAACTCTTCTTGCCTGCTGCGCATTTACAAGATTGTCATCAATTGAACGGGGATTCCTGATTGCCTTTTCTATGGCTTCCTTTGTAATTTCATGAAATACTATCCGTTTTGTATTTTCAGCCTTCAATTTCAGTACTTCTTTCAGGTGCCAGGCTATGGCTTCTCCTTCCCGGTCCTCATCAGATGCCAGCCATACAGTTTTGGCATTCTTTGCAAGCTTTTTCAGTACCGAAACAATCTTTTTCTTATCCGGGGTAACCACATACTTTGGCTGGTAATTATTATCCAGATCAATACCAAAATCCTTCTTTTCCAAATCACGAATGTGCCCCATGCATGAGGTTACAGTATATTCTTTACTTAAAAATTTCGCAATGGTTTTTGCCTTTGCCGGGGACTCCACTATAACAAGGTTTTCCTGCATATTTTTATTTTCTTTTTTGAAAATTCCTGCAAATTAAAGAAAATGAAACGCTAAGTTCAAAATTTAACTTATTTATTTTTTTTCTATTGTTTTGGTAATGATTAATTTATTTGCTGATAAATAAAATATTATAATTGGTATAACGTTTGCTTTAATGCTTCACCAATAGAAACATATATCTTTGTCAAAAAAAAATATCAGGGAGTTGTATGGCTGAAGAAAAAAATAAAAACTGGACGAAATACATCATTGTTTTTTGGACTTTATTTGTACTGGGAATTGCCAGTGTGGCATTACTATTCATACTCATAGCCAAAGGGTCACTTGGTTTTATGCCTTCTTTTGAGGAATTGGAAAACCCACCTAATATACTTTCTTCTGAGATCTATTCAGAAGATGGTAACATTCTGGATAAATATTTTATTCATGAAAACCGTGCATTTGTTAATTACAGTAACCTCCCGCCTCATTTGATTGATGCGCTTATAGCCACTGAGGATGTACGTTTTTTCAGGCATTCAGGTATCGATGTAAGGGGTCTGGCACGTGTATTTAAAGGAGTTATGACCGGAGATGCAAGCTCCGGAGGGGGAAGTACCATTAGTCAGCAATTGGCCAAAATGTTGTTTCCCAGAGAAGATATCTCAAGCAAACCTGAACTGGTGTTGCGTAAATTCAGGGAATGGGTGATTGCCGTTAATCTGGAACGCAGTTATACTAAGGAAGAGATCATACTGATGTACCTGAATAAGTACGACTTTTTGAATTTGGCGGTTGGAATTAAATCGGCTGCCAATGTGTATTTTAGCATTCCTCCCGATTCACTCAAGCTTCATCAGTCAGCAATGCTGGTTGGTATGGCAAAGAATTCATCACTCTACAATCCGGTGAGGCGTCCTGAACTGGTAAAAGAGCGCCGAAATATTGTGCTGAACCAAATGGCAAAATACGGTTATATCTCAAAATCAGTCAGGGATTCAGTAAAGCAGCTACCCCTGGATCTGGACTACAATAAAGTAGATTACAAAACCGGCCCGGCCCCCTATCTCCGCGAATACCTGAGATTAACGCTTACTGCCAGAAAACCTGATAAGAAGAATTACGCATCCTGGCAAATGCAAAAGTTTAAGGAAGATTCTATAGATTGGGAAACCAATCCGCTTTATGGATGGGCCAATAAAAATACCAAACCTGATGGACAAAACTACAATTTGTATACCGATGGTCTGAGAATCTTTACCACCATCGACTCCCGAATGCAAAAATATGCGGTAGAATCGGTTGAATACCATCTGAAGAACAACCTGCAACCGGATTTCGACGGGGGTATGAGAAATCTGAGAAACCCTCCTTTTGCCAATAATATGTCCAACAATGAGGTGGAGGACTTAATGAACCGTGAAATCAGGCGGAGCGATCGGTACAGGGTATTGCATAACCAGGGTAAAGATTTCAATGAGATTAAGGAAAATTTCAGGCAGCCTATAGAAATGACTGTCTTTTCATGGAAAGGTGAAATTGATACAATTATGTCACCTATGGATTCCATTAAATGGTACCTAAGGTATTTCCGTTCATCTTTTATGGCAATGGAAACACATTCCGGGAAAGTGAAAGCCTATGTTGGTGGCCCCAACTACCAGTATTTTATGTACGACATGGTGAAAGGCGGGAAAAGACAGGTAGGCTCTACAGTGAAACCTTTTCTTTATACTCTTGCCATGCAGAACGGGCTCACACCCTGCACAAAGGTGCCTTATGTCAGCCAGCAGTTTCGTATGCCGGATGGCACAATCTGGGAACCAAAAGATGCCGATCTCGATGAAGAAAATGAAGGGAAGCTGGTTACCCTGAAATGGGGACTCGCCCAATCGCGAAACAAAATATCGGCCTGGGTGATGAAACAGTTTAATCCAAATGCCGTTGCTGAGGTGATGAAGCGAATGGGAATTTACAGCCCGATAGATCCGGTCCCATCCCTGTTCCTTGGAACATCGGAGATTACCCTCTATGAGATGGTGGGCGCATTTAATACTTACGCTAACCAGGGGGTATATGTGAAACCGTATTTTGTTTCCAGAATAGAAGACAGGTATGGAAATATTATTGCAAATTTCCAGCCCGAACAATATGAAGCTTTTGATGAAAATACTGCCTACCTGATGATAAACCTGCTTCAGGGGGTAATCGACGGGGGTACCGGTGCCCGAATAAGGAACCGCGATGGCTATGGAAAATTTACCATGCCTGTTGCCGGGAAAACAGGAACAACCCAAAACCATTCCGACGGCTGGTTTATGGGTATTACACCCAGGCTCACTGCCGGAGTATGGACGGGTGCCGATTTGCGAAGCATCCATTTCCGTACCATCGCTTCGGGTCAGGGTGCTAATATGGCTTTGCCTGTTTGGGGATATTTCTTTAAAAAAGTGCTTGCCGATCCTACATTGGGCTATACCGAAGATATGAATTTCAAAAAACCGGATAATTTTAACATTAATCTCGATTGTGACGGGGATATTCAAAAATCTTCTTCTCCCGATTCCGACCATTTCTTCTGATATTCTCAAGCCCGGTTTAAGGAATATTATTGGAAATTGTTTCAGTGCGAACATCAGCAGATAACTGATCAAATTCAGCAGTTGTAACCTTTATTAACAGCAAAAGTGCTGGCTGTTTTTTTTGACTGTTGTATAGTTTTACAATTCATTTAAATGCAGAAGAAATGAAGAGTAAAACCACTTTAGATTATCACAAAAAAATCAAGTCGCTTTTATCATCTGATATCTGGCAGGATATTGAAGCGGAACTTGTTTGCGAATCAAATGAAAGGCTTGAAGCCTTCTGGCATATTATCATTGCAGGATATTCAGCTGACTTTGCTCTGGTAAATTACACAAAGCTTTATGAATACCTGAAAGATAAACCCATTGATTATTCAGAGGCATTAACTACCTATGCGACCTATCCAGGAATGGAATCTGGAATGTATGTTACCAAAACCAAATGGTTTGAAATGAACTGACATTTCGGTTTCCATATACTTCACTAACCGGTACTAACTCTGTTAGAACCGGTTTTTTCGTATTTTCTCATACTGAAGCTCATTTTCAGGCTTACCCTTGCGAAAAGTTTGTGGATACCCCACAGTGATAATACTAAGAATTCTGTAATGTTCGGGAATGTCAAGCAATTGCTGAATGTATTTCTCAGCTGTTACCAATTCAGAATGCTGTCTGTTTCTTATCTGAATCCAGCAACTTCCCAATCCCAGTGATTGAGCCGTTAATTGAAAAAGAATAGAGGCTATGGAGCAGTCTTCAATCCAAACATCGTTTTTCGTTTCATCAGCACAAACTACAACTGCCAGGGGTGATGTTTCCAAAGGGATTGCCCCATGTGGCTTGCATTTCTTCAGGCTCTGCAAAAGCTGCTTGTCGTCTATAAAAATAAATTCCCAGGGATTTATATTTTTCGAGGAAGGTGATCGCAATACTGCTTCTTTTAGTATTTCAAGTTTTTCTTCCTCAATGTGCCGGGTTGTATATTTCCGGATACTGCGCCGGTTTCTTAGTAATTCTATCATTTTTTTTCTTCAAAATTAAGCAACTTATCGTTAACCGGAGAAATGTTTTGATAATAGAGCAGTGTATAAAACTTTTTGCTTAATTTCATCCTTTATAAATAAAATAAAAGACCATGAGAATTTTAAATCTGATTTTGTTTTTGATAGCCCTGACTGTAATTTCTTGTACTGATAACAACTACTATTCAGTTGAAGATTTTCAAAAAGTAGAAAAAATTGATGCCCATTATCATATTTATACCCGGCAGGACAATACCCTTGAGCGTGCGAGGGAAGACAATTTTATGATGCTGAATATCAATACATACCTGGGTTCATGCGAACATGTTGTTGAAGCACATAAGGGATATGTTAAGTTAAAGGAGGAGCACCCGGATGCTACTGTGTTTACTGCAACTTTTTGTTTGGACGGATGGGATGAAACAGGATGGGTCGACAATACCCTGTCATGGATTGACCAATGCATTGCCGATGGTGCGGTTGCTGTTAAGGTGTGGAAAAATATAGGTATGGAATTTCGCAATAAAGAGGGTGAACTGATTATGATTGACGACCCGCAGTTAGTTCCTGTATTTCGTCATCTTGAAGAAAAAGGAATTCCTCTTGTAGGCCACATGGGAGAACCCAAAAATTGCTGGTTGCCTCTTGATGAAATGACTACAAAAAACGACAGCAATTATTTTGCTCAAAATCCTCAGTATCATATGTATCTTCATCCTGAATATCCCTCTTATGAAGAGCAGATAGATGCCCGCGATCGGATGCTGGAAAATCATCCCGACCTTATTTTTATCGGATGTCATCTCGCCAGCCTTGAGTGGAGTGTCGATGAAATGGCCCGCTTTTTTGACCATTTTCCCAATGCTTCCATGGATATGTCGGCACGAATGGGGCAGCTGTATTACCAGACCGTAGAAAACCGTGAAAAAGTGCGCGATTTTTTTATCAAATACCAGGACCGCCTGCTCTATGGTACTGATATTACTGATCAGGGGGGTGATAAAGCTTCGTTTGAAAACCGGTTGCACCAAACCTGGCTCAACGATTGGAAATATTTTGTTACCGATGATGAAATGACCAGCAATTTAATAGATGGCAGGTTTCGGGGTCTGAAATTACCGAAAGATGTAATCGATAAAATTTATGCCGGGAATGCCAAAAAATGGTACAAACTTTAAACCGCCGGTTTTCTTTTACAGTTCAATTGGAACGCCATTATAAAAATCAAGAATTTTAGTACGGAAAATATATTCATACCGTGCCTGTAACAATTCCGATTTGGCTGCATTCAGGAAATTTTTACTTTGGTTGTATTCAACAGTATTTATTATCCCTACATTGAACTTTTCTTCTGTGTACCGGAAGGATTCCTCCATCGATTCCACAGCTTTTTCGCTCGAAATGTACTTGTTCAGGGCTGCCAGTGCATTGGTGTATGCCTGTTCGATGTCTTTTCTCAGTACATTTCTTGTCGACTGCAGCCTGTATTCATAATCCTGAACCTGCAGGCTGGCGTTGGAGATATCGTTATGAACCCGAAAACGGTTGAACAACGGGATATTCAAAGTAAGGCCTGCAGCATACCGTTTGTTGTTACTGAGCTGATCGCTGAACCCGATTAAATTCCCGTTCCTGTCGGTGTATTTATCGTTGTACAGGTTGTAGTAATTAGCACCTGCACTCAATACAGGAAATCTGCTTCCCCTTGCAATGCTCAACTGCCTCCTGGCACTTTCTGCACGTAGTTGTGCTGCTTTTATCTCAGGGCGGGAATTGATTGCGTTTTTAAATACATCGAACGAATTGGTCATTGTCATATTGGCTTTGATCTCAGGGAGTTTTGGTTTTTCAATCTGAAAACTTTTTTCAACCGGCAGCTCCAGGAACTGATACAGATTTAGATAAGCCAGCCTGGCCCGGTTTTGATCGTTTACCAACTGCAACTCTTCCCGTGCCAGCTGTGCTTCTATCTCAAGAAGTGCACCGCGAGCAAGACTTCCTGCATCTACCAGCTTACGGGTGCGGTCAATTTGCTGGGTTGTTACTTCAATCTGTGCTTCAGAGACTGATACTAGTTCCTCGGCGAACAAAATTTCAAGATAGGCTGCTGTAGTATGTAAAACAATATCATCTTTGATTTTTTGTAAATCATAAATGGCAGCATGCAGATCAAGCTCCCGCATTTTTACAGTATTGCTGATAATAAAACCATTCCACAAGGTTATATCCGATGCTAGATAGCCATTCGCCTGCATGGAATTAACATTCTGATACGTATTGTCATAGGTTAGAGACCTTCCGAAATTGTAGTTGTTTGAAAGGCTCCCGTTCAGGTTCGGCAACCGGTCCGATCGTGCCTGGCTCGCCAGGTTTTCATTATAATTTTTATTTAACTCCTGTTGTTTTATCTGGATGTTGTTGGAAATTGCATAATCGATGCATTCCTGCAGTGACCATTTCTCCTGTCCTGAAATCCCGTGTGCTGACAGGATGAATAGAATTCCCGCAATGAATTTTATTGTTGTTTTCATTTTATATTAATTTACTTCAGGTTTATTTCCTTTGTAAAAATTTATCAATGATAAAAAATTAATCCTTCGGTGATGCTTTCTTAGTGCAAACAGGTTGAAATATTACGCTTCCTGCTGCTACGAAATTATTAACCTTTGTCGTTTTGTTTTTCTTTTAGCTTTTTCGGATCAATTTTTTCTCCTTTCACTTTGTCATCTTTATTTAAACCTGTGGTTATTTCTATGTTTATGCCATCAGATAAACCTGTCTGAACATACTGTTTTTTAAATTTCTGTTCGGTTTCAGTCTGAACCTCGACAAAGGATGAATCGTCTTCAAATTTCAGCAATCCCTCCGGTATAACTAAAACACTATCTTTTCTGTCGAGTACAATGTTTGCATTGGCACTGTATCCTGCCCTGATAAACTGGTTGTCAACAAGCTGTACACTGGCTTTTATTTCGAACTGAATAGCTCCGTTTTCTTCTACCCCCTTAGGCGAAATATATTCCAGTATTGCACTGAACTTCTCCTTTTCAATAGCGCCAATCTCCAGTTCAATAGGCATTCCGGCACTAATTTTCCCCACTTCTGTTTCATCTACTTTCCCTTCAAATATCATATCGTTCATATTTGCCACTGTTGCAATCGTAGTTCCGTCATTAAAAGTGTTCGACTGAATTACCGAATTGCCAACCTTAACCGGTACGTCAAGCACCATACCGGTTATAGTTGATCGAACCAGTGTATTGGTAGTTGTATGTGCTTTTTTTGTTACTCCGTTTTTTATCAGCTCAAGATTGTTTTCTGCAGCAGTCAATTCTTCCTTTGCCGAGTCATAGGCAACTCTTGAATTTTTAAACTCCTGGTAAGAAATAACTTCCTTATCAAACAGACTTTGCTGTCTTTCGTAATCATTTTTTGCATCTTCATAATTTATCTTTGCCCTGTTGAGCCGGGTTTCAGCAGAATTGAGATTCACCATGTCGGGGATGATCTTAATACGGGCAACAACCTGATCCTTCTCTACCCTTTCTCCTGCCTCTACATACAACTCTTCGATGATACCAGAAACCTGCGGCTTGATGTCAATCTCATAACGGGGTACAACCGAACCGGTGGCAACGGTTTTTTTTACTACATTGCTGATAAATGGATTTTCTGTTTCAAATACATCCGGCTTCTTTTTTGATTTGTTATAAAGAAAAAACAGTGTTCCACCAAAAATCCCTAGCAGAACAAAAATTCCTAAAATTCTAAATGCCTTTTTCATGACTCTTTGTTTTTATTGTTTCTTTTTCTGTTTCTATTTTTCTTCTCTAATTGCATCTATTGGCTTTATTTTAACGGCCCGCTGTGCAGGAATCATACCTGCAACGATTCCGGAAAAAATCAGCACACCCAATGCCGATAAAGCCATCGTGAAACTAATTTCAGGCCGGCGAAAAAATAGTTCATCCCCTCCTGCTTCCAGTGCAATATTCAGGGCTTCGAGCAGAACTACACCAAGTGTAAGCCCAATGTACCCGGCAATTACAGTCAGGAAAACACTTTCAGCTACTATATGCAGTATCACTTTTGATGGTGTGGCACCTATAGCCCGTTGAATGCCAATCTCCTGAGTGCGTTCCCTGATAATTACCATCATGATGTTGCTTACTCCTATAATGCCTGCCAGCAAAGTTCCTGTCCCCACAATCCAGGTAAGGATTTGTATTCCGCTAAACAAGCCGTTGAATTTTTTCCATTCTATTTCAATATTGAATGAACCAATCGCCTGCCGGTCATCGGGTGCAATATGATGCCGGTCTTTAAGCAGTTCTTTTAACCGATCTTCGAGTTTACTTACCGGTACTCCCGGTTGAGAGGTCACTGAGAAAAAATGTATTACATCTCCCATATTGTATGCACGCTGCATAGTGGTGAAAGGAATAATAATGGTTTCATTTTTTTGCCCTCCGCCAAAATTCATCCTTGTCTGCGGTTCAATTACTCCAACAACCTGGAAGTAAACACCATTTATTTTAAGATACTCACCAACCGGATTTTCTTCTTCACGAAACATTACCTCTGCCACCCGTTCCCCTATGACACAAACTTTCCGGTTCTGGAGGATGTCAATCTCATTCAGCAGCCGACCACTGACAGGTGTCCATGGGTCAATTTTAAAGTAGTCGGGATAATCACCAAATATATTGAATGCACCTGTCTTACTTCCTCTCACCGTATTGTCACCTGCATTGGTTCTGGGACCAAACAGGCGCGGCGATAAATATTCCACATCTTTCAAATTGGTTTTAATGGCCTGGAAATCTGAATTTTTAAAATTCCAGGCCCTTCCACGTTTAAATCCTTCGTATGGTACGCTGGTACGTTCAGTCCAGAAAAATGCTGAATTTGTAGCAAAGGCCTTAATGCCGTCCATGATACCATTTTCGAGTGCACGCCCTGCCCCCGACATGATGATGAGCATAAAAATCCCCCAGAAAACACCAAAGGCTGTCATAAAACTGCGCATTCTGTTTTTTTTCAGCGCATCAATTATTTCTTTCCAAAGGTCTAAATCAAACATCCCGTTGCATAATTTCAGGTTTTAATTTCCAATTTTCAATACACCCATTGTTTACTACTCATCCCTGAGCGCTTCAATAGGCTTGATACGTGCGGCCCGTTTCGCCGGAATATAACCGGCAATGGCTCCTGCAATGATTAGAAGCAGGGTGGCTGTGAATGCCACATTCAAATCAACTGTCGGGTTTCGGAATATTGTTTCACCGTTTCCACTGTTGGAGGCAGCTGCAGCAGCATATTGCTGCTCCACAATTAAATTTAATCCTTCCATTAATCCTGTTCCCAATACGAGTCCAATGTATCCTGCAATGGTCGTTATCATAATTGCTTCAAGTAATATCAGTCCTATCACTGATCGGGGACTGGCTCCAATGGCTTTGCGGATTCCAATTTCCTTTGTACGTTCCTTTACTACTATAAGCATGATGTTGCTTACTCCCACAACCCCGGCAATCAGGGTGCCTGTCCCGATTATCCATATAAAAATCTTTATGGCCTGAAAAATGCGCATGGTTTGCAGGTAATTTTCAAGCTTGTTAAAGGAACCCAGTGCAGAGCGGTCGGTTTCGTCGAATTTATGTTTTCGTGCCAGCGCAGCCCTGACTTTGGTTTCAATGGCCTTGCTTTCTTCAATGGTGCCGGCATTGATTGTAAGCGCGAAATTGTGCAACCGGTTGGCCCCGTTAAACACTTTTTGCCCTGTTGTTACCGGTACATAAGCATTCCGGTGGCGGGTGCTCCCGCCTTCGCGGCAAATTCCCACTACTTTGAATGGCACCCTGTTTATCTGAACATATTCCCCAATGGCTTCTTCCCCTTTAAACAGGGCAATGTAAATATCTTCTCCAAGAACTACTGTTTTACGAGTTTCACGTAGATCAACCTCATTAATAAATCTTCCGTTTATTATTTCCAGTGATTCCACTTCCCTGAGTTCGGGATGACAGGTTATGGCTGTATATTGACCCGATTCATTGCCCCGGGTAAAAAGATTTCCCGAAATGTAATACCGTCCTGATACAAATCCAACTTCGGGCATATCCCTAATCAGATCATAATCACTGTTGATGAGTCGTATCTGCCGGTTTTCCTTCATTCCCTGGTAAGGAATGCTTGTCCGGCCACTCCACAACCACATGGCATTCACAGCATCGCGCATAAAGTTTTCTGCTACCCCATTGCTTAAGCCATTGCCCGCACCAAGCAATATCATCAGCATAAAAATTCCCCAGGCTACTGAAAAACCGGTGAGAAAGGTCCGCATTTTATTCTTTTTGATGGTGGCCAGTATTTCCTGCCATTTATCAATATCAAACATTGCTTATGGAATTTTAATTTTGAAGTATTTCCTAATTCTAATCTTACAACTACCCGACAGGGGCTCGTTTTTGTCTCATTGTGTTTTAATTTTCAGGCAGTAATCCGTGTTTTGGAATAATGTTGTTTCCAGTTGTTAAGCTCCCCATTCTGAATGACTTCAGAAATAACTCCGTCTTTCAGCCTGATAATTTGATGTGTCATGGCAGCAATATCGTGCTCGTGTGTAACTATTACTACGGTAATGCCATCATTATTGATTTCTTTCAGTATCTCCATCACTTCGTAGGAAGTGAAGGTATCCAAGGCACCAGTAGGTTCATCGGCAACAATTACTTTGGGTTGGGATATGAGCGAACGTGCGATTGCGACGCGTTGCTTCTGACCACCCGAAAGCTCATTGGGCATGTGAGTTGCCCATGGCAGGAGCCCCAGCCTCTCGAGATACTCCAGTGCCATATTATTGCGCTTCTTACGGTTTATACCTTTGTAATACAGGGGCAACGCCACATTCTCCATGGCATTTTTAAAAGAAATGAGATTAAACGACTGGAAGACAAAGCCGAGCATTTCATTCCGTAACTTTGCAGCCTGTTTTTCCGACATATCCTTTACCAGTATTCCATCAAGATAATACGACCCATCATCGTAATTGTCTAGAATTCCCAATATGTTGAGCAGAGTTGATTTTCCTGAACCCGATGATCCCATGATGGATACAAAAGAACCTTTGGGTATATTGAGATCGATCCCTTTTAATACATGCAATGAATTATTGCCGGTACCATAAGATTTGTGAACATTGTTTAATTGAATCATTGTTATATTGTTTTCTGTTTTCTTTAAATTCTGTTGTCGATGGCTTCATTTCTATTGGTATAAATTTCCTGTTTTCCTTACAACAATTTTTATTTTATCGATGAACACCCGCTTTTTGTATGTGAATGCAAGTATTATTCCCCTATCCATTCAGGGGAAATATCACCCTTTATATAGGTTTAAGACGCTGCTGGTTGTTAGCCGTTACAGCAGGAACAGCATTTTTTTAAAATTTATCTCTTCAGTTATTTTTACAATCCTTTTAACTTTACAGCATGGGATACAAATCGCTTTCAATAAAATTACAGACAGGATATACTGAGCAACAGCTGAAACAATATATAGGGAAGATGCTTCATATCAGGGATTTTTCATACCAGATTGAGCAAAAAAGCCTTGATGCCCGTCAAAAGCCTGATGTATACTGGCAATTACGCATTGGCGTAATATCAGCTGAAATAAAGGGAGGTGAGCCATTGGTACAGCCAGAACTGGTTATCCCCTATAGGAAACGTAAATATCCGGTAGTTGTGGTTGGCAGCGGGCCGGCAGGGTTTTTCGCTGCTCTTGTATTGCAAAAAGCCGGTTTCAGCGTAACGCTTCTGGAGCGGGGTTCTGATGTTGCAACACGAAGCCGGGCAGTAGCAGGCTTTGAAAGAAATGGATACTTCGATAAGAAAAATAATTATGCATTTGGTGAAGGGGGCGCAGGTACTTTTTCCGATGGTAAACTCACTTCACGCTCCAAACATATATCAAAAGAGAAGCAGTTTATCCTGTCCAACTATATAAAGGCAGGTGCGCCAGCAGAGATAGCATACCTGGCTCACCCCCATCTTGGAACCGACAACCTGCGGAAAATTGTCAAAAATCTGCGCATGCAATTTGAAAGCCTGGGTGGGGAGGTGCTGTTTGACACCATGCTGGAGGATATCTCTGTAGTAAATTCAAAGGTAACAGAAGTTCATACTTCCCGTGGTGTTATACCAACAGGAGCATTGTTTGTCGCTTCCGGCCATTCGGCATATGAAACCTACCGTATGCTCATAAGAAGAGGAGTCCCTTTCCGGACAAAAAATTTCGCCCTGGGAAGCCGTATGGAACATCACCAGGAAATTATCAATCTGGCACAGTGGGGACATGAATTGCTGCCGGGGGTAAAAGCTGCCGAGTACAGACTTACTTCACCTGCCGACGGGAACCATCCTGTTTTCTCTTTTTGTATGTGTCCGGGAGGAATCGTAGTGCCGGCTGCTGCCTACCCTGAAACCAATATCGTAAACGGCATGAGCTACTACAGCCGTAACGGCCGGTTTGCAAATGCAGCATGCGTGGCAGGTATTCATCCTGCAAAACTTGCCGGAAAAGAAATCTCAGCTCTGGAAGCGCTGGAAATGGTTGAAGCACTGGAAAAAAAATTTTACAGCTATACCGGTAATTACCAGGCACCCGTGTGCAGCATAGAAGGGTTTCTAAAAGAAAATGAACGAAAAGCAAGTTTCAGCAGCAGCTATCCATTAGGACTAATGGCTGCTCCGATCTGGGAGTTACTGCCGCAATCAGTGAAATTATCAATGCAGGCCGGTCTAGCCGATTTTATACGGAAATTAAAAGGATTCGAAACCGGAAACCTGCTCGGTCTGGAAAGTAAAACCTCTTCACCCGTACAGGTGCTCCGAGATGCCAGCGGCAGATGCCATGGTTTTGAAAACCTTTTTATCATTGGTGAAGGCAGCGGATATGCCGGCGGCATTATCTCAAGCGGTGCCGATGGCGTAAAGGCCGCTATGTCTTTGGCACAGGAATAGGCACTTGCTTGTTATGAGGCAAACATCCAATCTTCTGTTTTAGCAATGTAAATTCAAAAGTATCCCCAATCTGTCCTGTTAAAAACCGGAGGAGTTCGTCCTGATTTAATACCTTTTCTCTGAGAAGAGTACTTCTTAACAGCATAACAGATTTCCTGTTTCTGATAAAAAATTTGCTAATCAGGATTGTCAGGAAGTACTCACCTATATAATAAATAGGGCTCAAATTTATTTTAACTTCGTTTTAAATTCTTTTTTTCTTCGATGTTACTTCGTATTAAATTCGTTAATTTGCGAATTTGTATCGAATAAACCACGAATAAACCACGAATAAACTACGAATAAAGATAATATTTGTTATATCTAAAAACTCTTTAACCAAAAAGACGTGGTTGGTAGAGCGGATACTAAAAACTAAAGAAGGGTTATCCTGGAAATAAAAAAATGGTTATAATGTGTTAAGGAATTCAGTTTCTGCAGGCGAATCTTTAAAATTTTTGTATTCCGTTATACTACAAGGATTCTCCTAAACAGGTTTGAATATATTCGGGAACCTAAATTTAGGAGTATAGTATTGATTATAATGTATGGGATACCGAAGAAATGAATCAAAAAGAAGATGTTTCTGTAATTTTGGTTTCAATATCCAGATTGGTTAATTCATTAGTAACTTCAAAATCATATTCAGGATATTCATATATGGGCATACGGGGTTCGGTTTCACCCAATGAATAACTCATTACTCCCAGGTATTCATCGCGAATTTCACCCATATCTTCCATTTGGCGAAGGTATTTGGTAATTGATTTGGGTTCAACAACAACAACTGTTTCCATTTTTTCAATTATAGGACTGTGATTCCTTGTGCGATCGTGTCTGAACTGAAGTATTCGCCTGCCGTAACGGGTAATGCCTATAGTTCTGAAGGTAAGGCTTTTCCCTACACCTGGGAGGTTCATAATATTCCGGTCGGTTGAAAGGAAGGGGAGGAGATGTTTTTTTCTCAATTCAGCCACGTTGCTGATAATATTTTCAGGATGAATCATTAATTCCTGTAATTGAGGCAACGCTTCTTCCGGTACTGTACCCAGATATTTTTCTTCTATTTCTTCCTGAACGGCGCGGGCATTTGGTGTAAAGTTGGCGCTGTTCTCCCTGAATCCTTTTACGGTGAACGTGTAATAGGTGAGAATACCAATGTCGTTTAGTGTCTTCCTAAGTTTGGCTGTATGCCCTCTTCGGGAAGCAGGAGCAGTCAGTACCAGTTGGTTGACAATAGACCATCCGGCATCGAGCAGCATTTTTACAGCAGTTCGGGCTTCAGGAGTAATTTCCATTGGCGATTCAAAATGTGTCTGAATAACAAATTGTCTTATGCCAGCCCGGGATGCTTTCTTTTTGAAATCTGCAAGAATTTTTATCAATTCCGGTGTTACCCGTTGCGGAAGGTAAGCAGGCAACCGGGTGCCAATGCGTACCCTTACCATTTCGGCATATTTTTCATGTTCTTCCCGCAGTTTGTTCTCTTCTTTTTTTTGAAGAGTCATTCTGTAAATTTCATCCAATATGTTCCGAAGGCTACTGTCGGAGCTCATCAGGGCATCACCGCCCGTAAGCAGGATATCTCGCAACTGGGCATCGGTTTTAAAATAAGAAAGCAGTTTGGGCAGGCGCTCTTTCCAGGTTTCGCGCGGTTTTAATTTTGAGAGGTTGAAATTATAACGTCCGCTCTGGAAGTCGTACATGCGCTGGCAGTAGGCACAGAGCCCGCCACAGGCACGACCCATTGTATCGGGAATGAAGATGGCTACTTCAGGATATCGTCTGTGAATGTTGTGTGAGGGAAGTACCCATCCTGCTGCATTGGGCTGGCCAGGTTGTATCTTGTCTTCTTTTTCCCAGGCCTGGATACGGCCGAATTCTTCAACAAGCTGCCTGCTGTATAGTACGTAACACCTGATGGCCAAATCGCCGCCTACAGCAAAACCGGGTGTTTGTACATTCAGCAGCGAGAGGTAATAGGGGTTAATGAAAAAGGGTATTCCTTTATCTTTTGCCTCCTGAAGTATACTCAATGTCTCCTGATCGAGGGAATAATCAAGTAATTCGTTTAGCATTTCGGGGGTACGTACTGCAAATGACAAGTGAAAACGAGCTTCTTTCCACCATTTTTTCATCCGGCTGATTTTTTGCTTCCTGCTCAGTCCCTGCTCAAAATAATAATTATTGCTTATAATTTCACCACTGTCAATTTTATCAATCAGAATGCTTATAATCCGGTCACGGTTTTTTTTCCGCAACCGGGTAATCTTTAATTCTGTTCCTGCCGGGTAGCGGTCCATCCATTCCGTAACTTTTTCGGAGGGTGGAATATCAGGATTAAGCTTTCCGTTAAGCTGTCTGAACAGGTATAGCATATCTAAAAAGAAATCGGGTTTTGCTCCGCCAATGCCAAAATTGGTAGCCAGCCATAACATTTTAACCGGGTGGGATTCGGCCAAATCCCCCTGTATGTTCTGATCGGGCCAGGATTCCCCTTCGTATTCAATATAATCGAGCAGGCGGATGGCTGCAATGTTTTGCCAGGTGAGAACTGAATAGGGCTGATGACCGGATTTTTTTTCATAAAACCAGGCTTCTGCTGCCGGGTTATCTTTTATCATTGGCATCACCCATTCTTTAATACCAGTTTTTGCTTCCTGTACATCAGATGAATTTCTGAGAATCCGCTCCAATACCGGATTTTCCTCAAGTATGTTAAGCAATATTTTTCGGGCATGCACATTTATGGCAATTTTGTCGAGAATAATTTTCATTGTTTAAGATTCCATTTACCCCTATTTTTTTAATATAAGCAAAAAAGCCTGATTTTCAATGGATGTTTATTGCGATTGGATTGATTTTAAATTCTTTTAACACCCTTTAATTGATTTTTGGTTCAAAACATGGCCAGGAAGACTTTGGCAAAAGCTATAAACATTACCCGTGAAATAAAGACGAATCCCCTCATAACTTTGAAGCGGCTCAGGTATGAACTTAATTAGGCAGGATTCAGGAATAAATGGAAAATGATTCCAGGTAACGCTTCCCGGATAATACAATTCAATTATCTTTGCGCTGATTTTTAGCTGTTTGTCAGTTCTTTGTCAGGACTGTTGCAAACGAGTGGTTTCAATCAGATTATATGTACCGTATTACGGGATTTTTAATGAAAGCAAAAACAATAAAATGACGCATAAAGCAGGATTTGTCAATATATTAGGGAACCCAAACGTGGGTAAGTCAACTCTTATGAATGCCCTGGTAGGCGAGAAGTTATCCATTATTACAAAAAAGATGCAGACTACCCGGCACCGCATTAAAGGTATTGTAAACGGGGAGGATTTCCAGATTGTGTATTCCGATACCCCTGGGATACTGAAGCCGGGATACAAGCTGCAGGAAACCATGATGAAATTTGTGAATACAGCCCTTACTGATGCGGATGTTATACTTTTTGTTACCGACACAGTGGAGAAACCGGGGAAGAATCCGGATTACATCGAACGCATCCGTACATCAAATGTTCCGGTTATTGTGGTGATCAATAAAATTGATTTATCGGACCAGGAAAAAGTTACAAAGCTGTTCGATTATTGGAGCGAGGTATTCCCCGGAGGAAGCATTTATCCGGTTTCGGCACAGGAAAAGTTCAATCTTGAACCGGTATTCAACCGTATTCTGGAGTTGCTTCCTGAGAACCCGCCGTTTTTTGGGAAGGATGAGTTCACTGACAGGAGCGAACGGTTTTTTATGCAGGAGATTATCCGCGAAAAGATACTGATTCATTATGACAAGGAGGTTCCCTATTCGGTTGAAGTTGAGGTGGAATCATTTAAAGTAAAAGGAGGCCTTATTGAAGTGAGGGCGGTCATCCATGTAGCCCGCGACAGCCAGAAAGGCATAATTATTGGCAAGGCCGGGAAAATGCTTAAAAAAATTGGCAGTGAAGCAAGGCTCGATGCCGAGGAGTTTTTTGGAAAGAAAATTTTCCTGGAATTGTTTGTAAAGGTTTCTAAAGACTGGCGCGAAAAAGATAAGCAGCTTAGAAATTTTGGTTACGACGATAATTGAAACAGAAAGCTTTCATATCCGGTTAAAGAAGCAGGCGGACTTTAATTTTCTAAAGTTTCCCATTAAATTACATTTGATAAAATGAGCAGTAAAATATTAGCTATAGTAGGAAGACCCAATGTGGGTAAATCAACATTATTCAACCGGCTTACTGAAACGCGGGAAGCTATTGTTGATGAGGTGTCGGGGGTTACACGCGACCGTAATTACGGAAAAGCAGAATGGAATGGAAAGGTTTTTTCAGTTATCGACACCGGAGGATACGTAGTCAATTCCGACGATGTGTTTGAGGCGGAAATCAATAAGCAGGTGCATCTGGCTATCGAGGAGGCCGATGTGATTCTTTTTGTTACCGATGTGGAATCTGGAATTACCGATCTTGATGATGCAATTGCTGCCATTTTACGCAGAGCCCGAAAGAAAGTGGTGGTTGCGGTTAACAAGGTGGATAACAATATGCGTATTGCCGATGCGCAGGAGTTTTACGGGCTGGGACTGGGAGAAATCTATACCATTTCTTCGATGACAGGCAGCGGAACGGGCGATCTGCTCGACAAGGTGGCCGAACAGTTTCCCGATGATACCGGAACGGAGGAGGAACATGAACTGCCTTATTTTTCAGTGGTAGGCAGGCCAAATGTTGGTAAGTCATCGTTCATCAACAGCCTTCTTGGCGAAGACCGTTATATTGTTACCGATGTGGCAGGTACTACACGTGATTCCATACATACACGCTACAATAAATTTGGGCATGATTTTATAATAATCGATACCGCCGGCCTCCGTAAAAAGGGGAAGGTGCACGAAAACATTGAATTCTATTCCGTGTTGCGTTCAGTGCGAACCATTGAAAGTTCCGATGTGTGCATGCTCATGGTTGATGCTACCCGCGGCATGGAAGCGCAGGATGTGAGCATCTTCAACCTTATTGTCCGTAATAAAAAAGGGGTAGTAATTCTGGTAAATAAATGGGATATCATCGAAAAAGACCAGCACTCAACTAAAAAGATGGAGGCAGAAATCCGTGAACGCATTGCACCGTTTAACGATGTGCCGATACTGTTTATTTCGGCACTGACCAAACAGCGGGTGCATAAGACGCTTGATGTGGCCATGCAGGTTTTTAAAAACCGCCAAAAAAGAATTAAGACCTCGAAGCTTAATGAGGTATTGCTTGATGCAGTAGAAAAATATCCACCACCGGCAGTTAAAGGTAAATACATTAAAATCAAGTTTGTAACTCAGTTGCCTTCACCCACGCCATCCTTTGCACTTTTTGCGAATCTGCCGCAATACATTCGCGATCCCTACAAACGGTACATTGAAAATAAGATTCGTGAGAATTTTGATTTTCGGGGTGTTCCTATACAGGTTTATTTCAGACAGAAATAAATCCGGAGGGTATAAAAGCAGTAGACGTTCCAATGCTTTTTGTCATCTGTCAGGATACTCAAATCAAATTATTTTCCTACTGAAAATTATACTGATTACCTTTTTATATGCCGGATTCAACGGGTTTTTGTAAATTCGGAGTAAAAATATAAAACAATGTATATAGTCCATGTTTTTGTGCATGTAAAAGAAAGCCGGGTGGAGGAATTCCGTCAGGCAACCATTGAAAATGCCCGTAATAGTTTGCAGGAACCAGGTGTTGCACGCTTCGATGTGTTGCAGCAACAGGATGAACCTTCCCGATTTGTGCTGGTAGAGGTTTACCGCCAGTTGGAAGATGCGGCCGCGCATAAGGAGACCAGCCATTACAAAAAATGGCGGGATACAGTTGAAGATATGATGGCAGAGCCGCGCAGCAGTATTAAATATTCAAACATATTTCCAAACGAAGAAGGATGGGGTTAAATTTTGAATATTCCACTGCAGCAAAGATAGTTTTTGGTTCAGGCAAAGCCGGCATCCTTCCGCAACTGTTGAAGGAATTTGACAGAAAAGTATTACTGGTTACCGGCAAGGATATAAGAAGACATGAGTTTTTAATCCATGCCCTGGAGAAGGAGAATTTTGAGGTTACCTTTTTTGCAATTCATAAGGAACCTTCAACCGAAATTGTTTCAGAAGGTGCTGAATTGTTGCGGGAAAAAGGTTGCACAGTCGTTGTGGGCCTGGGTGGCGGAAGCGTTATTGACGGGGCCAAAGCTATTGCTGCGCTTGCTCCCAATAAGGGGAGTCTCATTGATTATCTTGAGGTGATTGGCAGGGGAAAAATCCTGAAGAAAAATCCATTGCCGTTTTTTGCATTACCAACCACTGCCGGCACTGGAGCAGAAGTAACAAAAAACGCAGTCATTTTGTCGCCGGAACACAATGTTAAGGTAAGCCTGCGCAGCGATTTAATGTTTCCCCGGATGGCGATTATCGACCCGGAGTTAACAGTTTCAATGGCACCTGAAATTACTGCAACCACCGGAATGGATGCATTGACGCACCTTCTCGAATCCTTTGTGTCGAATCAGTCAAACCCATTCATCGACACGTTGTGCCGGGAAGGAATACGCAGGATTTCTGCCTCATTGGCCACAGCATACGATGATGGCAGTAATCTGGCTGCCCGTGAAGATATGGCATTTGCAGCGATGCTTGGCGGAATGGCGCTTGCCAATGTAAAGTTGGGTGCTGTTCATGGGTTTGCCGGTCCTATGGGGGGAATGTACCCGGTTCCGCATGGGGCAGTATGTGCAGCGTTGCTGCCGGCTGTAATGGAAATCAACATAAAAGCTTTGGATGAACTAAACCAAAATCAATGGCTTGGAAAATATAACGAAGTAGCTCAAATTTTAACCGGCAATCCTGAAGCAAAAGCAACTGATGGTATTCAGTGGGCTAAAAAGATGATGGATAAACTGAAAATACCCCATCTTTCCGTATTCGGACTTTCAGTTGCCAATTTCCCCATATTGGTTGAAAAAGCCAAAAATGCAAGCAGTATGAAAGGTAATCCCGTTTTACTCAGCGATGAACAGCTTATGAAAGTTTTATTGAAGCTAAATATTCAAAACTAAAAAATCAAATATAGGAGAACAGTTTTATGACGAAAGAAATAACATTAAAGGAGTTGAACACTGACCTTTTTATTGCTGAGAAGGTGAGTGAAATAAAAAGTATTGTTGGCGACGGGATGGCTATTAATGCATTGTCAGGAGGAGTTGATTCTTCTGTGGTGACCATGCTGGGGCACAAAGCCCTGGGAAATCAGTTAAGGACAGTATTTGTTGAAAACGGCCTGATGCGGGAGGGTGAAGCGGAACAGGTAGTGGGCTTTTTTAAGAAACTTGGCGTAACGGTGGAAGTGATTGATGCCCGGAAAGAGTTTTTTGATGCCCTGAGCGGAATTACGAACCCCGAAGAAAAACGTGAGGCTATAACGCAGACTTTTTACCGCAAAGTTTTTGGCCGTATTGTGAAGGAAAGCGACGCAAGATACCTGCTACAGGGAACAATACTTACCGATATTGATGAAACGGTTGCAGGCATAAAACGGCAGCACAACGTGTTTGAGCAGCTTGGAATTGATCCGCTGGCCACCTTTGGGTACAAAATAATTGAACCTTTGGTGCAACTTCGCAAAGAAGGAGTCAGAAAAACAGGCAAAGCTCTTGGACTGCCAGCGGCTTTGTTTGACCGTATTCCATTCCCGGGACCTGCGTTTGCTGCCCGGGTAATTGGTGAAGTAACCCCTGAAAAGGTTGAAACGGTAAGAAAAGCGACCGTTATTGTGGAGCGACTGCTGAAGAACTCCGGGGCATTTCAGTACCTCGCCATTTTGCATGAAGACCGGGTAACCGGAATGCGCGACGGGAAACGTGATTTTGGGTTGCAGATTGAAGTGCGCTGCTGGGACAGCACCGATGCGCGGTATGCAACACCAACACGGCTGCCCTATGAAATCCTGGAGCAACTGGGAAGTGAAATAACCCAAAGTGTTCCCGGTGTAGTGAGCGTAACCTATAACATTACATCAAAGCCGCCGTCAACCATTGAGGCAATTTAATCTGCTGGTGGGTGAAGGCAACAAAAGACATTTTCCAGAAGTTGAGATTGACCCCGCCAATGAAACGCTTTTTCCTCTTTGGAATGCATTTTGTTAATAAATAGTATCTTTGTAAAAACAAATAAAACAATATGATTGGACGGTTTTTCTATATACCGGGTACAAAAAAATTTAATATCACTCCGCGTTTTCACGACCCCGATAAAGAGGAACGTGAAGATAGGGAACGCAGGATAAAGGAAGAGCTGGGGATTGTGGATGAGAAGGTAAAAGATGGGAAACCTTTCCGGCCAAATATAAGAGGTCAGTTTAGACGGGCTCAGGATGGATATTCAAGATCAACTCCCGGTGCCCGCAAGGCATCCAACTCCAGGTTGATTGTTCTTATCATTATCCTGTCACTCATTTTTTATTTGTTTTTTTATTCAGATTTCGTTTTTTAAGTGAGTGATATAATTCAATTATTACCCGATTCGGTAGCGAACCAGATTGCAGCCGGAGAAGTGATCCAACGGCCGGCTTCGGTGGTGAAGGAGTTGGTGGAGAATGCACTGGATTCCGGGGCTACTGAAATATCAATCCACATTAAAGATGCCGGGAAAACCTTTATAAGAATTTCTGATAATGGTTGCGGTATGTCCCCCACAGATGCACGGATGGCTTTTGAACGTCATGCCACTTCCAAAATTAGTTCGGCAAACGATTTATTCTGCATTCGAACAATGGGATTTCGGGGGGAAGCACTTGCATCTGTTGCAGCCATTGCCGAAGTGGAACTGCGAACAAAACGTTTGGAAGATGAAGTGGGATCGTTTATTCTTATCTCCGGTTCGGAGGTGTTGGCACAGGAGCCGGCAGCCGGAACAGGCGGGACTTCTGTAACCGTAAAAAATTTGTTTTTTAATGTTCCTGCCCGCAGAAAATTCCTGAAGGGAAACTCTACCGAGCTGAAACATATTATGAATGAAATTCAGCGTGTTGCGCTGCCTAATCCTGAAATCCGGTTCTCTCTTTTTCATAACAGTACCATGCTCTATGAGCTTGAAGGTACCAATTTGCGTAAACGTATTTCCGGAATTTTCGGGAAAAGTATTAACCAAAGTCTTGTACCTGTGGAAGAGAAAACCAGTATGATAAATATATCTGGTTATATAGGGCAACCAAAGTTTGCCCGTAAAACAATGGGTGAGCAATTCTTTTTTGTGAACAAGCGTTATATGCGGCATCCCTATTTCCACAGAGCAGTGATGCAGGCATATGAGAAGTTGCTGCCATCTGATACATTTCCATCGTATTTTTTGTATCTGGAAATTGATCCGGCCGATATCGATATCAATGTGCATCCTACAAAAACCGAAATAAAATTTGAAAATGAATCAGCTCTCTGGCAAATCATTCATGCTGCAATCAGGGAAAGCCTGGGTAAACACAATGTGGTTCCTTCCATCGATTTCGATCAGAGCGGCAGCATAGAAATACCGGTAGCCGGAAAGAGCAAAACTGAAGTTTCCTTTCCCCGGATTAACGTAAATCCCGATTACAATCCATTCGACCAGGAAAGGAAGCTGTCAGCAGGAAACTGGAGCGTACCAGGCATAAAAAGTAACAACCAGTCGCATTGGGAGGATTTGTATGGAGCTGTGCCTCAGCAGAATTCCGGCAATGATATACTGCATCTTTTTTTCGGAAATGAGGATGTGGACGGGGGCCAGACTGAGGGGAAATTTGCAGGCAAAAAAGCCATGCAGCTCAAACAGAAGTTTATTCTTTCACCGGTAAAATCCGGATTGATGGTTATCGATCAAAAAAGGGCACATGAGCGCATTCTATTTGAAAAATTTATGGAAGTGCTTAAATCAGATTCAGTTGCCAGCCAGCAGCAGCTGTTCCCTCAAACTATTGAGCTTGAGGCCGGAAATGCTGCATTGCTTAAGGATATTTTAGATGATTTAACAGCACTGGGTTTCGATATCCGGGAATTCGGCCGCAATACTTTTATTATTAACGGAACTCCTGGAGTGCTTGATGTGTCTTCACCAGAGCTGATAATTGAAAAACTATTAGAAGAATACAAAAATTCACCGGTAGATGCAAAGGCAAAGGTAAAAGAGCAGGTAGCCATATCGCTGGCAAAAGCATCGTCACTGAATTACGGTACAGCCTTAAAACAAGAGGAAATTGACCACCTGATTGATGGATTGTTTGCCTGTAGCACCCCTAATTATTCTCCTGATGGAAAAAGAGTTTTAACCATCATTCCGCTTGAGGATATTGAAAAGGCTTTTAATAAATGACAATATGTCGTTATCTTGCAGATTATTAATTATGGCCTGGCATTTGCCGGTGCAAAAAAATAAATTTTTTTATGAATTATCGTCCTGCAATGAGTTCTATTCCACCGGTTGTTAAGAACCTGATTGTTATAAATATATTGTTGCTGATTGCCACTTTTGTTTTGCAAAATGCTGGCATCGATCTGGTGGAACATCTCGCTATGTATTATCCTGAGTCTGAAAAGTTCCGTTTGCATCAGGTAATCACCCATATGTTTATGCATGGAGGAATCTGGCATCTTTTCTTCAACATGTTTGCCCTGTATATGTTTGGCCGCGTTTTAGAGAGTGTATGGGGTTCACAACGGTTCCTGGTATATTATTTTGTAACCGGACTGGGTGCTATTGTACTGCATAACTTTGTAAACTTCCTCGAATTTAATTCCATACAAAATACCATTGAAGCCTTCAGGAATACACCTTCACCCCAAATACTCGATGAATTTGTAAAACGAAATTTGCCCCGCGCATCGGCACAGGTCTATGATTTTATAAATACCTGGTACGACGATCCCTCCAATTCATCGTATGCTGCCGAGGGTTTAGCCCTCATGGAAAGGATTAAACAGCTTAAAATGAATATACCAACTGTTGGAGCCTCGGGAGCAGTATTTGGAGTGTTGCTTGCTTTTGGGATGTTATTCCCCAATACCCAGCTGATGTTACTTTTTCCTCCCATACCTATTAAAGCAAAATATTTCGTGATAGGATACGGATTAATAGAGCTTTACCTTGGTTTTTCAAAACCTGGAAGTAATATTGCACATTTTGCTCATCTTGGTGGCATGTTGTTTGGTTATCTGCTCATAAAATACTGGAATAAAAAGACTACGCACTTTTATTAGATGGATATTTGGACCGACATAAAGCAAACATTCAGACGTGGCTCTGTTCTTACACGTCTGATTTATATTAATCTGGGGGTATTTCTGTTTGTCAAAATTATCGGAGTTTTGTTTTTTTTAGCAGGTCAATCCTCTCCTCTGGTGGTTTGGCTGTCAGTGCCATCCGGACTTGACATCCTGATACGCAGGCCCTGGTCACCACTTACCTATATGTTTCTGCACGAAGGTTTCCTTCATCTTTTGTTTAATGTGCTGGGACTTTATTGGTTCGGTAAATTATTTCTTCATCATTTTGAAGGAGAAAAGTTGCTTAGTGTATACCTGATGGGAGGGTTGGCCGGATCTTTTATTTATATACTTGCATTTAATATATTTCCGGCATTCACACAGGTAAACAGCATTATGTTGGGTGCTTCGGCATCGGTTTTTGCTATTTTAATGGCTGTAGCAGTGTACGATCCAAACCGGGAAATTCATTTGTTTTTCATTGGCCGCTTTCCATTAAAATACATATCTGCATTCTATGTGGTTTTGTCTATTATTAGTATTTCAACTTCCAATCCGGGTGGGAACCTGGCGCATCTTGGGGGCGCAATTTGGGGATGGTTCTATATCTTTCAGCTTCGCAAAGGGAAAGACCGGGGTACGGGCATCATCAAAGTAGTTAGTATATTAGAGAAATGGCTGCAACCGAAGGATAAAATGAAAGTAACCTTTAAACAACCTCCCCGGGATGATTATGAATACAACAGGCAGCAAAATATACAACAGGAGGAGATAAACCGTATCCTGGATAAAATTGCTGAATCGGGTTACGAGAGCCTTTCAAAGCAGGAGAAGGAAATCTTATTCAAACAGGGTAAGTAAGTTAGTCATCTTCTTTTTTTTCAGTTTTTGCCTGGTATATACTGGCATTTAATTCAAAACCAATGAGCAGGATAAATGACAGCAGATACATCAGAAATAGAATTATAAGAAGTGTCCCGATTGATCCGTAAAGTTTATTGTATTGGCTGAAATTATTGATGTAGTATGAGAAACCTGTAAGTGCCGCAAGACTTAGTATTGTGGACAAGGTGCTGCCGGCTGAGAAAAATCGCCATTCGGTTTTCTTTGCAGGTGCCATATAGTACAAGAAGGAATTTGCAAAAAACAATAGTAAAATAATAACCACCCATTTACCAAAATTGACAACGAAGATGGTAAAACGATCCTTCAGAATAAGACTTTCCTGAAGATAACCAATGGCAATCTGTCCTCCGGTAATCAAAGCAATTGCGAAAAAAAGGAGTACTGACAGAATTATAAGCAGAAGTACAGCTGCCAGCCGCTGGCTGAACCACGATCTGCGGTTAATGCTGTGAATGGTTGCATCAAAGGCAGTCATCATAGAAGCCAGTCCGTTGGTGGAAAAAATCAATGCCATAATAAAACCCAGAGATAATAATCCACCCCTGGGTCGCATAATAATATCAGTCAGAGTATCTTCTACCGTTGCAAAAGTGCTTTCAGGCAAGATCTCATGTAAAAGCTGAAATAGTTCATTCTGGAAATTACGGATAGGAATATAGGGGATCAGTGTAAACAGGAATAATATTGCCGGAAACAGTGCAATAAAAAATGAAAAGGCTATAGCTGAAGCTCTGGTGGTGATGGCACCGTTCACAATACTGTGCCAGAAAAAAACCGTAACGTCATAAATTGGGATTCCATCGAAAAAGGGCAATGATACTTTGCGGGCTCTTTCAACGATTTGTTCTGTTATTTTCTTATACTTTTTCCGGTTTAGAAACCCATTTGCCATAGGGTCATTCCTGTTTTTCAATTCTTAGTTGGTGGATATAATCTTTACCATCACTTTTTTTCAGCAGAAAATAAACCCTGAAGGACCCTTTTTTTGTTCCAAGATTACCTATCACATATTGTGCTCCTTCTTTTCCTCCCTGGTGTATAATAGCAAAATTTTGAGGGGAGTGATTACTGAAAAAATCATTAACAATAAGCTGTGCCTGTGCCTTACTGTATACATTATCACCTTCAGGAATTACCAACTCCACATTCTGATTAAAGAAACCAGACAAGGCCTTTGCATTTCCAGACTTAATACTTTGTATAATTTCATCCGGAATTTGTGCCTGAACCGGCTTAATGACTAAAAGGGTTCCGGCTAACAGGAGAATCACAAATAACTTGTTTTTTAATGATGGCATGTTGTTTCTTTTTTCTTTTTTCTTAATTCTAAAGCGTCCATATAAATACAAAAACCATGCAAAAAGTGGTTCAACCCATTTTTTTGGTAAATTTAAAAAATTAAAATACATAAACAGCATGAGATTGACTTTATTGATGGTAGGAAAAACGGATGAAAACTATCTGAAGGAAGGAATTGAGCGATATGCTAAGCGGTTGAGACATTATATTGATTTTAATATGGAAACTATTCCCGATATAAAGAGGGGAAGAAGTTTAGGAATTGAACAACAGAAAGCCAGGGAAGGAGAACTGATTCTTTCCAGACAAGCCGCATTCAGGGAATTTCATCTTTTCGATGAAAAAGGAGAATCACTGACGTCAAAAGAATTTGCAGCTTTTATTCAGAAAAAAATGGCCAGTGGCCTGAAGGAACTTGTTTTTGTTATTGGTGGACCTTATGGTTTTTCTGAAAATGTATATAAACAAGCTGTTTCTCAAATTTCCCTTTCTCCAATGACATTTTCACATCAATTGGCAAGACTTTTGTGCATTGAACAATTTTACAGGGCTTTTTCCATATTAAAAGGCGAACCTTATCACCATGAATAGCGGGGTTTAATGATGAACAGATACAGCTATCTTATTTTTTCCCTTAGTTTTTTTGTAGTGGCAGGAATTATTGAATATGGGCTGCTAAACAGACATCCGGAAAAGTATCTGATCAGAGATTTCAGGGAAGATCTTCATGAGAATGAAAGAATCCTGCATGAGAGAATGAATGAAACGATACAACTCATTGAAGATGAATATTTCGATGGTGGTTTTTTTTCCTTATACAACCTGGAAATCCGTACGATTGAGGAAGAAGGTATTGGAATACTCGTTTATTTTAACGATAGCCTAATCTATTGGTCCGACCGCTTTATTGCATTTTACAACGATGCTTCTGATATTCCGGGCGATGAAGGGTTAATTCAATTACCCAATGGGTTTTATATTCTGGAATCCGTTAAGAAAGGGGATTATCAAATATATGGTCTTCATCTTGTGAAATATAATTATCAGCATGAAAACGATTATCTGGTAAATTCTTTTTACAGTGGTTATAAAATTCCTGATGAATATGAACTGGCATACAGAAATCAAAATGATTTGTACCCTGTTTATAATCTGGAAGATGATTACCTTTTCTCGGTAAAGCCAAAGGGTTTTTACATGTGCACCAAACGGCAGCTTTATTTTCCCGGATTTTTATACTTGCTGGGCCTTCTTTTTCTCCTCATTTTTTTAAATCGGGAATTTATTTATTCAAGGGAAACTTTTCTGGTAAGAATCGGGAGTCTTGCCCTGGCTCTTTTCCTGGTTTACTGGCTTCACCTGATGTTTCATGTGCCAAAAGTTTTTTCATTGTTTCGTTTTTTTAGCCCTTCTGTTTTTGCCTTGAGCGACTGGCTGCCTTCACTTGGTGATTTTTTTATGCTGTCACTGTTTTTTCTTTTCTGGCTGTATCATTTTGGCAGAGACCTTGATTTAAGAAATCTTCAAAAAGATTCACTGTTGCCAAGAAAAGCAATTGGAGTATTGCTTTTGCTGTTCTCATGTTCAACTTATCTGCTGGTTCATTTTTACATTCACATACTGGTTTATAATTCTACCATTTCCTTTTCGCTCAACCGGATTATTGATATTTCAGCTTCAAGTATACTTGCAATTTTTTCAGTAGGTATGCTTTTGCTTGCTGTTTTCTATTTGACAGTTCGGGTAGTTGATAATCTGCGGAACGATTTTAGACTTGGGCAATTGTTTTTGATTTCATTGATGTTGTCTGCTTTCCTGGCAGGTGTGCAGTATTTATCTTACAGCAAAATTTCAGTTGAAGCCCTTTCCTTGTTTTTGCTTGCCACTTTACTGTCCGGGATGTTCAGTAAGAATTATCTTCATAAATTTACCCTGAGTTACCTTATTATTTTTGTTTCGGCAGCATCGATTTATTCCCTGATTGTCTTTTATACAACTACTGCTGACCAGCAGCGAAATATGCAAAAGCTGATGGCTGTTACACTGGTGGCTGAACGGGATCCTGCAGCAGAAGTTTTTCTTTCAGAAATTCAGGATTCCATCCAGGTCGATTCAAATATCCCCTTGCTGCTAATTCAGCAGGAAGGACTTGCTGAGTACCTGGATGAAACCTATTTCAGCGGCTATTTCACACAATATGAACTCCGAATCTGGATTTGTACAGGTGCTGACAGCCTCATGATAGAAAAAGACAATCAAATGGTTCCCTGTATGGACTATTTTGAGGATATGATAGAAACACAGGGTATGAGGATTCCACGCACCAAATTCTATTTCATGGATAATATGAATGGCCGGATTTCTTATACAGGATGGCTTCATTACCAGCATGCTTCAGAGGCAAAAGGGGTATCTATTTTTATTGAACTTAATTCTGAGGTGTTATTCGAAGGAATTGGTTTTCCTGAATTGCTCATTGATAAATCAATGGCCAAACCTGAAAGTTATAAACAATTTAATTATGCAAAATATTATGGTGGTGAAATTACTGATATGCATGGGGATTACAATTATAATTACTATGTCCATTCATATCTAACCTCAGATGAGGAATTCTATTTTAATCGGTGGGATGGTATGGAACATCTTATTTACCACACACGTGAAAACAATTATGTTATTGTTTCACGGGAATTGTATACATTTATTGATTACCTGATATCCTTTCCCTATCTTTTTGTTTTTTATTTTATTTGTACCCTAATCCTGTTGGTCATTGCAAGCCCTTCAATTAGAAAACGTTCTGTTAAATTCGACCTGAAATTCAGAATCCAGGCCGCAATTATATCCATAGTTTTTGTCTCACTGTTGCTGGTTGCTGTAGCTACCATATGGTATAATGTGAGGGAATATAAGCAAAAGCATCAGAATGATTTAAATGAGAAAATGATCTCAATTTCCAAGGAAATCGACCTTCGGCTCGATGAGGTCGAGGAAATTACAGTAAATGTCATTGATTGGCTAAACAGGGAATTGGCACGGATGTCTAATATTTTTCGCACAGATATAAATGTTTATGGTACCGATGGAGCACTCATTGCGTCTTCCAGACCGGAAATCTTTTACCGCGGCCTGGTTTCAGAAAGAATGAATTCTAAGGCTTTTAATGAAATAGTTAATAACTTCCAGATAAATTATTTCCAGCCGGAAGAAATTGGCAACATGTCTTATTTGTCGGCTTACAAGCCGATAATAAATAAAACCGGTGAGTATTTGGGAATAATTAACCTCCCTTATTTTATAAAGCAGGATCGGTACAGCCAGGAACTTTCTACTATAGTAGTCGCATTTATCAATCTATATGTATTGCTTTTTCTAGCCAGTATCATTGTGGCAATTTTTATTGCCAATCAGATAACCCGCCCTTTGGTTCTGATTCAGGAAAACCTGCGAAAGATTGAACTGGGAAAACGTAATGAACCTATTTATTACAGCCGAAATGATGAAATAGGAAGCCTGGTAAGAGAATACAATAAAAAGGTAGATGAACTTGCAGTGAGTGCTGAACTTCTTGCGCGTTCGGAACGTGAATCGGCCTGGCGGGAAATGGCAAGACAGGTAGCTCATGAAATCAAAAATCCACTTACTCCTATGAAACTTAATATTCAACATCTTCAACGAACCCGGGGTAAGGGCGAGGAGTATGACAAATTCCTGGATCGGATGACTGAAACCCTCATTGAACAAATTGATAATCTTTCCAATATTGCAACTGAATTTTCTAATTTTGCTAAAATACCAACTGCACGAAACCAGGTGTTTTTTCTGGCCGATCAGGTACGAAAAGTAATAGAATTGTTTGAAACACACGACTGGATTAACATCGAGTTTCATGCTAATGGACTGGAGTATATCCAGGTAAATGCCGATCGTGATCAGCTTTCAAGAGCTATCATCAATCTTGTAAAAAATGGTATCCAGTCTATTCCTGAAAACCAATTCGGCAAAGTGGAAATCAATTTGAGCCGACGTGACCATATGGCCGTAATAGCTGTGTCTGACACCGGTGAAGGGATTTCCGAAGATTTACGCGATAAATTATTCAGTCCAAGCTTTACTACCAAAACCAGTGGTATGGGTCTTGGCCTGGCCATAGTAAAAAATATTGTCGAAAATTTTGCCGGCCATATCTGGTTCGAAACAGAACCGGGAACAGGTTCCACTTTCTTTGTCGAAATACCAATCTGGGAAGAACGATCAACTTAACTCCGTTTCAATATTGAAGACAATTAATTGCATAAAACGCTAATTTCAGCTATTCTTGTACTTTATTTTTTGTTCTTAAATAGTAAATTTATCACGATGGTTTATCTTTCATTTCATGAAATTTCTGAACGGCTGAAACAGATGTTATTGCCTGAGGTTGATCTTGTTATTGGGATTGGTTCCGGTGGTATTGTCCCTGCTGGTATTATTGCTTTCTATTTGAATGCTGAACTTCAGGTAATGGAACTGAATTACCGTGATGAGCTGAATAAGCCCCGGTACGATGAACCCAAAGTATTACGAAAACCTGGAGGAGATCTTGCCGGTAAAAGAATTTTGCTGGTAGATGATGTGTCGGTATCAGGTAAAACAATGAATTCAGCTTTAGAGCAGCTTAGGGATTTGAATGTTAAGACCCTGACATTAAAAGGTAAGGCCGATTTTGTGCTTTTTCCTGAAATAAAGGATTGTGTGAAATGGCCATGGAAGCATGAACGCGATTAGTTTTTAATTTCAGTTAAGGTACCAGTACAGTGTGTTAACTATTCCTTTGCAGGTTCCTGGATGTTTTTCTGCTTTTTTATATGAATGGAAAAGGTGTTATGATAAACTATGTAAGAATTGAAGATATCTGAAATATTTTTTTTATTTCTTATAAAATCAAATGCTTATCTTTTGTAACTTGTTGGATGAACAGAAAAACCTTTAGCAATGACAAGTAGATTCTACCTTCTAATTATGGCACTCATTAGTTTTTTTATTAATTCCTGCGGGAGTAAAGCAGTTCAAGGCGGGTTGGATGATGAAACGTACAGCCATTATCTTGAACAAGGGGAAAAAATTTCCGGGCAGGCACAGTCTGCATTGCTTTCAAATGTTTCAGGAGCTATTAAAGAAGGAGGAAGTCTGTATGCAGTAGAATTTTGCCATCTGGAAGCATCGGGTATTACAGATAGCCTTAACAATGATTGCAATTGCGTTATTTCCCGTGTTTCAGAAAAAAACAGGAATCCCTCTAATTCACTGGAAACAGAAACTGAGAAGCAGCTGTGGAAATATTTTCTTTCTGTCCATGAAACACATATGATTCATGACACTTTGGTGGTGGAAGGACAAAAAGCAATTTATTACAAACCTATCCTGACTGCGATGCAGGCTTGTCTTCAGTGCCATGGACCTGTTAATCAGATTGAACCTGAAACTTTCAGTAAAATAAAAGAGCTTTATCCCAAAGATAGGGCCACAGGTTATAATTTGAATGAATTGAGAGGTTTATGGAAGATCGAATTTGAACTTTAAAATAAAACTTAATGACTTGATTTATAAAGGTACAAATCGTGAATCAATGGGTCAATTCTAAACATTGCTGATAGGTTATGGGACATACTTATACATACCGTTGTGGCCGTTGTAGTTACGAAACCCAATTTATTGACGGGTATGGTTACCTGGTTCGCCCTCAATCTTTAGATGCTTATTTTAAAAGCAAAAAATTTCCTTTTCATTATAAAACACAACAGGTTTTAATTCAACTTGCAAAAACTGAAGAAGGTTTAATGGTTGATGCAGGATTCAAAATTTTTAAATGCCCGCGCTGCCGGCTGCTTTATGGTAAGGTAGAGGTTAAAGTGTTACGCAATGGTGCAGTTCTGCACAAAAGTGAATTTCGTTGCCTTCAGTGCCGAACACGACTAAAACTGACCAATATCCACCGATTGAAAGGTGCGGTTTGCCCCTCCTGCAGGAGCGAATCGTTTCATATCGACAAGCGGCAGATGATTTTATGGCATTAACTTAAAGATGTTCATCTTCTTTTCTTAGGTTGAAGCCGGACTTAAATTTTCGAATTAAAATACATTCTGAAACACACATGTTATGCAAATATAAACACCGATGTACAAAACCTTTTAAAACCCATGAATTCTAACCGGTATTGATGAAAAAAAAAATGGATAAAACAATCATCAAAGGATATCTTTCCGGGTATGAATTTTCAATGCTAGTTGGATTTATGATGGCTAAAACTGATTAAAACAATAAACTGGCACCAAGAGTAAATACCAGCCCGCAGAACGCAATAATGGTTTCCATCACTGTCCAGCTTTGCAACGTTTGCTTTTCATTCATCCCCAGGTATTTTCCAACCAGCCAGAATCCGCTGTCGTTAACATGTGAAAGCAGGGTTGCACCTGATGCAATGGCTATTACCACCAATGCCCGTTGCGGGTCGTTGAGCCCGAATTCACTTATAATTGGGGCAATTATTCCGGCAGCGGTTATCATGGCTACTGTAGCCGAACCCTGGGTAACTCTCACAACGGCGGCAAGCATCCAGGCCAGCAGAATGGGCGGTAATGCTGAATTGGCCATTGATTCAGCCATTATCTGGCCAATTCCACTATCAACCAGTACCTGTTTTAATACACCACCTGCCCCGGTAATTAAAATGATTATTCCCGCCGGACCAAGCGCCTTTGTGCTCAAATCCAAAATTTTTTGCCTGCTCATCCCTCTTTTAATACCCAAAAACCAGGATGCCACCAGTGTGGCAATTATAAGTGCTGAGAATGGATGCCCTATAAACTCCAGCGTATCGGTAAAGATAGTTTTTGGAAAAATTCCTTTTGATACAGCCAGACCAGTGAAAGTGTTAACCAAAATCAACAGTAATGGTATAGAAATAATAATGGCAATCATCCTGAAGGGCGGGTAATCTGCTGGTTTAATTTCCATTGCAGGTTTTTGGTATTCGAATGGGGGTTCCAGGTAAATCTTTTTAGATATATATTTACCCCATAAGGGTCCCGCAATAACTGCTGTGGGAAAACCCAGTATAATACCCAGCAATATTACCCACCCCAGTTGAGCATTAATTATATCGGCCACAGCTACAGGGCCTGGGGTGGGGGGTATAAAGCTGTGAGTAACTGCAAGACCTGCCAGCAGGGGTATGGCATAATACAGCAGCGAACGTTTTGTATCGCGTGAAAGAGCATAGATAATGGGCACCAGGATGATAAATCCAACATCCAAAAAAACAGGAATAGCAACAATGAAGCCGGTAATTACCATTGCCCAGGAGGCGTTGTCCCTGCCAAATTTCTTTATAAGGTAATGCGCCAGTGATTCTGCTCCGCCCGAACTTTCAAGCAGTTGCCCAAAAATGGCACCCAAACCGACCACCGTGGCTACGAACCCAAGTGTGCCTGCCATCCCTTCCTGTATGGCATCGGTCACCTCCTGAAGGGGCATGCCTGCAATGATGCCAACATAGATTGCAGTTAACAACAGGGAGATGAAAGCACTGATTTTAAGATATAGTACCATGAAGAGCAGCAATGCCACTGCTGAAATCACTATAAATACCAGAAATGGTGCTGACATAATTGCCGGATTAGTTTTCAGGTATAAAGATAAAATTTACCTGCAGCTATACAAACTTCAACATGTTGCTAATTCTCGAAACCGACATTCAAAGTAAATTCATTTTTCCATTTTTAAAGCGTAAAAACTCTTTTGGGCTGGAATTCAAACCAGTCAAAGGCGGCAGAGGAATGGAGCCGCTGCATAAAACTTTTTTTAAAAACTCCGGATAAAAATCCTTTATATCCTGCCGGAAGATTCGCTTTTTCAAAATTTTTATTCATAGGCAAATCGTAAACCAGCAGGCATTCCAAAAAATGCTGTCGTAATTCAAGTAATTTAAAAATAGCTTCAGAAGAATATATTTCTATAGGGTCTTTATAAAAGCAGAACAGGAGAGAAACCCGGTTGTTTCCCTCCTGTATATGTCGATTTTTAAAACGTTCTTGGCAGAATGAATAAAATTCTGAGCGATAGCCTTTAAATGGATTCGGTCTCTACAACTTTAGACAGGATATCGGCATAAGGAACCAGTAAAAAGGTTTTCCCTTCGAAATCGATTTCCGTACCTGAAAATTTCTTGTAGAGCACGTTGTCACCCGGTGCAATTTCTGCATTTTCGATGTTGCTGATGGCAACAACTTTTGCAACCGATTGCTGTTCTTTTGCAGAATCAGGAATAATAATCCCGGCAGCGGTTTTTTGTTCCGATGAATCTTCAGTCAGTTCCAGCAGAACATTTTGATTAATTGGCTGTAACTCTTTCATTTTTTCATTCTTTAATTAAACGTTAAACACTAATTTGAAGTTAATAAATACTTGTTTATATTATCTTTGAACATCTTTTTCGTGTCCTCTTTGGTGCGTGCAATACCAGACATCATAACCGGTTTCCCTTGTGTAGGTATATAAAGAAACGCCGGAATTCCCTGTATTCCAAATACTGCTGCCAGTTCCTTTTCTACTTCGGTATCTATTTTGTAAACATAGATATCGCTGGCAAATTCATTTGATATTTCATCGAGTATAGGCGAAGCGATTTTGCACGGGCCACACCAATCAGCATAAAAATCAATTAATGCAGGTTTATCTCCTTTATATTTCCACTCTTGCGGGGAATTTTCATAATCCCATACTTTATCAAGGAAAACCGTTTTTGTCAGATTGATAGAGCCTCCATCAACTGAAATGTTTTCAGCGATGGCATGAGAAGTTGCCGGAGCCTCTGCTGAGTTTTTGTTGTCGTTATTTTTTTCCTGCCCGGCACAACTTTGAAAAATCAAAACTGCTAAAACCAATACGATTGCAAACTTTTTCATTTTTATTTAATTTTAATTTATTCCAAGTAATGTATTTATTTTTGTTTTGTCAAATCCTACAATAATCTCTCCGTTTATGTCGGTTTGCGGTACGCCTTTCTGACCGCTGCGCCGGACCATTTCTTCTGCTGCTTTTTGATCCCTTGAAACATCCACTTCACGGAACTGGATTCCATTTTCTTTGAAATGCCTCTTTATGGTATTGCACCAGGTACAGGTTGGAGTAGTATATACTGTTACATTTTTTTGAAGTTTTTTTTCTCCATTCGAAGGAAGAACAACTGACGATCTGTCGAAAATGACAGTAAACTGCTCCGGTTTATGACATCCTTTCACGATGTTGTGAAGCTGTCCGTTTTCAAAATGCAATAAGGCTGGTACACTTGTTATACCATATTCAGGGTGAATATCCCTGACACTGCTGACATCCGCTATGCAAAGAACGTTTTTTTCTCCGGCTTTTTTCCCGGCTTTTTGAAAATTCTCAAGAGCGCAATCGCTTTGCGAAGAACCTTGCTTGTATAACAACAACCAAACACTTACGTTCGGCGTAGCAGTAACTTTCAATTCACCTAATGATCCTATACTTTTCATACCTCCATTTTACATTTTACCAGAGATTCTATTTAAAATATCAAAAATATACAAATATTTAGATATATGAAAATTTTGATATCAATCTTCATGCCATTTTACATTTTAATTTCTGCCTATAAATAAACAACGAAAAAATTTAAAAAAAATCAATCGCTGAACGCAACCCGGATTGCTCTTACTCAATCTTTGATTTATATAACTTAAATTGAAGGAGAATTTACTATGAAGAAGAATGTTTTAATTATTCTGTTAGGGTTAATTTTTATAGTTAGCGGATGTCTTAAAGATGAGGACGGTTATTCATTGAATAAAGCCTGGGTTGGTTTTGGAATGGTAGAACAGTTAGGTTCAGACCCTGTTGAATACCGGATTGTGATGGATAACGGTGCTGTACTTGTACCTGTTGCATGGGGATATCACCGGCCATGGTACTATATGGGGACAAACGATCCTGATTCTCGTTTAAAAACCGGACACCGTGTGTTAATTAATTACACGATTCTTGGAGACGATGGTAATAACGGGGATGAAATAGGGGAATATTATGTAAGGGTCAACTCGGTAAAAAAGATATTGCTGAAGGGAATACTTGATATTACGGAGGAAAACCAGGACAGCATTGGCAATGATCCGTTAATAGTTAAAGAAACCTGGCGTACAGGCAATTTGTTAAATTTTGAAATCAGGTACTGGGGCCGTTACGAGGTTCATTACATCAATCTGGTAAAACAGCCGGGAGATCTTTCTGCTGTTGAACAGCCCATTGAACTTGAACTCAGGCACAATGCCAACGGCGACTTGGAGGATATTCCATTTACAGCCTTTGTATCGTTTAATCTCGATGAATTGCAGATTCCCGGGCTCGATTCAGTGCAATTCAGGGTTATTGCCACAGATTACGAAGGCAAGCCATATGAATATACTGGTACATATAGTTATGGAGGTACAGATTAACTGGAGTGAATGAATAAATTTTTAAGGCGTCTTAATTTTAAGACGCTTTTTTTTGCATTCAAAAGCAGGTTTCCCAAAAATGAATTATCTTGCTGTATTACCAATGCAAGAAAATGGAACTGACAATCTTACGTGATATAGTTATAATTTTCGCCCTTTCAACTTTTGTTAACCTGCTTTTTACGCGGATAAAGATACCCTCTGTTGTTGGATACCTGATAACCGGAATGATAGCAGGTCCATACTTGCTGGGCTTAATGACGGATGTAGAAAATATTGAGGCGCTGGCTGAGGTAGGTGTAATTTTCCTTTTGTTTACGTTGGGTATAGAATTATCTTTAAAACAACTGGTTAAAATCAGAAAAACAGTTTTTTTAGGTGGGATTTCACAGGTAGGGATTACTGCTGCCGTTTTTTATTTTTTATCCATGGTATATGGTATGGAATGGAAAAGCAGCCTGCTTATTGGATTTATGATAGCAATAAGTAGTACTACCCTGATATTAAAAGTACTGCAGGAACGTTCAGAAGTTACTTCAAATTATGGGCAATCGGTATTAGGGATTTCTATTTTTCAGGATCTGCTTCTGGTACCATTGTTGCTTTTGGCAAACATGTTGGGTAACCCCGGTGGTGATATCGGGAGCGAAATGTTTATTTTGCTTGTAAAAGCCACTGGAATAATATCTTTTGTATATGTAGGGAACCGCTGGCTGTTCCCAAAAATTTTACACGCAGTAGCACTGACCAAAAACCAGGAATTATTTATAATGACAGTGATGCTGATGTGTTTTGGGGTAGCATTGTTAACCTATGCACTCGGAATGTCGCTTGCTTTCGGTGCCTTTTTGGCAGGGTTGATGATATCAGACTCTGAATACAGTCATAATACATTCGGCAATTTCATTCCTTTTAAAGACGTGTTTGTAAGTTTCTTTTTTGTTTCGATAGGAATGCTACTGAATCTTAATTTTGTTGCCGATAATTTGCTTCTTGTTGCAGGAAGTGTTTTATTGGTTTTGTTTCTCAAGGGGCTCATTGCTTCAGCTGTCGGTTTTATTCTCGGCCATACATTTCGTGGAATTTTAATTATAGGATTTGCATTGGGGCAGGTAGGAGAGTTCTCATTTATTCTGGGGAAAGCGGGCTATGATTTTGGTATATTATCTACTACAGAGTATCAGCTTTTTTTGGCGATTACAGTCATCACCATGGGTATGATGCCCTTACTGATGAAAATTTCTATTCCCCTGGCAAATTGGTTTCTTAAGTTTCCATTGCCCGATTTTCTGGTTAAAGGTATATTCCCCCTGAAAGAAGTTGTCATTCCTGAATTTAAAAACCACCTGATAATTATTGGAAAGGATTCAAGTGCCCTCAAGCTTTCGTTAATGGCAAAACATTACGGATTGCAACATGTTTCAATTGTTTTTGACCCCGCTATTGCCAGGGAAAAACTGAATGCAGGCGATTCAGTTGTTTATGGAGATGCTGTGAATGAACCAATTTTATATAAAGCCCATGTAGATACGGCTGACATTGTGGTCGTGTCAATTGGCGACATTATTCCGTCTTTGGCAATTATTGAAAAGGTGAAAAAAATCAACAATCGTGCATTTATCATTATCAGGGTGCGCAATGTTGATAATATTCATCAATATTATCATTTGGGAGCAAATCAGGTATTTCCTGAAAAATTTGAAATTGCTGTTGATTTTTTCCACCGGGTATTAATGCGTAGACTTTATCCGCAAAAGGAAATTAACCGCATGCTTGCTCATATCCGCAGCATGAATCTCGGTGAATTTTCAGATAAAGACATGGTAAATCAACCTTCTATTCTGGATGAAATGAAAAATGTGAATATATCTGCATTATCGGTTGATGAGAAATCATTTGTAGAAGGTAAAACTCTTGGTGAGACTGACCTGAGAAGAAAAACAGGTGTGAATGTGCTAGCGGTTAAAAGAGGGGATGAGGTGATTGAACATCCAACTATCAGAACAAAATTTCTTGCCGGTGATGTAGTATATGTTTTGGGAGACCCTGAGCAGGTTAATCTCGCTGCCGAATTATTTTCTGCTTAAATTCCATTCTGAGTCAGGAGCTTTTCAGAAGTTTGTTGCCAATTGTACAGTACAAACATTTTCTTTTTTCACAATGCCTGTTTTTTAGCTGAAGCAACGCCTGGGTTTCAAAAGCTGAACGTGCTATAACTCCCAAAGTTTCCCACTTTCTTACAATGGTGTTGTTTTCTGGTGGAAGATTTTCAAGAAAATCAAGCGCCCGGTTCTTCAGGTGGTGCTGGTTTTGTTTCTCTCCATAAACAAACAGGAAAGGGATAATAACGTTTATTATTAAAGAATCCATTGAGTTTTCTCCCAATTCTTTTTGAAGTGCATTCGGAGCCGGGCGGTTAAAACGGTAATGCGAATCCCAGTAATCGGATGCTTTAACAGCAAATAGTTTTTTTAATTCATTCAGATTGTTGCACTCCAGAATTTTTGAAAACAAACCATGTGAACGGTATATAAGCCTGGCAAACTGGGATATCCGAATAGTAGGAAAATTTGCCGGATGCATACGCATAAATTTCCAGAGGTGCGCCTCTATCATACCCAGTGAATATTTCTTTGAGAAGTAGTCGTATTCTTTACGAAGATTCATATAATATTCGTCACCGAAAAGTTCTTCGTGCAGCAGACCAGAAGCACCAAATAAAAGAGCCTCCAGTTGGAAGAGATTGTTTTTATGTTTTGAAAGAAGCTGAACAGGCACTGTTTTAGCCAGTAATTCAAATGGTGAAGCATTTACTTTAAATCCGAACATGCGTGCCAGAAACTGGTAAAAGGTTTCATTCCAGTTGTATTGATTTTTTTCAAGGCGGAATTCTATTTCACCGGTTTTATCTTCCAGCCGCTCAACCATAAGGCGGTTAAATCTCAGCTTTAACACGATCGGGTCAACTTTATAAAAATCTTCCTGACAGGCTATCCAGGTTTTTGCGTCTAATAGTTTTTGGTAATTTTGAGTTAGCTGTTCCGGCCAGTTCAGTTCCACCGTTGAAATTTCCGTTTTATTTTCCCTGAATATTTGAACGTCCGCATTTTCAACTGCATGCAAGATAACATTCCTGTATGCTTTGTCGGTGGTGTGATTGTGTTTGTGCCAATCGGAAGCTTTTTTATGGATTTCAATATTGCCTGCCCAAACTGTGTCGCCAATACAAATTTTTGCATTGAAAAAGTCAGGACCGGAATTGCTGTTTCTCTGTCCGGTATTTAATATCTTCAACGTTTCCCCTTTTATAGTTTTCAGGTTTTCAGAGAAGAACAACCTGTGTTCCCATACAAAATGCAGGAATTCTTCAGAAACTGCTTTTGGGTTAGCCATTATTATTTATGCTTAAGTTCAGGAATAAAAATAAGAATTATTTATTTTTTTTACCCTGTGTACAGTGATAAATATAAAATACTGTCTGATAAACGCGAATTTGTATGAGGAAAAGGAATTCAGTGAAAAATGAAACAAAGTTTAGTCATTTATGAAGTTTCTGAAATACATCCCAAAGCACTATGCCGGCGCTAACAGATACATTGAAGGAGTGCTTGGTGCCATATTGGGGGATTTCGATTGCTCCATGGCATATATCAATAACTTTTTGCTGCACACCTTTTACTTCATTTCCAAATACAAAAGCCAGTTTTCCATTTTGAGCAGGTTGAAAGTCGGGAAGAGAAATACTGTTGTCCACCTGCTCAACAGCATAAACCATGTACCCTCTTTGCTTAAGAAGGATCACTGCGTCTTTAGTGCTTTTTAGATACTTCCAGGAAACCGAGTTTTCAGCATCAAGTGCTGTTTTGTGAATTTCCTTATTAGGAGGGGTCGCAGTAATTCCGCACAGAAAAATTTCCTCCAGCAGTAATGCATCGGAGGTCCGGAAGATAGAACCGGTATTGTGGCAGCTTCTGATATTGTCAAGAACTACGACTATGGGTATTTTAACTACCTTTTCGTATTCTTCGGGCGACAAACGTTTTAACTCATTAATTTTAAGTTTTCGCATAAGTATGAATTCTCTTTTTACGGGGAGGGAGAAAAATATCTGTTACCAATCAACTTCAGCTCTTTTTACAGGCAAGGTCATACAACGGGCACCACCACCGCCACGGGCAAGTTCTGAACCTGGAATTGTAATTACACATCTTGAATAATCGTTCACATCAATTTTATCATAAATGACATCTGTAGCTTTTATTATTTCAAACCCATTTTTATTCAATTCCTCCAAAGTGTGAGAATTTCTTTCATATCCGATTATTTTCCCAGGTTCGAAGGCCAAAAAATTGGCACCACTATGCCATTGCTCCCGCTCTTGTATCCAGGGGTCTTTCCGGCCTCCGCAGGAAATGGGTTTCAGGTTGATACCAAGATTCTTCAATGCCTGCAGAATGTTTGGCTGCTCTGAAATTTTAACTTTCCCATTGTCGATTTGGATATAAATAGTTTTATAGCGGCTCATACTGTACACAACCGGGTCATAGACCATGCATGAATCCATGTCAAGGCATGTGAAAACCATATCAAGGTGAATAAAAGATTCAGGTTTTGACGGCAATTCCTGCACGATAACATGATAATTGCCGTTTTTCTTATTTTTCAGGACTTCCAGAATAAAATCGATCCCTTGCGTACTGGTTCTCATGCCTGCACCAATTACAAACACATTATCACGGATCACCAGAAAATCACCTCCCTCCAGCGTAGCTTTCGCATCTGCCGGATATCCCTGCAATGGTTTGATTGGATTAAATGTGGTAGTTTCCAGAACTGGATAAAAATTAAAAATGGCTTCAATAATCATTGATTCTCTTTCCCTCACCCGGTTAGCCATCCGTCCTATCAGCATGTTCCCGTTCATTCCCATTGCTGCATCGCGGGTAAAAAACAGGTTGTGTAATGGTCGCAGCAAGAACTTTTCAGGATTAAGATAATTTGTCAGGTTGTTTCGTTTTGCTAAAATACCTTCAATTAAAAGGACGGAAAGTTCTTCTGAGCTGCGCTCCAATAAAGAATCAAACAATCCGGATACCACTTCATGACTGCAAATTTCCTGTAAGAGTCTTGTTCTTGCAATGGGATTTTCAAGGATTTCCTTTAGCATTTGTTTTACCTCAAAAACCTTGGAAACTTTCTTCAAAACACCTGACAAGAGGGCATATTCATCCGCAGCAATTGAAAGGTTTAATATATCACTGTAGAGTGCACGTTCAGCATTTTCGGGTGTCATATTTTCTACTTCTGAACCCGGTGTATGAATAATCACCCCTTCCAGCTTTCCAAATTCTGAGTTGATAAATGATTTCATTTAACAAGTAAAAGTTGTATAAATGGCACAAAGATATAAACTTTGTATTTGAATAATTGAAAAGAAAAATCTTCGTTTATTTATTGTACACCAATTGGTGCAGAAGACATTAATAATTTGATTCTTTGCACAATTTTTGAAGACATTAGTTAAATGAATAAAGATCTTGTAAAAGAAAAAATATTTAAACTGAAATTGCTACATAAATGATATTACAGTTTCGATTTGTTTTAATCGTCCTATTTGTTGTATTGCTTCTGAATAAATCCCAGGCACAGAGATTGAGTGATTCGGTCATGATGGGAATAATACAGAATGGCGATACAATTATTCATAAAAATTTAATTGAAATCACTGTTTTCCCAGAAAGGGAATTTAAAAATGCACGACAGGAAAGACGATACGGCCGGTTTGTTGATAAAGTTAAAAAGGTATACCCTTATGCACGGCTGGCTGGTGAAATGCTTGATGAATATGAACCAAAATACCTGGAACTGGAAACCGACAAGGAAAGGCGTAAATTAATGAAAGACCTGGAGCAGCAACTGCTTGATGAATATAAAGATGATATGAAGAAGATGACCCTTTCTGAAGGCCGGATTTTGCTTAAATTAATTGACCGGGAAACCAGCCGGACATCCTTTGCATTAATTAAAGATTTCAGAGGAGGTGTATCGGCTACATTCTGGCAAGGTATAGCCCGTTTGTTTGGAAGCAATTTAAAGTCGGAATATGAACCACAAGGGGAAGATCGAATGCTGGAAGAAGTTGTCAGATTGATTGAAGTGGGTTACCTTTAATAATATTATGCGCACATTTATTTCCATTAAATGGAATCCTGAACCTTCATTCTTTCCTTTACTCACTGAGATAAGTAAGGAGCTGGCAAATGAATCCATAAAATGGGTAGACGAAAGAAAAATCCATCTGACTTTAAAATTTTTAGGAGAAACATCGAATTCAGAGGCAGAAGAGGTAAAAAAAATATTGACAGATGTTGCTCCCCGGAGTCTGCCGGTTAATTTTCAGCCTACAGGCTTAGGATATTTTAAGAGCAGGGGAATGCCCAGGGTTTTGTTCTTAAACATCCATCATGATGTATCTTTGCAGCTAATGGCTGCAGAGCTGGATGAAAAGTTATATACAATTGGTTTTGAAAAAGAAACCCGTCCATTTAATCCGCACCTTACTCTTGCACGTATAAAATTCCTGAAAAATAAAAAACACTTCTACCAGGTAATAGAGAAATACCAGGATATTTCTTTTCAATTGGTTGCTGTCAAGCAAATCATTTTTTACCAAAGTTATTTGAATCCTGAAGGGCCGGTTTATAAAGAACTGGCTAATTATCCCTTAGCGGATACCCCGTAAACAGAACCGCCCCAATATAGATATGTAAGATAATATGAAAACTCTTTTCATTTAAGCTACTTTAAAAGCTTATTGCTGTTTTATCCTTCTTAACGACATTTATATCTGCTCAACAATTTAGGTTTATTGTTGTTCCTTTAAGTACAGCAGAGGGACACCTGTTGGATTTTTTTCTTATGATATTTAAATTGAATTTTTTGATTTTTTTTCATAAAAAATAATCTGATAAAACAAACAAACACATGAATGCCAAATTACTTTTAATAATCTTTCCAATATTATATTATGGCATTGAAAAAAAATGCAATGCTCAAGATATATGGGGAATGACAAAATACGGAGGAGAGTACAATAAAGGTGTTATTTTTAACCTGAATGAAGATTCCTCCAGCCTGGATGTGGTTTACTCATTTGAGGATATTGGAGTGCCCGAAGGAAAAATGACAGAGTTCACTGAAGGTGTTTTTTATGGAATGACTGCCACAGGTTGGAAACCAGGCTATGGGATAATATACCGGTTTGATTCATCGACCGGAGGTTTAACAAAGATCATGGATTTTAACGGGACTGCAACTGGTAAAGATGGCGCAGGCAGCATGGTGCATGCATCAAATGGAAAATTCTATGGCATGACAGTTTCGGGTGGTAATTATGATAAGGGAGTGCTCTTTGAATTTGATCCTTCCACTGAAACCTTTATTAAAAAAATGGACTTTGATGGAAGTGAAAAAGGCAGCGAGCCATTAGGCAGTCTCATGGAGGGTTCTGACGGTAAACTGTATGGAATGACTTCAATGGGAGGTAAATACGATGCAGGCATTCTTTTCTCCTATGATTATGCTTCAGGTTCTTTTGCAAAGTTGTTTGATTTTAACGGGGAAGATTTAGGCTCAAATCCTATGGGCAGTCTTATTGAAGCTTCCAATGGTATGCTTTACGGTATGACCAGATGGGGAGGGGCAAATGATCATGGAATAATTTTCCAGTTTAATCTTACCGACCACCAGTTAAATGCTGTATTTGAATTTAAAGGAGCGGAGTCCGGCCGTAATCCCCATGGCAGCCTCACTGAGGCATCGAATGGGAAACTTTATGGAATAACTCCCTTCGGAGGAACTTTCAATATGGGAGTGCTGTTTGAATTTGATATTTCCTCCAATACATTCATAAACAAATACGATTTTCCGGAAGATTTTTATATCCAGTCTTATGGAAGTCTTGAAAAAGCCCCCAACGGTAGACTGTATGGAATTATTCATAATGCAAGAGACTTTCCTGCCTTATTATTCGATTTTAATCCTGAACAGGGATCTGTCCAGGTAATGGGCATTGTACCCTATAATCTTAGAGACTATTATGGAAGCATGGAATCTTTGACATTGGCTTCTGATGGTAAGATGTTCTTTTGGGGGAGAGATGAATTTTATATTGATAAGGAGGTTTTCCTTTTTGAGTTTGATTATAAATCGAACAGAATAACAGATTATTATGAAAACTTAAACAGCCCGGAGGGAAGTCATCCAACCGGTGAGTTGGTGCAGACAAGAAATGGCAGTTTTTATGCATTAGCGAGCAGGGGAGGAGAATTTGGAAATGGATTAATTTTCGAATTTAATTTAACTTCAAATACCTACAAAAAAATTATAGATTTCGATGGGCTGAATAAAGGCGCTACTCCAACTGGAAGTCTTGTGTATGCAGATAATGAAAGATTTTATGGTATGACAAGAGCAGGAGGAGCTGAGGGCAAAGGAGTGTTATATGAATTTGATCCAGTTGAGGGAACTTTTGCAAAATTAATTGATTTTGATGGCAAGGGAAAGGGTGGAAACCCAAACGGCAAGCTGGTCCAGGCATTGAATGGCAAGCTATATGGAATGACTACTACTGGAGGGGATTATGATTATGGTGTACTGTTTGAATTTGATCCCCACGCTGGCACATTTAAGAAATTAGTTGATCTTACCGGAACAGAAAAAGGATATGAGCCCAGAAATTCATTGATTCAGGCTTCAAATGGAATGCTTTACGGAGTGACAAAATTTGGTGGTGCCTCAAACAGGGGGATGTTATTTGAATTTAATATTGAAACAGACGATTTTAAGAATCTGCTTGATTTTAGCAACAGGCCTGTAGCAATAATGCAGGCTACCAATAATAAGCTATATATTTCGGGATATATGTCTGTAATTGAATATGATCCGGAAAATAATAGTTCCCGGAATCTGAAAATTTCTTCTACTGCAGGCTTTTTAGGAGAATTATTTGAAGTTGCTGATGATGTTCTTTGGGGTATGGATTTTGGTGAAATAGCCTATCAATCTGGAATTGAGGACAGGGGAAGAATTTTTGAAATTAATATGAGAACAAATGATTTTTTGGGTAAAATTGAATTCATTGGACCCAATGGGAGGCATCCGGAGAATTCCGGCCTGATTAGATTTCTGAAGGATGAAGGACCAATAGCCAAATGTAGTAATACGGTTTTGTACCTTGATGAAAACGGACAGGCAGTCCTGCAGCCTGGAGATATCGACAGTGGGAGTTCAGGTAATGGAATAGAACTTACTGTTAGCAAAAGTGAATTTAACTGTGGGGATATTGGCGAGAATAACATTACCCTTACGGTAACTGATACAGCAGGAAATTCGGCAATGTGTGTTGCCGCAGTTTCCGTTACCGACACTATTTCTCCATTAGTGAATAGTAAAGACTTAAAAATTTACCTGAATGCTTCAGGAACTGTGGAAATAGTTGCTTCAGATATAGACGATGCCTCCTCTGATGCTTGTGGAATTGAGTCCATGGTTTTGGATATTGCTTCCTTTACCTGCGAAAACATAGGAAAAAATACAGTTGAACTTACTGTTACTGACAATAACGGAAATGTGTCTTCCAGTAGATCAACTGTAGAGGTTGTTGATAGTCTGGCACCAGAAATTGCTTGTGTATCTGCCGTATCGCGTTATATAAACCCGAATGAAAATGCTTATCGGATTAAGGATGCTGAATGGGATGCAGAAGCAACAGATAACTGTCAACCAGCAACTCTGATGTATACTATCAATGGAAACGGGATTGAAAGCGGTAAATCGTTGGCAGGCATTGAATTGGAAGCCGGAACGTATGAAATCAGCTGGATCGCTCACGATGGCAGTGGCAACAGGTCAACCTGTAATTCGGTCATTGCAATAATGAAACGTCCTACTGCTTTAATAATCCATGGAAATGATATTGATAAGGAAAAGGGGGTGATTCATCTTGAGGCGGTATTGCAGGACGATCTCCTTTCTATGGGAATTGAAGGAAAATCTCTTACTTTTGAACTCGATGAATATTCCAAAACTGCCCTGACCGATGGTACTGGAAAGGCATCAGTTGCTTTGCCAATAAAAGCTGGTGCATCAGGTGCCATGTCTGTTTCAGTATTATTTGATGAAGATGCTACTTACTGGGGCAGTACTTCAGAGTCTGAAATTATAACTGGAACGGGTATTAATGTAGCAGCGAAAGTAAATGTTTTTCCGAATCCATTTTTCGAAAGATTATATATCGAATTTATTTCAACCGAATCAGCTGATGCCCGGATTGATATAATTGATCCGTCAGGACGTACGGTAAAAACCATTTTTAATCAACAGGTAGAGTCAGGGATGCATTATAAAGCAGAATTTAATCCCTGGGCGGGAGCAGACAGTTATTATCTTTACCGGATGAAAATAGGCAGAAGTGAATACAATGGAAAAGTAATTTATAACAAATGAGAAGACAGCCTAATTGTTATTTCCCATTTGCCTTGAAACTTACCATAATTGTATAAATAATGATTTTTAAATCAACATAGAGTGAAATGTTTTTCAGGTACATCATATCGTACGGGAGCCGTTCCAGCATTTCATCGATGTTTGATGCATACCCATATTTTACCTGCCCCCAGGATGTTATACCAGGCCTAAGTTTATGCAGGTGAGTATAATGAGGTGCTTTGTTGATTATCTGGTCAATAAAATAACGGCGCTCGGGGCGGGGGCCAACCAGTGACATGTCTCCTTTAATTACATTATAGAACTGCGGGATTTCATCGAGATGGGTTTTTCTTAAAAAGCGCCCTATCTTTGTAATCCGAGCATCATTTTCGCACGATAAGGCCGGCGTACCATTCTCGGCACCCTGTACCATGCTGCGGAGTTTATAAATGTGAAACGGCTTTCCAAACCGGCCTATCCGTTCCTGCTTGTATATTACCGGCCCTTTTGATGAACGCTTTATCATAACAGCCAGAATAGTAAAAACCGGCAGGAATATGATTATTGCAAACAACGACAATATCACATCGAGCAACCGCTTCATATTCGCCTGCCAGGTGGGCATGAGTCCATTTGAAATTTTTATCAGGGGGCTTCCGTAAATGCCTGTAGTTTTGACAGTCCCTGAAAGGAAATCGTATAAATCGGGAATCCCCCATATAGTTACCTGTTGGTTCTCAAGCACAGTTAGTATTGCATTCAGTTTGTCCTGTTCCCGTGTTTCAACAGCAATAATAACTTCCTCGATATTGTTTTTTTGGATAATGTCGTTTAAATTACTCAGCTTTCCTAATTGTGGAAGGTATTTCCTCAAAATTCTGTCATCATTGTTTTCTACTCCTATATAACCAGCAAAAAGGTTTCCTGCTGGCCGTTTCTGGTTTGTCATCTCCCAGAACAGTTTTTCTGCTTTTTCATTGCTGCCTATAAGCAGGGTGTTAAAACCTATTTTGCGATGGTGGATACGGTGGATAGTCCGGGTAGTTATTATCAGGCGGAAAAGGTAAGTCAATCCAAAATGCAACCCGAAAAGCGTAAAAAACAACTGGTAATAGTTTTTATAGCTTTCAACGTAATCGTCCAGAATTAGTGCAAAAAACAGAACAATCACTCCGGCCAGCGAAGTAAAAAAAGTTTGTCCCAGTTCAATTAGCCTTGACCGCCGGTAAATGTTATCGTAAAATCCCATAATATAATAAAACAGAATCCAGAGAACCGGAATCAGTAATAAACCAAGATAATACCGTGAAGTAAATTCGATTGGTATATCAATTCCAAATCGCTGTGGTTCGATAACAGCTTTGCGGTAAATGAAAAAAACGGTCCAGCTAAGGGCTGCAGCCAAAAAATCAAAAACCAGGTACTTTACAACTTGCCATCTTCTATCCATTCCTTACCTGTTAAATTTTGTCTGGGTTCCTCTATTAAATACAATTGTGTTTAATTTATTGCTAACGGCGATTTCTGAAATAAATTGCAATAAAAGTTAATTTTTTTTAAAAAGAAAAATATCTTTCCAACTTTTCCTGGATCTGATACCTGGTTTGTATTGCATTCGAGTATGTTTCAATATTAGTTACAGCTTTTCTTTTTTGCAAAATTGCATTAAAAAAAGATACTGTTTCGTTTAAAATCCCTGATTCGGATAATTCGACTGGAAGATTATTGAGTGTATAATATTCCCTGGTAATATCGATTTCTGCGAAACGGTCACGCATGAAAACCCTTATTCTGAACTGATTGTCGCCTTCCTTATTGCCATAACTGAGATTTGCTGCAGAACCATCACTAAATTCTAGTTGTACATTGTTGAAAACAGAATTTGTGGGAGTAGAGCTAAAAGAGACAGCACCTGTTTTCTTTGGTGCCATGCCATCCATATCTTTAAGCATCAGCAGCAATTGCAGCAATGTGTTTTCTTCAATTTTATCTGTGTTAAAATAGTTCACTTCTGCATAAGAAGGCTTTTTCAGAATCGTATTTAACCATTGTACTGCCGGCAAATAGTAAAATGGATTGGAAAACTGGATAACTGTTTTTGCTTCAAGTGCAAGGTTTGACAACTGGTTAATTTCACTCAAACTCAGGTTGGGATAACTGGCTGCAAAAATATGTTTTGATTTTTTTACCATATCACAAAGCAACCTGAAGGGAAGCAGCGAAAACCTGTTAATGAACAGGACGTCCGATCTTTCAATCAATTCAATACGGTTAAACTCGGGTGCCTGTAACCTGAAGCTTCCTGGTGAAGGCTGGGTTCCAACCGATGATTTTCCGATGATGTGCACTTCCGGTACCTGCCTGGCCTTTTGAATATATGGCTCCAGCAATTTTATATCCCCTATTAACCCAAGATTCAGCATGGCGCAAATATAAAACTATGAAATAGCCTTTTAAAGTTTTGGGTTGTGATTTTATCAACTTTATATGTTAATATTGTAATTGATCAACTCAATTCAATCAAATGTGTTCTGTATTTTTGCATCATTAAACACAAAGTAATGGAGGGAAACGATAGTTTAAGGCATCAGGGAATGCGGAAAAAACTGGTGGATGGACTGAAGATAAAAGGAATTAAGGATGAAAAAGTACTGGCAGCAATTGGAAAAGTACCACGGCACCTTTTTATGGAAAGTTCATTTTTAAATTTTGCATATAAGGATCAGGCTTTTCCTATAGGAGCCGGACAAACCATATCTCAACCCTATACAGTAGCGTTTCAGACACAGCTGCTGCAAGTCAGGGAAAACGAAAAAGTGCTGGAAGTTGGTACGGGCTCCGGATACCAGGCTGCAGTGCTCATTGAAATGGGGGCAAGAGTCTTTACAATTGAAAGACAAAAGGAACTTTTTCAGAAGGTACAATCATTTCTTCCTGAAATTGGTTATCAACCCGCCTTCTTTTTTGGTGATGGTTACGAAGGACTTCCTGGGTTGGCACCTTTTGATAAAATTCTTGTAACTGCCGGAGCCTCTGAAATTCCTCCTGCACTTAAGCAACAACTGAAAATAGGAGGCAGGATGGTAATCCCTGTTGGTAATGAAACACGGCAGGAGATGATGGTTGTTATCCGTTCATCGGAAGATGAATTTAAAACCGAAAAACATGGAGGCTTTGTTTTTGTTCCCTTGTTAAAAGGGAAAGTAAATCATTAGAATATGTTAAAGGTCGAAAAATTTGTTGTAAATCCCCTGCAGGAAAATTCTTATATAATCTCTGATGAGACCGGACAATGCATCTTTATCGATCCGGGATTTTATTTTGAGGAAGAGTACGAAGAGGTTAAAAATTACATTGAATCTGGTAATCTGACACCTGTATACATTGCCAACACACATTGTCATTTTGATCATATAATGGGAGTGGAATTTATAAGGAATGAATACCGAATTCCTTTTAAAGCTCATTCTGATGATGCATTCTGGATTTCAAATGCTATTGAACAGGGTAAATTATTTGGTTTTAACATGGAGCAGGTTAAAGCTCCCGATTCTTTTTTTCAGGAAAATGAAGAATTGAAATTTGGAAATACCTGCTTTAAAATCATTCATGTACCGGGACACTCACCGGGTCATGTGGTTTTTTATTCAGAGGAGGCAAATGTTCTAATTGCAGGCGATGTGCTCTTTTATGGCAGCATTGGCCGGACTGATTTACCTGGGGGCAATCATCAAATGCTAATTTCAGGTATTAAAAGCAAATTATTTGTATTGCCGGGTGAAACGAAGGTTTATTGCGGACACGGTCCTGAAACAACCATTGATACTGAAAAAAAATCCAATCCCTTTTTAACATGAATAATTTGCAACAATGCTGTTCAATTGCGGCAGAAATTCAAACTGGTTTTTATTGGTTTAATATCATATTTTGGGAGAGGAGTAAATTTTATACTTGCAATCAATATTTAAAATAACAGACAGATGTCTCACGATCGATTTGTAAACCGGCACATCGGCCCGCGCGAGGGGGATGTACAAGAAATGCTTGAACTTATTGGAGTAGTTTCAATGGAAGAGCTGATAGAACAAACAGTTCCTGAAAATATCAGGCTTAAGGAACCTTTAAAACTCCAGGAAGGATTGACAGAGAGGCGTTATTACAGAAAAATATTAAGTCTTGCCCGAAAGAATAAAGTTTTCAATACTTATATTGGTATGGGGTATTACGACACCATAACACCTGCAGTTATTTTAAGGAATGTTCTTGAAAATCCGGTATGGTATACTTCCTACACACCTTATCAGGCTGAAATTTCACAAGGACGGTTAGAAGCTCTTCTAAATTTTCAGACCATGGTAATTGAACTTACAGCCATGGAAATTGCAAATGCCTCTCTGCTTGATGAAGCAACTGCCGCAGCAGAAGCCATGGTAATGATGTATAATCTGCGGTCAAGGAAAATGGAAAAAGAGGGGGTGAATGTTGTTTTGGTTGATGAAAAAGTATGGCCACAAACTCTGGAAGTATTAGTTACCCGATCTGTACCTCTAGGCATTGAATTAAAAATCATGCCTAAAGATTCGTTTCAGTTTACCAGCAAAGTATTTGGAGTGATTCTCCAGTATCCTAATTCCGATGGTGAAATAATCGATTATTCTGAGCTTGTGGAAAATGCACATCAGAATGATATTAAAGTAGCTGTGGCTGCTGATATCCTTTCGCTTGCACTGCTTAAGCCACCGGGCGAATGGGGTGCCGATATTGTGTTTGGAAACAGCCAGCGATTTGGTGTCCCAATGGGTTATGGGGGACCGCATGCTGCTTTTTTTACTGCACGCGAAGAATATAAGCGTCATATGCCGGGCAGGATTATTGGCGTCTCAAAAGACATACATGGCAACAGGGCGCTGAGAATGGCACTTCAGACAAGGGAGCAGCATATAAAACGGGAGAAGGCTACTTCAAATATTTGTACAGCCCAGGCATTATTGGCTACAATGGCCAGCTTTTTTGGGGTATACCACGGGCCTGAAGGAATTAAGATGATTGCCGACCGTATTCATAATATAGCTGCTTTTCTTGCACATGAGGTGGAGAAGCTGGGATATCGTCAGCTGAACCCTCACTTTTTCGATACCATACGCTTTGCTTTGCCAAAACATGTAAAGCGTGAAGATATTGAATGGCTTTCTCTTGAGCTTGAGATGAATTTCAGGTATTTTGATAACGGAGAAGTAGGTATCAGCGTCGATGAAACTACCAACCGTGAAGATATGACATGGATACTGGAAGTCTTTGCCAAAGCTGCCAACAGTCGCTGGCCTTCTGTCCTGGAGTATCCTGAAGGATTTCAAATTGCCGCAAAAATTTCGCGTACCTCAGAATTTATGAAGCAGGAGGTATTTAACCGGTACCGTTCGGAGACAGAAATGGTACGGTATATTAAACGCCTGGAACACAAGGATATTTCGCTGACCCATTCTATGATTTCCCTTGGTTCGTGTACTATGAAATTAAATGCTGCTACAGAAATGCTGCCCCTTAGTTGGATCGAATTCAACGGTATACATCCTTTTGTTCCTAAAAACCAGGCTCGTGGGTATCATGAAATGATGGAAGAGCTGCGCAGAGATTTATCTGAAATTACCGGAATGGCAGATGTGAGTCTAATGCCCAATTCCGGAGCAGCAGGCGAATACGCAGGTTTGCTTGTAATCAGGGAATATCACAAGAGCAGGGGAGACGAACAGCGCAATGTGGTTCTTATACCTTCGTCTGCTCATGGAACCAATCCTGCAAGTGCAGTAATGGCTGGCATGAAGGTGGTAGTGGTGGACTGTGACAGAAATGGAAACATTGATATAGGGGATTTACAAAAGAAAGCAGTTGAAAACAAGGAGGTGCTTTCAGCCTTTATGGTTACTTATCCATCAACTCACGGTGTTTTTGAGGCTTCTATTGTTGAAATGTGCCAGATAATACATAAGAATGGCGGGCAGGTTTATATGGATGGTGCGAATATGAACGCACAGGTGGGGCTTACTTCCCCGGGGCTTATTGGGGCCGATGTATGCCATCTTAATCTGCACAAAACTTTTGCTATTCCTCATGGAGGGGGTGGGCCGGGAGTGGGTCCGATTGCAGTTGCCCCGCATCTGGTGAAATTTTTACCTTCCCATCCAATCCTCAACAACGGACATGTTGGAATAAATTCGGTTGCCGCTGCACCCTGGGGCAGTGCATCTGTGCTAACAATCACATATGGTTATATTAAAATGATGGGGGCAGAAGGTTTGACCCGGGCAACAAAAATAGCAATCCTTAATGCAAATTACATTGCCACAGCTCTAAAAGATAATTATGGAGTTCTATATACCGGTAAAAGCGGCATGGTTGGCCATGAGCTTATCCTGGAATGCCGGCACTTAAAAAATTCGGCAGGAATAACTGAGGCTGATATTGCCAAACGTTTGATGGATTTCGGCTTTCATGCACCTACTTTATCATTCCCTGTTCATGGAACCCTGATGATTGAACCTACCGAGAGTGAATCGAAAGAAGAACTTGACCGGTTTATTGAAGCACTGAATACTATCTTTGAAGAGATTAATGAAGTGGAATCCGGAGATGCCGATATGGCTGACAATGTTCTTAAAAATGCACCGCATACCGCTGAAGTAGTAAGTTCAGACTCATGGAACCATCCCTACTCCAGGAACAAGGCGGCCTGGCCGCTGCCCTGGGTTAAGGAAAATAAATTTTGGGTGCCTGTGGGACGTGTAGATAATGCATGGGGCGATCGCAACCTGATTTGTACCTGTGGCTCTCCGAAAGAATATGAATTAATGAATGATGATTAGTTGTTTGCCTGGTTATGATTGTTTTTCCAAATGCTAAAATTAACATAGGGTTGCATATTGTTTCCCGCCGTCCCGATGGATACCATAATATCGAAACGGTTTTCTACCCTGTACATCTTTCGGATGCACTTGAAATGGCAGAAACAGGCAGTTCCGGCATAACATTTTCCGGTGTGCCTGTTGATGGCCCGGCCCTGGATAACCTCGTAATAAAAGCTTATGGTCTGTTAAAAAATGATTTTCAGTTGCCTCCCGTTCAATTTCATCTGCATAAGGTAATACCAACTGGTGCCGGATTGGGTGGAGGATCCTCCGATGCTGCATTTGCCCTGAAAATGCTGAATAACTACTTTGATCTGAATCTTAGTTCTGAAAAATTAACTCAATATGCAGTGCGTCTGGGGGCCGATTGTGCTTTTTTTATTGATAACAAACCTGCCTTTGCAAAAGGAATAGGTTATGAATTACATCCTGTTGACCTTGATCTTTCTGCCTACCAAATTGTTCTTATAAAACCCGGTGTTTCTGTCAGCACTATACAGGCATATAAGGATATAGTGCCCGCTATGCCCACCTTTTCTTTAGAGGACCTTATACATATTCCTGTGGAGAAATGGAAAGACAAGGTTGTAAATGATTTTGAAAGTTCTATTTTCCCTCAATTTCCGGAAATAGAAAAATGTAAAAATTTGCTTTATGAAACGGGAGCTCTATATGCTTCAATGTCAGGGAGTGGATCGGCTGTTTTTGGTATCTACCGTTCCTTACCTGCAAACCTGGAAGGCAAATTTCCCGGTAATTTTTATTTTAGCCGGTAAAGTCTTCTTTTTAATGAATAATTAGCCGAGAAAATTAATTCTGAATTACACAAATATCTGTTTGAAATATTTTACAACAAGAAATCAAATAAAAAAGTAATTGTAAAATCTGAAATCTTGGTTCCTTAGCCTGTATAATCTATTCGGTTGTTACTCTTCCCCGCCCCTGCAGGTAACTTAATCTTTTTTCAAAAATTATTAATAGCCACTCTGGTCATTCATTGCATATTCTTCTCTTGCAGCGAATACTTACTCCTCATTTCCTTCGCTACAAATTCGCTACAAATTCGATACAAATTCGCTATAAATTCGCAATTTTGCGAATTTGTAGCGAATTTAATGCGAATTTAATGTGAGTTTGATATGAATCTAATTATAACCGGTTAAAAGACAGGTGGGCATCTTAGAATTTGAATCTTTGAAGGAATAAAACGCACAGAAAATTTGAGATTGTTATTTTAAGAGTGGCAATTCATACCACAAATTCATTGTTGGATTAACTATTTTTCCAAATCGCCTGGCTTAACTATTGAAACCTCATGCTCTTTTTATTATATTCTTCAAATGTACTTAGAGGTATACCAGCAGGTGATAAATGTAACGGAGATTGCCCAATAAAAAAAGCCTTACATTTTTGTAAGGCTTCATATTCCAGGATATTTATAATTCTTGTTATTTAAGGGGCTTAATTTCCATCATCAGGAACTTTTTAGGGATAATTTCATCTTTTGTAACATAGATTTTTACAATTTCCCCGTCGAAAGGCATTCGCACCTGATTTTGCATTTTCATAGCTTCGAGTAACAGAAGGGTTTCCCCCTCTTTTAGCTTCTGCTTAGGTTTTACAAATATGTCGATAACTGTTCCTGGTATGAATGAATAAATAAGGTTTGGATTTGGAGCTTCCCATTTAACCCTGTTTTCAAACTTCCAGGTATAGGTAGTTTTGTAAACAGCTCCCTGAACAACCAGTGTCTTGAATTCTTTTTCTTCAGCCATAATAAGATATTTCAGATTAAAACGGAGGGATTCCGTGTTTTTTATTAGGAAGAAAAACACTTTTGTTTTGCGAAACTTGCAATGCATGTAAAATGCGTCCACGGGTATCGCGGGGTTCTATTACTTCATCGATGTAACCCTGGGCAGCTGCCACATATGGATTTGCAAATTTTTCCTTGTATTCCTGAATTTTTTGCTGTCTCATCTCTTCGGGATTTTCGGCTTCCGAAATTTCTTTCCGGAATACGATGTTGGCGGCACCTTCGGGTCCCATAACAGCAATTTCGGCAGTAGGCCAGGCAAATACAAAGTCAGCACGCAGGTGGCGTGAGTTCATGGCAATGTATCCACCACCATAAGCTTTTCGAAGTATTACAGTAATTTTGGGAACGGTAGCTTCACTATAGGCATAGAGGATTTTTGCGCCGTGCCGGATAACACCTGCATGCTCCTGGTCGACACCCGGGAGGTAACCCGGCAGGTCTTCGAGTGTAACAATAGGGATATTGAATGCATCACAGTAACGGATGAACCGGGCAGCTTTATCGGAACTGTCGGTATCGAGTACTCCTGCCAGAACCATGGGCTGGTTGGCTACAAAACCAACTGTGTCACCTTCCATACGCCCAAAACCAATTATAATGTTTGGTGCAAAATATTCCATTACCTCAAAAAATTCCGAACTGTCGGTAATAGTTTTTATTATATCACGCATTTCATAAGGAATACGTGGATCACCAGGTACAATATCTTCTATTTTTTTACCCTTTTTGGGAGGTTTTGGTGGAAAGGGCATTGCTTTTCCTCCGTTGTTGCGGGGGATATAGCTGATTAATTTTTTAATTTGTTCAAAACATTCCAGTTCACTGGTTGCAAAAAAATGGGCATTACCTGTCAGTTCGGCATGAACACGTGCACCGCCTAGTTCTTCCATTGAGATTTCTTCACCCAAAACCGACTTAATTACACTGGGGCCTGTTATGAACATTTTAGAAATATTTTCTACAACAAACACAAAATCGGTAAGTGCCGGTGAATAAACAGCACCGCCGGCACATGGGCCCAGTATTACAGAAATTTGGGGAATGACACCTGATGCCAGGGTATTACGGAAAAAGATTTCACCATAACCGGCAAGTGAATTAACGCCTTCCTGAATACGTGCACCTCCTGAATCGTTAATCCCTATCAGCGGGACTCTCATCTTAAGGGCATGATCCATTATTTTTGTAATTTTTCGTGCATGCATCAGGCCCAGTGAGCCGCCCGCCACTGTGAAATCCTGTGCAAATATACATACGGGTTTACTATAGATAGTTCCGGTACCGATAATTACTCCATCGCCATGCAGTACCTTTGAATCCATCCCAAAATCTTTGGCGCTGTGTTCAACAAACAAATCGTATTCATGAAAGGAATTTTTATCAAGAAGGGCAAGGATGCGTTCACGGGCGGTAAGTTTGCCCATCTTTGCCTGTTTCTCTATGGCCTTGTCTCCACCCCCTTTTTGTACTTCCCTTTTCCTTTTCCGAAGGTCAAGAACATTACTTCTTAATGACATAAAGCTTTATTTAAGTTATAAATACCCTCCTTAGAAGAGGTTTTTCTTTTTATTAAAACCGGGTCAAAATTATAAATTTTTTCATCGGGCCCGTCTTATTCTTATGCGTTGAAACATATTTCACTCATAATTGACACTCGTTGTTCGAATTCTAACATTATTTGTTTGAATGATGGAAGAGAAATATTTATAGTATTACCATTTTATTTTGCTGCCCATTTGAATACAAAAAAGGCAATTACGCTGTAACCAATGTTAGGAATCCAGACGGCTATAAATGGAGCCATGTTTCCACTGATAGCAAAAACTGTAGAAATTTGCTGGAAAAGGATGTATGAAAAGCTTAATAAAAGTCCCAGTCCCAGGTGCAAACCAAGTCCGCCTTTTATTTTTCTTGATGCAAGTCCTGCCCCTATGATTGTTAAAATGAAAGCCGAAAAAGGACCGGCAAATCGCTTATGTCTTTCGATTTCCCATTCTACCGTATTTACTCCCCTCATCTTTAGCTGGTTAATCTCCTTTACCAGTTCAGGAGTGGTGAAACTTTCCATTTGGTTTTTTACCCGTTTGAATTCTCCCGGAGTCATATTTATGGTAGTATCCATTCTGTATCCTTTTTCAATTTCTTCATGGGTGTTATATATTTTCCGCTTCCACCAGTTGTTTAAAATCCATTTTTCATTTTCTTCATCCCACCTGATGTTTTCTGCTGTTAACTTTTCTTTTAAATCATGACCTTCAAATTTCTCAAGAGTGAAACGTTGACCCACGTTTGCCGAACTGAACTGCTTCAGGTAAATAAATACACCCGGTTCAATTTGCCTGTGAATATTGTATTCGCTTGAAAATGTTTGTCTTACATTTTCAATGTAAACCATCCTGAAATGGTTCATAGTTTCATTTGCCGGAGGAATGATATAATTTCCCAGGACAAATGAAAATACGGCAATTATAAATGCAGAAACAAGGTAAGGCCGCATGAGTCGTGTATAGGAAACCCCGCTGCTTAAAATGGCAATGATTTCAGTATTGTAGGCCATTTTGGAGGTAAAATAAATAACGGCTATAAAGGTGAAAAGCGGACTAAATAAATTAGCAAAATAGGGGATGAAATTCAGGTAATATTCTGAGATTATTTTTCCCCAGGAAATATCTTTCGATAAAAACTCATCGAGGTTTTCCGACATATCAAAAACGATAGCAATACTAAGAATCAGGGCAATGGCATAAAAAAAAGTCCCCAGAAACTTTTTTGTAATGTATATGTCTATGGTTTTGTAAAACTTCATGCTACAGCCTGATTTTTAATTTCTTAACCATGTCTTCCTTCCAGCTTTTAAAACATCCTTCGATTATTTTTTCGCGTGCAGTGTTAACAAGCCACAGGTAAAAGGCCAGATTGTGCTGGCTGGCAATCTGGGCGCCCAGCATTTCATTTGAAATTACCAGATGTCTGAGGTAAGCAAGGGAATACTGATCGACAAAGGAAGTGCCGTTTTTATCGATAGGGTCATGGTTGTTATCCCATTTTTTATTGCGGATGTTTATAATTCCCTCCGAAGTAAACAACATACCGTTGCGGCCGTTGCGTGTGGGAAGCACGCAATCGAACATATCAATTCCCCTGTCAATTGACTCCAGGATATTAACCGGTGTTCCGACACCCATTAAATACCGGGGTTTGTTTTCAGGAAGTTCGGCTGTTACCACTTCAGTCATTTCGTACATCACCGTCTCGGGTTCACCAACAGACAGGCCTCCAATTGCATATCCATCCGCATCAAACTGTTTTACATGTTCTGTGGCCAATTTTCTGAGATTTGCATAAGCACTACCCTGAATGATGGGGAACAATGACTGTTTATATCCATACTTTGGATTGGTTTCGTTAAAGCGTTCAAAGCAGCGGTGCAGCCATCGCTGGGTAAGTTCAAGTGATTTTTTCGCATATTCAGGTTCGGCATTACCAGGTGTACATTCATCAAATGCCATAATGATATCGGCACCAATCGATCGTTGAATATCAATAACTTTTTCAGGAGTAAACAGATGGTATGACCCATTTATATGTGACTGAAATTTTACTCCCTCCTCACTCAACTTCCGTATATCACCCAGAGAAAAAACCTGGAATCCGCCACTGTCGGTAAGTATTGGTCCATCCCAGCGATTGAATTTGTGCAATCCACCGGCTGATTCCAAAACTTCCAATCCGGGACGAAGATACAGGTGATAAGTATTTCCCAGAATAATACGGGCACCAACATCTTCTTTTAAATCGCGGGTATGAATACCTTTCACAGTACCGGCTGTACCAACCGGCATAAATACAGGGGTTTCAATATTGCCATGGCTTGTGTGCAGAACACCAGCCCGGGCTCGTGTACCTTTCTCTGTTGCTGCCAAATTAAATTCCATATGCGGGCGCAAATATAGCTATTTAACTCGAATTCAGCGGGGAATCAGCTGTTTCCTACCTGTTAATAAATTCTAATTTTCCGGCCTCTTTTTTGCCGTTTAAAATTTTGTTTTTGACCCGAATGTTTCCAATTTTGACGGATTATATTTTAACCAACTGTATCGTGGAATCAATTAAAAATGCTCTCCTGCAAGGCCAAACAATCGACTGGTTTCTATTGCTTTTATTCCTTCTTCTTTTCCTGGTTCATTTAGTGAATGTATTTTTATTTTCTTTGCGAGTAGCTCTTCATAAAAATCCTCCGGCCGGAAAACAATTCCCCCTTTCTGTTTTATTTACCTTCCGAAATGAAGAAAAACAGCTGGCAGATAACCTGCCATCGTTGTTAAAAAATGGACATTCTGAATTTGAAGTTGTTGCAGTTGATAATTGTTCGCTGGATGAATCGCTTACAGTATTGAATTCATTAAAGAGCGAACACAATCAACTTCGGATATCTTCACTCAGGCAGCACACGCTGTATTCCGGAAAAATGGCTCAAAATATTGCCCTGAAAGCAGCAAGCTATGATTGGGTTACATTTATACCCATTTCGGTAAATCTGGCAGATTCAGACTGGCTTAAGGAAGTATCTTCCCGGATTAACGGAAAAAATCAAGTTGTGGTAAATTATTCAAATATCCAGCCTGGACGGTCTTTTTTTAATTTGTTGTACAGGGTTGAATACTTCTTTCAGCAGTTGAAAAGTTTCGGGTTTATATTAAATGGGTCTTCATTTGTGTTGACACAGGAAAATGTTACCTTCAAAAAGCAGCAGTATTTTGATGAAGGGGGATATCGGGGAAAAGTTACAGAACCTTTTGCCAACCTTGAGCTTGTTATTAATTCTTTTATTCGAAAAGTACCTGTTTCTATCGTTATAAGTGCTGAAACAGCTTTACATCGTAAGGAAAATGTGAATTATAAAGATTACCTGGAGCTGGTTAAAAAAGAAGCGGTATTGCGGAAGCATCTGCCACCCGGACAGCGAATTCTTTTGGTGCTTCTGGAATGGGCATTTTTACTGTTTGCACCTGTGGGCATATTTGTTGTTTTTCGAATGCCACCATTGTGGCCCGTTGTTATTGGATTGTTCATATGTTTGATATCCTGTCATTTGCTTATCATAAAAAGGCTGCTTATACGGCTGAAGGAATTTAAATTATTCTTACCTTCGTTGTTAACAGCATTAATATTGCCTTTTTTAAAAATAATTTTTCGTATTTGGTACTTCAGATACGGACTAAAAAGAGAATGGAGGATAGGAAATTAAATCTGTCAGATAAAGCTCTCCTGGATTTCGAACTGGTGCAGAATGCACTTGAAGGAGATGAAAAGGCTTTTACCAGGCTTCTGTCGCGGTATCGTGATGCCATCTATTTCATGTTGCTTAAGATGGTAAATAACCGGAACGATGCAGAAGATTTAACTCTGGAGGCTTTTGGTAAGGCCTTTAAAAATTTGCATCAATATTCACCTACCTATGCTTTTAGTACCTGGCTGTTTAAAATTGCATCAAATAACTGCATTGATTTTTTAAGAAAAAGAAAAGGCTCTTATGTACTTATTGAAAGTGAAGATAATGGCGAAAACAATGAAGCAGTTAAGTTAAAATCAAAAGATCCTAATCCGGAAGAAAAACTTATCAGACAGCAAAAAGCAATATTGTTGCATCATATTGTAAGAAAACTTAAACCTCGTTACCGTACCCTTGTGGAGCTAAGATATTTCAGGGAATACTCTTATGAAGAAATTGCAAAAGAACTTGATTTACCCATAGGTACAGTAAAAGCTCAGCTTTTCAGGGCTCGGGAAATGTTATTTAAGCTGATTGAAAATACAGAAATGGGCAGGGAAGACATACCTTCAGAATGGAAATAATATTAAAATATTTTCCCGGGTTAACAGAAACGCAAATAGAATATTTTAGGCAATTAAAGCCTTTATATTCAGACTGGAATTCAAAAATCAATGTGATTTCCAGGAAAGATATTGATGAATTATACGAACGTCATGTTTTGCATTCATTGGCCATTGCCAGGTTTATCCGGTTTGTTCCGGGTTCGAAGGTTCTGGATGTGGGAACAGGAGGAGGTTTTCCAGGAATTCCTCTGGCTATTTTATTTCCCGAGGTACGGTTTCATCTGATTGATTCCATTGGTAAAAAAATTAAAGTTGTAAACACGATTGCCGGCAGTCTGGGTTTAAAAAATATTATCGCCGAGCAAATAAGAGCTGAACAGCTTAAAGAAAAATACGATTTTATTGTAAGTCGTGCTGTTACCCGTTTGCCTGAGTTTGTAAGCTGGATACAAAAAAATATTTCATCAAAACAAAAAAATGCCATTCCGAATGGAATCCTTTACCTTAAAGGAGGCAATCTTGATTCGGAAGTGCGAATCTATCGGAACAGGGTTTTCATTCAGGAACTTACAGAGTTGTTTGATGAAGAATTTTTTGAAACTAAAAAGCTGGTTTACCTGCCCTTGACTTAATTAAGGTACTCATCGCCAAACGAGACGCCCATTTTTCTTGCTTTCAGAATTAGTGAATGATTGGGCTCTACAAGCCGCAGCCTGCCCCCCACTTCTTCCAGGGGAACAGCGGTGAGTTCTCCTTTACGTATGGCAACCATTGTTCCGAAATTCCCGTCTGCTATGCATTGTGTTGCATAAGCACCATATTGGGTAGCCAAAATACGGTCCATTGGTGTCGGGCTCCCGCCACGCTGAATATAACCAAGAACTGTTTTTCGTGTTTCAATTTCGGTATAGGTTTCAATAGCTTCTGCAATATGTGAAGCTGCAGTATGATTTTTGGGATATTCAATACCTTCAGCTACAACTACGATGGAATAGGGTTTATTGTCCTCATAACGTTTCTCTATTTTTTTACAAACTGAACGTATGTTATAAGGTACTTCAGGGATTAAAATAATGTCACCCCCACCTGCCACTCCTGAATAAAGTGCAAGCCAGCCGGCATGGTGTCCCATTACTTCTATAATCATTACCCGCTGGTGCGAATTGGCAGTGGTATGTAACCTGTCGATTGCTTCAGTGGCAATTTGTACTGCTGAATCAAAACCAAAGGTAATATCGGTTCCCCAAACATCATTATCAATTGTTTTAGGAATCCCGATAACATTTAACCCTTCCTTCGACAACATACTTGCAGTTTTCATGGTTCCGTTGCCTCCAATGCAAACTATACAATCGAGGCCCAGATTATTGTAGTTTTGCTTTATCATTTCAGGCTTATCTGAATCGTTGGTGCCATTTTTGACAAGCTTATAGGGTTTCTCACGAGAAGTACCCAGGATAGTGCCACCAACAGTCAGGATACCTGATAGCTGTGATTCCTTTAATGCTGTATAATCGTTGTTTATTAAACCTGAAAATCCGGCATTAAAACCGATGACCTCCATATTGTATTCAACAATTGCAGTTTTACCTACTCCCCGAATCGCAGCATTTAAGCCAGGGCAATCACCTCCTGCAGTGAGAATCCCAATTTTTTTTGATTTTCCGGATTTGCTCATATTATTTGGATATTATTATTATTCAGTTGCTTAAAAAGATTTTGCAATAATAAATTTACAAAACAATATCTGAAAAACTAACATTCCAGTATACAAAATAATAAAGTTGTTAATAAATTAAGGTCCAATTTAATAAGTTTGAAATTTACTTTTTTTCAATTATTTTTGTTTGCTTGAAGCTTTTTATAAAAAACAATAACCAATTAAATAAATAAGATGAAAAGAATATTTTATTTCCTTTTTGCAGGTGCTTTAATTTTCACATTTGCTTGCACCGGGGGACAAAGGCAAACAGAAGAAGAAGGAGGAGAGGAAAAATCTGCTGAACTGGTCGGTGATAATAAACTAACAGAACAGGAGAAGGACCAGGGCTGGGCACTTCTTTTTGATGGAGAAACAACCGAAGGTTGGAGGGGGGTAAACAAAGGGCATTTTCCCGCAGGTTGGGAGATTGTTGACGGGACCTTGCATTGCAAAGGATCGGGTTTGGGAGAAGCAGGTTCTGAAGATGGTGGTGATATTCTATACGATGAAAAATTTTCTAATTTTCATTTAAAACTGGAATGGAAAATTAGTGAAGGTGGAAATTCGGGAATTTTCTATTTAGGTGAGGAGCGGGAGGATTGGCCTATATGGAGAACTGCACCTGAAATGCAGGTTCTGGATAATGAAAGACACATTGATGCCAATCTTGGTAAAGACGGCAACCGTCAGGCTGGTTCATTATATGATCTTATTCCTGCCAAACCTCAAAATGCCAAACCTGCTGGTGAATGGAATTCAGCAGAAATAATTGTGTACAGAGGCACAGTTGTTCATAGACAAAATGGAGAAGTGGTTCTTGAATACCATTTATGGACTGATAAGTGGAATGAAATGGTTAAGGATTCAAAATTTCCTGAATTAAACCCTGATTGGGCCAATGTTCCGAAAGAAGGTTATATCGCACTACAAGATCATGGCGATGACGTATGGTTCCGCAATATTAAATTAAAGGAGTTGTAGCATTACAAATAAAAAAGCTGTCGTTTTCCCTGACAGCTTTTTATTTGCTCGAACATTTTTGGGTAGTTCACCAGCAACAAATGCAGCCTGTTGATACTCAGTTCGATAAATCTGAAACAGGTTAATTATCAGGGGAAATAGATATTTATACTGAAGACCTTTTAGTTACAATCCGGAATAAATTTAATTACTTACAATGGAAAGGGAAGCAGATATTTATTCCGGGAAATAGGCTGAATCATTAAGTATTTGCTGGTAGTTTCTATTTTCCATCAATTCTGTTAGGGTTAATTCCTTATGTTTTTTCATATAATGCCGCACAATTTGCCAGCCAATCCAGATGCCGCTTCTGGCAGGAGATTCAATTGGGAACCCTGTGGTATATGGGCCATCATTTGTGAATCTCAGGATATCCATTCTCTTATTGGTGAATAGCAACCTGTTTTCAACCAGGTGATTCCACATCTGTGGTTCATTGTTCCTGCACCATTCCAGTTGGTTGGAAGTAAAGCCAATTTTGAGACTGTCGTGCATTTCAGGCAACAGAGCGTCTACGAAATACATGAGCTTTCCCTGATAGATAATGTGATCGAGCAAGGTTACAGTATGTTTTGAATCGTCAAATTCTGTTATTCCCCATGCATAGGCCACATCCGAAGGTATTTTCCTGGGATGCATGTTTTTAATCTTATACAATTGCACATTGCTGAGTTTCTGATAATAACTGAAATCGCGCCCGAGGTATTTATCGAGACTTATACCAATTAAGTTTTCAGCTGTTACTATTGATTGATTAAATCCTGAAATCATGGTATAGATTACAGGAAGTTCTTTATAGGGGAAGTGGTATTGGTAGTATTTAAAGGCTTTAATCAGTTCTTTTTCAGTTTCTCTGAAATCTGAAAATTCTTTTTCTACTTCCTTTTTCACATTAAGGATCATCGTATCGGTTAAAAACCTGCCCATCACCTGGGGAAAATAATCCTCTGTTATACCACCGACATTTATAACTTTCCAGGTAAAGAGATCGAAAAATTCAGCATGCTTATTATGCAATGCTCTTAATTCTGCCAGGGTATCCTGCGAGGAGAAAGAAAAAAGTTCCTTTTCGAACCGAACAATTTCAACTTCAGTTTCAATATCTGAAATATCTACTTTCAGAGGATTTCTTTTACATGAAAAAATGACAGCTGCAAGTAATATAAGAAGAATAAATTTCTTTAAAATCATCTGTTAATTAATTTTCCATTTTCATGCAATTGGTAACCTTATTGCTTTTATGTAAAGTATTTGCAGGAAATATCCGGCAACAATTGCAATTTTATTGTATTATCTTTTCAATACGCTGCTAATTGTAATTTATTGCGAAATTGAATCAAAAATGTGACATTTGTTGCTTAAACTGGTGAATCAGTATTAAAAGATATTGTAAACAGCGTACACCATTTATCAGGAAGTTAAATTTTAATTATTTAATTATGAAAGTTGCCCTTGCGCAGTTAAATTATACTATTGGTGATTTTGAAGGGAACGCCGGCAAGATGATTGAATACATCCAGCTGGCAAAAAATACCGGCGCCGACCTGGTTGTTTTTTCGGAATTATCAGTAACTGGTTATTATCCGCATGATTTGCTCGAAAAAAAAGAGTTTATTCAGAGAGCGGAAGAAACAGTTCAAAAAATTGCAGCTCACTGTCATGGAATTGCTGCAATTGTTGGGGCACCCCGTATTAATGAAGATGTACGGGGGAAAAAGCTTTATAATTCAGCTTTTTTTCTGTCAGATGGAGTTATTCGTTCGGTGCATAAAAAAACATTGTTGCCAACGTATGATATTTTTGATGAGTACCGTCACTTTGAACCCAATCGTAATTTCCGTGTGGTGCAGTATAAAGGAAAGCGTATAGCAATTACCATTTGTGAGGATTTATGGGATGAACAACCCACTGCAAATGAATTTGGCAAGGATAAAATTTATCAGGTATCACCAATGCAGAAACTTTCAAAACTTAATCCTGATTTTGTTATAAATATCTCTGCATCTCCTTTTTCCTATAACCAGGAAAACTGGAGGAAGGATGTATTGATATCAAAAGCTAAAAAATACAAAATTCCTATTATTTATGTAAATCAGACAGGTGCTCAAACAGAGCTGATTTTTGATGGCGGCTCAGTATTTATAAATAAGAAAGGTGACATCATAAAAGAACTCAAATATTTTAAAGAAGATTTTCTGATAGTGGATTTAAAAAATCCAGGAGAAAAAATGCTTCAACCCAGTGCTGATCCAATAGGAAAAATATACGATGCCTTAGTTTTAGGAATTCGGGATTATTTTGCAAAGATGAAATTTGAAAAGGCTGTATTAGGTCTTTCGGGAGGAATTGATTCGGCAGTTACACTGGTACTTGCCGTTGAAGCCCTGGGGTATGAAAATGTGCGGGTTTTGTTGCTGCCTTCCAGGTATTCATCCACCCATAGTGTGGAAGATGCAAGGCAACTGGCCGAAAATATAAAGATTCAGTACGATCTTATTCCAATTCAACCTGTGGTAGATCAATTTGAAAATAAATTGGCTGATATATTTAAAGGTACCAGGGCGGGTATTGCAGAAGAAAATATTCAGGCCAGGGCACGTGGGGTTTTTCTTATGGCTGTTTCGAATAAATTTGGTAACATATTGCTGAATACTACCAACAAAAGTGAATGCGCAGTAGGGTACGGAACTTTATACGGCGATATGAATGGCGGGTTGTCAGTACTGGGGGATGTATATAAAACCGATGTGTTTAAAATGGCTCGGTTCATTAATCGTAATGGTGAAATAATTCCCGAAAACAGTATTACAAAACCACCTTCAGCAGAGCTTCGTCCAAACCAGAAAGATACCGATTCGTTGCCTGAATACAACGTATTGGATAAAATGCTTTTCAGTTTCATAGAACAAAATTTGTCACCGGAGGAAATTGTTGCGAAAGGATTTGATGCAGGATTGGTTGAACGGGTTATCAAAATGGTTAATGTGAATGAATACAAACGATTTCAGGCTGCACCTATTTTACGTGTAAGTTCAAAGGCTTTCGGATTCGGAAGGAAAATGCCATTAGTAGCCAGGTTTTAGATAGATAATCAAGAGATTAGGAAAAGTAAGTTGTAAAATTAATTTGTTTAGACTGAAGCACAGGAAGCATTAATGAAAAAGTAGGATTTATGGTCTGGTAAAAATATTTTGTCAATAATAATAGGATCGCGGTTTATACCGGTAAGAACATTTATTTTCCTATACTTTTTTCAGCAATAAAGAATTTATTTATCAGACTAATTTCAATCCAGTCATTAGAACTTACTTCAGAAGCGTTTCTTTCTAAAAGCAGTACAAAATAACAAAGGCACTGAGTCCTCTCTGAATGATGTGTCAACAAATTATTTAATAAAAACAGATGTATGTTGGGATTTAATTTATAGTTTTAAACGGAGTAAAATTCAATTTTTCAGATTGTATTAAGAGCTATTAATTTTGAAAATACCGGTAAATGAATCTAAAACTAAAAGAATGAAAAATTATTTGTATTGGTTTCTATTGACGCTGTTGATAACATCCTGTTCACAGAAAGAACGATATGATCTTATAATTAGAGGAGGCAATGTTTACGATGGAAGTGGTGAAAAATTCTTTGTTGGAGACATTGCTGTAAACAATGATAAAATTATTGCTTTAGGGAATCTTGAAAATGCTACTGGCCGGGTGGAGGTGGATGCCAGCGGGATGGCGGTAGCCCCTGGTTTTATAAATATGCTTAGCTGGTCTCACGAATCGCTGATTGAAGATGGCCGTTCACAAGGTAATATCAGGCAGGGAGTAACGCTCGAAGTAATGGGAGAAGGATGGTCTGCCGGACCATTAACCCTGGAAATGAAGAAAGATATCGAAGAAAAACAGGGCAATTTAAAATATGAAATTCAATGGACTACGCTGGGTGAAAACCTGGAGTATTTAGAGCGTAAAGGCGTCTCTACCAACATTTCTTCTTTTGTTGGTGCAACAACAATCAGAATTCATGAACTCGGGTATGAAAACAGACCTCCCACTGAGCAGGAACTGGATAATATGAAAAAGCTTGTGAGAAACGCTATGGAAGAAGGGGCAATAGGAGTGAGTTCATCATTGATATATGCACCTGCATCTTTTGCCGGTACAGCGGAATTAACAGAACTCTGTAAAGTAGTATCGGAATACGATGGCATGTATATTTCGCATTTAAGAAGTGAGGGGAATCAATTTCTTGAGGCATTGGATGAATTTATTCAGATCACAGAACAGGCAGGTATAAGGTCAGAAGTATACCATCTTAAGGCTGCCGGGCAGGATAATTGGCATAAGATGAATTCAGCTATACAGCGGATTAATTCAGCCCGGACGAGTGGACTGGAAATAACTGCCGATATGTATAATTATACAGCAGCAGGTACAGGACTGTATGCGACCATGCCTCAATGGGTTCAGGAAGGGGGACACGATAAGTGGATTGAACGGTTAAAAAACCCTTCCATCAGAAAGAAGGTAATACAGGAAATGAATTCACCCGGAGAAGGCTGGGAAAACTTTTATTACATGGTTGGATCGCCTGAGAATATTATTTTAAACGGTTTTGTTACCGATTCATTGAAATACTTAACGGGCAAAACGGTTGCTGAGGTTGCTGAATTAAGAAAGGTATCACCTCCTGAAGTGATTATAGACCTGGTAATTCAGGATAACAGCAGGGTGAATGCAGTGTTTTTTCTGATGACAGAAGACAACTTAAAAAGGCAGATATTGCAGCCATGGGTCAGTTTCGGTTCAGATGAGGCTTCTCAGGCTCCGGAAGGAAACTTTTTGAAATCAAACCCTCACCCGAGGGCATACGGAAATTTTTCCCGGTTGCTGGGAAAATATGTGAGGCAGGAAAAGCTTATTTCGCTTGAAGAAGCCGTCCGCAGATTGACCTCACTCCCGGCAGGTAACATGAAAATTGAAAACAGGGGTGTGTTGAAAGAAGGTTATTATGCAGATATAGTTGTTTTTAATCCAGATTCGATAACTGATCATGCTACTTTTAGCAATCCGCATCAATTTGCCACAGGAGTGAAAGATGTGTTTGTGAATGGAATCCAGGTTTTAAAAAATGGAGAACATACTGGTGAACTGCCTGGCAGAGTTGTAAGGGGTCCCGGATATAAAAAGCCCAGATAAGTGAAAATTTGACTTTTACTATCTGGTTTTTAATTGAAATTCAATGACTATTGTTCAGCATCCAGGTTTTATACAGGGACAAAATATAATATAAAAAGACAGCCAAATTTCCTAAAATTTATAACTTTGGTGCTGAAAAACATGCTGTTGAAGGAATATGTTAAATCCAGTGATGAGAATAAAAGACATTCTTGAAAATTCAGAATCCATTTTTTATCTGTTGAACAGGGAAGAAAAGGAAGAGTTAGAGCGGCATATTTCGTTGGCTCATTACAGGAAAAATGAGATCGTATTTAAAGAAGGTGATGCTCCCAATGGTTTAATGATGCTGGTAAACGGGAAAGTAAAAATATATAAAGAAGGCATTTCCGGCCGAGAACAGATTATCCGGATGGCAAGGCCACTCGGTATGATTGGTTACCGTGCTCTTTTTGCCAGAGAATATCACATAGCTACAGCTGTTACATTTGAAGAATCACTTGTTTGCACAATAAGCCAGGAATTCATATTTAACAGGGCTTTAAACAATATCCATTTCTGTCACAAATTGATTGAACTTCTCTCAAGAGAATTGGGCTTTTCAAATTCGCGTACTGTGGCTCTTACTCAGAAACATATTCGTGGAAGACTGGCTGAATCCCTTCTGCTACTGAAAAACAAATATGGTTTTGAACAGGATGGTGTTACATTGAGAGTATATCTCTCGCGTGAAGACATTGCTAATTTATCAAATATGACTACCTCCAATGCCATAAGGACCCTATCCACATTCGCAAACGAAAAAATTATCTCTATCGATGGCAGAAAGATAAAAATTCTCGATTTCAACAGGCTCGACAGAGTTAGCAAATTGGGTTAAAATATTGTCTGGGTTCAGTATTTTTCTTTACCCAAAAATAAAAAGTTCTTTGGTTGTTGTCAATAGTATTTACCGGACCAGTAAACGAACCCAATTGTTTTTGCAGATTGTCAGTTGTGGTTCCTTTAGAAGGTCTGGGTAGCATCCAGATAGCAACGGCGGCAAAGTGGTTCGTAAACATCTTCTTCACCCAGCAATACCACCTGTTCTTTTTCAGAGATACGATGTGAAAATTGGGCAATGCTTCCGCATTTTACACAAATAGCATGTACTTTGGTCACATAATCGGAAATTGCCAGAATTCCTGGTACAGGGCCAAACGGAGCCCCTTTAAAATCCATATCAAGACCGGCAACAATAACACGTATGCCCATGTTTGCCAATTTTTGAACAACCTCTATAAGCCCTTTGTCGAAAAACTGTGCTTCATCAATTCCAATTACATCCACGCTGCCTGCCAGGAGTAAAATATTTGATGAATTTTCAACCGGTGTGGAGCGGATGGCATTTTCATCGTGAGATACCACCTCTGTATGAGAATAACGAACATCGATCGCAGGTTTGAAAATCTCTACCTTTTGCCTGGCAAACTTTGCCCGCTTCAACCGGCGGATTAACTCTTCAGTCTTTCCCGAAAACATTGAGCCGGTTATCGATTCTATGCTGCCTTGTTTTTTATGGCTGTTAACGTCCTTCTCAATAAACATGCAACCTTCGGATGAATAAGAAATTAAATTAGTATTTTTACAAAATTAATCTTTAATAGCAATAGCCGGCAAAGTATGGAAAATAAAAAACTCATCAAAATTCTCACAAAAGATATGGCTGAACTTGAGGAACTGATTGGTGAAATGAAGTCAAGTCAGCAGTTTAATGCTCTGGAAATGGAGTTTGTTCATACACGGGCAAAAGGAGTTCTGCAATTGCTTCAGTTACTCGATCCCAGCGAAGAGCCTGTTATACCAAAATCAGACGAGGGAAACAGGATGCTGGAAAAACTGAAGGAAAAGGTGGAAAAAGTTTCCAGGTTGACCTCAGAAATAGAACCGGTAGCGAAAGAAGAGGAAACGGAAGAAGATAAAGGCGAAGAGAATGACCGGGAACAAACATTACCGGGTGTGGTGCCGGAACCTGCAGAAAAAGAACAGGAGGAAGAAGATCCGGGGACGGATGAAAAACCGTCCTATATTAAAGAGGAAAGTAATGATGATGAAATGCTGCAGGAAGAAACCATTAAATCGGATGCTGGGTCGAGACTGGGCGATAGCTTTCTGAAAAGTAAGTCAGTTAACGATTTGATTACAGATCAGGTTAAACTGGAGTTTAAACTATCAAACAGGCCTGTAAACAATATCCAGGCTGCAATTGGCATAAACGATCGTTTCCAGTATATCCGTGAATTGTTTGATGGGGATAACAAAAAATTCCTGGAAACTGTAAAAACACTCGATTCAATGGACAATATCCGTGAAGCAATTGATTACCTGCGCAATAACTTTAAATGGAAGAAAAACGAAACCAGCCTCAAGTTTGTAAACCTGGTTAAACGCAGGTTTCAAGATAGTACATCCGATCAATAAAGCCGGATGAAATCGGATTGAATCTTTCTTGTCAGTTTTATTTATACCACACAGAATGAGAAATTCCGGAAAACTAATATTGGTACCCACACCCATCGGAAATCTTGATGATATTACACTCCGTGCAATAGATGTGTTAAAGCAGGCTGATATATTGCTTGCCGAAGATACCCGTGTTTCATCAAAATTGATGAACCACCTTGTTATTGACAGGAAACTTACACCTTACCATAAATTCAATGAGCACAAAACATTGGGGAGTATAATTGCAAAATTACAGGATGGTAAAATTGTGGCATTAATTTCAGATGCGGGTACACCCGGAATTTCTGATCCGGGATTTTTATTGGTCAGGGCTTGTGCTGAAAATAATATTGAAGTGGAGTGTCTGCCCGGTGCAACTGCTTTAATTCCGGCCCTGGCAGTTTCAGGATTGCCAACCGACCGCTTTGTATTTGAGGGCTTCCTCCCTCAAAAAAAAGGTCGTCAAAAGCGATTGCAGCAGTTGGCCGATGAAACGCGTACCCTGATACTTTACGAATCGCCATTTCGGTTGGTTAAAACTCTTGGTCAGATTGGAGACATCTTTGGGTATGACAGGCAGGCATGTGTTTGCAGAGAGTTGTCAAAATTATTTGAAGAAGTTAAGCGGGGGTCAATACAGGAATTGAAAGAATATTACACACAAAATCCTCCTAAGGGTGAAATCGTTATAGTAGCAGAAGGTAAACCCAAAAAAGAGGCTGGAATAACTAATAATATAAATGCTGATAATGAATAGTTTATATCTTAATTGCCTTATTAATTATTATCTCCATTTTTTAATCATTTTTAAATTTGTATCTGATTGATCTTTAGCAATGCGCTTACATAAAAATTATACTCATTTATTTTTTGATCTCGACAATACATTATGGGACTTTGAAATCAATGCACAGAATGCCATGCAGATAGCATTCTCAAAATACGAACTGCATTATGAAACTATAAATTTCCAACTCTTTTTCCGGATATTTTCAAAAAACAATCATTTATTGTGGAAGAACTACAGAAAAGGTGAGGTGGGTAAAAAAGAGCTGGTTTCCCTCCGATTTCAGCAGACTTTCGATGAATTGAGGATAAGTGGTATTGATCCACTTGAAATAAATGAATTCTACCTGAATGAAATGCCAAAGCAAAAATGCCTGCTGACTGGTACAGAACATGTGCTGCGGTACCTGAAATCGAATGGATACGAAATGTATATTATAACAAACGGTTTTACCAGGGTGCAGCATCAAAAACTGGAAGCTGCCGGTATACATCATTATTTCAGAAAAATATATACGTCTGAGGAGATAAGATCGCCCAAGCCTGCCAGGGAAATATTTGATTATGCCATAAAATCATCCAATGCACGAAAATCAACAAGCCTCATGATTGGAGATGATTTTGAGACAGATGTTTTGGGGGCCCTTGCTTATGGCATCGATGCTGTCTTCCTTGACAGGCAGGGGAAATTTGTTGATAATAACAATGCTCATATTTCTCGCTTTAAAAATGTTCTTTATAAAATAAATACTCTGGAAGAAATTTTACCGATTCTTTAATTTTCCCTCCGGATATCCAGGGAAAAAATTCACAGCCGTAGACACACTACAAGTTTATAACCTCACAATGTTTCATCAGACTTGATACGAAGCAAATTCATTTACGACCTGATAAAGTCTGGTTTTGAATTTTGCAAAATGATTTTCATTTACTGGTGGTTCTTTTTTTTATGTCAGACCCCTTCTGGAGTAAATTGTTTGTTATAGAGTTTCATATTGGATTTTTCTGTGAATAATGATTAAAAATCTGCAAATAATTATCCTGCAATAATTTGATAATTTTATTAAAATAACGGATGATGTAGTATATTTAAAGGGTGCCAGGAGAGGTCTGATTTTAACATTTAGGATCTTTTTTAATGAGCCCTTTTTTCTTCGATTATCAGATAATAATTTGTTATTTATTTTGTTAAATATGATGAGAAATTCTTTGTTTGTATATGATTTAATCATATAATATGCAGGATTAAAATCATATGCATTGATCAATGATGAAATACCTGTTTAAGATTTTAATTTTAATTTTTCTAATTGAGATCTTTTTATACTTTTGTGATGTTAAACTTTTTTAACAAATAATATTATTTTTTTTGTAAAGCTATAAATATTAAACATTCGTTATTTTATGAATTTTAATTCGCTGATTAATTAAATTTAAAACTATTTCTATGAAAAAGATTGCGTTTTTTTTCTCGATCCTCCTTTTCATGGGAACAATGGCTGCTAACGCCCAAACGCGTGTGATAACCGGTACGGTTACCTCCGCCGAGGATGGTGCGCCTGTTCCGGGAGTTTCGGTTGTTGTTCAGGGAACCACACTGGGAACAGTTACCGATATTGACGGTAATTATTCACTTCAGGTTCCTGAGAATGCTCAGAATTTATCCTTTTCCTTTGTGGGAATGGCTAACCAAACCATTGGTATTGCCGGAAGAAATACCGTAAATGTGGTTATGCAGCCTGAAACGATTGGAGTGGATGAGGTTGTTGTAACCGCTTTTGGCATTTCCAGAGACCGGAAATCATTGGGGTATGCTTCTTCATCAATTAGTGCAAATGAGTTTTCAGAGTCGGAAGTTATCAACCCAATGAATGCTTTACAGGGTAAAGTAGCAGGGGTTGACATAGCAAGCGCTCCCGGTCCTGGTGCTACACAAAACGTTATTATCCGTGGTGCTTCCTCATTTGGGAACAACCAGCCTTTATATGTAGTGGATGGAGTTCCTATTAATAATACTCAGGTTCGTTCCGGTGACAATTTGAACTACAATGTGGATTTTGGATCGGGTTTAAATGCTGTAAACCCCGATGATATTGAATCAATGACCATATTAAAAGGAGCAGGAGCAACAGCCTTATATGGTTCACGGGCAGCCAACGGTGTTATTTTAATTCAGACAAAATCGGGCAGTAATACGGGCGATAAGCTTAGGATTACCTACGATGGTTCAATTTCAGTATTGAATATAGGTCGTATTCCTGATCGTCAAGATCAATTCGGCCAGGGATGGAGTGGTTTTCATGCGCTTGATGAAAACGGAAACTGGGGTCCCAAATACGACGGTTCTATGAGGAAGTGGGGTTATGTGGTGGATAACAGTCAGCTGTTGAAACCATTTTCATTTGTAGAATCAAGGATACGTGATTTTTATGATTTTGGAATCAGCCATAAAAATGCAGTATCTGCTAGTGGTGGAAATGAGAGTACTCAGTACTTCATGTCAATTTCACATAATAATAGCGATGGAGTACTGCCGGAGGATGTAGATACCTACAAAAGGACTACATTATCTACCAAGGGCAGCCAAAAATGGAATGCTCTGACAATAAGTACGTCGGTAAATTACAGCAATGAAAATTCAAAAGGAGTACCATCAGGTCAGGGGAACACAACTTTCAGGAGCCTGTGGGAAATTCCCGAAGATTACTCCGTTGTTGATATGCGGGATTATCACAGTAAATTCTACACTTTAAACAATTATTTTACTCCTTACGGTGTCAACCCATATTTTTCATTGTTTGAACACGGAGGAGAACAGGTACGGCATAAGGTTTATGGAAAGATTGAAGCCAACCTGGATATCACCAGCACGCTGAGGGCTACATATCGTTTTGGAGGCGATTTGGAACACAGCAATACTGAAAGCTGGCAGGCAAAGATTGATATTCCGCAAGGAGCGCCTTCGTATAATGCACAGAAGAATCAACCGGGTCGGTACCGGATCGATAAAAGGAATCGTTATGAAACCAATCATGATATGTTCCTGAATTACAATGAATTTGTAACTGAAAGAACTAATCTGACGGCTTTGGTTGGAGTTAATATTAACGAGAGGGGTCAATCGAGAACCAGTGGAGAGATTTTAGCGCTTGACGTACCTGGGTTTTACAATCTTTCGAACGGCACCTCCGATCCCGTTGCAAGTCAATATCTGGATCAAAGAAGGCTATGGGGTGCATTTACAAATATTGGATTTGGTTTCGATGATTATCTGTATTTAACGGGTACTGCCCGTAACGACTGGTCTTCTACCTTGCCGCTGGAAAACAACAGCTATTTTTATCCTACCATATCAGCTAGTTTTATTTTAGACGAGTTTGCTCGAAAAATGGGTATGAATGTTAACGGAATTGATTTTGCCAAATTGCGTGCATCTTATGGGTGGGCTGGTAACGATGCAGATGTATACGATATTTACCCTGTGTATCAAAAGGGATTCCTGAACAACCCTGGTTTTCCAGAGGTTGACAATACCGAATTCCCACTGAACGGAACCAATTCATGGATGATAAGTAACCAGCTTGGAAGCCCCAATCTGGCTCCTGAGATTACTAAAGAATTTGAAGTTGGTTTGGAAATGAACCTTTTCTCCAACCGGTTGGGATTCGATTTTTCATATTATAATAAACTTACTGAAGGTTTAATCAGTGTACAACCGCTGGATCCTTCCACTGGATATACAGCAATTGTAAGCAATATCGGAGATGTGCGTAACAAGGGTATCGAATTATTGTTCTACGGTTCACCCATTCGTACTAATAATTTTACCTGGACTATCAGTACAAACTTTTCGGTGAACGATAATAAGGTTGAAAAACTGGCTGAAGGTGAAATCTTCCTTGGAGGTTATGGCGGTGCAGGAATTGTAGCAATCGAAGGAGAAGAACTGGGATTGTTTAAAACCCAGATAACCCAGACCGTAATGATAGATGGGAAGGAACACATTGTTGTTGATGGAAATGGTATGCCAATTGCAACACCCGATGAAGTAGTTTTAAAAGATAAAAGCATAAATGAAGACTTCAGGGCAGGTTTAACCAATACTTTTTCTTATAAAGGATTGTCTTTAGGCGCTACCCTTGATTTGCGTTATGGTGGTTATATTTATTCTTATCAGAAAGATTATATGCACTGGACAGGTTCAGGACCGGAAACCGTATACAATGATCGTCAGCCATTTATAATTCCAAACTCTGTCAGGCTAGTAGGCGAAGATTATATTGAGAATACTATACCGATAGCAACTACTGATTTACATACATTTTACAGCACTGGTGCTTTTGATCAAACTGACGCGTTTTTTCTCGACCGTTCATATCTTAAGCTGCGTCAGGTTGTGCTTGCATACAATTTGCCACGATCTATTGGACAACGCATCGGAATGGAGAATGTAAAAGTTACTTTTGTAGCTGATAACATATTATTGTGGACACCGATGGAGAACCGTTACATTGATCCTGAAACGACTACATTTGGGAATGATATTTCAGCAAAATTTGGTGAGTTTGGAGCCAATCCAACCAACCAGACTTATACTTTTGGCTTATCATTTACGTTTTAATTCTTAAATATATTGAATCATGAAAATTAAAAAAATATTTTATATATCATTCATCTCGCTGTTGCCGATTTTGGGATGTAGTGATTGGTTGGATGTCAATACAGACCCCAACAATCTAAGCGAACTGGAGAATCCGGAAGCTGTTATGCCGGTAGCCCAGGTAGGCATAGCCAATGCACTTATGGGCTGGCACATGGGTTTCTCAGGTGGTTTTTGGTCACAATACTGGACACAGGATCATACCTCATCTCAGTTTAAGTATTTGGATGAATATGATGAAACAAGCTTTGATATTGCTTACACTAACCTGCTTCCTTCTGCCCTGAATGATTTAAAAGCCATTAGGGACAATTCTGAAGAAGGCTCAGGCAATTATCTGGTTGCAGAAGCATTGTCAATTTATGCATGGCAGGTAGTTACCGATACCTGGGGGGATATTCCTTATTTTGATGCTCTTAAGGGGGATGAAGGCGAATTTCATCCTGCCTTTGATGCTCAGGAAGAAATTTACAACGATCTGATGGCGCGTGTGGATGCATTGATGGAGATGGATTTCTCGGGTGAACTAATAAGTGAACAATATGACTTCATTTATGGGGGAGATTTAGCTTCATGGATAGCCTTTACCCGGTCATTGAAATTAAAACTGATGCTCCGATTGTCGGAAACTCCGAATTTTAACCTGCAGGAAGCTTTGGCCTTGGCTAATTCAGGCGGATTTATTACAGAGACTGCAATGATACCTGGTAGTATTTGGGAAGACAGAGATACAAAACGTCATCCGATGGTAGAATTCGACAGGGCTGGTTATTTCGATAACGTGATTGCAAGTATGACAATGGTCCGGTTTTTGACAACCAACAATGACCCGCGGATTGATGTGCTTTACGTAGCTCCGGAAGGAGGTCACCAGGGATCGCTTCAGGGAGATTTTGCTGTTATGAATATTGATACCGATGGGGATGGGGTAACAGATGACAAGGAAGATTACAGTCAGGTGGAATTTGATGTTGATGCTGACATACCGCTGATGTCGACCTGGGAAGTAAATTTCTACCTGGCCGAAATATATGCACGTGCGAACGATCCAAGGGCAAAAGATTATTACGATGCTGCTGTAAATGCTAACCTTACATATTGGGGAATTGGAGAAACCATTACCGGTGAAGGTCAGTATGCCGAATGGCCAAATGGTACAATTGAGGAAAATATACGTGCTATAGCTCTTCAGAAATGGGTTGCATACAATAAACTACAGCATATGGAAGCATTCTTTGAACGCAACAGGACCAAGTACCCGGCTGTGAATGCAATACAGGTGAGAACTGCCGCACACAGGCAAGAACTTTACCTTAATTTCCCGGTCGGTGATTTTATAATCTCAGTGGCTGGGTTGGGCAAACTCAGTGGAGATGTGCCTTCATCACCCATTTATCCAAATGCTGTGATTACACGAAATAACACAAAGCCAAAGCAAAAAACAAGTCTTGCTGAGGATGTCTGGTGGGATCAAAAAGCAGGTAAATAGTTAAATCTTTAATTCAAGATAAAATGAAAAAGTTATTATATTTATTAAGTGTTGTCTTCCTCTTGGCAATCGTAACATCGTGTGAAGAGGAATCGGCCGGACTTTCTACAATAACATATTATGTAGAAATAGATCTGGACGGTGGTTCTACAGTTGCAATACCAATTGGTTCAACATACCAGGAACCCGGTTATACAGCTATGGAAGGAGAAACTGATGTTACCGACCAGGTTTTAATATCGAGTAATGTGAATGCCAGTGAAATTGGTGTTTACCGGGTGAATTACGAAGCAATAAATGCAGATGGTTATTCTTCATCCACCAGCAGAACAGTTGTAGTATACGATCCCACTGCTCCGGATGATGATCTGTCGGGAACCTATACAACCACTATCGTTAGAACAGAATCGGATGGCACGCTGCCCAGGACTTATAATGCGAGAATGACTGTTACTAAACAAGGTACCGGAGTTTTCTATGTAAGCTGTCTTCTGGGAGGTACATACGCTATTGGTTTCGGTTACGGGCCGGCATATGCAATGACCGGTTATATCAACCTTAACAGTGATTATTCAATTTCTCTGATAACAAGTTTTGTGCAGGGATGGGGCGACAGCCTGGAGAATTTCAAGAACGCATCGTATAATCCGGAAACGGGTAATTTAACATGGATTGGAGTTTACGCTGGAGCAGATGACTTTAAGGTTACCGGTACAAAATAATGGGTCAAATTAATAAAACAAGAAAAATATGAAAAAAATAATCTATAGCATATTTAGCATTTCATTGCTTCTGTTTCTGTTTACAGCATGCAATGATGAATTGGAAATATGGGAAAGCTCAACCGGTGAACTCGACGGGAACTGGTATGTAAGTTATGATCATAGCCAATATGGTGTGGATCCGTTCAATGTTGGTTTAACACTTATACATACATATAATACTGCTGCAGACAACGGACAGGAAATCTGGCTGACTGATGAAGACCACTTCTGGTCGTATAAAGTCAGGATTCCCGCTAATCCCCAAAATTTGACCTTTGGAAGCCCCGATCCTGTAATAAGTATTGTTGAAGGGTATGATATAGAAGTTAGAATCGCTAACGGAAAAGTGATTAAAAATGCCGTTAAATTGCCATCTGGTATTATGTCTGATAGCATCTATTTTGAAATCTGGTTTGAAGACCTGGTAGATGCAACCGGAATCGAAAATGATACACTTTTTGTAAGTGGTTTTAGGCAGTCTGGTTTTATGGAAGACGAACCACATTAATCATTTAAGACATTAAACTTTATTGAATAGGGGAGTATCAAAACACGATACATCCCCTTTTTTCGTTACCTCTGATTAAAGAATCGTTATTGAGTGAGGAGGAAACCCTGATAAATAGTTTGTGAGGTAAAATAAGCGAACTGATATATCAATATAAACGGAGTTTTTGGAGGAAGCAAGATCATCTATAAGTATTATATCGGTATTTATATTTAGCGTATTAAATTTCTTCTTTTTCAGTGCATGTATTCTATCAGATTATCCAAAAACACGACCTACAAGCAAGGGGAAATTAAGTAAAGCACATAATAGCTTTTTCGCTAATAAAATCATGTTTCTCTTTTCTTCTTTTTTGCAGCCGGGAAAAGTACATTATTTAAAATCAGCCGGTACCCCGGAGAATTGGGGTGCAGACTTAAATCGGTAGGTGGATCTCCTACAAGGTGCCGGTAATCTTCCGGGTCGTGTCCGCCATAAAATGTCCAGAATCCTTTTCCTCTTTCACCGTGTATGTATCTTGCCTCATTGGCAGGTTTATTTTCTCCCATTATAAGGACATTTGGTTTTATAACTTCTTTACGGAATGCCGTAGTTTGGCCCATAAATCCTTTTATCATATTTCGGTGGTTCTGGCACAGCATGGTTGGAATGGGATCCCATTTGGCCGAAAATTCAAAGAGGGTAAAGAAATCATTTTCCCTTATTACCCGACGTGTTTCAGTTGCATCGATATTCGAAAATTCATAAATATTAGGATCCATCACAAGCTGGAAGTTTTCAAAGGCAAAGGTTCGTGAAAAATCCAGTTTTTCATGTGCGTGCGGGTCGGCAGGATCGCCGTCAAACATAGGCCCCACAATATCTACGCCTGTGGCAGCGCGCGCTATATCATACGTATCGGTTGCTGCACACATGGCAAACAGAAAGCCCCCGTTTAAAACATACTTGTCCATTTCACGTGTGACAAAGGATTTCATTTCTGACACCTTTAAAAACCCTAGTCTGGCTGCCAGTTCCTTGTTTATGCTTACCTCCTGCTGATACCAGGGCATATGCTGGTAGGTTCTCCAGAATTTACCAAACTGCCCGGTAAAATCTTCATGATGAAGATGGAGCCAGTCGTATTCCGAAAGCTTACCATTCAGTATTTCTTCATCATAAATCTCATCGTAATCTATTTCTGCATAAGTAAGTACCAGCGTTACTGCATCGTCCCACGGCAGTTTATTGGGAGGTGTGTAAACAGCTATCCTTGGGGCTTTATTCATGCTGACTGCATCCTGGTTAACTTCAGGTTGTGCAATTTCATTTAACAGGGCTGAGGCTTTGGTATCTGTAATTGATTCGAAGGAAACTCCCCTTACTACACATTCATTTTCTATTTCGGGGTGGTGTTCAATCAAAAAGCTCCCCCCGCGGTAGTTAAGAAGCCATTTCACCTCAACATCCCGCTGCAATACCCAATAAGCAATTCCATAAGATTTTAAATGGTTCCGCTGAGAGTCGTCCATAGGGATTAAAAGGTGGATTGCATGTGCCTGGTTAACAAGTATAAATGCTATAATTGACAGAAGAATTTTATTTCTCATTTTGCAAATTTCATTTCTGTAAATTACAAATATGGGACTTTTTCTGTGGTTTTTTCAATGGCTAATATTTAAAATTTGTTATTAAAAGAAAGTTTAAGCTCAAGGAGCAATTATAAAAGGAGGTAATTGTAATTATAATTTAGGGATGAAAAGCCATGTATTCCAGCACCTTAAAAAACAATTTGCCCGATGCTAAAATGGTAAATCACTTCTGCCTCCGGACGGTTTATCAAAATGATGATTGCCTGTAATACCAACACTTATGCTTTCTTCTTCCTCTTCCTCGTTCATTTTTGAACTAAACGTTTTGGAAGCGTTAAAGCCATTACTAAAGTTGTTTTCCATATCGCTGAATTTGGCAAGTTCCTTTTTGAAAGAAAGGTGCACATCACCAGTTGCACCATTACGGTGCTTTGCAATTATTATTTCTGCCACACCAATAAGGGAATTTCCTGAATCGTCTTCTGTTATCCCATAATACTCGGGACGGTGTATGAAGGTCACAATATCGGCATCCTGTTCAATAGCACCCGATTCACGAAGATCAGATAATTGCGGCCGTTTTCCTTCACGTGACTCAACTGAACGGTTTAGCTGTGAAAGTGCCAAAATTGGTATATTCAATTCTTTTGCAATGGCTTTTAGTGACCGGGATATTGCGCTTACTTCCTGCTCACGGCTGCCTCGATTGTCTGTCCCGGCAGTCATTAACTGCAGGTAGTCTACAATTACTACCTGTATATCATGTTGCATTTTTAATCTGCGACACTTGGCCCGGAACTCAAAGATGGACAGGGCTGGTGTGTCATCAATAAAAATTGGAGCTTTTTCAAGATTTGATATTTTACGGTTCAGGTGTTCCCATTCGTAGTTTTCCAACCTGCCGGTTTTGAGTTTATCATTTCCCAGTTCCGTCTCTGCAGCAATAAGCCTGTTAACCAATTGTATCGATGACATCTCGAGTGAGAAAACTGCTACCGAGCGGTTATGTTCAACTGCCATATTACGTGCCATACTAAGCACAAATGCTGTTTTACCCATAGAAGGGCGTGCGGCAACAATTATCAAATCGGTTTTTTGCCAGCCGGAAGTTATACGGTCTAACGATGTGAACCCGGAAGGCACCCCGCTTAACCCATCCTTTTGATGACGTGCTTTTTCAATTTGCAGGATGGCTTCATTCAGCACCGGTTTTATAGGGACGGTTTCTTTTTTTATGTTGCGTTCAGCAACCTGAAATAAGGATGATTCAGAAAAATCAATTAAATCATCCACATCCAGGGTATCGTCATATGATTTGGTCTGAATCTCTGATGAAACCCGGATAAGTTCACGCTGTATGAATTTCTGGGCAATAATGCGGGTATGAAATTCAATATGAGCTGCTGAAGCTACGCGTCGTGTAAGCTGGGTAATATAACCCGGTCCGCCTACCTCCTCCAGTTGTCCGCGGTCCTTTAATTCCTGGGTAACCATCAACAGGTCGACCGGTTTTTCATTTGTTGAAAGCTCTTTTATTGCTTCAAAAATCTTTTGATGTTCTTCCTTGTAAAAACTGGAAGTATCGATAATATCAGCTACGGTTACATATGCATCGCGTTCCAGCATTAGTGCCCCCAAAACTGCTTCTTCAACTTCAATTGCCTGCGGAGGCAATTTTCCATATTGCGCATTAATTTCATCAATCGACATTCCCGATTGACGCCTGGTTTGATTGGTCCCTTTGTTTTTCCTGTCGGTTGCCATAGTATGTCTCAGTTTTTATATCTGTAAGTTCAGGAGGCTAAAATTATAAAATAACAGCGGGAGGGAACCTTATTTTAATGTTTAGTTGTTAACTAAATTTATTCACAAATGTTTATTGTTTTTTAATAAGTTTTTCTTCAATTATTTTTGTAATTATTTCGGTTAATGTAAATCCCATAGCCTTTATCTGTTGGGGGATGAAACTGGTGGCAGTCATCCCGGGTGTGGTATTCACTTCCAGAAAATAAAACTCTTCCCCTTTCAGTATAAAGTCAACACGGGCAATTCCTGAACACTGGCAAAGGGAATAAATCCTGGAACTGAGTTGACGGCATTTCTCAAAGAGATGGTCAGGCAAACGTGCAGGGGTTATTTCAGATGTTGCTCCCGGAGTGTATTTAGCTTCAAAATCAAAGAATTCATTTTTGGGAATGATTTCAGTTACCGGAAAAACCAGGGTTTCATCTTTAAACTCAACCAATCCGCATGTAAATTCACCACCTTGTATATATTCTTCCACTAAAGCATCACTGTTTTCATTCCATGCCTTTTCAAGGGCAATTGTTAGTTCAGATTCATTTTTAACTTTGGTGACGCCGAAACTTGACCCACCTGCATTGGGTTTCACAAAGAGTGGAAGTCCTAAATCTTTTATGATTTGGGCAGAGTTTACCACTTCGTTTTTATTTACCTTAATTGATTTGGCCATTTTTATGCCAAAGTTTTTCAGGTAATTATTACAGAACCATTTGTTGAACGTTAGAGACGATGAATGGACATTGCTGGTAGAATAAGGAATTCCTAACAATTCGAAATAACTCTGAAGAATCCCGTCTTCCCCGGGGGTACCATGGATAGTTATATAAGCAAAATCGAACCGGTGATTTTCGCCCTTATATGTGAAACTGAAGTCAGTTTTATTAATGTCAGCCAATTCTTCTTCTCCGTTTAACACTATCCATTTCTTACCTTTCATCAATACCAACCATGGATTAAATTTTCCGGTATCAATTGCGGCAAATAAATTTGCACCGCTTTTTACTGATACAATGTATTCCGATGAATCGCCACCGGTAATAATTGCAATATTTGGTTTCTTATTCATTTCTGTTTGATATATAATTTTCCCATTTTTCAATTACTGCTGCCATATCGTCAGGCAGTACAGAATTAAATTCCATTTTTTCACCAGTTACCGGATGAATGAACCCAAGTGTTTTGGCATGAAGTGCCTGCCGGGGTATGATTTTAAAACAATTATGAACAAATTGTTTATATTTTGAAAAAGTTGTTCCGCGAAGGATTTGGTCGCCACCGTAGGTGGAGTCATTAAACAACGGGTGGTTTATATACTTCATGTGAACCCTAATTTGGTGGGTCCGGCCTGTTTCCAGCCTGCATTCAACCAAACTTACATAACCTATTGATTTTAGTACCGAATAATGTGTTACTGCCGGTTTCCCAAAATCGCCTTCAGGAAATACAGTGAATACCTGCCTGTTCTTTAAACTGCGGCCAATATTTCCTGTAACGGTTCCATTTTGTTCCTTAGGTATGCCCCAAACCAGAGCATGGTATTTTCTTTCCGTTGATTTTTCATAAAATTGAAGCGCCAATTTCACTTTTGCCTGCTCAGTTTTTGCAACAACGATTAATCCGGAAGTATCTTTATCAATACGATGTACCAGTCCCGGTCTTGGGTCTTCACTTTTAAACAGGGGCAGGTCTTTATAATACCAGGCAAGAGCATTTACCAGCGTGCCTGAGTAATTTCCATGCCCCGGGTGCACAACCAATCCTGCAGGCTTGTTTAATACAATCAGTTGTTCGTCCTCAAAAACAATGTTAAGAGGAATGTCTTCGGGTATGATTTTTAGTTCCCGCCTGGGATATTCCATAACGATGCGGATTTCATCGTTAGGTTTTACTGTATAATTTGCTTTTACCGGGTTGTTATTTACCAGGATATTCCCAGCTTCGGCAGATGCCTGAATTTTACTCCGTGAGACATTATTAATCCGGTTCGAAAGGAACTTATCGATGCGAAGCAGTGATTGGCCCTGGTCAACAGTAAACCGGTAATGTTCAAACAGACCATCGTCTTCCAAATCTTCTTTTTCTTCGTTTTCTTTATAATATTTAGTCATGATTAAAAACCAGGTTCTCTTGTCTGTTCAAGTTTTAATGAATCAACAGTCAACCATAAATCTATATATGTACCAAGAAGAACTGAAGATGTATTTTTGGGACTTGGTCTTTGCCGCCATACCCTGGCTTCGAGTGAATCTGCAGATGAGATTATGGAATTATCATAAATAACAACTCCACTGTTAAGCATTGCATCATTTAACGTTAGTTCTGCATCTGTAATAGTCAGACCGGTCAAATCGGGAAGGGGAGTTGAAGTATTCCCCTGTGAACGCCCAATCACTATATCAACATCAGAGCCTTTAGGTAATTTCTCCCCTGGGTTTAATTTTTTTGACTTAAACTGGACTTCCAGTACCAGATTGTTGAATTGAGAGGGCATGTAATTGATTTTCCCCACCTGAAGACCGCTGTTTTCTATTAAAACCTGTGCCTGCCGGAATGAAATATCGCTAAGTTGGGGAACAGTAACCATTTCAGGTTGTGTCGAATTTATCGAGACAAAAACAGTCCGGTTTTGCTTTACACCATGGCCTGCTTCCGGCAATTGGTCTACAATTACTCCCGGAGGTGCATCTTCCATGAATACAGAATCAATCACCTCAATTCTCAGGTTGTTATGATTTGCTATTTTATTAGCTTCCGGCTGGCTCATTCCCGAAAAATCAGGCACGGGATGCGACTGTCCGTGACGGGTATACATCTCGAGCACTTTCAGCGTTATAAATACCAATACCAATCCAACTCCGGCAGCTATAGCAACTTGAAGCAGGAAGGTCCGGCTTGTGAGAAACCTCGGTGAACTAATATGTTTATTTTCTTCCACTATATTTTGAATAACAAAATAACGCAAATACAAGGCAATTATGTTGCTATTAAACACGAAAAGGTAAAGAATTTTAATTCTTTACCTTCCCCCATGCCCGGATGTTGGTATAAATTATTTTTTATGCCTCGGTTCGTCTGAAACTGTCAGTCTTTTACGGCCTTTTGCACGGCGGGCTTTTAACACTTTCCTGCCATTTGCGGTAGCCATTCTTTCCCTGAAGCCGTGCTTGTTTCTTCTCTTTCTGTTCGATGGCTGAAATGTTCTCTTCATCGTTTCTTATTTTTCTAATTGTTACTGACTTATTTTTTCGGACTGCAAAAATAGCTGTTTTTTTAATTCTGCCAAGTGACTACATAGTTTTCTTTTTACTGAGAACTAAGAATTTTCTTCTTTTTTTATTAAAAAGCGGAAACCAATGCCATGCAGATTAACAATTTTAATATTCGGATCGGGTTTAAAATATTTTCGCAAACGCGAAATAAATACATCAAGGCTACGTCCCAGAAAATAATCATTTGCGCCCCAGACCTTTTCCAATATCTCATTCCGGTTTAAAACTTTGTTGGGGTGCTCGGAAAAATACCTGATAAGTTCCATTTCTTTTATTGTCAGTTTTCGGTTTTCACCATCGAGTGAAAGAATTAATTCATCGGGGTAAAATAAAAACCTTCCAATTTTTTTTGGAGTGTATGGATTAATTTTTTCAACTGGCAATACGCTGCTCCTTTTCAGGAATATCTTAATTTTTAACAGCAATTCTTCCATGCTGAACGGCTTGGAAATGTAATCGTCTCCGCCAAGTGTAAGTCCGGTAATTTTATCTTCCGTCATCGAACGTGCAGTTAAAAAAATTATCGGAATGTGTTCATTTGATTTGCGAATGTAGTCAGCAACTTTGAAGCCATCAACTTTCGGCAGCATTACATCCAGTATTATCAGGTGGTATTCATTTTTATTAAATAAATTGATTGCCTCCTGGCCATTTTCAGCAATATCAACCTCGTAATTGTTTTGCTCCAGGTTATCCTTTACAATAAACCTGAGGGCATCATCGTCTTCTACCAATAATAGTTTTACTGAGTTATTCATTTTTTTATGGGAATTTTTAAGGTAAATATACTTCCTCCCCCGGGATTTTGATCAACTTTTATATCCCACCGGTGTGCTTTAATTATTTTTCTTACGTAATCAAGCCCAAGGCCGAAACCTTTCACGTTGTGAACATTCCCTGTAGGAATCCTGTAAAAACGTTTAAATATTTTTTTGCGGTATTTTTTTGAAATACCAATGCCATTATCTGTAAAACGGATCATTATATTCGAATTGGATTTTAATACCTCGAGCTGTATTACCGGAGGCTTCTCACTATATTTCACGCTGTTTTCAAGAATATTTAATGCTAAATTGGTGAAATGGAATTTATCAGCTATTACATAAAGAGGGGTGTTCGTAAAATCCAGTTGAATAGTTGCTTTTCTGCCTGAATCCGACTGTTTGAAATACTCAACAACAGTTGCAAGAAAATCATTCAACTCAATCTTTTCCTTATTCAGAAGAAGTTTCGTTTTCTCCAGTAATGCCAGATTCAATACTTTTTCAACATTTTTCGACAACCGGTTGTTCTGCTCCAGAATTATCTGTGTGTATTTGAAAAGCCGGTCAGGATTTTGTAAAATCTTTTCATCATTAATCACCTTTGCTGAAAGAGCAATGGAAGATATAGGAGTTTTTAATTCGTGTGTAAGGTTATTAATAAAATCTTTCTGGGTTTGCGATAATTGCCGCTGACGAATAATTACTGAAAGGGTATATCCAAAAAAAAGGATAATAATCAGTAGCAATCCGGTGAATAAATACCAGATGGAAAGGCTGGATTGAAAATAAGGTGAACGATCAGGGAAATGAATGGCATAATAATACCCTCCGTTGTTTTCTTTTTCCGGAAACTCAAAATTAGAAACTTTTTCTTCTCCTCCGGAAGTTACATAAGTTTTTTGTTCCAGATTACCTGATTCAGGATTGTTTATGGCAAATTCGAAATCGGAATAAATCTGATGCCTTTTCAATTCCTCCTTCAGATGAAATTTAAGCAGATCGTAATCAATGGGTGCATCAACCTGAACAATATAATAGCTTTTGGATATAATTTCAACCGGAGCAATGCTGTCAAAACCGGCTAAATTTCCATTAGCCGATAGAAGTTGCCAGGAAACCTCTCTCAGGGCTATTACAACACTTTCCCTGAATTGTTTTTCTGTATAGTTGTATGAATGCCGCAGAAAAAAAAACTGAAGTGATAAAGCACCTGCTACTGTAATTGTAGCCAGGATTACAATATATGTTAAGGTTTTCCTTTTCATCACATCATAAATCTGCCATTCTCATTAATAACTATTTCTTTATAAGTAATTAACATCCCGTTAACAAAATATTGATCACGGTTAACACAATTTGCAAAAACCATACGTAAATTTGTTATAACAAAGTAAACTAATAAATCTAAATTTTTAAAACAATATACAAATGAAACATTTATTCCGCTTGTTACTGGTACCAGGGCTTGTTCTGATGGCTTCTGTTGCAGTCGCCCAAAAACCACAGATCGTATTTGATAAACTTGAACACGATTTTGGTTCATTTAAAGAGTCAGACGGCGTACAGACTACCACATTTAAATTTACAAATAAAGGTACAGTTCCTTTGGTTTTGAGTAATGTAAGGGCTGCATGCGGTTGTACAACTCCTAAATGGACCCGCCAGCCGGTTGTACCTGAAGGTTCAGGAGAAATACAGGTTAGTTATGATCCTAAAAACAGGCCAGGTTCTTTTAATAAAACCGTTATGATAAGTTCCAATGCTGAAAACGGAACTACTGTATTACGTATTACAGGTCGTGTTGAAGAACGTGATCTTACACTTTCAGAACTTTATCCCAGGGAAATAGGCTCATTGCGGGCGAAAACCAATCACATTTCATTTGCGAGGATGACCGAAAACGATGTCCAGACCCAGGAAGTCGAATTGGTAAACGATTCGGATAAACCAGTTAAAGTTGGTTTCCGTACCGTTCCAAAGCATTTGGTAACAAAAATGGAACCACAGACTATTCCAGCAAAGGGCAAGGGAATGTTATCCGTTACCTATAATGCAAAAGAGGCAGGAACTTATGGGTTTGCATCTCATCGGATTTATCTTTCACTTGACGGCAGCAATGATTACCGATCCTCACTGGCAGTCAGTGCTACTATTGAAGAAGATTTTTCACAATTGACTTCTGCTGAGATGGAGATGGCTCCGGTAGCTAATTTTTCTGAAATGACGTACGATTTTGGTGATATGAAACAAGGAGATAAAAAAGATCATACATTTTCCCTCACCAATAACGGGAAATCTGAACTCATTATTCGGAACATACGTTCTTCTTGTGGTTGTACAGCCGTTGCTCCTTCAAAAAATGTTATTGCACCAGGTGAATCTGCCCCAATAAAAGTTACCTTCGATTCGCGTGGAAAACGGGGACGGCAGAGTAAATCAATTACTGTAATAACAAATGATCCCAAAACACCCACTAGTATGTTACGGGTTTCATGTAATATTACTACCTGAAAAGATAATATAACCTATTGATGGCAATCAATATACGGGTGCTGTATGAATTTTCGTACAGCACTTTTTGTATTTTATAAAAAATAAATATGGTACTTTTGTTTTATTATTCTTGCATACCGGCATGTCTGTAAATAAAAAACATATCGAAAATAATTCAGAATATAAAGCTCTGAATGTTAATAAGGGAGTTGAACGGCCCTCGTCGGTTAATGATTCTTCTGTAAAACGTTTTCTGGGAAAAAAAAGGAATATACTGCCTCCTGAAGAATATGTCAGGGGGATTCTTTCCGGGAATATCGCACTTCTGAGTAAGGCAGTTACTCTGGTGGAAAGCTCGCGTCCGGAACATCAGCAGGTCGCACAGGAAATAATCGTACAGTGCCTTCCTTACAGTGGTAATTCAGTCCGTATAGGCATTACAGGTGTACCAGGAGTAGGGAAAAGTTCGTTTATTGAAGCCCTGGGAACTTATATAACTCAACAGGGAGGAAAACTTGCTGTATTGGCAATAGACCCAAGCAGTGAACGATCTAAAGGAAGCATTCTTGGAGATAAAACCCGGATGGAAGAATTATCGGGGGATAAGAATGCTTATATAAGGCCAAGTCCGTCAGCCGGCTCTTTGGGCGGAGTAGCGCGCAAAACGCGGGAAACAATTATTTTATGTGAAGCCGCAGGTTTCAATCATATATTCATTGAGACGGTAGGTGTTGGACAAAGCGAAACAGCTGTTCATTCAATGTCCGATTTTTTTCTGTTGCTCATGCTTGCAGGTGCAGGTGATGAGTTGCAGGGAATAAAACGGGGTATAATGGAAATGGCTGATTTAATTGCTATTAATAAATCGGATGGAAATAATAAGGAAAAGGCGCAACTGGCAAAAAGACATTATAAAAATGCATTACACCTTTTTCCCAAAAAAGAATCGGAATGGATTCCTGAAGTCCTAACTTGTTCTGCCCTCACAAAATCAGGCATCGCTGATATATGGGGCAGAATAGAAGCTTACATTCAGCAGACAAGGAGAAATGAATATTTTGTTCAAAAACGAAAGGCACAGGCATCTTTCTGGATGCATGAGACCATTGAAGAGCAGATCAAAAGAAATTTTTACTTCCATCCATTGATGAAGGATAGAATTCGAGAATATGAACAAAAAGTAATAAACAGCGAATTAAGTTCATTTTCTGCTGCCGGAGAATTGTTGAGAATTTTTTCAAATTTGAATAAATAATCAAATGGAAAATGATGTATTTATTTGGATCGGAAAAAAACATGAGTTCGAAATAGAAAGTAGACCGAAATTATGAATGTACCTAATTTTATCTAAAACTATTTTAGTTACACTAATGTTGTATTAAATTAAAATCAACACTAAAAATAAAAATATGGATTACGATGTATTAATTATCGGGAGCGGACCTGGAGGTTACGTTACCGCTATTCGTGCTGCCCAGCTGGGATTAAAAGTTGCCGTTGTAGAACGTGAAAAACTGGGGGGTATTTGCCTTAACTGGGGATGTATTCCGACCAAATCGTTGCTGAAAAGTGCACAAGCCTATGAATATGCAGTGCATGCCGCAGATTATGGGGTATCTATATCCGGTGAGGTAAAACCCGATTTCTCCGGAATGATTAAGCGTAGCCGCAATGTAGCGGATGGAATGAGCAATGGAATCCAGTTTCTGTTCAAAAAGAATAAAATTGAAACAATTCCCGGGTCTGGTAAGCTGTCATCAAAGAATACTGTGGAAGTTACCGATGATTCCGGAAATAAAAAGAAATACACTGCCAAACATATTATTCTGGCTACAGGTGCACGTTCACGTGAACTTCCTGATTTGAAAATAGATGGGAAGAAAATTATTGGTTACCGAAAAGGAATGAGCCTGGATAAGCAGCCTGAAAGCATGGTTGTAGTTGGTTCAGGAGCTATCGGAAGTGAGTTTGCCTGGTTTTATCAGTCTATAGGAACTAAGGTTACCCTTATTGAATTTATGCCAACACTGGTGCCCAATGAAGATGAAGAGGTAGCGAAACAGCTGGAAAGGTCTTTTAAGAAAATGAAAATGAAGGTAATGACCAATTCTACTGTTAAGAATGTAGATACTTCGGGTAAAAAATGTATGGTTACGGTTAAAACGAAAAAAGGGGAAGAAAAAATCGAAACCGATATCGTTCTTTCTGCTGTTGGCATTACTCCCAATACTGAAAATTTAGGACTTGAAGAGCTGGGTGTGGAAACCACCAACGGAAGGGTGAAGGTAGATGAATTTTACCGGACAAATGTAGAGGGTGTTTACGCTATAGGTGACATTCTGGAAGGACCTGCTCTGGCTCACGTTGCTTCAGCTGAAGGAATCGTTTGTGTGGAAAAAATTGCCGGGTTAAATCCAGAACCCATTGACTATAAGAACATCCCTGCATGTACTTACACAAATCCTGAAATATCATCGGTAGGACTTACTGAAGCAAAGGCAAAAGAACAGGGATACGAGGTTAAGGTTGGCAAATTTCCTTATACAGCAAGTGGAAAAGCAAGTGCCGCAGGGCATAAGGAAGGCTTCGTAAAGCTGATTTTTGATGCTAAATATGGGGAGTTGCTCGGCGCTCACATGATTGGAGGTAACGTTACTGAGTTGATTGCAGAACTTGTTGTAGCAAGAAAACTTGAAATTACCGGGCATGAGCTTATTAAAACCATTCATCCCCATCCAACTATGAGCGAGGCAATAATGGAAGCAGCAGCCGCTGCATACGATGAAGTAATTCATATTTAAGCAGAATAATTAATAATACCCGGAAGCTTGTTTCCGGGTTCTTTCCTTTATTTGTTACTGTTATTTTTGCTGCCGGTGCTTTATAATTTAACATCGGAAAATATTTAACAGGCTTTTAATCTGCTTCCTGTCCCTGTTTGAATGTAATTAATATTTTTACTTCTTTTTTAAGAATGAGTTAATGGATTCAGATAAGTTTAAGGGCTATTTTTTTGCAATACTGGGGACAGTTGCATTCGCAAGTGAATACATTTTTAGTAAGGCAGCATTTGCTGAAGTTCATCTTGCACAATTTGGGGTTTATTGGTTTTCAGTATGTTTTCTTTTAATGCTGCTCTGGTCCTTAATAAAAGGAAAACTGCGACAGCTAAGAACACTTACCAAAAGACAGATTCATATACTGCTTTTGCTTGGCGTGCTTGAAATATTAACAGCTACTACTTTTTACCTTTCAATATTTATTATACCCGATCCTGCAGTGACTTCTTTTCTGGGGAATATGTTTCCGGTAATGCTTGTTTTTGGAGGTGTTTTTATTCTTAAGGAAAGGTTTGGGCCCATTGAGGCAGGTGGAGCTGTGGTGGCATTAGCCGGAGCATTTATAGTTAGCTACAGTGGAGATGCTACACTTGAAAACCTTTTTATCCCGGGTACTGGTGTTGTGGTGGTAAATGCTGTGTTTGCAACTATTGCCTCGCTCGTGGTAAAAGTGCATGTAAGAAAAATGAGTGCTGAGTTGTTAAATTTAAACCGTTCAGTTTGGTTATTGGTCTTTTCATTTGTAATGTTTGTCGTCTACGGGCAGTCATTTGAAATCCCTGTTTCAGCATTAAGAAACATTGTTATTGGAGCATTCCTGGGGCCCTTTCTTGCTATTCTTGCAATATATTATTCTTTCAGGTATTTTGAAGCCTCCCGTTCGTCTGTGGTACAAAGCCTGAAAGGGATTTTTGTTTTAATTGGGGCTTATTTATTTTTTGGCACCTTCCCTCTGCCGCACCAATTGGCCGGCGGATTAATTACAATAATAGGTGTGCTCATCATGACCCTTGCACGGGCAGGTTACCTCAAAAAAGGTTGGATACGTTTTATAAGTTCAGTGTAAACAACAACTGTTATTATTATTTTATTTTCCCCAAACGAATAGCCGAAAATCATAAGCACTTTATGCTATAATCCCATATTGGCTCCAGGTACTTTTCAATTGTGCTCCCTTAATTCAATCACAAGTGTGTATAATTCATCGTTATGCTTGGTCCGTATCAGATTCGGAACAAATTCGCATTATATTCGGAACAAATTCGGTAAATCACGAATTCGTTCCGACTTTATATCGACTTTATATCGACTTTACAACGAAGATATATTGAATTAAGATAGGATAAAGTATTTGTTCGCCAGCAAATATTTCCGTCAAACTGATAAGACTGAACCTGATAGGGATTTTATGTAGTTATTACAGGAGTGGGAACATGAATTGGATTTAGAGAAGAAAAAGATCCAGTTTGCATTGACAATAAGGACATTTAAATAAATGGTACAATGTGTGCATGTTAATTATATAGTATATTTGTTATATTCAGGATAAAAACACAGATTAACAGATAAACAGGTCAGTTCAGTTAAGATTGGACAGGCTTGAATTCAACTACATAAAAAAAGATGATACAACAGGTATTAACTCATGAACAGCGGGAACAGTACGAATCATTGCACGGATTGCTTAAAGCCTGTTTGGCATTGACAGAAAAAGTTTCCGATGAAGAGGCAGCTAAAATTGTCAGGGAAAGATTGGCACATCTTTCATCGGCAGCTATGCTGGTAATAGTCGGAGAGGTAAAATCTGGCAAAAGCAGTTTTGTAAACGCCCTTTTGGGTGAGGAAATTTGTGAAGTTGCACCCGATCCATGCACTTCCGGTATTCAGGAGTTGGTGTATGGAGAGAAACGTACCAAAACCGATTTAGGCGACAATTGGGAAAGAGTAACCCTTCCTAAGGATGTTTTGAATAAAATTACCATTGTTGACACCCCCGGAACCAATTCAATTATCCGCAACCACCAGGCTATAACAGAAAATTACATCCCTCAGAGTGATATGGTGGTTTTTGTGTTTTCGGCAAAAAATCCGCATACGGGGTCGGCATGGGATTTTCTTTCGCTGGTTAAAAAAGACTGGCACCGGAAGATGGTATTCATACTTCAGCAGTCCGATCTTGCTTCACCGCGCGAACTTGAGATTAACCAGGAACGTGTATACCAGTATGCACGGGAGCGGAATGTACAGAATCCTGTTGTATTTTCCCTTTCTGCAAAACTTGAAGTGGAGAAAAACCCTGCAAGTGGCTTTGCTGAGTTCAGGAAGTATTTGGGCAATGCCATTCAAAGCGGTGAAGTATGGCAAATGAAAGTGGATGGTGCACGGGATACGGCAGCTAAGATTGCCGGCAGACTGATTTTTCGGTTGCGAAATGAACAGGCTGCCTTAGAGGACGATAAATCTTTTTATACAGGATTACTTGCCAAAGTAAAAACCCGTCGTGAAAAGGCTGAAGCATTAAAACGCATGGCAGTTAACAGCCTTTCACTTTCTTATGACAGGCTGGCCACTGGCCTGGAACAGGATTTCGCTGAAGGACTAAGCGCAGGTAAGGTGTTGCGACGATCGATTCCTCTTCTAAGAGATAAAGACATCAAAACATGGCTTAAGGAACTTCAGACCAATTTTGAAGTTGCCACTAAAAAAGAGATCGAAACCGAATCAATGCGTGTATCAAAAGATATTTCCGATGAAATGATGTCGATGTTCAGTGAATTGACAGAGGCACTCGATCACAGGCACGATACGACTGTTAGAAAATTTATAATTAAAGACCCTGACCGGGCGGAAATTCTTGCACGTCTGCAACAGCAACTGCAGGATTTACGACTTTCTGATATTGCAGAAAATAAAGGGATGGAAGGAATGGGCATTGGCAGGCTTTCATTGACAGGCGGAGGACTTACTGCCCTGGGAGCTGTGATTGCACTGGCTTCAAATATGATGATTTTTGATATCACAGGTGGTGTGCTGGCAATAGTGGGTGCCAGTATGATTGCAGTCACACTGGTCTGGAAGCGTTCGGGTATTTTGCATGACCTTTCTAAAAGGATGAAAAAATCGCGGGAGGAATTCCGGCACCGTCTGAATGCAGAGATTGGCCGTATGTTTGAAAAATTATTCATGGAGATTGAACACCGGTTAAAAGAACCTGTTTCGCATCTTGATGAAAAAAACGAGCAATTGCAGCCTTTAATTGAAGAAGCGGAACAGGTAAAGGAGGAAGCAGAGAAAATACGGTAATGAAATCCGCAATGTTTGCAAATTCAACCACTGATGAACTAATCCCTTTAAAATATGTGGATTCCATCCGGCCATTTTAATAATTATTTACTGTACAGTTGAAACGACACTGAATATACTACATCCACAAAGGAACATGAATAATCCCGATGGTTATCGGTACATGGGAATTCCCTGTCTGCCGTGACAGACAGGCACGTGATACCGGTGAAAACAAACAATTTTAATTTGTAAAATTATACCAAATGATTTTACAGTGTTCCTGACAACAAGGCTTTTTCAATCCCGGCAATTTCTGCCAGTCCCATCAACCTGCCCACCAAAGGGTATCCCGGATTTCCTTTCAGGTTAAAATCATTCAGTATTTTAATCCCATGATCCGGCCGCATGGGTATGTGGCAATCAATTCTTCCTGCAGCTCTCCTTTTTTGCATCTCCTCCAGCAATACTTTAACCAGTAGTACCATATCCACTCTTCCTTCAAGGTGCCCCGATTCATAAAAGCTCCCGTCATCCATTAATTGTGTATTTCGCAGATGTACAAAATGAATGCGATGTCCGTATTTCCTGGCCATTTCAATTACATCGTTTTCTTTTCTGGCTGAAAAGGAGCCAGCACAGAATGCCATACCGTTGTTCAGTGAAGAATTTACATTTTGCAGCCACTCTATATCCTCAATAGTGCTAAAGATACGGGGCAGGCCCAGAACAGGGAAGGGAGGATCATCGGGATGAATAGCCAGATTGATGCCAATTTTTTCTGCTACCGGCACTACTTCGCTTAAAAAAATGGAAAGGTTTTCACGTAACTTTTTGTGACCTGTCCCTTTATATCTTTGCAGGGAATCAAGATAGAATTTTTTATAATCTTTTACAGATATGTCAGGCCTTTCCTTAACAAACCCTTGCGTCAGAACAAGGATATCGTACATAAGCCTTTCTGCTTTATCCTTTTCCATATTCCGGAAGATGATTCCGGCTTTCTGCAGGATGTCAGGAAGATAATCCTTTTCAGCATCCGGTCGTTCAAGTATGAAAACATCAAAAGCTGCAAAAGTAACCCAATCAAACAGCATTGATTCACCTCCCGATGGCAGTCTAAAATGTATATCGGTCCGAACCCAGTCAAGCACAGGCATAAAATTATAAACCACGGTTTTTATTCCGCATTGTGCCAGATTTTGCAATGAGACTTTATAATTTTGAATGTGTCTTTCTCTTTGACCTCCTCCATATTTTATGGCTTCCGAAACCGGGAGGCTTTCCACCACAGACCACCGAAGAGCGGAAGCTTCAATTTGTTTTTTAGTTCTTAAAATATCCTTTTTTGGCCAAACCGCTCCTTCCGGTATTTCATGCAGACTTGTTACTACCTCCTTCACACCCATTTCTGCCAGCCAATGTAATTTAACAGCATCTCGGTTACCAAACCAACGCCATGATTTTATCAGTTTCATCCTGTAATATAATAATTCTTATCAGACCGGAATTAATAATCTATATGTGTATCACTGCCCGGTTAAATCTTGAACTGTGACAGGAGGAATATCAAATTTGTCTGTTTTGAAAAACCAACTGTATGATGCAATCTATATCTTTTTTGATTATACCAGCTGAAATATTTTTGTTTTTATCAGGTCAAATAAAAACACATGCTGGAAATGTGACTGAAAATCATGATTCATTATTTTATCGTGGAGGTTATAATTTCTGGTGCCCTGCAGCCTGTCGGTAATTACGATAAGCCAATAGGAATTAAGGTTTTGACGGTGATACAAATGCAGTTTCTCATCTTTTTTATAAATGGCTTCACGAATATCTCCCAACACATCTTCAGATAATCCCAGGTTGTTTGAACGCTCCCAAATAGAATTTTCCAGCGCTGGATGATTTATTATCAATATATTTTCAAGGCCACGGGGAAGGGATTTATTATCAATTACTATATAAAAGAACTTATTGAGCTTCTTTAAGAGAATTGACTTACGAATGATATGAGCCACCTGTGCAATTACGGATAATTCCCTTTCTGCTTCAATAGGATTATTTTCTGAAAACAGGAACTTCACAAACAGCTGCATAGACGAATTTGATTCAACCAGTTCCTTGACCGTGTGTATGATGCGGTCCCTTATTATATGCTGCTCCAGTCTGGAGTTACCCGGCGCAGGTGCATTTAAAGGATTGAGCCGGGTGAGTTCTATTCCAATCTGGGTTCTTGTTTTTAACTTTAATATAAAATCCGGAGATTCTGAAGAAATTAATTTTCCTCTGGGAAAAACAGGATAACATTCTCTAAAATAATGCATCAATAAAATTTCCAATTGCTTTTTTTCCGGCTGCATCTGACTACAAATTTCCCGAAATTAAAAAATTTGCAGGATTTTTAAATATGCAATTCAGTTGTGCTGATTAGAACAGCCAAAAAGCAGAACTGGGAGCAAATAATTAGCCGGAGGCTTAATTTAATAAATTACTTCCAGCTTAACCGGTACATTTTTATTTAACATGGAGATACTTACACTGCTGTTGGTACGTATAAACTGAAGGTTTAATTTTAATTTACCAAACTGAAGGTTGTTTATATTTAAGGATTCCAGGTAATTTGGAAGGTAAGGCTTATAAAACCGAATGTAATTTTCACTTTCATTTATCTCCATTCCCAACAATGCCTGTATAATCATAAAAACAGTAGCTACCGACCATGACTGGGGAGAACACGCAACCGGGTAATTGGTTAAGGCCTCACCAGGTTTCCTTTTAAAACCACAAAACAGTTCCGGTAAACGCTGTCCTTCAGAAAAAAGGCTGGCGTCGAATAATGCTGTTGTAACTTTCGCCACTTCCTCTTTTAGCCCGTACCTGGAGAATCCCATTGCTATAAGGGCGTTATCATGGGGCCAGATGGACCCATTATGATAAGACATTGGATTGTACCTCACTTCCTTTGTACTTAACGTGCGAATACCCCATCCTGAAAACATATCGTCACTTAATAAACTTTTTGCTACTAATTTTGCTTGCTCGGGGGTAGCAATTCCGGAGAAAAGGCAATGTCCTGCATTGGAAGTAACAATATTGCAAGGCTTTTTATCTTCAGCCAGTGCCACGTAAAATGTCGATTTTTTCTCCGACCAGAATTGCTTTGTGAATTTTTGCTTCAACTCTTCCGCGTGATTTTCCAAATACTGCTCCTTTTCATGAAGCCCAAGTGCATTGGCCAGCTGGGAGGCTTTTTTCCAGGCATCGTACACATATCCCTGAACTTCACAAAGTGCAATAGGCAATTCTGCTATTTTGCCATTTTCATAGGAAATGGAATCATGAGAATCTTTCCATCCCTGGTTGAAAAGACCCGATTCCTCTATGCGCTCGTACTCAACGAACAAGTCGCCGTTAATATCCCCGTATTTTTCTATCCACTCAAGTGCCAGTTCAATGTTTGGCCACAAGTCTTCAATGAGTTTAAGGTCACTTGTCCGTTTATAATATTCACCGGCCAAAACGATAAATAGAGGTGTTGCATCAATAGTTCCGTAATACTTTTTAAATGGAATTTCATTCAACCCGGCCATTTCCCCGTCACGTGTTTCGTGCAGGATTTTTCCCGGTTCTGAATCCCTGAAGCCATCGGTTTCTGTTGCTTGTGTTGCTGCCAGATAGCGTAAGACACCCTGGGCAACCTCAGGACTCACCCAAAGGCATTCAAGAGCAGTAATAATTCCATCCCGGCCAAATGGGGTATCATACCATGGAATCCCTGCATATGGAAATGGACCGTGCTCTGTTTCAGTAATCATTGTGATTAAATCGGTGGCTGAACGGTTTATCCAGTGATTAAACTGTTCATTGGAGGTAATAATCTCGCAGGTTGATTTATCAACGTATTCTAAAAAACGTTTATGTTTTTTTTCTGCTTTTCTGAAATTATAGATCTTTGATGTGGGTCGACCCTGTATTTCAAATGCAACGGTGGGAGAAATAATATTTGTTTGTCCGGGCAATATACTTAATGAATAAATTACCCGATTATTTTCAATAAAAGTGGGTTCTGGTTTTAGATGGATGGAGGTAGTCCGTTCAATCCCATCGACACCCACATAACCAAGACGAATACAACTTTTTTCTTTCTTAAACGGTAATTTAATTCCTCTTTTTATGCGTTTGGCACCACGAACTTCAAAAATATCACTGAAATCAGCATCTACAATTAATTCAATGTCAAAATTAACCTTCTCCAGACCAAAATTGCGGAAATAGATTTGCTCATAATAAACCGACTCCCACAGCACCTTTTGCCGCATAATATGAATCAGATCTTTTTCCAGCTTTACCTGATGGTCTTCAACAATATCGGGATTGGTAAGATCAACCAGGTACATTTCATTTTTATCTTTAAGATTTGAACTTAGATACAACGGTAACTGGCCTTCTATTTTTAACTGAAAATCAGAGAGAAAACGGGTGCCTCTGTGAAAAACACCCTGTGCGCTCTGCTTGTATTGAAGGATATCTCCATATTTATTAAAAATGGCAAACGTGTTATCATGCTTTAAAACATAGGTTTTTTCTTCAGTAAGAGAAGATGTTGCCAATGTTAATATTGCATCACTGTTATGCTTCTTTTCCATACGTTGTTTTTTCTGATTTTATATGAATATTTCCTGAATTATTCAATTCGCCCTTTTTATTCAATGTCTCATAAATTGCAAGGTAGTCATGGGCCATTCTCTGGGCTGAAAAGCGTTTTTCGAATGTTTCCCTGCATTTTTCCCTGCTAAGTTGCAATAACCTTTCCACTGCTTCCACTGCTTCTTCCTGTGAGTCTACAATGAATCCGGTAACACCTTCATCAACTACTTCGGGCACACTGCCACAACGATAAGCTATAACAGGAGTTCCGCAAGCCATGGCTTCAATCATTGCAAGGCCAAAAGGCTCGGGCCAGTCGATTGGAAATAAGAGCCCCATAGCATTCCCTAAAAGTTCCTGTTTCTCAGGGTCTCCAATTTCACCAAGCATTTCAATCAGGGGATGTTTAACAAGTTTTTTTATTTTCGAATCAAAAAAATCTTTATCTACTTTATCAATTTTTGCTGCTATACGTAATGGTACACCTGCACGTATGGCAATATCGATGGCGCGATCAATTCTTTTCTCAGGAGAGATACGGCCAACGAAGGCCAGATACTGTTCTGGCTTAGGATTAAACCGGTACAGATCGAATGGCAGGCCATGATAAACTGTGCCTTGCCAGTTTGCATGCGGAAGGGGTATTCTCTGATTGTTTGAGATTGAAACTACCGGAATCTGAAAATATTCCTTGTATAAAGCATTAAGCTCTGGAATATCAAGTCTGCCGTGAAGCGTGGTAACAAAATGATACTTAATTCTTTTTATTATCGGATACAGAAGATAGTCAATATGAGAATGGATTATATCGTATTGATGAGCTTCTCTTTCAATATGCTCCATCATTGTAAAGTGGGGTGCAAGCAGATCTACCGAATTCCCGTTCAGGCGCAGTCCGGTACTACAGCATGGAATTAGTTTTGCATTTGTTACTGAATCTCCGCTTGCATATAAAGTAACATCGTGTCCCTGGGCTACCAATTCATCAGTGATATAATGTACAACCCGTTCAGTACCTCCGTAATACTTTGGAGGAACACTTTCGTATAGGGGAGAAATCTGAGCTATTTTCATTTAATTATTATTGTGTGTTTTTAATCCTGTTCAATAAAATCTTATTAGATTTTTTATCTTAATATCTGGTACAACTATTTGTTAAACAGCAAGTACCAGCCCATTATAAAACTCATGATAGATTCATGTATGCTTTACAATCACCCGGAGAGTAGGAAATAATCGTTCCAAAAAAATAAAACATTGAATGAAAGGATTTTGAAAAATCCGCATGTGGAAATATTCCACGGATTTACGCACATTTCCTCGTTGATGTGGCTTATTGAAGATCAGTAATCATTGCCGATAACTGTGCATGCAATTCAGGACGAACAACCATTATAAAGCTTCCATTACCATCCCATTGCTGACCTTTCCAATCAGTAAAAACATTTCCAGCCTCGGAAGCAATTAATGCACCTGCAGCATAATCCCAGATTTCATCACCTGAACAAATAAATCCATCAAAAAAACCTGAAGCAACAAAACACAACTCCAGAGCAGTGGTGCCTAGCTTTCGCAAATTGTATCCTGCATGCAAACGACGGGTTATTTCTGCGTATCTGGATTTATCTTCAGGCTTTGAACCATGATTTAAGAAAAGCGAAAACACGTTATTAAAATTTTTGTGCTGAACAATCAATTTATTATTGCAATAAGCTCCTTCCCCTTTTACAGCAAAGTATTCTGTTTCATGCACCGGATCTATAATAACTCCGGCCAGAATTTCTGCGCCCCTTACAAGAGCTACCGAAACAGCAAAAAGAGGAAGAGATCGGGCAAAATTGGAGGTTCCATCCAAAGGGTCAACTATCCATAAAGCATCAGTTCCATCACCGGTTAGTCCGCTTTCTTCGCTGAGTATACTGTAATTAGTGTTCGTTCTTAACACCTCCAGGATTGCAGCTTCAGCTGCTCTGTCTGTAGCGGTAACAATGGTATTTGAACTTCTTTTAATCTGAATATCCTGTGACCTTCCAAACTGGCTGCGAATTAATTTTGCACCAGCCTGAGCAGCATCTCGTGCTGTTTGTAAGTCTTTTGCTAAATAATTCTCCAAAATTAAGCGTTATATTTTTTACAAATACTGGTTTCAAAAAAATAAGATATCCTTTCTGCCAATAATAATCAGCATCAATTTTTTCTTCTTTTTAAATATCGGGTGCATTTTCCAGCAAATAATTTTCAGCCTCTACGTTCCAAAGCCCTTTTGTTTTTGAAACCAGTCTGGCCAATTCTTTAAACAAGGGATCATTCTTTCCTTTTTCTTCAAAATCAGAAATAGCTGTTAAAGGTAAATTCTTATGTGTATAAATCAACTTTTTCCCTCCAGGTATTTCCGGTAAATGAAGGGTAGTATGAATTACTGTATTTAATCCCCCGACGTGCGTAATTAATCCGGCGGGATCAAGTCCTTTACCCATATATTCCAGAGCCTCCACCATATCGTCGTTATTACCGCCCGAGGTTCCGGTGATATGCGTAGCAGAATAATGTACATTATAAAAGTTTAGCTTTGCGGAAAATTCCTGATTGGAAGGTCCTGCAAAAAAATTAAGGCATCCGTCATAAGCCAATATGGCATCCGCTTGTTCAATAACAGGGGCTACCGGTGCAAAAACAAATACATCGTTGTAGCCAGTTCCACCAGAGATTTCCATCAATTTTGCAGTCGGATTTTCAACATTGCCGGTGTTAAGATAAACTAACCTGATTCCTTTATCCTGTGCCCATTCAACCGGAAATATTTCAGCCGCACGGTCAAGACGTGTTTGATCGATATCGGTAATAACCAGCAATGAGGGTTTACGATCCTCTCTGGTAACAACATAATTGATTGCTGCCAAACCCATAGGCCCCACACCTGCAAGGATAGCCATTTTACCCCCATTTACAATCTCCATCTGGTGCTCATACGAGCCGGCTTTCGTATGATAATTTGCATGCATGGCGCCAATTACACAGCTCAGTGGTTCAGCCAGGGAAGCAGGATAATAACCAGGTCCGTTGTATGCAAGCAAACAATCCTGCACAAGTACATCATTGGGAATAATTACATAAGTAGCATTACCACCAATATAAGGATAAGAATAACCGGGAGCGCTTAATACCCCCATTGGGCCCTGTTCATAATAAATAGCCGGCTGAATAGAATATTTTTGTCCCGGTTTAAATTTATGCTGCCATTTTGAACCTACTTCCACAATTTCACCAGCAAATTCATGTCCAATAATCACAGGATTTTCATTGATGTTATCAGGCACCCGTTTATGATCTGCACCTTGCCTGGCTGCTTTATAGCTAGACATGCAGATGCTGTCGGAAACAACTTTTGCCAATATTTCATCTTCACCGATTTTGGGAAGTTCAAATTCCTCAAGTCTTAAATCTTCCTTCCCGTATAAACGTATTGCTTTTGTAAGAGTTCCTCTGTTTTTGACTGCTTGGGATGGAGATTGGTAAGTATTATCATGCTTATTCATATAAATTTTCTTTATTCTTTAATAATTAAATTTTCTTTATTTCAGGGGATTTCGTGGCATGTTACCTCAACATGTTTTGCCCTCCGGTAACCGGCACTGCCTGCCCTGTTTCATAATGCTGCTCAATGACATAAAATATTGCTTTGACTACATCTTCAGAAGTACATCCCCTTCCTGCAGGTACCTGTCCTTCATAATATGCTTTAACATCATTTATTGTTTTTGCTCCAGGTACCTTTCCTGTATTTAAATACTGGACAAAAAGCCCCTTCTCCGGATCGCTCCAAAGTGGTCCATCAAAAAAGTTGCCAGGACAAATTGAATTTACCTTAATGTTAAAAGGCATCAATTCAAGCGCAAAAGACTGGGTAAGACCAATTCCACCAAATTTTCCTCCGGAATAAGCAAAATTCTTGTTGCTTCCCTTGAGCCCTGATTTGGAATTGATTTGGATGATATCCATATAATAATCAGGCTTGTAGCTGTGCTGAATTTTCATTATCTTTTGAACATATTTTGTACACAGAAAATAGCCGGTATAGTTTACTCTGGTCATTCTATCGAAAATTGCAGGTTCCATTTCATCCAGGCTTCCGGCATGCAAAATACCGGCATTGGAAATCAATACATCAATGCCTCCAAAATTAACAATTGTATTATTAACCATTTCTTTTACCGAATTTGCTTCAGCTACATTTACCTGAACAAAATGAGCCCTGTTATTCGATACTTTGGTATTTAATTTTTCTGCAAAATCTTTTCCCATTTCTTCGTTTAAGTCAGCAATCACAATATTGGCACCTTCATCAAACAGTATTTTTGCTATCCCTGCTCCAAATCCTTGTGCTGCCCCTGTTATTATAACAGTCTTATTTTCAATTCGGCCCTTAGGCTTGCTTCCCAAAGAAATTTTTTTCCGGTAATTTTCCACCTCCCAGCTTTCAATGAATTCCACCTGCCCTGGGGAAAGCGGATGTGGGCCACCAAAGTTCTCTGATAACCTGCTGATTTGACAAAAATCATTAACCACATCTTTCAAATAGCTAACTGAAGCAGCAGAGTCATCTGCTATTATTACTCCTTCGTTCTGAAAGAATATTACTTTGGGCATCGTTCCTCTTCGGTTGTGAAACTCTTCAATTTGTAACCGGGCTTCCTGAACAAATTCATCAGGGTTGGATTTTGCTTCAATAAATAGATATTCCGACAGACAATATACTATTTGGTCAGGAGTAAACGGACGTGATATTCTATTTTCAAAAGATTCTTTTTTAGTAACAATACCATTGATTAAATCGTTGTTAAATGCAACGGCGACTTTTAATTTTTTCTCAGATAATAACATCCGTACAGCTGGCATCAGCTGTATTAACTTTTCCGACACTTCCAGTTCTTTAACTGCAGGAAATTCAGAAAATGAACTTTTTATCCTGGATTCGATTCCAGAATATATATTTTTGATTTCCTCTACTGAATTGGCAGCTACAAAAATTCCATGGTTTTGTATAAGCACAATCTGCGGGTCACGATGAAGCCTTTGAAAGTATGTTTTGAGCCTTTCTTTAATTTCTTTGAATAAGATGTAGCCAGGATCGTAATAGGGTACGAACAATACTTCCTCCCCAAAAAGTTCATGTACCTTTATTTCTGCCTGTTTGCTGCACAATAAACCGTTCGCCAGCGTGGAATGGGTATGAACCACGAATTGATAGTTAAAGAGATTGTGGAGGGAAGTTTCAACAGAAGGACGTAACCCGGAACCGGGATTTATCCGGCAGTTAAGCAAAGCATTTTTTACATCCTCCTCCCGCTCAATCGGATTTTCAGAAAATGACTGATTTGAAATTCCATCCAGCTTTTCTCTGTTAAGAACACAAAATCCTTCTTCATCGATGTCTTTCAGATTTCTGCCACTGGCTTTTATCCATAATAGAGTTTCATTTTTATAGGAAGTATTCCCACCGCCGGCAATTACATGATTTTTTTTCTGTCCGTAATATCTCGAAACTTCAATTAAATCTTTTATGTGTTGTTCCATGGTATTTCAATTCTGTGTTTTTCTTATGCATCTTGTTGCCAGAAATAGGCTATTACGGCCTTCCCCAGCTTTACAAACTTTTCTTTCTCATCTTTCTTTGCTTTTTTCCCAGCCAGATAACCTTCTTCACCAATAGCATGGAGGTATTGATGTGCAGCGATAACCGCAGCACCTTCAAAATTAATTCTTCTTAATTCCTCGTCTAATGGAATCCCTCCCCGACAAGTAACTTTTAAGGGATCAAGCTGTGGTGTGTTGTGCTCACTACCGAAAGTTATTATAAAATCATTCTGATGGAAAAAAGAGACATAGTCTTTAAGACTTTCATAACTATTTCGACCAGGAATAAATTCAAGTGACCAGATATCCTTTTCTGTCAGTTCTTTGAGCAATTTTTCTTTATCCGACTCAAATTCAGTAAATATTCCATTTGGGTCATCAAGCAAAACAGGGTAACATGGTATACCCCCTGCATCAATTATCAAATCAAATACTTCTCCGAGGGAAAGAAATGCTTTTGGATCTTCTGGTATAAAAGCAGCTCCTCCAGCCTTCAGAAGATTTCCTCTTATCTCATTCTCTACCATGGCAATGTTGCCTAATGGTGATCTTAGTTCCTTTCCTGAAAAAATTTTTTCAAAAAGGCTTTTTCTTTCATCTGCAGAACTTGCTTTTACAAAAACTGCCTTCCGAAGCGCCTGGGCAATGTGCCGTTCACGGAACAGGCCTTTGGCAAATTCATTGTGAAGGGATGCTGCATCGAAATGAAGGCCTATATTATTTTCCTCAAAAAATGCATTTAGTTTTTCTACCATCTGGTACGTTTGCCTGTTACTTTCCTCCTGGAGGGTATTTATCTTTTTTTCTGCATTCCCACTCATTTTAACAGGATAATTCATCCCTTTCCCACTAAAATAAGTGCGCCCCGGATTGCTGGGATCATTTACCCGTATACCTGCTTCCTGTAAATCATCCTGTAGAGCTATGAATTCAATATTAAACAGGGGAAATATTTTAAAATCCTTCGCAAGCCGGGCAAATTCATAATATCCGTCGGTAGTATAAAAATCATTTATACCCAGAATACGGATTCCTTCATGCTTTGCCATCTGAAAAGCCAGTCGGATATCAGAAAATGCACTAAATGAATGAGGAGTATGGATGTGTCCATTTAATTCAGGTACTTTCGTAATAACTTGATTTTCATGCCATTCCTGCAAAGAATTTTTGTCAGGAAAATCGGTAAAAAGATGTTTTTCTTCCATTGCTTCTATAGAATATTTAATGTACTGCAAATTAATAAAACCTTATTAAATTGGCTGTCCTTTGGTATCCTGTTATTTACAGAAAAAAAAATTGGTTATTCTTTGGTATTACAAAAAAAGAAAATACTTTTGCAGTCCCGATTATTGTCCGTACTTAGAAATAGTTTAAATCACTGATTTCCTTTGGATAACAGATTTCATGGCGGGGCGAAATGTCATGAGAAAAACCATTGGGTAAAGTAAAATGTTGAATAAAAAATTTATTTGAGTGGATACATTAAGTTACAAAACCATTTCTGCAAACAAGGCCACCGTAAATAAGGAGTGGATTCTTGTTGATGCTGAAAATATGGTGTTGGGCCGTTTGGCAAGCGAGGTTGCAAAAATCCTCAGGGGTAAACACAAGCCTGAGTTTACACCTCATGTTGATTGCGGAGATAATGTAATTGTTATTAACGCCGAAAAAGTACAACTCACCGGGAAAAAACTTACAGATAAAATTTATCTTAGCCATAGTGGCTATCCGGGAGGTCAACGGTCGCAATCGCCGAAAGATATTTTGGCAAAGTACCCTGAGCGACTTGTTGAAAAAGCAATAAAAGGTATGCTGCCCAAAAATAAACTGGGAAGGCAATTATTCCGTAACCTCCATGTTGTTGTGGGATCTGAACACAAGCATGAGGCTCAAAAACCCAAAGTCATCGATTTAAGTACGAATAATTAAAAACAAATGGAAGTAGTTAATACAATAGGTCGCAGAAAATCTGCCGTTGCACGTATTTATGTAAACGAAGGCAAGGGAAATATTACAATTAATAAACGCGAATTCAAAGAATATTTCCCCACAACTACACTGCAATATATTGTTACCCAACCGTTGAACATAGCTGAAGCTATTGAAAAATACGACATTCAGGCAAACCTTGATGGCGGCGGAGTAAAAGGACAGGCTGAAGCTTTACGTCTGGCCATATCGCGTGCATTGATGAAAATTGATCCTGAAATCAGGAAAGAATTGAAATCAGCAGGCCTTGTAACAAGGGATCCGCGTGAAGTGGAACGTAAGAAACCAGGACGGCCAAAAGCAAGAAAGCGGTTCCAGTTCTCAAAACGTTAATTTATTATTTATTATTGTATAATCATATGGGTCTAAAACGGTTGAGACTTCCGGTAATCCGGGACTACTCAACGGTTGCTTTTAGAATCATAAAAAAGTAAACAGATGCCAAGAGTATCATTTCAGGAATTATTAGATGCAGGTGCACATTTTGGTCACCTAAAAAGAAAGTGGAACCCAAACATGGAGCCATACATCTTTATGGAGAAAAACGGGATTCACATTATTGATCTTCAAAAAACAGTAGTTAAAATCGATGAAGCAGCTGCTGCTATGAAGCAGATTGCAAAATCGGGTCGTAAAGTACTTTTTGTAGCCACAAAAAAACAAGCCAAAGAACTGGTTGCAGAACAGGTAAAAAGCGTCGGTATGCCTTATGTAACGGAACGATGGCCAGGTGGCATGCTTACCAACTTTCCAACCATTCGGAAAGCAGTGAAAAAAATGATGTCGATTGACAAATTGGCAAAAGATCCAAGCTGGGAAAACCTTTCAAAAAGGGAAAAACTGCAAATTGGCCGTCAGCGTGCTAAACTTGAAAAAATATTGGGCAGTATTGCTGATCTCACCCGTTTGCCAGCAGCTTTATTCATTGTTGACGTTTTAAAGGAAAAAATCGCCGTACGCGAAGCACAACGCCTGGGTATCCCGGTATTTGCTATTGTTGATACCAATTCCAATCCCAATGGACTGGATTTTGTGATTCCTGCCAACGACGACGCATCCCAATCAATAAAACTGATTGTGGGAGCAATGGTAGCAGCCGTTGCTGAAGGATTGAACGAACGGAAAGCAGAACGCAAAGACGATGAAGAAGTACCCCGTAAAAAAAGCCGGAGAAAATTGAAAAAAGAAATAACACCCGAACCTGAATTGGTAACGGATGATGAAACCGGTGAAGATATTGATGATACAGAAGATGGCGGGGACGAAGAGGAATAACCATCAGCTATTTACATTATAACAACTTTTTAAAACACGTTTTATGTCATTTACAACAGCCGACGTAGTAAAACTGAGAAAAATTACAGGCGCAGGGATGATGGATTGTAAAAATGCCCTGGCAGAAGCCGAAGGTAATTTCGAAAGAGCACTTGAAATTATCCGTGAAAGAGGAAAACTGGTCGCAAGTAAACGTGCCGACAGAGAAGCAACCGAAGGTGTTGTTCTTGCTAAGGTAACCGAAGATAAAAAATTCGGTGCACTGGTGGTATTAAACTGCGAAACCGATTTTGTTGCAAAAAATGAAAATTTTGTAGCATTTACCAGTAATATTTTAAACCTGGCGTTGCAGCAGAAACCTGCAAACCTGGAGGAATTGAAAAGCCTGCAACTTGAAGGCAGAAGCGTTGAATCTCATGTAACAGAACAAACCGGAGTTATCGGTGAAAAAATAGATCTTTCATACTACGGGAAAATTGATGCTGAAACTGTAGTTGGATACATTCACCCCGGTAACAAACTGGGTACTCTTGTAGGCTTTAACCAACCGGGAGTTGATGAGCAGGTAACTAAAGATATAGCCATGCAGGTAGCAGCCATGTCTCCTGTTTCTGTGGATACCGATACCATCCCTCAGGATGTGATCAATAAAGAACTGGAGATAGCAAGGGAAAAATTCCGGCAGGAGGGTAAGCCTGAAGCCATGCTCGATAAAATTGCTCAAGGTGCTCTTCAGAAATGGTACAAGGAAGTTACACTATTGAATCAGGCTTTTATTAAAGATGGAAAAATTTCTGTGAAAGATTACCTTTCAAATCACAATAAAGATTTAAAAGTCACCGGATTCGAACGTTTTGGCCTAGGGGATTAAGTCAAGAAGATATATTATACCTTTTAAAAGCTGTTCTTACAAAGAGCAGCTTTTTTTTTGTGTGCCGTGCATGGTAAATAACTTGGTGGTGTAAGTCCACTATGGGGGTTTGTAGTTACCAACCATTAGCCAAGAGCAAGGGTGTCCATT
>JAWLGR010000102.1:0-4872 GCA_041684965.1 Mariniphaga sp.
TACTTTTGCAACACCAAAACAAAGGGGTGCCATAGCTCAGTTGGTAGAGCAACGGACTGAAAATCCGTGTGTCCCTGGTTCAATTCCAGGTGGCACCACTTAAAGGGGAAAAATTTCATTTTTCCCCTTTTTTTTGTATGTGTGTCCTTGGTTCACCGATAGCCACAATATCGTAAACGTCCATCAATAAGCCACAAAAACCCTTCCTTATGGGTGGATACCCATTGAGCTGCTATACCTGGCCAATACAAAAAGCCTTTCCCTGAGTATCACGTTGAAAATATCCCATGACATCAGGTAGAAAATATACGGACCCAGCATTCCATTAAAAGGCTCTTTTTTGCAGTTCATGACCATACCATCTCCAGTCCATGTCCAGTATGAGTCAAGCCGGAGGGTAATATGCCCTGCTCGGGATCCGGACGAGGTATGGGGAAAACATACCCGGGAAGTAATCCGAAAAACAAAGAATTTCACCCGTTTTTCCACTTTCAGAATTGTAAATAAGGCACCCGCTCTTTTTTTATTTTCTTCTTGTGTATTTAGCTATAAAGTTGTAAACTTGCACTCCGAAAATTGGATGTGTTCCATCGGTTGACGGATGACCCGGTACCCAGGGGTCAAAAAATAACCTGGGAATTAGAAATACAACGTGCAGCAATGCATTTCCGGGCCTATAGCTCAGTTGGTTAGAGCACCTGACTCATAATCAGGGGGTCCCTGGTTCAAGCCCAGGTGGGCCCACAGAAAATCAGGCAGTTACAAGAGAATGTAGCTGCCTGTTTCTTTTAATACATACAGGATACATATAACATTGAAGATTAAAGAACTTCTCCCAAACTAAACTATGCTTTATTTTTTGCACCGCTGTTGATGGAATTGAGACGTGGTAAATATTGGCAAAAGGTTCCTGTGAGGTAGAGGCCATTGAACAGGCACGGCTACTTTTCATACCATGATTATATTAAAGCTTATGGGTTTGGCGGGTTGGATATTCGCAAGGCTGTGATATAATAACACGTTATGTAAATGTAGCTTTGGAGGTAATTCATTTTGGCGCAAAGCCGCTGTGTGGGCCTTGGGAGCGGCTGACTTTTTGTTCTGCGGGGAGGAACAGCTCTTTGGCTTTTTTTCTTTTAAAAAAGCCAATGTGCTGTTTGCGGGTGGGAAACAAAAAGCCTGCCTGACGGCAGGCAGGTGTGACAAAATGAATACCAACGGGGAGGGAATGAAACCTTGCCAAGGAAACGATTCTTATTATGGAAAATGAATTGAGGAACATGAACCGGAGAACGATCTGAACTTGTGGGACAAGAAATAACAGAAAAAGATTTGGCCTGAAAATTACATTTGGGTTGAGCCAGTTAGCTACAAGTACATTTGCAAAATATGTAATATTTAAAGGAGGTACATTATTATCAAAGGCCTTTCAGAGGATAGACCGGTTGAGAAGATGAGGATATGCTGAAATGAGATAGTTATTTCCACACTTTTAATCATCCCTCAAACACGTTCATCATCAAAAAATACATACTCATCACTATTAAGTTTTAAGCCTGTTATATCGCCTGTACTTTTGGTTAGTGTAATCAATTAAATAATCATTTTTAAAATTAAAATCATGAAAACAAAAGTATTTTTAAGTATCGTCCTTTTCATCCTTGTGTCGGTTACAACACAGGCGCAGGAAGGCTCAAAACGTTTTGGATTTGAACTGAGCAGCGGTGTGTCAATGGCCACTAACAAATTAAGTGAATCAACCCTTAATCCCGGATTTGGGTTCGAAGGAATTTTTCATTACCGTTTTATGCCGCACCTTGGCGTTTATGGTGGTTGGGGCTGGAACCGTTTGGGAGCCGAAGAATCGTTTGCCGGAGACGATGTTTGTTTTGAGGAAACCGGTTATATTTTGGGTTTGCAGTTTAAACATCCGTTTGGGAGTTCTCCGGTACAGTATTATTTAAGGGCCGGTGGTTTGTACAGCCACATTGAAACCGAAAACAGCGATGGAGATGTATTCAACAACACCGGGCACGGTTTCGGATGGCAGGCAGCTTGCGGCATTGATGTACCCATGGGGAAAAACTGGAGTTTTACACCGGGTGTAAAATTCAATTCGCTCTCCAGAGATTCCGATTTTGACGGTATTGCAAGAGAACTGAATCATAATTATGTTTCCTTAAGAGTAGGATTCCTTAAAAGATTTTAATTATCATTTGAAACTGACGGGAACTTGTGTCAAGCAATTTCCCGACATAGCAATTTGCAGGTAATTATGAATAGTAAGTTAAAACAGCTATATGAAAATAGATGAACTTCATCAAAAATTAATTGAGGCTTATTCAATAAGCAACCTAAATAAAATCGCTGCTACCCTAATATCATTTTACAAAAATCAACAATTCTCAATTCTCAAGAAAATTGCACTCCATATCAGCGATTCAATAAGTATTGAGATTGACGATAAGGGTAAAGGTTTCTCGGCCTTTATGATGCTTTATCATCCCGACAGGGCAAATTTCCACATCAACGTTATAAATAAGCTTACAACAGAAAATGACTACGATGGGATGCTTGAGTACTCTCATATTCTTTTACTTTCGCGTATCGATGAAGTTGCTGCCTTGCTTGAAAACTATGATGAAATTGACTATGATCCCGTTTATCAGTGGGATTTCGACATCGAAGGCTTCTCCATTTATAACGACAATGACTCTTCTGAAACTTCAAGAGAAAATTCAGTAAAGGAAAAGCAGTCGCATAGATTCTACAACTTCTACGATGCAGTTAAGCTCAGAATGTTCGACAGTACCAGAACGGAATATCCATCCTACTACCTTGAGGATATCGATGAGTTCGAATTATCATCTTCGGATATCAATAATTTAGAAGGAGTTGAATTTTGTAAACACGTGAAAAATCTCGATCTGTCAAACAACCATATTTATGACCTAACTCTACTTTCGGGGCTTAAGTTACTTGAGGAGCTAAATCTTTCTGATAATAAAATTATGGACATTGATGCACTAAGCAATTTGGAAAACCTAAGAGTAATATTTTTATCGAACAACAAGATCGATGATATTTTGCCAATAATGAATTTGCCCTTGCTTGAATATGTAGATCTTAGAGAAACCAGGGTAGAAAAAAAACAAGTTGAAGAGCTGCAGGAACATGGGGTAACAGTCGAAATTTGACAGGTTTATCTTTAATAGCATTTCAGTATAAAACTTAATAATATGAATATGAGAAACATATTTAAATCTTTTGCGACAATACTATCAATTGCTTTGGTTTTTTCGCTGGTTTTTATGTTGCCGTCGTTCGTTCTACCAATATCGGAAAATCTCATGAAAAGGATTAATCCGGAAGAGATGCAATTGTTTTTTCCGCTGCTAATACTATTCTCATTATACATAGGGGTAACGTATTATTTGCTGGTAAAGAACACAGGGCAGAAAAGGGGTATCCTATTTCTACAGTTACTGCTTGCCCATTTTATCATGTACCCGCTTATGGGCTTATTAGAATCATTATTTTGGGGAGATGCTTTTAAAGGTGTTGAAGTGAATGAGTTTATAAAAATATTCCTTCGATTCGTGTTAACATTCAGTTTGTTCTCTGGCTTTTTAACACTCCTTGCCAAAACAAGAACAACAAACTTTAAACGTTCTGAGCAAAAAGATAATTTCAAACAGGCAGGTTTTAAAATTCTGGTAATTGCTGTTGGATATCTTATCATTTACAATCTCTTTGGGTATTTTATAGCATGGCAGTTTGAAGCCACAAGGGTTTTTTACACCGGAAAGACAGAAGAGATTAGTTTTCTCAGGTCAATGGCCGAAAACTTTAGTAGTATTTCATTTGTATTAGTACATACCTTCAGAGGTGTTCTGTTTGGTATAGCCGCTTACCTGATTAATATAATTTTAAACTGTTCAAACATCAAAAAAGTAGTCATACTTTCTTTGATATTTGGTGGATTTGGGTTTCAATTTATTTTGCCCAATCCATTATTTCCTGAAATGGTAAGAATATCGCACTTTATTGAAACTACTACATCAATGCTGCTGTTTGGTGCGCTGGCTGGACTGATCCTCAATAATATGTTGAAGATTAAGATTCCGGTTTTATTATTGATTTTACTGTTAGCCTGGTCATGTCAAAAAGAACCTGCTATCCGTTTTTGATTTGATGTTGATTTTGGTAAAGACTCATATGGTTTGACGATAATGAATGTGGGAAACGGCCCCCAAACCATAAGCTTAAAAGGCGACATTGTTGTAAAAGAGGGCGAAATCATGGTAGAATTAATCAGTTCAGATGATGAAATTGTGTTTATAAACCATTTAAAATCGCCTGAAAGTCTGACTGTAAATGAATCATTCCAGGCTGTTCCAGGAAAATGGAAACTTAAATACAGAAGCATTGAGGGAACAGGTTCATTAGCGCTTCATTTAATGGATTCTTAATGAAAAAAACAGCTCATTTTGGGATACTTAACTAAATAATTTTCAAATTTCTTATATCACGAACGGATAATGAAATCAAAATCGCTGAAACCACTTGCCATTACCTTTGCGTTGGGCGGCGCCTGGGACACCATAGCCGGATTTCTTTACATTTTTGCCATTGGAACAGGCCGGGCTATTGACAACCCTCCAATGCATCCGTTCTACGCTGTTTTCCTGGGATCGTTTTTTATATGTTTTGCTTATCTGCAGTTTTTATCGTCCCTTAATATTAAACGATATGCCTTTAACGTGGGATGCCTATATTCGGCAGGTTGTTTTATATCATTCAGCTTTATGCCTTTATGATTTTTGAACCCGGTTTTCCTTCAACATTTTGGTTTACCGGAATAATCGATGG
>JAWLGR010000103.1:0-4745 GCA_041684965.1 Mariniphaga sp.
AAAATTTTTGAAAAAATTTTGGCCTTTTGAATTTTGACCCCAAATGAATTTTCCCAGGATTTTGTTTTTTCAGAAAGGAACACCACCGTAGCACCTCTTTGATAGACCTGGCCCTTTAGATATCGAGGTAGGGAGCCGGGGATCCCTAGGGGGTGCCCCGGGGGGGATTGTCCAGGGCAAATGAACAAAGTATTGTTCACAATTTAAAGACTGTTTTATAAGAAGACAAATTTCACAAATAATTTTCCCATTTCATTGTGCAAAAAAACGTTCGTTTATTTGGGGTCTAAATTACAGGGGGGGATAGGCATTAAAATGCACAAAAAATCTCCCAAAAATTATTTGGGGGAGGATTATTTGGTTTTGGTTAGTTTTCAGTCGAGATAGGCATCAATTGATTTGTGTGTGCCATTGTCCGAGTCTTTCTTCTGTTTCTTCCTGGCCTCGCGGAGAATGTACCCACTTTTTTTCCTTTTCTTGGTGTCCTTACTGCCCTTTGGCCGGCCTGGTTTCTTCCCCTGAGCTTTTGCCCTTTTTAAGCCTTCGATTGTCCTCTCCCGGATTAGTTCCCTCTCAAATTCCGCAAACGCGCTAAGTATCTGAAAATGAAGCTTTCCCGTGGCTGTTGAGAAGTCAAGTGAATCTGAAACAGAAATAAACCCAATGCCTTTGTCCAATAATTCTTTGCAGTCAAGAATCAGCTCGGTGCTTGACCTTGCCCAGCGATCCAACTTTGCAACAACTACTGAATCATAATCACCTCGTCTTAACCGCCTCAACAGGGCTTGTTTAACAGGCCTGGTCTTCCGTGTGGACTCCACCTCCTCATACACATCAAAGGTGTAATTGTTTCTATTGGCGAATTCGACCACACTAATTCGCTGATTTTCAATAGTCTGTCCGCTTGTGCTGACCCGTAAATATAAGGCTACATGCTTCATGATTTTAAATTTTAGTAAAACTTATTATTACAAAAATACATAAAATATTATGTAATTAAAAAATAATACATAAAATATTATGTTTTTATTACATTTGAAAAAATCTTTGAAATGCCAAGAAACGATAAGGTCATAACTGAAAAGCAGGTGGATGATTTGCTAAAGAAAATTGGTGACAAGGTCAGGGAATTGAGAAAGGCTTCGGAACCCAACTATGAAACTTTTTCCAAAAAATATCATATAAATAAGGTAACCTTGCAGCGAATTGAATCTGGCCAAAACTTCACAATGGCAAGTCTTTTACAAGTCCTTAAAGCTTTAAACGTTTCTGTGAACCAGTTTTTTTTTGAACTGGAAAAGGAATAGAAATCCTTTTAAATTTTCCTGGCAAAAATAAAATATGCAAGGAAACACACATGTCGGGACTCTAATTCACCTCTTTTCTCTGATTTTTATTATAATCAGGGTGGTTTTCCTAAAATTGAACAAAAAATTGTTCAGCACATAGTACCATTATAAACATTCTGCCTGCCAATAGTGCCGTAGCTAAAGGTTATGGTACAATTCAATTTCCAATAAATTGTGAAATCCGGTGCATCATTTCAGAATATACAAGTATTTATTGTAAACTGAAATATGGAAAATATTGAATCCCTAAAGAGCAAGGAGAAACTTGAATATATAGGCCTGCTTCTACGTGAGGTTAGACGACATTATGGTTACACCCAGGAAGAAGTTGCTGAGCGAATTAATTCACACCGCAATTCAGTAAGCCGAATTGAACGGGGAGAGAACTTCACCATGAAGCTCTTCTTTGAGGTGGCAAAGTTTTATGAAATTCCTATCAGCGAGTTGCTTGAGGATTCTTAACATGAGAATTGAATCAAACTTAAGGTTTTGATTTGCAGGCTTTAATTTCAGTCAACTTGGAATTTAGACAAGGTGACAAGTAAAATCAGAAACTTGAAACAATATCAGAGACAGTGACAGTGGAAATCAGTGGTATTTAAAAAGACTGTCACTGTCTCAAAAATCTTTTAAAAAGTAGTATTCATCGTGTCACCCTGTCCGCTTTAAAAAAAAATAATGAATATTTTAAAAAAAAAATAACACAAATAGATGCTTTTACTTTTTTCTTGAGTATTTAGAATTAAAGGGTGGTAATTCCCGCCAAAAAATAACTTAAAATTATAAACTAAATAGTATGAAAAAACCAAGAAAAGTAAAATCAATTAAACTAAACATCACACTTGACAAGGACTTCTTCAATCTGCTTCAGGAGAAGGCGAGAGCGGACTATATGCGAATTAGCACAAAAGCAAAGCAATTGCTTTACAAAGCTTTGCTAGAAAAAAATTACATTAAAGAAATAAAAATGGATAATAATGAATCAACTGAATAAAAAAAATGATCTATTTAACGAATCAGAATTTAGCCTTTCCATTATCCCCGTTAGTTCCAAGAAAAGTCCATTCAGCACTTGGAAAAAGTTTCAGCAGGTAATTGCACCCACTGCTATATGGCACTCACATTATCTTAATCAGGGAACTGTTGGAATCATTGCGGGAAAGGTGAGTGGTAACCTGGAATGTATTGATGTGGATGCAAAAAATGACCCGAACAATACTATTATCGATGAATACACAAATCTTATACCTGAAGACCTTTTACGCCGGTTAGTTATTCAGACAACCCCAAATGGGGGCCTTCATTTAATCTACAGGTGCCCCGAAGTCACTATTGAAAAGAACCAGAAACTTGCCCTGCATAGCAATCAGGAAGTGATTATCGAAACCCGTGGCGAAGGCGGATATTTCTGCACCAGCAGGTTCAATAATGAAATAATGCAAGGTCAATTTGACTTAATTAATCTTGAGGTAAACATTCCTGAAATTTCGAAAGAGGAACGAGATTTTTTGCTGGAAACCGCAAGAAGTCTAACCCGGTGGTTTCCTGGGGCTGAAACTGAAAATGGATTGAGAACAACCTACAGTGAAAAGGCCATCAACGACTTTAATGAAAGCTATCCGATATTGGATTTGTTTGCCAAACACAAATGGTCAGTGGTAAAAGAATGTAAAAAAATGATATTTCTTCTTAGGGAGGGGTCAGAAGCACCTCATAGCGGATATTACTTCACAAACACAAAAACTTTTTTTTGTTTCTCAACTTCCACCGAGTTTAAAACTGAAAAGCCTTACAACCATTTTCAGGTACTGCAGACGCTTGAAGGGAAAGGTGATTATAAGGCCACATTGAGGCTGCTAAAAAATTACGGGTATTCAACTAAAGAAACAAATGACAAAATAACTGCTGACGATATCGCTGAATATCTGAATTCAAAAGGTGTCAGTTACGACAACTTCATCCAGGACTTAACCCTGAATGGAAAGGTAATCGAAGAAATTCAGTACAACACTATCTTCATTGATATGAAGAAACATTTCGGTAAAGAGATCGGCAGAACCCGCTTTGAGGAGACGATAAAAAGCAATTACATCCAGTCATTTAACCCAATAAAAGACTTTGTCGAAAAATACAGTGACCGCAAACCACAGGGAACCTTCGAAAAATGGCTGGATTGTATCGATTTGAAGAATAAATCGTTAGAGAGATCCATTGTTTTACATTTCCTGAAGAAATGGTACGTTGGCATGATTGCCCAAGCCTTGGGTGGAGAGTACCCGAATGAGTTTTTTCTCACCTTAATAAGTATTGAACAAGGGATTGGGAAGACTACTTTGCTACGAAATTACACCCTCCCCAAAGAACTACATGCATACCGCAAAGAGCATTCATTGAGTTTTGATGACGATTTCAAGGTGTTAATGGGCCAGGCTTTACTAATAATCGATGATGAAATGGATGGCCGATCTTACGAACAAGACAAGACCTTCAAAACGGTATTGTCCACAAAAGAAATCACTACCAGGCGCAAATACGATAGAAGAATTAGTACGATTAAAAGAAGATGTTCTTTTGCTGGCAGTGGTAACCACCTTCAGATTATCAGGGAAAAGTTAAACCGCAGGATTATCCCCATTGAGATCGAGAAAATTCATTTCGAAAAGCTTGCTGCAATTGATTACACTGATCTCTTTATGGAGGCCTATTATTTTTTCGAATCCGGCTTCCATTATAGTTATGAAAGGAAAGATAGTGAGTTGCTTAAAGCGCTTTTTGCAGATTATGTCCAGGTGTCGGATGTTGAATTGGTGCTGGATGAATACCTCGAAAAGCCAGAGGCTAAAGATGATATTTTTCATATTTCTGCCTTAGACCTGGCGGCCACTCTTTCTGAGAAGTTTCCAGCATTCAGCAAGCGAATTAATCTTCCCACCATCGGAAAAATCATGGCCGAAAATGGTTATGAAGCCATTCGTAAAGGAAAGACACGAATAACCTGTTATCAAATATCAAAAAACAGTAGAATAGTAACGCTTTTACCTGATAATGCTCAGTCTTGGCGTTTTATATTAGACAAACAACTATTTATTGAATCAAAAAATAATATAAATCAAAAATCAAATAATTATGGCAACAGAATACGATAACATACTAATATGCAAAAGCAATCCCACCCTTCTACAATCAATTGATCCAAGGGAAATTATTAAAGAATCTCCGGCCAAATTCATTTCATGCAAAAACGGAGAATACTATTTCCAGAGTCGAAGGCTCCCAATACATGAAGACGTTTATAAGCTTTCTAAAGAATATCCTGAAGAAGAGTTTATGGTGAAGATTTGGAATGTTGACATTTATGGTTCGGTAATGCGGACAATAAATTTCAAGGGTGGCGAG
>JAWLGR010000012.1:0-88938 GCA_041684965.1 Mariniphaga sp.
GTCCAGCGAGTTTTATTGAAAAACAATCCTGTTCAGGAACAAATTATGGAAACTATAAACAGCTTTTTCTAAAATGGGTGTCCTATCCGGAAAACAGGAAAAAGTAAGAAATGAAGTCAGGAGCTACTTAGATTTTTAGTAGATAGCAAACCACATGCAGCGTAAATGTCTTCCCCCCGGGATGCGCGTATGGTTGTTAAAATGCCTTTCTTATTGAGTTCTTCCTTGAAACTCATCAGGGTTCCTTCTCCCGGACTTTTAAGCGGAGTTCCTGGGACGGGGTGAAACCGGATGAGGTTTATACGGCATTTCAGCCCGCTGAGTAACCGTGTCAATTCTTTAACATGCCGTGGTGTGTCATTTAAATTCTCGAACAGAATGTATTCAAAGGAGACACGTCGCTGGCGTCCGAAATCCCAGCTTTTTATTTCATTTATCACTTCATCAATAGGATAGGCCACCTGGACGGGCATCAGTTGCTGTCGCTCATGATTAAAAGGGGTATGCAGGCTCACAGCAAGATGGGCTTCACTTTTTTCAAGGAAAGTGACCATACCAGGTATAATACCAATGGTTGAAACTGTAATCCGGCGTGGGCTCATAGCAAATCCCCAGTCGGAGGTCAGAATCTCAAGACTTTTCAGTACCGCTTCCAGATTGTCGAATGGCTCACCCATTCCCATATAAACGATATTTGTAACCTGATCGGCTTCCTGAATACTGACCAATTGATTTATAATTTCACCGGATGTAAGCTGTCCCTGAAATCCCTGTTTGGCAGTAAAGCAAAATAAACAGCCCATTTTGCAGCCTACTTGTGAACTCACACATACAGTAACGCGGTCACGTTCGGGAATCATGGCTGTTTCAATGTATTTATGTCCGGTGGTGGAGAAAAGGTATTTTTTTGTGCCGTCAATGCTTTCCTGTACCCGCACAGGTGAAGACACTCCGATTTCATATTTTTCTTCAAGCTGTTCTTGTATACGTTTTGATATATTTGTCATATTCCCGATGGATGAAACATTTTTTTTATACAGCCAGTCGGCCATTTGGTTGGCAGTAAACCCGGGTAATCCCATCTGATCTGAAATCTGTTGTAATTCTGTAAGTGTCTTTCCAAACAGCTTTTCCTTCATGGCGGAATATTTTATTACAAAGATACAGGATTTGATGAAATCAGCCATTTCAGCCATTCTCATGAAGAATCACCAAAATACGTCCTATTAGAATAAATAAAGCAAAAATTATTTTGAAATACGCATAAAATTTGCTATTATTCAATGTGTAAATTGAAGGCAATGAAAAACATAAATGGAATTTCTCTGATGATGCTTTTTGGCAGCTCCAAAGGTAGTTCTGTAGAAGGAGCAGGAATCTATCTTGAAACAGGAACAGAACAAAAGCTGGTTGCTTTTCAGAAAACCGGTGAGTCTGGTAAAGCTACTTTTGCATACCTCGACAAGGGTGTATATAGAATTTTACTTGATATTCCCCGACAAACGGGAAAGCTGGAGGTTAAGGAAGTCTGGTCGGGAGACATTCAGGTCGGTTACCACAGTGAAAAAAAGTGGTATATGTTTCAGGAGTTGTCAGGATATTTTTTAGTTCGGTTCACAAGACTAAGTAACCTTGCGAATTCAAATATTACTCCTATGTATGAATTGGATGAAAATCAACGAAGAGGCAGAATTATTATTGGAAAGCTGGAGGTAGAAAAAAAATTCGGAAGCCTTACACTTGAGTTGCTTGCCCATACCCAAAAGAAGTTTTTCAAACTGACGGATAAATATAAAAATGATGCTGGAATGTCGGTTATAAGAAAAAGTAGATAGCTGACAGGTGCATTTAGAATTACCTTAAACCTTAAATCAATCCAATATGAAAACATTTTTATTCTTTTAATAGTAGGATTCTTTGGGCTTTTCCTGAATCCGGGAAGCCTTTAACTACTGTTGAAGTATTTATCGAACAGGAAGGTAGTAATTCGAAAAATGTAGCATACTGAAGTTTATTCAGAGAAATTTTTTTACTAAATTACCAGTTCAGTTAAATCCGCTGAATGGGATGAATCAAATAATATTTAGTTCGGTTCCTACTTTTATGAATGCTTCCACTGCCATATCAATTTCTTCAATACTGTGAGCTGCTGAAAGCTGGACCCTGATACGGGCTTTCTTACGCGGTACTACCGGATAGGAAAACCCTACTACATAAATTCCTTCTTTTAGAAGCTCATCTGCAAACTTAACCGCAAGAAGTTCGTCGTATATCATAACCGGCACGATGGCAGTATTCCCTCTGACAAGATCAAATCCTGCCTTTTTCATTTTATTCCTGAAATACTTGGCATTTTTCATTGTTTTTGCCGGAAGGTTACCTGAGGAAGAAAGCATTTCCAGCACTTTCATAGTGGCTCCAACAGTGGCAGGGGCCAGCGAATTGGAAAATAAATAAGGGCGGGAACGCTGCCTCAGCATTTTTATTATTTCCCTGCGTCCTGAGGTACAACCTCCATTTCCTCCACCCAGGGCTTTCCCAAAGGTGGTGGTTATGATGTCGATTTTACCAAGTAATCCGAAATGTTCTGCAGTTCCCCGGCCATTTTTTCCAATATAACCTGATGCATGGGAATCGTCTACCATTACCAAAGCATCATACGCTTCGGCCAGTTCCACTATTTTTGGGAGCTTTGCCATATCGCCATCCATAGAAAATACCCCATCTGTAACGATCAACCGGTATTTGGTATCAGAAGCCTCTTTCAGGCACTTTTCAAGCTCTTTCATGTTTGAATGCTTGTAACGGAATCTTTGTGCCTTACTTAACCGCACCCCGTCTATGATAGAGGCATGGTTCAGCTCGTCCGATATGATGGCTGAGTCTTTCCCTAGTAAAGGCTCGAAAATCCCTCCATTGGCATCGAAACAGGCACAATATAAAATAGTGTCTTCTGTGCCTAAAAACTCCGAAACCTTTTGCTCCAGTTCCTTGTGGATCGACTGGGTGCCGCAAATGAACCTAACCGACGACAATCCATATCCCCAATAGTTCATTGCTTCCTGTGCAGCTTTCACTACTTCCGGATGATTGGCCAGTCCCAGATAGTTATTAGCACAAAAATTCAGTACCGTTTCACCTGTCGATATACGTATTTCAGAATCCTGGGCAGAAGTGATGATCCTTTCTGATTTATACAAACCCTGCTCTTTTAGCTCTTTAATATTTTGAAGCAGATCTTGCTTTAATTGCCTGTACATAAATATGGTTTATTAATATTTAATTCATCTATTTTATTGAAAACAATTAATGGTTTTATCCTAATTTTTTATCCTTAATTTTTACTGCAAGATTAAATGTTTTTTCAAAAAACTTCAAACTCAAAAAACCTTTTATCTGCAATTATGTGTTTATGCTATTCATTTTATCAGTGGATTGGCCTGCCTGCTTTCAATCCTGCCAGAAAATAAATTCTATCCTTTTAACTTTTTAAAAGTAACTGCAAAGTAATAAAACAAATATCGAAAAAAGAGTGACAAAACCAGAAAGGATTTTTGAAATCAGGAAATTATTTTTTTTCATGCAGCATAATAGTGGTTAGCTAAGTAAAAGTTTATGAAGGTCGATTATATGGGCATCTAAGATTTGATACTATCCATATAAACCAAGATAAACGAATATATTAAATGCAAATATTTTTTTTAAACAGAAAATCTGAATTAATATGAACTAAAAAGAGATTTTCATAATTTTTGAATTTGATTGTGTACTTATTTTCTTTCACTATTTTAACTGTTTATAAAAAATTTATACTTTTGCAGCACTTTTTTCGAACCATGGGATGGAGAACAAAATACGATGTTGAATTTAAGGGTCTAAAAGAAGGCCTTCACGAGTTCGAATTTGAGGTTCAGGATTCGTTCTTTGAACACTTTGACCAAGGTATGGTTAAGGAAGGTAGCATTCAAGTTAAAGTAAGGCTTGAAAAACGAAATACATTCATGAAAATGTTTTTCAATTTGAAAGGTCATATACAACTGGTTTGTGATCGCTGTCTTGAAAGTTACCGGCAGAAAGTAAAAACCAGCTATGAATTATTTGTTAAATTTGGTGAAAATGAAATAGACGATGATGAGATCATCTGGCTTTTACCTGAAGAGCACAAAATTAATCTGGCGCAGTTAATTTATGAATACGTAACATTAAGCATTCCTTTAAAGCAGGTCCATCCCGAAGATAAAAACGGAATGACCGGTTGCAATAAAGAAATGTTAGAGAAGCTTGAAAAACTTAGATTGCATGAAGAGAAGAAATCTACAGCTGACCCCCGATGGTCAGCACTGAAAAACTGGAATAATAAACAAAATTAAAATATTATGGCACATCCAAAGAGCAGAATATCAAAAACGAGAAGGGACAAACGACGCACACATTATAAAGCTGTGCTTCCTACACTTGCAACCTGTTCAAATTGCGGGTCAACGGTTAAATACCATCACATATGCCCTGAATGCGGTTATTATAGGGGAAAGCAAGTAATTGAAAAAGACATTACAGTTTAATTAGCAGAAGGCAAGAAAAACCACCGGGTAAAATTTTTATGTTTTGCCTGGTGGTTTTTCATTGTAATACCCTGCATCCTCAATTTTTTATAGACTGTGTGGAATGCATACAAAATTTGTGAGATAGGGGATGATTTTAACAAATTTGAAGTAATATAAATAATTGGGACGGCACTTTTTTTCAAAGTTTTACGGCTATATTCGCACCCTCAAAATAAATAGATAATGGCAAAAATAAGGGCTGCAATAACAGGAGTGAATGCATATCTTCCGGATTACCGGCTTACCAACGATGAACTGAGCAGGATGGTTGATACCACCGATGAATGGATAATGCAGCGCATTGGTATAAAAGAGCGGCGTATTTTAAAGGAAGAAGGGAAAGCAACCAGTGATATGGGAGCTGAAGCAGTCAAGGGGTTGCTGCTTAAAACCAATACATCACCCGATGAGGTTGATTTAATTATTTGTGCCACTATTACTCCTGACATGCCTTTTCCGGCAACAGCAAATATTATTGCACACAAAGCAGAAATTCACAATGCCTGGAGCTTTGACTTGAATGCAGCCTGTTCAGGATTCATATTTGCCCTGGCTACAGGGGCACAGTTCATTGAATCAGGACGATACCGGAAAGTAATTGTGACCGGCTCTGATAAAATGTCAGCCATAACCAATTATAGCGACCGTACAACCTGCCCTTTGTTTGGTGATGCTGGTACTGCTGTTTTGCTTGAACCGACCATCGAAGAAGTGGGTATTTATGATTACATCCACCGAGTTGACGGGTTGGGACGCCACCACCTGCATATGAAAGCCGGAGGATCTTTAAAACCAGCTTCTTTGCAAACTGTTGAAAATAAAGAACATTTCGTTTTTCAAGAGGGGCAAACGGTATTTAAGTATGCTGTAACCGGTATGGCCGATGTTGCTGCTGAGATAATGAACAGGCATCAGCTCTTACCCGAAGATATAGCCTGGCTTGTGCCACATCAGGCCAATATGCGCATTATAGAAGCTACAGCCCGCCGGATGGGACTCAGTAAAGAGAAAGTGATGATTAATATCCAAAAGTTCGGAAATACTACTGCAGCAACAATACCCCTTTGTCTTTGGGATTATGAGCAGCAACTTCGTAAAGGAGATAATGTCATCCTTGCAGCATTTGGTGCCGGTTTTACCTGGGGTAGCGTTTACCTTAAATGGGCCTATAACAGTTAAAATCGAAACCCGAAGGTTTTTTACCTGCTTCTGCTGGCCGGTTCCAAAAACGGGAAGCATTTTAACCTTTCTTATAACTTATGTGCAGATTTTTAATTTAACGGTCTGAAATTTTGTAATTTCATCCAGATAATAATTTAACTATAATTCAGTTATTAATAAATTGAACCATATAGAAATATAATGAAATTTAAAATGGCAAAGCAAACGAACAATTTTAATGAAAATCCAAACCAGTCAATCAATTTAATTAATGAAGGGACTTTGATTAAGGGAGATATAGTTGCCAATGGCGATATCCGTATTGACGGCGAACTTGTCGGAAACATTGACGCCAAAGGACGACTGGTTATAGGGCCTAATGGTAAGGTGGATGGGGAAATAAATTGCAACAACATTGAAGTATCAGGATCTATAAAAGGGAAAGTGAAAGTTTCGGAAATGCTTACCATGAAAGCTTCGGCCAAGATATACGGGGATATAATATCCGGAAAGCTTTCGGTGGAGCCGGGCTCATTATTTACCGGAACATGTTCGATGGGAGACTTAAAAAATACTACAGAAAAGAATGAAAGACCAGTTCCGAAAGGGCAAAAACAGGTTTGATGCATTCATCCGGTATTCCAGCCTCGGTTTCGAGATGATGGTTATGATTGCTTTCGGGACGTTTCTCGGATTTAAGCTCGATGAGTGGCTGGAAAATGATTTTAAATGGTTTACTCTTGTACTTATGGTTCTTTCGGTAATAGGGTCTTTAATTTATTTTATACGAAAATTATTAAAATAATGAATAGGGAAACTAAAAAATTTATCGGAAAGATTCTTATTGCCGCTTTTTTTATGGTAATAATGGCATGGAGTATTTTTACCTTTTTTATTCCGGAAAAGTACCTTCCCATTTTACCCTGGATGCTGATTTTTTTTACACTCGTGGCCATTACTGTTCACATTTATCAGGTAAAGCTTTCTAAAAAGGGTTTGGGTCATTTTACACGGAGCAGCATGATTATTTCTGTTGGCAGGTTGATGCTCTACTCAATTTTCGCTTTTGTTTACCTGGCCATTAATCAGAAAAATGCTTCTGTATTTGTTGTTAGTCTTGTTTTTATTTATTCTGTTTATACCATTATCGAGGTTTCTGAATTAACCAGAATGATGCGCCGTAACAATAATTCCAAAAAATAATACAAAATTATTTATCTGGTATTGCAGGATTTTCCCAGAAAACACAATATTTTAAATTTAACTGCAAGCGATTATTAAATAATAATAGTAATAATTTGCTGCTATACTCATCTTTGTTCTGTTCAGCTTATCATTATTGCATTAATTTGAAGTAAAATACCTGGAAGTATTTTTAATATTATATGTCAATTTAAAGCATCTGCGTTAAAAAATATTTTAATTTTGTGCACACTTGAATAACAAGATTTTAACATGCCAGCACTTGCAAAGTATATTTTTGCGATACTTATATTTGGTATATTTCAGATTATACCGGTTTCGGCTCAGCATAATACGAACAATGAAGAACCTGTTCCTGCAGAAGTGAATCAGAAAGAAGAATTTGATGCAGGAAAATTTGTAATTGAACATGTTCTTGATTCTTACGATTGGCATATTGCAAGCTGGGGCGATAACCATTTTAGCATTCCTTTGCCGGTAATTCTTTATAGTAAAAATCCTGAATTGCATGAAAATAAAAAGTTCCATGTTTTCATGTCGTCGAAGTTTCACCATGGGCATGATGACTATCGCGGATTCCGGATTTCCCATACAGAGGAATACAACAATAAAATTGTGGAGGTTGATCATCAGGGTCATGAAATCGGAAGGCCCATCGATTTATCTGTAACAAAAACTGTTGCAGGGGCCATTGTTGGAGCAATCGTGTTGTTGATATTAGCTTTTGCGGCAGTTAAGGCAGCAAAACAAAATCGGGGAGGCGCACCTTCAGGAATGCAAAACCTGCTTGAACCGGTTATTGTATTTATCCGTGATGAAATTGCCAAACCATCTATAGGAGCGCATTACAAACAGTTTATGCCCCCGCTTTTAACACTTTTCTTTTTTATATTGATAAACAATCTTTTGGGATTAATCCCGATTTTTCCTTTCGGGGCCAATGTAACAGGAAATGTTTCTGTCACAATGGTACTTGCCTTATTTACCTTTTTTGTTACCAGCATAAGAGGGAATGCAAATTACTGGAAAGAATTGCTTAATCCCGATGTACCTATGTGGCTAAAATTCCCAATTCCGTTGATGCCGTTTCTGGAATTGACGGGGATGATTACAAAACCTTTTGTCCTGATGGTGCGTTTGTTTGCTAATATGTTGGCAGGACATTTAATAATAACTGTTTTTATAAGCTTGATATTTATTTTCAGCAGTCTTATGGGGCCGGCTGCAGGATATGTGGTGAGTCCCATATCGGTGGCTTTTTCTGTTTTTATTATGCTGCTCGATGTGTTGGTTTCTTTTATACAGGCATATGTTTTTACACTGCTTTCGGCTATTTATTTTGGAATGGCTACTGCAGAACATCACTAATATAAATTTAAATTTTAAACATTATGTTATCAGCTATTTTAAGCGTATTGCTACAGGTGACCGAGGGGGCAGCTCAGTACAGTGAACTGGGAGCGGCCTTTGCAGCTGCATTTACAGCCATTGGTGCTGCCTACGGCATAAGTCGCATCGGTTCCAGTGCAATGGAGGCAATTGCCCGCCAACCTGAGGCAAGTGGGGATATCCGCTCCAATATGATTGTTTCGGCGGCCCTCATTGAAGGAGTTTCTTTCTTTGCCGTAATTGTTTGTGCGCTGGTATTGTTTGTGTAGTAAAAAACAAGGGGGCAGTTATTTTCGGGATTGCCGGAAGGCTGCTCCATTTTTCTAATGAGATTTAATTAAAAACTTAGGATATGGAATTAGTAATGCCGAATGCAGGGACAATTTTCTGGATGATAATTGTTTTTGGTATTGTTGCATTTGTTTTGAAAAAATTTGCATGGAGACCCATATTAAATGCATTGAACGAAAGGGAAGAATCGATTGAAAGTGCATTGAATGCTGCTCAGGAGGCACGGGAAGAAATGAAAAAACTTAAGGCAGGTAATGAAGAACTGCTGGCCGAAGCCCGTAAGGAAAAGGAAATGATTATGCGTGAGGCAATGAACCTGAAAGATAATATACTGGCTGAAGCAAAAGAAAAAGCTGCTGTTGAAACACAACGTAACATTGAAAATGCCCGACTTCAAATTCAAAATGAAAAAGCGAAAGCAATTAATGAAATGAAAAGACAGATGACTGAGCTTTCATTCATGATTGCTGAAAAAGTGATTCGGAAGGAAATGGCTGACAGTAAGCAAAACCGTGAAATGGTCGAGAAATTGATTTCTGAAATTAAGTTGAACTGATTTTATATGAATGAAAGCCTAATTTCTGTGCGGTATGCAGCTGCCTTATTTTCATTGGCCAAAGAGAAAAATCTCTTATCTGAGCTGAAAAATGATATGGAGATAATTCTTGAGGTTAGCAATCAATCATCTGATTTTAACCGGTTTTTAATCAGTCCGGTAGTTAAACCCTCCGATAAAGTAAAAGTATTAAAACTAATTTTCGGCAAAAAAATTAGTGAGCTCTCCTTGAAATTTCTTCAACTTATTGTCAGAAATAAAAGGGAATTATTTCTTCAGGCAATTAGTCGTGATGTTTTAGACTTTATCCGAAAAGAAAAAAATATTAAAACAGCAGTAATAACAACAGCCCAGTCAATAGATAAAGCAACATTAAAAAAAGCAAAAATGGTGCTTGAAAAAGAGCTGAGTGCAAAAGTTGAACTTACTGCCCGGGTAAATCCGCGGTTTATAGGAGGTATGGTATTACGTATTGATGACAAACAATATGATGCCACGATTTTGTCACAATTAAATAAACTGAAGCAGGAAATGCTGAAAGCACAATTATAAAGATTAGAATCATTAAGTTATATCTGAAGGAATGACAAATATTAAACCGGCTGAAATATCTGCAATACTGAAGCAGCAACTCGATAGCTTCAGATTGGAAGCCGAATTGGAAGAGGTTGGTACCGTATTGCAGGTTGGTGATGGGATTGCCCGAATTTATGGCTTATCCAACGTGGAGTCGAATGAAATGATTGAATTTGAAAGTGGCGTTAAAGGCATTGTGCTTAATCTTGAGGAAGATAATGTGGGGGCGGTGTTGTTAGGGTCCACTGTAGGTGTTAAGGAAGGTGACACCGTAAAAAGATTGAGGCATATTGCCTCTGTTGAGGTAGGAGAGAACCTTATAGGAAGGGTAATCAATACACTTGGTGAACCGATTGATGGAAAAGGGATTATCGGAGGGGAACTAATAGAGTTACCATTAGAGCGGAAAGCTCCGGGTGTAATATACCGTCAGCCGGTTAAGCAACCTCTGCAAACAGGATTAAAGGCCATTGATGCCATGATCCCTATTGGAAGAGGACAACGCGAACTGATAATTGGTGACCGCCAGACTGGTAAAACTGCTGTGGCTATTGATACAATCATCAGTCAACGAGAGAATTTTGAAAAGGGTAAGCCCGTTTATTGTATTTATGTAGCAATAGGACAAAAAGGATCTACTGTTGCAAGTATAGCATCTACATTGCAAAAACATGGAGCAATGGATTATACTATTATTGTTTCATCCACTGCCTCTGATCCGGCTGCACTGCAGTTTTATGCTCCTTATGCGGGGATGGCTATCGGTGAATATTTTCGCGATACGGGCAGGGATGCATTGATTGTACTCGATGATTTATCAAAGCAGGCTGTTTCTTACCGCGAAGTTTCCCTCTTATTGCGCAGACCACCTGGTCGTGAGGCTTATCCTGGTGATGTATTTTACCTGCACTCCCGATTGCTTGAAAGGGCTGCAAAAATTATTGAATCGGATGAAATTGCTGCTAAAATGAATGATTTGCCACAGGGGCTAAAAAATAAAGTCAAAGGTGGAGGCTCCCTTACTGCTCTTCCTATAATTGAAACCCAGGCTGGTGATGTATCTGCATATATCCCTACCAATGTGATTTCAATTACTGATGGTCAAATATTTCTGGATTCCAATTTGTTTAATTCAGGTTTCAGGCCTGCTATTAATGTTGGAATTTCGGTTTCTCGGGTTGGTGGTAATGCCCAGATTAAATCAATGAAAAAAATTGCCGGAACATTAAAGCTGGACCAGGCTCAGTACCGTGAATTGGAGGCTTTTTCGAAATTTGGTTCTGATCTTGATGCTGCGACCATGAGCGTGCTCGACAAGGGGAGAAAGAATATGGAAATTCTTAAGCAAAATCAGTATACTCCAATGAAAGTGGAACATCAGGTAGCTATTATTTATTGTGGTGTTAAGGAAATGCTCAGGAGAATTCCTTTGGAAAAGGTCAAGGTGTTCGAAGCAGAGTACCTCGAACTGATGGAAATGGAGCACCGTGATATACTGGATTTAATCAGGAAAGGCGACCTTGATGATAGAATCGAACAGGTATTAAGAGAGGTGGCTACCGAGGTGGCTGCAAAATTTTATAAAGAACCCACATAAAAAAAATGCCTGATGGAGGGGCAACCACAGTTTTAAATGCACATCATTCATACATTTGAAATATGGCAGGATTAAAAGATATACGCACACGCATTGCATCAATAAAAACCACCAGGCAGGTAACCAGTGCAATGAAAATGGTTTCAGCAGCCAAATTGAAAAAAGCGCAGGATGCCATTTTACAAATCAGACCTTATGCCGATAAGTTGCATCAGATATTGGTTTCCATAAGTTCAAGTTTACAGGAGGATAAGGATGAATCCGTTTATACTCAGGGGCGGGAACCCGAAAAAATATTGATTGTGCTGTTTTCCTCTAACCGCGGACTATGTGGAGGCTTTAATTTGAATATAGCCAAAAAGGCTGTTGAATTGGTATATACCAAATACAGCCTTCAATACCAGTTGGGGGAGTTGGAATTTCTATGTATTGGCAAGCAGGGTGAAAGGCAGGTAAAGCTTCGCGGAATGAATGTTGTAGGAAGCCATCATGAATTATTTGATAATCTCAATTTTGAACAGTCCAATCAAATTGCAGAAGAAATCATGCAAAAATTTACCTCCGGGTTGTACGACAGGATTGAATTAGTATACAATCAGTTTTTGAATGCTGCAACACAATATAATACTGCTGAACAGTTTCTTCCGGTGGAAATGGAGAAGGAAGTTACAAACTCACCCTATTACGATTATATATTTGAACCTTCCAAAGAGTTCATTGTTCGTGAATTAATTCCAAGGAGCCTGAAAATACAATTCTATAAAGCTCTGCTCGATTCACATGCTGCAGAACATGGAGCCCGCATGACAGCAATGCATCAGGCTACCGATAATGCAACAGAACTGCTAAAAGATCTTACTTTGCAGTACAATAAGGTGAGGCAGGCTTCCATTACCAACGAAATTCTGGAAATTGTCAGCGGTGCTGAAGCTTTAAATGGCTAATAGAGAAAATCTGTTTTTAATCCTGGAGCAGTATTTTTCGAATAACAATCACCAGGTTGGTAGCTGTCTGAAACCCTTTATTCAAGTATTTTATCCTGAACTCTTCTATCTGAGGTTTCAATAATTCATATTCAGGACGGTTTTTTATTTTCTCAAGCATCTGATTCATTTTTTCAATTCTAAGTTCAAGTTCGCCATTAAAATCAGCCGGATGTGTATTTTTGCGATGTTCGAAATAAAACTGAACCGGCAGTTCGGCTGTTTTTAACATTTGTAGAACGGCTTTGCTTGTGAATGTTTTTCGATGGAAGGTACCTAACATTCGATCAATACGACTATTGAAATGATGATACATTTTATGTACTTCCTGTGCCGGATTTAGATTATCACTTATGGGTTCATTAATAATGATGTATCCTCCTGGTTTTACCACTCTTTTTATTTCTTTCAGTGCCTTTTTAATTCTTGAGAAATGATGCAATGCCATTGAAATACTTACTACATCAAACGTATTGTCATCAAAGGTGATTTTTTCAGCTTCCATTTTTTGAAACTGAACAAGAGGGAACTGCTTCTGTGCAACTTCCAGCGAATCGGAACTGGAATCAATTCCGGTTACGACCGAGCCCGGAAAAGTTTGAAGTAACACAGGTATAAAACCTCCTTTTCCCGTGCCTACATCCAATATCTTCTCAGCTTTTATATCAATAAAATAATTAATAAGTGGCTCCATATACCAGGTAAATTTTAGCTAAATGGTTTTGAAAGCTGAATACAAATGTAATAAAAGCCTGGTATTATTTCTGTGTGAATATTTAAATCAAGAGGAGCAATGCAGACAATGCAGTTATTAAGATTACAAATGAACGATATGCCTGTTCGGGAATCCTCTTAACCAACCATACTCCGGAGAAAGCTCCTGCGGCAATTCCGGGGAACAGGATAATATCTAGTAATAATGTTTCACGGTTAATAGTTTCCCATACATATATGTGTAATGGAAATTTAGTTGTATTTATGATAAGAAAAAACCAGGCTCCGGTACCAATAAAATTATTTTTAGGTAAATGCATAGCCAGTAGGTATATAGCAAAGATAGGTCCTGCAACATTACCTATCATAGTAGCAAATCCACCCAATACTCCCATTGCCGTAGCAAACCACCAGGTGTCGGGGAATAAATTACTCCCTGACTTCCGGTCCTTCCAAAGCATTAACCCAATACAAATAAAAACCAGAATAGCAATGATGTTTTTAAACCATTCATCATTAACCACTTCTCCAACCCATAGGGCAATTCCAACCCCAACAAATGCCCAGGGGAGCAGTTTCCAAAGATATCGCCATTGGGCATGCCTGTGATAGTAAGCAACTCCAAACCAATCTGCCATCATTAAAATAGGCAGTAGAATACCAGTAGAAGCTTTTCCTCCAAAAATTATTGCTAACACAGGAACTACAAAAAGGGAAACTCCCGGTACACCTACTTTTGACATTCCAATAAGCATGGCACAAAACAACAGCAGTAGCCATTGCAACAACGAGAAGTCAATCATTTTTCAGGATTTTGGGCGCAAAGGTAGAAGAAAAAGGTACTGAGGCAAGCAGCTGTGGTTTAAATGATGTTGTTTTCGAGTTCCTGGAGCTCAGTAGATTTTATTTCTCCAAACCATTCATTTAGCTTTCGTCGGGCATTTTCTTTTATTTCAGGTGTGATATTTGAGGCTACCTGGGTCAAGACAAAAATCATAACTCCCAGATCGTCTGTATAGCCTATCAGCGGAGTTAAATCAAATATGGCATCGGTGGGTAATATAAAATAACCCAACGCAGCGGCAATTGAAAGTTTGGACTTAATCCCAACATCTTTATCGCTCAGCAGATAAAATAATAGCAAAGCAGCATATACTACCTGAACCCCTGCCGATTTGGAGATTTTTTTTATTTTACTCCAAAAAGATGCCTCTGAATAAAAATTTTCAAATTGTTTATTTTTCATTTGATTTCATCTTTTTAAATTAATTCAATTGCAAAGTCAGACCATTAATTTGGTACATGTTTTAGTAATTGCAATTATATCTATAATTATTTCGCAATGAAGTAAGATTTCCTGAAAATTAAAAATACCAAAAGATATTTTTTAGTTTTGTGGTTTATATTTAATTATAAACGATATGAATACTCCACGGAAATTAATTGTACCGAAAGATGTTACCGATGCCTTAAGATCGATAAATTATCCTGACAGCCCGGAGGATATAGTTTCAATGGACATGGTTCAGGAGATACGCATTGCAGGGCAAAGAGTAAATTTTTCACTTGTATTTCAGAAAAGTAACGATCCTAATATTGAAGTCCTGGTGCTTGCCTGTGAGGCAGCTATAAAAAAGTATTTGGGTGAACAGGTTGAAATTGAAAATAACATTACCGTTAAATTTCTGCATGATATGGAACGTCCGGTACTGCCAGGAGTTAAAAATATTGTGGCAGTTGCATCCGGGAAGGGTGGAGTAGGAAAATCAACTGTTGCTGTTAATCTGGCTGTTGCTTTGGCAAATTCAGGCGCAAAGGTGGGTTTGATTGATGCTGATATATTTGGACCCTCCATACCAAAAATGTTTGGAACTGAAAATACCAGACCTTTAGGTGAAAAAGTTGAAGGTCGGGACATGATTGTTCCGGTCGAGAAATTTGGTGTAAAATTTCTCTCCATAGGTTTTTTTGTTGAACCTGAAAATGCAATTATTTGGAGGGGACCTATGGCATCCAATGCGTTAAAGCAATTAATAATGGATGCTATTTGGGATGAACTTGATTATATGCTTATTGACTTGCCTCCCGGAACCAGTGATATCCATCTTACAATGGTGCAAACTCTTCCTGTGACGGGGGCAATAATTGTTACTACACCCCAGGATGTAGCACTTGCTGATGTAATCAGAGGAACCAGTATGTTTCAAAGTAAATCGATTGATGTCCCGGTGCTTGGTCTGGTCGAAAACATGTCGTGGTTTACTCCTGCTGAATTACCTGATAATAAATATTACATTTTTGGAAAGGATGGTGGCAAAGCACTTGCCGATAAGCTTGGGTTAAAATTACTTGGGCAAATTCCTATAGTGCAGAGTATCCGCGAAGGAGGTGATGTAGGTATTCCTTCTGCTTTGGATGCAGATTCTGTTACAGGAACGGCATTTGCTGATGTTGCTAATAACCTGATACATCAATTACATTTAAGAAATATTCAGCGTGCTCCTACAAAAAAGGTGAAAATTACCCGTAAATAATCTTTCGAATTACTGAAAATGATGCATTTCAAATATCTCTGAAATATATAGCGTATAATTTTTCTTTTTCTCAACTGAGATCTGTATGAAGATGTCCGGATGATGTTTAAATTGTTATTTTTGCGCCTGACCTCCAACAGAAAAAAATGACACCGTTACAATATTATTCGGAAAATTAAGTTTAATTCTAAAGTCATCAGAAATTGTTTTTGAAGCGATATATTTTACATATAACCGGGTTACTGCTGCTTTTGCCTTTTTTCTATGGGTGTTCTACTGAAAAGAACACCTTTACTACGCGTACATACCACAAAGTTACTTCGCAGTATAATATATTATTCAATGCCAATGAAAGTTTTAAGGCCGGAGAGGCAAGAGTAGAGGAGAATATTGAAGATGACTTTACCCGCCTTTTGCCTATATACAAGGAGAGCGATCCATCTGTAGGTAATTTGGTGAAATCTGATATGGACAATGCCATAATGAAGGCTTCTAAACTTATAGAGATCCATTCGATTACAACAAAGCCAAAACGTCAGAGACGCCGGACACGCCGATATCAGGAATTTGCTTCAAAAGAAGAATTTAATCCATTGATTGATGACAGTTATCTGCTTATGGGAAAAGCCTGGTATTATCAGCATAACTTTTTATCTGCTATTGACAACCTTTCATATATACTAAGGAAGTATCCGGACGGGGATGCACGTCATGAAGCACAAATATGGTTGATTAGAAGTTATACCGAATTAGAAAGGTTTGCAGAAGCTTCTGAAGTAATTCAAGCTGTCCAAAACAACAACGATTTTCCCAGAAAACTGGAACGCGAGCTGGCAGAAGCTACTGCTTTTTTTTATATAAAGCAGCAGGAGTATGCCGAAGCAATAAAATTTATTGATATTGCTCTTAGTAAAATTACATGGAGAAAGCAAAAGGCAAGGCTTCAATATATAGAAGCCCAATTATATGAGGAGCTTGATAAGCCAATGCTTGCTGCCAATGCATATAAAAAGGTTTCAAGAATGAATCCGGATTACCGGATGGCATTTAATGCCAAAATAAAAGCCGCTGGTGTATTTTCAGGAGAAGGTGATGCAGATAAAGCGAAAAAAGAACTGCGTAAAATGTTGCGGGATAAAAAGAATATAGAATTTCGTGATCAGATTTATTTTGCTCTTGGAAATATATTTTTCAGGGAGGGAGACCACAATTTGGCTATTTCAAATTACCGCAGTTCAGTGGCAAGCAGTTATAATAATCAATTTCAAAGGGCCTTATCGGCAATTACAGTGGCTGATATTTATTTTAACCAATTGAATTATCGTGATGCACAGGCCTATTATGACAGTGCTATGATCATAATCGACAATAATTACCCTAATTACCAAAGCCTTTCTGAAAAATACCGAAGCCTTACACACTTGGTTGATAATATTATAATCGTGGAGCGCGAAGACAGTCTTCAGCGTGTGGCACGTATGCCTGAAGTAGAAAGAGAAGCCCTCATTGCCCGGCTAATGAGAGAAGAGCAAGAGCGTCAGAGAAATATGGAAAACCTTGCACTTCAGGGGCAGAGAGACCAGGGTTATTACCGATCGAACCGTTACCGGATGGGCATGGGAACGACTACCGGTGGGGGTGGATGGTATTTTTATAACCCGCAAACGGTAGCCTATGGTAAGGTAACGTTTGAGCAGAGGTGGGGACAAAGATCGTTAGAGGATAACTGGAGACGATCGAATAAAAGCACTGTTTCTATGGATGAAATGGATGAGATGGCAGAAGCAATTGATTCTTCTCAGATTGTAGTGCGGATTGAGGATCCACTTCAAAAATCATTTTATACTCAGGATTTACCATTGAACGATTCATTAATGCAAATATCGCATAACCGGATACGCGATGCATTGTATAATACAGGTAAAATTTATAAGTCAGAATTTTCAAATTATAAACTTTCTGCGGAGGCATTCGAGGAACTTAACAGGAGGTATCCAAACAATATTTATCTGCTATCTGCTTATTTTGATTTATATGATTTATATGAACTTATGGGAGACAACCAGAAGTCTTTAAACTACAGGAATACCATTATTTCCAGATTCCCTGATAGCAAATATGCTCAATATCTTGTCAATCCTAATTTTTTTGTTGAAATGGAAGCCCGTAAGGACAGTCTTAACAGACTGTATGAGGAAACCTTCAGGAATTACAGATCGGGCAATTACCGAAATGTAATTACTCTTGCAAGAAATGTGAAAAACATGAATCCCGATAGTCTGTTGATACCAAAATTAGATTTTATGGAGACAGTAGCACAAGGTACACAAACAGACATTCATAATTTTGAATCATTGCTGAAAAGCTATATAGAGAAATGGCCCAAAGCTGAACCTGCTCCGCTGGCTAATGAAATTCTTACTCTTATTCAGGACAGTACACTTGCCGATTACCAGAAGCTAGTGGATATGGGCTACATTAATGAGGAAATTCTGAACGAAGAGTTATTAATTTCAAGAGATCCAGGGAATGATGAATTTGGGGGGAAATTTTCCTATGACGACGATCTGCTCCATTATTTTGTAATTGCTTATCCTCAAACAGCGAACGTTGATTTAAACCGGTTAAAATTTGATATCGCAAACTACAACATCGATCATTATACAAAAATAGATTTTGATATAGAAAGTGAAAATCTGAATGACAAAATGAACCTGGTTACCGTCAGGGCATTGGGTAATAAAGATGATGGTATTATTTATCACCGGTCAATTATTCGGAAAGCTCCAGTATTTCAGTCACTAAATGAATTAGATTATGTAAATTTTGCTATTTCCTCAACAAATTATCGGCAGATATTATCCGAAAAATCTATTACGGATTATCTGAAGTTTTTCGTTAAAAATTACAGTCGGTACATCAAATCGGATTTCGAAAGTGAGGAGCAGGATTTTTCACCCGAAGAATTGATGGCCAAAGCCAGAGAAGAAGAACAGATGCTGCGTGAGCGGGGAGAATTCAGAGTGGTGGATACAGGTTCATCTGACTCATTTTTTTCCACCTCTATTAATACCTCTCAAAATTTTGTATTGGCTGTCAGAGATTCACGTATATCAATGCGACAGGTATTAACTGGGTTTGCGCAATTTAATAACAATGAATTTAAAGGTTGGGATCTATCTTCTGAGCTGACACAAACCGGTGATTACCAATTGCTGGTGGTGCGGGGTATTCCTTCATTAAATGAAGCCATGTCCTATTTCCGTAAGGTGGTTATTACCCGAAACCTTTTTGAACCACTGGGACAGGTTGCGTATCGCAACTTTCTAATTACCGGCGAAAACCTGCTTACATTGGTAGAAGATAGTAAAGTTGAGGATTATATAGAATTCTTCCGTACAAATTATATTCAGAGAAATCCTGCCCAATCTCAGGCTGCACCAGTTGCAGGTGTTGTGCAGGACCGTCAGGGCAATGATGAGCAAAAAAATGATGAAAAAGCTTTAGAGGCACCTGCTGAATATTCAGGTCCCTACAGCACTGACATGGATAAACCTCATTTGTTTGTATTTGTTATCCCTGCTGAAGGAGTAGACAAAGCACAGTTTATTAAAGGTCTGAAGGAGTTTAGTGTGGCCGATTCAGATGCCAGCCTTACTATTACAGAAACTTCGGTAGATGAATTCAGAAATGCTGTAATTGTTGGTGGATTGCCTGATAGGGAAGCAGCTACTCGCTTTTCACGAATGGTAGTGCAAAACCGAGAATTGTATGAACCGCTTGGGGAAGTAAATTATCGTAATTTTCTCATTTCAACAGAAAACTTCGATGTATTTCTGAGAGAGAAAAACATTACGGATTACATGGAATTCTATAAACAAATATATCTGACCCAGTAAGGGGTTAAAGTTTGTTAAGCCCTGTTCAGGATTCTTTTTTGTTCGTAACTTTACCTGGAATCACAATATTTATGTATTAGCATGAGAAAACCAAGGATTCTTTGGGTCGATGATGAGATAGATTTATTACGCGCACATATCATTTTTCTTGAAAATAAAGATTACGAAGTAGAAATTGCCAATAATGGACTTGACGCAGTTGAAAAAGTAAAGAACCAATTTTTTGATATAATTTTTTTAGATGAAAATATGCCTGGAATGACCGGGCTGGAAACACTCAACAGGCTAAAAACTATTTCGCCCAATGTTCCGGTGGTAATGATCACGAAAAGTGAAGAAGAAAACATTATGGATGAAGCAATAGGTTCAAAAATTGCTGATTACCTTATAAAACCGGTAAATCCAAAGCAAATTCTTCTTTCGTTGAAAAAGAACATTGACCAGAAACGGTTGGTTACTCAACAAACCACTTCTGCTTATCAGATGCAGTTTTCTCAGATAGGCATGCGGCTTAACGACCGACTCAGCTTCCATGAGTGGCTTGATATCTATAAAAAATTGGTATACTGGGAAATTGAGCTTGGGACTTCCGAGGATGCAGCTATGGACCAGGTGCTGGCAATGCAAAAGGATGATGCCAATAAAGCATTTTTTAAGTTCATAAAAGAAAACTATCTCGAATGGTTGAATAAAGATTTTGGCGATAGACCAATGTTATCGCACGATGTATTTCAGCAAAAAATATTTCCTCTGCTCGATGCCGGTGAAAAGGTATTTGTACTGATTATTGACAACCTGCGTTTTGATCAATGGCGTACTATCAGCCCGGTCTTTGAAGATTACTTCCGTGTGGAATCCGATGAGCTTTATATGAGTATTTTGCCCACCGCTACAATGTATGCCCGGAATGCCATGTTCGCTGGATTGCTCCCGACCGAAATTGAAAAAGTTTATCCTCATTTGTGGGAAGACGATGATAATGAAGGGAATAAAAACCCTCATGAGGAAGAATTGCTTCGAAGGCAAATGGAGCGGCACAGACGTAAGGAAAAACTTTGGTTTGAAAAAGTTTCAGGGGTTCGGCGTGACCGTCAGACAGCGGATAGCCTGAAGAATATTTTGGAAAGTGATCTGTCGGTTATGGTGTTTAATTTTGTGGATATGATTTCCCATGCCCGCACTGAAATGGATATGATACGTGAGCTGGCCAATAATGAGAAAGCTTACCGGTCGCTAACCCTGAGCTGGTTTAATCATTCTTCGTTGAGGGAGCTTATCCGTAGCCTGGCTGGCAATAATATAAGGCTGGTGGTTACAACCGATCATGGGGCCATTCGTGTCGATAATCCGGTAAAAGTAATTGGTGATCGTGAAACCAATACCAATCTTCGTTATAAGCTTGGTCGAAACCTGAACTACAAGTCAAAGCAGGTATTTGAGGTGCGGGACCCGCGTCTGGCTTTCCTGCCCTCGCGTAATGTTAGCACAAGCTATATTTTTGCACACAATGCGGACTTTTTTGCTTATCCGAATAATTATAACTACTACGCCAATTATTATAAAGATACATTTCAGCATGGTGGAATTTCACTTGAAGAAATGATTGTACCCCTGGTCAACCTTGTACCGAAAGGCTAGTAATGTTTTCCTGCTTTCCGCACTTTTGTGGGACAATCGTCTAACTGCATGTAAATCAAATACATTTTCCTCAGTTTTGGGTGCCACTTTTTTATTGCAATGTTTGCATGAAAAAAGCAAACTCGCTCTGGACGCCCCTCAATACAGGTAGTTCAGCAGATTGAGGGCTGGTAAAAATTATTAAAAACCCTGGTTTGCACCAGCACGATATTGTTACCCCAAAACCAGTTCAAACCTATGTCAGATCCTGTTCATATACTGTATTAAACCGTATTTAAATTGTCTTTTAGTCGTCTTTTAGTTGTAGTTAAGTCGTATTATTACGAATAAACTACGAATAAACTACGACTAAACATGGAATAAATATGGTATTTGCAATATCTTTGGAGAGTATTTAAATACAACTTAATCATTGACCGATTCAAATCATACAAAATCGAGGTTATGACAAGATAAAGAGCAGGAGGAACTCTGTCAAATTATCAACAATAATCTTTAGGTGTATCAAAGCTGAAAACAAGTGAGGTGCGTAACCCGCGCCTGGCTTCCCGCCTTCACGTAATGTAAGTACAAGCTAGATTTTTGCCCGCAACTGAGATTTTTTGCCTATTATAATAAAAACACATTTCAGCATGGTGGTATTTCCCTTGAAGTAATGATTTTCACCCTGGTCAACCTTGTACCGAAAGGATAGCAATGTTTAAAGTTTGTTGGTTATTTATTCTAACCATCCAAAATCACTTAAATTCATTAATTTGATACGAATTCTTTCGTTCGTTTGATATTTGTCTGACAGCAATAGGAGGGTAATTTGCATTCCGTTTTTCGGGCGGCTTATGTTTTGTGAAAGAATCATGAAGGAAAGTAATTTTTTCCAATCCGCTATTCAAAGGTGTTCATTTTAATTCCTGATTTTATTTGCAGAAGATTGACTTTGATGCATAAAAAAAGAGGATAGAAATTTTATCCTCTTTTTAGTTGATTAATTTTTTACTTTATGCCGCTTCATATGAAAACACTTCATCAAGTACATCGGCATGCATATTTTTAAAATTTTTATAACACCAGTCGTGCAGTTCCTGCACTTCTTCAGCTTCTACCCATTTAAGGCATTTTGCCAGTTCTTTTTTAAACAATTCTTTACTAAAACTCACTTTGGGTAGAATAATCTTTGCGTAATCGAGCATAGGCCAGAAATTTAAGATTTTCAAATCAAGTCCAATATAACAGAATTATTTTAATAATAAAATGCTGTATAATATGGTTTAACACTAATTAACGGTATTCATGCTTTTCGCTGTTCGTAATCTTTTGTGAGAATGCGTTTTATCTTTTCTAAAAAAATGATGTTTAAAGATTTTTTCGGATTTTATTTACAAAATTCTGAATGAGATTTGATAATGAATCGTCGTTTTTAATGGATGAAACAAAAGCACTTCCAATAATTGCCCCCCTGGCATAATTGCATGCATTCAGGAAGGTACCGTGATCTGAGATTCCAAATCCTATGAGCCTGGGATTTTTAAGATTCATCTGTTGAATTCGCTGAAAATATTCCTGATGGAAATCTTCCGCTTTTTTAACTGCACCAGTGGTTGAGGCCGATGAAACCATATAAATAAACCCATCTGAATTTTCATCTATTTGTCTTATTCGTTCTTCAGAGGTTTGGGGGGTAATCAGAAGGATATTCCGCAGATTGTATTGCAGGTACAATTCCTGAAAATGTTCTTTGAATTCATCATGTGGTAAATCAGGTAAAATTGTTCCGTCGATTCCTATTTCGCTGCATTTTTCACAAAATTTTTTTACACCAAACTGCAACACCGGGTTTATATAACCCATTAAAATCAGCGGTACAGACACTTCTTTCCTGATGTCATTAAGTTGTTCGAAAAGCAGGTTTAGCGACATTCCATTTTTCAGGGCTGCTTCACTGCTTTTCTGGATAACCGGACCGTCGGCTGTGGGATCTGAAAATGGAATCCCGATTTCGATAAGGTCTACCCCGTTTTTTTCCAATTGACGAATGATTTCAATTGTATCATCCAGCCGGGGAAATCCTGCTGTGAAATAGACTGATAGAATGTTTTGTTTATTTGATTCGAATAATTGGTTAATTCTGTTTCTCATGTTTATCAAATTGATACCTGTTAATAAAGTACTTTCAGCCGGAGGCTCTTTTGCTTTAATCATTATTTAAAAACCAAAATAATTAAGGTACGTTTCCATGTCTTTATTTCCGCTTCCCGAGAGGTTGACTACATTTATTTCTTCTGGTTTCATGCTAACCTTATTAAGGGCGGCGAGGGCATGTGCCGATTCCAGGGCAGGTATTATTCCTTCCTTTCTGGTTAGCAAGAGGGCTGCCTGTAAGGTTTCTTCATCGGTGGCGGCCATGAATTTTGCTCTTTTGGTTTTATATAAATGTGCATGAAGCGGACCAATGCCGGGGTAATCGAGCCCTGCAGAAATAGAGTAGGGTTCGGTAATCTGGCCATCGATGTTTTGCATTAATATTGTTTTACTGCCATGTATCACCCCCGTGGAACCGGTATGGAGGGTAGCTGCTGTTTCTAATGAACCAATTCCTTTGCCTGCTGCTTCAACACCAATCAGCTCTACCTGTTCATGTTCCAGAAAGTGATAAAAAGCACCGGCAGCATTACTTCCTCCACCTACACAAGCAAAAATTCGGGTAGGGAGTTCACTTCCTGTTTGTTCAAGTAGCTGGGTTTTCATTTCTCTGCTGATAACCGATTGGAACCTTGCTACCATGTCTGGGTAGGGATGGGGTCCTACTACTGAACCTATAATGTAATGTGTATCTTCCGGATTGTTTATCCAGTCACGCATGGCCTCATTGGTAGCATCTTTAAGCGTTTTGTTTCCGCTATGCACCGGTATAACTTCGGCTCCAAGCATTTTCATCTTTTTTACATTGGGAGCCTGACGCTCTACATCAAGGGCACCCATATATATTATGCATTTAAACCCCTTCAATGCACAGACTGTTGCAGTAGCCACACCGTGTTGCCCGGCACCTGTTTCGGCAATGATGCGGGTTTTACCCAGCTTCCCCGCAAGTAAAATCTGCCCGATGGTATTGTTCAGCTTGTGTGAACCGGTGTGGTTCAAATCTTCACGTTTTAAAAAAATGCTTGTCCCATAATGTTCCGATAACCGGCGGGCATAATAAAGTGGTGAAGGCCTTCCTACATAATTTTTCAGTAGCAGGTTAAACTCCTCTTTGAATTCTTGCGATTCAATAATACCATTATACCTATTTTTCAACTCATTTATGTTGGAAAACATCATTTCCGGAATCCATGCACCTCCAAAGTCGCCGTAATAACCTTTCTCGTTTATACTGTATTTCATGATTTTTTAACCATATATTGCAATCGAGCAAAAAATTAATATTCTGCCTTTAATTGCATGATAAATTTTTTTAATTTTTCAATATTTTTTATTCCCGGTTCATCCTCGAAACCACTGTTGAGATCGATTCCAAAAAGCTTTGGATGATTTAATTGCCTGATAAGTTCCACATCATCCGGTTTTATACCGCCACTCAGGAAAAAATGATTTTCCCCTGAATATTTTTTAAGTATTTCCCAATTAAATTTTTTACCTGAACCACCATGAAGTGTGCTCTTTGTATCGAATAAAAAATAATCGACATTCTTTTTCCAGGCATCAAGGGAAGAAAAATCAAAATTTTCCTCCAGATTAAAGGCCTTGATAACCTTTAAGCCCTGTTTTCTAAGGATACGACAGGTTTCTGGATTTTCTTTTCCATGAAGCTGAATGTATTTAAATCCAAAATTCTTAGCAAGTCCTAATACCTCAAACAAATTTTCATCAACAAATACTGCAACTTTAATTTTTGAGGTATTAAAGAGACCTGTTTCATTAACATCACCCACAAACCGTTTCGATTTTGGATAAAATATGAACCCAATAAAATCTACTTGCAATTTTTCCAGTGCCTCCCGGTTGGAAGCAGATTTTATTCCGCAGACTTTTATTTTTAAATTTTGCTTCATAATTCCGAAATCAATTTTTCACAGGACTTACCAGGGTTTATTGTTTTCATAAAAGTTTCGCCAATCAGGAATCCTTTATAACCGTATTCTTTTAAATAACGGATGGCATCTGCATCTTTCAGCCCGCTTTCTGAAATTTTTATAAAGTTATCAGGTATCCTTTCTGATAATTTTACCGATGTTTCCAAATTTACTTCAAAAGATTTCAGATTGCGGTTATTTACCCCTACCATATCTATTTGGTTGTTAGCTGTTTCGAGTTCTTCATGATTATGAATTTCCATCAATACCTCCATTCCCAGTTCTTTGGCAACATGAGTCAGCAATTCTGCCTGCTCCTTTTCAAGACAGGCAGCAATGAGCAAAATCACATCAGCCCCAGCTGCTTTTGCTTCAATAATCTGATAGCTGTCAATAATAAAATCCTTGCGCAGGATGGGAATTTCAGGATTGGTAACTCGAGCTTTGACAAGATTTTCCAGAGTGCCTCCAAAAAATTCAAAATCGGTTAAAATTGACAGACCCGATGCTCTTGCAATTACGTAATCTTTTGTTACCTCTTCCACCTTAACTGCAAAGTTAATTTCTCCTTTTGATGGAGATTTTTGTTTAAACTCTGCAATGATACCGGATGCCCCGTTCTTCAGCAAAGCTGCCTTCATTGAATTGCAGTTTCTTAAAAATCCGGGATAGCTTTTCAATTGTTCTTCGGGAACTTCTTTTTTTTGACGGTTTACCTCCAGCTTTTTTGCTTCAATTATCTTTTTGAGAATATTCATTTTTTTACATTTTTTTCAGTAGCAGCCCCAAAATTTATGAACAGGGTATATTGAACCGATCATCTTAACAGATACTGGTAATTTTCTCTGGACAATGATATTTAAATTACATTAAAACAGCTTTCAGTTTTCGAAAAGCACTTCCACTTTTTAGCGAATCATTGGCTATTTCTACACATTCCAAAAGACCTTTTTCAGGATAAATCAAATTCAAACCCAATGCAGAATTGGCTATTACCACATTATTTTGCTCTGTTGTTCCTTCACCTTCCAGAATGTTTATGAATATGCCGGCTGCTTCACGGATACTGTTTCCTCCAAAGAGTGTTTTCGGTTCAATTCTTTCAAAACCAAAATCGGCAGGTGAAAAATAACCTTCTTTCCTGTTGGAGACAAATTGGGTAGGACTTGTCAGCGAAACTTCGTCGTAACCATCATTGCTGTGAATAACCGTATATTCAACATCCATATTCTCATACACATGCTTGTAGTGATTAAAATTTTCCTGATTATTAACTCCCAGCAACTGGTATTTAGGGAACGAAGGATTCACCATAGGCCCCAGAATGTTAAAAAACGTTTGTACTTTTAATGCCCGACGCACAGGTGCAATATGTTTCATAGCAGGATGAAAGAGCGGAGCGTGCATAAAGCAAAAATTACCTTTGTCAAGGTCCTGTTTCAGTTTCTCAGGATCATTACTGCTCTGATAGCCTAAAAATTCCAGAAGGTTCGATGAGCCACTGGTGGAAGAAACAGCATAATTTCCATGTTTGGCTACATTAATACCTGCGCCGGCAATTATGAAACAAGACAGGGTGGAAATGTTAAATGTATTTTTGCCATCACCACCAGTACCCACTACGTCGATTGCATTGTAATCGGAAAGATTGGTAACAAGACATAGTTCTGCCATTGCATCGCGAAAACCAGCCAATTCATCGGAGGTGATCGGTCTCATTTTAAATACGGTTAGAAAGGATGCAAATTCCACTTCGCTATGCATCCCTTTCCCTACTTCAAGCAAGCTTTGCCGGGCATCGGCACGGGTGAGGGTGTTCCCTTCAAAAAGATATTCCAGCGTGTTTTTCATATTCTGTTGAAATTAATTATCCTAATATCTTTTAACAATATCTTTAGCGAACCTTTATTAAAACGGAGTCCGCAAATTTTTTTATAGTTCACTTTTTTATAAATTTTATCTCCGCCCTTTTGAAATGTTGGGAGTAAATGTTAGCCAGTTTTCAATCATTTTTTCTCCCAGGGGTGTTAATACTGATTCCGGATGAAATTGAATGCCTTCCAGATCGTATTCCTTATGCTTAATCGACATGATCCTTCCTTCGGTGTCAAGGCTGGTTATATCGAAACAATCGGGTAAATTTTCTTTTTCCACAATCCATGAATGATAACGACCTACTTCGAATGTTTCAGGCAAGCCTTCAAAAAGGAGGCTTCTATTATGCGTTGGTTTTATAGTTGAGGCAATACCATGAAACACCCGGTTCAAATTGTGTAGATTTCCGCCAAAAGCCTGACCAATGGCCTGGTGGCCTAGGCAAACACCCAGTATACTTTTCTTTGGTGCATACATTTTGATTATGTCGATTAGCAAACCCGCTTCATCAGGTAACCCCGGACCAGGTGAAAGCACAATTCTGTCGTATTTATCTATGTCCTCAAGTGCTATTTCATCGTTGCGGAATACATCAACTTTCAACCCTGAGATTTTTTTTATCGCATGCACCATATTATAGGTAAATGAGTCGTAATTGTCAATTACCAATATGGGATTTTCCCTTGATATATTTCTGGCCCCATCGTAAGCAGAGGCCTGCGAACTGATTTTTTCAGTTTGAATTGCTTTATTATTCATTTTGTTATGAATTTATACATCTTAAATTGGTTAAACTTTTTTCTCTTCTTCTACTTTTATATAGGGTGTGGGCGAGGCAATATCTTTGGCCATAAGTATTGCTTTTTTTAATGCAGCCAGCTTGTTGTTTACCTCCTGCAGTTCATTTTCTTCTTTTGACCCGGCTACAATTCCGGCACCTGCCTGATAAAATAACCGGTTGTTCTTACTCAGAAAAGAGCGGATCATAATAGCATGATTAATTGTCCGGTCAAATCCCAGGTATCCGATGCAGCCCCCGTAATAGCCCCGGTTCTGGTTTTCATAGCGGTCGATCAATTCCATGGCTTTGTATTTTGGGGCTCCGGAGAGGGTGCCGGCGGGGAATGTTTCCCCCAATACCTTGATAAGGTTGGTGGTATCAGAAATTTCCCCCGAAACCTGCGATACGAGATGAATGACATGTGAATAGAATTGCACTTCCCGGTAAGTTTCTACTATTACATGAGAGGCATTCCGACTTAAGTCATTGCGGGCAAGATCTACCAGCATTACATGTTCGGCATTTTCCTTCGGATCGTTGCTTAATTGCTCTGCAAGCTCACGATCCTGCTCATCATTGCCTGTCCGTTTGAAGGTTCCTGCAATAGGGTGGATGTAGGCCAGATTGTCTTTTACCCGAAGCTCGGCTTCAGGGCTGGAACCAAAAATCCGATAGGATCCATAATCGAAATAAAACAGATATGGTGACGGATTGATGGAACGCAATGCCCGGTATACATTGAAATCATCCCCTTCAAATGGCTGTGAATACTGACGACTGAGGACAATCTGGAATACATCTCCACGAAAACAATGCTCCTTACCTTTGGAAACACTTTCCATGTATTCTTTATCAGTGAGGTTTGAAGTTTCTTGTTCCGGTGCACTAAACCTTCCTGTTGAGAAATTAAGATTTACAAGAAGGTGATGGATATAATCTATTTGTGAAGGTTCATTTATTAAAAGGTTTTCTACCATATGAACCTGATTTTTATGATGGTCAATGGCAACAATATACTTGTAAAAGCAATATTTCACCTCCGGTATTTGATAAGCACCTGTTTTTTTGGCTTTAAAACGGATATTCTCAAAATGCTGTACCGCATCATAGTTGATGTAACCAAAAAGACCATTAGCAGGAAGTTCAATTTCATTGGAAACTACTTCGAATGTTTTATAAAAAGCATCCAGTTCAGCATGTAACCTTCTTTCATCCGAGAGTCTGAACTTTTCTTTTTCCTTTCCTGGAATTTCTTTGGTCACCAATCCTTCCTCTACCGTGAAACAAGCTACCGGGTTAAAGCATATAAATGAATAAGCATTTTCATGCCCGTGGTAATCGGAACTTTCAAGTAGAATGGCCTTGGGATAAATGGTACGCAGCCGCAGGTAGATACTTACAGGAGTTACCGTATCAGCCAGTATTTTGCGTACTACAGGTTTAAATTTTAATTTCATTGTATTTGACTTTAATTTATTTCTTTTTTCTTACTTATGAGGAGTTCATGCCGAACTCATAAAAAAAAGCGGCTCACCGTGATCCGATGAGCCGCTTTCCTGCTATTCAGGTAATGACGTTACCACTCTTCACGGTTTTGTAAAAAGTTGATGTGCCACCACCAGTTAAATTTATTTATCGCTATCATTTATTATTCTTTATTTTTAATTTTCTTTTAACACACTTTCCCTGCATTTTGTTTTTTAAAATGAAAAAACCTGCCCTTCTGAGGAGCAGGTTCCATTTTGAAATATCTTGTAAAAAAATACCAATATGGCTATAAACTCCTCACTTTAAGTAAGAAGACCCCACCACGGAAGCCATATTGTATTTATATTCTTTACCATTTGTTTCTAATTGAATTCAAAAGAATAAATTTTTTCTCAAATAAAAAAGTATATGCGCCAATTTTTTTCTCTAACATTCCTTAGGCAATATCGTAAATATAGTAAAGTTCGATTATTTAAATTAAGGGGCAGTTCCATTAAAAGGTGATATCATGAAAACAATAATTCTATGCTTTGCCGTCATTCCCTTTTTCTTGCGGACAGCTTCCTCACAAATTCCTGATATTGCATGGGAAAAGCAATTCGAATTAAAAAAATCACATTACTTTTCTGATGTTCTTGAATTACCAGGCGAAAACTTTATCCTGTTGGGGGCAGTGGAATATCCTGGAGACAGGAATTTTGATATATTGCTCCTGGAGTGTAACAGAAATGGTGATACTTTAAGATCGAAAGTATTTGTAAATACAGGAAATGATATTCCGATGAGGATAATTCAAATTGGAAACGAGGGTTTCGTTATTGCTTGTATGAATGTGATGAATGAAAAAGTTTATCAGTCAAGGCTGATGTTTATTAATTCTGATTTCACAGAACGCTGGAGAACGGATGCTGAGTATCTTTCAGCCATTCTAAAGACCGACATTGCATTTGAAAACACGGGAATAATCTGGTGGTTAAATACCTTTTTCGGAGAAAATGAGAATCCTGTTTTGTCACTAACTAAATTGGATATTGAAGGAAAAAAAATCCCGGATTTTAATTTTGATAAGATCTTTTTGGCCGAAGGTTATACAGTTCAGATACTCCGAGACGGTTCGACGGGGATTTCCAGCCGGGTTTTCCCTGAAAAAGGAAAACCATCTGTCCAGGTAATGAAAATTGATACTGATGGGAAGATTGCATGGAGGGTGATCCTTCCCAATAATGATAAAAATCTTACTCCCCAATGTTTATGCTGTTCTGCAGATAATTCTCTGCTTATTGGTGGATGGGCAGGCTTATGTTACAATCCCGATGCACCTGTTGAAGATCAGATTTGGGACTACGATTATCTGCTCGCTAAAGTGGATGCGGATGGAAATATTCTTTGGATAAATACATATAACCGGGAGGGTTCTGAGAAAGGAACTGCTGTCGCTGTATTGCCTGACGGAAATATTATGGCAGCTGGTAAATGCGAAACATCTTTTTCCGGTCAAATTGGACCGTGGCTCCTATTAATCGACAAAAACGGTAAAATGATAAAAGACCAGGTTCATAAATACAGATTTGTAAAAGATCAGGTGGCCAGAATTATCTGTACTACTGATCGTGGATTTCTTATTGTCGGACCAGGTTATGTTGAAAGAGAACCCCGTTTGGTGGGATGGGTGAAAAAGCTGAATCCTGTATTGTGAATAACTGACATTTTCTGTGCCTTAAGTTTCCTGTTATTTTAATTCTTCTGCTTTGTTTCAGGATCTGGTGTAGCTATATAAAGGGTTTAGTGGCTTTGATCTAATTTATGTATCAAAGTGTTCATACGGATAAATCTTATTTCCAACGATACTTTCTACAGAGAAAATTTCAATTATTATTGAATTTGTTTACGCATTGTTATTTACGGGACCAATTTTCTAACTCATTCTAAACCTTAATTCTTTCCAGCTGTTTTAGATTTTTAACTGATGACTCAAAATTGATCCGGACATATATTTGCATTCATATTATTATTTAGCAGGTGAAAATGATTTTGGAGGATGTTAATAAAATTCAAGGGTATGGAGCATTTAAAGCACAAATTTACCAGTTCAAAAAAGTATTATAAGATACGGTTGTTGACATTGCCAGTCATTTTTTCTTTTTTCCTGCCCTTTTTCTTTATCCATGATTTTGTAGGATTTTCTATTTCAGATAGACAAAGAACTGTTATGAAAACTCAAATAATTAATGAAAAATCATCTGTTGCTGCAAATTTTTTAAATTCATTAAATAAATCCCAAAGGGAGGTTACTCAGTTCGAATTTGCAGATCCTTCAAAAGTGAGGTGGCATTATCTGCCGGGAGCAACGTGGACGAGACAGGGTATCCAGTTGCATGAGCTGAATAATCATCAGAAAGAACTTCTTTTTTTATTGCTTCGGGATTTTTTGAGTGAAACAGGATACAATAAAACGAAGCGAATTATTAGTCTGGAAGAAGTATTGGTTGAAATGGGGGGAAGTGCTCACGTGCGGGATCCTGAAAAGTATTTTGCCGCATTTTATGGCAACCCTGAAAAAGACAGCCTGTGGGCCTGGTCGTTTGAAGGGCACCATGTTTCTTTAAATTTTACAGTCCTGGATAATAAAGTATCCATGACACCCCGTTTTTTTGGGGCAAACCCCGCCACTGTCCCCTACGGCAAACGTAAAGGAGAACGCACCCTCGACAAGGAGGAGGATTATGGAATGGAATTAATTCGCTCCATGTCGGATAACCAGAAAAAGCAAGTTGTTTTCAGTAATAAAACCTTTTATGATATTACCACTACCAATTCGCCGGAGGTGAATCCTCCGGAAGCAGTTGGAATAAAAATGAAAGAACTTAATCGAATGCAGCAAAATTTATTGCTTGACCTCATAGCTGAGTACCTTGCTGCAATGCCATCTGAACTGGCTTCACAACGGATAGAGAACCTTAAGAAGGAGGAATACGATGAAATACGGTTTGGCTGGGCGGGTAGTACAAAACCCGGTGAAGCACATTATTACCGAATCCAGGGCAAAACTTTCCTGGTTGAGTTTGATAATTCACAAAACAATGCCAATCATATTCATACAGTATGGCGTGATTTTGACGGCGATTTCGGAAGTGACTTAATCAGGGAGCATTATAAAACATCAGACCATCATCACCCGCATAAATGAACAATGTATGAGCTTCTATTTTTTGGCTGCCTCTTCACCTATCGTCATTTTGTTGGGTGCCAAAATTGAATTGGAGGGTTATTAAGTAACTTTTTGAACATTGGTTGTTGCCGGATAATCCTACTGATTATATTGGTGTGGTTAGCCACTTTCCTTCATGTAATCCGGGATTTATACCTGCCTCAGTAAAAAAGTCAAGGGCTGCCGACGGGACGCGATCTCCTGTCCAATGCGGCAGCACCTTTGAATTGTTATTTCTGCTACCTTTTTATTCTTATTTTGTCCGGAAAATAATTGATAGATTAAAAACCAAATTGTTTCTCTGAGAACCCACCCGGACATATGCTTACAACCTGGATTCTATCCTCTGAAATTAGAGAATTTAACGATAGGAAACACTCTTATCGCAGTGGTTTAACGGTAAAATTCATATACAATAGGATTTGTACTTCAATTTTCAACGTTAATTAATTGCGGGTATTTCTTTTGGTAAATAATTAAATGATACGGGGGTGGGGAAAGCCAGGTTATCGTTTATCGGACACCTGCTTTTAATGATCTCAATCCACTGGCCGATTAACTTGGGCGCAGCATTTGTAACCGGTGAAAATTGAACATCAATTTGCTTAAACCCTGCACGTTCCTGTTCCGATTCTCCGAACAACCTTGCAGGATTAATGTTCCCTTGTATGGCAATTTCAAGCTTTTCCAATTCTATTCCCAGTTCCCTGGCAGTCAAATGAGCAACTACATTAATACAGCCCGCATAGCTTGCTAAAAGATATTCTACAGGGTTTGCTCCCAAATCTTCCCCTCCCAATTGGGGCGGTTCATCAACTACAATATTAAATTGGCGGGCATTCGCTGAAAAACGGGCTGCTGATTGAGCTTTCCCTTCGATCGAAATTTTTAAATCTGACATAATTTTTAAATTTTTAGGTAAAAAAAAGCCCTTCACAAAAAAGTGAAGGGCTGAATCTATTCGCGATATGTTTATTTATAAACTATCTGAGCATAACATCACCCTCCAAATGTTTTACCAACATACAGCAGCACATATTCATCATGTTGCTTGTGAAAAGTGATCTATTCATTATTTCATTTTAAAATTTATCCTACTGCTTAAGTAGGATACAAACATACATTATTTTCTAAATAATGAAGCTTTTTTATAGAATATTTTGTGAAAAAGTTATACGGGTTTTAAAAATAGTATTATCAATTAACTGATATTCATAAGAATTGTAAAAATAGTTACGTTAACATTTTGTGTTTTTTTTGGATGCATTTTAAAATTTAGTTACTGCATTGCACCAAATAAATGATTTCTGCAATTAATCAATAATTCACTCTTTCTGTTTATAAAGAAGCAGAATCCTGAGGTGAAGCAGATGATGTTGCAATACAATGACTGAAATTTTTCAGGCTGATAAAAAAATTTTCAGAAAAAATCTCATTGATAATTATTTCTTGAGGTAATGCTATAATAAGCTTATTATTTTTTTCCTGTCGGGTTTTTCGTTGACAGTACTGGGGATATGTGGTATAAAAAGTATCTTTTTTGGTAATTCGTATTTTCCCAGATAATTTATGCAGATTTCATATACTTTTTTTCTTTCCTGTTCCGATTCATTTCCTTCAATCACCAAAATCAATTGCTGACCTAGTGATTCATGAGGCAGTGCGGCGATAAGAAATGGTAGATTTATAAATGGTTCCAGTTTCTTTTCAATTTGCTCAGGGTAAAATTTAATGCCTCCTGAAATGATTACGTTGTCGCTGCGGCCCAAAATTCGGAATGTCTTTTCATCAATTAATTCGGCTATATCGGAAGTTTGTAACGGAGATTCTGTGAATCCGGACATAAAAATCCGGAGACAGCCGTTTTTGGATAGCTGGACTTTTATTTCATCAAGGCAGTGGTAATATCCGTCTGCTCCCTCACCGTTAATTTTCCGCAGTGCAACGTGCGTAGCGGTTTCGGTCATTCCATAGCTTGAATAGCATTTTGATTTGAGGTTGCTTAATTTTTCTTCGAGTGAACTGGGAAGAGCAGAACCACCAATCAGCAGATAATCTATACTATTCATCCACTTACCGGAGGCAGGTTCATTTACCAGAATTTTTGCAACCTGGTTTGGTACCATGGCTGCAAAACGGAAATGATTGTTTTTCAGAAAGGAAAAATCGGTAGCAGGTTCAGTTATAGTAAGGTCAAGACTTTTTAAAAGCGCACGCACAATCATCAGCTTTCCGGCAATAAAACCAACAGGCAGGCAATGCAGGATGCGATCACCTTCTTTTAAACCGAAATAATGAATGGTACGCTGGGCACTTTTTGCTACAAAATTCTTATTTAGCCGGATGGTTTTTGGTGTTCCGGTACTACCTGAAGTGCCTGCCTCAATATAATTTTCAGGGGAATACCATTCCCTTAGAAATGCGACCAGTTCATTTTCATGTTCAATGGAATGATTTCTTTCGATGATTTCCATCACCCGGATGTTTTTCCCGTTTATAACGATATGTTCCGGAAACAGATTCATTTTATAAAAAAGTTTTTCGGAAATTGAAATGCTTTTCTGTCATTAAACCATAATTGGTCTCCTCTAACTTCCAGCGGTGAAGATATGTTATTGGTAAACAATGCACCGGTTCCCAGTCCCTGGTATCCATTGGCATTTTTAGAGAACGTCCATTGGGCAATGGCATTTAGTCCGATATTCGACTCAAGGTAGGAAGTAATCCACCATTTAATGGAGCGTGGCTCGGCCAGCTCAATCCACTCGTTGCAACCGGAGAACCCTCCGTGGAGACTGGGTTTCAATATAAGGAATGCTGGTTTGATAATATCAAGCAATCTTTCTTTTTCTTTTATCGAATGAATTCCAATGAGCTCTTCATCGAGGGCAACCGATATGGGCGACTTGCAGCAGATTGATGCCATATTTTCCCACTGCCCGGCAGCTATTGGCTGTTCAATGGAGTGGATTTGCAGCGCTGCCAGTTGCTGAAGCTTTTCCAGTACCGTCTCCGGTTTAAAGGCTCCGTTGGCATCCAGCCGGAGGATGATTTTATTTTCATCGTATATGTTTCTGATTGACCGGATAATTTCAAGTTCTTTTTCAAAATTAATCCCTCCAATCTTTAATTTTATACATCGATATCCGGCCTTTAGCTTTTCATGAACCTGCTTCAACATAAAATCGGCACTACCCATCCACACCAGCCCGTTTATGGGAATACCTGCCTTCCCATTTGAAAAATCTGAAGAAAAAAGTCGTTGATTCCCGCCGTTTTTCAAATCGAACCATGCAGTTTCAAGAGCAAAATGAACGGAGGCTATTTTACTGGTAAGATCCTGCGACCAGAGAAAATTGACTGGGTCGCTGCATAAATCTTCCAAAAGTTGTTCCACCTGCCCTGGTGTCTCTTTACTGAGCCCGGGCAGTGGAGCGCATTCGCCCACGCCGGCCAGGCCGTTCTTTTCCAGAATTAAAAACCATACCGGACGTGATTGTAATTCCCCGCGGGAGGTGCGGACAGGGCGTTTAAACTGCAGTTCGTATTTCTTCAGGTATGCTTTCATTTGCCCGACAGAATTAATCCGGTTACAAATAGCAGGGTAAATGCTAGGGTAGAGAGCGCAAGCCGTTTCAGGAACGGATCAAGTTCCCTGTCGTTTTTTTTGCGATTGATTTGTACAGTATCGTTAAGGTATAAAGGTAGTAACAGCAGATAAATCCATTGCCAAAGAGTTTGTTCCTGCAGAAGGGTATAAGTAATGGCAGCCATCCATCCTCCTGAGATCAATGTCTGATGATAATAACGGCTGCCTCTTACGCCCAGTCTTACAGGAATTGTAATCTTACCTGAACTTCGGTCATTTACTATGTCGCGCATATTATTTAAATTTAGTACGCCGGTGCTGAATAAACCGATGCTGATAGCAGGCAGGAATACAGAAGCTGGAAGAAACCCTGTATTCAGGTAAAATACTCCAGACACGGGAAGCAATCCAAAGAACAGAAAGACAAACAAATCTCCCAATCCGATGTATCCGTAAGATTTTTTTCCTGCAGTATAAAAGTAGGCTGCTACCAGTGAAAAAATACCCAGCAAAATGAAAGTGAAAAAAGCAATTTTGGAGGTTTCCCAAGTGGCCAGATATACAAGCAGTAAACCTGAAATAAAGCTTAAGCTGCCTACGATCAGCATGCCTGTTTCCATTTCTTTATGACCTATTGCACCACTTTGAACGGTGCGGGTGGGTCCTATCCGGTGCTGGTTGTCGGTACCTTTACGGCTGTCACCGTAATCGTTTGCAAAATTAGAAAATATCTGTATGAAAGTGGCGGTAACAATTGCCAGTACGCTTGTCCAAACATTAACAGCTCCGTAGTACCATGCGAGCCCGCATCCCATCAGAATTCCAGATAAGGCAAGTGGGAGGGTCCTTGGACGTGCTGCATCGATCCACGATTTGATTGTTGCCATAACTATTTCTTCAGTTTAAAATAACGGGTCTCAAGCCAGCTCTTGTACATGGGATCCAGTAAAACAATCTCATTGCTGCGAATATCGATTATTTCTTTGTTCTCCAGAGTTTTTTTTAACTTCACAACATTCCCCGAGGTCCCCAGTTTGTATTCTTCCAGAGTTTCCTTTGAACTAAATTGTTTAACACCCGTTAGTAAGGCTTTCAAAAAGTTAATCTGAGAGTTGGTTAATTCTTCCGTTTTTGATTGAAAAAGGAGGCTTATCTGATCGATTATTCCTTCATGTGCATTGTATATTATTTCTCCGGTACATTCATTTTCTGTCCTTAGCCAGCTCTGCTGTGCAAGTTGCTGAACATAGTAAGGATGACAATCGGCCAGTTCCGTAATATACAGTGCATTGCCTCTGGATATCAACTTTTTTGTATCCCGGAAACGATGAACGATAAACTTTATCCAGTCTTCTTTTTTGATTTTCTCAAGAAACATCAAGTCACCAAACTTATAAAAGGGCATAGAGGTATTGGTAAAAACATCCATGAGCATGTGACGTTTACTTCCATACAGACAATAGGCAGTGTGCTGATGTTTTTGCCAGTTCGCCCTTAGTTTTTTTTGAAATGCCAGCTGGTTGTCAAAAGTTGCAATATTTTGAAATTCATCAATGCACACTATAAATTTCCAATTGTTTTTGATGGCAATTTTCTCAGACAGATTTAATATATCGTCTGGTTGTTTTTTTACCTCCTTCCAATCCAGGGCTAACGATACTTCTTGCTGGTTATCGGGACTGAATGACAGGCGGGGTATAAATTTACCCATAAAGCTTTTTGCATTTTCAAGCAACACTTCAATTTGGGTGGAGGAGACTTTGAGCACTTCGGTTGCAAGCACTTGGTAAAACTGCTCTTCTGTTCGCACATTGTAGGCATCAATGAAACAAAATCGTAACAATTTGTCTGATTTTAAGGCAACACCAGCTGCTTTTTCTACAAGCGACGATTTTCCCCATCGCCTGGGTGAAATCAATAGGGTGTTATTCAGTATTGAGAAATTATTGATGAGTTGTTTTAATTCAGTCTTTCTGTTCGTAAAATTTTTATCAACTGCCAGCCTTCCATAAACAAATGGTGCTTCTTTCATTATTTTTTTATCCAAATGTAACCAATTTTTATTTACTTACAATAAGGTAAGTTACCTTTTGGTAAGTTGCCTTATTGTAAGTTATGCAATAGCAATGTTGATATTGGTTTTAGGGGAATTTTGGATACTTCCTGAAGTCCGGTTTTCGTTTTTCAAGGAACGCATGTTTCCCTTCCTGAGCCTCTTCAGTGAGATAATAAAGCAGGGTAGCGTTTCCTGCAAACTCCTGGATTCCAACCTGGCCATCGAGTTCGGCATTCAATCCAAGCTTCAGCATACGCAGGGCCAGGGGACTGTGTTCCTGCATCTTTAATGCCCATTCCACCACTTCATCTTCAAGTCGATTAAGAGGTACCACCTTGTTTACCAGTCCCATTTCAAGGGCTTCAGCTGCTGAGTACTGGCGACACATAAACCAGATTTCACGGGCTTTTTTCTGCCCAACAATACTGGCCAGGTACGATGAGCCAAGCCCTGCATCGAAGCTGCCTACTTTTGGGCCGGTTTGCCCGAACAGTGCATTTTCGCTGGCAATGCTGATATCACAAACCACATGTAATACGTGCCCACCTCCAATTGCATACCCGTTTACCATGGCTATTACCGGTTTGGGCATGCTGCGAATCTGACGTTGCACCTCCAGGATGTTCAGACGTGGGATACCCTGCTTATCCACATAACCACCTTTGCCTTTTACGGTTTGATCTCCCCCCGAGCAGAAAGCCTTATCACCTGCCCCGGTAAGTACCACCACATTGATTCGCTGGTCTTCACGGCAAATGTGCAGAGCATCGCTCATTTCATTTACTGTTGTTGGACGGAAGGCATTCCGGTATCGCTCGCGATTGATCGTGATTTTCCCTATGCCGTCGAAATAGTCGAAGAAAATGTCCTCATATTCTTTGAGGGATTCCCAGTTGCGTGTATTACTCATATCTATTTGTTATTAGAAATAAACGAACGAATACTTATTAAATGCTTTTCGCTTCCTGTGAATTTATTAACAGCATTCCCTTTTGGTTTCTCCAATCCTGCCAACAATAATTTTATTTTTAAAATAAAAGTGATTCTCAATAAACACAATTTTCAGCGATGGTTTTTAATGGTCTAATCAGTACTTTCGAGTCAATATCATTTTTATTCCTGATTAAGCCAACTATAAATTTTATCGAAGGGGCTGTATATTAATTGCCTCATTTCTTATTTGTCAATTTGCACAGACCAGATAAGCAAATTAATGTCCTTTTTTAGAATGAGTATTATAGTTAATCATATTCTGATTTTGCAGACAGCTTATCTTCGGGTTGCCAATACTAGGATCTTTCCAGTTTTTCATTTTCAAAGTTTTCGATACAAAATTATAGAAAAAGAGTAATTGCTCCAATATTCATTTCAGGCATTTTTCACCTTTTTAAACAATTCCCTGAACCTTTTTGAATTCAATTCCGCATTGGTAAATATTTCAAGAAGGGCTGCCTTTTTTTGCTTCTCGGAAAATAAATTATTAAGTCCCGATTCCACTTCTCTTTCATTTTCAGCTTTAAAATAATCCATTCCGAAGGTATTGGCAATACCTGCAGCTCTGTAAGAGTTTTCTGTAAAAAAAAATTCTTTAAATGCAGGCGATTCACCCGGACCTTTTATCATGCTGAATATATTTCCACCCCCGTTGTGAATCACAATGATGCGAAGATTGGTGCCAATGGATTTATTCCAAAGTGCATTGGAATCGTAGAAAAATGAAAGATCACCAATAATGATGGTATTTATTTTATCCGAAGCCGAGGCAAACCCTGCAGCAGTTGACAGTGAGCCATCAATTCCACTGGTTCCACGATTTCCAAAATATTGTACGTTTTTTACTGAATCACAAATATGAGCATAACGTACGGGTGAGCTGTTGCCAAGATGAAGGACAGAATTTTGGGGCAGCCTTTTCATTATCTTGCAGAATATGCTTAAATCACAGTAGCCGGCCTGCCGGATATATTCATCACGTAATTGCTTAATCTTTTTTTCCTTTTCTTCCCAACGGGTTCTGTACAGCTTATCTTGTGGATTTACTATTTTGACAAGTTGATTGAAAAAGGAAGTTGCTTCCATTTCAATTATCCGGGTCAATGACTGGTAGGTATCGTAATATTGAACTGAAAGACTAAGATGCCAATGGTTTTTAGGTTTATGGTTTCGCAGAAATTGTTTAAGTGGTTTTGATACAAATGTGCCTCCAAGTGTAATGAGCAAATCGGGTTTGTATTCATTCATATCTTCAGAGAGCAGAGATGTCATCAGGATATCAATACCTTCCAGGAATTCCGGATGTTGAAGATTTGACAGGTGTTCCTTTATAACAACTGCTCCTGTTTTTTCAGAAAAATCAATCAGGGATTGTTCCGTTTCCTGGCTGACTGGCATCTGTCCGGGTAAAATCAATATTTTTTTTGCATCATTGATGAGTGATGCTAGTTTATCCTGTTCATTTTCTGATAGGATTTTCTTTGTGATGGTAGATTCAATTATTTTAACAGGAGGCAATTTTTCGCTCACTAATTCATGAAGTGGCTCTTCAATCGGAATATTTATATGTACCGGGCCTGGCAATCCATCAATGGCATTATTAAGTGTTTCATTAATAATACGTCCGGCAAACCATAATTCTTTTTCCGATTCACCTGCAGGGAGAGTGATTTCTTTTTTGCAAAAATCTCTGTAAATGTTTCTCTGGGGGATGGTTTGGTTTTCACCCTGGTTTATCCAATAATGAGGTCTGTCAGCAGTTAGTACTATCAGCGGGAGGTTCAGGTAAAAAGCTTCGGCAACTGCAGGGGCATAATTAAGTGCAGCTGTTCCTGAACTGCAAACCAATGCAACAGGTTTTTTCAACGCCTGTATAAGCCCCAGTGCAAAATAGGCTGCACTGCGTTCATCAACAATACTTCTGCAATTAAAACCGGGGGATAAAGCCAATGTATGGATAAGCGGTCCGTTTCTTGAACCCGGTGAAATAACTGCATCCGTGATCCCTTTGGCTTGCAGTAGGAATATGAGTTGCTGTACGTGCTTTTTTATAGATATCATTTATTTTGAACTGCTTCAATGGCTGATAATAAAGTGTTTGCTTTTTTATTTGTTTCTTCCCACTCGTCTTCCGGTACCGAACGGGAGGTAATTCCTCCACCAGAGTACAGGATATATTGTTTAGGAAATATTTCCATGCAACGCAAATTTACAAATAATCCCACATCTCCGTTAAGGCGCCAGGGTCCAAGGTATCCGGTATAGTACCTCCGATTGTGTTTTTCAATGGTGGTAATAAATTTGGCAGCCTTTGATTTTGGATAACCGCATACAGCAGGGGTGGGATGAAGTTCTGTGATGAAATCTCCTAAGTTGGTTGACAATTTTTTTGCTGCAAAACGGAAGATGGTACTTAGATGGGCTACCTTTCCGCTCTCCAGTGTTTCCGGCCCTTGTGTAGTATAAGGGTAAATATGGAATTTATGGAAAACATCAAGCAGATACCTGGATACAAATGCCTGTTCCTCTATATCCTTGGTGTGCCAGCTGTAATCATTACCAGTATGCCTCGATTGGGTTCCTGCAAGTGAAACGGTTTCCATATTTTTACCTTCTGATTTCAGCAGTACTTCAGGAGTTGCTCCCATCCATAATCCTGTTTTTGGAATCTTGTTGTTCGTAGGAAGATTTACCATATAAACAAAAGCATTGGGTGTTTGCCTAAACAGTTGCACATACAACTCTCCGATTGACTCATTTTGCCTGTCATAAGGAATCAGTCGTGATACAATGACCTTTGCAAGCTGAGTATTTTTAATTACTTCAATGGTTTGATCTATATCATTCAGATAGTCTTCCCTGGAAATAACATAAGAAGTGCCTTGTTTATAACCGGTGCCTTGTTTTTCCGGAATTAAGCTGCAGTCAATATTGAGTATTTCATTAACACCTTTTTTGTAAATCCCTGGTTTCAACAAGACCAATGGTAAATTTCTACTTATTTTGTAAGGTGCAAAGACAAATCCCTGACCTCCGTTCAGCTTTTCAAAACCGGATGGATAAACAAGTTCTTCTTTTTGTGCGATTAAAATTTCAGGTGTATTGTTTCCGGGCATCGACCATAATGCAAACGGACAATTTTTTGCCAGTAGCTTGTCAATAAATAAAGCAAGATTTTTAGTATCAGCCATTTCTTTTCACAATCATGTTGGTTACACGAACGGTTGAAATAAGTTTTCCGTTTTCGTTTTTTACATCAACATTCCAGATGTGGGTCTTGTTTCCCTGGTGGATTATTTTTGCAGTTGCCAGTGCCTTTCCGCCCGATAATATTCCGGTATGGCTACCCGAAACCTGTATGCCCAGTACATCTGTATTTTTTAAATCTACTAGTAACATGCTTCCCAGTCCTGATAAAGTTTCTGCCATAGCAAGATTGGCTCCGCCATGTAGGATTCCATCTGGCCTGCTGTTTCTTTCCGATAATATTAAAAACCCTTCTATAAAACCTTCACCTATATGAGTTACCTTAATTCCAAGATTTCCTATAAGGCTGTTTTGCATAGCTTTATTTACCAATTCAATGGGTGTTTCCAGACTTAGCAATGTAAAATCCATTATGGTTCTTTTAAATTGAGCCTCCTAAATTAAGATTTAGTTTTTACTGTGCCAAGGTAAACCTGAAACTTACACCTACATTGGTATTCGAAGTGGGAAAGGAAAGTTGGGTAAAGGGATTGTTCAATATTTTATCAAAGAAAACACGCAGCTGGAACCTGTCGCTTAGCATATAATCGGCAGTAGTTTTTATAGTAAATGCACTCTGCCCTGCAGTAATCTGGTCATCGTTTTCTACAATTTTTCTAAGTACGGTTTTGTTTTTTCGGTATGAAAAATCCGCTCTCAGATTCAGATCATTGGAATAGGCCTGTTGTGAATTTTTTGTTTTAATAATCAGATCCATCTGCTTAAACCGGTAACCCATGCCTACTGTGTATTCATCGCTGAGGATTTCAGTGAGCTGATTGTTTGCAAATGCCAGGGTAAGATTTCTTGACTTTTTAATTTCTCCCCTGGAAGTAAAATCGCCTTGCCAGTTAATATCTACATTAATCAGCGGACTAAAGGTCTCCATGATATTCACGGAATTAAAGTCATAGGGTGTTATAAAATTACCAGCGATATCCCTTACATAGCTAAACCCATCTGCTTGCTCCAGATAATTCAGATTGGTAATGAATGAGCCTACGTTGTAACTGGAACGGTATGCATGCGTAAAGTTAAGAGAACGGACGATCCGGTTCAACCCAGGGATTTTAGAAGCCATTCCTTCGTATTGAATCCGCCAGTTTGGTCTAATGAATTTAACAGAAGGAAACAGTCCCAGTGAAACAGTATTTGGGTCTTTATTTTGGTATGCAGCTAAAAATGCCGGAACAAGCACTTCTACTGAATTCGGTCCATATCCATCAGGAAAGCTGGGATATTGATGATGAGGAACGGTAGGATCGTAACCAAACCAGTTGTTTGGATCGCGCTGGGCAGCTAATCTGTCAGCAATTATTTGACGATATTCCTTGAATTTCTCAAATGCTTCGGAATGATGAACTTCTTCCTTGCCCATAGCAAAAAAGGCTGTTCCCCAGGTAAACGTTGACATGCTGAAATTGCCTGTTTCGGTAAAACTGTTGGCATTGAATTCACCACTTGATGGATCGTAATTATAAAATTCACTTACATTTTTTGAGAATGAACGTTCAGCTGTAACGTCAATCCTGAGGTCGGGTAATGGTTCAATCATAGTACGGAGGCTTAACCGTTCATTTTTAGTAAACAGATACGGAAGGTTAAGTGTTGAATCGGTTGTAACCCAGCCATTACGGGCAGCTATACGTGCGAAATTATAATCCTGCCAGCCGGCAAGGAAAGGCAGGCCGGGTGCAAAGCTTGGATTAATTTCCCTGCCAAACATATTTGTTTCCGGGAAGTAAGTACCTGCACCAAAAAGCTTTGGCTCAGGCAGGTAGCCTGGAAGCACTGTTCCTCCGTTGATGCTGTAATTTACAGAAATTGACTGTATCCCGATGAGCATTCGGGTTGATATGTCCAATACATCTTTAAAGAAACTTTGGTCTCCCGGGATTCCGGTAACCGTAACACGTGCTTGTCCTCCTGCTTCAAGCGCAGTGAATTCAAGGCTGTTGGCATCTATTACACTCGTTCTTCCTTTGATTGTTTGTCCGTTTGCATCAACAGCTACCACCTTTACTTTCCTGGTATTTAACCGGTGGTTGATTACCTGGGGTTGATTGGCAGTCAGGTTTAGCGTTCCGTTATAGGTTTGTTCGGTTTTCCGTTGCGGTTGCTGTTGTTGTTGGGTCTGCCCGCTGCCTGCCCCGGTTTGCCTGTTCATACTGTAGCGACTGCCCCCGGTCCGGCGGAATTTTTGATTAAGCTCCTGAAAGTACGGTACCTTATTGTATAAACTTTGCATTGTAACATTTCCTGTAAACTGGATGTTTCTGGAATTCTGTATCCTGTTTCCCAATCGAATGGTATCGGCAGTCATGGGGCCCGCTTGCCAGTCAAAGTTGCCTTGATAACGTATTGTTGAAGAAATAAAATTCAGAAGTTGAATCCGGTTAATCGGAACATTATAGGATACATTAATATTGTGATTGTACAGAGTTGGCCTTCCCAGGTTATAGAGGTTTGTAAGAATTGAGTCCCTTCGCATCTGGTAATCATCCATGTCGCGGCTTATACGTCCTTCTGGTTCATCAATTCGTGATGTACCCCGCGAGGAGAAGTCAAACTTTAACGATCTTGTGATATCGTACCTGAAATCAAAAAAACGGTTCCAGAGAAAGTCTTTTTCATAGGTAGCCGGAAGAACGAAATCCGGATTGGTTATATTTCGTGATTGTGTTTCATGATATCGCCTCGACAGGTCAGTCCGGTAAGAAATCTGAGTCGGCAGCGGATAAAAATTAAAGTCCCCGATGAGCTTTAGTGGTCCTTTCTGCAACAGGTTCATTTTGCTGAAAGGTTCTATAAGGTTCGGTCTGCTGCTGTAATTATAGGAGAACATACCCCGGTAGGTTTTGTCGAGTTTGAATTCTGTGTTTACATTTCTTCTGAAAGTTTCATTGTATGAATAGGTCACAGCGAAATTTTCAGGATCCCAAACCCGGGTTTTTGTTTGTTCTCTTTGAGGTTCTACCCTGACGTTTGTGAAATTTATGCTTTTACGGGTGACAAGGTCCTGTGCGATGAATTTAATCGAATCTTTTAATTGCTGGGATTCGGCCCGTTCCAATGATTTCTCCATCTTAATATCCGGTTCAAGCGGATTGTATTCAGGAGTTCTTACGCTGCGCGAATAGCCATAAAACATCGGTATTCTAACTCCTGCCTTTTCCGGAAGAAATTTTCCCAGGTCAATGGAGGTGGCAACATCTAATTCATTTAAATCGTCAAGTGCCCTGCTGTTAATATTTTGACTTATACTTCCAAAGCCGGAAGAGCGGGTACGCCCGGCAACAGTAATACTTCCCAGGTCGGCAAGCCGGCTGGTGGCTCTGGCATTGGCAGCCCATCCGCCGCTCTGGTCAAAATCGGATAAACGAAATTCATTTACCCATACTTCTACCGCCTTTGGTCCTGTATTTAACTGACCCCGCTTATTGCGAATCCCCATCATAACAACCTGTACGTTCTCAAGATTGGGGCTTCCTTTTACCTTTACCCTGTTTTTGTTTTTGTTCCATCCTTGATGGACTGTTTCATATACGTCTTGCATGCCTAGTGTTGAACCGGCCCGTCGCATGTCTGCATTCCGATCGAGTTTGGCATTGGTAAAAAGCTCCAGGGGTATATCCAGCCGGTTCTCATCGGGCCATACCATGTATCGATCGCTTTCAATTTCACCGTTATATCTTCCCCAGGGGGTGAGCTTCAAAGGAATTTCATATTCATAATAGTTGAAATTGTAATCCGAACCCAGACGGATGAAAAAATGCAGTTCATCATCATTTAAAGGATATTCAGGAATTTGTTCAGCATGGATTTCCAGTTTTAATCTTTTGTATCTTCTGAAATCCATGTACAGCGGTTTGTATGCAGCCCGTGCATCTCCTTGTTCCAGTTCAGATACTCTAAGTACCATGGATTGTTCATTCAACTGGCGCATTTGTGGATTTTGAGGATCGATAACACGGCTGATCCCAGGGGGAAGGATGTAGTTAACAGGTTCCCTGCTGCCGTTTTCCTCAATATTGACTGCCGATACATCAAATGATGCGTCCGGTGAAACTGCATCCGGTTCTCCTATGTTCCGCGTATACCTGCGCCAATCAGCACGAACCAGGTCAAGTGTTGCAAATCGTAAAATAACCGGGTCTTCAAACCCCCGCATGTACATTCTTAAAAACCGTATGGATCTGAAATCACGGATGTTCCCTATTACCTGATCCGGATCCCGAACCGGAATTTTAAACTGGTACCATTTTACTTCACCAATCTGATTGTTTTTTAACTGAACCCTGCTTTCCTTTATATCGGTTATGTAATTGTTGCCCAGTTGCATATCTTCCTTTCGGAGGCTTATCCGGTATTGGTAGTAACGTTCATTTTCATTCAGGGTATTGTCATTGTTTATGTCTTCCATATCGGGAATGGAAGAAGCAGCAGTGGGATAAGGTTCCGGTGACATTTCGGAGGTGGGTGAATTTCCTTCCGGTCCGTTGAAATTTTTATATCTTTCCAGAATACCTACCTGTTCCCGATCGAAATCGGACCCACGGTAATAATGAAAATTATCTGACGAGGGGTCGTTGTAATATTTTTCAAATACATCATCGTACACAAGTTCACGCAGCTGGTTCAGATACTCTTCAAAGAATATACGTTCTTCTTCATCGCGTAATCCGTCAAGTCCAATATCCTGAAATCTCCGGGCTTCGGGATCATTTACAAAAGCATTTACCAGCGACTGAAGTGTTGAAACTTTTCCCCAGGCAGTAGTATCAACATTGGTTCCAAGAGCTGAAGTAGGCAATCCCTGTTCAAACGATTTCCTTCCATCCCGTAAAATATCTTCTGAAATGTCTCCGAGATTAAAATAAAGTTCACCGCCTCTGTGTAACCCCAGGGTATCGTATACAAAGGGGTCCATCATCCAAAATTCAATGAACTCAATATTGGCATTTTCGAAGTCGCTGGTTTCAATTCTTCTCATCATGCCTCCCCAGCGGGTTTCGGGTGCAGCCAGTGTACCATCCTGATTAACACCTGCAGAATAGATGGTTGGATGTGTATCGTAATTGTATGGTCCGCGTTCTTCCGGGTAATAGGCAACATCCAGGATAGGAATATTGGTAGGTGTTCCTACCGGTGTTTCTTTGGCGGGAAAAATTTCTTTTTCAAATACCTCCCGGACAAAATGGTTCGATTGCAAATCCGGATTATTCCGGATGTAGTCAGGAGTCAGACTGTTATTACGAAGGAACAACGGATCGATGATGTACCAGGCCAGTTTTGCCCGGTTAAAACCATATTCAAGTTGATTCGTTAGATTACCTTCCGGGAACATGTTATTCTGATGCTGCGGAGTACTGGCCAGTGCCCATGATTGCCGTGCTTTCAGGTCAATGGTGGTTTTTGTTCCTTCATAGTCATCGATGTATGCATTACCACTTTTTTCAATTACACTTGAATGCCCTGGTATTAACCGTGCAATTTCGGCTTCCACATCAAGTGTTGAGGGCGTATTTGTGCTGTAAAAAGGAAGGGCATCAACGGCCTTTGTAAGGAACTGACTTTGTGTTGACCACCGGGCATCCATACCTACCATAAGGTTTGAAATCGGGTCCTGTCCATAATCTACTTTTTGTGTCAATGGCCGTTCCTGCATGTAAAGTGCTGTTGCGCCAATATTAAAATTATCAGAAAATGCATAATTGGCATGAGTACCCAACAAAGATTTACGCTGCATGCTAAAGAGATCCTCGCTTTCAGTTGCAACCTGAATTGGGGTGCCGGCTTCCAGTAATGCCTGATTAATTATTCTTACTCTACCCAGAGTATAATCAACCGTGTAATCAACATTTTCAATAAGCTCACGTCCGCCAGCTGTTACTCTTACAGAACCCGGCGTAAGATTAAACCCACCAAGCGGAATATCAGATCCTGAAGCTCCTTTATAGCTTCCTACCAATCGGAATTTATTGTGCTCGGCATCCTGTTCCGCATACACTTGTGTGGAATCGTACAATGACTGAAAAGTATATTTTTCTATCAGGGCAGGGTTTTGCAGCGAATCGGCCAGATGCTTCCCAAAGGGTTCCAGCACAGGGAAAATTATTCTGCCTCGGTTTGAATTTACCGTTATTCCTTCAATGTAATCAAATCTGCCATCTTTGTAAGGGTCGAGTTGCTTGTTAAGTTTATCAAGGTTCATTACCTCCAGTAAGATATGCCCGTTTATCCTTCCTTCCGGCAAATAATTAATGTAGGTTCCGGTGGAGTCGTTCTGGTAAACAATGTTGAGCGTAAAATCCTGGGGAGTAAGCTGGTAAGCATCCAGATTGTAGATGTTTTTCATCATCAGGTCCCAGGTTGGCAGGTTGGGCGTCAGGTTCGTCCCCTTCAACAATTTTAGGATCAGCGTTCCCGGTGCTTCAATTCCGTCGGTTGAAAATTCACCCACCTGGAATACTTTTCCCCCCGATGTGTAACTGTAAGCTACTGCCAATACCTCATCGGTATTCAGAGAAGTATTCAGTGAAATATATCCCAGCCGCTCATTAACAGTATATTCCGAAGGATTTAGTTTCCTGGCCTGCTCAATTTTTTCATAATGATGCCCTCCCTCAAATTGTGCACCAAACTGAGACATTACCGAAGTAATGTTTTGGGTGGAACGGATTGCATTGTATGTAGTTGCCATTTCAGAATACAATCCATTGGCATTATTATGAGGGAAAATATTATCCGGGTAAGGTAGTCCGACTGATTGCTGAAAAGAAGCAATTTCATTGTAAATATGTGGCGCATGTTCCCCCAGGTCCTGAAAAGCAATTATATTTCTTGCTTCAGTAAAATTATTTGACTTATTTGTTACCCAGATTTCAATTTTATTGATGGTAACGGGAGAGGTTGGAACGGCGGTATTTCTTAGCCAGGTATTGTAGTTGTCACGGAAAAAGTGGGAAAGGAAAAAATGCCGGTTGGCATCGTAATTGGCTGCAGACATTTCGAAATTGGTAATCTGTGCACCTCCTTCGGTTTCAACTGTTTGTGACTCGCCCTTATGTTGTGAAAACAGTGTCGTAAGAGTTAAACGGCCAAACTGCATCTCGGTTTTAACCCCGAAAAGATTCGATGCTCCGGTGATTAATGAGCCGCTAAGAGGTAATGATACATTTCCGGCCTCAATTCGTTTGATGATTTCATCTTCATCCCCGGTATATTCCAGGCTCATTTTATTCTCATAATCGAAGGTCGCCTCTGTGTTGTAATTCACACGCATGTTCATTTTTGTACCTATCTGGCCGGTAACATTCATCTGAATCCTTTCATCGAAGTCGAAAGTAGGTACACGGCGTAATCGTTCAGGGATGGCCGGGTTTTCGGTAGTATTCACCTGGTATCCGAAACTTACTTCCACATATCCCTGTGGTTGAATGTTTACTACATTTCCCCCGAACAGCCGGTTGAATGCTTCTCCGCCCACTGTAAGCCCTGGAATAAGTGAACCCCGCTGATCCATTTCATGTAGCCTGCTTCGTTGCCTCCAATAATCCTGAACTGATTTTTGAAAATCGTAATTAATATAATCATCTAGAGACATTGTTTGAGGAAGCCGGTAATTCAGGCGGCCAATTTTTTCATAGAATATGTATTGACCAGTTTCCGGATCGTATTCTATTTCGAAATTAATGTTGCTGGGTTTATTAAGGAAAATTTTTGCCGAATCTTGTGAAGGAAGCCCAAAGGCAGGCTGATCCCGGAATGGGAAAGGCAATGATCCGGTTGTATCGATTGCAGCCGTATCCTGGGGTTGTGTGAGATTATAGTTTGACCCGCTGTTAGCTCCGAAAACATTGCTGTTAAACGCAAGCAGGATGATTAGCAGGCAAAAAAAGTCTGACATTCGAAAAAAACGGGCCAATTTCATTCCTGATTTATAACCTTTTTAATGCTGTTTTAATCACACCCTCAACGGTCGCATCCGGATCGTCCCTGATTATTTTCATTACAACTTTTTCTGCATCCTTTTTGGCGAACCCCAGCATGACTAATGCTGATAACGATTCATTTTGCAGAGTATTGTCTGATGAGATTAAAATATGCGTGTTATCGGTTATTTTACCTAACTTATCTTTTAAATCGATTATTATGCGCTGGGCAGTCTTAATACCTATTCCCTTAACTGCTTTCAGTACATTTACATCGTCTGTAGCCACTGCCGCTGCAATTTCATCGGGATTTAACGATGAAAGCATCATAATGGCTGTACCGGCACCGACCCCATTTACCGAAATAAGATTGCGAAACAAGTCCCGCTCCCGCTTATCGGCAAAGCCATATAATAATTGTGCATCTTCCCGTACCACCTGATGAAGCAACAGGTAAACTTCATTTTTACCATTAATCTTGCTGTAAGTATTAAGCGATATGTTAATAAAAAAGCCTATGCCACCGGTTTCAACCACAGCACTTGCAGGGTTAAGGCCGGAAATCCTTCCCCGGATGAATTCATACATAGATACTACGTTTAATAATTTTGGTTGTCTTCAGCTTCAAAATCCACACTTTCGTCTTCCTGGTTTGAGGTTATATCGTATTTTTTGAGGGGGTTCTTTGAAATTTCTTCATATATTTTCCGGTTTCTGTATACATCGAGAGCCAGGTAGAGTGCCTGGCGGAAAGAATCGGGTGATGCTTTGTCTTCACCGGCAATTGAATAGGCTGTGCCATGAGCCGGTGATGTTCTTATAAATGGTAAGCCTGCGGTAAAATTAACCCCGCGATCAAATGATGCCAACTTAAATGGTATTAATCCCTGATCGTGGTACATAGCCAGGATGGCATCAAATTTTCTGTAATCTTCAGAACCAAAGAATCCATCAGCGGGGTAGGGCCCCAATGCTATTAAACCTTCTTTTTTAGCCTGAATAATTGCAGGGAGTATAATTTCGTTCTCTTCCTGACCAAGCAATCCGTTGTCCCCTGCATGTGGGTTCAGCCCGAGAACGGCAATGCGGGGCCGGGTGATAGAAAAATCCTGCTGCAACGATTGGGAAATAATCCTGATTTTCGACAAAATAGTCTCTTTGGTAATGTTTTCAGCAACATGTTTAAGTGGAAGATGTGTGGTTACAAGCCCAATTTTCATAATTTCACTTACCATGAGCATCAGGTAATTTTGTGAATTGGTCCGCTGTGCAAGAAATTCGGTATGTCCCGGGAAATTAAAGTTTTTACTTTGAATATTGTCTTTGTTAATAGGTGCTGTAACAAGCACATCAATCAATCCTTCCTGAAGGTCGTTAACAGCCTTGTCCAGGGCCATGTAAGCTGCTTCACCGGCAATTGTTGTTGATTTTCCCAGTTCAACCCGCGCTTCATCGTCGATGCAATTAAGCACATGTGCCCTGTTCGGACCAGCTTCCCTGGGGCTTTTTATATGGTTGAGGCTAATATTGCTTATATTTAAGGCTTTTCGGTGATAGGCAGCTACTTTAGGTGAACCATAAATTATCGGGGTGCAAAGTTCCAGTATCCGTGGATCGAGCAAAGTTTTTAATATAACTTCATAGCTGATTCCATTTATATCGCCATGTGATATTCCAACTTTTATTGTATCAGTCATTCTTTATTTTAATATCAATGTAATTCTCCCAGTCAAAAAAAAGAGAGAGGCAAAGTTACGTTTTTAATTGAATAATTTCAAAAAGTGGTACAAGAGCCGCACTCCAAATCCTGTTCCTCCCAATGGCCGGTAAAAGTCTTTTTCATGCAGGAAGGCAACTCCCGCAATATCGAGATGAAGCCAGGGAAACGAAGTGAAATGCTCAAGGAATTTTCCGGCAATGGAAGTCTGTGCTTCGCGAACTCCCAGGTTGTTTAAATCGGCAATCGTTGATTGAAGCGGTTTGGCATACTCTTCCCAGAGTGGTACTTCTATCATACGTTCGAATGCACTTTCACCGGCGGATTTTAGTCTTTGAAGATTTTCAGGGCTGTTTCCCATTACAACCATTGCATGGGCACCGGCAATTAATTCGGCTGTGCCGGTAAGTGTGGCAATGTCAATTACCACGAGGGGATCGTATTTTTTTGCATAACTAAGGGCGTCGGCAAGTAACAACCGGCCTTCTGCATCAGTGTTTTTTATTTCCACTGTTGTCCCGTCAAACATAACTACAACATCACCGGGAACATAGGCATTCCCATCAGGTCGGTTGTCGGTTGCCGGTACCAAGCCAATCACATGAACAGGAAGATTGTTTTTTGCTGCTGCAAATAATGTTGCTGCTACTACCGCTCCCCCTGCCATATCACATTTCATGTAATCCATTGATTTGGGAGTGGGCTTCAAACTGAGACCTCCGGTATCGTAAACCACTCCCTTTCCAACCAGTACCAGGGGTTTTTCATTGATTGAACCTTCCGGTTTCCATTCAAGAACAGTGAATGTTGGCGGGTCAAGGCTTCCCTTATTTACAGCCAGTATACCACCCATTCGCAACGCTTCAATTTTTTTCTTATTGAATACTTCAACCGAAAAGCCGGCTGCTTTTCCTAAATCTTCCATTTCCTCTGAAAAACATTCGGCAGTTAAATAAGAAAGGGGTTCATTTATAAGGTTGCGGGCGTGAAATACTGACTGAACTAGGTTTGCCAGTTCCGAAATCTGTTCCGCAGTTACCCGGTCGTCTATAATAAAAAGGTTTTCAGGAAGTAATTGCTCTTTTTCTTTTTTGTACTTTGTAAACGTGTAGGAAGAAAGCAACAACCCTTCTATAAATGCGAGGGTTATCTCTGCACTGCTATAGCCGGTTATCTGAACAGAACGGATCTTTTCATGCCGAAGTGTATCCAAAAATTTTGAACCAGCTTTTCTTGCGTTTTCAATCCGGTACCCTGGAAGTTCTGATTCAATGGTTTTGCAAAAATAATGAACATGGACTGCCCTTTGAAGAACCCATTCGTTACCTGATTTCAGCTTATCTTTCAAATAATTTTCTTCCTCTTCATTTCCATACTTAAATGGAACGGATTCAAGTTCGTCAAAAAGTATTGCCGTGGAGATATTTTCTTTTTTTTCTGAAGTCTTTTCGATATGCGGAAGCATGGTTTAATTTTTTTGTTAAAAGTACTATAATTCTTTTTTTCCCAAATTATATGATGTTTGCAGGTTAAATCAAACGAAAATACAATGGGGAAGGTTTTTATTTGCCTGTTGCTTTTTTCTATTTTCCTCTCTAATCTCTGCAGTTGCCTTTCCAATAGGGTTTTTAAAATTTCTTTAATTTATCAAATCGTTTGTCACAGAGTTGTTATTGCTATTTGTGCCGAATTTCCCGGTATTGATCAAAAATGCACCTTTTACCTCACTTTTCAAATTTTCTTCATGACCTTCTTCTAAATGAATTCGCTACAAATTCGTAATAAACTCGGAACAAATTCGCAAAATTGCGAGTTTGTAGCGAATTTATATCGAATTTATATCGAATTTATACTGGCGTTGATACGAAGTTAACGTAACCTTATTGATTGAATAAGTTTTCTGTGGCTATTTGCTGGAATTTTAATTTGGAATTCCTGATTATTGAAGCTTTATCATGATATTTATTTTTCTGAATCAATTCGTTCCCGGTGATACTGAATTGTAAAAAAAACGATTCTGTTGTTTTTATTTAAACGGAGGTTACTACTTTTGCAGGTCAAAAAATAAAAGTACGATGTTTACATTCGGAATATTTTCAACACATATACCTTATGTTGCTTTTCTGTTGTTTTATGCATTTTTTTTTATGCCAGCAAGCAAGAGAGCATCAGCGGGAGGTTTTGAAACAGATGCGCTGCATAATCCTGAAATAATTTCATCTTCAGCTTATAAGCAGGCTGATGGTTGCCAAATTTTATATACAGGAAGCAGTATTTTGGAAATAGAAAATAATTCTGAATTGTTGTCCAATTTAAAAATAAAGGCCAGAATTATATATTCCCCTTACGTGTTTTTTGCATCTGACTATTACAAATTCTCCTGTTTTTCACGCCCACCACCTGTAGATTGAAACGTATTATAATTAAATGTGCTCTTTTATATTGCTGGTCGTGTCCAATACCGGCAAAAACTTCCAATACTAAAAAAAAGGTAATGCATAAAGCATCCTCACTTATAAAATTAATAGTGCTGCTTTTTTCTGCTTCCGTGGCTCAGGGAGCCAGAAAGGTTAACCCGGGCATGAAGATTGTTCGAAAAGACATTAAGGATACAGAATTTATCGTTCAGGTAGTTATTACATATTTTAGCAGCTTAATAATTGCCGTGATGATTGGTAAAGTTGCTGATGCTACAACCTGCTGTGAATTTTTTGCCATTGAAGTTGCCATCGGATTGCTTATCTTTATCCTGATTCCAATTACTTTTAAAAACTATTTTTATAACAAATATGAAAATTCCTGAAGCTTTAATTCAAAAATACAATATTCCTGTCCCCCGGTACACCAGTTATCCGCCAGCCAATTTTTTTTACGATGAATTTAACGCCAGTGACTATGTAAAGGCCGTTGAAGTTTCAAACAAAGAATGGCCGGAAAATATTTCACTCTACATTCACATTCCGTACTGCTCAAAGATGTGCCATTTTTGCGGGTGCAATACCCAGTTTACGCGCGACAAGGATAAAATGCGCAGGTATACGGAAGCTGTTAAGAAAGAAATAGTAATGGTGAAATCGCTTCTCGATTCTTCACGGAAGGTTTCCCAGGTCCATTGGGGTGGTGGAACACCAAATACATTGCCCGTTGAATTGATTCGTGGAATCATGGATACCATTCATGGAAATTTCAGTTTTACCGATTCACCTGAGATAGCTATTGAGTGCCATCCGGCTATGCTCGATGAAACCTACACCGAACAGTTGGTGCTGGCAGGGTTTAATCGTTTCAGCCTCGGAATCCAGGATTTTAAGCAGGAGGTACTGGATAATGTGAACCGCAATGCACCCAAAGTACCGGTAAGGGAAATTGTTGATTGGATAAGAAGTTATGATAATACGGGAGTGAACCTGGATTTCATATACGGGCTTCCCTTCCAGAGCAGGGCTACTTTTACTGAAACGATTGAAAAAGCGGTTGAAATCTCTCCTGACCGGCTGGTTACATTTTCCTATGCACATGTCCCATGGATTAAAAAAGCTCAGAAGATCCTTGAAGTACGCGGCTTGCCCGAGGCGAATGAAAAACTTGAAATGTTTGAAGCCGGATATGATATACTAACGGGTAACGGTTATACTCCTATTGGACTTGATCATTTCGCACGGGACAACGATGAACTGAGTATTGCTCTTAAAAACCGAAAACTGCACCGAAATTTTCAGGGATACTGTACCCGGGAAACTACCGGCCAGGTTTATGCCCTCGGGGCTACCGGTATCAGTCAGCTGGAAAGTGTTTATGCGCAGAATATAAAAAGTCCGGATAAATATGTTGAATTAATCAACAACGGGAAATTTACAGTTGAAAAAGGTTACCGTTTAAATACAAATGAAAAAATAATCCGGCACGTTATTACAGAGATAATGTGCAATGAATATGTTTCTTTTAATGAAACTGCAGAGAAATTTAACACTTCTCAGGAGGAAATAAAAAAAGTGCTGAATTATAAACCTGAACTGTTTAATGGCTTTGTGGAAGATGGAATATTGAAGATTCCTGAAGAAGGGGTATTTAATATTACCGGAACAGGAAAGTTTTTTATCAGGAATATAGCTGCACAGTTTGATCCGAATCTTACCCGTTCAACCAGGAAATTCTCAAAAGCCTTATAATAATTTATTCGCTATGAAAGAAGAGAGAATGGTAAAAGTTGCAATTGCGGGTGCCGGATTAACCGGGCTTACCACTGCTTTCTACCTGAAAAAGGCAGGCGTGGATTTTCAGATATTTGAAAAGACAGACCGGCCCGGAGGGGTTATTCATACCTGCCATGAAAATGGCTTTACATATGAAGCCGGTCCGAATTCCGGAATGTTGTCGAGGCCTGAGGTGGCAGAATTGCTTGAAGATTTGGGTGATGATTGCATTCCTGAACTTGCAGATGAGACTGCCAAATCGAGATGGATATGGTATGAAAACAGGTGGGAAGCATTACCCTCAGGAATTGTTTCCGGAATAACCACTCCGTTGTTTTCTTTTCCCGATAAGTTGCGGCTTCTTGGTGAACCATTCTGTAAAAAGGGAAATGATCCAAATGAATCACTGGCAGAGTTGGTATTAAGGCGAATGGGCAGAAGCTTTTTGAATTATGCCGTTGATCCATTTATTCTTGGAATTTATTCAGGTGATCCGGCACAGTTGGTAACAAAGTATGCCTTTCCAAAACTTTACTGGCTCGAACAGGATTACGGCAGTTTTATCGGCGGGTCTGTTAAAAAAGCCCGGGAACCCAAAAGTGACAGGGATAAAAAAGCTACAAAATCTATTTTTTCTGTGAAAGGTGGTCTTAGTAATCTGATAAATGCCCTGGTGAAAAATATTGGTGAGGAAAACATCAGACTAAATTGCAAGAATCTTCGGTTTGAGAAAAATAACAATGGATATTCTACCGGTTATTCAGAAATGACCTTTTCACATGTAGTTTCTACTACAGGAGCCTATGAACTCAGTGGTTTGTTTAATTTCCTGGAGAAAGAAAAGCTGGAGGCAATCAATCAGATGGAATATTCTAAAGTGGTTCAGGTTTCATTAGGATTTAAAAACTGGACGGGAATTCCCCTTAATGCTTTTGGTGGCCTGGTTCCGGCGATTGAAAAGAGACGTATATTGGGTGTTTTATTTCTTTCTTCGTTTCTAAAAGACAAAGCACCGGTAAATGGAGCATTGCTTTCGGTTTTTTTAGGGGGTATACGTAACGCTGGAATGATAGAACTTTCTGATTCTGAAATCGGGCAAATTGTGAAGGAAGAACTGATGGAGATGCTTAAGCTTAAAACGTTTGAACCGGATTTACTAAAGATTTTCAGATACAATCATGCCATTCCGCAATACGGTTTTGAATCGGAGAAAAAGCTGAAAGAAATTGACTTTATTGAAAAGAAATATCCCGGGTTAGTACTGGCAGGAAACATCCGTGATGGAATTGGTATTGCCGATCGTATCAACCAGGGAAGAAATGTGGCATCAGGCATTATTAAATCAGCAACATGAAAACTGCAAAAACGGCTGTTCTTTTGATGAATGTTGGAAGTCCGGATAAACCCGAACCCTGGCCTGTGTGGGTTTACTTAACCGAATTTCTGAACGATAAACGTGTTATTGATCTGCCCTGGCCTCTCCGGAAATTCCTTGTGAATTTTATTATTATCCCTTTCCGGTTGCTGAATTCAACGCGTTTGTATAAATTGTTGTGGACAGAGAAAGGTTCGCCGTTAATTTTTTATTCTTTTGAAATGAGAAATAAGCTTCAGGCAAAGCTGGGTGCTGATTATAGAGTTTTCGTTGCCATGCGTTACCGGAACCCTGATTACCGGAGGGTATTAAAAGAAATATTACAGGAAGGATTCAACCAGTTGGTTTTGTTTCCTTTATACCCTCAGCATGCCATGTCTACCACCGAAACAACTGTTGTTGCTGTTGAAAATGAAATTAAACGGCAAAAGGGAGATATTCAGCTATCGGTAATTTCTCAGTTTTATGATCATCCGGAATTTATTCATGCCTTTGCTGAACAGGGCAGAAAATACAACCTTTCAGAATTCGATCATGTGGTTTTCTCTTATCATGGGTTGCCCAACCGCCACCTTGAAAAAGTACATCCGGGAATAAAAGTAAATGAATGCACCTGTCATTTGTCGATGCCAGCGCATGGAAAATATTGCTACCGGGCAACATGTTATGCAACTACACGTTTACTGGCCCGGGAGCTGGAATTGAAGCCGGAAGACTATTCAGTTGCCTTTCAGTCAAGGCTCGATAAAAACTGGATGGAACCTTTTACCGATGATGTACTGCTTGCAAAATTAAAGGAAGGAAAAAAACGGATAATTGTTTTTGCCCCGGCATTTGTAACCGATTGCCTTGAAACCATCATTGAAATTGGAGATGAATACAGGGAGTTGTTTCTGGAAAACGGTGGTGAAAAATTGCAGTTAGTCAGTAGCCTGAATGCAAAAGACACATGGATTGAGGCGATGGCAACTTTGGTTAAAGCTGCAAAAAGTACTTGAATTCTGATACTAACTGTTTTTTTTCAGGAGTTTCATGAAATTTAATTAGATAAAAGGATGCTTTTTTCATAATGTTTTTTTTTCTATTTTTGCCGATATTTTCTTCGAATGAACAGATTGATCTTAACACATAATACATGAAGAATGAAATGCACTTTAAGTCGATGGACCCCAATTGTTTAAGTTGTTCAAAACATCTTGATGATTGCGAGAAGACATTGGACTGTTGCTGCAAAAACTGTTTTAAAGATGGTGATACAAATATTTTAAAATCCCTTGAAAACCATGAACTGGATTTTTTGGTAGATGGCAAACAGCAAATCATTTATAAACCCGGAGAAACGATTATTAAACAAAACACCAGTTCAACTTATGTTGTTTGCATCCGAAAGGGCCTTGCAAAGGTTTATGTTGAAGGGGTGAAAGGAAAGTCCATTATCGTAAGGCTTGTTGGGAAGCATGATTTTGTTACCGGTGGTGATCTTTTCAACGGGAATATTCAGCAATTCACAATTTCAGCCGTAACAGAAGTTCATTGCTGCCTGATAAGTTCTGCCAGGCTTTCCCAGCTATTTGTCGAAAACAACCGGTTCGGTATTGAATTGCTACGTAATCATTCAAAGCAAAATACCAACCTGTTGAATAAACTTGTTGTTTTAACGCAAAAATACATGCCCGGCAGGGTGGCTGATACACTCCTGTATTTAAAGAATAACGTTTTTTATTCCAATCCATTCTCAGTCCCATTGACACGCCAGGATTTAGCCGATATGTCAAATATGACCAAGGAAAGCCTTGTCAGGATCCTTCAGCAGTTTAAATCGGCAGGATTAATCAAAACCCGGGGCAACAGCTTCGAAATACTTAATGAATCCGGGCTACAGGAAATCAGCAAAAACGGGTAATTGACATTTATCAATTATTCAATTGCCATAGATCATTCATAATGAACTGATATATCACTGTATCAAATAGTTTCTGAACTCTTTTCCATGCTATTTTTACGACTTGAAATATTAATGATTTTAAGTTATAAACTACTAAACTGATCATGTTATGCGATATGTATCTTTTTTTAAAATTGTGTTGAGCGGGGTTTTATTTATTTTTTTGGCTGCATCATGTGTTAAGGAAGGACCTATGGGGCTTCCGGGAGATGATGGTGAACACGGAATTGACGGAGAAGACGGACATGTTACCTGTCTGGCCTGTCATTCAAGTAACAGTATAAAAACGATTCAGTCTCAGTTTGCAATGTCGGTTCATGTAGCCGGTATGAATGCTGTTGATTATGCAGGAGGAAGAGCAGCCTGCGCCAGATGCCACTCCCATGAGGGGTTTGTTCAGTATGCTGAACTGGGTGCAGTTGCTGGAAATATTACCAATCCAACAGCCTGGAAATGCAATACCTGCCATGGAATTCATGAAACATTTGAGGTAAGTGATTATGCTTTGCGGTTAGATGATCCGGTTCAGGCAAATTTCAATCGGGCGGTGACAATGGATTTAATCGGGAACAACAACTTATGTGCAAATTGCCACCAATCACGGGCAGCTGAGCCAAATGTTGCTACTCCCGGAGCTGAAACTTTCAGGATCACCTCTACTCACTATGGCCCGCATTACAGCACTCAGGCAAATATCGTGGCCGGTATGGGGATGGCTGAGTTCGAAGGTTCTGTAGCATATCCTTCCAGCAACTATCACCTCAATGAACAGGCTTCGTGTACAGGTTGTCACATGGGTGAATTTACTGGCGGAACGGGCGGTCATACCTGGATTCCCAGCGTAGCGTCATGTAATTCATGCCACGAAACCACTGATTTTAATTATGGTGGTCGCCAGACGGATGTTGCAACAAAACTTTTACAACTTCGGGGAAAACTTCTTGAATTTGGAGTTATTGAAGGTGATGATGAGCATGGTTACCATCCGGTACCCGGAACTTATCCAATGATATTGGTACGTGCATACTTTAACTGGGATGGTATTACTAAAGACAGAAGTCTTGGAGTTCATAATCCCCGGTATGTGAATGCTTTGTTGACCAATACACTTGAGGCACTGGAAGCATATGAGCCTGCTCCCGGAGTTTAACGGGGTAGTTTATTATCAGACTTCTGATGTGAATGAAAAATATAAAAATGATGAATATTAAGAGTTTTATAATATTGCTGGGAGTAATGGTATCTGTTCTGGTTGGAGGATGCAAATACGACTGGATAATTCCGGAAGAAATGCCAGACCCAGAGGTTCCAATTTCCTTCTCGCAACAAATTTTACCGATTTTTAGCGAAAAAAACTGTACTGCATGTCATGATGGAAGCCCTGCTCCTGATCTTAGGGAAGCGAATGCTTATGCATCGATTAACACTGCCAGGTATATAGACGGAACCAATCCTGAAGAAAGCAGAATTTACAGTGTGCCGCATCCCGATGCCGGTCATCCTATAAAATACTCTGCTGTTCAGGCTGCCTTAATTCTGGCGTGGATTGAACAGGGGGCGGAAAATAACTAACTGCAATTAAAATGTTAAAAATGAAGTATTACATATTAATTCTGCTTATTGCAGCAATTCCTTTTTCAGAAGTTTTTGCGCAGGAAGAGCAGGAAATAGACAGGCCGGTGCGGTTTCCATTTGCAAGTGGCTATTTAATTGACAATCAAACTACATTGATTCCTGTACCCGGAACGCTTGAATTTGTTATGCAACATAAATTTGGATCGGTTGAAAACGGAATGTCCGATTTTCTGGGAATTTATTCTCCTGGTGCAAATGTACGGCTCGGGTTAAATTACGTTCCTGTGAACAACCTGCTGTTAGGATTGGGTCTTTCCAAGGAAAAGATGCATACCGACTTAAATGCAAAGTGGACAATAGTTGAGCAAACCCGTGCTAATACAATCCCTGTGGCGGTAACTTTATATGGTGTTCTTGCCATTGACGGACGGGATATGAATACTTTGGGTTCGGGAAAAGCATGGCATTCAGGTGAAGGGACATCTGAATTTGATTTTACATTTGCTGACAGGTGGTCTTATTTTTCCCAACTGATAATAGGTCGTAAATTTACTGAAAGGCTTACTCTGCAGGCAGGAGCCAGTTTTACCCATTACAATCTGGTAGATCCTGAATTCGATCACGATAAAATTGGTGTGCATTTTAACGGACGCTATAATTTTTCCCCTCAATCATCGTTTATTTTTAATTACGATTTGCCACTTAAAATACAGCAAATTTCTGAACAGCGGGAGGTACCGGAACATCATCAGCCAAATTTATCTTTTGGTATAGAAGTTGCTACCAGTACACATGCATTCCAGATATATGTTGGCAATTCAAGGGGAATTTTACCGCAGGAGATAATGATGTGGAATTCAAATGAGATTGATTTTAATAATATGGCATTTGGATTTGTAATTACAAGACTTTGGAACTTCTAATGTTTAATTATATAAATTTTGTATCATGAAAAAAAGTAAGATTAAGTTTTTAACATATCCCTTGGTGGTTCTCTTTACCGGATTATTTTTAGTAGCTTTTGTATCGCCACAAAATGCAATTGAGAACTGGGATGTTCCTGCTAAATACAAGGAAATGAAAAATCCACATGCAGGGGATAAATCTCTTGACAAGGTCGGGAAAATGCTTTATGCAAAACATTGCAAATCATGTCATGGAAACGTTGGTTTAGGCGATGGTCCTAAAGCCGCAAGCATGGAAGCAGAAATGACCCCGTTTAACGACGCTAAATTTCAGGCTCAGTCAGATGGCATAATTTACTATCAGTCGATTATTGGTCAGGACGAAATGCCAAATTTTGAGAAGAAAATTCCTGAAGAAGAAGATCGTTGGGCGATAGTTAATTTCATCAGGACTTTAAAATAAGTTATAAAATTGTTTACTGCTCCGGAAATGTTTTCCGGAGCAATTTTTAATTTTGCCGTTCCATGAGAGGTTTCATTTTTGTATTCCTGTTATTTTCCTTTTCTTTTTTTTATAATACATCCGAATTAAAAGGTCAAATTCCTGAACAAAATCAAACATGCCTTAAATGCCATACTTCTCAAACTTTCTCTCTTTTTAATGAGTGGACTGAACGGGAAGAAAAAAGGTTAATGAATCCACTATACATTTTGGATACTGTACAACTTGCTATGGGTGTTCATGGAGCCTTCAATTGCATTGATTGCCATTCGATGGATTATGAAACCTATCCTCACGCTGCTGAATTAAAACTTGAACCTTTGATGACATGCATCGACTGTCATGGTGGTGATGAAACTTACGCTTCATGGAAGTTCGATGAAATTGAAGAGGAATTTCATAAAAGTGTTCATTATGAAATATACGAAGATCAATTTTCTTGTTCCAAATGCCACAGTCAACATTATTATAAACCTACTGCACGATTAAGTACAAGTTTACGGGAAATTGTAGAAACAGACAATAATATGTGTCTTTCATGCCATGATAACATGGCAAGATACCAGTTGGTATCGGATACTGCCAACCTTCAGGTTGTTCAAATACATAACTGGTTGCCGAACCAAGCGCTGCACTTTAGACGTGTACGATGTATAGAATGCCATACTGAAGTACAGGATTCCCTGCTTGTATCACATAACATTCTAAGAAAAGAGCATGCAACGAGGAATTGTGTTGAATGTCATTCAGGAAATTCAATGTTACAGGTCTCTCTCTATAAGTACCAAAACCTTAAGACGAGAAAAGATGCCCGGGAACAATCAAAAAATACCTTTTTAAGGTTACTTACCTTAAGTGGTTCGGATGAAGAATTTACAACTGAATATTATGTAATTGGGGCATCACGGGTACCCTACTTTAATACCATATATGCTATTATTTTCTTTGCTGTTATTGGTGGGATTATAATTCATGCGACATTAAGGGTTTTAAAAAATTAGATTCATGGGGAACGGAGAAAAACTTTATTTATATCCATTGTGGTTGAGAATATGGCATGGAATAAATGCTCTTGGTATAATTACTCTGATTTTTTCCGGGATAAGCCTGCATTATTCCCAGAGAGGTGCTTTGTTGTTAAATTTTGAAGATGCTATTTCGGTTCATAATATATCCGGCTTTATTGTTACTTTGAGCTATCTGATATTTCTTTTTGGGAATATACTCACAAAAAATGGGAAGTATTACAGAGTTAAAGTTCAGGGTTTGTCGAAAAGGATGTTGAAACAAATTAATTATTACACCACTGGAATGTTTAGGGGCGAAACATCACCATTTCCTGTCTCTGAAAAAAGAAAATTCAATCCGCTCCAAAAATATTCTTACATATTTGTCATGTATGTTATAATGCCATTACTAATAATCACCGGTGTTGGCCTTTTTTTCCCTGAAGTGATAGCAGATCAGGTTTTTGGTATTAGTGGTGTAATGCTTACTGCAGTATTGCATGGTGTATTAGGATTTTTGGTCTTTATTTTTTTATTGGTTCATATTTATGTAGCCTCTATGGGAAAACCACCATCAAAAAATTATAAAAGCATTCTTACCGGCTGGCATACCTGATTTTTTAAAACATGTCTGGTGTAAGAAGATTAGTAATATTAGTATTGTATATTTATTAAAAACTGAATTAATACCTGAATTAAATGAAACTGCCACAGTCGCTTAAAAATTGGATTTCTTTTGTTGGAGTTGGAATTTCAGGATTGACTCTGTTTTTAATATTTCTACTTTTTATTATTACGCTTACTTTTGATATAGGAAGTTCTTATGTAGGGCTTTTTATCTATATAATTTTACCAATATTTTTAATAATTGGGTTGATCCTGATTCCAATAGGAATGTTGGTGACCAAAAGACGGTTAAAAAGGCAACATAAAGATTCGATTGAGCAGGGTTGGCCTGTGATCGATTTTAATGAGCAATCGACCCGAAATGCTACCATTATTTTTACTGCTGGAACATTATTGTTATTAATTCTTTCTGCAGTTGGAAGCTATGAAGCTTTTCATTATACCGAATCGGTTGAATTCTGCGGAAAGGTATGTCACCAGGTTATGGAACCTGAGTATGTTGCTTATCAGGAATCATCTCATGAGAGGGTTTCATGTGTGGAATGTCATGTTGGCAGCGGAGCTGATTGGTATGTTAAAAGCAAAATGTCGGGTTTATACCAGGTTTATTCGGTTATGTTTGATAAATATCCACGGCCTATTCCCACACCTGTGCACGATTTGCGTCCGGCAAGAGAAACTTGTGAAGAATGTCATTGGCCCGAAAAGTTTTATGATCGCAAATTGCGTATTAAGAGATCGTATCTTGCCGATGAGAGCAATACTGAATGGGATATTCATATGCTTTTAAAAACAAGTTCGGAACTCAGCGCAAAAGGAATAAGCGAAGGCATACACTGGCATATTAATCCGGACGTTAAAATCGAATATATTGCAGCCGACGATAAACGAAGTATAATTCCATGGGTTAGGTATACCAATCTGAAAACGGGAGAAACTACGGTTTACGAAGATACGGAGAACAAGCTTACTCAAAGCCGGATGGATTCGTTGGAGATACGGGTAATGGATTGCCTGGATTGCCATAATCGGCCATCGCATAATTATAAAGTTCCGCAGAATTTTATCGATGAGTTCATATCTTCAGGAGAAATATCCAAAGAAATACCAGATATAAAGTCCGTTGCAATGGAAATATTTAGTTTTGACTATCCTTCAACCGACAGTGCATTTAATGCAATTAAATCACAGGTAAATGAGTACTATGAGATAATGTATCCTGAATTACTGGAATCTAATAAAGCGGATATAGATAATGCTATTGGTAAAATGCAGGAGGGCTATTCCAAAAACTTTTTTCCACATATGGGTGTTAAATGGAACGAATATCCCAATCACCTTGGACATCTCGAAACGGATGGCTGCTACCGGTGCCACAACGACAGGCATGCTAATACAGCCGGGAAAGTTATATCACGCGATTGTAACCTGTGCCACAGCATTACAGCTCAGGGAATGTTGGATGATATGGAGATTTCAAATATTGCCAGTCCGTTGGAATTCAGGCATCCAATTGATATTAATGAAGTTTGGCGTGAACAACTTTGTTCCGATTGTCATTTTCAATTGTATTAATTGTTAATCATTGTCAAATTGTTATTGTTTTACTTCCCACAATCTAATCTTGTACTATTTTTGGCGCGAATTGTTTGATATTTTTAGTATGAATAAGTTTTTTAAGTTTTTGTTTTCAATGTTGTTTACAGGAATATTGGCTGTTGTTTTTGCTGTGGCCATTGGCTATGCAACATTCATTGAAAATGATTACGGCACAACCACAGCGAAAATATTAATTTATGATTCCAGATGGTTTGAATTCCTTATGGTGCTTATAGTTGTAAACCTTATTGGGAGTATTGTTGTAAACAGACTTTACACTAGAAAAAGGTGGCCCGGGTTTTTATTTCATGTGTCATTTATTTTTATTATTATAGGAGCAGGTGTAACCCGTTATTACGGTTATGAAGGGAATATGCACATACGTGAAGGACAATCGACTGATTTCATCATTTCAGATGAAACGTTTGTAAAAATAACAGCTTCCGACGGAAATACTATTGTAGAAAAAGAAAGTAAAGTCAATTTTTCTCCCTATACGTCAAATCGTTTTTCGGAAAATTTAACAATGAATGGCAAGACGATTAATGTGAAGAATCTGCATTATATACCGTCTGCATTGGAAACTGTTGTTGCCGATCCTAATGGTGAGCCGGTAATATCGTTGATGGTTGTTGGCACTACAAAACAACGCAGTGATTTCAATTTGAAGCAGGGCGAGCAAAAAACCATTGACGGAACTGTGATTGGATTTAATATTGAAGGTGCAGACATTAATCTGGCAATGGAGCAGGGCAGTCTTTATTTTACTGCAACTGATTCGGCATTCGTTTTGGAAATGAGTGGAAACAATCCGGAAGCAATTTTGCCGGGTTCCCAATCAGTCCTTAATACCCAAACAGTATATTCATCGAAGAACATACATTTTGCTGTAAGCCGTTTTTTCCAAAAAGGAAATACCCGGTTGGTTTATGGTGGTTCACAGAAGGGGGCACCGCTTAATGATGGCCTACAGACAGCTGTTACTGTTGGAAATCAGACAAAAAATATAATTGCTTTCGGAAGAAAAGGACTCGTTGGGGAACATAGTTCCGCCTCGATTGATGGTATCGATGTTTCTATTTCATATGGTTCAAAAAAAATAGAACTGCCTTTTTCATTGTACCTGACCGAGTTTCAGCTTGAAAGATACCCCGGTTCGAACAGTCCCTCATCCTATGCAAGTGAAGTAATTTTAAAAGATGCAGACTATGAAAAACCGTATCGGATATACATGAATAACATATTAAACTACAAAGGATATCGGTTTTTTCAATCATCGTATGATACGGATGAGAAAGGTACTATTCTCTCTGTAAACAGTGATTTTTGGGGAACCTCAATTACTTATTTCGGCTATTTTATTATGATTTTCGGAATGATATTTACCCTTTTTAATAAACATAGCAGGTTTATGAAACTTGTAAAAGCATCTGCCAAATTACGGGAGGACAGAAAAAAACTCTTCGCGGTTGTTTTGTTTGGGATGGTTATTTCTACTGTAAGTGCCCAATCCTCACAGAAAATCAATTCATTAAATAAACAGCATGTGTCTGAATTTGAAGAATTGCTTTTACAAAGTCATAAAGGAAGGGTAGAACCTACTGCAACGCTTGCATCGGAAATCATGCGAAAAGTTGTTAAAAGGAGTAAACTGGATGGTAAATCGGCAACCGAAGTGTTTCTGCACATGCAAGCCAATCCGGAAAGTTGGAAGGAGGTAAAGCTTATAAAAATTGGCGATTCGGAATTGAGAAAGCAGTTAGGCATTTCAGGAGAATACGCCTCTTTTAATCAAATTGTACTTCCTCGGGAAATGGGAGGATACAGATTGGGCACCCTTGCTTCTGAAGCATTTGCAAAAAGTAGCAGCGAACGTACGAGGTTCGAAAAAGAAATCATCAATGTTGATGAAAGAGTAAATATTTTATTTAATGTTTTCTCCGGTCATTATTTAACTGTTTTTCCTGTACCAGGGCATTCCAATAATAAATGGGTTGCCGTTAATGAAGCTCACATGTTGGGCAGTGAAGGAGAGGTTTTTGCAAAACAGGTTGTCGGTAATTATTTGGCTGCTGTATCAAACAACGATTGGGGAACAGCTTCACAACTTCTTTCCCAGATAAAGAATTATCAATCGCAGCAGGGAAGTCAAATAATTCCCTCCGGCACAAAAATCAAACTTGAAATCATCTATCATAAAATTGATGTATTTGGAAAGTTATCAAAAATCTTTCTGGTAACCGGATTGATCTTACTTTTAGTACAACTTTACACCATTTTTAAGCCTGAATTTAAGCTTAGTGGTTTTAAAAAAATTGCATTCTTTCTCATTGTCTTCTTCTTTATAATTCAAACTGCCGGGCTTGCTGTAAGGTGGTATATATCAGGTCATGCTCCCTGGAGTAACGGCTATGAGTCGATGATATTTGTGAGCTGGGCTACTTTGCTTTCGGGTTTATTGCTGGTTGGCCGCTCCGAAATTACACTTTCTCTTACTACTCTGCTCGCAGGTCTCACCTTGCTGGTTGCCGGCTTTAGCTGGATGAGCCCTGAGATAACCAATCTGGTACCTGTACTTAAATCTTATTGGTTAATTGTACATGTTGCCATTATCATGGCCAGTTACGGATTTTTGGGAATTGGTGCCATGCTGGGCTTTTTGTCGTTGTTATTAATGATATTCAGAAACAGGAAAAATGAAATCAGGGTAAATCATACCATAAAAGAGCTGGTGGTTATTATTCACATTTCATTAATTGTGGGATTATTTATGCTTGCAGCCGGTTCCTTTCTTGGAGGCATATGGGCAAATGAATCGTGGGGAAGATATTGGGGATGGGATCCTAAGGAAACATGGGCAATGGTAACCATTGTGGTTTATTCATTCATTGTTCACATGCATAAAATTCCTGGATTCAGAGGTAATTTCGCTGTGAGTGCTTCTGCTTTGCTTGGTTTTGGATCGGTATTAATGACTTATTTCGGGGTGAATTATTATCTTTCAGGAATGCATTCCTATGCACAGGGAGAACCACCTCCTGTCCCCGCTGGAGTATATGTTGCCATTGTATTGGTTTTAGGGCTCATATTTTTCGCCTTCATTTCAGACATTAAAACTAAACAGGAGGAGGAAGTTGCAATCCCTTAATCAATATATTAATATCTCAGTGTAGATGATGGGAAAGCTGGTAATGAATCTTGCAGTTAATTATATGTCTGTCTCAGATATTATATAATTTGAATTAATTTATATTCCTTTTCATTTATTAAACCATTATTACCTGCATTAATGTTCTGCACATTTTTGCAGGAGAACTATGACTTGCTTAATTTGGACTGCCTGGATTGAGCAATTTTGAGTTCTGGGACGTTCTCAATTATATGGCATAGAGTAGTTTCATTCGTTGAAATACTATTTGCAACGTTATTCCTTTTTAGGCCAATGATATTTAGATTCATACCTTGGGTTAACTTTGGATTACAATACTTTAAAAAAGTGTTCCTATGCAGTCATACGTCTTTTCCTGTCAAGCTTTTGCAGGAATATACCTGCAACAATAAATCCCAGACCAATAAATGTAGTTACAAATAAGGTTTCATTCAGAATGAAGCGGATAAAGATGAGTGAAAGAAACGGGGTCAGAAATACCATGTTACCAATTTTAGCGTTGTTGGTGCTCAATTGCATGGCTTTCATCCAGAAAACATAGGTTATACCTACCTCAAAAATACCTACATAAATGGCAGCATACAGACCAGTTCCTGGTTGAATTTTAAAATCGGAGAACAGGAACATCACCACAGACAATAACAGTAATCCAAACAGGAAATTTAGAAATAGCTTTACAACTCCGTCCCGGTTGTCGCGCACATTTAGAATCCAGTAAAGTGACCAGAAAACTGAGCTGCCCAATGCCAGTAAAACTCCTGTGAGACTTGTGTTTTGGAACCCGCCTAACCCTCCTTGTGAAGAGATAAATACAACACCTGCAAAGCTTACAAACAATCCCGCTATGCTCCATTTACCAATTTTCTGTCCCAGTAATGGTACCGATAGCAAGGTAAGCACAATAGGCCATACCATGTTTAACGGTTGCGCCAATTGAGCAGGCAGCAAAGAGTAGGCTTTGAACAGCACCAGGTAATAAAATACAGGATTAAAAGCTCCCAGAAAAAGGGAATTAAACCATTGGTTTCGCGTTTGGTGAGCCAGTTGTTTTACTTTTCCCTGCAGAATGAGTATGATAAACAATATTACCACAGAGGTGGCTGAGGCGTAAAAGATGAGTTGTATGAAGTCGAGTTCGCTCAGTCCCAGTTTAAAGGAAGTGGCTACCGTTGACCAAAGAAACACAGCCAGCCCGGCATAGAGGTACGACTTGTCAGTTGTCTTCATCGGGGCCGGAATCCTGGATGATTATCTCTTCCTGCGGATTTGACAGCACATCGGGAAAGATTTTCCTTAGTTCCCTGAACTTTTCACGTGATTCTTCAGTAAACACACTTCCCGGGTGGCGTGTAAGCATATCCCGATAGAGTTCTTTGGCTTTTTCTTTTTCATTTAGTTGATAATTATAAAGGTCTGCCAGCATATATAGTGCATCATCGGCAAGTAGCCCATAGCTAAAGTTATCGGTAATTTCCTGTAAGTAACCGGCAGCTTCTGCATAATTGGCACGATCGATTTCTATTTTAGCCTTACGGAACAGAATGTTATCGGTAAGTGAGTGGTAAGGATACAATTCTGCAATGGAATCAAGTGTGGCTATGGCTTCGGCTTCTTTGTTACGGAAAAACAGTAAATCGGCACGGGCAAACATTTTCAGGGGAACAGCAGTGGAGTCCATGTTTAGATTGTTCCCGATTAGCATTGACAGCTCCATAGCATCATTGGCCGTAAATTTCGACGTACTGGCTTTCAGAACATCAAGCTGTGCCTTTGCCCAGCTAAAATTGCCCATGTAGTATCCTAATATTGCTTTCTTCAGTTTCACATCGTCGCCCAGAGAATTGTTTCTGTTGGCATCAATCACCTGCGAATAGATCAGAGTAGCTTCCCATGGATCGCCAGCAAAAACATGGATGTCGGCTATTTGAGCCTTTAATCTGCCCGATTCTTCAGCTTTGAGCCTTGGGATTTCCAGTCCTTTTTCAAGTACTTCAATCGCTTTTTCCGTTTCAACAAGGTAGAATGCCAGCAGGTGGGCATAATCTATTATCAGGCCCAGCGTTCCAGAATGAAACCCCAGCATATCCAAACCTTTGTTGAAATTTTCTGCAAGTTGCTCCCCGTCGGTCTGCTCTTCTGCACCTCCTGTTGTGAAACGCAGATAGGAGGCATGCAGGTTTTGAACGGATGCAGGGACATAAAAAGGGTTGTTTTCACCTTTTTCCGTCAGGTAATTGAAAGCACGTTCTGCTTCATTATACATTTGATTGTTCATGGCCATTTGCCCCAGCTGAAAGATATGGGTATCTTCCTGACCGGTACGGCGGTCGAGTGCAATGGATTGTCTCAGGGCACCGGCAAATTGGTTTTCCTGCAGAAAGAACCAGATAAGAAGCCGGTTGTAAGCAGTTACATTTGGCTCTGCCTGAATCCGTTTCAAAATTTGTGACCGGAAGCCGCTGCGAAGGCCATCATCCACATCGATACGCATGGCAGATGCCAGCGCACTTTGCACCCGGTTGATCTGAGATTCATCCTGTTTAATCAGGTTTAAATACTCTTCAAGCATCTGGTCGTAATTCCGCAGGTAAAGGTTGGCAAGTGCCAGTTCATAGTAAAATTGCTCCTGGGGAATTTCTTCACGACCTTTCAGATATGTTTTTTTTGACCATTCGAATTCCTGCCACTGTGAAAATGCCCTGGCGGTAGTTAAGAAACTTCCCTTGTTTGGTGGAGTCATTTCCAGGGCCTGCCTGTATTTATCTTCAGATTCCCTGTTTTTTTTCTGTGCCTTTAGAACATAGCCCCAGTGAATGTAAAATTCCGGTTTGGGTGCTTGTTGTTTATTCACTTCTGTCTGAATCTGTTTTGCAGCCTCTTCATATTGCTTTAATTCAATGAGCGATGTAAGATAAAGCTGGAAATAATAACTGTTGCGTGATAGATTATAGACTTCAAGCAACAAGGGTGCGGCTTTTTCGTACTCTTTGGCATTATAAAATGACATTGCAAGTTTAGAATTGGTCTGAATCTCATTTTGGGTGTTTTGAGCCCGGACCTCATTCAGAGTAAAAATGAGAACCAATATGAAGATGCAATATTTAAAATTCATTTGTTTCATATTGCAAAAATAACATGTAAAACCAATATTCGGTTTTAAGTGTTACTTTTTACTTTAAACATTTAGATTTACTTTTGTACCAAAGATTAAATTTATGGCCCACGAGTTGAAAGAAAGGCAGCGATTGCCACAGTGGATGAAGATGAAAATGCCTAAAGGAGAAAATTACTCAAAGGTGAAGAACCTGGTTGAGAAGCATGGACTCCATACTATATGCACGAGCGGGAACTGCCCTAATATTGGTGACTGCTGGAGCAGAGGAACAGCAACTTTTATGATTTTAGGGGATATATGTACCCGTCGTTGTAAATTCTGTGCAGTCAAAAGCGGCAGGCCTCTTGCCCCTGATCTAAAAGAACCGGAGAAAGTAGCAGAATCAGTTAGAATAATGGGAGTAAAACATTGTGTAATAACTTCGGTAGACCGGGATGATTTGGATGACCAGGGAGCAGAAATTTGGGCAAGAACAATTACTGAGGTAAAAAAAGTAAATCCAGAAACACGGATAGAAGTGCTTATCCCGGATTTCAGAGGTAAGGAAGAATTGATACAACTAGTAATTGATGCAGGTCCTGATGTAATATCACACAACCTGGAGACGGTGGAACGGCTGACACCTTTTGTGCGTTTTGCATCCAAATACCGTCGAAGCCTGGATGTAGTAAAGTACATTGCCCAAAATTACAAAATTGCCAAATCGGGAATAATGTTAGGTCTTGGTGAAACACACGAAGAAGTTTTGCAAACTATGGATGATTTGCTGGATGCGGGATGCAAGGTAATGACCATTGGTCAGTACCTGGCCCCTACCTCTACTCATATGCCGGTAGTTGAGTACATCAGGCCTGAACAGTTTGCTGATTATCGTAAGATTGGACTAAATAAAGGGTTTAGTTTTGTGGAAAGCTCTCCTCTGGTACGCAGCTCATACAGAGCCGAAGAGCATGTAAAGGCTTAAAAAAAGGAATTGTTATAAATCGTCGCAAGAGGGTATTTTGGAAGAAGGAATAGCCGGAATAAATGATTTAAATACGAAAATAGTGGCAAGATTTAATTTTACTGATCTTGGATTAAAAGATTACAAATCATGCTGGGATTTGCAGGAAGAGTTGCTGTCAGAAATCATTGATGATAAAAGAAGTACTGGAAATCCTTCGATGAAGAATCATTTTCTTCTGGTGGAGCACCCGCATGTTTACACACTGGGTAAGAGCGGTGATGAAAAAAACCTGCTGGCTCAGGAAGATTTCCTGAGAAAAATAGAGGCTACATTTTATAAGATTAACCGTGGGGGGGATATTACCTATCATGGACCTGGGCAGATTGTTGGATATCCAATTCTTGATCTGGAATATTATAAAATTGGAGTGCGGGAGTATATCGAAAGGATGGAAGATGCTATTATAGCCACTGTTAAAGAGTATGGACTGGAAAGTAGTCGCAAGTATGGTGCTACCGGAGTATGGCTTGATTCAACACATCCTTCGCGTGCCCGAAAAATATGTGCTATCGGAGTTCGCGTGAGCCGTTTTGTAACCATGCACGGCTTTGCTCTGAATGTCAATACTGATATGCGCTACTTTAGCTACATAAATCCTTGTGGATTGGCTTTCGGTGTTACTTCCATTCAGCAGGAATTGGGTAGGGAGATTTCCATGGAGGAGATAAAGGAAATTCTGAAAGACAAATTCAGGAATTTCTATTAGAACTAAATTTTATATTGTTTTCGTGTTGACGATGGTATTCTGTATCTGCTTGGCATTGTTCATTTCCTCAGAATTGGATTTTAAGTTATCGGGTATAATGTTATTAAAATATACAATAGACACAGGCATAGTCAGTTAAAAACCGATAACTTTAGAAATACTCTGTTATTTCCTGCGATCACTCCATTAAAGAGGGTTTCATTTTGCCGGCTTGTTTTGTGGTAATACACACTGATTGAATTTAATTTTTTTATAAAACCTATTTTTGAAATTAATGTTCCTGAATTTTTGATTTATCGAAGGAGAGCTTCCAAAACTGACAACTGATTTAAAGATACAAATGAATCGACTAACCTCTCAAGTTTAGAGTTACTTTACATTCAATAAAAGTTTTCTTTACAACTTTAATTTGTCATAATTTATGGCTGATAAACCCTATTTTATTTTTTGATCTATTCAAATAAAATTCTACCATAAATAAAATGTTTAATATCTTTACTGTGAACTAGACAGATATATTTCTGTAAATAATTTACAGTACGAAGATTTAAACCAAAAAATTAATCGAAAAATGAACGAAATGCTCCACCGCCGAAAGTTTTTAAAAACTACTGCCACCAGCTTAATTGGTTTTCCACTGCTCTCAGGTGCAATTACAAAAGTGGCTCCCAGCGACAGAATTAGGGTAGCACATATTGGGACAGGAGGGATGGGAGGCTCACATATTAGATGGTTTTCGTCTTTTCATGATGTGGATACGGTGGCATTATGTGATGTTGATAAGCATCGGTTGGATAATGCCCGACAATTGCTTGTATCCCAAAAAGCTTCAGCTAACCCGGATTTATATTCAGATTTCAGGTATATTATTGACCGGAAGGATATAGATGTAGTAACATGTGCTACTCCTGATCATTGGCACGCACTGATAGCTATCATGGCATTTGAATCAGGCAAGGATGTTTATGGAGAAAAACCTTTATCTTATTCTGTGAAGGAAGGGCAGGTAATGCGTAAAGTACTCAAACAATATGACCGCATTTTTCAATTGGGTACTCAAATTCATGCAGGTGAAAATTATCACCGGGTAGCAGAAATTATTCAATCTGGCGCACTTGGAAAAATAAATACGGTCAGAATTTGGAAAACCGGTGGTACTAAAGGCCTGGGGTTTCCTCCATATGAAACACCACCTGCGAACCTTAACTGGGATATGTGGCTGGGACCGGCGCCCTGGTCAGATTATACACCTGTAAAATGCCATGGTTCTTTCCGGAGTTTTTTTGATTATTCCGGAGGAGTTTTTGGTGATTTCTGGTGTCATATAGCAGACATAATGTATATGTCGCTTCATCCTAAAAATCTCTTATCTATTGATGCACGAGGCGATGTTCCCAATGATGGAATTGCCGATACACCCAAATGGATTGACGTTGATTACAAGTTTAAAGAACTGGATGTATTTTGGACCACTTTACCTCCCGATGTTCCTGGGGCAGATAAGATGCATATCGGTGCCCATTTTGAAGGCGATAAGGGTACATTAACCTGCAATTATGAAAATTGTTCAATCAGGATAGGAAATGAAACTATTGATAATTTGCCTGAGATTCCGAAATCATTGCCTCGTTCACCAGGTCATCAACGCAATTTTTTGGATGCTGTAAAATCACGCAAGCAGCCTGAGAGTAATTTGGAATATGCACGTGAAATGACCCTCCCGATGCATCTGGCACTGATCTCATTCAGATTAAAACGTAAGTTGATATGGGATAGCAGCAAAGAAGTTTTTGTAAATGATCCGGCAGCTAATTTTCTTTTATCGAGGGAATATCGATCACCATGGAAGCTTCCGGTTTAATAATTCATAAACACTTTTTTATATGAAAAAATACATAATCTTTTTAATGTTGTTTGTACATTCTTTTTCAGGAATTACTCAAAGCAACATGTATTTTAATGCTCTTTTTAATGAAAAAGATCTTTCTGGTTGGAATATGCCAGGAGAAGTCCCAGGTTTTGATGTTGAAGATGGTATCATGATTGCTGTCCCTCCTAATGGGAGCGATATTTTTACTGAAAAGTTTTATGGGAATTATATTTTAAGATTTGAATACCTGCTTTCGGAAGTTGGAAACAGCGGCGTATTAATTCGGTGTGATCCTGAAAATCCATGGAGAACAGGAGTTGAAATTCAATTATTAGCTCCCTGGACGCCCTATCGTGATGATCTGCATTGTACAGGGTCCATTTATGGCCATGTTGCTGTTTCACACCGCCCCGATGAAACAACTGGAATCTGGCATAAAATGGAAATTAAATGCGACAGGAAAATAATTACCGTTTCAGTTGACGGGGAAATTACAACCATTGCTAATATAGATACCGTACCCAGTATGCATCACAAGCACCTTTACGGTGCAATCGGTTTCCAGTCGAATCACAGTAAAGAAGGAGAATTTGCACATTTCCGAAATATTTCAGTTCATGACATGGACGCTGATATGGGTTATGTGGCAGCTGGATTCTACGATAATGATTCCCGGGTTAGAAAACAAGCATGGAATGCGGCAGAAAAACTGGGGTCAAAAATGATTGACCATCTGGCAGCAATGTGTGCAGGTTCAAATGTAATGGCACAAGCTGGTGCGAAACAAGTACTTTTTGATATTGTAGCTAAAACAACCGAACCTGGTGTCTCCTCTGATGAGAAAAGGAAAGTTGAATATGAGCTAGAAAAGGCAATTAATGGCATCCAGTCCAATGCAGCATCCAGTTATATTGAATGGCTTTTAAAAATGGTTAGTGCAGCTGTTTCCGGATAAATCTTTGAGAGTAAAGTATTAATTTTCCACTTTCATAAAATTCTTCCGTAATGTGCATAATTCTGCATTACATATGAATCGGAAAGGGCAAATTTGAATACGAGATTTTATGATTCTGATATGGTTTCAAATATTTTGCCAGTTAATATTATCTTTAAATTTTTAAAATAAACTTTAAATGATAATTTCTCAATTAAATTTATTGGTTTAAGAAAAATCAGGGAACAATGAATAGTAAAAGACAACCTTCGAGAAGGGGATTTATAAAAAGAGCTTTGGTTGCCGGAACAGGTATAACTGTCGTGCCACGTTATGTGATGGGAGGCAGGGGATATTTAGCTCCCTCAGACACACTTACGAAAGCCATCATTGGAGTTGGGGGAATGGGACGGGGACACATTCCTTATGAAGATACGCGTGTAGTGGCCATCTGCGATGTGGATCGACTTCATCTGGAACGTGCCAAAAGCCTCATTAAGTACGATGTAAAAACATTTCATGATTTCAGGGAAGTGCTTCAGTTACCTGAAGTAGATATTGTGCACATTGCCACTCCGCCTCATTGGCATGGTTTAATGGCAGTAGAAGCAGCCAAAGCCGGTAAGGATATATGGTGTGAGAAACCGATGACCCGTACAATCGGAGAAGGGAAAAAAGTGATGGAAGCTGTTAACGCCCATGGACGTATGTTTCGATTAAATACCTGGTTCCGTTTTAAAAATACATTTTATGGACTGGGAACTGATGTGAAACCTTTGAAGAAAATTATTGAAAGTGGAATATTAGGGTGGCCTTTGAAAGTAACTGTTAGCGGTATAACAGGGTACGACTGGAAATTTTTCTGGAGCGGTGTCCACAATCTGAAACCAATGCCGGTTCCTGAGAACCTTGATTATGATATGTGGCTTGGCCCTGCACCTTACAGGCCTTATAATCCGGAAAGAGTGCATGCTAAGTTCCGTGGGTATTGGGATTACGATGGAGGTGGCCTGGGAGATATGGGGCAACACTACTTAGATCCTGTGCAATATCTGTTGGGAAAGGATGATACCAGTCCGGTACGTATAGAGGTAGATGCTCCTCAGCAACATTACGATGCAGTGGGTTCCTGGCGCCGCATTGTATACACATATGCTGATGGCTGCCAGATAATTCTTGATGGAGAGAATAAAGACAAGGATGCTGCCTATATCGAAGGGCCTGATGGAAAAATCTTTCGTGGATTCCGCTCCGATATTCCAAATTTACAATCCTTTCTGAAAACCTTACCCGATCCTGAACCTCAGATATCTGTGTTTTCCGAATCGGTAAAATCCAGAAAGAAGTTTGCACTAAATGAAACCAACGGGTTCTGGTCTTCAACTTTGGTGAATCTTGGAATTGTTGCTGTAAGGTTAGGACGAACACTGGAATTTGATCCCGAAAAACTGCAGTTTAATGATGATGAAGGAGCCAATCGTTTGATTAATCAACCTATGCGGGCACCCTGGATCATTTGAACATGAAATGTTTAGTTAAATAAAAATTGAATAATACGTGATGCATAACAGAGTTTTTCAACATTCAATAGTATTGCTCCTGTTAATACTTACCTCTCATATTTTTGCTCAGGACAGTAGAACACTTGATACCAAAATTGCAGATGCCCTTGCACAAATGCCCACCAAAGACCTCGAACATCGTGACCGGGTTATGGAAGAGATAGCTGGTTTGGGGCAGCAAGGATTTCAAAAATTATCTAACATGTTAACTGCTCCTGGTGTCGGAGACGATACTGCTGTACGTTTTGCCATTAACAGCCTTGCCCGTTATGCCAGTGCATTTGGTAGGGAAAATGTACGGTTTTCTTTAGAACAGGGGCTGCTTGAAGCACTGGAAATCCATACTGATACGGAGGTAAGAACATTTTTACTAAACCAGTTAAATCTTGCAGGGAGTAATAAATCGGTTAGGTTAATTAAAGAATACCTTGCAGTAGAGGATTTGGCAGAACCTGCTGCTCAGACATTGGTGGCAATTGCATCACCAGAGGCTTCAAAAGCATTGTATGAAGCACTGTCGGGTGCTGGAGAAGCTGCAAGAATTACTTTTATTATGTCTCTGGGTGAATTAAAATGTGAAGAGGCAGTTAGAACAATAAGCTCATTTACCGGTTCTGAAAATATTGATCTGCAAAGAGCAGCACTTACTGCCCTCGCAAAAATTGGCCACCCCGATTCATACAAGCTGCTCCTGAAGTCGGGCAGGAATGTTAATTTTGAATATGAACCTGCAAATACAGCAGAGGCGTTTATAGTTTATGCTGATCGTTTGGGAGAAAGGGGAGAAACGAAATTATGCAGGAATGCGCTCAATGCTATAATAAAAGAAAATCAGGATGAAGAGAAACTGCATAATCAGGCAGCTGCCTTATTCGTTTATGCAAAATATTTTGATTACGAAGTGATACCGCTGCTTTTGAAAGCTGTCGATAATAACGATAAAGAGTTTCGTTATGCAGTTCTTAATATTGCTGAAAATATTGGAGGCATCAACGGAACCCGAAAGTGGATAGAGAAAGCCGGTTTAGCATCCGCGGATACCAGAGCAGAAATCATTGATATGCTTGGAAGGCGGGGTGACATTCTTGCTGCTGGCTTTATTACAGGAAGCCTGAATGATCCCTCTCCGGTGGTAAGGGAGAACGCACTGGAAGCCCTGGTAAAATTACAGGGAAAGGACGCCATTCCCTTGTTGATTAACCATATGGCAAAGGGTAATGAAACGGATGCCTCAAAAGCTGCCTTAATGCAACTGGTTTATCAAAAGCATCTGGAGCCTGTTGCCCTGCAGATGAAACAATCTGCGGGGGCTACTAAAGCCGCTTTTGTTGAATTAATCGCTGCAAAATCGGGTAACGCCTATTTTAATGATATAATTGCTTTAACAGGTTCTCAAAACCAGGAGGAAAAGGCAGCTGCATTTAAAGCTCTGAAAAATATCTCAGCCGAAAAGAACCTGGATGCTCTGATAGAGCTTTTATTATCGGTTGAAGGATACAATGAAGTGCAACAGGTGCAGCAGGCTGTTGTGGCTGCAGCCGGGGATGCTGAGATAGAAAAAACTGATAATGGGAAGTTACTCACAGCCCTTAAAAATACCGGAAAAAAAGAACGGATTCTGGCTTTGCTTCCTGAAATAGGTGGTGGAGCGGCATTAAATACAGTATCGGAATATTTTTACAATTCAAATGGCAAACTTAAAGAAACTTCTTTTGAAGCCCTGGCAGGGTGGAAAGATTATGCTGCAGCTGATTTGTTGTATGATGTGGCAAAAAATACAACCGGTGAATACCGTTCAAAAGCATTTGCAAGTTTTGTGCGACAGGTACAGTCAGCAAATCTTCCCGACGAACAAAAACTATTGCAATACCGGAGAATAATGCCTTACGAATCGGGAATTGCTGACCAGGAGTTGATAATTAATGCTATCGGGAATTTGAAAACTTTCCTTTCCCTTGTTTATCTTGAAGAATATCTTGATAATAAGGAACTGCAGCAATCAGCGGCTCGTGCCATCATGCGGATTGCTCTTCCTGATTCAGATGGAAAAAACGGATTTTATGGAAATAAGGTGAGCAGCATGCTTAATAAAGTAGCTGCTGTTATAACTGGTGAAGAAAGCGATTACGATATTATTAATATCAAAAATTATCTTAATCGTATGCCAAAAGAGGAAGGCTATGTTTCGATGTTCAATGGTAGAAACCTGGAAGGATGGCAAGGACTGGTGGGAAATCCATTAACCAGGGCAAAAATGACCAGTGAAGAACTGAACCGGAAACAAAAGGAAGCCAATAAAAAGATGCTGGAGAATTGGGCTGTAAAAGACAATACAATAGTTTTTAATGGCAGCGGTGCCAATCTGTGTTCGGTGAAGGAGTACGGTGATTTTGAAATTATTTTTGATTGGCGCATTACTAAAAATGGTGATAGCGGGTTGTATCTGAGGGGAACACCCCAGGTGCAGATATGGGATCCTGCCCGTACCGATGTAGGAGCGCAGGTTGGTTCCGGAGGATTATACAACAATAAAAAATATGCCAGCAACCCATTAAAAGTAGCCGATAATCCGGTAGGAGAGTGGAATACTTTCTATATAAAGATGATCGGTGAAAATGTTACTGTTTATCTAAACGGAGAACTGGTGGTTGATAATGTTCCGCTGGAAAATTATTGGGATCGAAGCCAGCCCATTTTTGAAAGAGGGCCTCTTGAACTGCAGGCTCACGGGACAGATTTGGCTTTTCGGGATATTTACGTGAGGGAAATCAATACCAGGGATATTGGCTTGACGGAAGAAGAGAAGGCTGATGGTTTTATTTCATTATTTAACGGAATAAACCTTACCGGGTGGCAAGGTAACAAAACAGATTATTTTGCACTGGATGGTGAACTGGTTGTTCAGCCTGAACGTGGTGGTCACGGAAACCTGTTCACAGACAAAGAGTACAGCGATTTTATATTCAGATTCGAGTTCCTGTTAACTCCTGGGGCCAACAATGGGCTTGGTATCAGAGCTCCCTTAAAAGGCGATGCTGCATATCATGGACTGGAACTTCAAATTCTTGATAATTCATCTCCAATTTATGCCAATCTGAAGGATTATCAATATCATGGCTCTGTGTATGGGATTATACCGGCAAAACGTGGTTACCTGAATCCTGTTGGTGAATGGAATGAGCAGGAAGTAATTGTGAAAGGATCTAACATCAAAATCACATTGAACGGAACCGTAATTCTGGATGGAGATATTGTTGAAGCAAGTAAAAACGGCTCCCCCGACGGGAAAGAGCACCCCGGTATCAAGCACGAGAAGGGATATATTGGATTTCTGGGTCATGGTTCTGAATTAAAATTCAGGAACATACGGCTGAAGGATTTAAGTAATTAAAGACAAAAATAAAAAACGGGATTTCTTAGTTGAAACCCCGTTTTAAAATAAATCCATAAATTATTTTAGATGCTGTTTAATGCATTTAAATCTTCAAATGCATGTTGAAGGCGTGCTATCATTGATTCTTCTGCCTGACGTATCCAAACACGTGGATCATAATATTTTTTATTCGGTTTATCATCTCCTTCGGGATTACCTATCTGATCTTGAAGGTAATCATGTTTTTGTGCTTCATACTTTCTGATGCCATCCCAATATGCCCATTGGGTATCGGTATCGATGTTCATTTTAACAACCCCGTAATCAATTGCTTCGCGGATTTCTTCAACCGATGAGCCCGAACCTCCGTGGAATACGAAATCCACCGGGAGTTCATCAGCGATACCCAATTTTTCACGAATGTATTCCTGTGACTTTTTCAGGATGACAGGCTGAAGTTTAACATTCCCTGGTTTGTAAACACCATGTACGTTCCCGAATGAAGCTGCGATAGTGAAATTTGGGCTCACTTTGCTGAGTTCTTCATAAGCATAACATACTTCTTCAGGCTGAGTGTAAAGTTTTGAGCTGTCAACATCAGTATTGTCAACACCGTCTTCTTCACCACCGGTAATTCCAAGTTCAATTTCAAGGGTCATATTAATCTTATTCATGCGTTCAAGGTACCTTTTGCATATTTCAATATTTTCCTCGAGCGGTTCTTCTGAAAGGTCAAGCATATGTGAGCTAAATAATGGTTTTCCTGTTTCAGCGTAGAATTTTTCACCTGCTTCAAGCAATCCGTCAATCCATGGTAATAATTTTTTGGCTGCATGGTCGGTGTGGAGAACTACTCTGACTCCATATGCTTCCGCCAGGGTATGAATATGTTTTGCACCTGCAATTGCTCCAATGATGGCAGCTTGGTGCCCTTCCATTTTTAATCCTTTCCCTGCATTGAACGCTGCACCACCGTTAGAGAATTGAATCATAACAGGAGCATTGGCTGCTTTTGCCGATTCCATAACCGCATTGATGGACGACGAACCAACAACATTTACTGCGGGAAGTGCGAATTTATTTTTCTGAGCTACTTTAAAAATGTACTGTAAGTCAGTTCCAGTTACAACACCTGGTTTGACGACATTTGCTATTCTTTCCATAATTAACCGTTAATTTATTGATTTGACTTTAATTACCTGTTAACCGGCAAATTTACAACTTTGCAAGTGTGCCCGATAATCCAGATTGTTAATGAAGATTAAATTCTTCATTTTTTAATATTACCGTGTTTTTACAGCAGAATGATTGGGTCTTTTAAGAATGATTTGAGCCAACATGTTGAAGAACAATATTTTTATTTTTTTGTTAAAAATATTGGCACAACACTGTTATTCACCTGGAAGTAAATAAAAAAAGCCTGTTTAACATGAAAATTTATCTGTTAACCTTCATATTGATTATTTCGATACCTCTATTATTTTCATTAAATTCTTTTGCAACGAATTATTATGTGAGTTCTGAAGGCGATGATTCCAGATCAGGGACGAGTGCTGTTGATGCCTGGAAATCTTTAAAACGTTTAAACAACCTGGTACCTAAACCTGGTGACAGTATATTTTTCAGGAGAGGAGATGAGTGGAATGGAACTGTTACTGTGAACATGTTTGGGAAAGAGGGAAGTCCTGTAGTTTACGGAGCCTACGGAGAAGGGGAAAGGCCTAAAATTTATGGTTCTGAAATAATACCCGGTTGGAAAAAACATTCAGGTAATATATACAAAGCCCGGTTTGACCAAAAAATTAACCAGTTGTTTTTAGAAGGAAAAAAAATGACTGCTGCCAGGTATCCAAATTCAGGTTATTTATTTATAACATCTTCTTCAAATCCGACCTCCCTTACTGCAGAAGAACTTCCAGATGCAATTGATTATTCGGGCGCTAAATGGTTCGGTAGGACAAATTATTTTACAACCTCTTTGCTTGAGGTTAAAAGTTCTCATAATAAAGTCCTTGTAATAAATGAAGCTCCCAGGTTTCCTTTAAAGAAAGGATTGGGGTTTTTTCTGATGAATAAGCTTGAATTTTTAGACCAGCCAGGCGAATGGTTTTACGATGAGGAGTCTAAAATGGTTTATTTATGGACACCCGGGGGAGATTCGCCTGAAAATTATATCATCAGGGGTTCTGTTTATAATGATGGATTGTATGTGTCGGGTAAAAATTATATTACAATCAGAGATATTCATTTTTTACATCAGGCTGAAAAAGGAATTCATCTTAAAAACAGCAATTATCTGGTAATTGATAACAATGCTTTTTCTTATTCAGACGGGTATGGGATTTACAGCCTTACTGAAGCAACCGATCTAGTCATAACAAATAATCATGTAACGGGTGTCAACCATTATGGAATGTACCTGCGGATTTCTAATTCTCTAATTTCAAATAATAAGCTGTCAGAAATTGCATTATTAGAAAACATTGGTATTACAGGGACCGGAGAAGATAATTTTGGTGGAGGAATTTATGTGGCTGGTGAGAAAGGCAAAAACAAAATAACCTATAACCGGTTGGAAAAAATTGGTAGTACTGGGATTTTATTTGCCAGACCGGAAAATAAAATCGAATGTAATTTTATTAAAGATGTGGGCCTTCTAAAGAGCGACATGGGAGGAATTTACACCAGCTGGTACAAAAAATCAGCGTCTCAGGGTCCTGAAGGAAGTACAATTAGAAACAATATTATATTAAACGTTGTAGGTGAAAAATATGGCTATACTTCTACACGAAATATGGGAGAAGGAATTTATATAGACGAAAGTGCAACTGGAGTTATCATTGAAAATAATACAATTGCTCACTGCAGCAATTCAGGAATAAAATTGCATAAAACGGAAAATATTACTGTCAACAACAATACAATATTTGATACACGGCAATCTATTCATGTTCTTAAGTCTGAAGGAACAGAGGAAAATCAAATCACCAATAATATTTTGATTGCTGTCAGTGATAACGATGATTATCTTAAAAGGCAGGTGCTTATTAATGAATCGGAAGGCAATGCCTTTTATGATTACAATGAATACATTCATCTTTATGAAAATAAGGAAATATTTTTTAATGGTTCCGACTATTATACCTTTAATAAATGGCAATCATCCAACAGGAATGAAATAAATTCAAGAGCATTAACAACACTCTTATTGCCCGGAGAAAAGGAGCTGTTATTATACAACGACTCCCCGCAGGAAAAGACAATAAACCTGAAAGGCAAAGATTTAAAGGATATCAGGGGGGAGAAAATAACTGGAGATATAAGGCTTCAGCCATATACTTCGGTAATCCTTATTGGCTACTCTGCAGGAAACCTGATTAATTAACTCCTTTCTTTACTTTCAACTGGATTAATTACTGATGTTGCTTTTCGGTTATGAACAGAGGCATGCATCCAACCAACTACTGTTTCTGTAACATAAGCATTAGGAAATTCAGACATTTCTTTTTTATCGGTTTCTTCATTTCCCAGTCTGGGAATCAGAAGTTAATCCCCAACCGACGAATAACTGAATGCATTATCAGTACTTTATACCCTATACATTCAGCAACTGAATTAGGAGTTGCCCCATGGCTTGCGTCTATATTTGCCCCCACAGATAGAATGGAGGATTAAAATTAAATCTTGTAGCCATGTTTAGAATGTTAATTAAGAAGCTAAATTCTGCTTCAACCAATGGAACAGCAATCAACATTAAACTTAAAAATCACAACAGCAAATTTTTTATCACTTTAGCTCTGTTTTTATTTTCATTTACTGTTAATGCAACAGTGTATTATGTGAGTAATTCGGGGAGTGACAATAATAGTGGCACCACAGCCGATGCACCGTGGAAGTCGTTGGCAAAGGTCAGCAACTTTGCATTTAAACCCGGAGACCAGATATTGTTTAAGAGAGGGGATCAATGGACCGGTACAATTTCAGTAAGCTCTGCCGGGACGTCCGGTAGTCCTGTGGTTTATGGTGCTTACGGTACAGGTACGAATCCGCAGATTTATGGTTCTGAAGAAATAACCGGGTGGACAAAACATTCGGGCAATATTTACAAAGCAAATTTTAACAGTAAAATTAATCAGCTCTTTTTGGATGAAGGAAGGATGAAAGCCGCAAGGCATCCGAATACTGGTTATATATTTATTTCTTCTGTCTCAGGATCAACTACCCTCACAGCTAACGATCTGGATGGATCAATAAATTATGCGGGTGCAAAATGGTTTGGAAGGACAAACTATTTTACCGCTTCGCTGATCGATGTTAAAAGTTCAGGTTCCAAAACATTAACATTAGAGTCAGCTCCCAGATTCCCACTGAAAGCAGGATTGGGTTTCTTGCTGATGGATAAACTCGAGTTTCTGGATGAGCCCGGAGAATGGTATTACGATGAATCAACAAAAACGGTTTATTTATGGACTGCACGTGGAGATTCACCTGAAAATTATACCATAAAGGGTTCGGTTCATAATGACGGTTTTTATTTATCGGGTAAAGACTATGTCACTATTAAAGATTTACATTTTTTGCATCAGTCTGAAAAAGGGATACACCTGAGGAACAGTGATTATATTGTTATCGATAATAATGAATTTTCATATGCTGATGGTTTTGGAATTTACAGCTTAACAGATGCAACCAATTTTACCATAACCAATAACTCTATTGAAGGGGTTAATCATTATGGTATGTATATCCGTATATCAAATTCACTTATTGCTGATAACAACCTGTCGAAAATTGCATTGTTCGAGAATATTGGAATTACAGGAACAGGACCAGATAATTTTGGAGGCGGTATTTATCTGGCCGGTGATGAAGGAAATAATAAAGTGCGTTATAACAGGCTGACTGAAATTGGTTACAGTGGGATATTGTTCGGCAAGCCGAATAATATAATAGAATACAATTTTGTAAAAGATGTTTGTCTTCTGAAAAGTGATATGGGAGGGATTTATACCAGCTGGTTTAATCGTTCCGCAGCTCAGGGCCCTGAAGGCAGTATAATTCGAAACAACATTGTTTTAAATGTTAAAGGTGAGAAATATGGGTACACTTCAACCCGGCACCTTGGAGAGGGTATTTATATCGATGAAAGTGCAAAAGATGTAACAGTAGAAAACAATACAATTGCGCATGTCACCAATTCAGGAATCAAATTGCATAAAAATGAAAATACTATTGTCAGGAACAATACCATACTTGATGCACGCCAATCCATACATGTTCTCCATTCCAGCGGCACAGTAAAAAATAAGATCTCCAACAATATATTAATGGCTGCCAGTGACAAGGATGATTACCTTCAGAGGCAGGTGTTGATAAATGAATCGGCACGCAATGCCATTTGTGACAACAATGAGTTTGTTAATCCATATGCAAGCAATGGAATATTCAGGAGTGGCTCAACGTATTATAATTTCGATGGATGGAAATCATCAACCGGGCAGGATGCAGGTTCTACAGCTTATGTCTCTCCGCTTAAGTCCGGTGAAAAAGAAACTTTGTTTTACAACGATACAAAACAGGATAAAAGCTTCAATCTGGGGTCAAAAGTTTATAAAGATCTTAAAGGGAATAATGTAACCGGTTCTTTTGTCCTGAAACCCTTTACCTCAAGGATTCTGATTGGTACCGGTACTGAAAATGTAACACAAAACCAGAGTCCGGTAATTTTAGATCAGGTATTTGAAATCAGCACTGCAAAAGCAGCGAACGAATTTATAGGAATGGTTGTAGCATCTGATCCCGATACAGACCAGGAGCTGCAGTATACAATTACCTCAGGGAACTCTGAAGGATTGTTTGCGATTAACGCTGCTACAGGGGAACTTTATGCAAAAACAGCTATTTCAGTTTCTGAAAATAAAACAATGGTACTGGTTGTAGAGGTAAAGGATAATGCAACAAATCCATTATCTGCAAACGCAGATATTACAATTAATATTAAAGCAGAGGTACAAAATCCTATATCCGATGTAACTGCACCGAGCATTTCGTCGTTTACCATTCCTTCAACTTCAGAATCATTAACTGTTCCTGTCAGTCTTAATGGAACTGATAATACTGGTGTTACGGCATGGAAGCTGGCAGAAAATTCAGCAACTCCGTTATCAACTGACGCAGGTTGGAAAGCTGTCGCTCCATCTAATTACACATTTTCAGATGCAGGGGTAAAAACTTTATATGCATGGGCCAAGGATGCTGCAGGAAACATATCTGCTTCTGCAAGCGGGACGGTAATAATTACCTTGCCCGATGACAAGATAGTTGTTCCGGGAGATTCAATTGAATTTGTTACAATTTGTGAAGGCGATGATTACCTTGGGTGGACTGAAAGCGGCACTTATGAACGCATTGTAAAAGAAAATCAAACAAGTCAGAATCAGGGAAGCAACCTAATTCCTGAAGGAGATTTCAGTAATGGAACTACTGGCTGGAGTGTATGGGGAGCTGACGGATACAGTTTGTCAATGATTGCAAACAATAAAGACTATGTTTCAGCACCCGGAAGCATTCAACTCAATTGTAATTCAAACGGTACTTCAATTTCATCGCTTCAATTTATGTCTAAAGCCAATATTTCCGTTGAAGCGGGTAAGGAATATGAGTTGTCATTTTATGCGAAAGCAACAACCGAATTTGATATACCTAAATTTGTAATTCTTCAACGTACTGCTCCTTACACCCATTATGGGAGTTTCCCGGATGTAACTCCAGCGGTTACTAAAGAGTGGAAGCAGATTAAATTGAAATTTACAGCTTCCGTAACTGCAAACGATGCTTCGTTCCGGATTTATCTTGGCAGGAATTTGCCTGCAGGCCATTCAGTTTATTTCGATGATATTGTACTTTCGGAAAATTCTGAAGAAATAATTGCCACGGATAAAGTTATTACTACTTACCTGAATGTAGAAGAAACTAAGTACGGGAACGAGACAGTAGAAATTCGGGCAAATGAAAATTACAACGGATGGACTGAGCCCGGAAATTATGAACGCGTACTGGAATCGGCTTCCGGATGTGACAGTGTGGTGGTTACAACTCTGATTGTTAAGAACCAGAGTCCGGTAATTTTAGATCAGGTATTTGAAATCAGCACTTCAAAAGCAGCAAACGAATTTATAGGAAAAGTTGTTGCTTCTGATCCTGATACAGACCAGGAACTGCAATACACAATTACCTCAGGGAACTCTGAAGGATTGTTTGCGATTAACGCTGCGACAGGGGAACTTTATGCAAAAACAGCTATTTCAGTTTCTGAAAATAAAACAATGGTACTGGTTGTAGAGGTAAAGGATAATGCAACAAATCCATTATCT